>NZ_BOMQ01000065.1 GCF_016862275.1 Actinoplanes nipponensis | reverse complement strand
CTGTCATGCCCAGGAGGGTGCCCTGACTCATCAAGGTCGGCGCGTGTGGTCGTCCGATCTTGCTTGCCCCGCGCCGTCGCGCCTTGGGCGCGCTTGTCGGTGGAACTTGCGGCTGCGGGGTTCGGGACGGTGCTCTGACACTTCAAGATCCGCGCAGGTGGTCGTCGAATGTTGCTCGCGGTCGCAGCCTCCCGCCCTTCAGGCTGCACTTTGGTTGGATCTTGTGGCTCCCCGACCCACATGGATGCCCCGGAATCATCAAGATCCGCGGGCGGCAATTCGGACGGTGAGTCGTGGGTGGCCGCCCCTGAGTGCTGCCGGCTGAGTGCATGGCATGGCAACCGGTGGTCCGGCTCGCACGGTGGGTTGGCGGCCGCCCTGCCCACGCATGCGAGTCGGCCGGCCGCGCGACCTCGCAGGGCGGGCCGTCCGCGCGACCTCGCCCGGGTGGGCCGGGCGCGCGACTTCCCACGGTGGGCCGTCCGCGCGATCTCGCCCGGGTGGGCCGGCCGCGCGACCTCGCCCGGGTGGGCCGGCCGCACGACTTCCCACGGGTGGGCCGCCCGAGCGACCTCGCCCGGGTGGGCGTCCGCGCGACCTCGCACGAGTGGACGGCCACGCAACCTCACACGAAGAGCAATCAAGCCGCCCGCCCAGATCGGTGGGCTGCCTGATTAGCGGCAACCGGTGCGGCCCACGCCCACGCCCCACCCCACTTCGGCCCGTGGACTCACGCCAATTCGCTCGGGATGGAGACGACATCCACGAAGGCGTTCTTGCGGAGCACCGTGATCGGCAAATTCCGCCCGATCGCCGGCCCCAGCATCAGTCGTTGCAGGGCCTGGACCGTCTGCACCGGCTCCCCGCCCGCCGTGATCAGGATGTCGCCCAGGTAGATCCCCGCCGTGCCGGCCGGGCTGCCCGGCACCACCTCCACCACCCGCAGCCCCAGTTTCTGGCCCAGCCGTTCCGCGATCGGCGGCGGCAGCGGGACCGGCACGCCGGCGACTCCCAGCCAGGCCCGGCGGACGCGGCCGGTGGTGAGCAGCTCGCTGATGATCTGGCGGGTGGTGCGGTTGACCGGTACGGCCAGACCCAGGCCGTAGCCCGCGACGGCCGTGTTGACGCCCACCACCACGCCGGTGGAGTCGGCCAGGGCGCCGCCGGAGTTGCCCGGGTTGAGCGCCGCGTCGGTCTGGATGACGTTGTCGATGATGCGGACGCGGCGGCCGTCGCGGGCGGGCAGTGAGCGGCCCAGCCCGGACACCACGCCGGCGGTGACGGAGCCGGCCAGGCCCATGGGGTTGCCGACCGCCACGACCAGTTGGCCGATCCGTAGCCCGTCGGCGTCGCCCAGCGGCGCCGCCGGGGCGCCCGAGTGGTGGACGCGGACGACGGCCAGGTCGGAGAGCGCGTCGGCGCCGACCACGTCGAATGTGGTTTCGGTGCCGTCGGCGAAGGCGGCGGTGCCGCCGTTCGCGCCGGCGACCACGTGGGCGTTGGTGAGCAGGAACCCGTCGTCGGTGAAGGTGACCGCGGAGCCGGCGCCGGCTCCGCGGGGGGTACGGACGGCCAGCGCCGCGACCGACGGCAGCAGGGCGGCGGCGACGCCGGTCACGACACGGCTGTAGGCGTCGAGGGCGCCCCGCTCGGCATCCGTGTGTTCGGTATCCATGACGTCCAGAACGCCTGCCCGCCGGGCATCGATGCCGGTGGGGTGTCCGCCCACGGCGAACAGCGACAGTCACGGATAGTTGCTGAGATCGCACAGACAGTCCGACCGGGTGCCGGTTGCCGGGGGTTGTATGAGTGACGAAGGAGCTGAACGAGCCGGACGGAGGGGTGGGGATGGTCATCGTCGACGAGGCTGTACCGGCCGACATCGTGGACCGCCTGCTCTGGCAGGACGCTCAGCAGATGCTGAGGCGCCACGCCGAGCCCGGCCACGACGGCAACTGCGTCTGGTGCGGCTGGCGCTGGCCCTGCGCTCCGCGCCGGCTCGGGGAACGGGCCGAGCTCGCGTCCCGCCGCCCGTGGCGGGAGGCCTGGACCCTGCGGCACGACTTGAACAGCGTCCGCGCGATGCCCGGGGTGCGTACCGGGCTGGACGGCAACATGGCCCGGCGGGAGACCCCGAAGATCGACGAACTGAACAGAGGCTATTTCGACTGAAGCTCCCCGAGACCTTCGCCGTCAGCCGGGACCTTGACCGTCCCCCGGCAAGAACCGACCTGGATCGGCCCGGACGACGACGAACCCGCGGTGACACCCCCGTGCCCCGCCAGCACGCCGGTATCCCGCACCCCGGACCCGTTCGACCGCTCAGACCGGCACGCCTCCGCCGGTCGGCGCCTCCGGCCAGGCGTCATGGCGGTTCGGGCGGGCGTGGTTGGCGGGAGCGCGTGACCACAGGTTCCCCCGCATTCACTCGGTCATGCGCTCCCGCCCACCCTCCACCGCACGGCCGTACCGCAGCTGGGCGACCGGTTCCCCGCCGATCGCCTCGTTGCGGGTCGTGCCGTCCGCGGCCCAGCCGCCGCGCTCGTAGAAGCGCCGGGCCCGGGTGTTCGCCGTGAGCACCCAGAGCACGGCCCGGTCGCCGAGGCGGGCCAGCGCGGGCAGGGCGTCGAGCATCAGCGCCCGGCCCACCCCGGCGCCCACGTACGCCGGGTCGGCGTGGATGGCGTACAGCTCGGCGACGCCGTCCTCTTCGCTCGGCCCCACGTAGGAGAAGCCCGCCAGGGTGGCGCCGTCGGTTGCCACGGTCAGCCGGTGCGTGTCGCGTTCCCACTTCCACCGCTCCGCCCACCATTCGCCCATCGCCTCCGGCGAGCCGGCCGACAGCGCCTCGGGGGAGAGGATGCCCGCGTACGCGGCGGCGCGGGACCGGTAGTGCAGGGCGCCGACGGCCCGCAGGTCGTCGTCAGCGACGGGACGCAGATGCACGCTCATCGGACGAACCTAGCCGGGGCGGCACCGGCACCTGCAGCAGATCCTCGGCGAGCACGATGTCGCCGTCGAACTCGGCCCGGGCCTCGTCCAGGAAGCGGGCGCTGTCGGCGTACCGCTGGGAGAAGTGGGTGAGCAGCAGCGTGCGCACCCCCGCCTGCCGGGCCACCGACCCGGCCTGGCCCGCCGTCAGGTGGCCGACCTGGGCGGCCGTCACAGCGTCCTCGGCCAGGAACGTCGACTCGATGACCAGCAGGTCGGCGCCCTCGGCGAGGTGGAAGACGTTGTCGCACAGCCCGGTGTCCATCACGAAGGCGAACCGCTGACCCGGCCGCGGCGCGCTGACCTGCTCCAGGGTGACCCGGCCGAAGCGGCCGGTGCGCTGCAGCTCGCCGATCGCGGGGCCGGCGATGCCGTGCGCCGCCAGCAGCGAGGGCACCATGCGGTGCCCGTCGGGCTCGGCCAGGCGGTACCCGTACGTCTCGATCGAGTGCCGCAGCGGCAGCGCGGTGAGCGCGCCGGCCGGCGTCTCCACCCGGAAACCCGGGCCGACCGGTACGGGCCGCAGGTCGGCGACGTCGTAGAAGCTGCTGGCGTGCCGGAGCCGGTCGAAGAACACCTGGCCCCCGGCGGGATAGTGCACGGCCACCGGGTGCGGGACCTTGTCGAGCGAGATGCGCTGGACCACGCCGGGCAGGCCGAGCACGTGGTCGCCGTGGAAGTGGGTGATGCAGATCCGGCGCAGCGGGCTCACCGGCAGCCCGGCCAGCAGCATCTGGCGCTGGGTGCCCTCGCCCGGGTCGAACAGGATGACCTCGGAGTCCCAGCGCAGCAGGTAGCCGTTCTGGTTGCGGTGCCGGGTGGGCACCTGGCTCGCCGTGCCCAGGACGGTCAGCTGGCGCATCTGTCACCACCTTCGGACATGAAGCGACCCCCGGGGACTTCCGCGCCGTAGCGTGGTCCGGTCGGACTGGGCCGGATCCCCGGGGGTCGGGTGGCTGCCTGGTATTCGCCGCACCGCTGCCACACGGTCTCGACGTTCAAACGAAGCTGTCAAGGACAGCGGCTAGCGGACAGCCACCTCACGAGTCCCGTTGCTATACAACTTCGGACCACCTCCTCTCACGTGTACGGCCACGTTAACCACCGCAGCGGCCCGGCGACAACGCTTTTAAGGTCACTAGAGCCGAGGGAATACCCGCGGGCTCATCTCGGTGCCCTCGACGGCCAGCGAGGCGGGGCCGACGATCTGCGGGTCGGGGGAGCCCACGACGTCGGCGTCCTTGTCGTCGTACTGGAAGCGGTTCAGCACGTACCGGATCGCCTCCAGCCGGGCCCGCTTCTTGTCGTTGCTCTTGACCACGGTCCACGGGGCGTCGGCGGTGTCGGTGTAGAAGAACATCGCCTCCTTGGCCTCGGTGTAGTCGCCCCACTTGTCCAGCGACTCGATGTCCATCGGCGAGAGCTTCCACTGGCGTACCGGGTCGACCTGCCGGATCGCGAACCGGGTGCGCTGCTCGCCCTGCGAGACCGAGAACCAGAACTTGATCAGGTTGATCCCCGAGCGGACCAGCATCCGTTCCAGGTCCGGCGCCTGCCGCATGAACTCCAGGTACTCGGCGCGGGTGCAGAAGCCCATCACCCGCTCCACCCCGGCCCGGTTGTACCAGGACCGGTCGAAGAGCACGATCTCGCCGGCCGCCGGCAGGTGCTTGATGTAGCGCTGGAAGTACCACTGGCTGCTCTCGCGCTCGTTGGGCTTCTCCAGCGCCACCACGGAGGCGCCCCGCGGGTTGAGATGCTCCATGAAGCGCTTGATCGTGCCGCCCTTGCCGGCGGCGTCGCGGCCCTCGAAGAGGATCACCATCCGCTCGCCGGTGCGCTTGCACCAGTTCTGCAGCTTGAGCAGCTCGATCTGCAGCAGGCGCTTGTCGTGGTCGTAGTCGGCCCGGGGCAGCCGGAAGTCGTACGGGTAGTCCTCGCGCCAGGTGTCCACCGGGCTGCCGTCGGCGTTGAGCAGCACCGGATCGTCGTCATCGTCGTCCGCGACCCGGTAACCGCCCAGCTCGCTGATCGGACCGTGGTACGGCTGGGTGAGGAGCTCCTCGTCGTACTGGCGCGCGTCGTCCCGCGGCTCCTGCTGCTCGTGTTCCCGCTCGGCCTGCATGCCGTTGTCATACCCACTGGGACGGGCCTGACAACTGGACGGCGGGTGAACGTCAGCCGAGCCAGCGGCGCAGCCGGGCCCGCCGCGAGGCCGTGACCACCGGCGGCAGCCCGGCGCGGGTCTCTTCACCGACCCGCTCCTGGCGCGCCCACAGCACGCCGTAGCCGAACGCGTCCGGCGCGCCGGCGGCCACCTCCCGCAGCACCTCGCGGGCGATCACCGAATCCTGGTGCGCGCCCAGCACGTCCTGCAGCGCGGTCAGCGACTTCACCAGCTGCCTGCCCGGCTTGCCGGCGCTGGGGGCGAAGACCTCCACCGCGTACCGGGCCCGCTTGTACGCCTTGCGCGCCTCGTGCAGCTCGGCGTCCTCGCCGCCGGCCAGCGCCTCGTCCAGCAGCCGGTCGGCCTTGCCCAGCGCCCGGCGGGCCCGGCGCAGCGCGCCCGCGTCGTCCGGCTCCGGATCGTCGACCAGCTCGTCCATGGCGTCGAGCATGGCCAGGTAACGGTCGCTGTCCAGGGCCTCGGTGAGCGCCTCGCGACCGCGCTCCACCTGGGCGTCGAGGTGGGCGCAGATGCCCCGGGCGACCTCCGGGAAGCCGGCGGTGTCGGCCAGCAGCTTGTGCTCGAGGACCTGGCCGTCGCGGACGTCGCCGAGGCGGGTGGCCAGCCACTTGAGCTCGTCGCTGAGCGCGGCGGCCCGCGGCGGGGCGAAGGAGGCCTTGAACGTCTTCAGGGTGCTGCGCAGGCGCCGGGTGGCCACCCGCATCTTGTGCACGGCTTCGGGGTCGCCGGCGCGTACCCCGGTGTCCTGCTGCTCGATGGCTTCGCGCTGCTCACGCGCGTACCGGAGCACGGGGTTGATCTTCCGCCGCCGCCGCGGCGCGGCGAGCCGGTCGCCCAGCGCCCGGGCCAGCTTCGACGGCCCGGTGGCGGGCGTCGCGCCGGCGGCCAGCAGCAGGCCCTCGACGGCGTCGAGCACCTCGGGCCCGCCGTCGACCAGCTCGACCTCGAGCTCCTCCCACTGCTGGGCGCCGTCGTCGGTCTCGGCCGCGACCCGGTCCTGCGCGACGAGCGCGAGGGTACGGCCCTGAGCGTCGCGCAGCGGCGTCTCGACCCGATGGGTACGCAGCCGGGCGACCGGCCGCAGCGGGCGGGTCCGCACGACCGTGCGCACCTCCGCGGCCAGCTCACCGGGCACGACGTCCCCGTCGGTCAGCGGCAGCCGGTGCTCGGTACGGCTCGACGCGCCGGCCGGCGTCTTGAGGTGCCAGCCCGCGTCCCCGCCGCCGGTGCGCCGCCGCAGGGTCCGCTTGTGCCGCGCCAGGCGCAGATCCTCGGTGTCGAAGTAGGTCGCGTCCAGCTCGTGGGTCTCGGCGGGCCCGAACTCCTGGGCACCGCCCGCCCCGGTCAGGGCCGGCAGCGCGAAGCCGGCGGGAACGTCGTACTTGCGTTCGGTCTCGGTCGCCAGCTCCATGCGTCAAATATGCCCGGTGGAACGCGACTCAGCTATCTCACAGCCGGCGCGGGCAGCATGGAGAGCCGGTCGTGACCTTGGAGGAGCCGTGAACGAGCCGGAACGACGCAAGATCTCCCTGGCCGGACTGGGCCTCATCGGCGCGGGCGCGGTGCTCGGGCTCGCGCTGGCCGGCAGCGGCCCCGCCCAGAACGAAGCCGCCGCCCCCGGTCCCGGCGCCAGCACGCCGGCCGACCAGCCGAAGTCCCCGCCGGCCGACTCCTGACTCCCAGCGTGTTCGGTGGCGAGGCACAGCGGTTTCCCAGAAAACCGCCGCACACTCGAGCAAGGCCCCTGCGGGGCTCGGCGCTCGTCCCCCGTGCGAGCGCCGGGTCCCGCAGGCCTGCGAAAGCGCCGCTTCGACCGCCGCCCCGGTCGGGGCGGCGCTTTTTTCCGTACGTCAGACCCGGGCCTCACCGTGACTGCGGAGATACTGGGCGCGGGAGTAGTGCGCGGCGGCGGCGCCGAAGTACATCGTCGCGAGCGTCACGTGGAAGCTGTTGTCGGTCAGGGCGTTCTTCGCCTTGGCGGTCTCGGACCACCGGATCTCCGCATCGGAGGCGCTGATGCCGCGGCGGGCGCAGAGCACCCGGTTCAGCTCCTTGCCGACCCGCCAGGTCTCCAGCGCCGTCTCGGCCTGCTTCATCATCGCCCGCGCTGTTTCGGCGAGGGATTCGGCGAGCATCCAGGCGGCGCGCTCCTCTTCGTTGTGAAACCTGGGCATGGTGTACCTCCCGCGGGCTACCTCCCGAATTGTCTTCTTGTTCAGTGTGTGAGGTGGGGTTGGCGGGTGTCGATCTTTTACACCCGTAGGGAGGACGGGCTGGCCTGGCTCGGCCCAGCCATCCGCGGCCGCGAGGGATCAGAGCAACCTGCCCCGCGAGCGGCTTAATCCGGTCGGGTACACCGTCGCGGTGAATTGGGCAAAATCATCCGGTGATGGGTCGTAGCCCCTACGGTCAGCGCCATGATCCGACGTTTATGGGCCGGAGTCATGGCCCTCGCTCTTACCGGAACCGTCGCCGGCCCGGTCAACGCTGCTGCCGTATCGGCGTGGCCGCAGGCCGGCGCGGACGCCGGTCGGTCCCACTACAATCCCCACGAGAGCATTTTGAATGCCTCCACGGTTGCCAAGCTGAAGCTGCGCTGGCAATTGCCCTCCACCCGGTCGGAGTGTCCAGGGCTGGTGGGACCGGTAATTGCCGGGGGGCTGACCCTTACTCAGGACACGTCGGGCCTGGCGGCGCGCGAATCCGCCACCGGCCGGTTGGTGTGGCGCGAAACTGACGTGTTCTCCGATCGCTTGGCCTACAACATCGCGGTGTCCGGCACCACCGTGGTCGTGACGTCCTCTGACAGCCTGTGCATGATTGAAGGAGGCGACGCCGACGGTTTGGTGCTGGCCTCCGACCTGGCCACCGGACGGCAACTGTGGAAGCGGTCGCCGAACACCGACGCGGCACAATTGGTGGTCACGCGCGGCACGGTGATCGTGAGCGGCAACGATTACGGCACCGTACCCAACGTGGAGGCGTACCGACTCAGTGACGGTGCCACCGTCTGGTCCGACGGCGACGGCACCGACGGGGCTCGCACGCTCCTCTCCACCGTTTCGATCGGTGGGGACGTGGTGATCTCCGGGAACCGGGAGCCGTGGCGTGTGGATGCGGCGACAGGACAGCCGAAAGGCAGTTGGCCGTCGGCGTGGACGCCGTTGGCATCGTATGGCAACTGGCTGTTCGTGGGCGACAACTCTGACTGGTCGTTGAAGGCGGTCCGGGTATCCGATCAGGGTGTTGTGTGGTCGATGGACCGGGTGTCGAACCGGATCGCCACCGACGGACGGCGCCTTTACCTGGGTGTCGGTAGTTCCTTGGAGGCCTACGACGTGGCATCGGGTAAGCGCGCGTGGTCGGTGAATCTCGGTGCTCGTGTCGGTCAGCCGGTGCGCGCGGGAGGTTTGGTGTATGTGCCCGTGACGGGTAAACCGGTGGCGGTGCGGAATGCGTCCACGGGCACCAAGGTGACCCCGAGCCCGGCTTTGTCGAAGGTTTCGAGTGTCGCGGCGGTTGGCGGCGGCCGGCTGCTGGGCACGGGTCCGGGCGGTCTGGGGGTCTTCGGTTACCGCCCGAACAGCTAAACGATCGACCGCGTAAGATCTTCGATGGGAAGAGCCTCCGAGATTTTCGCCGACGAAATCTGCCGGCGTCTGCGATGACGCCGGAGGATGAGGAGTGACCGTGAACGTCACCGTTATCGGTTCGGGCAACGGAGGCATGGCCGTCGCCTTCGACTGTGCTCAGCAAGGCCACCGGGTCTCGCTGTACTCCCGCGCCGAACACGCTCACCACAATCTCGAGGCAGTCCGGGCCAAGGGCGGCATCACGAGCCAGGGACGCCTGGAGGGCTTCGCCCCGGTGGCGTACGCCGGCACGGACGTCGCAGCCGCCATGGACGGCGCCGAGATCGTCTTCGTGGTCGGGCCCGCGTTCGCGACCGAGCCCTTCGGCCACGACCTCGCACCTCACCTGCGGCCCGGGATGACCGTGGTGATCTGTCCCGGCTCCTGCGGCGGCGCCCTGGCCTTCAAGCGGGCCGCGGGTATGGCGGTGCACGACGACAGCATCATCGTCGGGGAGACCAGCACCCTGCCTTATGCGTGCCGGTCCGACGGCGAGGGCAACGTCCACGTGTTCCACAGGTTCGACACGGGCCTCTTCGCCTCGGCCGTTCCCCGGTCCGGCAACGGCAAATTCCTGGAGATCCTCAGGCAGATCTATCCCTCGACCGTCGAGGCGGCCACGGTCTTCCAGACGTCCCTGCAGAACGGCAATCCGGTCATCCACCCGGCGGTGACGCTCATGAACGCGGCCCTGCTGGAGCGGACCGATGGTGACTTCCTCTTCTACGAGGAGGGTGTCACCCCGGTTGCGGGCCGTCTCATCGAGGCTGTGGACAGCGAGCGTCTCGCCATCGCGAAAGCGCTCGGCGTGACGATCCTGTCGGAGCCGGACATCGGTGTGATGCAGGGATACATGACCGAGAGCAATTACACGACCGGTTACTCCGAGGCGCCCGGCTTCCGCGGCATCAAGGCCCCGACCGCCATCGACTCGCGGTACCTCACCGAGGATGTCGGCTACTCCCTGGTCTTCTTCACCGATCTGGCCCGCCGGCTCTCGGTGCCCACCCCGACGATGGACGCGATCATCCAGATCACTTCTGTCGTCCTCGGGCGGGATCTGCGTGCGGAGGGAGCCCGGACGATGAGTTCTTTGGGGCTCGACGACCTTTCCGCTGAGCAGCTGCTGAGCCTCTGACGACGGAGACTGATGCGTTCAGGCCGGTCAGCCGATTCGGCGTGAGCATGCCGTCGCCGGTCAACCGCGGCAGACCCGGCCCGAAGCATCACTTGATCTGCGACCGCAACGGCACCCCGAACCTTCGACCTGCTCGACCGCTATTCGCCCATCGCCGGGCCGGCGTCGCTTGACGGCGCTGTTGGCTGATAAGTCTTGCAGCAGCACGGCGTCCCGCCAGGCCCGCCGCGCGCGGCGGGCCTGGCGATCTTCCCGAAGCCCAAGACCACCGGGATCAAGCTCTCGGCAAGCGATCTTCGGCTGCATTGCTGCTGAAGGCGCCTCGGGTAAGCCGATATTGCTCGCTCCGGCGGTACTGTCCCCAGCCAACCTCGCATACGGCAGGGCGAGGAACGTCGAGCCTACGGATCAGGATGGCGGCGGTTCTTTGGCCGCAGTATCCCAAACAGGACAACCGCTCACCCAATCGGACAGTGGCGCACCACCTTAGGTACTGACCCGTGCGGTATCCGGCCTAGGCGTCGGCGTGCCATACGCAGGGTGCGCACGGTGACGCGGAAAGTGGTCAAGCGGCCGGGTTTCTTGGACTGGGGCTCGGCCGCATTACCAGTCCTGTCTTGGTCCAGCACGGAGCGCACGCATGTCATACCAACCGCCGGATCCGAATCAGCCTCAACAGCCACCCGTCTCGCCGACGTGGGGCCCTCCACCGCCAGTATTCCCGGCTCAGCCAGGGCAGGGGTCGTATGGCCCACCGCCGACGAAGAAGAGCAATAAGAAGCTGATCTTCGGCATCATCGGTGGAGTCCTGGTCCTGTGTTGCGGCAGCGGCGCAATCGCCGCGATCGCCGGTGGAGACCACGACAAGCTCGGGGCTTCGGCGACCACCGCGCCCGTCACAAAGAAGGCCACTACCAAAGCGGCCGCCAAGGCCGCTCCCAAAGTACCGGTTGCGAAGGCGACGACGAAGCCTGTGGCCTCTCGCGACTCCGGGCCAGGCATGGGAGACGCTGTCCGTGACGGCAAGTTCGAGTTCACCGTAACAAAACTCGATTGCTCAAAGTCCAAGGTTGGATCTGAGTACCTAAACGATAAGGCTCAGGGTAAGTTCTGCATCATCTCTGTCACCGTGAAGAACATCGGCAAGGAGGCTCAAACTTTCGACGGCTCGTCCCAGAAGGCCTACGACGCCGAGGGCATCGAGTTCTCGAACGATACCGGGGCGGAAATCTACGCCAACGAAGGGAGCCCCACCTTCCTCCAGGAAATTAATCCTGGGAATCAGGTGAAGGGGAAACTCATCTTCGATGTGCCGAAATCAACGCAGTTGACCGCCATGGAGCTCCATGACTCAATGTTCTCGGGTGGAGTGAAGATCTCCTTGTCCTGACCTGGCGCAGCCGCATCCGGATAACCGCTGCGCCAGTACTGCGATTCAGGGGTCTTCATGCCGGGGCGGAAGTGGCGATGACGGATGCCTCGGCGGTTGCCTAGGCTCGCCGAAGTGCTGCGGAATGTCGACCTCACGTCGCTGGCGCAACGTGCCCGGACCTGCTCGGTCTCTTGAAGACCTGCGGCCTGCATCGGCCGCCTGGGCGACCGCACCAATGGCTTGGCCGGGAAGTGAAGCAGGGCTGCGCTGCGGCGGACGGGATGGCGCGGCGGGTCGAGACGGTGATCTCCCGACTTCCAGGGGGACCGACCGGACACGAGGCGGTACTGCAATCGATCTCGGCCGCATCCATGAGCGGGCGGGTCACGTTGCTCACGAGAGGCACAAGGAGGGTTCGAGATGCAGATTCGGTCATCCGGTGGCATCGCGGCATGGTTGATGTTGATGCTACTCGCGGCGGCAGGGTGTGGCGGCAAGTCTGCGGCGCCCGCAGCGACGATGCCGCCGGCCGCGCCCTACTCATTTGCCAACTTTAACTGTCTGCCTGCAGAAGCGGTGAAGGATTCTGGCAATACGCTGGCCTACGACTTGGCCGACCAGGCGCCTGGAGAGGACTCCTTCGCGCACGACTATGCAGTCCAATGCATCAAGATGATCACACAAATGCCAGATGCGGTGTATTTGCAGATGACTCAGACGACCGCTTTGCAGGGGCGGCAGAACGCCGATTGGACCGTAGACACCGCAGCCCTACGAACACAGATGGCTAGCCTTCCCCCGATGACAGACGTGACACTTTCGGCGTCCTGGACCTATCACCCTGATAACGGCTTGGATGTCATCATCACGGTCAAGAAGTGATGATCTGTTCGTCCAACCTGATGGCGCCGTGTCGTCCTTTCACTACGAAGTCATGTGCAAGGGATAGTTTGTGACTTTCGCGTGTGTGGCACCGTAGGTCATCGACCGCTTGGTTCTCATAGGGCAGAGTGGGCAGATGAAAGCCCGGAGCATCACGGTTGCTCCGGGCTTTCACTTTGACCAGGGGCCGGTTCACCACTTCCGATTTCGGTGCCAGCGTCATTGGTGCTCTACTCGGAAGTGCTAACCGAGGAGATCACCTGTGCCACCCCGCTACCGATACGAAGAGATCGCTGACGACCTCCAGCAGCGCATCAAAGCTGGCGAGTTCCCGCCTGGCTCACGTCTGCCCAGTCGCCGCGAGATGATCGCTCGCTACGAAGTGACCGAGCCCGTGATCGACCGCGCCATGCAGATCCTCAGGATCAAGGAGATCACCGAGACGCTGCCCGGCGTCGGTGTCTTCGTGCGCGACGATCCCGGCGCATAGTCCCTGATCTGCTGGGCCGATCACCTCAGCTTGCTGGCGGAGCAAGCGCCGGCGCCGGCCGACGCGCGGGCTACAGCGAGCATTGACGAGATCAACCGATAACCACGCGTGCCACACAAGATCCAGAATCCCGGGATTAGGCAACCATCCCGTTGTCCTCCGCCCCCGGCGAAACCGCTCAGACCGCCACTTTGGTATCTCTCGGCAGGCGAGCCATGGCGGCCCGAGGTCGGTCTGCTCCCCGGTGGGTGGGTCGGCGGCCGACGGGATGGCACGCAGACGAACCGAGGTGCCCTTAAAGGAGCGAGGACACCTCGATCGCGCGTTAAGCGGTCTTACCGAGTCCGATAGGGCAGGTCATGCCGTTCGGCCCGTGGTTGCAGTACCCGCCCGGATTCTTGGCATCCGACAAATACTGCTGGTGGTAATCCTCGGCGTAGTAGTAATCCGTCAGCGGCGCGATCTCCGTAGTGATCTGCCCCCGCCCCGCCGCGCTCACCACCGGCTGGAAAGCCTCCACCGACCCCAGCGCAACCCGCGCCTGCTCAGCCGTAGTCGTATAGATCGCCGACCGGTACTGCGTACCCACGTCGTTGCCCTGCCGCATCCCCTGTGTCGGGTCGTGGTTCTCCCAGAACGCCTTCAGCAGCTGCTCGTAGCTGATCTTCGCCGGGTCGTACACCACCTGCACCACCTCGGCGTGCCCGGTGCGCCCGGAGCAGGTCTGCTCGTACGTGGGGTTCGGGGTCGTGCCGCCGGCGTAGCCGACCGACGTCGAGTACACGCCGGGCAGCTGCCAGAAGATGCGCTCGGCGCCCCAGAAGCAGCCCATTCCGAACACTGCCGTCTCGTACCCGGCCGGCCAGGGGCCCTTCAGCGGGGTGCCCAGCACGGTGTGCTTCTCGGCCATCGGCATCTCGAGCTTGTTGTACCGCAGGAACACGGTCACTCCTCTCATCCGATGGCTACAACGCCGCGCCCAGCGTGTTCCTTACCCGGTCGGCGTACGACTGCGCCTCCTCGTCGGAGGCGTACTTGGTGCGCGGCCAGAAGAAGCCGCGGAGGCCGTCGCCCTTGGTCCTCGGCACGATGTGGGTGTGCAGGTGGGGCACCGACTGCGACACGACGTTGTTCATCGCCACGAACGTCCCCTGGGCCGACAGGGCGGCGGGCACTGCCGCGGCCACCCGCTGCACCAGGGCGAAGTAGCCCGGCAGCAGGGCGGCGGGCAGGTCGCTCAGCTGGCCCACGTGCGGGCGGGGCACCAGCAGGACGTGGCCCTTGAAGACCGGGCGGATGTCCAGGAAACCGACACCGTCCGCGGTGTCCACCACCCGGAACGCGGGAACATCGCCCGCCACGATCGAACAGAACAGGCAGTCGGGCATCAGGGCAGACTAGCCTTGCCCCTCATGACGGGTAACACGTACGGCTTCGACACCCTGGCCATCCATGCCGGGCAGGATCCGGATCCGCGGACCGGGGCGGTGGTGCCGCCGATCTACCAGACCAGCACCTACGCCCAGGACGCCGTGGGCGCGCCGCGGCTGGGCTACGAGTACAGCCGCTCGGGCAACCCGACGCGCGACGCCCTGCAGGAGTGCCTCGCCGCGATCGAGGGCGGCCGGCGGGGGCTCGCCTTCGCCAGCGGCCTCGCCGCCGAGGACACGCTGCTGCGCGCGGTGTGCCGGCCCGGCGACCACGTGGTGATCCCGGACGACGCGTACGGCGGCACGTACCGGCTGTTCTCGAAGGTCGCGGAGAACTGGGGCCTGGACTGGACCGCGGTGCCGCTCGGCGACCTGGACGCGGTGCGGGCGGCGTTCCGCCCCGGGCACACCCGGCTGATCTGGGCCGAGACGCCGACCAACCCGCTGCTGAACATCGCCGACGTCACCGCCCTGGGCGCGCTGGCGCACGAGTACGACGCGATGCTCGCCGTGGACAACACGTTCGCGTCGCCGTACCTGCAGCAGCCGCTGGCGCTCGGCGCCGACGTGGTCATCCACTCGACCACCAAGTACCTCGGCGGGCACTCCGACGTGGTCGGCGGCGCGCTGGTCACGGCCGGCGACGAGCTCGGCGAGCAGCTCGCCTTCCACCAGAACGCGATGGGCGCGGTCAACGGCCCGTTCGACGCCTGGCTGACGCTGCGCGGGATCAAGACCCTCGGCGTACGGATGGACCGGCACTGCGACAACGCCGAGCGCATCGTGGCGTACCTGCAGGACCACGAGGCCGTCGGCCAGGTGCTCTACCCGGGCCTGGAGTCGCATCCCGGACACGAGACCGCCGCCAAGCAGATGTCCCGCTTCGGCGGCATGGTGTCGTTCCGCGCCGCCGGCGGTCCCGAGCAGGCGATCCGGATCTGCAACCGGACCAAACTGTTCGTGCTGGCCGAGTCACTGGGCGGCGTCGAATCGCTGATCGAGCACCCGGGGCAGATGACACACCTGTCCGCGGCGGGCTCACCGCTTGAAGTACCCGCCGATCTCGTGCGACTGTCTGTCGGCATCGAAACCGTTGACGATCTGCTCGCGGATCTGGAGCAGGCGCTCGGCTAGGTCTAGACGGACAGACGGAGACGGGCCATGGACAACCTGGCGACCACGTGGGTCGGTGCCACCGCCAAGCAGATCTCGCGCGCGGTGCGGCGGGGCGACACGACGGCCACCCAGGTGGTGGCCGATCACCTCGAGCAGATCGCGATCTCCGATCCGGCCATCGCCGCGTTCCGCGTGGTGCGCGCCGGTGAGGCGATCGCCGAGGCCGAGAAGGTCGACGACCAGGAGGACCTGGGCAACCTGCCGCTGGCCGGCGTGCCGGTCGCGGTGAAGGAGAACACGCCCGTCGCCGGCCTGCCGACCTGGCACGGCTCGGCGGCGGCGCGTTCCGCCGTGGCCGAGGAGGACCACGAGGTGGTCCGGCGGCTGCGCGGCGCCGGCGCGGTGGTGGTCGGCGTGACCCGGATGCCCGAGATGGGGCTGTGGGCCACCACCGACGGCGTCGAGGAGCCGACCCGCAACCCGTGGGCGCTGGAGCGTACC
This sequence comes from Actinoplanes nipponensis, assembly GCF_016862275.1. Classification (GTDB taxonomy): domain Bacteria; phylum Actinomycetota; class Actinomycetes; order Mycobacteriales; family Micromonosporaceae; genus Actinoplanes; species Actinoplanes nipponensis. The sequence goes on along the minus strand of NZ_BOMQ01000065.1, from coordinate 171,750 downwards.
CCCGGGGGTTCCTCCGGCGGCTCGGCCGCGGCCGTCGCCGCCGGCCTGGTGCCCATCGCCCAGGGCAACGACGGCCTCGGCTCGGTGCGCATCCCGGCCGCCTGCTGCGGCCTGGTCGGGCTCAAGCCCGGCCGCGACGTCATCCCCTGCGACCTGGGCCTGGACGGCTGGTTCGGGCTGACCGAGAACGGCGTCCTGGCCACCACGGTGGCCGACGCCGCGCTGGGCTTCAGCGTCATGGCCGGCCGGGCCCCGGTGAAGCTGGTGCAGCCGGGCCGGCTGCGGGTCGGGGTGTCGTTGCGCTCCCCGGTCGCGGGGGTACGGCCGGACCAGCCCAACCGCGAGGCCGTGGCGACGGCGTCGAAGCTGCTCGTCGGTGTGGGCCACGACACGGTCACCGCCGATCCGCCGTACTCGACCGCGGTCGGCCTGGCCGGGCTGGCCACCTGGTTCGCCTGCGCCTACCGGGAGGCCGACGCCGCCGGGCTGGACGTGCGCAGCCTGCAGCCGCGCACCCGCCGGCACGTCGCGCTGGGCAAGTTCGTGTGGCGGCGCGGCTGGGTCAGGCAGCAGCAGCGCGACGCGTGGCGGGAGAAGAGCATCCGGTTCTTCGCCGACAGCGGCATCGACGTGCTGCTCACGCCCGCCCTGGCGACGGCGCCGCCGCCCGCGGACGGGCACGCCGGCGGCAGCTGGCGGCGCAACATGCAGGTGAACATGGCGTACGCGCCGTACGCCGCGCCGTGGAACATCGCCGGGCTGCCGGCCATCGTGGTCCCGGTCGGCCTGCGCCCGGACGGCCTGCCGCTCGCGGTGCAGCTCGTCGGGCCACCCGACTCGGAGGTGCTGCTCCTGGAGATCGCCGGGCAGCTCGAGGTGGCCAATCCGTGGCCTCGTCACGCCTTCGTGTGAGCCGGATGGCACCATCACAGCCATGACCGATCTGCTGGAGCTCGCCGACATCGAGGCCGCCCGAGCCCTGCTCACCGGGGTCGTCCGGACCACCCCGCTGGAGCACTCCCTGCCGCTGACCCGCACGCTGGGCGTGCCGACGTGGCTCAAGTGCGAGAACCAGCAGCGTGCGGGGTCGTACAAGGTGCGGGGGGCGTACACCCGGATCTCCCGGCTCTCCGACGCCGAGCGTGCCCGCGGCGTGGTCGCCGCGAGCGCCGGCAACCACGCCCAGGGCGTCGCGCTGGCGGCGAGCCTGCTGGGCGCGCACTCCACGGTCTTCATGCCCGAGGGCGCGCCGCTGCCGAAGGTCTCGGCCACCAAGGGGTACGGCGCGACGATCGAGTACGCCGGCAACACGGTCGACGACGCGCTGGCCGCGGCGCGGGAGTTCGCCGACCGTACCGGGGCGATCCTGATCCACCCGTTCGACCACCGCGACATCATCGCCGGGCAGGGCACGGTGGGGCTGGAGATCCTCGAACAGTGCCCGGACGTGAACACCATCGTCACCGCGGTGGGCGGCGGCGGGCTGATCTCGGGGGTCGCCGTGGCGGCCAAGGCGCTGCGCCCGGACATCCGCATCGTCGGCGTGCAGGCGATCGGCGCGGCGTCCTACCCGCCGTCGCTGGCCGCGGGGGAGCCGCTGACGCTGGACCGCTCGACGACCATCGCCGACGGCATCGCGGTGATGCGCCCCGGCGTGCTCAACTTCGCGCACGTCAGCAAGCTGGTCGACGACGTGGTGACGGTGACCGACGAGGACCTGTCGGCGGCGCTGCTGGTGCTGCTGGAGCGGCACAAGATGGTGGTCGAGCCGGCCGGCGGCGCCTCGGTGGCGGCCCTGCTCACCGGCAAGGTCGACCTGAAGGCGCCGATCGTGGCCATCCTGTCCGGCGGCAACATCGACCCGATGCTGCTGCTGCGGGTCATCGAGCACGGCCTGGTCTCGGCGGGCCGGTTCCTGCGGCTCGCCGTGCGCACCGGCGACCAGCCGGGCGAGCTGGCCCGGCTGCTGGCGGAGATCGCCCAGCAGCGGGCCAACATCGTCGACGTGGCCCACTCGCGGCAGAACCCGCGGCTGAGCTTCGGCGAGGTCGAGGTGCAGCTGTCGGTGGAGACCCGCGGGCCGGACCACTCGGCGGCGCTGATCGGCGCGCTGCGCGACCAGGGCTACTCGCTCACCCTGCTCTCCGGCACGCCCTGACGACGGGGCGCTGCGGCCGGACCCCGCCCGGGGTCCGGCCCGCGTCTGCCGTCAGCCGCCGAACGGGGCGAACTCGACCACCGTGACCTTGATGTCCGCGCCGCTGGGCGCGGTGTAGGTGACGGTCTGGCCGGGACCCGCGCCGAGGATGGCCTTACCGAGCGCCGACTCGGGGCTGTACACCGTGTAGTCGGTGGTCGCGGCGATCTCGCGCGAACCGAGCAGGAACGTCTCGGTGTCGCTCTTGTCCTCGTCGAAGTAGATCGTGACGACCGTGCCGGGGGCCACCGCGTCGGCGCTGGGCGCCTCGCCGACCTCCGCCTTGCGCAGGAACTCCTTCAAGTAGAGGATCCGGCCCTCCTGCTTGCCCTGCTCCTCACGCGCGGCGTGGTAACCGCCGTTCTCGCGGAGGTCGCCCTCCTCGCGGCGGGCGTTGATCTCGGCGGCGACGGCCGGCCGGGCTGCGATCAACTCGTCGAGCTCGGCCTGCAGCCGGTCGTAAGCGTCCTGGGAGAGCCAGGTCTTCGACGCCTCTGAACTGGTCACAGACTCTTCTCCTTGAACGTACGGGGTGGGACGAACAGGCGTACGGAGCGAATCACCAAGCTTACCAGCGGTGCGCACAGGCCCCGATCGGCTCAGCCCGCGGCCGCGCAGCGCACGACCTCGCCCACCGTCGCCCTTGCGCTGGTGGGGACGACCTCGCTGGCGTCGACGGTGCGGGCCGAGCCCTTCGCGGTGACGGTGACCGTGCGGCGGCCGACCTCCGCGCCGTCGTAGTCGCGGGCCCGCAGGCCGCACGTGGCGGAGCCGCCGGCCGGCACGCGGACGGTGAAGCGGATGGTCAGCTGCCGGTCGGTGACATCCGTCCAACCGACGATCTGCGCGTCGTAGTCGGGGTCGCCATACTGCCCGTAGAGCCGGATCGCCAGGAACACAGCCGCCACCCCGACCAGGACCGCGAGCACGGCGGGCAGCAGCAACCGGCGGCGTCCGTCGCGGCGCCGCCCGTAGCGGCCCGGCGGGAATACCGGGGTTGTGGCGCGCGTCTCGCTCACCAGGGGGACCTCTCCTGCGGAAATTGTCGGTGTCATCGGCCAGAATGACCACGTCCATCTTCGCAGCCGTACCGAGGTCCCGAGAACGAGGCCCGGTCGAGGGAGAATTCAGTGGCTGAGCAACTGCGTCTCATGGCGGTGCACGCGCACCCCGACGACGAGTCCAGCAAGGGCGCGGCCACGATGGCGCGCTATGTCGCCGAGGGCGTGCACGTGCTGGTCGCGACGTGCACGGGCGGCGAGCGCGGCAGCGTGCTCAACCCGAAGATGGACCGCCCGGAGGTGCTCGCCGACATCTCCAACATCCGCCGCGCCGAGATGGACAAGGCGCGGGCCATCCTCGGCGTCGACCAGGCCTGGCTGGGCTTCGTCGACTCCGGGCTGCCCGAGGGCGACCCGCTGCCGCCGCTGCCCGAGGGCTGTTTCGGCCTGGTCGACCCGGCCGCGGGCGCGATCCCGCTGATCAAGCTGATCCGCGAGTTCAAGCCGCACGTCATCACCACCTATGACGAGAACGGCGGCTACCCGCACCCCGACCACATCATGTGCCACAAGATCTCCGTGGTCGCCTTCGACGCGGCCGGCGACCCGGAGCAGCACCCCGAGCTGGGGGAGCCGTGGCAGCCGCTGAAGCTCTACTACAACTCCGGCTGGACCCGGGCGCGGATGCTGGCCCTGCACGAGGGCATGCTGGCCGCCGGCCTGAAGTCGCCGTACGAGGAGTGGCTGCAGCGCAGCGAGGACCGGCCGGACCGGGGCGACAAGATCACCACCCGGATCGAGTGCGGCGAGTACTTCGAGGTGCGCGACGACGCGCTGCGGGCGCACGCCACCCAGGTCGACCCGGACGGCTTCTGGTTCCACGTGCCGATGGAGCTGCAGCAGAAGGTGTGGCCGACGGAGGACTTCGAGCTGGCCCGCTCGCTGGTCGACAGCCCGCTGCCCGAGTCCGACCTGTTCGCGGGCATCCGCGAGACCGTCGAGGTCCGCTGAGGCGTACCGTGAGTGACATGGACTTCGTGGTAGCGGTCAACAACTTCGGTGACACCCGTTCGGGTGGCCTGGCCGGCCCGATGGGCCTGTTCATCATCGTGCTGATGGCCATAAGCACAGTCCTGCTGATCCGCAACATGAACAAGCGTTTGCGTCGGCTTCCCGACAGTTTCCCGGACCCCGCTGCTACCGAGCGCGCTGCCGAGATCGCCCGCCTCGACGCCGACCTGCAGCGCTCCGGTGCCACCCCGCGCACCGGCGGCGCCGCGGCCGGCGGTTCCGAAGTGGCCGGCTCGACGATGGACGCCGAGGTCAAGAGCGTGGAGCCGGGCCCCGCGGGGCCCGCCGGCGAACGCCCCGACGACAAGGCCTGAGCCCGAACGGCGAGATTCCACTTTGTCAAGTCCTCGCGGCCGGGTCGCCCTGCGTGTTGGTGCTGACGGAACATCGACACCGCTGATCCGTCAACCCCTGTTGCGTTCTGCCGGATTGATTTAGCCTTCCGCCGGGGGGCTTTGACGTCCCTCCACCCTGTGCGGAAAGGGGGCTGACGATGACCATCTTCCAGCCCCCGCTTCCGCCGCTGCAGATGCACGTGCATCCGCCTGTGCCGCTGGTCAGCCGGGGGTTGGCATGACGTCTCAGCCCACCTCCGCAGCCCCGGCCGGCCCCGCGCGACCCCCGGGCCAGGCCGGCCCGGCGTCTCGACCGGAAGCCGGTCGGGTCCTTACCGGGCTCGTCGTCGGCGCCGCCCTGATCGTCGCCGTGCTCGGCGTCCTGATGCCGCTGCACGGTCCCGCGATCATGGCGCTCTCCCCGCCGGCCGCGGCCGGCGTCGCCGTACTGCTCGTCGCCTTCGCCCAACTGGCCCGGCTGCGCTTCCGCGTCGGACGCGGCACGGTCAGCGTCTCCTGGGGCGAGACGGCCTTCATCCTCGGCTTCGCCCTCGCTCCGCCGGGCTGGCTGCCCGCCGCCACGCTGCTGGGCGCCGTCGGCGCGTGGGCGCTCATCACCTGGCTCAACGATCAGCGCATCATCGCCGACCTGGTGCACCTGGCCGCCTCGCTGAGCCTCGGCACGGCGACCGCGACCGCGGTCACCTACGCCATCGCCGGGCCGGCCGCGCCGCTCGACAGCACCCGCACGCAGGTCGGGCTCATCGCCGGCGCGCTCGCCTACCTGACCGTCACGCTCGGGCTCGCCGTGCTGACCCTCGCGCTGCACCGGGACGCCCCGCCGGCGCAGATCGCCGTCCGCGCCCTGCACGCCAAGCTGCCCATGTTCGTCGGCAACGTGCTGGTCGGGCTGCTGTCCCTCTTCGCCCTGGCCAACGGTCCGATCTGGCTGCTCGCCCTGCCGCCGGCGCTGTGGTTGCTGCAGCGCACCTACCGCTACCACCTGCGCGCCGAGGAGGAACGCCGGGTCTGGGAGGCGTTCGCCCGCGCCACCCGCACCCTGGGCGGCTCCTCCGAGCTCACCGTCGCGGCGGCCGGCCTGCGCGGCGCGCTGGACGTGTTCGGCGCGCGCCGGGTCGAGATCGAGGTTCTCCAGCGCGGCGGCAGCCCGCGCCGGTACGCGGCCGACGGCGCCTCGAACGACCCCACCCCGGGGGCCGCGCCCGGACCCGTGATCACCCGCGCCATGACCGTCGGCGGCACCGCGGTCGGCGAGCTGACCGTCTGGCTGGCCGAGCCGACCCTGCCCGCCGCCCGCGACGAACTCGCCGTCTCGGCGTACGGGGACGCCCTCGCCGGTGCGCTGCACGACGCGGCGGCGCACGAGAGGCTGGCCCAGCTGGAGGAGAAAGTCGCCCACGACGCCGTGCACGACCCGCTGACCGGGCTGGCCACCAGGTCGGCGCTGCTGGCCGACGGCGACGCCCTGCTGCACTCCCTCGACCGGGACCGGCAGGTGGCCCTGCTGCTGCTCGACCTCAACGACTTCCGCGAGGTCAACGGCACCCTCGGGCACCGCGCGGGCGACGCCATGCTGCGGACGGTGGCCGAGCGCCTGACCGACCTGGCCCGCGAGCACGACCTGGTCGCCCGCCTCGGCGACGACGAGTTCGCGGTGCTGCTGCCCGCCGTCGCCACCCTCAGCGACTCCGCCACGCCGCTGCACGAGACCCCGAACCCGCTGCCCCGGGCCGTGCGGCGCGCCCGCGAGCTGGTCGACCGGCTCGGCCAGCCGATGGAGATCGGCGGCGTACGGCTGGTCACCGAGATCGCCGTGGGCGTGGCCGTCTCCAGCGCCGGCACCACCGACCTGGCCGAGCTGATCCGGCGCGCCGGCATCGCCCTCGACCAGGCCAAGGAGCTGCACGTCGGCGTCGCCGCGTACGACAGCGCCCAGGACGCCAGCAGCACCGACCACCTGGCCCTGCCGGCCGAGCTGTACGACGCGCTCACCGCGCGGGACCAGCTCGTGCTGGCCCTGCAGCCCGAGGTCGACCTGCAGACCGGCGCCCCGACCGGCGTCGAGGCGCTGATCCGCTGGAAGCACCCCCGGCGCGGGATGCTCAACCCGAACGACTTCATCGACACCATCGAGCACGGCGAGCTGCTCGCCCCGTTCACCCGCTACGTGCTCGACCACGCGCTGGCCGCGGCGGCCGACTGGGCCGGCCAGGGCCTCGACCTGCCCGTCTCGGTCAACGTGTCGGCGCGCAGCCTGCTCGACGCCACCCTGCCCGCCCAGGTCGCCGACGCGCTGCGCCGGCACCGGCTGAGCGCCGGCCGGCTGGTGCTGGAGATCACCGAGTCGGTGGCGGTCAGCGACCAGGAGGTCGTGGACGAGGTCATCGCGGCGCTGCGGGACATGGGTGTGCAGATCTCGGTCGACGACTTCGGCACCGGCTTCTCGTCGCTGTCGTTCGTCACCCGGGTCACGGTGGACGAGCTGAAGGTCGACCGGTCGTTCGTCACCGACATGACCGACTCCGCGGCCGCCGCGGCGGTCGTGCGCGGCGCGGTGGAGCTGGGCGCCCGCCTCGGCGCTCGGGTGGTCGCCGAGGGCGTCGAGACCGCCGACCAGCGCGCCGCGCTGCTGGCGCTGGGCTGCACCTCGGCGCAGGGCTACCACTTCAGCCGCCCGCTGCCCGCCGACAAGATCGTCGCGGCGCTGCACCAGCTGGCCGAGGCGGCGCCGCCGAAGGTGATCCCGCTGCGCGCGGACGGCGCCTCCTGAGGTTTACGGCGGCCCGGCCGGGCTAGTTTGGCTGCATGGCCAACCGTCTCGCCGGCGCGACCTCGCCGTACCTGCTCCAGCACCAGGACAACCCCGTGGACTGGTGGCCCTGGTCCGACGAGGCGTTCGCCGAGGCCCGCCGGCGCGACGTGCCGGTGCTGATCTCGGTCGGGTACGCCGCCTGCCACTGGTGTCACGTGATGGCCCACGAGTCGTTCGAGGACGCCGGCGTCGCCCGGCTGGTCAACGACGGCTTCGTGGCGATCAAGGTGGACCGCGAGGAGCGGCCCGACGTCGACGCCGTCTACATGACCGCCACCCAGGCGATGACCGGGCAGGGCGGCTGGCCCATGACCGTCTTCGCCACCCCGGCCGGCGAGCCGTTCTTCTGCGGCACCTACTTCCCGAAGGGCAACTTCGTCCGCCTGCTCGAATCCGTCACGACCGCCTGGCGCGACCAGCGCGACGCGGTCGTCACCCAGGGCTCGGCCGTGGTCCAGGCCATCGGCGGGGCCCAGCTGGTCGGCGGCCCGACCGCGCCGATCTCGGCCGAGCTGCTGGACACCGCGGCGGACCTGCTGGCCAAGGAGCACGACCGGGGGTACGGCGGTTTCGGCGGCGCCCCGAAGTTCCCGCCGCACATGAACCTGCTGTTCCTGCTCCGCCACCACCAGCGCACCGGCTCGGCGGGCGACCTGGAGATCGTCCGGCACACCGCGGAGCAGATGGCCCGGGGCGGCATCTACGACCAGCTCGCCGGCGGCTTCGCCCGGTACGCGGTGGACAACACCTGGACCGTGCCGCACTTCGAGAAGATGTTGTACGACAACGCCCTGCTGCTGCGCGTCTACACGCACCTGTGGCGGCTCACCGGCGACCCGTTCGCGCGGCGCATCGCCGACGAGACGGCCGCGTTCCTGCTCCGCGACCTGGCCACCCCGGCCGGCGGGCTGGCCTCCGCCCTGGACGCGGACACCGACGGCACCGAGGGCCTGACCTACGCCTGGACGCCGGCGCAGCTCGACGAGGCGCTGGGGCGCGAGGACGGCGCGTGGGCGGCGGACCTGTTCCGGGTGACCACGAAGGGCACGTTCGAGCACGGCAGCAGCGTGCTGGTGCTGGCCCGCGACATCGACGCCGCCGCCCCCGAGCTGGTGGCCCGCTGGCAGGACGTCCGCGCCCGCCTGCTGCGGGCCCGCGCGCAGCGCCCCCAGCCGGCCCGCGACGACAAGGTGGTGGCCTCCTGGAACGGCCTGGCGGTCACCGCCCTGGCCGAGTACGCCCAGCTCACCGGCGCGGACGGGACACCCGTGGTCGAGCTGGCGACGGTGCTGGCGGAGCGGCACATCGTGGCCGGCCGGCTGCGCCGCGTCTCCCGCGACGGCGTGGTGGGCGCCCCGGCCGGGGTGCTGGAGGACTACGGCTGCGTCGCCGAGGCGTTCTGCGCGGTCCACCAGCTCACCGGCGACGGGCGGTGGCTGACCCGGGCCGGCGAGCTGCTGGACGTGGCGCTCGAGCACTTCCCGGCGGGCGAGGGCGGCTACTACGACACCGCCGACGACGCGGAGCGGCTGGTCACCCGGCCCGCCGACCCGACCGACAACGCGACCCCGTCCGGGCTGGCGGCGCTGTGTGCCGGGCTGGTGGCGTACGCGGCGCTCAGCGGCGAGACCCGGTACCGCGAGGCGGCGGACGCGGCGCTGGCCACGGCCGGCCCGCTGATCAGCGGGCACCCGCGCTTCGCCGGCTACTCCGCGACGGTGGCGGAGGCGGTGCTCTCCGGGCCGTACGAGATCGCGATCGTGACCGCCGACCCGGCGGGTGATCCGCTGGTCGTGGCCGCCCACCGGCACGCCCCGCCGGGCACGGTGGTGGTGGCCGGCGAGCCGGACCAGCCGGGGGCGCCGCTGCTGGCCGACCGGCCGCTGATCGACGGCGGATCGGCGGCCTACGTGTGCCGGGGCTTCGTCTGCGACCGCCCGGTGACGACGGTGGAAGACCTGGTGGCGCGGCTGGCCGCCTGACGTCGCGGCCCGGCGGGCCGGTGTTCGGGGCGCTTGGCGCGGACGGTCCGGGGCTCGTTAGGCTGGCGGCGCCATGGATATTCGAACCGGTCTGCCGGTAGTCGGCATGGTGGGCGGGGGCCAGCTGGCCCGGATGACCCACCAGGCCGCGATCGCCCTCGGTCAGTCTCTGCGCGTGCTCGCCGAGTCGCCCGACGACGGCGCGGCGCTCGTCGTCGCCGACGTGCGGATCGGCACGCACACCGACCTGGCCGCGCTGCGGGAGTTCGCCAAGGGGTGCGACGCGGTCACCTTCGACCACGAGCACGTGCCCAACGCGCACATCGCCGCGCTCGCGGCCGAGGGCGTGAAGATCTACCCCGGCGCCGACGCGATCCTGTACGCGCAGGACAAGCAGCGGATGCGCGAACGGCTCTCCGCGCTGGGCGCCCCCGTGCCGCGCTGGCGCCCGGTCGCCTCGGCCGAGGACATCACCGCCTTCGCCGCCGAGCTCGCGGCGGCGGACCCGAACGCGGCGGCCGGCGGCTGGCCCGTGGTGGCCAAGGCCGTGCGCGGCGGCTACGACGGCCGGGGCGTCTGGATGCTGGACGGTCCCGAGGCGGCGGCCGAGCTGGCCGCCACCGGCACCGCCCTGATCGTCGAGGAGCGGGTGCCGCTGCGCCGCGAGCTGGCCGCGCTGGTCGCCCGGTCGCCGTTCGGGCAGGTCGCGGCGTATCCCGTCGTCGAGACCGTGCAGCGCGACGGCATCTGCGTCCAGGTGCTCGCCCCCGCGCCGGAGCTGTCCGAGGCGCGGGCCGTCGAGGCCCAGCAGCTGGCCATCGACCTGGCCAACGCGCTGGGCGTGGTCGGCCTGCTGGCCGTCGAGCTCTTCGAGACCGAGGCCGGCATCGTCGTCAACGAGCTCGCCATGCGCCCGCACAATTCGGGCCACTGGACCATCGAGGGCGCGCGGACGTCGCAGTTCGAGCAGCACCTGCGGGCCGTGCTGGACTACCCGATGGGCGAGACCGCGCTGGCCGCCCCGGCCGTCGTGATGGCCAACGTGCTCGGCGGCGAGCCGGGCGGGATGTCGATCGACGAACGCCTGCACCACCTGTTCGCCGCCGACCCGGGTGCCCGCGTGCACCTCTACGGCAAGCAGGTCCGGCCCGGCCGCAAGATCGGGCACGTCACGGTGCTCGGCGACGACATGACCACGGTCCGCGCCCGGGCGGCGCGCGCCGCCCGCTGGCTCCAGGAGGGCACGGAATGACCCCCACCGTCGGCGTGATCATGGGCAGCGACTCGGACTGGTCGACGATGGAGGCGGCGGCGCTGGCCCTGGCCGAGTTCGAGGTGCCGTTCGAGGTCGGCGTCGTCTCGGCGCACCGCACCGTCCGGAAGATGGTCGACTACGCGACCTCGGCCGCGGACCGCGGCCTCAAGGTCATCATCACCGGGGCGGGCGGGGCCGCCCACCTGCCGGGCATGGTGGCGTCGATGACCCCGCTGCCGGTCATCGGCGTACCGGTGCCGTTGAAGTATCTGGACGGCATGGACTCGCTGCTGTCGATCGTGCAGATGCCGGCGGGCGTGCCGGTGGCGACGGTCTCGATCGGCGGGGCCCGCAACGCGGGGCTGCTGGCCGTGCGCATCCTGGCGGCCTCGGACCCGGTGCTGCTCAAGCGGATGCAGAGCTTCCAGGCCAACCTGGAGCAGGTGGTGGCGGAGAAGGACGAGGCGCTGCGCGCCCGGCTGCTGGGCTGACCGCCCCGGTCAGCGCATGCGGACCAGGGCGCCGCGCACCCGCTCCTGCGTCCGCCGCCGGTTCTCGTTCGTCGCGCCGAGGAAGAGCAGCACCACCCCCACCGGCACCAGCACCAGCCACGGCCCGACCAGCGTCGTCGCGAAGTGGATCGCCGCGATCGCCGTCGCCGCCGCGCCGATCACCACCGGCGCCTGCTGCTGCATGCGGGAACCCACGATCAGGGTGGCCACCGCGCCCAGCAACAGCAGCAGCTCGCGCAGGTCGCCCGAGTCCGTCGCGATCACGATGCCGATCGTCGGCACGAACGCGGCCAGCAGCGCCGGCCCGTACGCCGCCCAGCTGCTCAGGTCGGGGCGCTGGCGGGCCTCGAGGACGCCCACCAGCAGGGCCAGCGCGGCGAACGGCAGCGTGTACGCCTCGGGCAGCGCCACGTCGGCGATCGCGATGAACAGCCAGATGCCGACGATCTCGAAGCCGACCGCCAGCCAGAACAGGTTGCGGCGCTGGTTCGGCGTACGGCCCGGCCGGGTCGCCGTCAGGCCCAGCACCGCGCCCCACGCGGCCAGCAGGGCCGCCAGGTGCGCCGGCGAGTCGAAGGCCAGCGCGCCGGCCAACAGGGCCGACGCGTAGCCGCTCCACTCCACCGTGGTCGCCTCCTGGCGGTACTCCGGCAGGCCGAGCCGGGGCAGCAGGGCCTCCAGCACCAGCAGCACTGCGCCCACCGCCAGCACGCCGAACGCCGCCCAGGGCGGGGTCAGCCCGGCCACCAGCGCGACGGTGAGCACGAACATCTGGCCCATCACGGCGGCGAACAGCCAGCCCAGGATGCGCGCGTGCCGGCTGCGCCCGCCGATCGCGGCGACCAGGCCGACCAGGATCGCCATGCCGAGGGTGAACAGCGTCAGCTGCCGCTGCGCGAGGCTGCCGGCCAGGCCGGCGCCGCCCGCCAGCAGGCCGATCACGAAGACGATGGTGCGGGTCGTGCGGAGCAGGGTGGCGCGGGTGGCCACCGGCGGCGGGGTGAGGGCCAGCCCCAGCATGGCGATCGTGAAGACGATAAGAGCGGCCGTCGTGGCCGCTGGCCACCGGACGTGCAGCGCGATGGGCGCGATCAGCAGGGTGACGGCCAGGCCCGGCAGGATCACCGGTACGGCCTCGGCCGGCTTGCCGCCGAAGCCCAGGGCGGCCAGGGCGGCGGCGATGGTCAGCAGCACGGCGGCGAGCACGCTGGTGCCGTCGACGTTGCCGGACGCGGGCTGGGCGAGCGCCGCCACGGGCCCGTCCCAGATGGCGCCGAGCTGCTGCAGCGGGTCGATCAGCGCCGCCCGCAGGGCCGGGGCGATGGAGACCAGCGCCAGCACCGTCGGCAGGGCCGCGACGATGACCGCGCCGGTCGCCGGGTCGACCAGCCAGCGTCCCTTGAGCCCGCTGGGCCGGATCTCGGTCCACCGCGGGCGCACGTAGCCGCCCTCGGCCCAGTGGCGGTTCGGGGCCACGGTGAGGCCGGGCGCCGGGATGGCCCCGCGCAGCAGCTCCGCGACGACGCCGAGCAGGGCGGCGGCGGCCGCGTACAGGGCGGTGGGGTAGTCGCTGGGGACCGAGGCGAGCGCGGTGATCGTGGCCCCGCCGACCAGCCCGACCGTGGCCCAGGGCAGATACTGCGGTATCCAGCGGCCGGCCAGGGCCAGGGCGGCCAGCGCGAGGCTGGACCCGGCCAGCGCGGCGGTCAGCACGACCTGGGCGGTGTTGCCCTGCTCCGCCGCGACGGCCGCGAGCACGCCGGGGGCGGTCAGCAGGGCGGCGGCGGTGGCCGCGCCGCCGATCTGGGCGCGGTGCCGGGGCATGCCGGTGTCGTCGAGCGCGAGGTTGATCACCTCGGCCCCGTCGGCCGGGCCGTCCCGCTCGCCGGTGATCGGTGGCAGGCCGGCGCGGGCCATCCAGGCGACCAGGACGCCGGTCAGCATGATCAGGCCCAGGGCGATCGCGGTGGACCAGGGCCGGACCAGGCCCGCGCCGGCCGCGTGCAGGGCGACGACCGCGGCGACGCCGGCCCGGTCGATCGCGGCGCGCGGGTCCGTCGCGGCGACGGCGGCGATGCCGAACGCGAGCGTGACGGCCCCGCCGATCAGCAGCGGGGACCACCAGGGCAGGCCGAACGCGGCCGGGGCGCCGATCGTGGCCAGCGCGACGCAGACCGAGCTGACGTCGTACCGGGCCGGGCGCGGCAGCGCGGCGGCCGCGGCGACCGCGGCGACCAGCAGCGCGACCGGGGCCTGCCAGGCGCCCGGCGGCGGGGTCGTGGAGTAGGCGGTGATGTCGGAGGCCCAGAGCGGACCCGGCGCCGCGATGATCCGCAGGCCGCTGGCCAGCGCCTGCCAGCCCGCGATGGCCACCACGGCGAGGCCGGCCGCGCCCAGCCCGCGCACCGGGCCGCGCCGCCAGTCCTCGGGCAGCGCCCGGACGCCGACCGCCACGATGAGGACCACGACGGCGGCGACGGCCAGCGGGGCCTCCGGGAACGCGAGCGCGGCCACCCGGGCCAGCGCGCCGCAGATGGCTACGGTGGCCGCGGCGGCGGCGATGTCCGGCCCGTCGACCATCCGGTCGGCGCGGCGGCCCTTGTCGAGCGACTTGGCGAAGAACAGCAGGCTCGCCGCGGCCAGCAGCAGCGCGCCGACCCAGATGTCGGGGGCGGTGGCCCCGGGGGAGAGCAGCGCGGCGAGCGCCATCGCGACCGCGCCCGCCCCGGCGCCGGCCGTCAGCGGCAGGCTGATCTCGCGGCGGGCGACCTGGAAGACGGCGGCGTACGACAGAGTCCCGGCCACGGCGAGGAAACCCAGCGCCAGGGCGGGCACGGTGACGTCCTCGGTGGGCGGCGGGCCGCCGCCGGGGTCCCGGGTGGCCAGCACGGCCGTCACCACGGCGCCCGGGATGGCCAGGGCGGCCGCGCCGGAGGCCCAGTCGCCGACCAGCCACGCGTACAGGCGTACCGGGATCTGCCGGGCCGCGACCGCGACCATCACGCCCGCGCCGGCCAGCGCGGTCAGCACCGCGGCGGTGAGCCACGACGCGCTGAGCGCGGCGGCCGCGCCGAACAGGCCGACCAGGCCGGCCGCCGCGATGTGCGCGATGGCGATCCGGCGGGTCGGCGCGAGCAGCCCGGCCCCGCCGAGCCCGATGGCCGCCAGCACCAGCGGCCAGGGCGCCTCCGACCAGGGCAGGCCGAGCGAGGCGGGCACCGCGAGCGCGGTCAGCGCGACCCCGGCCACCGCGCCCTCGTGCCGGTATTCGGTGGGCAGCGCCACGGCGGCCGCGACGGTCAGCAGCAGGGCGCTCAGGGCGAGCAGCCAGCCGGACTGGCCCGCGGCCTCGGCCAGCCGGCCGGCGTAGGCGGCGGTGTCCGCGTTCCAGACCGGGCGGGCGGCCTGCACGGGCGCGATCGCCGCGCGCAGCGCGTCCACGGCCACGAACAGGCCGATCAGCGTGAGGGCGCCCGCCGAGGCGTACTGCGGGCCGCGCCGGACCTCGTCGGGCACCAGCCGCACGACCGCGCCGGTGATCGCGACGGCGGCCGCCGCGACGGCCAGCGTCCAGGCGGGCGAGGCCACGGCGGCGATGCGGGCGCACGCCGCGATCACGGCGAGGGCGAGCACGCCGCCGGCGATGTTGCGGGCCAGCAGCTTGCCGACCATCCGGGCGGCGGCCGACACGGTCACGGCGGCCAGGACGAGGATCAGCCCGGAGCGCACCGCGTCGGGCACCGCGTCCGCGCCCAGCAACGCCGCGCCGGCATACAGCACGGCGCCCGCGGCGGCCAGGCAGAGCAGCCCGAACGTCAGGCCGCGCAGCCAGCCCGCCGAGGGTGGGCTGGCCGGCGGGGCCAGCGGGACGGAGCCGGCGGGCGGCGCGCCGGCCGGGCGCGGGCCGGGGAAGATCCGCGTCGGCATCCACTTCCAGCGGCGCCGGCCGGTCAGCCCGTCGATGATCAGGTCGGGTTCCTCGGGCAGCGACTCCGGCCGGGCCGGGGCGTCCGCCTCGTAGGCGGCCGGATCGGCCGGGTCGACGTCGCGCGCGGCGAAGTCCGCCGCGCCGATCTGCCGGGCGTCGGCCTCGGCCAGGCTCTCCCGGTCGGCCGCCACCGGCCGGCCGATCGGCCAGCGCGGCAGCAGCCGGCCCTCGCGGATGACGGTGGTGAGCAGCAGCAGGTCGATCAGCGCGACGGCGCTCAGCGCCAGCGCCCAGCCGGCCGGGCTCTCCACCACCGGGTACGCCAGCAGCGGCGGCACCGGCTGCACGGCCACCACGGTCGCGTACCGCGGCGCGGCGAGCCGGGTCAGGCCGGCGTACAGGAAGGAGCCGACGGCGGTGATCAGCAGCGTCACCCCGAGGAAGACCGGGGCCGGCACCGAGTCGCCGCCGAGCGCCGGGTTGCCGTGCAGGGCGAACAGCGTCATCGGCAGCAGCACCAGGCCGACGGCGGCCAGGGTCTCGGCGGTGGAGGTGAGGCCCCGCCGCGAGACCGCCGGCGCGACGCCCAGCGCGATGGCCGTGAAGATGGCCAGGATGACGGCGCGGCCCACCGCGTTGGTGGCCGCACCGGCGAAGACGATGGCGGCGATGCCCAGCACCAGGGCGCTCAGCGCCAGCAGGATGTTCTGCACCGACTGCGAGGACGTCTCGGGCGGGTGGCCGTGCGGCGGCTCCGGCTCGGGCGGCGGCGGCGCGACCCGCGGGCGGCGCGGCGGGGGCGCCGGCTGCTCGGTCGGCGGCGGGTCGTCGACCAGCGTGGTGACGCCGTCGGTGGCCACCCCGGGCGGACCCGTGTACGGGGTGCCCGGCTCGGCCCAGGACGGCGGCCCCTCGGGCGTGCGGCGCCGCACCTTGCGGACCGGCCTGGCGGCGCGCTTCTTCTGCTGGTTGGCGTGCGCCAGGATGTCCCGCTGGAACTGCGCCGCCTGGATCTTGCTGGCGATCTGGGTGCGTTCCTTGGCGGCCGCCATGTCCCGAATCTTGAGATCCGCGATCGACGCGTCGATGCGGGCGAGCTCCTCGTCGTAGCCGTCCGGCTCCTGCGCCTGCGCCACGGCACCTCCTCGACCCGTTCAACGAAGCAACCGACACCTCATTAGAACAGTCTCAGGCAGGTCGAGATCAATGGAAACGGCCGCGAACCCGGCAGGTTCGCGGCCGTTACCGCAATTCGGGTGGCATCAGACCGCCGGCGCGGGCCGTCCCATGCCCCGGTACTCCCAGCCGGCCCGGGCCCAGAGCAGCGCGTCCAGGCAGTTCCGGCCGTCGATGACGCGCTTGGCGGCGACGAGCTCGCCGAGCGCCTGCGGGTCGGCGTTGCGGAAGTCGGCCCATTCGGTGAGAACGCACACCAGCTCCGCGCCGGTGACCGCCTCGGCCATCGAGCTCTCGTAGTGCAGGGCCGGCTGGGCGACGCGGGCGTTCTCCATGCCCTGCGGGTCGTAGACGTGCACGTCGGCGCCGGCCTTGGCGAGCGCGGCGGCGACGGCCAGCGACGGCGCGTCCCGGACGTCGTCGGAGTTGGGCTTGAACGCGGCGCCGAGCACGGCGATCCGGGTGCCGGACAGGTCCGGGCCGGCCGGCCCGGAACGGCGGTCGAGCAGCTCGGCGGCCAGCTGGAGCACCTTGCTGCGGCGGCGCTGGTTGATCAGGTCGACCTCGTGCAGGAAGCGCAGGGCCTCGCCGGCCCCGAGTTCCTGGGCGCGGGCCTGGAAGGCGCGGATGTCCTTGGGCAGGCAGCCGCCGCCGAAGCCGACGCCGGCCTGCAGGAAGCGGTTGCCGATCCGGGGGTCGTAGCCGATGGCCCGGGCGAGCTGGGTGACGTCGCCGCCGGCGACCTCGCAGACCTCGGCCATCGCGTTGATGAAGCTGATCTTGGTGGCCAGGAACGCGTTCGCGGCCACCTTGACCAGCTCGGCGGTGGCGAAGTCGGTGACCACCAGGGGCACCTCGCGGTCCTCGGTGGCGGCCAGGTCGAAGACGCCCTTGTGCGCGGCGTACAGCATGCCGTTGGCCCACTCGGACTTCACCCCGACCACGATGCGGTTGGGCCGCAGCACGTCCTCGACGGCGAAGCCCTCCTGCAGGAACTCGGGCGACCAGGCCACCTCGATGCCCAGCTCCGGGTCGGTGTGCTTGGCGACGAGCTGCTCGATCCACTCGGCGGTGCCGACCGGGACGGTGGACTTGCCGACGATCAGCACCCGGCGGGTCAGGTGCCGGGCGAGATTGGTCACCGAGGTCTCGACGTACGACAGGTCGGCGCCCATGCCGTCGCCGCGCTGCGGGGTGCCGACGCAGATGAAGTGCACGTCGGCGAAGTCGGCGACCTCGGTGTACGACGTCGTGAAGCGCAGCCGGCCGGCGGCCAGGTTGGTGCGCAGCAGCTCGTCGAGCCCGGCCTCGTGGAACGGCACCTGCCCCGCCGCCAGCTTGGCTATCTTTGCCTCGTCGACGTCGAAGCCGAGGACCTCGTAGCCGAGCTCGGCGAAGCAGATCGCGTACGTCGCACCGAGGTAGCCCGTGCCGAGGAAGGCCAGCCGGGGGCGGGCTGCGCCGGACGACGGCTCCACCTCGGCGAAAGCGGGCACGGCGGGGTGGTTCGGGTACGGGATGGTCACGGGGAGAGACTCCACTCACCTGGGGGCAGGGCGGGGGACCTGCGCCGAAACGTGGCATTCACCTTCTCATGACGGCGCCACCAAGGTCCGCGCGCCGTCGCGGCGAAGGATAGTGCGCGTACCCTACGCGTCGGTAACATTGGCGGGAGCCGCAGAGGAGAGGGCCACAACCATGCCTGATTTCGACGTGTACCAGCTGCCGGAGGACCACGAGACCATCCGTGCAGCCGTCCGTGAGGTGTGTGACGCCCGGGTGGCGCCCCACGCGGCCGAGGCCGACGAGAGCGCCGAGTTCCCGAAGGCCTCCTACGACGCCCTGCGGTCCTCGGACTTCCACGCCCCGCACATCCCGGTCGAGTACGGCGGCGCCGGCGCGGACGCGCTGGCCACCGCGATCGTGATCGAGGAGGTGGCCCGCGCCTGCGCCAGCTCGTCGCTGATCCCGGCGGTGAACAAGCTGGGCACGATGCCGCTGATCCTGGCCGGGTCCGAGGAGCTGAAGCAGAAGTACCTGACCCCGGTCGCGGCGGGCGAGGCGATGTTCTCGTACTGCCTGTCGGAGCCGGAGGCGGGCAGCGACGCCGCGTCGATGTCGACCAGGGCGGTCCGCGACGGCGACTACTGGGTGCTCAACGGCGTGAAGCGCTGGATCACCAACGCCGGCGTGTCGGAGTACTACACCGTCTTCGCGGTCACCGACCCGGCCGCCCGGTCGCGCGGCATCTCCGCGTTCGTGGTCGAGAAGACCGACGAGGGCGTCAGCTTCGGCGCGCCGGAGAAGAAGCTCGGCATCAAGGGCAGCCCGACCCGCGAGGTCTACTTCGACAACGTGCGCATCCCGCTGGACCGGATGATCGGCGCCGAGGGCACCGGCTTCGCGACGGCGATGCTGACCCTGGACCACACCCGGGTGACCATCGCGGCGCAGGCGGTGGGCATCGCCCAGGGGGCGCTGGACTTCGCCAAGGGGTACGTCAAGGAGCGCAAGCAGTTCGGCAAGGCGGTCGCCGACTTCCAGGGCATCCAGTTCATGCTGGCCGACATGGGCATGAAGCTGGAGGCGGCGCGCCAGCTGACGTACGTGGCGGCGGGCAAGAGCGAGCGCGGCGACGCCGACCTGACGTACTTCGGGGCGGCGGCCAAGTGCTTCGCCTCGGACGCGGCGATGGAGATCACCACGGACGCGGTGCAGCTGCTCGGCGGGTACGGCTACACCCGCGACTACCCGGTCGAGCGGATGATGCGCGACGCCAAGATCACCCAGATCTACGAGGGCACGAACCAGGTGCAGCGGATCGTCATGGCGCGCCAGCTGCTCAAGGACTGACCGCCGTCCGTCAGGCCGCACCGCGCCCGAGTGGCTCGGGGCGCGGTGCGGGTGACGGGGCGCTGGGCCGCTGTCGGGCTACCGGTGGGTCGCGTCGTCCTGGGCCGGTGGGCGCGGGGCGGGCAGCGTCAGCGGCCGGGTGTCGTCCGCCGCCTCGTCGGCCGGGCGTTCCAGGCTGCTCACCGTCGTGACGGAGCGGTCCGGGTTCGCCCGGGTGGTCGCCCCGGCGGGCGGCGGAGCCGGCGGCGTCAGCAGCGTCGTCGGGTCATCGCCCGGATCGGGACGCTCGGCCGCCACGATCGACGTCTGCTCGCCGGGATCGGTCACCGGCGTCGCGACCGTGACGGCCTCGGCCGGTGCCGGGAAGCTCAACAGCTGGGTGCGGTCGCCGGGCGGCTCGACCGTGCCGGCCCGGATCACCTGGGTCTGCTCACCCCGGTCGGCGGCCGCCGCGGACCGGCCGTCGGCTCGGGGCAGCGCGAGGAGCTGAGTCCGCTCGTCGCCGTCGTCGGGGAAGGCCGCGGTCACGTCGGACCCGGTCACGTCCTGCGTCGTCTCTTCCCCGGGCGTGGACCCGGGCCGACCCGGCCTGATCGCGCCCGGCTCGACCACGTCGCGGGTGGTCTCGTCCGCGGCCACGTCGCGGGTGGTCTCGTCCGCGGCCATGTCGCGGGTCGGGTCGTCGAGGCCCGAGAGCGTCGCGGTGGCGTCCTCGCTCGCCGCCACGTCCTCGGTCGCTTCCTCGGCGGCGGCCGGCACGACCTCGGTGGGTTCCTCCGCGCCCGGCTGCCGCCCGAGCCGCATGACGGTCGTCTTCTCGTCGTCGTCCTCGGTCGCTGCCATCGGCCGCCCCGGCCCGACGACCTGCGTAGCCTCCTCCGCCGACCCTGCCGACCCTGCCGACCCTGCCGGCCCCGCCGGGCGGCCCAGGCCGACGACCTGCGTCGCGTCCCCGGCCGGCCCCATCGGCCGGCCCGGCCCGACGACCTGCGTCGCCTCCGCCGCCGACCCGCCGAAGCCCGGGCCGGACCCGGGCCGCTGCTGCGGGATGACCGCCGTTCGTTCCGAGGCCATCGGCGTGCCGGCCACCGCCGCCGCCCCGCGCGCCCGCCCGATCGTGCCCACGAACAGGATCTCCGGCGGCTCGAAGCCCCGCCAGCGCCGCGCGCTCAGCGCCGTCGCCACCAGCGGCACCGCCAGCAACACCGCCAGCCCGTAGCCGGGAGTGCTCAGGTCGAACCCGTCCGAGGCCACGTTCCCGGGCCAGACTCCGGCGTAGGACGACGGCGCGAGCCGGGCCCAGGCGCCGACGCCGAGGAAGGCCAGACCGGCCAGCAGCGGGCCCAGCGGGGAGATCGGGGAGAACAGCAGGATCGCGTACGCCGCCCCGGCCAGCACCAGCAACAGGACGCCGGACAGCGACTCGATGCCGCCGTTGTCGCGGGCCCGCCCGGTCAGGTCCTGGTCGAAGCCGACACCGCAGAGGATCCAGACCGCCGGGGCCAGGACGAGGGCATACAGGATGGATCTCAGATGGCGCACGTGCGGACCGTACCCGGCTGCGGCAACGGCGCGGAAGTAACGTGTCGGACATGAGTGACCAACCCGTGGGACGAACGACCTCGCACTCGCGGGTCACCCTCAGCCGGATCATGAACGCGACCGACGTCAACCTGTACGGCACGGTGCACGGGGGCGTGCTGATGAAGTTCGTCGACGACGTCGCCGGCGCGGCCGCGGCCCGGCACAGCGGCGGTACGGCCGTCACCGCCGCCATCGACGAGATCATCTTCGTGGAGCCGGTGCGGGTCGGTGACCTCGTGCACGCGTACGCGCAGGTGAACTGGACCGGCAGCACCTCGATGGAGGTGGGCGTGAAGCTGACCGGCGAGCGCTGGGACACCGCCGGCGGGGAGCCGCTCACCGTGGCCACCGCGTACCTGGTCTTCGTCGCCGTCGACGTCTCCGGTCATCCCCGGGCCGTGCCCCCGGTGCTGCCCGAGTCGCCGGAGGACGAGCGCCGCTTCCGGGAGGCGATCATCCGCCGCGAGCACCGCCTGGCCCGCCGCAAGGCGATCCAGGACGCCCGCTCCGCTCCGGCTGAGTGATGATTAAGGTGGGCGCATGACGACGGGCACAGTGCTGTGGACCCCGCCGGCGGACGTCCTCGAGACGTCCCGGATGGGTCGGTTCCTGACCTGGCTGCGCGCCGAGCGCGGCGTGGACGCGGCCGACTACGCCGAGCTGTGGCAGTGGTCGGTCACCGACCTCGCCGGCTTCTGGCGGGCGGTCTGGGACTACTTCGACGTCATCGCGCACACCGAGCCGACCGCGACGCTGCCCGACGCGACCATGCCGGGCGCGCGCTGGTTCCCCGGCGCCACGCTGAACTACGCCGAGCACGTGCTGCGGATGCCCGGGCTGGCCGACGACGATCCGGTCGTCCTCGCGTACTCCCAGACCCGGGAGCCGGTGACGCTCACCGCCCGGCAGCTGCGCGACCAGGTCCGGCGGGCCGCCGCCGGGCTGCGCCGGCTGGGCGTCGGCCCGGGCGACCGGGTTGCGGCCTACGCGCCGAACATCCCGGAGACGTACGTCCTCATGCTCGCGACCGCCAGTCTGGGCGCGGTCTTCTCCTCCTGCGCGCCCGAGTTCGGCTCGCGCAGCGTCATCGACCGGTGGACCCAGATCGAGCCCAAGGTGCTGGTCGCGGTCGACGGCTACCGCTACGGCGACAAGGCGGTGGACCGCCGCGCCGAGGTCGCCGAGATCCGCGCCGCGCTGCCCAGCGTCGAGCACGTCATCACGATCGGGTACCTGCACGGCGGCGGAGACTGGGCCGAGCTGGACGGCGACGACCCGCTGAGCTTCGCCGCGGTCCCGTTCGACCACCCGCTCTACGTTCTCTACTCCTCCGGCACCACCGGCCTGCCCAAGCCGATCGTGCACGGCCACGGCGGCATCCTGCTCGAGCACCTCAAGATGCTCGCGCTGCACCACGACCTGGGCCCGGGCGACCGGTTCTTCTGGTTCACCACCACCGGCTGGATGATGTGGAACTTCCTGGTCTCCGGCCCGGCGGTGGGCGCGGCGATCGTGCTGTTCGACGGCAACCCCGGCCATCCCGACCTGGGCGCGCTGTGGCGGCTCGCCGCCGAGCAGGGCATCACCTACTTCGGCACGTCCGCGCCGTTCCTCATGGCCTGCCGCAAGGCCGGCGTCGTGCCGCCGCCGAACGCGGTCCGGGGGGTCGGCTCGACCGGCGCGCCGCTGCCGGCCGAGGGGTTCCACTGGGTGTACGAGGCGCTCGGCGACCGGCCGCAGCTCCAGTCGCTGTCCGGCGGCACCGACGTGTGCACCGGGTTCGTCGGCGGCACCCCGCTGCTGCCGGTGATCGAGGGCGTCATCTCGTGCCGGGCGCTCGGCGCCCGGGTGGAGGCGTACGACCCCGACGGCAAGCCGGTCCTCGGGCAGCTGGGCGAGCTGGTGGTCACCGCGCCGATGCCGAGCATGCCGGTGGGCTTCTGGAACGACCCGGACGGCCGGCGGTACTTCGAGGCGTACTTCGACGTCTATCCCGGGGTGTGGCGGCACGGCGACTGGATCACCATCGCCGAGGACGGCACCTGCGTCATCACCGGCCGCTCCGACGCGACACTCAACCGCGGCGGGGTCCGGCTGGGCACCGCCGAGTTCTACACGGTCGTGGAGAACGTGCCCGGCGTCGTCGACTCGGTGGTCGTGCACCTCGACGCCGACGGCCAGGACGAGCTGCTGCTCTTCGTCGTGCTGGCCGAGGGCGCCGAGCTGGACGACGAGCTGCGCGGCCGGATCCGCGCCGAGCTGCGGGCCGCGCTCTCGCCCCGGCACGTCCCCGACGAGATCCACCAGGTACGCGCGGTGCCGCGCACGCTGTCGGCCAAGAAGCTGGAGGTCCCGGTGAAGCGCATCCTCACCGGCGTCCCGGCCGAGCGGGCCGCCGCCTCCGGCGCCCTGGTCAACCCCGAGTCGCTGACCGCCTTCGAACGGCTGGCGACGTCACGTCAGTCGGAGCGTGACCCGCTCTGAGGCGGACCGGCTCTCGACCCGCGCCGGGTCGAGGTGGCCGCAGAGCACGATGCTGGCCCCGGCGATCAGCGGCGCCAGCAGCCAGTCGGCCGGGTCCGGGTAGGCGCGGGCGTCCACCAGCACCCGGTCGCCGGGCTTGATGCCGAGCTCGGCGGCGCGTTCGGTGGCGGTGCGGCAGACCGACAGGTGGCTCTCCTCGACCGGGCCGGCCAGCGCCCGGTCGTTGCGGTCCACCGGCGCGGAGGCGACGAACCGGTCGCCGAAGCCGCGTACCTCGATCGTGTAGTCGATGAAGCCGGGCGGCACCTCCCGCAGCGGCGCGGCCAGCGGGAGCAGGCCGGTGGCGTACCGGTCGCCGGTGGACCAGGCCGCCGCGACCTCGGCGCGCTCCGGTGTGGTGAAGAGCACCTCCACCGGCTGCGGGTCGGGCCCCAGGTCGGCGGCGAGGCCGGCCGACCACCCGCCGAGCAGCACCGCCGCCGTCTGCCAGTGCGGCGGCAGCAGCACGGCCACCGAGTCGCCGGAGCCGAGGCCGACCCCGTCGACCAGCAGGTTGGCGGTCTTGGCGACCCAGTTGTCCAGGGTCGCGCCGGACAGCTCGGTGCGGTCGCCGCTGGCGTCGTCGTACCAGGTCAGCAGGGGCGTGGTGGGGTCGCGGCGCACGGCTGCCGCGAGGGCCGCCGGAATAGTCTCCATCATCGGAGCTGACGATAGTCCGTTGACGGTGGGTGACCGTCCGATCTCGGCTCGGCGTGGCCGCGCGGGGGACTCGGAAAGGTCGTGCGCACGACGGTGTCGCGGTCGACACGGGACCCATCGAGCGGCGTACCCTTGCCAGTGGTCTGGCCCACAGCCCCCGAGGAGTTGCCACGTGACCGCCGGTCGTCCACCCCGAGTCCTCGTCGACGCCACCAGCGTCCCCGCCGACCGGGGCGGTGTCGGCAGATACGTCGACGGGCTCCTGGGCGCCCTCGCCGAGATCGGCCCGGAGCGCATCGACCTGGCCGTCGTCGCCCAGCGTTCGGATGCGGAGCGTTACTCACGCATGCTGACCGGCGCTGAGGTCATCGCCGGCCCCTCGGCGGTCGCCCACCGGCCCGCCCGGCTGGCCTGGGAGCAGACCGGCCTGCCGCTGCTGGCCCAGCAGGTCGGCGCCCAGGTGCTGCACTCGCCCTTCTACACCTGCCCGCTGCGCGCGGGTTGCCCGGTGACGGTCACTGTGCACGACGCGACGTTCTTCACCGAACCGGAGCATTACGACAACACCAAGCGGACGTTCTTCCGCAGCGCGATCAAGACCTCGCTGCGCCGCGCCGCGCGGGTCATCGTGCCCAGCAAGGCGACCCGCGACGAGCTGATCCGCCTGCTCGACGCCGACCCGACGCACATCGACGTGGCGTACCACGGCGTGGACCACACCGCGTTCCACGCGCCCACCGAGGAGGAAAAGGCCAGGGTGCGGGCTCGTCTGGGCCTGACCGATGCAGGCTACGTCGCCTTCCTGGGCGCGAAGGAGCCGCGCAAGAACGTGCCCAACCTGATCCGCGGCTGGGCCCGCGCGGTGGCCGACTGGCCGCGCCCGCCCGCGCTGGTCGTCGCCGGCGGCCAGGGCCACGACGACGACATCGACCGGGCGGTGGCCGAGGTGCCGTCGCACCTGCGCCTGCTGCGCCCCGGCTACCTGCGGTACGCCGACCTGCCCGGCTTCCTCGGCGGCGCGCTGGTGGCCTGCTACCCGTCCTTCGGCGAGGGCTTCGGGCTGCCCATCCTCGAGGCGATGGCCTGCGCCACGCCGGTGCTCACCACGCCGCGGCTGTCCCTGCCGGAGGTCGGCGGCGACGCGGTGGCGTACACGACCGAGGACCCGGACCGCATCGCCGAGGACCTCGCCGACCTGCTGCACGACGAGCCACGCCGGCTCACCCTGGCCAAGGCGGGCTTCGACCGGGCCAAGGAATTCAACTGGTCGACCAGCGCCGAGGCCCACGTCGCGACGTGGAACAGGGTGGCGGCATGAGGCTTGGCGCCCAGCGGTAACCTGCGCTCGTTACACTCCGTGCGCATGAGTGAGAACCAGGGCGCGCTGTACGCCGTCATTCCCGCGGGTGGAAGTGGCACTCGTCTATGGCCGCTCTCGCGGGCCGGTCACCCGAAGTTCCTGCACCCGCTGACCGGCACCGACGCCTCCCTGCTCCAGGCGACCGTCGACCGCCTCAGCCCGCTGGCCGCGCCGGAGAAGGTGCTTGTGGTGACCGGCGTCGCCCACGCGGCCGAGGTGTCCCGCCAGCTGGCCGCGGTGCCGGTCGAGAACATCATCGTCGAGCCGTCCCCGCGCGACTCCTGCGCGGCCATCGCCCTGGCCGCCGCGGTGATCGCGCGCCGCGAGCCCGAGGCCCTGATGGGCTCGTTCGCCGCCGACCACCTCATCTCGGACGGCCCCGGCTTCATCAAGGTGATCGAGCACGCGATGGCCGGCGCCCGCCAGGGCCTGCTGATGACGCTCGGCATCACCCCGACCCGCCCGGAGACCGGCTACGGCTACGTCCAGTGCGGCGGCCAGGTCGGCGACGGCGCCGTGCTGTCGGTCGAGGAGTTCAAGGAGAAGCCCTCGTACGACGTGGCCGAGAGCTACGTGAAGTCGGGCAACTACCTGTGGAACGCGGGCATGTTCGTCTGGCGGGTGGACGTCTTCCTGACCGAGCTGGCCCGCCAGCAGCCCCAGCTGCACGCGGGCATCTCCCGGATCACCCAGGCGTGGGACACCTCGTCCCGCGAGGAGGTCCTCGGCGAGGTCTGGCCGACGCTGCCCCGGATCTCGGTGGACTACGCGGTCATGGAGGGCGCGGCCACGGTGGGCCGGGTCGGCACGGTCCCGGGCGACTTCGGCTGGAACGACGTGGGCGACTTCCACACGCTGGGCGAGGTGCTGACCGCGGACAGCGCGGGCAACGTGGTGGTCGGCAAGGACGCGTCGGGCCAGCAGTCGGTGCTGCTGCGCGAGACGGAGAACCTGGTCGTGGTGCCCAACTCCGGCCGGCTGGTGGCCGCCCTGGGGGTGCGGGACCTGATCATCGTGGACACCCCGGACGCGGTGCTGGTCTGCCCGCGCGAACGCGCCCAGGAAGTGAAGTCCCTGGTCGACGACCTGCGCAACAAGGGCGAGCTGCACTACATCTGATCGGGCCGGCCCAGCCTGGCGAAGGCCGGGGCCAGCTGCTGGACGACGCCGTCGGCCAGCGGCGAGGGCAGGTCATCGGCGGTGAACCAGCCCAGGGCGGCCGACTCGTCGCTGATCCGCTCGACCGCGCCGGGCGGGCAGACCGCGAGGAAGCGCACGTCGTAGTGGTGGGTGGGCCCGGCCGGCTCACCCGCCGCCGCGGCGCAGCGCACCGGGTGGATGTCCACGTCGATCGGGTCCGGGTCCAGCCGCAGCCCGGCGATCCCGGACTCCTCGGTGGCCTCCCGCAGGGCGGCCACCGCCAGCGTGCCGTCGGCCGCCTCGCAGTGCCCGCCGACCTGCATCCACAGGCCCAGCCGCCCGTGCAGGCAGAGCAGCACGCGACGCCGCTCGTCGACGATGAGCGCGCTGGCCGTCACGTGGCCCGGGCGGTGCCGCCGGGTCATCGCCACCGGGCCCGCGGCGAGCAGCTCCTGGGTGCGCTTGCGGGCCAGGTCGGCCGCCTCGGAGGTGGCCCGCCAGCGGCCGAGGGTCTCGACGGCGTCTTCGAACAGGGTCACAGCGTCTTCGAACAGGGTCACAGCGACATCCCTCGGGCGGCGGACACCGCGACGATCGCGGCGGTGTCCTCGTAGGTGACGACGGTCGACAGACCCTCGGCGGTGAGTGCGGCGCGGAGCCGGTGCACGTCGGCGCCCAGGCGCATCAGCGCGTCCGGCGTCGCCCGCCGGGGAGCGCAGCGCAGCGTTCCCGCCGCGGTGGTGACCACCTCGGTGCCCTCGGCCAGGCTCCCGGCCACGGTGGCCAGGGCCCGCGCGACGGCGTCGGGCGCCGCCGGAGCCGGGCCGGCCGGGGCGTCCGGGAGAGTGGCCGCGTCGCGCAGGCCGGCCGCGCGGGCTTCGGCCGTACCGAGGGAGAACATGTCGCTGGCGGCGTCCCGCAGCAGGGCCACCGCGCCGGCGCCCTGATCCGTGCCGGCGCCCGGGTAGCCGCGCACCACCGCCACCGGCACCTGGTCGCACTTGCCCTTGACCAGCTCGCCCGCCGCCGCCAGCTCGTCGATCACGGCCATCTGGGTGAGCTGCAGCTCGTTGCCGTACGGGTCGATCTCGCCCCGGTGATCGCGGAACGGCTCGATGCCGGCCGCGCCCAGCGCGACGTCGGTCAGCCCGTTGCGCCAGGCCCGGCCCATCGTGTCGGACACGATCACGCCCACCCGGAGGCCGCGCTCCAGCAGCGCGTCGCGCAGGGCCCGGGCCGACGCGTCCGGATCCGCGGGCAGCAGCACCAGGTGGGTCTTGTCGACGTTGGACGCGTCGATGCCGGCGGCGGCCATCACGAACCCGTGATGGGTCTGCACGATCGCCGTCGGGCCGTGGCGGGCCACCACCCGGCGGGTCTCGGCGGCCAGCGCGCGTTCGCGGGCCGCCTCGCGCTCCGGTCCGTCGGCCGGGACCTCGACCAGGCGGCCCTCGGCCTTCGACACGATCTTGCTGGTCACCACCAGCACGTCCCCGTCGCGCAGCCAGGGCGCGTTCGCCGTGATCAGCTCGGCCAGGTCGTCGCCGATCGTCACGTCGCCGATGCCGCGGACCGGGAGCACCTCGAGCCCGTCCATCAGGCCACCCCCGCCAGCTCCAGCGCCGCGGTCACCATCGCGGCCGTCGCGTCCTCGTCGCGCATCCACAGCGGGACGGCCCGGGTCGTCACCCCCGGGATCGCCGTGCCCTCGTCGGTCGTGTCGACCAGCCAGCCGTCCAGCAGGCCGCGGTCGGCGCGCGCGCCGTACAGGCCGCCGACGCCCGCCGCGCTCACCTCGACGCCCAGCGTGGCCAGGCAGCGGTCGGCCATGCCGCGCACCGGCGCGCCGCCGATGATCGGCGACACCCCGACGACCGGCGCCGGGCCGTCCAGCACGGCCTCCTTGAGCAGCGGTACGGCAAGGATCGGCGCGATGCTGACCACCGGGTTGCTCGGCGCCACCAGCACCACGTCGGCCGACCCGATCGCCTCCAGCACGCCGGCCGCCGGTTTCGCCGCCTCCGCCCCGACGAACACGAACCGGTGCGTCGGCACGGCGCCGCGGTGGCGCACCCACCACTCCTGGAAGTGGATGGCCTTGCGCTCGCCGTCGACGTCCACGACCACGTGGGTCTCCAGCCGGTCGTCGGTGGCCGGGAGCAGGGTCAGGCCCGGCTGCCAGCGCTCGCACAGCGCGGCGGTGACCGCCGACAGCGGGTAGCCGGCGTTCAGCATCGTCGTGCGGACCAGGTGGGTGGCCGTGTCCTTGTCGCCCAGGCCGAACCAGGAGGGCTCGGCGCCGTACCGGGCCAGCTCCTCCTTGACCACCCAGGTCTCGCCGACCCGGCCCCAGCCGCGTTCCGGGTCGGCCGCGCCGCCCAGGGTGTACATGACGCTGTCCAGGTCGGGGCAGATCTGCAGCCCGTGCAGGCGCACGTCGTCGCCGACATTGACCACCGCCGTGACGTCGGCGCCGATTCGCCGGGCGTGGGCGCGCACGCCCACCAGGAACCGGGCGCCGCCGATCCCCCCGGTCAGGACCACGATCCGCATCCGACCATCCTTGCGCACCGCGGCCGGATCCGCGGGCTGTGGGTGGCGGGTGTGATGTGCGTATCGGGTCTAGGCTGAGCCGACTTGT
The DNA here is from genome assembly GCF_016862275.1 of Actinoplanes nipponensis. Taxonomy (GTDB): domain Bacteria; phylum Actinomycetota; class Actinomycetes; order Mycobacteriales; family Micromonosporaceae; genus Actinoplanes; species Actinoplanes nipponensis. The sequence continues at coordinate 142,699 of NZ_BOMQ01000065.1, read as the reverse complement.
CCGTCCCCCCGTGTCAGGAGTCCAGCTGTGACCAGCACACCGCCGCCGCAGCAGCCGCCGCATCCCCCGGTGCGCCCGGTCGTCCCGGTGATCCGGCCGTTGCGTGATCTCACCGCGTACGCCCTGGTGGCCGCGCCCGCGATCTGGTTGTTCGTGGCGGTGATCCGGCTGATCCCCTCCGGCGTGGGGCAGGACTTCCTGACCCGGGTGCAGAACAGCTTCTACGGCTTCGTCAACCTCGAGATCCTGGTGCTGCCGCTGGCCGCCGTGCTGCTGGCCACGATGGTCCAGCCGGTGCACCGGCACGCCAAGCTGATCACGATCGCGGCCCTGGTCGAGTACGCGGTGGCGGCCTTCTTCGCGGTCGTCTTCGGCTTCCTCATCGCGCTGGTGAAGATCGCCGGCTGGAGTGGCCGGGTGGCCTTCGAGGAGTTCCTGGTCCGCGCGGCCTGGCTGGCGGTGTTCGCGGCGGCGGGCTACGCGGTGTTCCTGATCTGGCGCAACCTGTTCTACACGCCCAAGCCGAAGGCCCCGCCCGGCATGTACGGCCAGCCCCAGCAGTGGCAGCAGCAGCAGCAGCCGTACGGCCAGCCCGGCTACCAGCAGCAGCCCGGCTACCCGCCGCCCGCCGGTTACGGCCCGCCCGGGCCGGCCCAGCCGCAGCCCGGTCAGACGCAGCCCCTGCACCAGCACGCCCCCCAGCCCGGCCCGCAGCAGCCGGCTCAGTGGGGGCAGCCCCCGGCGGCCCAGGGCTGGGCCGCGCCCACCTCCGGCCAGCAGACGGTGACGCCGTCGTCCGCGCCGCCGGCCTCGGCGCCGCCGGTGTCGGGTGGCGCACCGGGCACCCCGCCGGGACCGTTCGCCCCGGCGCCGGGTCACCCGTCGCCGGGCGCCTATGGCCAGCCGGCCTACCCGCCGCCGGGCTACGGCCAGCCGCAGCAGCCGGGCGGCCACGCCGACCCGACCCAGGCGATCCCGCACCGGGACGCCGAGGACGCGGACCGCACCCGCATCGTGGGCGAGGAACCCCCGCCCCGCCCCTGACCCCATCCGCCGACGGCGCCCCGGCCCGGGGCGCCGTTGCCGTTCCCTGGAGAACAAACAGTGCAGGCGCACGACACCGACGACCCCGGGCACCGGCCCAGCGTGGCCGCCGCGGCACCGCCATCGCGGGACAGCGCCGACGCGGCCCAGCTCCTCGCCCGGCGGGAGGCCGCGGCGCGGGTGGCCGCGGCCGGCCTGGCGCAGAGCTTCGACCGCCGGGAGGCCGCCGCGCGGGCGGCTGCCGCCGGCCTGGCGCAGAGCCTGGACCGGCGAGAGGCGGCGGCGCGAGCGGCCGCGGCCGGCCTCGCCCAGCGTCTCGACGGCCGGGAAGCCGCGGCGCGCCAGGCCGCGGGCCGGGCGGCCGACCGCTTCGACGCGGAGGAGGCGGCGCGGCGCCGGGCGGCACTGCACCTCCGGGCGCTGCAGGAGCAGGCCGTTCAGCAGTCGGCCCACCGGGCCGCGCAACGGCAGGTGGCGGTGGACGCCGCCCTGCTCCAGGCCGCGGTCCGCGCCCGGGACGAGGACGACGGCCTGCCGGCCGTCGCGGAGCCGGCCTGACGTGTGCTCCGGCCCGCACGTCACGCCGAGCCGGGCCGCGGCGGGGACAACTCGCGGCCGGCCCGGCCGGCGCCCCGCCGGACCGGCGTGTTCCAGACCACTGCCGCTACCAGGTCGCCGCGGACGCGGCTGACATCTTTCCGGCCTAGGCTGCACGGGTGGCAGACGTGACTGAGGCCAGCATCCGTCGTGCGCTCAAGCGCGCGGCCGACGGCAAGGCGATCGACGCCGGCGAGGCGACGGCCCTGCTCGCCGCGGCCGGGCAGCACTTCGACGACCTGCTGGCGGTGGCCGGCGGGATCCGCGACGCCGGGTTGCGCGAGGCGGGCCGGCCCGGCGTGGTCACGTACTCGAAGAAGGTCTTCATCCCGCTGACCCGGCTGTGCCGCGACCGCTGCCACTACTGCACCTTCGCGACGGTGCCGCACCGGCTGCCGGCGGCGTTCCTGGAGCGGGACGAGGTGCTGGCGATCGCCCGTGAGGGCGCCGCCCAGGGCTGCAAGGAGGCGCTGTTCACCCTCGGCGACCGGCCCGAGGAGCGTTGGCCGGCCGCCCGGCAGTGGCTGGACGAGCGCGGCTACGACTCGACCCTGGACTACGTGCGGGCCTGCGCGATCGCGGTGCTGGAGGAGACCGGCCTGCTGCCGCACCTCAACCCCGGCGTGCTGAGCTGGGCCGACCTCCAGCGGCTCAAGCCGGTCGCGCCGAGCATGGGGATGATGCTGGAGACCACCGCGACCCGGCTGTGGTCCGAGCCCGGCGGCCCGCACTACGGCTCGCCCGACAAGGAGCCGGCCGTCCGCCTGCGGGTGCTGGACGACGCCGGCCGGGTCGGGGTCCCGTTCACCACGGGCATCCTGATCGGCATCGGCGAGACCCCGGCCGAGCGGATCGACGCGATCTTCGCGATGCGCCGCACGGCCCGCGAGTACGGCCACATCCAGGAAGTCATCATCCAGAATTTCCGCGCCAAGCCGGACACGGCGATGCGCGGCATGCCGGACGCCGAGCTGCGCGAGCTGGCCGCCACGGTCGCGGTCGCCCGGGTCATCCTCGGCCCGCGCGCCCGCATCCAGGCCCCGCCCAACCTCATCGCCGGTGAATACGCGCTGCTGCTGCGCGCCGGCATCGACGACTGGGGCGGCGTCTCGCCGGTGACCCCGGACCACGTCAACCCCGAGCGTCCCTGGCCGCAGATCGAGGCGCTGCGCGAGCACTCGCGCGCGGCCGGTTTCGAGCTGCGTGAGCGCCTGACCATCTATCCCGAGTACGTCCGCCGCGGCGAGAGCTGGCTGGACCCGCGGCTGGCCGCGCACGTGGCGGCGCTGGCCGACCCGGCGACCGGCCTGGCCCGCGAGGAGGCGATGCCGACCGGGCGGCCCTGGCAGGAGCCCGACGACGCGTACGCGAGCGGCCGCACCGATCTGTTCGCCACGATCGACACCGAGGGCCGCACCGGCGACCGCCGCGGCGACTTCGACAGCGTGTACGGCGACTGGGCCGAGGTGGCCGCGCACATCTCCGCCGAGGCGGTGGCGGCCGGCGAGGGCAAGGTCGTGCCGCGCATCGAGTCCGACGTGCTGGCCGGGCTGAAGCTGGCGGCCGAGGATCCGGCGGCCCTGCTGGACCCGGCCCACGAGGTCCAGGCGATGGCGCTGTTCAACGCGGACGGTTCGGCGCTGGACGAGCTGGCCCGCCTGGCCGACGACCTCCGCCGGGAGGTCAGCGGCGACGACGTGACCTACGTGGTCAACCGCAACATCAACTTCTCCAACGTCTGCTACGTGGGCTGCCGGTTCTGCGCGTTCGCCCAGCGCGAGCAGGACGCCGACGCGTACCGGCTGTCGGTCGAGCAGGTCGCCGACCGCGCCGAGGAGGCGTGGAAGGACGGGGCCACCGAGGTCTGCATGCAGGGCGGCATCGACCCCAAGATGCCGATCACCGCGTACGCCGACCTGGTCCGGGCGGTGAAGCGCCGGGTGCCGGGCATGCACGTGCACGCCTTCTCGCCGATGGAGATCGTCACCGGCGCCGCCAAGGCCGGGGTGTCCGTCCGGGAGTGGCTGACCGAGCTGCACGACGCCGGGCTCGACACGATCCCCGGCACCGCCGCCGAGATCCTCGACGACGACGTGCGCTGGGTGCTGACCAAGGGCAAGCTGCCCGCGTCGGCGTGGATCGACGTGGTGACCACGGCCCACCAGGTGGGCATCCGTTCCAGCTCGACCATGATGTACGGCCACGTCGACCACCCCCGGCAGTGGCTCGGCCACTTCCGGGTGCTGGCCGGCATCCAGGACGTGACCGGCGGCTTCACCGAGTTCGTCGGGTTGCCGTTCATCCACACCAATGCCCCGATCTACCTGGCCGGCATCGCCCGTCCCGGGCCGACCTGGCGGGAGAACAGGGTCGTGCACGCGATGGCCCGGATCCTGCTGCACGGGCGGATCGGCAACATCCAGTGCTCCTGGGTGAAGCTGGGTGACGAGGGCACGATCGCGATGCTCAACGGCGGCTGCAACGACCTCGGCGGCACGCTGATGGAGGAGACGATCTCGCGGATGGCCGGGTCGGAGCACGGCTCGGCGCGGACGGTCGCCCAATTGAAGGAGCTGGCCGCGGCGGCCGGCCGGCCCGCGGCCGAGCGCACGACCGTGTACGGCCGCCGCTGATCACTCCCCGGACACCCCTAGTCAAGAGATCACAAAATGGGGTAATTTGGACTCGACGCGCCGACCTCGCGTTACCTTCCGGTGGCCCGGACAGATAGGGCTGGAACGGGACCCGTGAGGCCGTCACGGCGCCTTGGGGGAAACGGGCCTATTTATCAGGTTCGGCTTGACGACGCACGTCTTACACGCGTGTAATTTCGGTGGGGTTGTGGGAAAGGCGCGTCGCGAACCGCGTATTTCCCGCAAGAAACACGCCGCGTGCGTGGGGGGTCAGCGCAGGCATCGCTGCCGGCGCGGAAAAGGAGGCACGCCGATGGAAGCGCAGGTTGAAGGGGTGGACCTGCTCGGGGACGCGCCCGAGTGGCAGGAGCGGGCGCTGTGCTCGCAGACCGATCCAGAGGCTTTCTTCCCGGAGAAGGGCGGTTCGACGCGCGAGGCGAAGCGGATCTGTGGCCGGTGTGACGTCAAGGCCGAGTGCCTGGAGTACGCGCTGGGTCACGATGAGCGTTTCGGTATCTGGGGCGGGCTCAGCGAACGCGAACGCCGCAAGCTCAAGCGCCGCGTGGCCTGACCGGCCGCATTCCTGCAGACGCCGGGGGGCCGTCTCTAGGAAAGTTCGTCAGGATCGACACCGAGAAGGTTGGCAACCTGCTCGATGATCACGTCATGCACGAGGTCGGCGAGGTCCTCGCGGTCCATCGCCCGGAACTCCAGCGGCCGCCGGTAGAGCACGATCCGCGGCGGCAGCTCCTGGCGGCCGGGCCGGCCCGGCAACAGGCGGGCCAGCGGGACCTCGCCGTCCTCGAGCACGTCGGAGTCGTAGACGTTGAGCTCCGGGGGCACGTCCTCGACGGCGAACTCGACGCCGGCGAGCTCCTTGGCGTAGCGCCGTTCGAGACCCTCGACGGTGTCCAGCACCAGGTCGTCGAAGATCTCCGCCTTGGTCCGGGCGAGCGGCACCGTCGCCGGCACGAGCCGGCCGCGCAGGCCACGCCCGTGCCGGTCGCGCCGGGTGGGCCGGCCCGGTCCGGCCGCGCGGGCCGACCGGCCGGGGTCCGCGCCGGAGCGCCGGCGGTCGGGGCTGGTAGTCACGTCGGCCAGCCTAGCCCGCGCGAGCTGTCGTCCGTGCTCAGGCTGTGTCCGACGCGTTTCGTCTTTTCCACCCGGCCGGCCGGGGCCGGGGAATTCGTCCCATCGGGACGGCGTGTCGGTGCGCCATGTCGAAATCGTGATGCATCGCGGGTCGGCGTGTCGCGGTGACCGGCCGCCGCGGGGAGATAACGTGCCGCCGTGAGGTCACCACGGCGCTGCTCCCGCAACGGCTGTCCCCGACAGGCGGTCGCCACACTGACCTACGTCTACAGCGATTCCACCGCGGTGGTCGGCCCGCTGGCGGCTTTCGCGGAGCCGCACACGTACGACCTGTGCGAGCCGCACGCCCGCAGCCTCACCGCCCCGCGCGGCTGGGAGCTGGTCCGGCACGACGGCGACTTCGCCCCACCGCCGCCCACCACCGACGACCTGGTGGCGCTGGCCGACGCCGTCCGCGAGGCGGCCCGCCCGGCGCCCCCGCCGCGGCCGGAGGAGCACGACAACCTGCCCGGCCACCAGACCGGTCGCCGCGGTCACCTGCGCGTCATCCCGCCCTCGCACTGACGTCGCGGGGCAGTGCCACGAGCCGGTAGCGTTTCTGCAGCCAGGGGATCAGCTTGCGGTACGCCGCGATCGTGCCCGGCTGCCGGTAGTCGTGGGACAGCACGATCGCGCCGCGGCTCACCCGCTTCTGGACGACGCGCACGATCTTCGCCTCGTGGGCGGCCGGGGTCTCGCCCTGGGGGTGCTCCCAGTCGCGCGGGTCCACCTGCCAGTAGATCGACGTCATGCCGAGGTCGGTGGCGGCCCGGACGAACGCGGGCGTGAAGTTGCCGCCCGGCGCCCGCATGTATGCGATCTTCGCACCGGGCGCCGCCTTCCGGATGGCGTCGTTGGTGCGCTGGAGGTCCGCCCGGATCACGGCCGGCCGCTGCCGGCCCAGCGTCAGGCTGTGCTTCCAGGTGTGGTTGCAGAGGGTGTGGCCCTCGGCGGCGATCCGCCGGACCAGCTCCGGGTACGCCCGCACGTTGCGGCCGACCACACAGAACGTCGCCTTGACGTGCCGCCGCCGGAGCAGGTCGAGCAGCGCGGGCGTCTGCACCGGGTCGGGCCCGTCGTCGAAGGTGAGCGCCACGCCGGCCCGCCCGGTGCGCATCAGGCTGCCGGCGGGACCGTGCGGGTGGCCCTTGGCGGGCTTCGCCGCCCGGGACCTGGCCGGCCCGCCCGCGGCCGGCCGGCTCTTCGCCGGCTTGGTCCGCACCGGCCGGCGCTTCGCCGGGGCCGCCGACTTGGGCTTCCCGGCGGCGCGGGCCGGGGCGGAGCGCGCCGCGGCCGGCGCCGGCGCGGCGGCCGAGGTGGTCGGCGCGGCACCGGTCACAGTGGTGCCGCAGCCGGCCAGCAGGCCGAGCGCGAGGCCGAGCAGCAGAACCTGAGGGGTACGCATCGCGGGCGAACTCCGTCCGTTGGGGACCGACGAGGACGGATGAAATATGGTGCCACCACCCCGCGAAAGGGCCCATCGCCGGCCGGAGTGGCACTCATCGGGGAGAAGATGGCACATCGACCGGCCGGCCCGGGGACGACGGGTGCGCGTCCCCGGGCCGGCCGCCGACGTGGGTGCGGGATCAGCCCCAGAAGACGTACACGGCGCCGTAGGGGACGGCCTTGGTGGTGCCGTCGGTGCAGGCCCCGGCCGGGGCCACCCCGCCGGTGGTGGACAGCCGCTGGATGTTCTTCGCCCGGGCCAGCAGGCCGTCGGCCGGGCCGCTGTGGCCGGTGACGGTGAGCAGCAGCTCCGGGATGGAGCCGGGCCGCGCCAGCTCGGCGGTCTTGCTCGCCGTCACCAGGGAACCGTCGCGTTCGGACTGCCAGCTCGGGCCCTTGAAGTGGTGCAGCAGGCCGCCGGGGCCGGCCAGCCGGGCCTCGGGCACCGACGGCCCGGTGAAGACGCCACCCGCGCAGGTGTAGGTCTGGGTGCCCCGGATCACCCGGTACGCGCCGAGGCGGTGCAGCCCGGCCGGCGGATCGATGACCGACGGTGTGGCGCTCGGATGTGGGCGGGCGCCGCCGGCGACCTCGGCGGCCGAGGCGTTGTAGCTGACCGCGCCGACGCCGACCAGGACGGTCGCGGCGGCGGCCAGGGTCACGGCACGCAGACTGGTGCGAGTACGGGGCATGGGTGTTCTCCTCCGATTGGTCTGTCGCCTCCGGGTACGCACACCGGACGGCCACGGATCGCCGGTTGCCCGAAAGGCGACGTTCCCTGCCCGGATGGACGATCCTGACCGGGTGATCGACCTTCACCTGCGCCCGGTGACCGGGAGATCGACATCGCGCTGCTGCCGGAGTGGCACGGTCCGGGCCGCGGAGTTCCGGGCCGGCCGGTGGTGCGACGGGCTGCTCTACAGCCGGTTGCGCACCGACCCGGCCGTGACCGTCTAGAGGTCGATGCCGGTGAGGACCATGACCCGGGGCTCGGTGTAGTCGTCCATCGCGCTGGCCACGCCCTCCCGGCCCACCCCGCTGCCCTTCACCCCGCCGTACGGCATCTGGTCGGCCCGGTACGACGGCACGTCGCCCACGATCACGCCACCGACCTTGAGCTCGCGGTGCGCGGCGAACGCGGTCTGCAGGTTGTGGGTGAAGACGCCCGCCTGCAGCCCGTACGCCGAGTCGTTGATCGCCGCGAAGCCGGCCGCGTCGTCGCCGACCTCGGAGACCACCAGCACCGGCCCGAAGACCTCCTCGGCGACGACCTTGGCGCCGGCCGGGACCCCGGTCAGCACGGTCGGCGGGTACGTGGCGCCGTCGCGCTTGCCGCCCACCGCCACGGTCGCGCCGGCGGCCACCGCCTCGTCGACCCACTCCTCGACCCGGCGCGCCGCGTCCTCGCTGATCATCGGGCCGACCTCGACCTCCGGGTCGCGCGGGTCGCCGGTGCGCAGCGCGTTGACCGCGTCGAGCAGGCGCGGCAGGAAGCCGGTGAGGCCGGCGTGCACGTACACCCGCTGGACCGCGATGCAGCTCTGCCCGGCCTGGTAGGTGCCGAAGGTCGCCACCCGCTGGGCCGCCCAGCTCAGGTCGGCGTCGCTGCCGTAGTCGCCGCAGAGCAGCACGGCCGCGTTGCCGCCCAGCTCGAGCGTCACGTGCTTGTCCGGGGCGGACCGGCGGATCTGCGCGCCGACCGGGCCGGAGCCGGTGAACGACACGATCGGCAGGCGCGGGTCGGCGACCAGCGCCGCCGCGCGGTCGTTGGGCACCGGCAGCACGGAGAACATGCCCGCCGGCAGGTCGGTCTCGGCCAGGATCTCGCCGAGCAGCAGCGCGGTCAGCGGGGTCGCCGGGGCCGGCTTGAGCACGATCGGCGCGCCCACCGCGAGGGCCGGGGCGATCTTGTGCGCGACCAGGTTGAGCGGGAAGTTGAACGGCGAGATGCCCAGCACCGGCCCGCGCGGCACGCGCTTGACCAGCGCGAGCCGGCCCGTGCCGGCGGCATCGGTGTCGAGGCGCTGGAGGTCGCCGGCGAACCGGCGGGCCTCCTCGGCCGCCCACCGGAAGACCGACACGGCCCGGTCGGCCTCGACGCGGGCCCACTTGAGCGGCTTGCCGTTCTCCGCGGTGATCAGCGCGGCGACCTCCTCGCGGCGCTCGGCGAGGCGGCGGGAGACGTGGTCGAGGGCGGCCGCGCGCACGTGCGCGGGCAGGGCCGCGGCCCGGTCGGCCACCTCGGCCGCGGCCGCGACGGCCGCTTCGACCTGCGCCTCGGTGGCCCAGGTGGTACGCCCGACCGCACTTCCGTCGTACGGATGGGTCACTGTCGTCTCGGCGTCACCGTGAGCCGCTTCGCCCGCGACGTAGAACGCTGTCGTGTCCACCGGGCCAGCCTATGCCGCGGTCCGCCGGTATGGTCGGCGCGCGGCCGGGGAGGATCGATGACTATGCGGCAGGTGCTGCCCAGTGGTGTGACCGTGGAGCGACCGGAGGATCCGGCCGACCCGGCCGGCCTGCCGCCGCACGTCCTGGAGCGCATCGCGGTGCGCTGGGCCGACCGCGCCGGCTGCCCGCCGTCGCAGGTGGTGCTGCGCGAGGAGGAGCTCGGCTGGGCGCTGTACGCCCCGGGCGTGACCGCCGGCTACACCTCGTTCGTGGACAAGCTCACCGGCCGGGTCGCCGGCTTCGCCAACCCGGCCTACCTGAGCGAGCAGTACCGCCGGCAGCTGGAGTACGAGGACGGCGCGCTGCCGCGTCCCGGCGCGGGCCCCCCGGTCGAGACCCCCGGCGCGGTCGCCGAGGTCACGCTGGAATCGGTCACCGTCCGGGCCGCGAGCGTCCGGGGCGACGAGCCGCCGGCGCTGCATCCGCTGGTCCGCGCCCGGCTGGCCCGGGTGCCGGCGCGGGCCCGGGTACGCGGCGCCGAGTGGCATCCCGAGCTGGTGGCCCTGGGCGAGGCGATGCGCTCGCTGGACGCCGAGCCCCGCGAGGTCGAGGCGCACGTGCGGTTGTGGCGGGTCCGCGAGCCGGCCGACCCCCGGCAGGGCGAGTCGACCGGTCGCCCGTGCGCCACCTGCGCCCAGGTGCTGGGCCTCCGCCCGCCCGGACCGGCCGCGCGGGCCGGGAGCCGGCGGCGGGACTCCTGGTGGCAGCGGCAGGTGGACCGTCGCCGCCTGCACCGCCGCCCGCCCGTGACCCCGGCGCGGGCCGCCGAGCGGATCGAACGGGTGCTGGCCGCCCGCGGCGTGGCGCACGAGCACACCGTCTTCCCGGCCGCGGTCGAGGCCGTCGAGCGCTATCTGGACGCCGGCTCCGAGGTCCAGGTGCCCGGCCGGTCGGTGCGCACCGCCGGTTTCCACATCGATCCGGCGTGGGCCGCCGACACCGCGGACACGCTGGCCCGGGTGGCCCGGCGGGTCGGCGCGCCGCTCTTCCCGCTGGGCCTCGCCGGCTACGAGGGCTTCCTGGCCCTGGACCCCGACCGGCGGGTGTTCCTGATCGACGAGAGCGGCGAGTGGTCGCTCGGCACGGGGCTCCCGACGGCCCTGGACACGCTGCTGCTGGGCCGGGCCGCGCCCCGGGTCCGCGGCTGATCACCAGCCCGCTGAACAGGTAGTTGTCGTCGGGCGTGATGCGGGTCACGATGGACGGGACTGGAGGTGCGCATGTCCAACCCGTGGCTCGCGCTCGCCCTCGGCACCGATCCTGCGGAGCGCATCACGCAGGTGGGCCGGGCGCACGAGCGGTTCGTGACCGGGGAACAGCCGGTCACGCAGGTCCGCGACGTGGTGGCCGCGTCGTGGCGGCGCTCGGCGGGGGCGCTGGTCAGCCCGGACAGCACCGCGCCGATCGAGCTGAGCGACGGGGAGCTGGAGGCGTACCGGGCCGCGCACCCGCTGGCCCGGGTGCTGCCGATCTTCCGGGACCTGCTGGGCGGGCTGGCCGACGACGGGGACCACCTGATGGCCGTCTGCGACGCGCACGGCCGGCTGCTCTGGGTGGAGGGCACCGCCTCGGTGCTGCGCGGCGCCGAGTCGATGAACTTCGTGCCCGGCGCCCGGTGGGACGAGGCGCACGCCGGCACCAACGCGCCGGGCACCGCACTCGCGGTCGACCACCCGCTGCAGATCTTCGCCACCGAGCACTTCACCCGGGGCGTGCAGCGGTGGACCTGCGCGGCCGCCCCGATCCACGACCCGGCGACCGGGCGGCTGCTGGGCGCGATCGACGTGACCGGCGGCGACCACCTGGCCAACCCGCACAGCCTCGCGCTGGTCCGGGCCACCGCGCTGGCCGCCGAGGCCTATCTGGGGTCCCGGCAGCCACCGGGCGGCTCGCGCATTGCCACGGTGTCGGTGCTCGGCCGCGAGGACGCCGTGCTGTCGATCGGCGGCAAGCGGCTGCGGCTCGGCCGCCGGCACTCGGAGCTGCTGGTGCTGCTCCTGCTGCACCCGGAGGGGCGTACCGGGGATCAGCTCGGCTTCGATCTCTACGCCGACGACCTGAACCCGGTGACCGTCCGCGCCGAGCTGTCCCGGTTGCGCCGCATCCTCGGCCCCGAGCTGCTGGACTCCCGGCCGTACCGGCTGCGGGCCGAGGTCGACGCGGACTTCCTGACGGTGACCCGGCTGCTGGAGCGCGGGCTGGTCGCGGAGGCGCTCGCCGCCTACCCCGGCCCGCTGCTGCCGTCGTCGGACGCGCCCGGCGTGGCCCGGCTCCGCGCGTTGATCGACTCCCGGCTGCGCGCCGCCGTGCTGACCGGCGGCGACCCGCGCCTGTTGCAGACCTGGGTCAACGCTCCCTGGGGGGCCGACGACCTGGAGATGTGGGAGGCCTACCGGACCGCGCTGCCCGCCGGCTCCCCGGCCCGCTCCCTGGCCCGGAACCGGATCGCCAGGCTCGCCGCCGAGTACGGCCTTGCAACGTTGGCGCAACGTCGCCGTAACTAACGTCACTCCGCATCCGAACCAGGTACGGAGGACACGCGCATGGCCATCTACTCCCCGCCCGGATCCGACGGCGCGATCGTCAACTACGAGTCCCGCTACGACCACTGGATCGGTGGCGAGTACGTACCGCCCGTCAAGGGCCAGTACTTCGAGAACCCCTCGCCGGTCAACGGCCGGAACTTCTGTGAGATCGCCCGCGGCACCGCCGACGACGTGGAGCGGGCCCTCGACGCCGCCCACGGCGCGGCCGACGCCTGGGGCCGGACCTCCGTGGCCGAGCGGGCCACCATCCTCAACAAGATCGCCGACCGCATGGAGGCCAACCTCGAGCAGCTCGCGGTGGCCGAGACGTGGGAGAACGGCAAGCCGGTCCGCGAGACCATGGCCGCGGACATCCCGCTGGCCATCGACCACTTCCGCTACTTCGCCGGCGCGCTGCGGGCCCAGGAGGGCACCCTCGGCGAGATCGACGACGACACCGTGGCCTACCACTTCCACGAGCCGCTCGGCGTGGTCGCGCAGATCATCCCGTGGAACTTCCCGATCCTGATGGCGGTCTGGAAGCTGGCGCCCGCGCTGGCCGCCGGCAACGCGGTCGTGCTCAAGCCGGCCGAGCAGACCCCGGCCTCGATCCACTACTGGATGTCGCTGATCGCCGACCTGCTGCCGCCGGGCGTGGTGAACATCGTCAACGGCTTCGGCGTCGAGGCCGGCAAGCCGCTGGCCAGCTCGAACCGGGTGGCCAAGGTGGCGTTCACCGGCGAGACCACCACCGGCCGGCTGATCATGCAGTACGCCGCCGAGAACATCATCCCGGTGACCCTGGAGCTCGGCGGCAAGAGCCCGAACATCTTCTTCGACGACGTCAGCGCGCACGACGACGACTTCATGGACAAGGCGCTCGAGGGCTTCTCGATGTTCGCCCTCAACCAGGGCGAGGTCTGCACCTGCCCGTCGCGGGCGCTGATCCAGCAGGGCCACTACTCCGACTTCCTGGCCGCGGGCGTCAAGCGCGTGGAGAACATGAAGCAGGGCAACCCGCTGGACACCGACACCCAGGTCGGCGCGCAGGCCTCCAACGACCAGCTCGAGAAGATCCTGTCCTACCTCGACATCGGCCGGCAGGAGGGCGCCAAGGTGCTGATCGGCGGCGCCCGCGCGGACCTCGGCGGCGACCTGGCCGGCGGCTACTACGTGCAGCCGACCGTCTTCGAGGGCTCGAACTCGATGCGGATCTTCCAGGAGGAGATCTTCGGCCCGGTGGTCTCGGTGACCTCGTTCACCGACTACGCCGACGCGATCAAGACCGCCAACGACACCCTGTACGGCCTCGGCGCGGGCCTGTGGACCCGGGACATGAACACCGCGTACCGGGCCGGACGGGCGATCAAGGCGGGCCGGGTGTGGACCAACTGCTACCACCTGTACCCGGCGCACGCCGCGTTCGGTGGCTACAAGCAGTCCGGCATCGGCCGGGAGAACCACAAGATGATGCTGGACCACTACCAGCAGACCAAGAACCTGCTGGTCAGCTACTCGCCCAAGGCCATGGGGTTCTTCTAGGCCATGGGCGCGCGAGTGGACGTGACACCCGCGGCGGCCGAGCTGATGCGGTCGCTGCGGGGGCAGCACGGCCCGCTGATGTTCCATCAGTCGGGCGGTTGCTGCGACGGCAGCGCCCCGATGTGTTACCTCGAGGGCGAGTTCCGCACCGGCGGCAGCGACGTGCTGCTCGAGGAGCTGCACATCGACGGCGTACCGGAGCCGATCTCCTTCTGGATGAGCACCTCGCAGTTCGAGGCCTGGAAGCACACCCACCTCACGGTGGACGTGGTGCCGGGCCGCGGCAGCGGCTTCAGTCTGGAGGCGCCTGAGGGGGTGCGCTTCCTGATCCGCAGCCGGATGCTCACGCCGGAGGAGCTGGCGGCGCTGGCGTCGTGACCGGCGGCCCGGCCACGGGGAGGCAACCACCCGTGGCCGGGCCACCGGTATCCCGCCGTTCAACAATCGTTGTACGCTTCCTGACCGTCTCGGGACGGACGGCGTCCGGACGCCCGCTGATCGTCGCGGTGCGCCTGCTCGCCGGGCTGGAGCAGCAGATCATCGGGGCCAGGGAGATGACCCCGCCCGAGCTGGCGCGGTTCGAGGCATGGGAGGCGACGTCATGACCGACGGGTACAGCGAGCAGCAGATCATCGACGCCGCCACGGCGTTCGGCCGCGGTGAGGTGGCTTACGACGAGACCGCCGCGGTGCAGCTGCCACCCGTTCCGGAGGCCGAACCGATGGTGGCGCTGGGTCTGCGGGTGCCGCCCGTTCTCGCGCAGCGGATCCGGGAGGCGGCCGCCCAGGAGGGCGTGCCGTATTCGCACCTGGTCCGCCAGTGGATCGAGGTGGCGTTGACCGAACGGATGGCCGGCGACCAGGCCGTGTCCCTGTCCGTGCTGCGCCGGGCCATCGCGCATGCGGCGCAGAGCGGCCACGCGGCCTGAGGCCCGGCCGCCGCTGCGTTAGCGTCTCGGCGTGACCGACGACGACTGGCCGCGTACCGAAGAACAAGCGCTGGCCGTGCAGGACGCCCTGCGCCCCCGGCTGCTCGGCGGCCCCGGGCCCGCCCGGCCGGCGACCGTCGCCGGTCTCGACGTGGCCTATCACGAGGACGGCGAGCGCCTGGCCGCCGCGATCGTCGTGCTGGACGCCGCGGACCACCGGGTCGTCGACACCGCCGTGGTGCAGGGCCGGGCGGCTTTCCCGTACGTGCCCGGGCTGTTCGCCTTCCGGGAGATCCCGGCGCTGCTGGCGGCCCTGGACCGGCTCACCGTGCGGCCCGAGGTGCTCGTCTGCGACGGTCACGGGCTGGCCCATCCGCGGCGGTTCGGGCTGGCCTGCCACCTGGGTGTGCTCACCGGCCGGCCGTCCTTCGGCGTCGGCAAGACCCCGCTGGTCGGCCGCTGGACGGGGCCGGGCGAGCGCCGGGGTGACCGGTCCGACCTGGTCGACGCCGGGCAGACCGTGGGGGCGGTGCTGCGTACCCGGGACGGCGTGAAGCCCGTCTTCGTCTCCGTCGGGCATCGGATGGACCTGGACTCCGCGTGCGCGCTGACCCTGGCGCTGACCCCGCGGTTCCGGCTGCCGGAGACGACCCGGGCGGCCGACCGGGCCTGCCGCGACGCCCTGCTCGGCGGGTCGACCGGGATGTAACAGTCCCGACACGGTGACGCCACGCCGTTGCGACCCGGCGGTCGTGGCAGCTCCGCTAGGGTCGGCGGGTCGAACATCGTGCCGAGGAGTGACCTTTGTCTGATCTGTCCGAGCTCGTCAAGGCCTACGACGTTCGTGGCGTTGTGCCCGACCAGCTCAACGAGACCGTGGCCCGCGCCCTGGGCACGGCCTTCGTCGAGATGCTCCGGGAGGCGGGCGACGACGCGGACCGGATCGTGCTGGCCCACGACATGCGCGAGACCGGCCCCGCGCTGGCCGCCGCCTTCGCCGCCGGGGTCAACTCGGCGGGCGCCACGGTCGTGCACATCGGTCTCGGCTCCACCGACCAGCTCTACTACGCCTCCGGGGTGCTCGGCCTGCCCGGCGCCATGTTCACCGCCAGCCACAACCCGGCGCAGTACAACGGCATCAAGCTGTGCCGGGCCGGCGCCCGCCCGGTGGGCCAGGACAGCGGCCTGGTCATCGTCCGCCAGCGGGCCGAGGAGCTGCTGAACGACCTCGACGCGGTGGCCGAGGTGCCGCCGGCGATCGAGCACCGCAACCTGCTCGCCGACTACGCCCGGCACCTGCGCGGCCTGGTCGACCTCTCCGGCATCCGGCCGCTCAAGGTCGTCGTCGACGCGGGCAACGGCATGGGCGGGTACACCGTGCCGGCCGTGCTCGGCGACCAGGAGCTCAGCGCGCTGCCGCTGGAGATCGTGCCGCTCTACTTCGAGCTGGACGGCTCCTTCCCCAACCACGAGGCCAACCCGCTGGACCCGGCCAACCTGGTCGACCTGCAGGCGGCCGTCCGCGAGCACGGCGCCGACCTGGGCCTGGCGTTCGACGGCGACGCCGACCGCTGCTTCGTGGTGGACGAGAACGGCGACCCGGTCTCCCCGTCGGCGATCACCGCGCTGGTGGCCAAGCGCGAGCTGGCCAAGTTCCCGGGCAGCACGGTCATCCACAACGTGATCACCTCCGCCGCGGTGCCCGAGATCATCGCCGAGAACGGCGGCGTGGCGGTCCGCAGCCGGGTCGGCCACTCCTTCATCAAGGCCGAGATGGCCCGGACCAACGCGGTGTTCGGCGGCGAGCACTCCGCGCACTACTACTTCCGCGACTTCTGGTTCGCCGACACCGGCATGCTCGCCGCGATGCACGTGCTGGCCGCCCTCGGTGGCCAGGGGCAGCCGCTGTCGCAGTTCGCGGCGGAGTTCGAGCGCTACAGCGCCTCGGGTGAGATCAACAGCACGGTTGCCGACGCGGCCGCCAAGGTGGCCGAGGTGCGGGCCGCGTTCTCCGACGCCACCTTCGACGAGTTGGACGGCATGACCGTGCTGCTGAGCGACGGCGCCTGGTTCAACCTGCGCGCCTCCAACACCGAGCCGCTGCTGCGGCTGAACGTGGAGGCCGGCAAGCCGGACCGGATGGCCGCCGTGCGTGACCGGGTGCTCGGTATCGTTCGCGGTTAGGATCACCTGGTTCCGCAATGCCCGCGCACGCTTAAGGAGCCGTTCGGTGGCCCTCGACCCGCAGCTGCTGGAGATTCTGGCCTGCCCGGACACACACCACGCGCCGCTGGAGTACGACGCCGGCGCGCAGACGCTGACCTGCACCGAGTGCCACCGCGTCTTCCCGGTGCGGGACGACATCCCGGTTCTGCTCCTGGACGAGGCGATCACCGAGGGAAAGGCCTCCTGATGGCCGCGCCGAGGGAGGGCGGGACCGGCCTGACCGGCCGCCGGGAGGCCGACGAGGCGCTGCTCGAGGACGAGAAGGCGATGCTAGAGAGCGACCCGGGCGGCATGCTGCGGGCCACCGCGTCGGCCGGCGCCCAGGTCCGCGAGTCGGCCGCGCTGGCCGCCGAGGCCAACCTGAGCGCGCTCGCCGACGAGGGCCGGCCCCGCGCCGTCGTGGTCGCCGGCATCGGCACCGCCGGGCTGACCGGCAACATCCTGGCCACCGTGGCCGGTCCCCGCTGCCCGGTCCCGGTCATCGGGCACCGCAGCGCGGGCGTGCCCGGCTGGGTCGGCGCGGCCGACGTGGTCATCGCCGTGTCCGCCAGCGGTCGCAGCCCCGAGGCGCTGGCCGCCGCGGACGCCGCCGCCCGCCGCGGCGCGCGCCTGGTGGCCATCGGCAACCCCGACTCCGAGCTGCAGGCCATGGCCGAGCGGGCCCGGGCGCCGTTCATCCCGGTGCCGCGGCGCGCCCCGGCCCGGGCCAGCCTGTGGGGCCTGGCCGTGCCGGTGCTGCTGGCCGCCCGCAGCCTGGGGCTGGTCAAGGTCAACGAGGCCGACCTGGCCGAGACGGCCGCCCGCCTGGACGCCGACGCCGAGCGCTGCCGTGCGGGGGCCGAGTCCTTCGTCAACCCGGCGAAGTCGCTGGCGCTGGGCCTGGCCGGCTCGATCCCCATCGTGTGGGGCTCGTCGCCGCTCGCCACCGTCGCCGCCCGGCGCTTCGCCGACACCCTGGCCGCCAACGCCCGCTACCCGGTGATGGCCGGCGCGCTCGGCGAGGCCGGCCGCGGCCGGGTCGGGCTGCTCGACGGGCCGTTCGGCGGCCTGGCCGAGTCGTCGCGCGACATCTTCGCCGACCCCGACGCCGAGGAGGAGAATTCCACCCGGCTGCGCCTGGTGGTGCTGCGCGACGGCGGCCTCAACCCCGAGGACGAGGCCGACGAGCCGGTCGCCGTGGAGGAGCGCCGCGCGGACGCGGTGCAGACCCTGGCGGAACGCCGCGGCGTGCGCTGCGAC
Organism: Actinoplanes nipponensis; assembly: GCF_016862275.1. Lineage (GTDB taxonomy): Bacteria > Actinomycetota > Actinomycetes > Mycobacteriales > Micromonosporaceae > Actinoplanes > Actinoplanes nipponensis. The sequence continues at coordinate 124,937 of NZ_BOMQ01000065.1, read as the reverse complement.
GTGGTCACCGCTGAGGGCGGCTCCGCCCTGGAGCGGCTGGCCTCGCTGGTCGCGGTGCCCGACTTCGCGTCCATCTACCTGGCGCTGGCCCACGGCCTGGACCCGATGGCCGTGCCGGCCATCAACGAGATGAAGGAGCTCAGCAACCTCATGCCGGAGGGACTCCAGTGAGTGCGGGTGGCGGCACCAGGGCGATCATCGCGGCGCTGGGGGCCAACCTCGGCATCGCGGCCACCAAGTTCGTCGCCTGGCTGCTGACCGGCTCGTCGTCGATGCTGGCCGAGTCGATCCACTCGGTCGCCGACTCCGGCAACCAGGCCCTGCTGCTGCTCGGCGGCAAGCGGGCGCAGCGCCGGGCCACCCCGGAGCACCCCTTCGGGTACGGCCGGGAACGCTACATCTACGCGTTCATCGTCTCGATCGTGCTGTTCAGCGTGGGCGGCCTCTTCGCGCTGTACGAGGCGTACCACAAGATCCAGCACCCCGAGCCGATCGACGCCTGGCAGTGGGTGCCCATCGTGGTGCTGCTCGTCGCGATCGGGCTGGAGAGCTACTCGTTCCGTACGGCGATCGTGGAGTCCAACCACACCCGCGGCAAGATCTCGTGGGTCAACTTCGTGCGCCGCGCCAAGGCCCCCGAGCTGCCGGTCGTGCTGCTCGAGGACGCCGGCGCGCTCGTCGGCCTGGTGTTCGCGCTGTTCGGCGTCACGCTGACGCTGATCACCGGCGACGGCGTGTGGGACGGCATCGGCACCGCGGCGATCGGCCTGCTGCTGGTGGCCATCGCCGTCGTGCTGGCCCTGGAGACCAAGAGCCTGCTGCTCGGCGAGGGCGCCAACCCGGAGGACGTGACCACGATCGAGCAGGCGATCATGGCCGGCCCCGGGGTCGAGCGCATCATCCACATGAAGACGCTGCACCTGGGCCCCGAGGAGCTGCTGGTGGCGGCCAAGATCGCCGTGCAGCCCTCGGAGCGGGCGGCGGACGTCGCCCGGCACATCAACGAGACCGAGGCCCGGATCCGCGAGGCGCTGCCCATCGCCCGGGTCATCTACCTCGAGCCCGACATCTACAGCCCGCAGGCCGGGGCGGTGTCGGCGGCCGACGCCGGCACGCAGCCGGCGACGGCGTAACTCTCACGGACGGGGGCGGCTGTGGCTGCTGTTCTCCCACTGCGCGGCGTCATCCGCCCGTACGCCTGGGGCTCGCGCAGCGCGATCGCCGGGCTCCAGGGCCGGCCGGCGCCCAGCGACGCCCCCGAGGCCGAGCTGTGGCTGGGCGCCCACCCGGGCGACCCGTCCACGGTGACCGGGCCGGACGGGCCGGTCAGCCTGGCGGCGCTGATCGGTGACGACCCGAAGGGCCAGCTCGGGGCGGAGGTCGTGGACGAGTTCGGCCCCCGCCTGCCGTACCTGATGAAGGTCCTGGCCGCCGAGGCGCCGCTGTCGTTGCAGGCCCACCCGGACGCGGCGTACGCGAAGCGGGCGTACGCGGCCCAGGAGGCCGATCCGGCGGTGCCGCGCAACTACACCGACGAGCACCACAAGCCGGAGATGCTGGTCGCGCTCACGCCGTTCGAGGCGCTGTGCGGCTTCCGCGCCCCGGACGTGTCGGCGGCAGTGATCGAGGCCCTGGGCCTCGCGCGCCTGGCCCCGGTGGTCGCGGCGCTGCGGGCCGGCCCGGCCGGCCTGCGCGACGCCGTCCGCGTGCTGTTGAGCTGGCCGGCGGACGACCGCGCGGCGCTGATCGCGGACGTGGTCAAGGCCGCGCGCGGCGGCGGCGAGTACGCCCGCAGCCATACGCTGGCGGCCGACCTGGCCGGCCGCTATCCGCAGGACCCCGGGGTCCTGGTCGCCCTCCTGCTCCACCAGGTGAGCCTGGCGCCGGGCGAGGCGATCTGGATGCCCGCGGGCAACCTGCACGCCTACCTGAGCGGCATGGGCGTCGAGATCATGGCGGCCAGTGACAACGTGCTGCGCGGCGGCCTGACCCCGAAGCGGGTGGACGTCGAGGAGTTGCTGCGGGTGCTGCGCTTCGAGGTGCTGGACGACCCGATCCTGCGGGCCACGCCGGTGGCGCCCGGGGTGCAGACCTGGCCGGTGCCGGTCCGCGAGTTCGCGCTGTACCGGGTCGAGCTGACCCCGGCGGCCCCGCCGTTGCGCCTGCCGGGGGAGGGGCCCCGGATCGTGCTGGGCATCCGGGGTGACGTGTTCGTGGCGGAGGCCGTGGACGGCACCCCGGTCGAGGTGACGCCGGGAACGGCGGCGTACGTCCCGGCCGAGACGGGTCCGGCGACGCTGGCGGGCGTCGGCGAGGTGTTCGTGGCGGCCGTCGCCTCCTGACGCCGGGCGCGGGCGGGGCTCTGCGAGGATTTCTCGCATGCATAGTGCGGCGGAGCTGAAGATTCGTGCGGGTGGCGTGGCCGACGTGCCGGCGGTGCTGGCGCTGCTCGACGGGGCGGTGCGCTGGCTGGTGGCGCAGGACCGTCCGGGGCAATGGGGCACGCGACCGCTCTCGGCCGAGCCGCGGCAGCACGCGCGGATCAGCGGGTGGGCTGAGGCGGGTCTGCTGCATCTGGCCTGCCTGGCCGGCCGGCCGGTGGGCGCGCTGGCCGTGGGGGAGGCGCCGGGTCACATCCCGCCCGCCCCGGAGCCGGAGCTGTACGTGAACCTGCTGGTCACCGACCACGAGTACGCCGGACGGGGCATCGGGGGCCGGCTGCTAGACCAGGCCCGGCGGTTGGCCCGGGAGCGTGGCGTGGGACTGCTGCGGGTGGATTGTTATGCGGGGGACGACCAGGCGCTGGTGCGCTATTACGAACGCGCGGGCTTCCGCCGGGTCAGCCCCTTCTCGGTGGACCTGGCCGACGGCCGGAGCTGGCCGGGGCAGCTCCTGGAGGACCGCCTGGCCGACACGGGGAGCGAGACGGTCGACACACAGGACAATGATTAATGGGCAAATTTCCCGATTTGCTTGACATGCCGTGTGCGGAGTGTGAATCTATAAACACGCAGCGTCATTGGTGATCGGGGGGTCCCACGGACGCGCGCGGTACCAAACCGGGGGGATGAACGGGGCGGCGGATCTTCGGATCCGTCGCCCCGTTCGCTGTCCGGGCGTAAAGTTGTCGGCTACCCCGGCCCCGTCCTCCAGGAGCACGGATGACCAGCACGCTCGCCGCCGGCGACTTCAAGGTCGCCGACCTGTCGCTCGCCGCGTTCGGCCGCAAGGAGATCGAGCTCGCCGAGCACGAGATGCCCGGCCTGATGGCCCTGCGCCGGGAGTACGGACCGAGCCGACCGCTGCGCGGCGCCCGGGTGACCGGTTCGCTGCACATGACCATCCAGACCGCCGTCCTCATCGAGACGCTGACGGCGCTGGGCGCCCGGGTCCGCTGGGCCTCCTGCAACATCTTCTCCACCCAGGACCACGCCGCGGCGGCGGTGGTCGTCGGCCCGGACGGCACCCCCGACGCCCCGGCCGGGGTGCCCGTCTACGCCTGGAAGGGCGAGTCGCTGCCGGAGTACTGGTGGTGCACCGAGCAGGTGCTGCGCTGGCCCGGCGGCGAGGGCCCGAACATGATCCTCGACGACGGCGGCGACGCCACGCTGCTCGTGCACAAGGGCGCCGAGGTCGAGAAGCTCGGCGCCGTCCCGGCCGCGGACCCCGACGACTCGGAGGAATACGCCGTCATCCTCGCCCTGCTGCGGCGCGGCCTGGCCGAGGACGACCGGCGCTGGACCCGGATCGCCGCCGGCATCAAGGGCGTCACCGAGGAGACCACCACCGGGGTGCACCGCCTGTACGAGATGCAGCAGCAGGGCACCCTGCTCTTCCCGGCGATCAACGTCAACGACTCGGTCACCAAGAGCAAGTTCGACAACAGGTACGGCTGCCGGCACTCGCTCATCGACGGCCTCAACCGGGCCACCGACGTGCTGATCGGCGGCAAGGTGGCGGTGGTCTGCGGCTACGGCGACGTCGGCAAGGGCTGCGCCGAGTCGCTGCGCGGGCAGGGCGCCCGGGTCGTCGTCACCGAGATCGACCCGATCTGCGCGCTCCAGGCGGCGATGGACGGCTTCCAGGTCGCCACCCTGGCCGACGTGGTGGCCACGGCCGACATCTTCATCACCGCGACCGGCTGCCTCAACGTCATCACTAGCGAGCACATGGCCGGGATGAAGCACCAGGCCGTCGTCGGCAACATCGGCCACTTCGACAACGAGATCGACATGGCCGGGCTGGCCCGGCGCCGGGACGTGACCCGGGTCCCGGTCAAGCCGCAGGTGGACGAGTGGCGGTTCGCCGACGGTCACTCGGTGCTGGTGCTCTCCGAGGGCCGCCTGCTCAATCTCGGCAACGCGACCGGGCATCCGTCGTTCGTGATGAGCAACAGCTTCTCGAATCAGACGATCGCGCAGATCGAGCTGTTCACCCGGACCGAGGCCTACCCCGTCGGCGTCTACGTGCTGCCCAAGTACCTGGACGAGAAGGTGGCCCGGCTGCATTTGGGCGCGCTGGGCGTGCAGCTGACCGAGCTGACCAAGGAGCAGGCGTCGTACCTCGGCATCGCGGTGGAGGGTCCGTACAAGCCGGACCACTACCGTTACTGACGCCGGCGCCGGCGTGGAAAAGCGAACCGGCGGTTGCCGCCACCGGTCCGCTTCCCTGTCTGCCGGCCACCCCCGCAGGCGGCCCGCAGGTTGCCGCAGGGACCCCGCGGCGTGGTGCGTGGTCCCCCGCCCGACGACCCGCACCAAAGGCTTCCTTCCCTCTCATTACGACACGCTCCGGTCCTAACTGCAAGTGCAGAAAGTGTCGTGCAAGTTGCACTGGGTCACCGGTACGGTGGGTCGCGTGGCCAGGCCGACATCGATGGCCGCGCGCCGGGAGCTCGGTGGCGAGCTGCGCCGGCTGCGCGGGGAACGCCGGGGCGCCGAGGTCGCGGCCCTACTGGGCTGGTCCGAGTCCAAGCTGAGCCGGATCGAGACGGCCCGCACCGGGATCAGCGACGCCGACCTCGAGCGCCTGCTGCGGGTCTACGCCGGTACCCACGGCGACCGCGCGCGGTTGCGCGAACTGGCCCGGCGCGGGCGGGTCCGGGTGTGGTGGGCGCCGTACCGGTCCTCGGTGGCCGAGCCCTACGACGAGTTCGTCGCCTTCGAGGCCGAGGCCGTGGTCATCTGTGAGTGGGAGACGCAGGTGGTGCCCGGTCTGCTGCAGACCGACGAGTACGCGCGCGCGGTGATCGAGGTGGGTGCGGAGGTCCGTGACCCGGAGACCGCGCACCGCCGGACCGCGCTGCGGATGGCCCGGCAGACCGTGCTGACCCGCGACCCGCCGCCGCAGCTGTGCGTGGTTCTGGACGAGTCCGCGCTGCGCCGCGAGGTGGGCGGGCGCGCCGTCCTGCGCCGCCAGGTGCAGCGGCTGTACGAGGCCAGCCAGCGGCCGGGCGTCGAGCTGCGGGTGCTGCCGTTCGCGGCCGGGGCGCACGCGGCGCTGGGTGAGGCGTTCGTCATTTTCGAGTTCGGCCCGGAGCGGGCGCCCGTGGTGCACAGCGAGGACCTGGTCGGCGGACAGTTGCGGACGAAACCCTCGGACGTGCGGGTGTACCGGGAGGCTTTCGCCGATCTGCGACGGCGGGCCCTGTCGGTCCCGGAGACTCGGGAGCTGATCGCCCGAACGGGGCATGCCCTCGGCTGACCGGCGGGCGTTACCCGAGGCGAGTATTCATCCGCGGAAAGGCATGACATTGCAGAAACAAGGCTTGACCTGGCGAAAGAGCACCCGCAGCGCCGCCGCCGGGCACTGTGTCGAGATCGCCTCGGCCGCCGCGGCGGTGTTCGTCCGCGACTCCAAGGACGTCCGCGGACCGGTCCTGGAGTTCGGGACCCGCGGCTGGGCCGAGTTCATCGCCGGCGTCCGGGACGGCGAGTTCGACCGCTGATCGCCGCGGCGGGGGCGGCCGGCGAACGGCCGCCCCCGGGTGTGAGCTGCCTGATAGTTGAGCCGTCGGATGGCGACGTGGCTTGACGGAAGTGGCTCGCTCGTGACTAAGGTATGCCGAGCCTTACTTAGGGATGCCTTAGCGACGGAGTGCCATGCTCGCCACCTACCTCATCGGCCTGCGTGAGGGGTTGGAAGCCACCCTGGTGGTCAGCATCCTCATCGCGTTCCTGGTCAAGTCCGACCGCCGGGACCGGCTCGTCCAGGTCTGGGCCGGCGTCGGCCTCGCCGTGGCGCTGTCGGTCTTCTTCGGCTGGCTGCTGAGCTACACCTCGACGACGCTGCTGCAGAAGTACGAGCAGCGCGAGCTCTTCGAGGCGGTCACCTCCATCCTGGCCGTGGCCTTCGTGACCTGGATGATCTTCTGGATGCGCCGGGCCGCCCGCTCCATCGCCGGTGAGCTGCGCGGCAAGCTCCAGGACGCGCTGGAGGTCGGCTCGATCGCGGTGGCCGTGATGGCCTTCCTCGCCGTCGTCCGCGAGGGCCTCGAGACCTCGCTCATCTTCTACTCCGCCGTGCAGGGCGCCGCCGACAACAGCAGCCCGCTCTACGCGCTGCTGATCGGCATCGCGTCCGCGGTGGTCATCGGCTACCTGATGTACGCCACCGCGGTGCGGATCAACCTCTCGGTCTTCTTCAAGTGGACCGGCGTGCTGCTGATCCTGGTCGCCGCCGGGATCCTGAAGTACGGCGTGCACGACTTCCAGGAGGCGAACGTCCTCCCGGGGCTGAACAGCCTGGCGTACGACATCAGCGGCGTGCTCGACCCCAGCGCCTGGTACACCGCCCTGCTGACCGGCATGTTCAACATCACCCCCACGGCGTCGGTGCTGGAGTCCGTCGCCTGGGTCGCGTACGGCATCCCCGTGCTGATCCTGTTCCTCCGCCCGGCCGGCAAGAAGGCGCCGGTCGTCACCCCCGAACCCGCCCCGGCCCCCGCGCCGCAGCAGTAGGAGAAGCCCCGACCATGCGTACCACCCGAATCCTCGCGCTCGCCGCGGTCGGCGTCCTCGGTGGCGCCCTGGCCGCGTGCGGCGGCGACAAGGCCGACGACACCGCCGCCGGCGCCGCGGGCGGGCCGATCACGGTCAAGGCTTCCGACACCGCCTGCGAGGTCGCCCGGAACAAGGCCGACGCCGGCACCAGCGTCTTCACCATCACCAACGGCGGCAACAAGGTCACCGAGTTCTACGTGTACGCCCCGGGCGACCGGGTCATGGGCGAGGTGGAGAACATCGCGCCCGGCCTGACCCGCGAGCTGCACGTGGAGCTGCCGGCCGGCTCGTACGAGACCGCCTGCAAGCCGGGCATGAGCGGCCGGGGCATCCGGGCCGCGCTGACCGTCGCCGGCTCCTCGGCCCCGCTGACCGACGACGCCGCGCTGGCCGACGCCACCGCCAGCTACTCGCGGTACGTGCGGAGCCAGACCGCCGCGCTGCTGCCCAAGACCGAGGAGTTCGTGGCCGCGGTCAAGGCCGGCGACGTGGCCAAGGCCCGGGCGCTGTTCCCGGTCACCCGCACCTACTGGGAGCGGATCGAGCCGGTCGCGGAGATCTTCGGCGACCTGGACCCGAAGATCGACGGCCGCGAGGAGGTCATCGAGGAGGGCATGGAGTTCACCGGCTTCCACCGCCTCGAGAAGGACCTCTGGGCGGCCAAGCCGGACCTTTCCCAGGACGGCCCGATCGCCGACCGGCTGCTGGCCGACGTCAAGGAGATCGTGGCCAAGGCCGACGCCGAGAAGCTCTCCCCGCTGCAGCTGGCCAACGGCGCCAAGGGCCTGCTCGACGAGGTCGCCACCGGCAAGATCACCGGCGAGGAGGACCGCTACTCGCACACCGACCTGTGGGATTTCAACGCCAACGTCGAGGGTTCCAAGGCCGCCATCGCGGCGCTGCGCCCGGTCCTCGAGGAGCGCGATCCCGCGCTGGTCAAGACGCTCGACACCGAGTTCGCGAACGTGGACGCGGCGCTGGCCAAGTACCGCGACGGCGACGGCTGGAAGCTGCACAACACCCTGAGCGCGGCCGACCTGAAGGGGCTCTCCGACGCGATCAACGCGCTGGCCGAGCCCATCAGCAAAGTCGCCGCGGTCGTCTCGAAGAAGTAGGGGAGCCGGCGTGACGGACAGCATCGTGTCGCGACGGCGGGCCATCGCGCTCGCCGGGGTCGGCGTGGCCGGGGTGGCCGGCGCCGCCGCGGTCGGTGGCGCCCTGATCAAGGGGGCGGCCGACGACGAACCGCACCCGGCCGAGGGGGCCGTGGCGTTCACCGGCGAGCACCAGGCCGGCATCGTCACGCCAGCGCAGGACCGGCTGCACTTCGTCGCGTTCGACGTCATCACCAAGGACCGCGAACGGCTCGTCGGCATGCTGAAGGACTGGACCACCGCGGCGGCGCGGATGACCGCCGGCCGGGACGCCGGCGAGGTGGGCGCGGTCGGCGGCATCCCGGAGGCGCCGCCGGACGACACCGGCGAGGCGCTCGGCCTGCCGCCGTCGGGGCTGACGATCACCGTCGGCTTCGGCCCGACGCTGTTCCGCGACGCGACCGGCAAGGACCGTTTCGGCATCGCCGACCGGCGCCCGCCGGCCCTGGCCGACCTGCCGCACTTCCCGGGCGACCGGCTGGACGACACCATCTCGGGCGGCGACCTGTGCGTGCAGGCCTGCGCCAACGATCCGCAGGTGGCGGTGCACGCGATCCGCAACCTGGCCCGGATCGGCATGGGCGTGGTCAGCGTGCGCTGGTCGCAGCTCGGCTTCGGGCGTACGTCGTCCACGTCGAAGACGCAGGCGACCCCGCGCAACCTGTTCGGCTTCAAGGACGGCACGGCCAACCTCAAGTCCGAGGAGACCGAGCTGCTGCGCGACCACCTCTGGGTGCAGCCGGGCGACGGGCCCGAGTGGATGACCGGCGGGTCGTACCTGGTGAGCCGCAAGATCCGCATGATCGTCGAGACCTGGGACCGGTCGTCGCTGGCCGAGCAGGAGATGATCGTCGGACGGCGGAAGGGCTCCGGCGCCCCGCTGGGCGGCCGGGACGAGTTCGACGAGCCGGACCTCGCGGCCAAGGACGCGGACGGCGAGCCGGTGCTGGCCAAGACCTCGCACGTGCGCCTGGCCCACCCGACGATGAACGGCGGCGCCCGGCTGCTGCGCCGCGGCTACAACTTCGTGGACGGCTCGGACGGGCTGGGCCGGCTCAACGCGGGCCTGTTCTTCATCGCCTACCAGCGCGATCCACGCAAGCAGTTCGTGCCGATCCAGCGCAACCTGTCGCGGATGGACGAGATGAACGAGTACCTCAAGCCGGTCTCCCAGGCGCTGTTCGCCTGCCCGCCGGGCGTGACCGGCCCGGCGGACTACTGGGGCCGGGCGCTGTTCGCCTAGCCTGGATTTCTGCGCCACGCCGGTCCATGATCGGCGGCGGCGCGGCGCATGATCGCCGGGCGGTCACACGGGCTTGAAGGGGACAGTGCAATATTGGATCGCATGAGAGCCCGGGTACTCGTCGTCGATGACGACCCAGCGCTGGCCGAGATGCTCGGCATCGTCCTGCGCAGCGAAGGTTTCCTACCCTCCTTCGTCGCCGACGGCGAGCGCGCCCTTTCCGCGTTCCGGGAGAGCCGGCCGGACATCGTCCTGCTCGACCTGATGCTGCCGGGGATGAGCGGCATCGACGTGGCCCGGGCCATCCGCACCGAGTCGGGCATCCCGATCGTCATGCTGACCGCCAAGAGCGACACGGTCGACGTGGTGCTGGGCCTGGAGTCCGGCGCGGACGACTACGTGGTGAAGCCGTTCAAGCCCAAGGAGCTGGTGGCGCGGATGCGCGCCCGGCTGCGCCGGGGTGAGGACGCCGCGCCCGAGCTGCTGACCATCGGCCCGCCGGGCAACCAGATCACCATCGACGTGCCGGCGCACACCGTCTCCCGCGACGGCGAGGAGGTGAAGCTGACGCCGCTGGAGTTCGACCTGCTGGTCGCGCTGGCCCGCAAGCCGCGTCAGGTCTTCACCCGCGAGGTGCTGCTCGAGCAGGTCTGGGGCTACCGGCACGCGGCCGACACCCGGCTGGTCAACGTGCACGTCCAGCGGCTGCGCGCCAAGATCGAGCCGGACCCCGAGCGCCCGGAGATCATCCTGACCGTGCGCGGTGTCGGATACAAGGCGGGCACCGGGTAGGGCCCGGCGGGGGATAACCTTGCCCCCGAGATGCATGCTCCCGCCTGGTTACCGATGCCTGTCCGCCGCACCCTGAGGGTGGTGCGGCGCCAGTGGCGCGTCGGCCTGCGCCACGGCCGCCGGGTGACCGCGCCCGCCCGCCGCGCCTGGCGCCGTTCGCTGCACCTGCGCGTGGTCACCCTGACCCTGGTCGCGTCCAGCCTGCTGGTCGGCGGGTTCGGCTGGTTCATCGCCGACCGCAGCACCCAGATCCTGCTGGACCGGGCCGAGGACGAGGTCAAGGCCCAGATGCAGGGCAAGGTGGAGTACGCGATCGACCAGCTCACCGTCCACCCGCAGGCGCGCGACCCGCGGCTGCCGACGACCTTCGTCGACACGGTGGCCCGGCTCGCCGACGGCGACTCCGCCGAGAGCGGCGGCGCCATCGTCGCGCTGCGGGCCGACACCATCCCGGAGATCAAGCCGGAGACCTCGATCAAGGTCGACACCACGCCGCTGATCACCCCCGACCTGGTCCGCACGGTGGCCGACTCCGGCCAGGTGGCCCAGCAGATCCGCACCGCCGAGGTGGGCGGCGTGCGCACCAAGTACCTGGTGTACGGCTCCCCGGTGCCGACCAGCTTCGGCCACGTCGAGCTCTACTACCTCGTGCCGCTGACCACCGAGGACCGCGCGGCCAACGAGATCCGCACCACCGTGCTGGTCACCGGCCTGGCCCTGGTGATCCTGCTGGGCGTGGTGGCCGGCCTGGTCACCCGGATGGTGGTCACGCCGGTACGGGTGGCCGCCCGGACCGCCCAGCGGCTCTCCGCCGGCCTGCTCGACCAGCGCATGAAGGTCGATGGCGAGGACGACCTGGCCCTGCTGGCCGCCTCCTTCAACCAGATGGCGGCCAACCTGCAGCGCCAGATCGTCCGGCTGGAGGAGATGTCCCGGCTGCAGCGGCGCTTCACCTCGGACGTCTCGCACGAGCTGCGCACCCCGCTGACCACCGTACGGATGGCCGCCGACCTGATCTTCTCCGAGCGCGAGGACTTCGACCCCGCCGTGGCCCGCAGCGCCGAGCTGCTCCAGGCCGAGCTGGACCGGTTCGAGAGCCTGCTCACCGACCTGCTGGAGATCAGCCGGTTCGACGCGGGCTTCGCCGCCCTCGACGCCGAGCACACCGACCTGGTGCCGATCGTCGAGCGGGTCGCCGAGCGCCTGGGCGGGCTGGCCGAGCGGGTCGGCGTCACCATCGAGCTGCGGCTGCCGGAGACCCCGGTCATCGCCGAGGTCGACCCCCGCCGCATCGAGCGCGTGCTGCGCAACCTGGTCGGCAACGCCGTCGAGCACGGCGAGGGCCGCCCGGTCGAGGTCACGCTGGCCAGCGACGAGGCGGCGGTCGCGGTCACCGTGCGCGACCACGGCGTCGGGCTCAAACCGGGGGAGGAGCGCCTGGTGTTCAACCGGTTCTGGCGGGCCGACCCGTCCCGGGCCCGGCAGACCGGCGGCACCGGGCTGGGCCTGTCCATCTCGGTGGAGGACGCCCGGCTGCACGGCGGCTGGCTGGAGGCCTGGGGCGAGCCGGGCGGCGGCGCGCAGTTCCGGCTCACCGTCCCGGTGCGCTCCGGTGACCGCCTGGTCGCCGCCCCGCTGCCGCTCATCCCCCGGGACCGCGCGGTGGACGCGGCGCCGCTCGCCGTCGAGGCGGCCACCGACGGCGGCGAGGCCGCCGGCCGGCCCGCCGAGGTGGCCCGGTGAGGCGGCGCCTGCGGCTGCTGCTCGCCGCGCCGCTGGTCGCCGCCGTGCTGACCGGCGGCTGCGGCATCCCGGACAGCACCGAGGTCCAGCGGGTCGGCCCGGGGCCCTCGACCGGCACCTCCACCGGCGGCGAGGCCGCGCCCATCCGGCACGACCGCATCGCCAGCTCCGAGCCGGGCCAGTTCGTGCGCTACTACCTGGAGGCGGCGGCCGGGGATCCGAACGGCGCGATGGAACGCGTCAAGCGGTTCCTCTCGCCGACGGCGGCCGCGACCTTCAAGGCGCCCCCGGCCGAGATCCGGGTGATCCATCTCGTCGACACGCCGCTGGTCAATCCGGGCAGCGACGAGGTGACGCTGCGCACCCGGACGGTCGGGGTGCTGAGCCGCAACGGGGTGCTCAACACGGCCGCCGACACCCCGCCGGACTACGAGTTCACCATCTCCAGCACCGCCGGGCAGAGCGGGCTGTTCGTCACGAAGGCGCCGCCGGTGCTGATGATCACCGACGACGCGCTGAACAACTTCTACGACCGCCGCGAGCTGTACTTCTGGAACTTCGAGAACACCGGCCTGGTCCCGGACACCCGCTACGTGCCCCGGGACCTGCCGTCCGAGCAGGGACCCAACGAGATCATCAAGTGGCTGATCGACGGGCCGTCGCCGCTGCTCGAGGACGCGGTGACGCCGCTGCCCGACGGCACCCAGCTGGACGGCAACGTGCCCGCGCCCAGCGACGACCGGCTTCGGGTCAGCCTCAACGGCCAGGCGGCGCAGCCGGACGACCCCGCCGGGCTGGAGCGGCTGCGCCGTCAGCTCATGTGGTCGCTGCGCTCCAACGAGTGGCACACCCTCGAGCTCAAGGTCGGCAGCCAGGACAGCACGGAGTACCGGGGCACCGACTACTACACCAGCAACCCGGCCTACGCGCTGGCGGCGACGCCGGAGCGCTTCGTGATCTACAACGGCCAGGTCCGCCGGATGTCGCGCTCCCCGTACGCCACCGAGCCCGTGCCGGTCCTGCGCCCGGAGGACAACCGTTTCGTGCGGGCCGCGGCCTTCTCCGGGGCCGGCACCCGGCGCTTCGCCGCCCTGGTGGTCACCGCCGGCGGCCGCCAGGAGCTGCGGGTACGCGCCACCGCCGCGGACGAGAAGGTGGCCCTGGCCCGGATCGTGCTGCCGAAGGGGGTGACCGGCCAGCCCGTCTGGGCGATCACGTCGGCCGAGCCCAACGTGGCCGCCGTCGGCCTGATCACCGTCGGCGGGCGGCTGTACAGCTTCAGCTCGGACGGCGGCGCGCTCGCCCGGGTCGACGGCGTGGGCGACGGCATCTCGGCGGTCGCGGTCGCCCCCGACGGCCGGCGGCTCGCGCTGGTCTCGCGCGGCCGGCTCTTCGCCGGGGCGCTGTCCACCAGCGGCGACGGCGTGCAGGTCCCGCTCGTCAAGCAGGTCCTGGCGGCGCCGTTGAGCCAGGTCAGCGCCGTGGACTGGAGCAGCGAGACGTGGCTGGCGGCGGCCGGCACCCGGGCCGACAATGGCCGGGTGGCGATCATCGAGATGACGGTCGACGGCAGCTCCGTGTCGGAACGCCTGGCCGACATCGGCACCAAGAGCGTCAGCTACCTCACCGCCTATCCGGTCAGCCCGGTCAGCGGCAGCAAGAGCTCCGACACGATCGCGTACGTGGCCGACGGGGACGCGTTCGACGTGCTGTCCGGGCCGGTCCGGATCGGCGTGGCCGATCTGGCGGACCCGGTGCCCAACCCGCCGTCCGGGGTGAAGCCCACCGCCCCGTTCTTCCTGCGCTGAGCGGCGGCATGCGGACGGCACGGTGGTACCGGCTGGGCGCCGACCTGGCGGATCTGGTCCTGCCGGGGGCCTGCGCGGGCTGCGGCGCCGAGCGGGTGCCCCTGCGCTTCGGGGCGTGTGCCGATTGCGTGGCCTTCCTGGAGGCGCTGACGCCGTTTGCGACCGCGCCGGTGCCTCCGCCCCCGGGGATGCCGTTCTGCACGGCTGTCGGGCCGTACGCGGGGCCGCTGCGGGGCGCTCTGCTGGCGTACAAGGAAAGGGGCCGGCACCGGCTCGCCCGGCCGCTGGGCTCGCTGCTCGCCGTGTCGGTGGCCGCCGCGGCCCGGCAGGGCGGCGCCGACCGGGGCACGCCGCTGCGGCTGATCCCCGTGCCCTCGACCGCGGCCGCCGTCCGGGCCCGGCACGGCGACCACATGGCGCGACTGGCCACACACGCGGTGCGACGGCTGCGCGCGGCCGGCTGGAACGCTGACGTCTCTCAGCCGCTCCGGGCGCTCCCGCGACCGGACTCTGCGTCACTGGACGTAACCGCGCGGGCCGTCGCGGCTGAGAATTCGCTGCGAATCCGGGCGACACGGATCCGAATTCCGGGACGCGGGTCCACGATGAGAGGCACGCTGATAGTGGTTGACGACATCGTCACGACCGGGGCCACGCTGGCCGCCGTCGCGCGTCGTCTTCGGGAGGCGGACATGCAGGTCACGGGCGCTGCGGTGCTGGCGGCAACCCGGCTGCGCGGACGCCGGTCGGCCATCCGGGTCCGCTCGCCCACGGCGGGTGCCACCAGGGCCGAAAGTCATCAGGTCCGTTCCCCGAACGAGGGGTGACGAGCGGGCGTCGGCAGGTTAGCGTCTTGGTGACGAGGGTGAGTGTCCGTCACTCATCCGCCACCGGAGCGAAGTCGACGGCCCGCCGCCACAAGGACGGGCTCGGCCCGCCGCACCGGAAAGGAGCGTCCTCGTAAGCCGATTCGGTGATTGGCGCGGGTTCCGCTCCGTGATCCCGGTCAGCACCGAAGCCAGCATGCCGCGTCGTAGTACGGCGCCCCCGGCACCCCGTCGCAGGGCGCCCGCAGGTACGTAACGTTGGGGGAGGTCACGAGTGGACATTGTCGTCAAGGGCCGCAACGTCGAGGTTCCCGATCACTACCGGGAACATGTCGCAGACAAACTGGCGAAGGTCGAGCGCTACGACCAGAAGCTGATCAGAGTTGACGTGGAGTTGTTCCACGAGCGCAATCCCCGGCAGTCGGACATCTGCCAGCGCGTCGAGATCACCGTGGTGACCAGGGGACCCGTGATCCGCGCCGAGGCGTGTGCCAAGGACTTCTACGCCGCACTGGACGCCGCCATCACCAAGCTGGACGGGCGCCTGCGCCGCGCCGCCGATCGTCGTCGCGTGCACCGGGGACGGCACGCGCCGGTCTCCGTGGCCGAGGCCACCGCCAAGCTGCCGACCGACCTGCCGAGCCTGACGCCGCCGGCCGAGGACTCCGCGGTGGCCACGGATCTGCTGGAACACGACGACAACCAGCCCTGGCGCATCGTGCGCGAGAAGGAGCACCCCGCCGACCCGATGACCGTCGACGACGCCCTCTTCCAGATGGAGCTCGTCGGCCACGACTTCTATCTGTTCCACGACAAGGAGAGCGGCCGGCCCAGCGTCGTGTACCGGCGCCGGGGATACGACTACGGCATTCTCAGCCTGGAAGCAACGGCCTGAGCTGAGGAGAAGCCCTCCGGCTGGCGTGCGGCGATCCCGCGCGTCAGCCGTCGAGGCGCGCCGCGTCCGCCAGCAGATCCTCCGCCAGCAGCGCGAACTGCACGTCGTCGGTGCGCCGGCCGTGGGCGGCCGGCAACCGTGAGCGCAGGTACGCCTCGCGCCGGAAACCCGCCTTCTCCAGCACCCGCTGCGAGGCCAGGTTGGACGGCAGCGCGCCGGCGATCAGCCGGGCCACTCCCGTCTCGGCGAAGGCCCACAGCGACACCAGTTGCGCGGCCCGGGTCGGGAAGCCGCGGCCCCGCCACTCCGGCAGCATGCTGTAGCCGATCATCGCCTGTCCGGTGCGCGGCTCCTGGTAGTACAGCCCGATCTCGCCCGCGTTCGTCCCGGTCGCCGCGTCCATGATGATCATGTCGGCGCGGTCGCCGGCGAGCCAGTGCGACTGGGCCCAGGCGCACCGCCGGGCCATGTCGTCGCGGCTGGGCGCGACCGGCGGCACAGTGGTGGCCACGACGTCGGGCAGGCTGTGCAGCCGGGCGTAGAAGTCGACGTCGCCGGGGGCGAGCGGGCGTACCGTCACCACGCCGTCGGTCAGCTCGCCGCCGGGCAGGTCGGGCAGCAGGCGTTCGGTCGGTCCCGGCTCGTCGCCGGCCAGCCGGGCGTAGGCCAGCAGGTCGTCGCGCCCGCCCTCGCGGTTGGGCAGCACCGCGCGGCGTACCCCCTCGGGCCGGAAGCCGGTCGCGAGCGCGACCCGCTGGCTGGCCGTGTTCTCCCGGTGGGTGAGCAGCTCGATGCGGGCCATCCCGGTGTGGAACGCGTGCTCGGTCAGCGTCCGCACGGCCGTGGTCGCGACGCCCCGCCCGCGCGCCCACGGGCCGACCCAGTAGCCCACCTCGCACTGGCCGCGGTGCGGCACCACCTTGTCCAGGCCGATCCCGCCGAGCAGGCGGTCGGTGCCGGGGTCGGCGATCGCCCACAGGCCGCCGCCGTCGGCGAACATGCCGGGGGCCACGTCGCTGATGTACTCCCGCGCCTGGCCGGCGGTGAACGGCACCGGCAGCGGCGGCATGAACCGCTGCAGCAGCGGATCGGCGTATCCGGCGACCAGGTCGTCGACGTCGCGCGGGGTGAGGCCGCGCAGCCGGACGCCGGGGCCGGCGAGTGTGGGAACGATCATGACGCACCTTTCACCAGCGACCCGACCCAGCAGTCCCGCCGTCCTCCGGCGGTCCGCAGGGCCTGCCGCAACAGTCCTTCGACCGTGAAGCCTGCCTTCTCCGCCACCCGCCGCGATGCATCGTTGCCCACCTCGGCGCGCCACTCGATCCGGTGCAGGCCCAGTTCGGCGAAGCCCCAGCGGCAGATCTCGCGGACCGCGGCGCCCGCGTGGCCGCGCCCGCGCGAGCGCGGCCCGACCGCGAAACCGATCTCGCCCACCCCGGGGTCGTCGGCCCGCGGCCGGAGATCGACCGAGCCGAGGTACGCGTCCGCGGCCCCGGCGATCGCGAAGACCGCCTCGGCGCCCCGGGCCCACCGGCCGGGGACGTCGCGCTCGACGTGGGCCAGCGCATCCTCCGCCCGGTACGGCTGCCGCCCCCCGAACCAGCGGGCGGTCAACGGGTCGCGGCGGCATTCCACGATGCCCGGTACGTCGCGACGGGCCGGCGGGCGCAGGGTGACCGGGCCGGCGCTCAGCGTGGGATGGACCCCGCCGAACGTGTGGGCGGCCCGGCGTACCGGATCGGGAACGTCCGCGCCCGCGGCCGTGAGGTCGCCGGGCCGCAGGGCGGCCAGCCACCGCGCCGGGTCCGCCGGCCCGGCGCCGGGCCGCTCGCCGATCATCGTGAAGCCGAGCCGCAGCGCGGTCAGCCGGGAGGCGTGGTTGCCCACGGTGGCCCGCCAGTCGGCCCGGGCCAGGCCCAGCCCGGCGCCGAAGGCCCAGGCCAGCAGCGCCCGGCCGGCGCGCTCGGCGATCCGGCGCCCGCGGGCCCACGGCGCCGACCAGTAGCCGAGCTCGGCCGTGCCGGCGCTCCGGTCGATCGCGTTGAGCGCGACGCTGCCGGCCAGCTCCGCGCCGGCGAACACGCCCAGGTGCAGGGCGGTGCCCGCGGCCAGCCAGCGCGGCGCCAGCTCGCCGACGAAGGCGGCGGCGTCGGTCATCCGGTACGGCCGGGGCAGCCCACTGAGCCAGCGGTGCAGCCCCGGGTCCTGACACGCCCGGCACACCGCCTCGGCGTCCGCGGCGACCCACGGGCGCAGCAGCAGCTCGTCGGTGCGCAGCCGGACCGTTTCCACGCGGTCATCCTGCCCCGACACGCCCCGGGCCGCCAAAAGGTTGCGGGGCCGCGTCCCGATGCGCTGTCAGCGAACTTGCCGCCCTGTTTCGCCGCGTTTGCGAGGTTGATCGGAGGCTCGGGTCACGGTCACCCAGACAAGACGCCTACGATGGTTCGGCAGACCGTCTAGGGGAGCGTTGACCCGTGTCGATTTTGGAAAAATTCCTGCGCGCCGGCGAAGGCCGCATGGTGCGACGGCTCAAGGCGATCGCGAACGCGGTCAACTCGATCGAGGACGACTACACCGACCTCACCGACGACGAGTTGCGCGCGTGCACCGAGCAGTT
Source organism: Actinoplanes nipponensis (assembly GCF_016862275.1). Taxonomy (GTDB): domain Bacteria; phylum Actinomycetota; class Actinomycetes; order Mycobacteriales; family Micromonosporaceae; genus Actinoplanes; species Actinoplanes nipponensis. Next base: position 106,851 of record NZ_BOMQ01000065.1, on the reverse strand, counting down.
CAAGGAGCGGGTCGCCGACGGCGAATCGCTCGACTCGCTGCTCGTGGAGGCGTTCGCCGTGGCCCGCGAGGGCGCCCGCCGGGTGCTGGGGCAGCGTGCGTACGACGTCCAGCTCATGGGCGGCGCCGCGCTGCACTTCGGCAACATCCCGGAGATGAAGACCGGTGAGGGCAAGACCCTGACCGGCGTCTTCCCGGCGTACCTCAACGCGCTCAGCGGCGAGGGCGTGCACATCATCACGGTCAACGACTACCTGGCCCAGCGCGACGCCGAGTGGGTCGGCCGGGTGCACGTGTTCCTCGGTCTCACCGTCGGCGTGATCCTGCCGAACAGGCCGGCCGCCGAGCACCGCGCCGCCTACGAGTGCGACATCACGTACGGCACCAACAACGAGTTCGGCTTCGACTACCTGCGCGACAACATGGCGTGGTCGGCGGCCGAGCTGGTCCAGCGCGGCCACAACTACGCCATCGTCGACGAGGTCGACTCGATCCTCATCGACGAGGCCCGCACCCCGCTGATCATCTCCGGCCCGGGCGAGCACTCCGCCCGCTGGTACGGCGAGTTCGCCGCCCTGGTCGGCCGCCTGCAGAAGGGCAAGGACGGCGAGGGCGACTACGAGGTCGACGAGGCCAAGCGCACGGTCGCGGTGACCGAGCGCGGCGTGGCCCGGGTCGAGGACCGCCTCGGCATCGACAACCTGTACGAGTCGGTGAACACCCCGCTGGTCGGCTACCTCAACAACGCCATCAAGGCCAAGGAGCTCTACCGGCGCGACAAGGACTACATCGTCGACGAGAACGGCGAGGTGCTGATCGTCGACGAGTTCACCGGTCGCATCCTGCACGGCCGCCGCTACAACGAGGGCATGCACCAGGCCATCGAGGCCAAGGAAGGCGTCGAGGTCAAGCAGGAGAACCAGACCCTGGCCACCATCACGCTGCAGAACTACTTCCGGCTGTACTCCAAGCTCGGCGGCATGACCGGTACGGCGCAGACCGAGGCCGGCGAGTTCAACCAGGTCTACAAGGTCGGCGTCGTGTCCATCCCGACGCACCGTCCGATGATCCGCATCGACCACCCGGACGTCATCTACAAGACCGAGAAGGCCAAGTTCAACGCGGTCATCGAGGACATCGCCGAGCGGCACGCGACCGGCCAGCCGGTCCTGGTCGGCACGGTCTCGGTGGAGAATTCCGAGATCCTCTCGACCCTGCTGCGCAAGCGCGGCATCCCGCACAGCGTGCTGAACGCCAAGTTCCACGCCCAGGAAGCGACGATCATCGCGCAGGCCGGCCGCAAGGGCGGCGTCACGGTGGCCACCAACATGGCCGGCCGCGGCACCGACATCCTGCTCGGCGGCAACCCGGAGTTCCTGGCGGCCAGCGAGCTGCGCCAGCGCGGCCTCGACCCGGTCGAGGACCCGGAGGAGTACGCCAAGGCCCTCGAAGAGGTCCTGCCCAACTGGAAGGCCGCCTGCGAGGCCGAGGCGGCCGAGGTCACCGCGGCCGGCGGCCTGTACGTCCTGGGCACCGAGCGGCACGACTCGCGCCGCATCGACAACCAGCTCCGCGGCCGCTCCGGCCGGCAGGGCGACCCGGGCGAGTCCCGGTTCTACCTGTCGCTGCAGGACGACCTGATGAAGCGGTTCCGCGCCGGCGCGGTCGAGGCGGTCATGGACCGCTTCAACATCCCCGAGGACGTGCCCATCGAGTCGAAGATGGTCACCCGGCAGATCCGCAGCGCGCAGACCCAGATCGAGGGCCAGAACGCGGAGATCCGCAAGAACGTCCTCAAGTACGACGAGGTGCTGAACAAGCAGCGCATGGTCATCTACGCCGAGCGTAAGCGCGTGCTCGACGGCGAGGACATGCACGACCAGGCCCAGCACATGATCAACGACGTGGTCGAGGACTACGTCCGCGCGGCCACCTCGGACGGCTACGCCGAGGACTGGGACCTCGACCAGCTCTGGGTCAACCTCAAGCGCCTGTACCCGGTCAGCATCACCGTCGACGATCTGGTCGAGGAGTCCGGCGGCGAGCGCAGCACGCTGGACCAGGACTTCCTGATCGAGGAGCTGAAGAAGGACGCCCAGGCGGCGTACGCGGCCCGCGAGGAGGAACTCGGCGAGGACGCGGTGCGCGAACTGGAGCGCCAGGTCCTGCTCGCGGTGATCGACCGCAAGTGGCGCGAGCACCTCTACGAGATGGACTACCTGCAGGAAGGCATCAGCCTGCGGGCGTACGCCCAGCGCGACCCGGTGGTCGAGTACCAGCGCGAGGGCTTCGACATGTTCAACCAGATGATGGAGGGCATCAAGGAGGAAGCCGTCGGGTTCCTCTTCAACCTCGAGGTCCAGGTCGAGGAAGCCCCCACCGTCACCGTCGACCCGTCCCAGGCCGTCCCGCTGCCGGGCGCCGAGCCGTCCGTCGAGGTCCGCGCCAAGGGCCTGGGCGGCAACCGCCGGCCGCAGGCGCTGCAGTACACGGCGCCGACCATCGACGGCGAGGCCGGAGCCGGCGCGCCGCAGATCCAGCAGGAGCAGCAGGCCCCGGCGCTGGGCCTCGGATCGCCCGTGGTCCCGGCCGGGCCGGCGCACACGTCGGCCGGGCGGGCCCGAACCTCCGGCCAGGCCGAGGCCAGCAACGGGCCGTCGCGGAACGCTCCCTGCTACTGCGGGTCCGGGAAGAAGTACAAGCGGTGCCATGGGGCGCCTGGGGCTGTCTGAGCCTGAGTTTTGGTCGCGGCCCGCCGGTTCTCTTTCTGAGCCGGCGGGCCGCTTCTTTCTGTTCGGCTGGGTGCCTGGTGGGGCTCCGTCCGGGGGCAGCTTCGATGGCCGCGTGGGCCATTCCTGCCCCGCCGCGCCGCTCCCGGTTCCGAACTGCCATGCTGCGTCTGGCCTGGCCTGGCCTGGCCTGGCCCGGCCCGGCCCGGACTGGCCCGGACTGGCCGCTGGCCAGCCCGGACCGCGGCGCGGTGGCCAGCCCAGCCTGCGTGTGGTGGCCAGCTTGACCCGCGGCGCGGTGGCCAGCCTGGCCCGCGGCGCGGTGCCGGGCTCCGCGGCGCCCACCGCCCCACGCCCATCGCGTGCCCGGTCAGGTCGCGCCCGCCGGGCCGGGCCCACCGCGGCCATCACGCCACCTGGCTATGTGCTCCTCCGCGCCACGTCGGTTCGTTCAGCGCTCACCAGCTGCGCCCAGCGCCCCGCCTTTCGCCGAGCCCGGCCGCCCGCCGGCCGAGCCCGCCCGCCCGCCGGCCGAGCCCGCCCGCCCGCCGAGATCACGTCGGCCGCCCGCCCGCCGCGCTCGCTCGCCGGGACCGCCCCGGCCGGTCGTCTGCCGGGACCGTCCCGGGCCGCGCTCGCTCGCCGGGATCACCCCGGCCGGTCGTCTGCCGGGACCGTCCCGGGCCGCGCTCGCTCGCCGGGACCGCCCCGGTCCGAGCCCGCCCGCCGAGCCCGCCCGCCGAGCCCGCCCGCCGAGCCCGCCTGGCCTGCCACGCCAACCCTGGCCCACGCCCCCAGCACCCATGCCCTGCCCAACCCGCCCACCCGTTCGAGCGGCCCCACCGCAGGCGGCGGGAATCAGCTCGGCCAGCGCCCGGTGCAGGTCGGTGCGACCGGCCGTGGAGCCCGGGACGGCCACCGCCTGAACTGCTCGGTAGACGCCCCGGGAGCCTGCCGCGCCGGCCGGTCAGATCAGGCGGAGCGTGGTCGCCTGCCAGACCTCGTCGTGCAGTTCCAGCCGGAGGGCCATGGCGTGCGTACGGTCGCCGATGACGAGCACCGCCGCCGCCTCCACCGCGCCCTCCCGGGGCTCGCACAGCTGCAGGCGGACCACCGCCGCCGGGACCGGCCGGCGGGGTCTCGCCGCCCGGCCGGTCGTGCGGGCCTGGCGGGCCTGCGTCACCCGGTACGCCCCGGCCAGCCCCTGGGCCACGACCGTCGCCGCTTCCCGGGGCTGGGACAGCCGGCGCAGGTGGGCGGCGGGCCGGTAGCCGTTGAGGACCTCGACGCAGGTGCTCACGAAGCGGCGGACCGCCAGCCTCGCCTCGGCAGACACGCCGGTCACCGCCGTGCGCCTGCGCGGGGGCGGGGGCGGCTGCGGTGGGGGCGCCGGCCTGGTCGGTGTCGGCCAGGTCAGGGCGAGTTGGTGGGGCGGCGGCCAGGAGTGCGGGTCGCGTTCGTCGTCGAACGGGGGCTCGTGGCGGGGCGCCGGGCGCAGCCGGATCGCCGGCCTCTGCTGTTGTCTGGTCACCTCGACCGTCGACATGGCATCCCGCCAATCCTTGCGTTTGCCTACGTTTGCCTGTGACTGCGAGTGTGGCCGGACGCGTCGAGCTACGTCAATGCCAGAAATCAGCCTGTGGACAACCGCGTAGCGGGGTGTCAGTCGGGCTCGCGGTCGGTCAGCGGGTTGCGTTCCACCCAGGCGGCCGTTTCCTCGTACTTCTGCGCGATGTACTGCTCGAGCTTGGCCCGCTCGACCCGCCACTGACCCCGGCCGCCGATCTTGATCGCGGGGAGCTCGCCGCTGCGGACCATGTGGTAGACCTGCGAGTCCGAGACGTTCAGCTCGGCTGCCACGTCGGACAGCAGCATGAACCTGGACTCCACGCCTGATCTCCCCACGCCGGGTCCACCCGGCCGCCGACGATGTGCGGCTTCAGTTTGCCACCGTTTGCCTACGACGGCTGACCCTGATCCCCACCCGCCAGCGCGCGGCCGGGCAGCGGGCTCGAGTAGACCACGCTCGTGGTGACCGCGCCCAGGCCGGAGATCCGGCCGGTGACCTCCTCCAGGTGGCGCATCGAGCGGGTCAGCACCTTGAGCACGAAGCAGTCCTCGCCGGTCACGTGGTGCGCCTCGATGATCTCCGGCGTGCTGTCCAGCAGCGCGTGGAACGGGCGGTAGTTCCCGGTCGGGTAGCGCAGCCGGACCATGGCCATCACCTGCAACCCCACCCGTTCCGGGTCCACCACCGCGCGGTAGCCGGCGATCACGCCGGCCTCCTCCATCCGGCGTACCCGCTCGGCGACCGCGCTGGGCGACATCGCCACCACCCGGGCCAGCTCCGCGAAGGAGGCCCGGCCGTCGCGCTGGAGTTCTTCGAGCAGTCGCCAGTCGGTCCGGTCGATGGTGGGATCCACGGTCATGGCGGCAACCTACCGTTGATTCGAGCGCAGTCTCAAGGAATGACCATTGACCGGCCATGCCGCCGCCGGCCCGCGGACAATAGCGTGGAGACCATGATGACCCCCACGAGAGCGGCCGAGATCTTCGCCGAGCGCCTGGCCACCCAGACCGACGTCGCCGATGTGCGGGCCGCCCTGAGCACCGCCGCGCCGGGCTTCGTGCTCGTCGACTCGCGCTCGGCCGCGGCCTGGACCCAGGGCCACATCCCGGGCGCCCTGCACCTGCCCACCGCCGACATCCCCGCCCGGGCCGCGAGCCTGCTGGATCCGGACGTCCCCGTGGTCACGTACTGCTGGGGGCCCGGGTGCAACGGCGCGACCCACGCCGCTCTCGCGCTCTCCCGGCAGGGGTACGCGGTGCGGGAGATGCTCGGCGGCGTCGAGTACTGGGCGCGGGAGGGCTTCCCCCTGCGGGGCCCGGGCGGCGAGGTCGCCCGGGAGGCTGATCCGCTCACGGCACCCTGTGGATGCTGAAAACCCCCGAAAGGCCTTCCGGTAGCCTCCCCGGCGGTGTACTACGGGGACGGTCAACCGCAGGGGGAAGAGTGCCGATCACCGATCTGGTCCGGGTCTACGTGCCGGCCACCGTACCGATGCTGGCCGAGATGCGGGCTTCCGGGCATCTCGGCGCGGGCGCGACGGTCGCGCATGCCGTGACCCCGGCGCTGCGCGAGTGGTACGCCGAGGGCGACGAGGAAGAGCTGGAGTACGTGGCCTTCACCCGCGCCGCCCAGGCTGCCCTGCAGCTGTTGCGCCACGACCCGAAGGCCCCGCGCCGGCGGGTGGTGGTCTCGGCCGACGTGGCCGCCGGGGCGCTGGCCCGCGAGGACGTCGAGCTGGGCTCCAGCACCGTGCGGCTGCCCCAGGCGGTCGCGCTGCAGGAGGTCGCGTCGATCCACGTCGACGGCGAGGGCGCCGCGGAGGACATCGGCGCGGCCGCCGACGTGGTCGAGGAGGCCCTGGCCGGGGATCCCGACGCCCAGTTCACCGTGGACAGCGCCGAGGACCACGAGCTCGAGTGGTACGCGGTCAGCGAGCTCGACGAGCTGGTCTGAGCCGGCTCAGTCGTCCTGCCGCGCCGGGACGGTCTGCGCCTCCTCGGCGCGCGCGGCCCGCTCGATCTCGTCGGGGTCGGCCGGCCGCGGCGGGGCGGACGGCGGCCCGCCCGGCGCCGATTCGGCCGGTTCGGCGGGGGCGGGGCCGAGCGTCCGACCCACCGCGATGATCGCCGTGAACGCGCCCACGAAGAGCACGATCAGGCCGTTGTTGAGCCGCGACCCGCTCAGCATCTGCTGGACCGTCAGCTCCAGCTCGCTCACCTTGCCGGCCAGCTCCAGCACCCGGGAGCCGGCCGTCCGGGTCAGCCCCTCGCCGACGACCAGCAGCAGGCCGGGGCCCGCGCCGGCGAGCGCGTACAGCGGCCAGCGCAGGTCCGGGCCCTGGGTGTGGCGCCCGGCCCGGCGCAGCACCCGGTAGCCCACCAGCCCGCCGGCCAGGCCGCTGAGCACCGACTGGACCAGGCTGAACCAGCTCGCGGCGCTGGTCTGCGAGGCGGCCGAGTCACCCGAGCCGAACACCGGCAGCAGCATGTCCTGGAGCACGTTGAGCACGAAGCCGACCACGAAGACGGTGACCGCGCCCCAGCACACCGCCGCGATCACCCGCGGGTAGCGGAACCCGGCGAGCGCGCCGCCGATCGTCGCCGCGGCCGCGATGGTGCCGCCGACGACCGCGTACAGCCAGCCCTCGGTGTTGATCGTGATGATCGCCAGGGCACCCAGCAGGCCCACCGCCAGCCCGGCCCCGGTCGCGATGATGAAGCGGACGGTGACGCCCGGCGTGCGGGCGCCGCGGGTCAGCAGGGCGAGGACGGCCAGCGCCACGGCCGCGCCCGCGACCAGGCTCGCGGAGATCGCGCCGGGCAGCGCGTACGCGGTGGAGGTGACCTCCATCTCGGCCTCGGCCCGGCCGGTGATCGTGGCCCGGGCGGACCACAGCATCGCCACCATCCAGACGACGCCGACCGCGGCCAGCAGCAACCCCCGCGAGGGTGCCCGCTCCGCGCCGTTCTGAGCGCTCTGGGCCGCGTTGACCTCGCTGTCCGCCTCACTCATGGCCCTCAGGGTACGCGGGCTCCCAGCGTCCCGTGAGGGCCCTGGACGGCGGTTGTCCGCGTGCGAGGATGAACCCGACACACAATGTCGGGACGAATGAACCCACAAGGTTGAGGAGTACGTGATGGACGCCCTGCTTGCCGTACCGGAGCCCCGGAACGAGCCGGTCCGCAGCTATGCCCCGGGCAGCCCCGAGCGGGCCTCGCTGCAGGCGCGGCTGGACGCGATGGCCGGCGAGCGCCTCGATCTGACGATGACGATCGACGGCAACCGCAAGCTCGGCGGCGGCGCTGCGATCGAGGTGGTGCAGCCGCACAAGCGCCACCACGTCCTCGGGGTCGCCGGCAACGCCACGCACGAGGACGCCACCGCGGCCGTGGCCGCGGCCAAGCGGGCCGCGCCGGGCTGGCGCGCCCTGCCGTTCAGCGAGCGGGCCGCGGTGTTCCTGCGCGCCGCCGAGCTGCTGGCCGGCGGCTGGCGCGACACCCTCAACGCGGCGACGATCCTGGGCCAGTCGAAGTCCGTCCACCAGGCCGAGATCGACGCGGCCTGCGAGCTGATCGACTTCCTACGGTTCAACGTCGCGTTCGGCGAGAAGATCCTGGGCGAGCAGCCGCAGTCCTCGCCGGGGGTGTGGAACCGCTTCGACCACCGCCCGCTCGAGGGCTTCGTCTACGCGATCACCCCGTTCAACTTCACCGCGATCGCCGGCAACCTGCCCTCGGCGCCCGCGCTGATGGGCAACACCGTGGTCTGGAAGCCGTCGCCCACCCAGCAGCTCTCGGCGCACTTCACCATGCGGCTGTTCGAGGCGGCCGGCCTGCCGCCGGGCGTGATCAACATGGTCACCGGCGACGGCCTGGCCGTGTCCGACGTGGTGCTGGCCGATCCCGACCTGGCCGGCATCCACTTCACCGGCTCGACGGCGACCTTCCGGCACCTGTGGCGCGAGGTCGGGTCGAACATCGACCGCTACCGGTCGTACCCGCGGCTGGTCGGGGAGACCGGCGGCAAGGACTTCGTCTTCGCGCACGCCAGCGCCGACGCCGACATGCTGCACACGGCGCTGCTGCGCGGCGCGTACGAGTACCAGGGTCAGAAGTGCTCGGCCGCGTCGCGGGCCTACGTGCCCCGCTCCATCTGGGAGGGCGGCCTGCGGGACCGGCTCGCGGCCTCGGTCTCCTCGATCCGGTACGGCGACGTCACCGACCTGTCGGTCTTCGGCGGCGCGGTGATCGACGGCCGGGCGTTCGCCAAGCACGCCGCGGCGCTCGACCGGATCAAGAACAGCGCCGCCTGCACCGTGCTGGCGGGCGGCACGGCCGACGACAGCGAGGGCTGGTTCGTCGCACCGACCCTGGTGGAGTCCAGCGACCCGGCGCACGAGATCTTCACGACCGAGTACTTCGGCCCGATCCTGGGCGTGCACGTCTACGAGGACGGCGCCTTCGCCGACGCGGTCGCCCAGGCCGAGTCCGTGTCGCCCTACGCGCTCACCGGCTCGATCTTCGCCACCGATCGCTCGGTCGTGGACTGGGCCACCACCGCGCTGCGCGACGCGGCCGGCAACTTCTACATCAACGACAAGCCGACCGGCGCGGTCGTCGGGCAGCAGCCCTTCGGCGGCGCGCGCGGCAGCGGCACCAACGACAAGGCCGGCTCGGTGCTGAACCTGCACCGGTGGGTCTCGCCGCGGACGATCAAGGAGACCTTCGAGGCGCCGACGTCCTGGCAGTACCCCCACATGGGGTGATTGTCGGGGTTTGGGGGCCGCTGCGTTTTCTTCACGCGGCGGCCCGCGTTCTTTGGGGGAGTTGTCGACCTGCAGCGCCGTCTGACCGTTTTCGTGCACCATCTTACCTCGGCGGAGTCCTCCTCACCGGCAAAACGCCCGGTCCCGACCCTCGTGGTCGGACTGTCTGTGCGGGACAGTCGCTTGTGGAGACGCAAATTGGACGGATCGGGCGAAATCCTGGACGCCGGGACGACAAAGTGGCAGCTTAGAGGCATGCCCGACTCTCAAATCAATCCCACGGCTGCCGCCCTTCTGGGCCTGCTCCACGAGGGCCCGATGACCGGTGGACAGCTCATGGCGGCTGCCGAACGCCGCCTCGGGCCGTACTGGTCGATGACGCGGAGCCAGGTCTACCGCGAATTGCCCGTGCTGGCCGAGATGGGCTTCGTCCGCCTCGGCAAGCCTGGACCCCGGTCCAGCCAGCCCTATGCCATCACCGCCAGCGGCAAGCGTGCCTTCAGCCGCTGGCTCGCCGAGTCACCCGGCCGCGACGCGATCCGCAACCCGGTCGCGCTGCGCGTCGCGTTCGGCCAGCAGCACTCCGGCAACCAGCTCAGGACGCTCTACACCGGCGCCAACGAGTACCACTCGGAGGCCCTGGCGATGGCCCGGGAGCAGGCCAAGGAGGCCAAGAAGGCCGGCGACGCGTACGGCGCGGCCGCCCTCGAGTTCGCCGTGGCCTACCACAAGGCGGCCCTGAGCTGGCTGAAGGTCGCTCCGGCGGAGTAGCTCCGCAACCAGGAAGTACCGGCCGCCCGGCCGGACGACCGGCCGGGCGGCGTATTCTCGACAGTCGTGAGTGCAGCCGACTTCCCTGAACAGCTCAAAGCCCTCGACGCCACCCTGCGCAACATCGAGAACGTCCTCGACGTGGACAAGCTGCGCCGAGACAAGGCGGAGCTCGAGGAGCAGGCCTCCGCCCCCGACCTGTGGGACGACCAGGCCCGCGCCCAGGAGGTCAACTCGCGCCTGTCGTACCTCAGCGGCGAGATCGCCCGGCTGGAGAAGCTCCGCCAGCGCATCGACGACGCGGAGCTGCTGCTCGAGATGGCCCGCGAGGCCGCCGACGAGGAATCCATCGCCGAGGTCGGCCACGAGCTCGTCTCGCTGAGCAAGGCCGTCGAGGAGATGGAGGTCCGCACCCTGCTCTCCGGCGAGTACGACTCCCGCGAGGCCGTGGTGGCCATCCGTGCGGGCGCCGGTGGCGTGGACGCCGCCGACTTCGCCGAGATGCTGATGCGGATGTACCTGCGCTGGGCCGAGCGCCACGGCTACCCGACGGAGGTCTACGAGACCTCGTACGCCGAGGAGGCGGGCCTCAAGTCCGCGACCTTCGCCGTCAAGGTCCCGTACGCCTACGGCACCCTGAGCGTGGAGTCGGGCACCCACCGGCTGGTGCGGATCAGCCCGTTCGACAACCAGGGCCGGCGCCAGACCAGCTTCGCCGGCGTGGAGGTCATGCCGGTGGTCGAACAGACCGACCACATCGACATTCCGGACAACGAGCTGCGGACGGACGTCTACCGTTCGTCCGGGCCTGGTGGACAGAGCGTTAACACCACCGACTCGGCTGTGCGCCTCACGCACATTCCGACGGGCATCGTGGTGACGTGTCAGAACGAGAAATCTCAGCTGCAGAACAAGGCCTCCGCGATGCGGGTGCTCCAGGCGCGACTGCTCGAACGCAAGCGCCAGGAAGAGGAGGCGAAGATGGCCGGCCTCAAGCAGGACACCACCGGATCGTGGGGCGATCAGATGCGCAGCTACGTCCTGCACCCGTACCAGATGGTCAAGGATCTGCGCACTGAGCAGGAGACCGGCAATCCGAGCTCGGTCTTCGACGGCGAGCTCGACGAGTTCATCGAGGCCGGCATCCGGTGGCGCAAGCAGACCCAGATCAAGGCCTGAGCGGGCGCCGACACGCCGCCTGAACGAACGGTCAGGCGGCGTTCGCCGGGCCGGTGGTCCGGGTTGCCCGCACGGGGGAGGGGCGACTGGTCGGCACCGAATGTGCCAAAATCCTGACCCCGCCGGGCTTGGCGTTTTCGTTACACCGCGTAGACTCTCGACCCGTGATTCAGCTCGAGAACGTGACGAAGACGTATCCGAAGGCGTCTCGGCCGTCGTTGGACGATGTCAGCGTCGGTATCGAGAAGGGTGAGTTCGTCTTCTTCATCGGCCCCTCCGGTTCCGGCAAGTCGACGATCATCAAGCTCCTGCTGCACGAGGTGGCCCCCTCGCGCGGCAAGGTCGTGGTGAACGCGAAGGATGTCACCACCATGCGGTCGTGGAAGATCCCACACTTCCGGCGCTCCATCGGATGTGTGTTCCAGGACTTCCGCCTGCTGCCCAACCGCACCGCGTACGAGAACGTGGCGTTCGCCCTCGAGGTGATCGGCAAGACCAAGGCCGTCGCCCGCCGGGTGGTGCCCGAGGTTCTCGAGCTGGTCGGCCTGGGCGGCAAGGAGCACCGCTACCCGCACGAGCTGTCGGGCGGTGAGCAGCAGCGGGTCGCCGTGGCGCGGGCGTTCGTCAACCGGCCGCTGATCCTGCTGGCCGACGAGCCCACGGGCAACCTCGACCCCGACACCTCCATCGAGATCATGCGGCTGCTGGACCGGATCAACCGAACCGGCACGACGGTCGTGATGGTCACCCACGACTCCAACATCGTCAACCAGATGCGCCGCCGGGTCATCGAGATCGAGAGCGGACGGATCGTCCGCGACCAGGCCCGGGGCGTGTACGGCTGACCGCCGGGCCCCGCCCCCCACACTGCATCTGAAGTAAGCCGCGGAGTCCCGGAAGGAACCCCCGATGCGTTTCAAGTACGTCCTCAACGAGGTGCTGGTCGGCCTGTGGCGCAACGTCACGATGACCATCGCCATGATCATCACGATGTCGGTCTCCCTCACGATGCTGGGCGCCAGCGTGCTCATGTACATGCAGGTCGACCAGATGAAGAACTACTACTACGGGGAGATCGAGGTCTCGATCTTCCTGCGTGAGGACGTCACCGACGCGCAGCGCGCCACGATCGAGCAGGCGATCACCTCCAGCCCGCTGGTCGCCGAGAAGGTGTACGAGACGCGCGAGCAGGCCTTCGAGAAGTTCAAGGTGCTCTGGCGGGACTCGCCCGACTTCGTCAAGTCGGTCACCCCGGACAGCCTGCCGGAATCGTGGCGGGTGAAGCTCAAGGACCCGGAGCAGTACGAGGCGTTCCACGCGCAGATCGAGGGCACCCCGGGCATCCAGGACATCGTCGACCAGCGCGAACTGCTGGACAAGGTCTTCAAGATCTTCAACGCAATCCAGGTGGGGGCGCTGGTGGTCGCGGGCTTCATGGCCCTGGCGGCGCTGTTGCTGGTCGGCAACACGATCCAGGTGGCGGCGTACAGCAAGCGGCGCGAGGTCGCGGTGATGAAACTGGTCGGCGCGTCCAACTGGTTCATCCAGGCGCCGTTCGTGCTCGAGGCGGTGGTGGCCGGCCTGATCGGCGCGATCCTGGGGTTCGTGTTCATCTTCGTCGGCAAGGTCGTCCTGCTCGACGGCCGATTGCAGGCCCTGACGAACGTGCTGACGCCCATCCCGGACGGCAACGTGTGGCTGATGTTGCCGCTGCTGGCCGGCGTCGGCGCCGGCGTCAGCGCGATCACCGCCTGGATCACCCTGCGGTTCTACCTCAAGGTCTGACCCTGTTCCTGCCCATCGCCGCGCGTCCTTGTCGGGAGACGCGCGGCGATGGCGTTTTCGGGGGATTAGCCGGCTAACCGCGAATTGTCACGGATGGTCGGAGTACGGTGACTCTTCGTGGACTCCAGTCACTCGCGACCCAGCCGGTTCACCGCGGCCCTCGCCGCCGGCCTGAGCCTGCTCTGTGCCGCCACCGTGGCGCTCGCGGCGCCCGCGGCCGCCGCCGGCCCGGGGGACGACGCCAAGCGCGCGAGCCGGGCGGTGGACCGCGCGGAGGCGATCCTCGAGCACGCCACCGCGACGGCCCGCAACGCCGCCCGCCGCCTGGCCGCGGCCACCGCGGCGCTGCCCGCGGCGCAGCAGAAGGTCGCCACCAGCCGCGGCGTCGTCGTCGCGGCCTCCGTCCAGGCCGGCACGGCCCGGCGCAAGGCCGACACCGCCCGCGCCGCCTACGACGCGGTCGCCGGCCGCTTCGAGCACGCCCAGCATCGGGTCGTCGAGGCCCGCGACCGGGTCGACGAGATCGCTGCCGCCTCGTACATGGGCGGCAACTTCGCCGCCCTCAACGTGCTGGTCGGCGCGCGCGGGCCGCAGGACGCCATGGACCGCCTCGGCCTGGTCGACCAGGTCATGCAGAAGCAGCGGGGGAGCGTGGACGAGCTCATCGGGGCGCGGCGCGCCGCCCGTACCGCCCAGGACCGTGCCGGGCTCGCCAAGCGGGCCGCCGAACAGGCCGAGCAGGAGGCTGTCGACAAGCTCGCGGCGGCCAAGCGGGCGCAGGTCGCCGCCCAGCAGGCCCGCGCGGCGGTCGTCCGGCTGGCCCAGAGCCGGCGCTCCGCCCTGATCGTCGCGCGCTCCCAGCGCGCCGCCGTGCTCGCCGAGTACGAGGCCGCCAAGGCCGAGGAGGCCCGGATCCAGCGCGCCCTGCGCGCCTGGGGCGCCAAGAACGACGACGACGGCGGCGACTACGTCGGCGGCGACCTGCTGATGCCGGTGCACGGCTGGAAGTCCAGCGACTTCGGCAACCGCTACGACCCGTTCTACCGGGTCTGGCAGCTGCACGCGGGCACGGACTTCGCCGCCGGCGGCGGCACCCCGATCCACGCGGCGGCCGGCGGGCGGGTCGTGCGGTCCGGCTGGGCCGGCGGGTACGGCAACTACACCTGCATCAGCCACGGCCGGCGCGACGGCCGCAACTTCTCCACCTGCTACGGCCACCAGTCCAAGATCCTGGTGCACGACGGCGAGTACGTGCGGCGCGGCGAGGTGATCGGCCGGGTCGGCACCACGGGCGCCTCCACCGGCTTTCACCTGCACTTCGAGACGCGCTTCGACGGCGTACCGAAGAACCCGCTGCAGTATTTACCCGGATGCCTCTGCTGAGCGTCCGCGCGTACCATGGAGGGGTCCGGCCGGTCGGCCGGGCCTTTTCTTTTGCCACCCGCAAGGAGCCCACCGATGCCACGCGAACAGGGGCGCAAGGTCGTGGCCTCGAACCGCAAGGCTCGGCACGACTACGCCATCCTCGACACCTACGAGGCCGGCATGGTGCTGACCGGCACCGAGGTCAAGTCGCTGCGGGCCGGGCGGTCCTCGCTGGTCGACGCGTTCGGCCACGAGAACAACGGCGAGATCTTCCTGCACGGGATGCACATCCCGGAGTACACCCAGGGCACGTGGACTAACCACGAGCCGCGCCGGGTGCGCAAGCTGCTGCTCAAGCGCGACGAGATCCACAAGATGATGGGCAAGCTGCGCGAGGACGGCCTCACCCTGGTGCCGCTGTCGGTCTACTTCCACAACGGGTACGCCAAGGTCGAGCTCGGCCTGGCCAAGGGCAAGAAGGCGTACGACAAGCGCCAGGACCTCGCCGCCCGGGACGCGCAGAAGGAGATCAACAAGGCGCTGGGCCGCCGTAGCAAGGGCATGGTCTGACCGGTAGTGTCGCCGCGGCCCACCCGTCGCGCGAAGGGACCGCAGTTGCCCGGCAAGCACACCACCGTCTTCCCCCTGCGCCGGTACAGCTTCATCGCGGCGGCGGCCACCCTGCTCGTCGTCCTGGTCTCCTGGGTCGCGGTACGGGCGGTCGGGCCGGCCCAGCCGGACAACCGCGTCCCCCTGCTGGTCCAGCCGACGGTGCCCCTGGGCGGCGCGACCCCGGCGGCCCTGGTGTCCGCCTCGCCCGCCGCCGCCTCGACCCCGCCGCCGGCCTCGCCCAGCCCTTCCCGTTCCGCCTCCGCCTCCGCGTCGGCCCGCCCCACCGCCAAGCCCACCGAGAAGACGACGACCAAGCCCGCGCCGCGCCGCACGACGGCCGCCCCGCGACCCCCGGCGGCGTCGTTCACCGCGGCCTACCGGACCGGCGCGAGCTGGGAACGCGGCTTCATCGGCGCGGTCCAGGTGACGAACACCAGCGGCCAGCCGCGGGCCTGGACGGTCCGGATCGCGTACCCCGCGGCCGCCGGCGTGCGCGTCGGCAACGTCTGGAACGCCCAGCTGACCCGGCAGGACGACGCCTTCGTCCTCACCGGCGGCCCGCTCGCCCCGGGCGCCACGGCCAACCTCGGGTTCGAGGCATCCAAGCAGGTCAGGGACGCGATCCAGCCCACCGCGTGCACCGTCGACGGCGCGCCGTGCCGGGTGAGCTGATACCGGGATGAAGTCCCGGGAGCGACGCGTTAGAGTTGAGCGGGTACACAACCGGGGGGTGACTGGTTTCGACTTCGTACGTGGAGACAGGGGAAGCGAGCCGAGGAAGCCGACGTCGTCTCGAGAATCGGTCGTCGGAAACCAATAAGCGCCGATTCCAATCGCGCTGAGTTCGCTCTCGCCGCCTGAGGCGAGTAGCGACTCTGTCGGGCTGAGAACACCTTCGTCTCAGACTTCCGGCATCAGCTAGAAGGTTGGCCAACCGGTCCCGGTCGCGGGGGCCGCGCGGCGAGATTAATCAGCGACTGGGCCCGTCACGGCATCTTGCTCACGTGAACGCCGGGGCCGAGTAGAGGCATAGTGAGCTGCGCTCGGAGAAGCCCTGACAAAACAACGAAGGACCCGGGTTCGATTCCCGGCACCTCCACGGCCGACGGCCCCTTGTTCGCGGACTGCGCGAACCGGGGGCCGTTCCGTATGTCTGCTCCGAGGGCCGAGCCCCCGGACGCCCCGCGGTGCGGTGGTTGCGCTCGGCTTTGCCGTCGCGCTCTCCGCTGCTCGGGTTGCGCCGAGTGGGTCAGACGGCAAGCGTCTCGACGTCGTACTTCGGGATCTCGGCGTCTCGGGTGACCAGCGTCAGGCGCTCTACTTGAGCTTGGGCGATGAGCATTCGATCGAATGGATCTCGATGTATGAGAGGAAGCCGTTCGGCGACGAGAGCGTGCTCGGCGTTGATATTCAGGTGCCGGAAGCCGCTGTCGCGGATGCGCTCCGGGAGGTCGGCTGGTTTGTCGAGCTTGCCGATCGACTGCTTGAGGGCCACCTCCCAGATCGTGGCCGGGCTGACGTAGACGTCCGGTTCGTGATCGAGCCGGTCCTTGATCTCCGTGGCGAGCGTGGGGTCATCCGTGAGCCACCACAGCACCACATGAGTGTCGAGGAGCAGGCCGGTCTGGTCGGGCTGATGGCGGCCATGGCTGTCGCGCAGGCCGTGCAGCCGGCGCTCGTCGGCGCCCTCCAGCGGGACCCGGACGGCGGCTGGTGGCGCTGCCTGACCGCGGTGCTGGTGCAGTCGGGCGGCTGGTTCCAGTTGTTGTTCAACTTCGCCGCGCTGCTCGTGGTCGCCCCGGTCGCGGCCCGCACCTTGGGCAACGCCTGGACCCTGACCGTCTACGTGGTCGCCGGGCGTCTCCTGGCGGTTCTCGTCCCGGTCGCCACCGTGGTCCTGCTCCTGCTGGCCAACAACCACGGCGTCGGGTTGACCGTCGGGTGCCTGTTCGGTCTGCTTCTTGCCGCGCGGCCGGCGCAGGCGGCGGCGCTGGCCGGCGGACCAGCCGGGGCCGCCCGACGGTGAACGGCCGGGCCACGGGGCGCCGGCCGGTGTGCCGCCGATCACGGTGGGCCGCCGGCCGGAATCGGCCCGGGAGTGCCGGGGTTCCCGCTGACATGACGACGATCGGACTCATCGGCAGTGGCAACATCGGCAGCACCGTGGCCCGGCTGGCGGTCGCCGCCGGTCATGACGTGGTGCTGAGCAACTCGCGTGGCCCGCAGACCCTGCAGGACCTGGTGGCCGAGCTGGGGCCGAAGGCGCGCGCCGCGACCCCGGCGGAGGCGGCCGCGGCCGGCGACATCGTGGTGGTCACCGTGCCGCTGCGGGCGTACCGGGACGTCCCGGTGGAGCCCCTGGCGGGCAAGGTGGTCATCGACACCAACAACTACTATCCGGAGCGCGACGGCGTCTTCGACGCGCTCGAGGACGGCTCCACCACCACCGGCGAGCTGCTGCAGCAGCACCTCCCGCAGGCCCACGTGGTGAAGGGTTTCAACAACATCTGGTTCGACCACCTGCGGACGCTGGCGCGGCCGGCGGGCAGCGCGGACCGGTCGGCGCTGCCGATCGCCGGTGACGACCCGGCGGCCAAGCGGGCCGTCACCGAGTTCTTCGACAGTCTCGGCTACGACACCGTGGACGCGGGCCCGCTCGCGGAGAACTGGCGCGCCCAGCGCGACACCCCGGTCTACGTGACCCCGTACGGCGTCTTCGGGGAGCTTCCCGGCACGCCGGCGAGCGCGCAGGTGGTCCGGGAGGCGCTGGCGGCGGCGAAGCCCACCGCGGCCTGACGTCCCCTCGGGCCGGTGCGCCGGCCGGCGGCGAGCACGCCGGTCAGCGCACCACCGTGACCGTGCATTTCGCGTAGGCGGCCACGTGCTGGCTGACGGAGCCCAGCACCAGGCCCTTGAACCCACCGTGCCCGCGCTTGCCGACCACCAGCATGTCGGCGTCCGCCGATTCCTCGATCAGCACCTTGGCCGGGCGGCCCTGCTTGACGTGGGACTTGACGAGGATCGGCGGTTCCGCGCCGAGTTCCTCCTTGATGATCGCGAGGAGGTCCTCGGTGGTGCGCTGGCTCGGTTCCGGCACGTAGTGCTCCGACACGCTGACGTTGCCGGCCGGGGGCAGCAGCGTGTGCTCCCACACGTTGATCACGACGAGGTCGGCGCCGTGGTCCGCGGCCTCGGCGGCCGCCCAGGTCAGTGCCTTGCGACTGCTCGGTGATCCGTCGACGCCGACCACGATGGTCTTCCATGCGCTCACCGTCGTCTCCTCTCCAGTGTCGACCGACGGCGCCGGTCGGCGGCGGCACGCCTGGCGGAGATGACGATCCACCTTGCGTCCGTGACCTCCGTGACCTCGGCTCGTCCGGCCTCGTTTCGCACGCTATTGCATGGTGTCCGGCTCGTCGAGGGGTGCGGCGGGCACCGGTTGCGGGGGGTCCCCGGCGGGTTTAGCGTCGATCGCAGGTGACTTGGATCACATCGCCCGAAGGGGTCGCCATGACCACCACCGCATCGGAGCCCGTAGCCGCTGGCGTCGGCCCGGCCGAGCGCCGGCCGTTGATGACGGGGCCCGCCCTGCTGATGATGAATCTCGGATTCTTCGGGGTCCAGTTCAGCTTCGGCCTCACCCAGTCCGCGGTGAACCCGCTGTTCCTGCTGATCGGCGCCGATCCCGACCAGCTTCCCCTGCTCAACCTGGCCGGACCGGTCACCGGACTGCTGATCCAGCCGCTCATCGGGGCGGTCAGCGACCGGACCTGGCATCCCCGCTGGGGCCGCCGGCGCCCGTTCATCACCGTGGGGGCGCTGCTGTGCGCCGTCGTGCTGTTCGTGTTCCCCTTCGTCGGCATCCTCTGGCTGGCCGTGATCTGCTTCTGGCTGCTCGACGCGGGCAACAACACCTCGATGGAGCCGTACCGGGCGTTCATCTCCGACCGGCTGCCGAAGTCGCAGCTGGCCCGCGGGTTCCTCACCCAGAGCATGTTCACCGGGGCCGGCGCGGTGCTCGCCAACCTGTCGCTGTTCGTGCTCCAGAAGGTGCCGGCGCTGGAGAAGGAAGCCGGCAACGGCGTGCCCTACTGGATGTACGTCTGCTTCATGATCGGCACCGTCTGCATCCTGCTGACCGTGCTGACCGCCATGGCCCGTACCCGGGAACTCACCCCCTCCGACGAGGAGCTCCGCGAGATCCGCTCGGCTCCGAAGGGCCTGCACCACGCGGTCGCGGAGATCGCCGACGCTGTCCGGTCGATGCCGGTCGCCATGCACAAGATCGGCGTGGTCTTCCTATTCCAGTGGTACGCGATGTTCATCTACTGGCAGTTCCTGGCGGTCAGCCTGGGCGAGACGATCTTCGACGCCACGCCGGAGGAGGGCGGGGCCGGCTGGGACGCCGCGATCGGCTGGAGCGGGCTGCAGAACGCCGCGTACAACTTCGTCACCATGGTCTCCGCGCTGTTCCTGGTCGGCTTCGCCCGGCGGATCGGCGCGAAGCGCGTGCACGCCGTCGCCCTCGGACTGGCCGCGCTGTCGCTGGTCTGGCTGTCCCGCATCGACAACCAGTACGTCGCGCTGCTGCCGATGATCGGGGTGGGCATCTTCTGGGCCAGCGCGGTCGGTGTGCCGTACCTGATGGTGGCGAGCATGGTGCCGGCCAAGCGCACCGGCGTCTACATGGGCATCCTGAACATGATGATCGTGGTGCCCATGCTGATCCAGACGATCACCTTCGGCTGGATCTTCCAGCACCTGCTGGGCGGCAAGGGCAACAACGCGATCATGCTCGCCGGCGTGCTGCTGGGTATCGGGGCCCTGGCGATGCTCTGGGTGAACCCGCCCGACGAGGCGGACGAGTCGCCGATCGTGCCGCTGGGCAGCCGGCGCAGCATCACCGTCTACGACCGGGTCGTGGTGGGCTCGGACGGCACCCCGACCAGCCTGTACGCGGTGGACCGGGCGGCCGAGGTGGCCCAGGCCGCGCAGGCCCGGCTGGTCGTGGTCACGGCGTACCGCGAGGACGGGCCGGCCCCGGCGGAGGGCGCTGCCGGGGTGCACCGCGACATCCGCGGCGCCGGGGCCGCCCGCGAAGCCCTGGAGAAGTCGGTCACCGGGCTGACCAAGGAGCGGGCGCGCTACATCGAGCAGCGGCTGGTGGCCGGGGATCCGGCGCAGGCCCTGCTCGACACGGTCGGGGCGAACCCGGCGAACCTCATCGTCGTGGGCAACCGCGGGCTGGGCGCCAGCCAGGGTCAGCTGCTGGGGTCGGTGCCGGCCGGGGTGGTGCGGAACGCCGTCTGCGACGTGCTCGTGGTGCAGACGTCGGCGCTGGACGAGGACCGCATGTTCGCCGCCGGCACGTCCGGCCCGGTCAAGGAGGGTGAATCATCGGCCGGGTGACCCCGGTGGCCCGGTGCACCACGATTGCTCCCGGCGGCGCATCGAGCCCGTACGCGGCCGTCGCCACAATCGTGGCATGGCCCGAAACCCGCTGAGGACCTCGCGCGCGCTTCTCGTCGTGCTCTGTGCGCTGGCGATGGTGCTGGCACCGACGGCCGCGCACGCCGCGCCGAGAGTGCTGATCCGTTCCCTGGCCTTCAACCTCTGCGGAGTGATGTGCAGCAAGGGCTCGATGGCGCCGGCCGCGTACACGCTCAAGCAGATCACGCGCCGGTCCATCGACGTCGCCTCGCTGCAGGAGGTGTGCTACTCGCAGTACCGCTACATCAAGGATCGGCTGCCCCGGGGCTACTCGGCCGTCTTCACCGCCACCAAAACCCTCGAAACCTGCAATAACCACGACAAAAAACACGGCAAAAGGTACGGCATCGCCCTGATCGTCAGGGGTTCCATGATCGGATCCCGGCACGTCAAGGTGCTGCCCTCGGGCCGCCACGCGGTCGGCATGTACGCCCGCGTCAAGGGGGTCGAGCTGTTCGCCACGAGCGTCCACAACGCCACCAGCGTCGCTCTCGGCAACGAGGAGGACCTGGCGTCGCTGTACGACTGGCTGCGGACCCAGAGCGGGCCCGTCATCTCCGCCGGGGACTACAACGCCTTCCTCGACCAGCCCGGCGTCGCCCGCTTCAAGACGTACTTCACGGATGCCGACCACGCCGACAACGAGATCACCTTCAACCCGTACGGCGGCCGGAAGATCGACTACATCTTCACCTCCCCGCACTTCACGGGGGCGACCGGTGACACGCTCTACACCCCGGCCAGCGACCACCGCATCTATGTCGGATCCGCCTGGCTGTAGGCCGGGCTCGCCGATCGGGAAGCCGCCGGCATCCGCGCCTCATACCCTGAGCGGATGACATGGCTCGACTTGATCGGCTGGACCGGCTCCGCCCTGCTCGTGTGGTCGCTGCTGCAGAACCGCCTGCTGCGCCTGCGCGCGCTGAACCTGCTCGGCTGCCTCGTGCTCATCGGCTTCAACGCGGCCGTCGGCGTGTGGCCGATGGTGGGCCTGAACGTCGTCCTCACGGCGATCAACATCTGGTACCTGGCCAGGATGCTCGTCACCCGGCACGACACGAAGGCGTACCAGGTCGTCGAGGTCCGCACGGACGACGATTTCCTCGCGCACACGCTGCGGCTGCACGACCGCGACATCGCCCGGTTCAATCCCGGCCTGCGCTGGGATGCGAAGGCCGGCAACGCGGCCGCCTTCCTGATCGTCAACGGGGACGAGGTGGTCGGAGTCGTGCTGTTCCGCACCACCGGTGACGGCGTCGCACAGGTGGAGCTCGACTACGTCACGCCGCGGTACCGGGACTTCACGCCGGGCGAGTTCGTCTACCGGCAGAGCCAGTACTTCCGCAAGCACGGCTGCCGGACGGTGGTCACGCCGCCCGGCATGGTCTCGCCGTACTACGGCAAGCTCGGCTTCCGCCGCGAGGGGGACTCGTACGTCCTCGACCTGCCGCAGGCCCCGGCGGCGGTGTGAACGTCGGCTGATCCCCTCAAGCGGCGGCCGTTGCCGTCGATCGGGTGGACGTGGAAGGGCCCTCGCTGACGCGTGATCCGGTGCTTCGGGTGCTGGTGCCCGTCGCCGCCGGAGTGCTGGGCTTCTTCCTGCTCGGCTGGGGCAGCGACCGGCTGCAGGTGCTGGTCGGCTGGCTCACTCTGCTCGGCACCGATGTCGGGCTGTTCGTGCTGGCCCGCCGGATCGTCCGGCTGCCGCAGACTCCGGCGGCGCCCCGGCGGTTCTGGAACGCCGTCGCGTTCGCCGGGGCCGTCTTCGCCGTCGGCGACGGCTCCCAGACGGTGCAGACCTTGCTGGATGCCACCGTGACCACGGTCGTCTTCGGCGCCGTGCAGACCGTGGCGGTGCTGATCGGCGCGGTGGCCGTGACGGGCGTGACCCTGACCTACCCCACCGGCCTGGGCGCCGGGCGCGCCCACGTCCGTTTCCTGCTCGACGCGGCGACCACCATGACCGCGGTGGCCGTCGTCGCCTGGTGCCTGGTCACTTCCTCCGCGGTCACGGCCGGGGCGGACACGCTGGCCGGCGCGGTCTTCGGATCCGCACTGATCATGGCCGGCGTCTTCGCCGCGGTGAAGCTCAGCCGCAGCGGGGTGAGCCCGATGTCGCGCCACGCCGCGCTGCCGATGCTCACCGCGGCCGGCGTACAGGGTCTGGGCACCACCGTGCTGCCCGGCACCGACCTCAACGGGCCGCTGTCGTTCCAGCTCGTCGTGCTGGCCGTACCCGCGATCCTGTTCATGATCGGGCCGCGCGTCCAGGCGCTGGAGCTGCGGCGTGACCCCGCGGCGTTCACGCCGTCCGGCCGCGGACGCCGCTACAGCGTGCTGCCCTACGCGGCCACGCTGGTGACCTTCTCCGCGCTGGTCGCCGTGCTCCTGCACAACGGGCTGGGCTACCCGGCGTGGGGCGCGCTGGCCGGGCTGGTGGTCAACGTCGCGCTGGTCATCGTGCGGCAGCTGCTCGCCCTGGCGGAGAACACCGTCCTGCTGGACAAGCTCGACGAGAGCCTGCTGGAGATCACCCTGCGTGAGCGGCGGCTGGACTCGCTGGTGCGGCACTCGTCCGACATCACCTCGATCACGGACCGGTCCGGGCGGCTGGCGTACGTCAGCCCGGCGCTGCACCGTACCCTCGGCCTGGACGCCACCACGATCCTCGGCCGGCGCATGACCGACTTCCTGCACCCGGACGACCTGGCCGAGCTGCGCCCGCAGCTGGCCCACCTGCTGACCACCGCCGGCGCCACGCTGACCTATCAGACCCGGTTCGCGCACGCCGACGGCTCCTGGCGCTGGCTCGAGGTGATCGCCACCAACCTGCTCGGCGAGCCTGGCATCGACGGCGTCGTGGCCAACGCGCGCGACGTCACCGAGACCCGCGAGCTGCACGCCCGCCTGCGCCACCAGGCCGCGCACGACCCGCTGACCGGGCTGGCCAACCGGCGGCTGTTCGCTGAGCGGATGCAGGCCGTCGCCGACCGCCGGGCGGCGGTGCTGCTCATCGACCTGGACGGCTTCAAACAGGTCAACGACACGTACGGGCACCACACCGGCGACGAGGTGCTGCTGTACGTGGCCGCGCGGCTCCGGGAGGCGGCCGGCCCGGAGGACGTGGTGGCCCGCCTGGGTGGTGACGAGTTCGCCGTACTCGTGTCGGCCGACGACGAACTCGCCGCGCGCCGTGTGGCGGACCGCTTCCTGGACCTGATCGCGGAGCCCGCACGGATCGACGGCCGGACCATCGCGGTGCGGGCCAGCGTAGGCCTGGTCGCCGGCGATGCCGCCGACGACCTCATCCACGCGGCCGATCTGAAGATGTACGAGGCCAAGCGCCTCAGGGCAGCGCGAAGGGGAGTTTGATCCCGTCCAGCGCGCTGCCGCAGGGGCAGGTGCGCTCGGTCGGCAGGGCCCGCACCGCGTCGAGCAGGACGTCGCGCAGCCGCGCCGTGTTGGCGGCGAAGACCGAGAAGACCTCCTCCTGGGTGACCCCGTGGTCGCCCTCGACGCCGGCGTCCAGATCCGTCACCAGCGCGATCGACGTGTAGCAGAGGGCCAGCTCGCGGGCCAGCACGGCCTCCGGATGCCCGGTCATGTTGACCACGGTCCCGCCGATCCCGGTGAACCAGCGCGACTCGGCCCGGGTCGAGAACCGCGGCCCCTCGACCACGATCATGGTCCCGCCGTCCACCGGAGCGATCCGCTCACCGGCCCGCAGCACGGCCCGTCGCCCGTCCGGGCAGTACGGGTCCGCGAAGGACACGTGCACGGCGCCCGAGTCGTAGAAGGTCTGCTCACGCCCACTGGTCCGGTCGATGAGCTGGTCAGGCACCACAAAGGTGCCGGGACCGAGCTCCGGGCGCAGCCCGCCGACGGCACAGGGCGCGATGATCTGGCGTACGCCCAGCGACCGCAACGCCCACAGATTGGCCCGGTACGGGATCTTGTGCGGCGGAAACCGATGATCCCGGCCGTGCCGCGGCAGGAAGGCGACCCGCCGCCCGCCGACGTCGGCCACGGTGACCGGATCCGACGGCGCACCGTAGGGCGTGGACACCTCATGTTCGGTCGCGCCGTCGAGGAGGGCATAGAGGCCCGATCCGCCGATGACGCCGATCTCCGCCTCCGCGGGTCGCTCGTTCATGCGCCAGACCTTATCGGGGGCCGGAAACGCAGGCTAATGTCCAAGCATGGCGTTGACCGAAGGCCTGGAGGGGCGAAGGTGGGGCTGCCGTGTTCAGTGAAGAGCAGCGCATCGGAGGCCGCTCGATGGAGTCGATGACCGGTCAGCTCCTGGTCGCGACCCCGACCCTGAAGGACCCGAACTTCGACCGCACGGTGGTGCTGCTGGTGGCCCACGAGACCGGCGGGGCGCTGGGCGTGGTGCTGAACAGGGCGACCGAGGTGCCGGTGGCCGACGTCCTGGGCAACTGGGGCGAGCTGGCCGGCGACCCGGCGGTGCTGTTCGAGGGCGGCCCGGTACAGCCCGAGTCGGCGATCTGCCTGGCCCGTACCCGCCCGCAGACCAAGAAGCGGATCTCCGGCTTCCACCAGGTGGCCGGCGCGCTGGGCACGGTCGACCTGTCGGCCGACCCGGACAGGCTGCGCGAGAACGTGGCCGGCATCAGGGTCTTCGCCGGCTACTCGGGCTGGTCCCCGGGCCAGCTCGAGGAGGAGATCGCGGCCGGCTCCTGGTTCGTCTTCGACGCGCTGCCGGGGGACCCGTTCGTCAGCCGCCCCGACGACCTGTGGGCGATGGTCCTGCGCCGCCAGGGGGACATCCTGGCCGCGGTCGCCCACTTCCCGCCGGACGTCTCGCTGAACTGACACGCTTGCCGCCCCCTCCGCACGCGGGGGCCCGGACGGTGTGTACTATTCCGTGAGTGCCCGGGGATCCCGGGGGCAGGCAAGGGGCTGTGGCGCAGCTGGTAGCGCACCACACTGGCAGTGTGGGGGTCAGGGGTTCGAGTCCCCTCAGCTCCACCCTTGCGCAAGGCCCGGACAAATGTCCGGGCCTTTGCTGTGTTCGGGCCGGTCCTACGTCCTCAACGAGGGCCGACAAAACGGACGAGCGAGTCGCGCATCACGATCATTTCGTCGGCGCTCATGGCGCTGAACAACTCGGCTGCTGCGTGGCGGGCGATCTCTTCCGCGGCAGTCAGGCACTTCCGGCCGTCCGGGGTGAGGGCGATGATCCGCGCTCGCCGGTCTCCCGGGACGGGCCGGCGCTCGACGAAACCGCGCTGTTCGAGGTCGTCGACGGTGCGCAGCATCGCGGACTTGTCGGTGTCCAGGGCGTTGACCAGGCTGGCCTGCGTGGCCGGGCCGTGCCGGCCCAGCGCCGAGAGGACGCCGAAGAGCCGGCCGTCGATACCCAGCGGCGCCAGCGCCTCGGCGAACGTGCGAGCCGCGCGCTGGTGCGCCAGCCGGAGCAGCTGGCCGATCTGGGGGCCGAGAACACCGACATCGCTCACGGCGGTCAGCTTAGCGACCGGAAGTTCGGATCACTGGAGAAATTCTCATCTGAGAACTTCTGCTACCGTGACGCCCATGAGCGTTCGCCTGCTTCACTGGCCGTTCCGCCTGAGCATGAGCGTGGCCGCGTTGATGCTCCTCGACCAGTCCGTCTTCGCCGGACAGTTCCTCTCGGGCTCGTTCACCGCACTGCACACCCACCGCGAGAACGCGACGTACGCCGGGATCGCCGTCCTCGTCGC
This sequence comes from Actinoplanes nipponensis, assembly GCF_016862275.1. Taxonomy (GTDB): domain Bacteria; phylum Actinomycetota; class Actinomycetes; order Mycobacteriales; family Micromonosporaceae; genus Actinoplanes; species Actinoplanes nipponensis. Next base: position 80,860 of record NZ_BOMQ01000065.1, on the reverse strand, counting down.
CGCCGCGAGTGCGGTGCTGTTGCGCTGGCCCGGCCCACCGGCCGGCCGCGGGCCGGTGTGGCCGCTGCTCGCCTGTCTCGCCCTCTTCGGCCTGATCGCCCTGCAGATCGTTCTCGGCTTCGCCCGCACGCTGACCGTGCACGTCCCGCTCGGTGTCCTGATCATCCTGATGGCTGTCCGGCTGGCCGTCTGGGCCTGGCGGTATCAACCCGCCCCCGTCCGGCCCGCGCCGGGGCCGCTGCCCGTCGGCACCCCGGTCCCGGATGCGCCGGTCGCGGCGGCGCCCGAGGCGCGGCCGTGAAGATCAGCCGACGCGCCCTGCTCTCGCTCCTCGGCGGCACCGGGGCGGCCGCAGCGGTCGGCGTGCCGCTCGTGTCCGGCCTGCGCGGCGCCACATCGACCGGCGCCCTGTTGAGCAGCCGGCTGCCACTGCCGCCGCCGTTCACCCGGCCGTTCCGGGTACCGCCGGTGCTCACACCGACCCGCCGCGACGAGTCCGGCGACCATTACGAGATAACGCAACGGGCCGCCCGCGTGGAGATCCTTCCCGGTGTGCGCACCCCGATCTGGGGCTACAACGGGATCTTCCCCGGTCCCACGATCATCTCCAGCCGAGGCCGGCCGGTCGTGGTCACCCACCGAAACGAACTACCGGTTCCCGTCGTGGTCCATCTGCACGGCGGGCACACGCCGGCGGCGCACGACGGGTTCCCCACCGATCTGCTCTACCCGGTCGGAATGCCACCCGCGCCGCACAACCACCCGCACGCCGGCGCCCTGTCCTACGGCGCCCGCGAGTACCGCTATCCGATCGACCAGTCGGCGGCCACCCTGTGGTACCACGACCACCGGATGGACTTCACCGGACCAGCCGTGTGGCGCGGACTGGCCGCGTTCCACCTGATCCACGACCCGGCGGAGGACCGCCTGCGGCTACCGGCCGGCGACCGTGACCTGCCCATCATGATCACCGACCGGGCCTTCGCCGCGAACGGCACGCTGCGCTATCCGAGTCTCGACCCGACCCTGTCCCACACGCCCGGCGTCACCGCGCCGTACGCGGCCGGCGTCCTCGGTGACGTGCTGTTGGTCAACGGCGTTCCGTGGCCGCTCGCCGACGTGCCGGCCGCGCGACACCGGCTCCGGCTGCTCAACGCGTCCAACGCCCGGCGGTACAGGCTCGCCCTCGACCCGCTCCCGCGCGGCGGATCCGGGCTGATCCAGATCGGCACGGACGGCGGGCTGCTCACCGAGCCCGTCGTCCACGAGGCAGTGGAGCTGGCTCCCGGGCAACGCTGCGACGTCATAGTGGACTTCTCCCGGTACCGGACCGGCCAGCAGGTGACCCTGCGCAACGAGTTCGGCGACCGGACCACCGCCGTGGTGATGCGCTTCCGGGTGACCGGCCCCGCGGCTGATCCCAGCCGCATCCCGGACAGTCTCGCCCCGGCTCCGGCGTCCGCCCGAACGGCTGCCGTGCGTGACTTCCACTTCCGGCACGACACTCTGCACGGCAGGCCAGGCTGGACCATCAACGGCAACCCGTTCAGCCCCGCGCAGAGCAACGCCGACCCGCTGCTCGGCACCACCGAGGTCTGGCGACTCACCTCCGACTTCCACCATCCGGTACATCTGCACCTCGGTCACTTCCGCATCCTGTCCCGGGGGATCGGCGGGCCCGGACCGTACGACCACGGCCCCCGCGACACCATCGATCTGCGACCGGGCGAACAGGCGACGATCGCGGTGTCCTTCACCGACTACGCCGGCCGCTACGTCTTCCACTGCCACAACCTCGAACACGAGGACATGGCCATGATGGGCGTGTTCACCACCCATCCCCGGACCGACTGACGATCGGGGCGCCCGGCGCGTCCTCTGTGATCACGTCAGGGCTGGAGTTTGCGGAGCAGCTCCGGGAGGCGGCGGATGAGCTCCCGCTCGGTGTCGTCGAGGCCGTGGATCGCGCGGGCCATCCCGGCGGCCCGGCTCCGGCGGGCGCTCGCCAGCGCGTTGCTGCCGGACGGGGTCAGCGTCAGCACGACCTGGCGGCGGTCGGCTTCGTGCCGGCCCGGGGAGACCAGTCCCTGATCGGCCAGCAGGCCGACGGTGCGGGCCATCGACTGGTGCTTGACCCGCTCGAGGCGGGCCAGGTCGGCGATCGACAGCGGTCCCGAGCGGCCCAGGTGGCCCAGTACCGCGGCCTGCCCGGGCGGCATCTCGTCGTGGACGCGAGCACGGCGCACGAAGTCGCCGATCGCCGCGCGGAGCTCTTCGGCGAGATCCAGGTCACTCATGCCGACAAACATACAGCATTGCTGTACTTTCCTCCGGAGCACAGCAATGCTGTATATCTGACCCGAGGAGCATGGATGACCTACGACCCGTACGCCCTGGCCTTTCCCGCGCCCGCATTCACCGTCACCAGCCAGGACTTCACCGACGGTGGGGCGCTGCCCGACTCCGCCTACCAGCCGCTGAACGAGTCGCCCGAGCTCTTCTGGGGTCACCCGCCCGAGGGCGCCCGGAGCCTGGTGGTGACCGCGTTCGACGCCGACGCCCCGATCCCGGGCGGGCTGTGGCACTGGGCGGTCAAGGACATCCCGGCCACCCTGAGCGGACTCCCGCACGGTGGCGGCGCCGGCATCGCCCTGGTCAACGACCTTGGCGGCGTGGGTTACACCGGGGCCAATCCGCCGGCCGGGACCGGCGTCCACCGGATGTACATCTGCGTCACCGCGCTGGCCGTCGAATCGCTGGAGATACCCGAGGGCGCGAGCCGGGCGCTGCTGAACATCGCGCTGATCCCGCACACTGTGGGCCGGGCGATCCTCGTGGGGACCAGCAGGCCCCGGTAAGGCGTGGGATTCGCCGCCGCCCCGCCGGCGTAGCGCACGACGGGCCGGGACCACCTCGGCGGCCCCGGCCCGTCGGCCCCGTTTCGTGCGTCAGCTGCAGGCGACGCCGTTGAGCCGGAAATTGGTCGGCGCGGCGGCGTTGCCGCTGTGGTTGGCCTGGTAGCCGATGGCCGCCGAGCCGCCCGGCGCGAGCGTGCCGTTGTAGCCGGCGTTGGTCGCGGTCACCGTGCCGCTGGTCGGAGCGTAGGTGGCGCTCCAGCCGGAGACGATGGTCTGGCCGGCGGCCAGGGTGAAGGCCAGGCTCCAGCCGTTGATGGCGGCGGTGCCGGTGTTGGTGATGGTGATGCTGGTGGTCAGGCCCGTGTTCCACGCGTTGACCGTGCTGCTGACCCGGCAGGCCCCGGCGCCGCCCGGGCTGGTGGTCGGCGGCGTGGTGGGTGGCGTGGTCGGCGGGGTGGTGGGCGGTGTGGTGGGCGGGGTCGTCGGCGGGGTGGGCTGGCCGCCGACGGCGCTCATGATGGCGTCGATGATGCCCTGCTGGGTCACCGTGGTGGTGCTGCGGTTGAACAGGCCGAAGCCGTGCTGGCCGTTCCAGCCGTTGTCCCAGTAGGCGGTGGCCGCGCCGTACTTCTTGGCGGTCGCCACCACGGCGCGTGCGTAGTCCGCGCGGTAGCGGTTGTTGGTGGAGTCGTACGTCGTCTTGTCGATCGAGCCGTACTCACCGACGAAGACCGGGTATCCGCGCGTGACGAACTTGTCGTACATCTTCTTCATCTGCCCGTCCAGGAAGTCCTCCTGGCCCCAGACCGACTTCTTCGCCGGGTTGGTCGCGCCCGCGCCCCACTGCGTGATGGTGCCGTCTTCCTGGCCCGCGAAGTCCCACGGGTCGTAGTAGTGCACGGAGATCATGATCCGCTGCTCGTTGGCCGGGACGGACGACGACCGGTTCTGGTCGGTGGGAAGCACGAATCCGCTGCCCACGGTGTGGTCGATGTTCGTGTTCCAGCCGGGCACCAGCAGCCACCGGGACGCGTTGGCGCCGCCGGTCCGGCGCACGGTGTCCACGAAGACCTGGTTGTACGCGTTGATGTTCGAGTAGCACGGCTGGGTCGGGTTGCCGTACTGGCCGTCGAAGTTCTCGTTCATGGACTCGAAGATCAGATGGTCGTTGTAGCTCTGGAACCTGGTCGCGATCTGCTGCCAGACCTTCTGGTACTTGTCCCTGATCGTCGTCTGGTCGGCCGCGTCGCAGATCAGCCAGGAGCCGGTGACGCTCTTGTACCCGTCGCCGTGCATGTTGATCAGCACGTACAGGCCCCGGCTGTGGGCGTAGTCGACGACCTCCTGGATGCGGTTCAGCCAGGCGGCGTTGACCGGGTAGTTCGGGCCGGCCCCGATGTTTCCCAGGTACGAGACGGGGATGCGGATCGTCTTGAAACCCGACGCCCGTACCCGGTCGATGAGGGCCTGGGTCACGACCGGGTTGCCCCATGCCGTCTCGCTGGGGATGCCGTTGTTGTTGGCCTCGAGCGCGTTGCCCAGGTTCCAGCCGGCGCCCATGTCGGCGACCAGCTGGGTGGCGTTCAGCTGGGCCACGACGTCGGCCGCGGCCGGCCTCGTCACGCCGTACGCGGTGCCGGCGAAGGTCAGGGTGGCGGCAAGGAATGCGAGCCCGGCCTTCCTTACTCTCGAACTCATCGTGGTTCCCTCTCGTCGGTCTCGAGCGTTGGGGCTGGCCGAGCTCGGGCTCGCAGATCAGGCTGATCGACCGGGCGGAATCGACCAGCGGTACGAACACGGGGCTGGGAGCGCTCCCATCATCGCAAACCATCTATGTGTTGTCACGAGCCTCCTTGACCCGATAGTCAGATCAACTCTATATTGGCGCCCATGTCCGCCGACCTCGGCCGCGCCTACCGCCGCTTGCTGCGCGCCTACCCCAGGGGGCCGCGCCGCGACGAACTCCTGGACACCCTGCTCGACGCCGCCTCGCCGGGGCAGCGTCGGCCCACGGCGCGCGAGGCCGTCAATCTGATCCGGTACGGCCTGCGCGCCCGCCTCGGCTACCCGCGTACCTCGACGGTCGTGGTCCTCTCGGTGCTGGCCGCCCTGGCCGGGGCCTACTTCGGCGGGGCGGCGGCCCACCGGCTGGGCCTGGAGTTCTTCTCCGCCACGCCGCCGGCCGCGGTCACCGCCGAGCTCACCCGCACCGTCTTTCCCGGCCAGCACGTGTGGGGCGGGGGCGAGGCCGAGCCGATCGTCGAGCAGGGCGACGGCGAGGGCATCGAGTACGGCTACGTCACCTACTGGCTCCGGCACCGCGACGCCACCACCCGGGACGTCCCCGGCTACTCCACCGCCGCCGTGGACCGGCTCACCGCCGCCGGCTGGGAGGTCCACGACTACCTGTACGAGCCGCCCACGCCGATGGTCGACCGCGGGGAGTCCAGCGGCGCGACCTTCTGGGCGACCCGGGACGGCCTGGTCGTGGGCTACGCGAACTACCTGTACAGCGGGATGCCCGCGTACGACGGCGACGGCGGCCTCACCCTGACCGTGCGCCAGGAGACCCCGCCCCGGCTGCTCTGGATCGCCCGGGCCGGCGCGCTCCTCGGCTTCGTCCTCACCTGGTTCCTGGCCGCCTGGGTCAGCCGCCGGTTCTGGGCCGCCGAGTACTCCGGGGGGCTCCCCGGCTCGCTCACGGTGATGGCGCTCGTGCTGCTCCTGCCGGCCATGACGCTGACCCCCGTGCCGGACGTGCCGGGCGACGCCCCTTGGTGGGGCGGCCTGGTGGGACTGGGGAGCGGCTTCCTGCCGGTGGCGGCGGTACCGGTGGTGCTGCTGCTGCTCGGTGCGTTGCTGCTCGGGCCGAGCCCGTGGAAGAGCGTTCTGGGGCGCGGGGTCGCGTACCTGCGCCGCAGGCCCCGCGCCGCGGGTGGCACCCTGCTGGCGCTGACCCTCCTGCTGGTGGCCGGCTTCCTCCTCCCGGCGCCCTGGTCGGCGACGGCGACCCCGCCGCTGGCCCGCCCGGACTGCCGGCCCGCCCCCGGGCCGCCGCCCGCCGCGCCGCCGGGCGAGGTCGCCGGCAGCCGGGCGGCCCGCGTGTACGTCGACCCGTCCTCCACCCCGGACCAGCGCAATCTGATCACCGCGGCGATCCGGCGCAGCTGGGCCGGCAGCGACAGCGGCCTGATCTGGGACCCGGCTTCGCCCGAGTTCCGCGCCGAGTACTGCGACGGCGCCGAGGTTCCGGCCGCGGCGGTGGCGGGCCTGCCGTACTTCTTCGCGGTTGAATTGAACGTGGCGACCGACTACCCCGCTCTGCTTCAGGAAGTGGACGGTATGCCGGGCGTCGTCACCGTCCGCCAGGTCCGGGACTGATCTCCCCTCAGCTAGAGAAACGGCCGCCGTCATGCGCGAACCCACGTTCTGGATCCTCACCTGCCTGGCCACCGAGGCGCGGCACGGCTACGGCGTCATCCAGGAGGCCGCCCGGCTCTCCGACGGCCGGGTGCGGCTCCAGGCCGGCACCCTGTACGCGGCCCTCGACCGCCTCGTGGCCGAGGGCCTGGTCGAGCCGGACCGCGAGGAGGTCGTCGACGGGCGTACGCGCCGTTACTACCGGCTCTCCGACGACGGCGCCCTGGCCCTCAAGGCGGAGGCCGGTCGGCTGCGGGCCAGCGCCGAGGCCGCCACCGCCCAGTTGAGCAGCCGGAAACGCCGTGACCTGGGTCCGGCCGCCGGTGGCAGTCCGGGCCTCGCGCTGCGGTGGGGCGCGGGCCTGGCCGTCCCCGGGAACTGACCAGGGGCACCCGGTTTCTGTCGGACCTCGCCGCTATCCTCGGCGCACGATCCCATCGAGGGATCCTGATACACGGGGAGAAAGTGGATGAAGTCCTGGCGCCTCCGCGCGCTCGTCACGACCCTGGCCGCCGCCGCGGTCGCCCTGTCCATCACGACTCCGGCCCGGGCGGCGTCGGCGGCCGGCCCGGTTCTCGAGCTCACATCGATCGCCTTCGACCGCCCGCAGGTCGACGTCACGCAGGACAACGCCGTCGTCAATCTCACGTGGACGATCACCGACCGGGCCGCCAAGGCCCAGCGGGTCAGCGGCGCGGTCGAGCTGCGCCAGTTCGCCGGGGCCGAGCAGGTCGGCCAGCCCCGCACGGTGAGTTACGACCTGGACTGGGGCCAGTCGCAGGTCGAGGGCTCCGGCACGGCACAGGAGTCCTCCTACGCCTACGCGTTCGCGGTGCCGCGCTACTCGACGGCGGCCGAGGCGGTCTGGCGGGTCACGAAGGTGACCATCGCCGATGACGTCGCCCATGCGCGCACCGTGCGTGACCCGGGCCCGGCCGCGCTGGCCGTGACCCAGCTCGTCGACACCGCGGGGCCGGTGGCCGAGCAGCTCTTCTTCGACTTCGACCAGCCGCGCGGCTTCTACGACGACGGTTCCGGGGTGACCCTGCGCTACCGCGCGCGGATCGTGGACGAGTCCGCCTTCAAGCGGGGCAAGCTCACCCTGGCCGGCCCGGGGGGCACGCGGGTGAGCACCACCTTCCAGCTCACCCAGAGCGGTTCGCGGTGGTCCTGCAACGACGAGACGGCGTACGACCCGAGCTGGGTGACCTGTCCCGTCTCGATCGCCGTGCCCGCCGGCTCACCGTCCGGCACCTGGCGCGTCGCCCGGCTCGACCTGACCGACACCTGGGGCAACACCCGGGCCGACACCTCACCGCAGGGGCCGGCGCCGATCCAGGTGAGCCGCAACGACGTGGTCAGCGCGTCGGACTTCGCGCTCACCGAGCCGCAGGTGAACAACTGGCGCAAGCAGGCGTCGACGGCGCTCACGTTCAAGCCGCACGGCGCGGTCGGCGGCCTGGCCTCCGTCGACGTCGACCTGTCCTGGTGCTCGCAGCCGTCGCACACGCCGGTGGTGGGCGACGACGGCACCGTCTCGGTGGAGATCGTGATGGGATCCGGCTGGGCCAGCCGCTGCGACATCGACGGCGTCAAGCTGACCGACGGGGCCGGCAACGTCGCCTTCTACGGCACGGCCTACGGCGCGCCCGCCGTCGGCCTCACGATCACCCAGGTGCCGGACGACAAGGCGCCGGTCGTGCTCTCGGCCAAGCTGCCCAAGGCGACCTGGACGCCGCAGGAGACCGAGGACGCCTGGGGTCTCGGCTTCGACGTCACGGTCGAGGTGGACGATCTCGCCCCGATCTCGCAGTTCAGCGCGACGATCTACGACAGCACGGGCGCCTCGCAGGGCGGCATGTACGGCGGCCAGCACGACGACGGCACCGGGATCTTCCACTTCGCCGTGTCGACCGGCCGGCTGGCGCCCGGGCAGTACACGATCGGCTTCTCGCTGACCGACGAGGCCGGGAACACCAGCAGCTGGGGCTATCCCGGTGACACCGGCAACCCGATCCCCGGCGGTCCGCTGATCCTGACCGTGACCGCCGACTGACGGCCGGACCGGCCTCGGGGCCGGCTGTCATGGCCGCCGGGCGCCGGCACACCACCCGGCGAAGGCCCGGACCGCGGTCCGGGCCTTCGCCGGGGTGCGGCGGGTCTCAGCAGTAGGCGACCCACTGCACGCCGTTGATCTGTGCGTAGAACGCCGAGGTCATCGGGAAGACGATCGAGTGCTTGGTCCACCCGTAGACCTGCCAAGCCGTGCTCATCTTGTCGCTGTCCACCCTGGTCGGGACGAGGTAGCTACCGCCGTCCGCGCCCAGCAGCGTGAGCTCGCTGTGCCACTGGTCGTAGTTCTTGGTCTTCTGGGTGTACGCCCGTTGCGTCCACGCCACGTACGTCAGTCCCGAGGCGGACGGCCGTGGCACCTGCAGGGTGCCGCCGCTCAGCGCCACGCAGTCGCCGACCGCGGTGTCCGCGGTGAGCGTGAAGGTCACGACATCGGGATTCGACCGGTCTGTCGTCAGCGCGAGAAAGTCGCCGGGATTCGGCGCGGAGGCGTACGCGGCCGCCTGCGTCACCGGCATGCCCGCGAGCACCACGCCGAGAATCATCGCGAGGACCGGGCGCGCCAGGAACACCCGGGAGAAGCGACCGGCTCGGGTGCTCATGACGCCTCCCGGCGGTGGTCGTCGGCGGGCGCCGCGTACATGGCGAACGTCTGGGAGACGATCTTGCCGTTGCCCACCACGAAGGTGTCGGTGCCGAGCGGGATGTCGCTGCCCACGCACCAGGTGATGCAGGCGACGTCCCGGTCGACCTGCAGGCTCCTGAGCGTGAAACGGTCGACCGCCCGGCTCGGCAGGGCCGCCATGAAGTCCTCGAAGAAGCCGCGGATCTCCCGTTTCCCGCGGTAGATCCGGTCGGCGCTGTAGAAGTGCGCGTCCTCGTCGTAGTCGCTCACTATCGCGGCGACGCCCCTTTGTTCGAGGAACGCCCGCAGGTGCTGGCGGACCACGGCTTCGGTGACGGTTGCGTCGATGGTCATGACGGGCGGGCCTCCAGGACGATGCTGAACGGGGTTTCGGCGACCCGCCGTACGCGGCTGAACCCGGCCTCCCCGAGCACGGCCGCGAGCCGGTGTTCGCCGGCCTGCGCGCCGAGCCCGAGGCCGACCTCCTGGGCCAGCGAACCCGGGGTGCAGACGGCCGTGGACAGGCCGTAGAAGGTGCGGCCGACGGGGTTGAGGTTCTGCTCGAGGGCGTCACCCGCGTTGGGCTCGACCAGCAGCAGGGTGCCGTCCGGGGCCAGCGCCTGACGGATGCGGCGGGCGGCGCCGACCGGATCGCCCATGTCGTGCAGGGTGTCGAACAGGCACACCAGGTCGTAGCCGTGGCCCGGCAGGTCCTGGGCGGCGGCGACGTCGAAGGTCGCCCGCGTCCGCAGGCCGGCCTCGGCGGCGGCGGCGCGGGCGGACCGGATGGAGGGCTGGTGGATGTCGAAGCCGGCGAACGTGGAGTGCTCGAAGGCCCGCGCCATGATGATCGTGGACGCGCCGTACCCGCAGCCGACGTCGGCGACCCTCGCGCCGGCCCGCAGCTTGTCGACCACGCCGTCGAGCGCCGGCAGCCATTCGCTGACGAGGTGGGCGGCGTAGCCGGGCCGGAAGAGCCGTACGACGCCGGAGAACAGCCGCTCGTCGTGGGCGTGCCAGCCGATTCCGGCGCCGGTGCGGAACGCGTCGAGGAGTACGGCGTGATCGGCGTAGCAGGCGGCGATGGTCTCGAACGCGCCGGCGAGGAAGACCGGGCTGTCCTCGTTGGCGACGACCATGGCCTGTTCGGCGGGTAACTCGTAGGTAAGGCCGGCCGGGTCGTAGACGACGTAGCCGCCGGCGGCCTGGTTGGCCAGCCACTCGCGCACGTACCGCTCGGCCGTGCCGGTCCGCTCGGCCAGCGTGGCCGAGGTCATCGGGCCCGCGCCGGCCATCGTCTTGTACAGACCCAGCCGGTCGCCCAGGTGCACCAGCAGGCCCGAGATGGCCGCGCCCATGTCGAGCACCGCCTGCCCGACGAAGGCCTCGAGCTTCGCCTCGTCCAGGGCCGGGACATCCGTTGTCGTCATGTGTGTCTCCGCTCGTCGGCCCGGGCCCACGACGGACCCGGATGAATGCCTGAGCCGAGGATGCGGGGACCCGCGCGGCGGCGACCAGTGACGATGTCGTACCGCCCCGGGCCGCCCCCGCCGGGCCGCGAAGGGTGACGAATCGGGCCGATCGCCGGGCCGGCCCGCCGGGCGGCGGTACAGAATTCGTACTACCCGGCGGCCGTTTCAGGGAGCACGCTGGGCGGATGGACCGCAGGGAGTACTGCCCGATCGCCGCCGGCGTCGAGGTGCTGGGGGACCGCTGGACCCCGTTGATCATTCGCGAGGTGATGGTCGGCGCCGGCGGCTTCAACGAGATCCACCGGGGCATTCCCCGGATGAGCCGCACCATGCTCGCCCAGCGGCTGCGCGAGCTGCAGCGACGGGGGCTGATGACGCACGAGGCGAGCCGGGCCGGACACCCGGGCGTCTATGCGCTGACCGCGGCCGGTCAGGCGCTGACCCCCATCGTGTGGGCCATGGGCTCCTGGGCGGCCGAATGGATGTTCGGCGACCCCAGCGCCGAGGAATGCGACGGCCTGACGCTGATCTGGCGTACCCATCAGGTCGCCATCCCGGCGAAGCTCCCCGAGACCCGCACCGTGGTGCACCTCGTCCTCACCGGGGCCGGCGGCGCCCAGGGCTGGCTCGACATCCAGCGCCCGGGCATCACGGTCTGCAAGGACGACCAGGGCCTGGCCGTCGACCTCGCCCTGGAGGCCGACACCGCCCAGATGCACCGCTGGCTCATCGGGCTCGTGCCCTTCCGCGACATCGTCAGCAACGGGCACGCGCGATTCCTCGGGCCGAGCCGCCTGGCCCGGGCCTTCCCCACCTGGTTCGACACCACGCTGTTCGCGCACAGCCTGCGGCGGGCCGAACAACGCCGGCGCCGGGAGGTCCTGACCGCCTGAACGACCGGCGCGGCCGCGGGTACGCCGACAGCGAAACGAGGGCCGACGGGTCGGCGCCACCGCCCGGGCCGGGCCAGAATCGCCCATGGCCGACTTCGCGCTCCAGGCGCAGCCCACCGACGCCGCCGACTGGCTGGAGCTCGCCCGCCGCGCGGAGGCCGCCGGCTTCGACACGCTGCTGGCGGCCGACCACCCGGGCTCCTGCGCCTCGCCGTTCGTGGCGCTGGCGGCCGCCGCCGCGGTCACCAGCACCCTCCGGCTGGGGTCGTACGTCGCCAACGCGGCCGTCCGCGAGCCGATCCTGCTGGCCGGCGACGTGGCCACCCTGGACGTGGTCTCCGGCGGCCGCGCCCTGCTCGGTCTGGGCGCCGGGCACACCGGCGCCGAGTGGGACGCGATCGGCCACGTCCGGCCGGGTGTGCGCGGCCGCGTCGACCGGTGCATCGCCGTCGCCGAGGCGACCACCCGGCTGCTCGCCGGGGAGAAGGTCACCGTGGCCACGCCCGAGCTGACGATGCTCAACGCGCTGCTGGAGCAGCCCCGGCCGGTCCAGCAGCGCATCCCGCTGCTGATCGGCACGGCGAACTCCCGGTTGCTGCGCTGGGCCGGTGGGCACGCCGACATCGTGGGGCTGACCGGCTTCGGCCGCACCAAGGCCGACGGGCACCAGCACGAGGCCCGCTGGCGGCTGGCCGACATCGACGCGCAGGTCGAGCTGGCCCGGGCCGGCGGCGACGCGGTGCTGGAGGCGCTCGTGCAGCTGGTCGAGGTGACCGACGACGCCGACGGCTTCCTCGCCGAGCACGCCGGGCGGCTCGAGATGAGCGTCGAGGAGCTGCGCCAGGTGCCGTTCCTGCTGGTCGGGACGGCGGACGAGATCGTCGCGGCGGTGCGGGCCCACCGGGAGCGGTGGGGGATCACCCGCTATGCCGTACGCCGGGCCGGCCTGGACGCCCTCGGTCCGCTCCTGCCGCGCCTGGCCCGGGCGTAGCCCCGCTACTCGGCGAAGAGGGTCGGCTCGATCCTGGTCCGGAACTCGACGTAGATCTTCTTGTAGCGCTCCAGGGCGCCCGTCGTGTCGCCGGCCTCGAGATGCTCCAGCACCTCCTCGTGGCCGGAGATCCAGACCTCCCAGAGGTTGCTGTCCGCGCCCATCGCCAGGATCCGCAGCGTGCGGGCCACCACCAGGTCGACCATGGACTGCAGCTCGCGGTTGCCGCTGGCCAGGATCGCGACGGTGCTGAAGTCGGCGCCCGCCGCGCCCGCCGCCAGCACGTTGCCGGTGCGCAGGCCCTCGACGAACTCCTTCTGCCGCTGGCGCATCAGATCGATGTGGGTCGCGGTCAGGTTCTCCACGCCCCACTCGAAGCCCGCGCACGCCAGCACGCCCATCACGTCGATCAGCTCGAGCGCGTTCTTCTGGGTCATCTTGGTGACGTGCCGGGTGCGGTTGGGGGCGATGTCGATCAGGCCCTCCACCGACAGCTGGGCGATGGCCTCCCGCACCGGCGTGATGCTGACGCCCAGCCGGGCCGCCAGTTCGGCATCCTTGATGAGCGTCCCGGGTGGCAGCTCGCCCGTGACGATCTCGTTACGGAGCTGTTGGACGACCGCGGCCGTGCGGGTCGGCGGCACCGTGTAAGACATACCGGCAGCCTACCCACAGTGATGATCGGCAGCGGACCGTACCCACTGCCCCCTTCACCAGGCATGCTGAACCCGTGCCCGACGCCGTACCTCTCATCGATCTCGACGCGCCGCCGCGCGCCGAGCCGGGAGCGGCGGCGGCGTCGCTGCGGCCGCGTGCCCCGCGGCCCGTCCTGGTTCTCGCCGTGCTGGTCGCCGCGCTGGCCACGCTGGTCGCGGCCGCGCCGCCGGCCGGGACGCTGCGGCCGGTCCTGGCCGCCGGGGGTACGGCCGCGGCGGCGTTCACCCTCGGGGCGGACGCCCTCTACACCGCCAGCTTCGGCGCGAGCCCCGCCAGCGAGTCGGGCATCCGCCGTTACGCGCTGCCCGGCGGGGAGCAGCTGTGGGCGACCTCCCTGCCGCACGACACGCAGAACCTGATGCTCGACGGCGGGGTGCTGCTGGCCCGGTCCGGCACCGCCCCGCGGATGTCGTTCCTGGACGCCACCACCGGCAAGGTGCTGTGGCACCTCGCCGAGCCGGACGCCACGGTGGTCGCCCTGAGCCGGGGGCGCGCGCTGCTGCGCCTCGACGCCGGCGACGGCAGCACGGAGCTGAGGCTCGCCTCCGCGCGCACCGGCGCGACGATCTGGCGCCGGGTCGTCGACGGGGTCGGCGAGATCCTCAGCGACGACCTGTTCACCGCCGACCCCGACCGGATCGTGGTGCTCGGCGTCGACGGGCACGTCACCACGCTGCAGTTCGCCGACGGTTCCGTGCTGGGCGAGGGCGACCTCGGCGTACGGCTGCCGGCGGAGTCGGAGGGCACGTTCCAGGGCGACTTCGTGGGGGTCACCGTCTCCGGCGACCAGCTCTACATGTCCCGGCGCGACCAGGGGCGGGCGTCGCTGACCGCGTACCGGTTGCCCGACCTGAGCCGGCGGTGGCGCACCGCGGACGGACCGACCGGTTTCGTGCACGACTGCGGGCCGGTGCTGTGCATCTCGGACACCCGCTGGGTGAGCGGGCTCGACCCGAGCGACGGCTCGGTGCGCTGGTCCGACCCGGCCTGGAGCGACGCGTTCGAACAGGGCGACGGGACGCTGCTCGCCTGGGACCAGCAGGAGGTCCCGGAGTCGGCGATCCTCGACGCCCGGACCGGGGCGGTGCGGCGCAAACTCGGCCGCACGTACCCGGTGGGCGGGCTGGAGCTGCGCGAGGACACCGAGGCGGCCGGCCGGGTCTGGGTCACGGTGCCGGACCCGGGCGGCGGCCCGGCCCACACCGTCGGGGCATTGCAGACCGGGGCGCCGTACGGCTGCCTGGTCCGCCGTCCCTACCTGGCCTGCCCGACGAGCGCCGGACCGACGACGGTCTGGCGGATCCCCTGACCGCGGGCTTGCTCCTGACGTAACGGGAGGAACTAGCGTCGGGCGCATGAGCACCTGGAGCGTCGGTGAGCTGGCCACGGCCACCGGCCTGACCGTGCGCACCCTGCACCACTACGACGAGATCGGGCTCGCGCGGCCCTCCCTGCGCACCGCGGCCGGGCACCGGCGGTACACCGGCGCCGACGTCCGCCGGCTGCACCGGGTGGTCGCGCTGCGCGGCTTCGGCTTCTCGCTGGCCGAGATCGCGGCGCTGCTGGACGGCTCCGGGCCCGAGCCCCGCGAGCTGCTGCGCCACCAGCTGGATCAGGTCCGCGACCGGATCGCCCGGGCGACCCGGCTGCGCGACCGGCTCGCGGTGGTGCTGGGACAGTTCGACGCCGCGGGCGCCCCGTCCGCGGCGGTCCTGATCCGATTGATCGAGGAGATGACCGCTGTGGAACACACCTACACACCCGAGGAATTCCGGGCGATGGCGCAGCGTCGGCAGGCGGCCATGGCCCGGCTCAGCCCGCGGGAGCAGGCCGAGATGGCGGAACGCCGCCGGGCCTGGCACGACCGCATGACGCCGGAGGAGGTCGCCGAGTTGCAGCGCAGCCGCCCGTCCCCACCGCGGTGACGCCCTACTTCTCCCGCGTGTTGGTCAGGGCCAGCGGCTGGTTGAGGTTGGCCGGGGCGTTCCACTTCTGCAGCTCCGCCTTGCTGCAGGCGGCGACCTTCACCTTGGCCGTGCCGTCGGTGTGGGTGTCCGGGTTGGTCACGGTCAGGTCGGTCGGGGTGAGGCAGTAGCCGAACGAGTCGACGATGCGGTAGCTGGTCGTGTACTCGCCGGTGTCGCCCAGCACGGTCCACTTCATGGCGGCGATGGTGGCGGCGTCGGTCGAGTCGCAGCGGGCCATCGTGACGTACTTGGTCGTGGCGGTGGAGCCGGGACTGAGCAGGCAGTACGCCGGGGCCGTGGGATTGCCCGACCGGATCTGGCCGGGTACGGCGGTGGCCACCGACGCGGCCTGGGCCGGCATGTACCACTTCTGGTTCCACGGCACGTTGCCGTCGGGCGACTGCTTGCAGAACCACACGATCATGTAGCTGAAGGTGGGCGTGAAGTTGGTGACGTCCAGGCAGCGGCTGAACTGCTTGAAGTTCACCAGCTGGTTGACCTTGGCCGAGGCCATGCCGGCGCCCACCCCCGGCTGCGGCCGGAAGATGTTCTGGTTCGCGGTGCCGCCGCAGCTGCCCAGCACGATGGGCGTGCCGGCGGTGCCGGCCACCTTGAGCGCCAGGCAGAAGTCACCCAGCTTGACGGTGGTCTCCCGGGTGCTGCTGAAGTTGGAGCTGTCGTTGAGGCTCCACTGCTGGCGCGGCGCCAGGCCCAGGCACGGCTGGAAGACGGCGGCGTCGCCGGTCGCGCGCGGGTACGGGACATCCACGCACATGCCTTCGGGCGCCGCTGCCGTCTCGGAGCCGACCAGCTTGATGTTCAGGTCCGCGGTGTAGGCGAACCGCTGGTCGCTGCTGCCGCCGGCCTTGCAGAGCTGGACCTTCAGCGGCGCGCCGGCCGCGGGCGACGAGTCGGCGCCGGCGTCCATGCAGAGCGGGTTGGTGGTGGGCGAGGCCAGCTGCAGCGCCCCGCCGGTGATGTTCTCGTTGTTGGTGTGGAACGTGTACGTCGACTCGATCGTGCGGGAACCGGCGCTGCCCACGGTCAGCGAGGCGGCGGGCGCCCGGCCGCCGGTGGCCGTCAGGGTGGCGCTGACCGGCACGTAGATCGGCGGGCAGGCCTGCGGCACCGGGTCGCTGGCGTCCTCGCCGAGCTGGTAGTACGTGATGGTCACCCGGTAGTTCCAGCCGTCGGTGCCGGCGCCGGTCAGCGTGCAGGGCGGCAGCTTCTCGAGGTCGCCCGCGCCGGCCGTGGCGGCGGCGCGCAACTGGCCCAGGGCCATGTCGATGCCGGCCTGGGCGACCTGGAGCTCCTGGGTGCGCCCGGAGACGATGCGGGTGCCGCCGATCTGGTTGACCACCACCGGGACGAGCGCGGTGCTCACCAGCATGCCCACCATGGCGACGAGCATGGCCAGCGGCATCGAGCCGTGGTCGTTCCCGGTACGGCGCCGAAAGCTGATCATGATGGCCTTCCTGCGCTGCAGGCGTGGGTCGACGGGGTGTTGCGGGAGGTGTTCAGGGCGGTGAAGGTGGTGCTCACCGTGGCGGTGCTGACCCCGACGCGGGCGGTCAGCTGCACGCGCAGCGCCTGGAAGTCCGGCGTGAAAGACGGATCGGCGGTGCTGGAGACGCCGGCCGGCACCAGCGTGAACGGGCCGGCGGCGTCGGTGACCAGCTGGGAGGCGATGGTCTGACCCGGCTGGTTCTTGGCCGGCGGCGCGCCGGGAGTCCAGCGCAGCAGCTGCAGCACGCCGGTCCCGTCGGTGTTGTTGTCCTTGGCCTGGGCGGGCGCCGTCTCCAGCCGCAGTTGCAGGCACTGCTTGGCGTCCGAGGAGGCGAACTCCACGTACCAGGCCGTGTCGACCTTGCCGGGGGTGGCGATCCAGGACGCGTACCGCACCTCCCGATCGAACCGCTGGAACGCCTGGTTGAGCTGGGACCGGGAGGCGGCGATGGTCTGCGCCGTGTTGCTGTTGCCGTAGATCTGCAGGACGGCGGTGGTGAACATGACCATCACCACGCTCATCACCGACAGGGTCACCAGGATCTCGACCAGCGAGAAGCCGGCCTCGTCGGCGTCCGCGGCACGGGACCGGGCCATCACGTCACCGTCCAGACGAACATGGAGTGGGCGAGCTTGCCCGTGGCGTCCTTCACCGTGAGCCGCACGACGGACGAGCCCTTCGCGGTGGGCTTGCCGCTGATCAGCCCGGCCGCGCTGATCGTGATGCCGGGCGGCAGGTTGGTGCCGGTCCAGGTGCGCGAGGCGGCCCCGCCGGCGGCCGCCGCGGAGAAGGACGTGAGGGCCACGTTGACCGGGCTGCTGCGGTCGGCGAGCGGACTGGTCACCGTGAGCTCCGCGGTGCGCGGTGTCACGTTGCAGACGACGACGATCGTCCCGGTGCCGCCCGCGCTGTCGGTGGCGACCGCGGTGACCACGTACCGGGTGGGGTTGACCGCGGTGCCGGACACCACGCCGGAGGTGCTCATGGTGAGACCGTCCGGCAGGTCGGTGGCCTGCCAGGTGTACGGGGGCAGCCCGCCGGACACCGGCACGCTGAAGTTCGCGCTGGACGAGCCGCTGCTGAAGGTCTGCGTGCCCGGGTTGACCACCGACACGGGAGTGAGCACCCGCCAGTTGAAGGTGACCGAGGCGGTCTTCGTGCCGGCGTCGGTGACCGTGACGGTGACCGGCTTCATGGTCTTCGCCTCGGTGGTCGGGGTGCCGGTGATCACGCCGGTCGTCGCGTTGACGGTCAGCCCGGCCGGCAGGCCGGTCGCCACCCACGACATCGGCTGGTGGCCGCCGGTGACGGCGACGGGCAGCGAGACGGCGGTGCCGACCCGGCTGGTCTGGTCGCCGGCGCTGGTCAGCGCGGGCAGCGCGGCCACGGCCCAGGTGAACGTCGCGTCATCGGTCTTGTTGTCCCGGTCGGTCACCAGGATCGTGACCGGGTAGGAGCCGGCCGTCGTCGGGGTGCCGGCGATGGCGCCGGTGGACGCCGTGAGGGTGAGTCCGGGCGGCAGGCCGGTCGCCGTCCACGTGCGTGGCAGCCAGCCACCGGTGGCGGCGAGCTGCAGGCTGGTCGAGAGGCCCAGGTAGGCGAGCTGGTTGCCGGGCGGGGTGGCGGTGGGCGCCGGGCGCTTGGTGTCGAAGACGAGGTCGGTGCCCGTGCTGACCAGCGTCGTGGCGACGTAGACGCACGCGCCCTGGACGCACGGGCCCCGGTTGATCGACGAGGGGACCGACCAGGACACGGCGACCACGACGCGGAAGAACGGCACGTAGCCGGTGGTCTCGGTGGCCCCGCAGGTGGCGATGGTGGCCGTCGTCAGGGTCGGGTCGACCTTGGGCTGCCAGCAGCGGCCCACGTACCACTGCTGGGTGTACTTCTGCGCGCCGACCGTCACGGTCCGCGGGGTGGTCGGCAGGGCCGCGGTGGCCCCGGCGTCGGGGTCGGCGGCGTTCGAGTCGAGCTTCATCAGCGCCAGGTAGGTCTTGACCGGCGCCGGGGCGGCCGCCCACTGCGCCTGGGCGGCGTTCGCCCCGCGACCGACCAGCAGCGACGACGGCTTGAGGGCCCGGGCCCGCTCGAGGGCGTCGTTGGTGACCTCGACGGCGGCCTGCTCGATGCGCTGCTCGCGCACCACGATCATGGACTGGGCGAGGAAGGGCGCCATCGCGGTCATCACCGTGCCGATGACGGCCAACGCGACCACCATCTCGATCAGCGTGAAGCCGGCGTCGTCGTCGCGCCGGGCGCGGCGGGGACCGCGCGACAACGCGACGGTGGCTCGATCGGTCGGCATACCCTTCCGTTCCTCGGGGTCGCGGCAGGCCCACCGGGCCGTGCACCAGGAGTGTCACCGTTGTATCGGCCGGGGCCGGGCGGGGTTGAGGGTTCGCCGCCGGGCGCGGCCGGGCCGGCCGGCGGGCGCTACGCGGCCGGGTCGGTCTCGACCAGCAACCGCCGGTCGACGCCGGCCTGGTCGAGGATGCGCTCCACCGAGGCGATGGTGAGCCAGTCGATGACGTCGTCGCCGTGCACGATCCGGTACCACCGGGTCTGCCGGCGGCGCACGATCTCCACCCGCCAGGCGCCGTCCGGCGTGTGCATGGCCCCCTCGACGTGCTCCACGCTCAGTCCGAGGTGACCGTCGGCACCCCGCCGCCGGCCGGCGGCGCCACGAACGCCTTCACGCTCAGGCTGAGGCTCAGCTCGCGCGCCGCATCGGCGGTCGAGCTGTCCCCGCCGCCCAGCGCGGCGGTCTGGATCAGCACCGCCCGCTTCTGCCCGGCGCCCTGCAACTCGTCGAGGAACGCGCTGAGCTGGGCGGCGGTGCCGTCCGCGGTGAGCTGGATGGGCAGGGACCACACCCCGGCCACGTCCTTCTCGGCCGACGGCAGGCCGACGGTGATGCCGCTGACGTCGACCCCGGCCTTGATGCCGGAGCCCTGGAGCTGGCGCAGGAACGCCGGCACGCCGGAGCCGGCGGGCAGGGCGGCCGCGCGGGCGTCCCGGGTGCGGGTGAGCTCGCCGATCGTGCTCTGGGCGGCCGCCAGCTTGGCCGTCCGCGCACGCAGCTGGGCGGCCTGGGCCTCGGCGGTGCCGGTCTGCTCCCGCAGGTCGTCGGCCTCGGCCCGCTGCGGGTTGACCAGCAGCAGCCAGGTGACGGCGGTGAGCAGGGCGACCACGGCCACGCCGGCGATCAACCACAGCCGGTCGGCGTGACGGGTACGCATCACTTGCCTCCTGCGGGCTTGCACGCGACGGTGAACCGGCCGCAGAGCGCGTTCTGGGTGATGTCGACGGTCAGGCTGAAGGTGACGCCGGTCTTCTCGTCGGTCGCCACGTTGGTGACGTACGGGTTCGCGACCACGGTCAGCTTGGCCAGGGCATCGACGTACGCGGCGACGGCCTGCTTGTCCGGCCCGGTGCCGGTGACCGTGAGCGCCCCGATCGTGGTGGCGCCGTTGGTGGCGGGCAGCGGGTTGGACACCGCGGCGCCGCCGCCGTCCGCCCCGTTGAGCTGGCCGTTCACCCCGTCGACGCGGATGCCCGAGGGGGTGCCGGTGCTGCGCACGGTGTCGAGCAGCGCGCTCCAGTCCAGGTCGTTCGCCATCACCGTCTTGAGCTGGCCGTCGAGCGTGGCGATCTCGTTCTGCACCTGCACGGTCTTGGAGTACGTGCGCTGTTCGCGCTGGAGGTCGCTGACCGTGACGGTGGCCGCGTCGAGCTCGTGCTCGGCGGCCTGCTTGTCGCGGTAGGCCAGGGCGAACCACGCCGCGCACAGGCCGGCGACGACCACGACCATCACGACCACCCAGATCAGGGCGCGGCGGGCGTTGCGGCCGGCGACCGTCTCCTCGGGCAGCAGGCTGGCCGAGATCGCCGGGATCCGGTTGGCCCGCAGCGGGGACACGGCCGGGTCGATGGGCATCAGGGTGGTGGGCATCAGGCTGCCGCTCCCAGGGTGAGGCCGATCGACACCGCGGCCGACGGGACGAAACTGTCGAAGCCGCGCTGGCGGGCCGCGCGGGTGTCGCGCAGCCGGCTGGCCGCGTCGGCGTACATGACCTGGACGCCCAGCTGCTGCTGGATGTGTTCGGCCAGGCCCGGCATCAGGGAGCTGCCGCCGCAGCACGCGATCCGGGTGACCTGCTTCTGCCGCTCGCCCGAGGCGAGGTAGGTGAACGAGCTGCGCAGCTCGTTGACCAGCGGGCGGATCGCGTCGGCGACCGCCTCCGCGGAGCCCGGCCGCTCGTCGCCGTGCAGGCCGTAGCGGCACTTGAGCGCCTCGGCCTCGGCCGGCGTCAGTCCGAGCCGGGTGGCGATGCTGGCGGTGATCTCGGTGCCGCCGCGCGGCACGGTCCGCACGATCAGCGGCTCGCCGTCGGCGTGCACGACCACGCTGGTGATCTCGGCGCCGATGTCGACGATGGCCTCGACCTGGGCGTCCAGCCGGGAGGCGGCGCGCAGCATCGCGAACGAGGCGAGGTCGACGTCGACCACCCGCAGCCCGGCCTTCTCGACGGCCTCGACCAGCGCCATCACGGCGTCCTTGGGCATGGCGATCAGCAGCCCGCGCACGGTCGGGTTGTCGCCCGGCTCCTCGAGCGGGCGGAAGTCCAGCAGCGACCGTTCGACGGCCAGCGGCAGCATGTCGCGCACCTGGAAGGGCAGCGACCGGCGCATCTCCTTGGCGGGCAGGTTGGAGACGGACGTCTCGCGCACCACCAGCTGCGGGTTGGTCACGCCGAGGCGGACCTTCTTGGTGGTGAACTTGCAGGCGGCCCAGAGCTGCTTGAGCGCCGAGGTGACCGCGAGCGGGTCCTCGAGGCTGCCGCCCTGCACGGTGCCGGGCGGCAGGGGCACCTGGCCGAAGTTGGTGAGGGAGTACTCGTCCTTGGTGCGGCGGACCTCCACGGCGCGGATGGAGGACGAGCCGATGTCGAGCCCGATCGGAGTGACGCCAGCCATCGGTTTCCTTCCTCAGGCGGTGGGGGTGAGCAGGGATGCGTACCAGTCGGTGATCGGCGCCGCGGCGAACACGGCCAGGAACGCGCCGGCGAGCATGGCCGGGCCGAACGGGATGCGGCTCTTGCGGCCGGCCAGCCGGGTCGCCATCAGCGTCGCGCCGACGGCCCCGCCGAGCAGGAACGCCGCGAACGCGCCGACCGCGACCGGGCCCCAGCCCAGCCAGCCGAGGTAGAAGCCGAGCAGCGGGGCGAGCTTGACGTCACCGCCGCCCATGCCGCCGAAGTGGGCCAGCAGGCGGTAGAACGCCCAGAGCAGAACGGCGGCGGCGAGCCCGCGGAGGATCGGGGCCGGGCCGTCGCCCAGCAGCGCGACGGGCGCCAGCAGGACCACCGCGACCAGGTACGAGGGCAGCACGATGGCGTTCGGCAGCCGCATCACGTCCAGGTCGATCAGCGCCAGGGCGATCGCGATCGCGGCCAGATAGAGGTACGCGGGCAGGGTCCAGGAGAGGCCGAACCGCGCGGTCACGGCCACGAACAGCGCCGCGGTGCCGGCCTCGACCAGCGGGTAGCGGACGCTGATCGGGGCCCGGCAGTCGGCGCACCGGCCGCGCAGCAGCAGCCAGCCGAACACCGGCACGTTGTGCCGGTGGCGGATCTCCGAGTCGCACCGCGGGCAGTGCGAGCCGGGCCGGACCAGGGACTCGCCCCGCGGTACCCGGTGGATCACGACGTTCAGGAACGAGCCGACCGCGAGACCGAGCAGGGCCACGATGCCGAACAGCAGGGGCTGGGGCACGGCGGTCCTCCTCGGTCTCGCGGGTGGTCGGCTGCGGGTGACGCCGGCGTCGGCGCCACCCGTGGGGCATCCGTCAGGGAGCGCAGGCGTCAATCTTGATCTTGTCGTCGGCCTTGACCGAGCCGCCCTTGAGGCTGTCGTACAGGTAGATCTTGCCGGTGCCGCCGCTGTTGGTGGCACAGATCAGGTAGCTGCCGGCGGTGCCGGTCTTGCTGACCGGGACGTAGGTCATGGTCGTGTTCTCCGACAGCGTGACCTGGCTGGGGTTGGTGCCGCCCAGGTCGAAGCTCTTGGTCTGCTTGGCGATCGCGGCGGCCGGGTAGGCGTTGCCGTTGTCGGTGTACCACTGCTCGAGCGCGCTGACCGCGCCGCGCACGTCGGACTGGGCCGACTTGTCGGCGGCGCCCTGGCGGTAGTTCAGGTAGACCGGGACGGCGATCGCGACCAGGACGCCGATGATGACCACGACGACCAGGAGCTCGATGAGGGTGAAGCCCTCGTCCTGCTTCTTGGCGCGCATCCGGCTGATGATGTCGTGCATTGGGGGTGCCTCCAGTAGGGCGTCAGGGTGGGGCGGGGATGGGTTGTTCCGGGCTCGGGTGCCCGACTCCGCGACCGGAGACCGGTCGTTTTGGTGCTCCGGGGCGTCAGTTGCCCTGGATGTTCTGGTAGATGGTGAACATCGGCAGGTACAGACAGATCACCATTCCGCCGACCACGGAGCCCATGACGAGGACCATGATCGGTTCGATCGAAGCGGTCAGGGACTCGGCGGCGCTGTCGACTTCCCTGTCATAGAAATCGGCAACCTTGTCGAGCATCTGACTGATTTGACCGCTTTCTTCGCCCACTTCGATCATCTGCGTGACCATCTCGGGGAAGACCTTGTGCTTGCGCATGGCCGAGGACATCGGCTGCCCCTCGCGGACGGCGGACTGCACGTCGCGCATGGCGATGTTGATGATCTCGTTGCCGGTGGTCTCGCCGACCACGGCGAGCGCCTGCATGACGGGCACGCCGACGTTGAGCAGCAGGCCGAGGTTGCGCGAGAACCGGCTCATCGCCAGCTTGCGGAAGAGCGGGCCGAAGACCGGCATGCCGAGCTTCAGCTTGTCGACCTTGAGCCGGAAGTCCTCGCTCGCCCGGAGCTGCCGCTTGAAGGCGATGCTCCCGCCGATGCCCAGGGTCAGCGCCAGTGGCCCGATCCACCACATGTTGTGGCTGGTGTCGACCAGGAACTGGGTGATGCCCGGCAGCTCGCCGCCCAGATTCTTGAACATCTGTTCGAAGATCGGGACGATGAAGATGAGCACCGCGGCGATCATCACGAAGGTGAAGGCCAGCACGATGGCCGGATAGGTCAGCGCACTCTTGATCTTGCCGCGGAGCGCGGTGTCCTTCTCCAGGCTGTCCGCGATCTGCTCCAGCGCCCGGTCGATCATGCCGCCCGCCTCGCCGGCGCGCACCATGGCGACCATCAGGCGCGGGAAGACCTTGTCGTGCTTGCCCATGGCGGCCGACAGCGAGACGCCCGCGGCGACGTCCGTGCTCATCTCGCCGGTCGCCTTCTTCAGCGTCAGCGCGGTGGTCTGCTCCTCGAGGATGGCCAGCGAGCGCAGCAGCGACATGCCGGACGCGGTCATCGTGGAGAACTGCCGGGCGAACACGGCCAGATCCTTGAGCTTGGTCCGGTTGCCCAGGCCGGGGATCTTCAGATCCCGGTTGAGGCCCTGACCGGCCTGGCTCAGCTCGAGCGGGGTCTCGCCGCGCTGGCGCAGCAGGTGCGTCGCCGCGGTCTCGTTCGCCGCCTCGACCGTGCCCTTGGTCTTGCGCCCGTTGGCGTCGATGCTGTTGTAGTGGAACGTCTTCGTCGCCGGCATGTCACATCCGTCCGATCAGGCGCTTGAGCTCTTCCTGGGAGTGGCAGATCTCCAGGGCGGCCTGCATCGAGACCAGGCCCTCCCGGACGCGCTCGGCCAGGTGCTGGTCGAACGCCAACATGCCGTCGTTGCCGCCGGCCTGCATGAAGGACGGGATCTGGTGCGACTTGCCCTCGCGGATCAGGCTCCGGATGGCCGGCGTCGCGGTGAGGATCTCGCAGATCACCGTCCGGCCCTTGCCGTCGGCCCGCGGGGCCAGCGCCTGCGTGACGACGCCCTGCAGGCTGGCGGCCAGCTGGGCGCGGATCTGCAGCTGCTGGTGCGGCGGGAAGATGTCGATCACGCGGTCGATGGTCTGGGTCGCGCTCTGCGTGTGCAGCGTCGCCAGGACGAGGTGACCGGTCTCCGCGGCGGTCAGCGCCGTCGCGGTCGTCTCCAGGTCCCGCAGCTCGCCGACCAGGATGATGTCGGGGTCCTGGCGCAGCGCGTGCTTGAGCGCCTGCGGGAAGGTCTCCGTGTCGGAGCCCACCTCACGCTGGTTCACCAGGCTGCGCTTGTGCGGGTGCAGGAACTCGATCGGGTCCTCGATGGTGATGATGTGCGCCGACCGGCTGCGGTTGGCCAGGTCCAGCACCGAGGCGAGGGTGGTGGTCTTGCCGGAACCGGTCGGCCCGGTCACCAGCACCAGGCCGCGGGGCAGGTGGGCGAAGCGGGACACCGAGTCGGGCATGCCCAGCTCGTCCAGCGGCTTGATGGTGTGCGGGATGGCCCGGAAGACGGCGCCGCACGAGTTGCGCTGGATGTAGAGGTTGCCGCGGAACCGCGAGACGCCGGTGATGCTGTGCGCGAAGTCCATCTCCTGCTCGCGCTCGAACGTCTGCCACTGGTGGGCGGAGACGGCGGCGCGGGCCAGCAGCACGGTGTCGGCCGAGTTGAGCTTGCCGTAGCCGGGCAGCGCGCGCAGAGTGCCGTCCACCCGGATCATCGGCGGGGAGCCGACGGTCAGGTGCAGGTCGGAGCCGCGGGCCTCGACGAGCGAGATCAGCATCTGGTCCAGCACGGCCAGGTCGTCCGGGCCGGGTCCGGCCGGGCCGACCGGTGCCGCCGGGGGCGGTACCTCATGGTCGAGCGTGTACATGAGCTGCACCGACAATCTCGTCGCGAAGTTTGACGCCACCTAGTTCGGCAGGGCGCCGGGCGGGTTTAGGAGTCAGATGGCGACGCGCGAGACCTCACGCAGCGACGTCAGCCCGCCCGCCGCCTTGGCCAGGCCGTCCGCGCGCAGCTCGTACATGCCCTGGTCGAGGGCCACCTCGCGGATCTCGTTGGAGGAGGCGCGGCGGATGGTCAGCGTCTCGATCTCCGGCGAGATCGGCATGACCTCGTGCAGCGCGATCCGGCCGCGGTAGCCGGTGTTGGCGCAGTTGCGGCAGCCCACCGGCCGGTACAGCGCATCCGGGATCTTCAGGTCCTGCACCGGCCAGCGGGCGCCCTCCAGCTCCTCCTCGCTCGGCAGGTACGCCTCCTTGCACCAGTCGCACAGCCGGCGCGCGAGCCGCTGGGCCAGCACGCAGTCCAGCGACGAGCCGACCAGGAACGGCTCGATGCCCATCTCGGTGAGCCGGGTGACCGCGCCCGGGGCGTCGTTGGTGTGCAGGGTGGAGAGCACCAGGTGACCGGTCAGCGACGCCTCGACGGCGATCTGGGCGGTGTTGCCGTCGCGGATCTCACCGATCAGCACGACGTCGGGGTCCGAGCGCAGGATCGCCGGGAGCACGGCCGCGAACGTCAGGCCGGCCTTCGTGTTCACCTGGACCTGGTTGACCCCGCGCAGGCGGTACTCGACCGGGTCCTCGACCGTGATCACGTTGATCTCCGGCTTGCTGATCCGGCCCAGGGTGGCGTACAGGGTGGTGGACTTGCCGGAGCCGGTGGGACCGGTGACCAGGACCATGCCGTGCGGCTTGGTGAAGGACTCCGCGAAGCGGGTCAGGTTGTGCTGGGTGAAGCCCAGCTTGTTCATGTCCAGGTCGATGCCGCCGGTGTCGAGCACCCGCAGCACGATCTTCTCGCCCCACACGGTCGGCAGGGTGGCGGTCCGCAGGTCCACCTGGCGGTCGCGGATCAGCGCGGTGATGCGGCCGTTCTGCGGCACCCGCCGCTCGGTGATGTCGACGCCCGACATGATCTTCAGGCGGGAGGTCAGCGCGGCCATGACCCCGCGCGGCACGGTGTCGAGCTCGTGCAGCACGCCGTCGATCCGGTAGCGCACCCGCATGTCGTCCTCGGTGGGCTCCAGGTGCAGGTCGGAGGCGCGGTTCTGGACGGCCTGCTCGATCAGGTTGTTGACGTACCGCACGATCGGCGCGTCGTCGGCGCTCTGCGCCTGGGCCGTCATCACCTGGTCGTCCAGCGAGGCGTCGGCCAGGTCGCCCAGGTCGCTGTCCTCGCGCTGCAGCCGCTCGATGATCCGGCGGACCTCGCTGCGGGCGACCACCACCGGGCGGATCGTCATGCCGGTGGAGGCGCGGACGTCGTCGAGGGCCACCACGTCGCCGGGGTCGGTGACGCCCACGACCAGCTCGCCGTCGTGCATCGCCAGCCCGAGCACCCGGTGCCGCAGCACCACGCTCAGCGGGATGCGCTTGAGCGCGGCCGGGTCGGGGGAGTAGCCGACCAGGTCGAGGGTGTTGATGCCGAACGCCGCCGCGGCCGCCTCGGTGAGCTGCTCCTCGGTGACGACCTGGTCGTTGATCAGGACTGCCCGCACCGACCGGCCGCTGCGCTGGGCCTCGTCGGCCGCGGCGTCCACCGCGACCGGATCGATGCCGATCTGCTTGAGCGCATCGAGCAGCGGGCGGAAGGTCTGGTCCATGTCATCCTCAGGGCAACGGCACGTTGGGGGTTCGTTGGTCCCATCGGCCCCTTCTGAGCATTTCTGAGGCCCTGGTCACGTCTGACGGAATGTCCGCCGGTACGCCGAGGGCGGCACCCCGATCGTCGCCTGCAGGTGCTGGCGCAGGGCGGTCGCGCTGCCCAGCCCGGAACGCCGGGCCACCAGGTCGACGCTCAGGTCGGTCGACTCCAGCAGCAGCCGGGCGTGGGCCACCCGCTGCTGGAGCAGCCAGCGGCGCGGGCTCAGCCCGGTCTCGTCGCGGAACCGGCGGGTGAACGTGCGCACGCTCATCCGCGCGTGCCCGGCCAGGTCCTCCAGGCTGACCGGCTCGGCCAGCCGGTGCAGCGCCCAGGCCCGGGTCGGCTCGGTGCCCGCGCCCACCGCCACCGGCACCGGCTGCTCGATGTACTGGGCCTGGCCGCCGTCGCGCCACGGCGACACCACGCAGCGCCGGGCCGCCTGGTTGGCCACCAGGCTGCCGTGGTCCTGGCGGATCACGTGCAGGCACAGGTCGACCCCGGCGGCCACCCCGGCCGAGGTCAGCACGTCCCCGTCGTCCACGAACAGCACGTCGAAGTCCCACGCGACCCGCGGGTACAGCCGGCGCAGCCGTTTGGCCCAGGCCCAGTGGCTGGCCGCGGCACGCCCGTCGAGCAGGCCGGCGGCGGCGAGCACCGCGGCGCCGGTGCAGATCGAGATGATCCGGGCGCCGCGCGCGTGGGCCCCCCGCAGCGCCGCGGCGACGGCCGGGGAGACCGTGCCCTCGGTCATCGCGCTGCCGCCGCTCACCCCGGGCACCAGCACGGTGTCGGCGGTGGACAGCGGGGCCAGGTCGTGGTCCGGGACGATCCGGAAGCCGCCGCGCTCGGGGCGTACCGGACCGGGGCCGTCGCCGCAGGTGGTCACCGAGTAGAGGAAGCCGTTGCCGGCGTCCCGCGCCGCGCCGAAGACCTGGGGTGGGACGCCGAGGTCGAAAGCGACCACGCCGTCGAGGGCGAGCATCGCCACGGAATGGGTCATGGCCCGATTCTTGCGCATCATGGCCTCCCGGCCACTCGTCCGTCCGGACCCGGCTCCGCACAATGATCGGGTGATCTCTCGCCGCCTCCACCCCGCCTGGCTCGTGGCCGCCGTCGCCTTCGTCGCGCTCGTCGGGGCCGCCGGCTTCCGCGCCACCCCGTCGGTCATGCTCCAGCCGCTGCACGAGGAGTTCGGCTGGTCGCTCGGCACGATCTCCGCGGCCGTCTCGGTCAACCTCCTGCTGTTCGGCCTCACCGCCCCGTTCGCCGCGGCCCTGATGGAGAAGCTCGGCCTCCGCCGAGTCGTGGCCGGCGCGCTGGTGCTGGTCTCGGCCGGCAGCGGGCTCACGGTGTTCATGCAGCAGAGCTGGCAGCTGATCCTCTGCTGGGGCGTGCTGGTCGGGCTGGGCACCGGCTCGATGGCGCTGGGCTTCGTCGCGGTCGTCGCCAACCGCTGGTTCGTGGCCCGGCGCGGACTGGTCGTCGGCGTGCTGACCGCCGGCGGCGCGGCCGGGCAGCTCGTCTTCCTGCCGCTGCTGGCCCGGCTGACCGGGGACCACGGCTGGCGGGTGGCCGCGCTCACCGTGGCGGCGGTGGCGCTGTCGGTGGTGCCGCTGGTCTGGTGGCGGCTGCGCGACCGGCCGGCCGACCTGGGCGTGACCGCGTACGGGGCCGGACCCGACGACGTCGCGTCGCTGCCGGTGGTGGCGCCGGGCAGCGCGGTGCGTACCGCCCTGAGCTCGCTGCGCCAGGCCGCCCGTACCCGGCCGTTCTGGCTGCTGGCCGGCGGCTTCGCGATCTGCGGCGCCACCACCAACGGCCTGGTCGGCACCCACTTCATCCCGGCCGCGCACGACCACGGGATGACCCAGACCACCGCGGCGAGCCTGCTCGCGCTGGTCGGGCTGTTCGACATCGCCGGCACCATCGCCTCCGGCTGGCTCACCGACCGGGTCGACAGCCGCTGGCTGCTGGCCGGCTACTACGCGCTGCGCGGGCTGTCCCTGCTGGTGCTGCCGTCGCTGTTCGCGGCGACCGCGCACCCGTCCATGGTGGTGTTCATCCTGTTCTACGGGCTGGACTGGGTGGCCACGGTGCCCCCGACGGTCGCGCTGTGCCGCGAGTACTTCGGGGCCCGCGGAGCGGTCGTCTTCGGCTGGGTCTTCGCCTCCCACCAGTTCGGCGCGGCGATCGCGGCCACCGGCGCCGGCCTGGTCCGGGACCGGCTCGGCGACTACGACGCGGCCTGGTACGGCGCCGGCGCCCTCGCGCTGACCGCGTCGCTGCTGTCGTTGTCGCTGCTGATCGGCCGGCGGCACCGCGACACCGGCCCGGCCGGCCCCGGCATCGGCCTGGCCTACCCGGCCGCCGTCATCACACGGTCGTAGGCATGAAGAGGTATGGCCGCAATCCATCGATAGACGTCGCTCTCTGGCTACGGTGTGGACACCCGTCCCA
Organism: Actinoplanes nipponensis; assembly: GCF_016862275.1. GTDB lineage: Bacteria > Actinomycetota > Actinomycetes > Mycobacteriales > Micromonosporaceae > Actinoplanes > Actinoplanes nipponensis. Next base: position 51,309 of record NZ_BOMQ01000065.1, on the reverse strand, counting down.
CCACCCCCAGGGAGGTCCCCGATGCTGCGCAAAACACTGTCCGCCGCGCTGGCCACCATCGCCGTGCTGTTCGGCCTGCAGGTCGCCACCGCCGGCCCGGCCGCCGCGGCGCCCCGGATCCTGTACTACGACGCCAGCCAGGCCCAGGAATTCATCGCGGTCGTCAACCAGGGCGCCCAGATCTGGAACAGCCGGGTCACCAACGTGCAGCTCCAGCCCGTCCCGGCCGGCCGCACCCCGAACATCCGGGTGTACGCCGACAACGGCTGGCCCCGTACGTACTCGACGTCGCTGGGCAACGGACGCTGGTACATGGGTCGCGAGGCGGTCAACGACGGCTACTACCAGCCGCGGATCGCCGCGCACGAGTTCGGGCACATCCTCGGACTGCCGGACCGGCGGACCGGGCTGTGCGCGGATCTCATGTCGGGCAGTAGCGCGCCGGTCTCCTGCCGCAACCCGAACCCGAATGCTACGGAGGCTGCCACGGTGAACAACAACTTCCGGTCGGCGGGGGCTGCGGTGGCGGTGCCGGCTCGGGAGTATGCCTGGGTGGGTTGATTTTTCTTTCTTTTGGCTGTGGGGGTGCGGGCCTTGGTTGGGGCTCGCACCCTTTTGCTTGCACGCTCGGCGCTTGCCTTGGATTCTGCTGCCGTCCCTTCTTCGCCTCCGCCGTGCGTTCGGGGCGGTGCGCCCTTCGCTCTCTGCTGTCCGCCGCCGCCGTCCGCCGCCGCCGTCCGCCGCCGCCGCCGCCGTCCGCCGCCGCCGCCGTCCGCCGCCGCCGCCGCTGTCCGCCGTCGCTGTCCGCCGTCGCTGTCCGCCGCCGCCGTCCACCTTGCGCCGTCCGCCTTGCGCTGTCCGTTGTCCGCTGTCTGCGCCCGCCGCCGTCTGCCGTCGCCGTCCGCCTTCCTTCGCCTCCGCCTCCGGCGAATCTTGTGAAGTTGGTGGGGCGGAGCGGGCCCTCCCTTCACAAGATCGGGGCGGAGGTCGGCTGTGCGTGTGGTGCGGTGGGGCGCTGTGCGATTCGCGTGGGGGCTGCTGGTCGGCCTTAGGGATCTTGTGGAGTGGGGTGGGCCGGGGCGATTTCAAGGTCTGGTTGCAACACCCGCGTTTCTGCAGCTAGGAGTGGGTTGTGGCGAAGAGGTTGTCTGTGTGGGAGCGGGAACGGATCGGGTTGGGCCGGGCGGCGGGTGAGTCGATTCGGCAGATTGCCCGGTGTCTGGAGCGGGCGCCCTCGACGGTGTCGCGGGAGGTGGCCTGGTTCGAGAAGTACGGTCAGCGGTATCTGCCCTCGGCGGCGGACTGGGCGTGCTGGTTACGGCATCGCCGGCCGCGTCGGGTTGCCCGGCTGGCGACCGATCCGGTGTTGCGGGACCTGGTTCTGGCCGGGTTGCGCCGGCGGTGGTCGCCGCAGCAGATCGCCGCTTGGCTACGGATCGAGCATCCCGAACACCCGGAGTGGCATGTGTCGCACGAGACGATCTACCAGGCTATCTATCTGCAGGCCCGCGGGAATCTGCGCGCTGATCTGTCCCGGCAGGTGGCCCTGCGGTCCGGGCGGGCAACCCGCAGAGCCCGGCCCGCTGTCGCGGGGGCTATCCGTTCATCGCGGCCGTGGCTGGGCCTGAACATCAGCGCCCGGCCGGCCGAGGCCTGCGATCGGGCGGTGCCCGGGCACTGGGAAGGTGACCTGCTCGAGGGCACCCGCCGCGGTGGGCTGAACTCGGCGATCGCCACCCTGGTGGCACGGGCCACCCGGTTCGTCATCCTGGTCGGGCTACCCGAGGGCAAGGTCTCCGAACATGTCGTTGCCCGGTTGTCGGAGGCGATGGGCCGGCTGCCGGCGCGGCTGCGGGCGTCGCTGACCTGGGACCAAGGTTCGGAGATGGCCGCCCACCACCGGTTCAGCCTGGCCACCGACTGCCCGGTCTACTTCTGTGACCCGCACTCGCCCTGGCAGCGGGGGTCGAACGAGAACACCAACGGGTTGTTGCGGCAGTACTTCTCGAAAGGCCGCTTCGACTTCACCACCATCGACCAGGCCGGCCTGGACCAGGTCGCTGACGAACTCAACGGCCGTCCCCGGCAAACCTTGGGCTGGGCCAACCCCGCTGAGAAGATGGCCGAACTACTCGGTGTTGCAACCACCAGTTGAGCCCAAGCGGGCGTGCTACGGCTCAACAAGATCGGGCAGGGGGCAGGAGGCAGGGCAGGCAGGCAGGGCAGGCAGGCAGGCAGGGCAGGCAGGCAGGCAGGGCAGGCAGGGAGGGCAGGCACGCAGGGCGGGCAGGGCAGGCAGGGAGGGCAGGCAGGCAGGGGCAGGCAGGGGGCAGGCGGCCAGGCGGCGGGCGGGTCGAGCAAGAGGTCAAGGCGGGCGAGCTGTGCACTGAGCTGTGCGCGAGGTGTCGTGCGGTCGGTGGACGCGGCCGCGGGTCGGCTCGGGAATCTTGTGGAGCGGGGCGGGCCGAGTGGGCTGCGGCTTAACAAGATCGTGGCTGTCTCGGTGCTGGGAGGGGTGGGGCTGGGCTGTGGGGCGCTGTCGTGCGGTTGGTGGGGCGCGGCTGCGGGTCAGCTCGCGGATCTTGTGAAGCCGGGTAGGCGGAGCAGGCCGTAGCTCAACAACATCGGGACGGGCGGGCTGCGGCTCACCAAGATCCGGGGGGTCTACGTGCAGCGCGGCTCACGTGCGTGTTCCTGTGAGCGAGATCTTGAGGAGTAAGCCGGACGGAGCGGGCCGTCGCTCAACAAGATCGGTAGCTGGGGAGGTCGCGCGCCGGCGATGCGGTGAGCCGCGCCGCGCCGCGCCGCGCGGCGCCGCGCCGCGGGGACGTTGCCACGGATCGGCCTGGGCGAATCTTGTGAAGTTGGATAGCCGGAGCGGGCCCCAGCTCAACAAGATCTGAGGTAACGAGCGCTGAGCTGTCCGGGATGCAGCGCGGCGCCACGGCCCGGATCAAAGGGCGGGACGAGCCGGGCGAGTCAGCCACCGCACCGACCCGAAGCACCCTCGTCACTCCGTCAGCCCGACGACCTCCAGCAGCCCACTGAGCACCAGGATCTGCCGTACCCCCCGACTGGGGTGAGCCAGCCGGAACTCCACCCCCTCGTCCCGCGCCCGCTGGAAGCCGAAGATGATCGCCCCCAGCCCGGTCGAGTCGATGAAGGACAGCTCCGCCAGGTCCACGATGATCGCCCGGGGCCGGCCCTCCAGGGCCTCCACCAGACTGACCCGGACCTGATCGACCGTCAGGACGTCGATCTCCCCGTGCAGGCGCACGGTGACCACGTCGGCGTCGCGGTCGAGACTTGTTACGGCTTCCTCGGACACCGGGTCCTTTCCGTTCGGCGCAAGCTTCCGCTGTGGTGATGATTCCACGTACGGTAATCGGCACAACGACAGTAGATGGCCGAGTCACCAGTGGGGAGGGCGGCGTGCCGATCCGGGGTGGGCTGCCGCCGCGTAATCCGCGTTTCATCGGCCGGGAGGGGCTGCTCGCCGACGTGCGCGGGCTGCTCGGCACCGGGCCGGTCGTGTTGCTGCCCGCCGCCGAGCACCAGCTCGGCGGGACCGGGCGCACCCAGCTCGCCGTGGAGTACGCCCACCGTTACGCCGCCACCTACGACCTGGTCTGGTGGATCCCGGCCGAGCAGACCGCCGGCATGCGGGCCGCGCTGGTCGGGCTGGCCAGCGAGCTGCGGCTGCCCGAGGCCCGCGACATCAACCGTACGTTGGGCGCGGTGCGTGACGCGCTCAGCCGGGGCGAGCCGTACCGGAACTGGCTGGTCGTGTTCGAGAACGCGAACCGGCCCGAGGACATCAAGCCGTACCTGCCCAGCGGGGCCGGGCACGTGCTGGTCACCTCGCGCAATCCGCGGTGGACCTCGGAGGTCGCCCAGGCGGTGCCGGTGCCGGTGTTCGACCGGACGGACAGCGTGGACTTCCTGCGCCGGCGCTCCCCGGAGCTGTCCGCCGCGGAGGCCGAGCGGCTGGCCGAGGGCCTCGACGACGTGCCCATGGCGCTGGACCAGGCCGCCGCGGTGCGGGTGGCGACGGGCTGGAGCGTCGACGAGTACCTGCGCCGCTACCAGCGGCGGGCCGCCGAGCTGGCCTTCCCGACGCCCATCCGGGTGGCCTGGGGGCTGGCCGCGGACGCGCTGGCGGAAACCTCGCCGGCCGCCTTCCAGCTGCTCGAGCTGTGCGCGTTCCTGGCCAGCGCGCCGGTGTCGTGGGAGCTGCTCTGGGCGGCGCGCGGCGTGGTGCCGCCGGAGCTGGCCCGCACGGTACGCATCGAGCGGCGGCTCAAGGCGGCGCTGCGGCTGACCGGCCGGTACGGGCTGGCCGAGCTGGACCCGCCGGGCGACAACGTGCTGGTGCATCCGCTGGTCCGGGGCATGCTGGGCCAGCAGTTGAGTTCGGAGCGGCACGCCGCGCTGCTGCGTTCGGTGCGGGCCATGCTGGCCGCGGCCGATCCCGGCGACCCGGACAACCCCGCCCACTGGCCCCGGTACGCGGCGATCGTCCCGCACCTGGTGCACTCCGACGTGCTCGGCGCCGACGCCGAGGAGATCCGCCAGCTGGTCATCAACTGCATCCGGTTCCTGTACGCCCGCGGCGACTGGGACTCCAGCCGCGACCTGGCGGCGCAGGCGGTGGCGCGCTGGCGGGACAGCCTCGGCGAGACCGACGAGCAGACCCTCCTGGCTTCGTTCCACCTGGCCAACGCGTTGCGGGCGGTGGGGCGTACGGCCGACGCCCGGTCCCTGAACGCCCAGACGCTGCGCTCGCAGCGTGAGGTGCTCGGCGGCGACGACGAGACGACCCTGGCCACGGCCAACAGTGTCGGCGCCGACCTGCGGATCCAGGGTCACTTCGGGCAGGCCCGCCAGCTCGACGCGGACAACCTGGTGCGCTACCGCCGGCTGTTCGGCGAGAGCTTCCCGACCGCCCTGCGCTGCGCCAACAACCTGGCCGTCGACCTGCGGCTGCTGGGCGACTTCCGGGGGGCGCGGGCGCTCGACGAGCAGGTGCTCCGGCACCGGCAGATGATCTTCGTGGAGGGTCATCCGGAGACGCTGTCCTCGCGGGCCGGGCTGGCCTTCGACCTGGTCGGGCTGGGTGACTACGCCGGCGCCTCGGCGCTGCTGGCCAACGGGTACGCCGACGCGCTCGGCGCCGACCATCCGATGGCGTTGTGGGCCGGGCGGTTCGCGGCCATCGCGGCGCGCCGGCGCGGGCTGCCGCAGGCCCGCGAGCTCGCCGCGGCCAACGCGGAGCTGTACAGGCAGAAGTTCGGCGATCTGAACGTGGAGACGCTGGGCGCGCTGGTGTCGCTGGCCAACTGCGCCCGGGCGGACGGCGACCTCGACGAGGCGCACCGGCTGCTGGAGCGGGCGGTGGCCCGCTACCACGCGGTGCTGGGCGAGGAGCATCCGTTCACGCTGGCCGCGGCGGCCGACCTGGCCGGGGTGGTGCGGGCCACCGGCCGGTACGCCGAGGCCCGCACGATCGACGCCGAGGCGCTGGGCGGGTTGCGGCGCAGCGTCGGCGCGGATCACCCGTTCACGTTGAGCTGCGCGAACGGTCTGGCCGCGGATCTGCTGGCGCTGGGCGAGGCGCAGCAGGCCCGGGAGATCGCGCTGGACACCGTCGCCCGTTCCCGGTCGCTGCGCGGCGCGGCGCACCCGGACACCCTGGCCTGCGCGTTCAACGTCGCGCTGGACGCCGGCGACGAGCCGTCGATGCAGGCCGCCGCCGAGGAGCTGCAGAAGGCGTACGGCGAGGGCCATCCGCTGCTCGCCCGCGCGCTGGCCGGCGGGCGCCTGGAGACGGAGATCGAGCCGCCGCCGCTGTGACTCAGGCCGGCAGCGCCGCCTGGCGGGTCAGCAACGCGGTCAGGTCGACGGCCGGCATCGGCCGGGCGAAGTGGTAGCCCTGGGCCTGGGCGCAGTCCAGCTCGCGCAGCCGGCTGGCCTGGGTCGCGTCCTCGACGCCCTCGGCGACCGGCGCCAGGCGGAACGTCCGGGCGATCTGGAGCACCGCCTCGGCCACCGACGCCCCGTTGCTCTCCTGCATGGCCTGCACGAACGACTTGTCGATCTTCACGACGTCGACGGGCAGGGTGCCGAGGTGGCTCAGCGACGAGAAGCCGGTGCCGAAGTCGTCCAGCGCGATCCGCACGCCGAGCTGCTTGAGCGCGCCCAGCACCCGGGCCGACTCGATGAGGTCGACCAGCGCCACCGACTCGGTCAGCTCCAGCACCAGCAGCGCGGGCGGCAGGCCGGTGCGCTCCAGCACGGCGCGGACCTCGTCGATCAGCGCCGGGTTGCCGAGCTGGCTGGCCGACAGGTTGACGTTGAGCTCGAAGCCGGGGGCCTGGGCCTGCCACACCGCGGCCTGCCGGCAGGCCTCCTCGAGCACCCAGCCGCCGAGCCGGGGCAGCAGGCCCAGCGTCTCGGCCATGTCGAGGAAGGCGGCCGGCGGGAGCATGCCCCGCTCCCGGTGGTTCCACCGGACCAGCGCCTCGACGCCGACCGTGCGTTCGCCGTCCAGGTCGACGATCGGCTGGTAGTACACCTCGAACTCGCCGTCGTCGAGGGCGCGGCACAGGTCCGCCTCCTCGCGGCGGCGCTGCTCGGCCGCGGCGAACTGGGTCGGGTCGAACCGCCGGGCGACGCCCTTGCCCTCGGCCTTCGCCTGGTACAGGGCCAGGTCGGCCTCGCGCATCACGTCGTCCACGGCGGTGCCGCTGCCCTTGGTCAGGGCGATGCCGGCGCTGGCCGGGATGGTCAGCACGGTGTCGCCGACCACCAGCGGCTGGGCCAGGTCGCGCAGGATGCGGGCCGCGACGGTGTCGGCGATGCGCTCGTCCACCAGGCGGGGCAGCAGCACCACGAACTCGTCGCCGCCGAGGCGGGACACGGTGTCGTTGGTCCGGACGTTCGCGCTGAGCCGTTCCGCCGCGGTCCGCAGCAGCTCGTCGCCGGTGGCGTGCCCGTACGTGTCGTTGACCTGCTTGAACCCGTCGAGGTCGAACAGGATCACGGCGGTCGTGGTGTCGTCGGCGTCCGCGAGGGCGTCGGTGGCGTGGTCCATGAACAGCTTGCGGTTGCCGAGCTCGGTGAGCGGGTCGCGGAACGCCTGCCGGGCCAGCTGGGCCCGCTGCCGGGTGAGGTCGCGGACCAGGCCCTCGTTGGTCCGCGCGCCGAGGAACTGGCGGAGCAGGATGATCGCCGCGACGCCCAGGACGAGCCAGGTCAGCGGCCGGTCGGCGACGCCGTGCCGGGCCACCCGGTAGGCGGCCACCAGGACGGCGGCGGCGACGGGGACGTACTGCAGCAGCGGCCGGCGTCCGGCCAGGACGATCACGCCCACGCCCAGGAGCAGCACGGCGAGGCCGCCGGCGAGCACGCCGGCGGGGCCCGCGGCCATCACCGGCCACGCGAGCAGCGACAGCGACGTGAAGATCATGGTGCCGTCGACACCGCGACGCACACGATCCATGGTCTTCCCGGTCCGACCCATGACTCACCTCCGACAGGGGCACCCATCGGTGCGGCGGCGGCGGACCTGAGCGAACCTCAGGAAGAAAGCCAGCCGGCCAGGGCCAGCGGGTCGGCGCCCGGGACGTCCAGCGCGCGGTAGGCGGCCGCGACCACCTCCGGTGTGTCGCGCACCGCGGCGGGCCCGCCGGCCAGGGCGAGACCGGCCCAGGCCGCGTCGTCCCCGGCGTCCGCGACCACCCTTTCCCGGTACGCCCGCAGCGCCGCCGCCGGGTCCCCCCGCAGGTAGGCCAGGTCGCCTGCGGGCGTACTGCCCGGCGCGGGCTGCCCGCGCAGCGTGGCGTGGACGAGGTCGAGCCGGCTGCTGGCCTCCAGCGCCCGCCGCGGGGCCGCACGCAGCTCGGAGGTGATCCGGGGCGCGGGCCGGCCCTGCGTCCAGGCGTCCGCGAGCAACCGGGCGTCCCCGGGTGACACGTGCCGGTTGCGCAGCCGCCAGCGCAGTCGGTGATCGGCGTTGGCCCCGGCGGCCAGCCGGGCGACCCCGGCCGGCAGCGGCTCGGCCAGCCACGGTTCCACCTCGGCGCGCAGCGCGGTCACGAACCGGGTGCCGGCCGCGGTCAGCGTGCCCCCGGCGAGGAGGTCGCTCGCCGCGGTGTGGACCGCCGCGCGCCAGCGGGCGAACTCGAACGCCGCCACGGGATCCGCGCGCCGGGACCGCCAGAACCGGGTGACGGTCAGGTAGGCGTACGCGCCGTGCAGGATGCCGGCGGCCGGGCGGGGGTCGTCGCGCCACGGCGAGTAGCCCAGCCGGTCCGGCTGCTCGTGCAGGTCGAAGAGGTACTGCACGGCGTTCAGCAGGCTGTGCCGGGTCTCGTGCAGCAGGCCGACCGCGAGGGCGGTGGCGTCGGCCGGCTCGGACATCGCCACCGCGCCGAACGCGTCCGCCGAGGTGGCGCTGATGCCGCGGGCGGCCGGATCGGTCCGGACCGGCACGACGCAGTCCAGGACGGCGGCCAGCACCTCGGCGTCCGGGCGGAGCCGCTCGACCAGCGGGCGCCAGGCGCCGGTCAGGGTCTGCTGCCAGCGGTCCCGTTCGGCCGGGGTGAGCGTGGGAGCCGGGGTGAGCCCCAGCCCGGCCCGCAGCGGGTCGCGGTCCTCGACGCGTACCGAGATCGACAGGCCGTCGTGGGCGGCGGTGAGCGGCGGGGTCGCCGGCCCGGCGTCGCCGGTGAGCGCGGCCAGGTGGCCCAGGGGCACCTCGGCCCGGGACGCGCCGGCGCGCAGGGCGGTCAGGCAGCGGGTGGCCCACACGCCGACCAGTGGACGGGCCAGCAGCGCCCGGACTCGCGCCGGATCCTGCCGTTCGGCCGCCACCAGGGCCGCGTACCCGGGGACCGGCACGGCCGCGTTGATCTCCCGGAGCAGCAGCAGATGCCGGCTGAGCTGGGCGCGGCGCAGCTCGTCGACGGTCGCGGCGTCCGGGCGGCCCGCGCCCAGCGCGGCGAACGCCGCGTCGCTGAGCCGGTGCACCCGCAGGCCGGCCGGCGGCCGGGACGCGAGGGTGTGCGGCACGGCGGCGCTCAGAGGGCCGAGTTGAAGCCGGCGATCGGTTCGCCCGGCCGGGCCAGGTCGTCGGCCAGTCGCCGCAGGCAGCGGGCCAGCGCCGACTCGTCGGCCGGGTCCGGCGGGCCGCCGGCGGCGAGCTCGGCCAGGGACAGCCCGGAGACGTCGACCATGGCCGACCGCCACTCGGATGTCGCACCGGTGGTGCTCGTATCCCCGTCCACGGCACCTACCCTCGGTCAGGGCCGGCACTGCGGGCCGACCGGCCACGATCAATGTATTGCCGCCACATTACGGTGGGTCGCCGGGTCGGGTGACGTCCGGGCGTGGGGGCGGACGCTGCGCTCGCCGGGGTTGACGCGGCGTGATCTCATAGGACCGCCAACACAGCGAAAGTCGGCAACGGAGGACAAACTGTGCTGGGACGGAAAGTGGAGGGCGACACGAACCCGGAGGACGAGGTGCGCGATCAGATCGACGCTGCGGTCGAGGAGGCCGACGACGCCGAGCACGGTTCCGCGCCACCGGACGCCCCGGTGATGCCGGCGCCGCCGTTCCCGACCTTCTCCAGCCGCCCCACCCTGCCGCACCAGGTGCCGGGAGTGGGCTTCGAGAGCGGGCGGGACAGCCGTGCCCGCTGACGACTCCCGGCCGCGGCTGCCGCGCCGCGGTCCCGCGCCGCCCGTCGACCGGATGGACAACGCCGAGCTGGCGCGGCTGGTCGAGGCGGAACACCCGTACCGGGGCAAGGCGCTGTTCGAGCTGTCGGACCGGATCGCGGCCGACGACGACGCGGCGACGAAGGTGGCGATGCTGAGCCGGCTCACGTCGCTGCGGACCGCGCGGCTCTTCGACCGGGTCTCGCTGGCCTGGTCGGCGATCATCGCGCTGCTCGCGGCGGAGACGCCGCACTCGCGGTCCTCGGCCTACGAGGCGTTCTACGCCCTCGGCGAGGCCGAGCAGCGGGACATGCTCGACTACCTGGAGGTCACGGCGATCGAGGACGCCCACCCGAGGATCGGGTAGGCCCGGGTAGGCGGCGCGGACCCCTGCGGGCCCGCGCCGGCGGCGATCCTCAGACCTCGACCTTGACGCCCTTCCAGAAGGCGACCCGGTCGCGGACGGCCTTGGCGTCCGGCTTGGGCTCCGGGTAGAACCAGACCGCGTCCCGCGTGACCTGCCCACCCGATTCGAGGGTGTAGTACGACGCCTTGCCCTTCCAGGGGCAGACGGTGTGCGTGTCCGAGGGGCGCAGCACGTCCTCACGCAGCGATGAGCGCGGGAAGTAGTAGACGCCCTCGACTACCACGGTGTCGTCGCTCTCAGCGATGATCTCGTCGTTCCAGATGGCCTTCGGCATACCCCGAACGTAGCGCGCCACCCGAGGCACTGTCCGATACGCGCGGTTTATTCGCCTCCCGTGGGTGAAACGTGGTGAGTCGTCCGCACATTGCCGGGGTGCTGTACGACGATCTAGAGTCGATCCGCCAAGCCCCCCGGATGGAAGCGGCCGCCCATGACCCGCTTGAGCACGCTGCCGAGCACCCGCGAGCAGGCCCGCCGCGCCCTGCTGCTGATCGGCGCGCCCGCCTCGTGCCGCCTGGTCGCCGACGTGCACGGCGCGCTGTTCGACGGGGATCTCACCGTCGCCGCCCTCGTCGCGCTGCTGCGGGAGGAGGAACGCGCGCACCCGGCCGGCGATCCCACGGCGTGGCGCATCTGCCCGGCGCTGCGACCCGACCTGACCGCGGCCCGGGGCCAGCTCACGCTGTCGGCCTGGCCGGTCGAGGGCCGGGTCGCCACCCCGCCGGCCGACCTGCTGGCGGCGATCGTCCGGATCGCCGAGTTCGTCGCCATGCGCGAGGCCGCCGGCCTGGCCGCCACCCGTCTGCTGCGCCGCCTGGCCGACGAGGTGCCCGGCGGCCCGGAGGCGTACGCGGTGCAGCACCCCGCCGCGCTCGCCGACGCCGCCCGCACCGCCCTCGCCGCCGTCCCGGAAGTGCCGCTGGCCGCCGAGACCGTGCAACGCTGGGCCGCCCTGGACGAGCGACAGCGGCTCTTCGGCGTGCCGCGGGTGCCGCACCAGCGGGGCCGCGCGTGACCGCCGGCCTCGACCGACTCCGCGGCGGCACCCCGCCGAAGCGGCACAACGCCCGGACCATCGCCGCGCTCACCGGCAACCCCGGCTGCACCCGGCGGGCCGTGCTCGACGCGGCCGGCGTCGACAAGCCGAAGCTGGCCCAGCGGATCGGCTTCCCGGGCAGCTTCGGCCAGTCCCGGTTCGCCCTGGCCCGGGGCAACGGCTTCGAGGCGATGCTCAAGGCCGACGACTGCGCCCTGCTGCGCAAGGTGCTGACCGAGTGCCTGCAGCTGGACGCCGCCGGCGGGTACGACGACCTGGGCGAGGACGACGACGACACGCTGACGGCCCGGCACCGGCGTACCCGGGAACTGCTCGCCGGCGCGGCCGGCGCCGCCCTGATCGACCACCCGCTGCTCACCCTCGACGTGGCCGGTCAGCGGGTCTTCCTGGAACCGGACCTGATCGCCCTGCAGATCGAGGGCCGGCTGCACGTAGTGGAGATCAAGTCGTTCGCGATCGTGGACGGGCAGGCCGACAGCGCCAAGGTCTCCGCGGCGGCCGTGCAGGCGGCCGTCTACGTGCTCGCGTTGCGCCGGCTGCTCGCCGAGCTGGGCCACGACCCCACGCTGGTCAGCCACGACGTCGTGCTGGTGTGCACCGAGAACTTCTCGCTCCAGCCGGCCGCGGTGGTCCTCGACGTACGCAAACAGCTGTCCACCCTGCAGCGCCAGCTCGCCCGGCTGGCCTCGGTGTCCGAGCTGGCCGCCGCCCTGCCCGGGTCGGTCAGCTTCGACCTGGCGCTGGGCCCGGCCGACCTGACCGCCGCGCTGCGCCACGTCGAGGCCCGCTACGCCCCCGAGTGCCTGTCCGCCTGCGAGCTGGCGGTCTACTGCCGGCACGAGGCCGCGGGCAGCACCGCCGCGCTCGGCCGGCCGGTCCGCGACGCGCTCGGCGGCGTGGACACCGTGGCCGAGGCGCTGGCGCTGGCCGCCGGCACGGCCGAGCCGGCCGAGGACCAGGTCGAGGCGGCGGCGCTGCTGCGGGCCGCGGCCCGGCTGCGGGCCGAGCTGGCGTGAGTACGCTCACCGCCCTGGCCCGCGCCCAGGCCTACGCCGACGGCCGCGCCCAGCCCATCGCCACCGTCCGGCACCTGCACGTCCACCCCCGGCCGCTGGTGCTGATCCCGCTGGCCATGGCCGGGGAGGCGCACGCCCCGCTGGCCGCGCTGGTGGGCGCCGAGCGGTCGGCGCCGCGGCTGCTGATCGTGGCCCAGCCCCGCAACCGCGACCACCGCTTCGCCTTCGCCGCCGAACTGGCCGGCATCGTGCTGCCGTACGTGGACAGCTTCACCGCCGCGACCGAGGCGGTGGCGGTCGACCGGGGCCGGGACGTGCGGCACCGGTTCACCGACGCGCCGCAGCTCTGGGTGCCGAACACCGGTGGCGTCGACTTCCTGCGGCTGTTCGGCCGGTCGACGCGCTTCCGCAGCATCGACGGTGAGTACGCGGTGCCCCCGTCGGTCCCGCTGCTCGGGCGCTGGCTCACGTTCTTCGCCCACGCCGCCGAGATGCCCGGGTCGTCGTTGCTGCTCAACGCCGTACAGGCGCTCGGCCTGCACTGGGCGACCGGGCAGAGCGGCGCGGAGGACGCCCAGCTCGCGGCCCTGCTCGCCTGGATCTCGCCGCCGCCCGGCCGCACCGGCGCCGAGGCGGCCCGGGCGGCCGAGGATCCGGCGCTGTCCCCGCCGGCCGGGCCGGCCACCGACCCGGCCTTCGACAACCACGTGCTGGCCCCGCTGATGTCCACGGCCGAGCCGGACGTCGCGGCCCTGACCGAGGTGCTGCGCGCGCAGTTGCTGCCGACCTGGGAGCTCATGTGGCGCACCCTCGACCTGCTGCGGGAATTGCCGGCCGGCGCCCGGGTGGCGGGCCGGTGGGACAGCGACCGCGACACGTACTCCGGCTTCGTGCAGCACCTGGCCGAGGGCGGCCCGCCCCAGCCCCGCCGCGACGGCGCGGTGGCGGCGGCGGCCCGCCTGCACCGGCTGGAGAGCGCGGCCACCCGGTACGCGGTCCAGCGGGCCTTCGACGACCCCCTGGTGATGGCGGAGTACCGGCTCGTCGGCGCGGCCTTCGCGGGGGAGGTGACCCTGGCCAATGCGGACCGGATCGACGACACCGGCAAACGGCCGGTGCTGCGCCCGCGCATCATGGTGGTCACCGGCGAACCGGTCCGGGTGGAACCGGGCGCCACGCTGACCTCGCCGCAGCGACCGAGCCAGAAGGCCCTGGTGATCTCGGTGACGGCGGCCGGCGCGGACCGGACCGAGGTGCTGCTGGAGCTCTCCGGCGGCATGGGCCGCAAGTTGGTGGCCGAGCCCGGCAGCGTGCCCGCGGTGGGTGAGCGGGTGCTGCTGACGACGCTGAGCGAGGCGTACCGGCCGGGCGGGGCGTTTCCCGACCCGGACCAGACGCCCTGGACCCACGGCGGGCCGCCGCCGGCCTTCACCCCGGGGTCAGAGCAGGCGGATCAGTAGCAGGGCGATGTCGTCGGCGCGGCGGCTGGCCGCCTCGAGCAGCCGGCTGCACAGCTCCTCGCCCGGCACTGCCGGGTTGTCCCGCAGCACCTGCTCGATCAGCGCGATGCCGTCGTCGAGCAGCCGGCCCGGCGCCTCGACCAGGCCGTCGGTGTAGAGCACCAGGGTCGCGCCCGGCGGGATCGTGCGCCGGTGGGTGGCGCGCTCGTGGCGCGAGACCAGGCCGAGCAGCGGTTCCGGCGTGGTCCACCACACCTCCACCGAGCCGTCGGGCATCAGCACCAGCGGGGGCGGATGACCCGCGTTGGAGAACGCCAGCGTGTAGCGGTCGTCGTCGCGGCGCAGCCGGGCCAGCACGACCGTGGCGGCGGCGGGCACCCGCAGCCCGCGCAGGGCCTTGTCGAGCTGACTGAGCAGCGGGCCAGCCTCGTCGTCGCGGCCGAACGCGTCGCCGCGGACCAGGTTGCGCAGCTGCCCCATGGTGGCGGCGGCCTCGATGTCGTGGCCCGAGACGTCGCCCACCGCCAGCATCACCGACCCGTCCGGCTGGGCGAAGGCGTCGTACCAGTCGCCGCCGACCGCCGCGCCGTCCTGCGCGGGCAGGTAGCGGGCGTGCAGCTCGATGCCGCTGATCGTCGGCAGCTCGGTGAGCATGCTCTGCTGGAGCACCTCGGCGACGTGCCGCTGCTGGCGGTAGAGCCGGCTGTTGTCGATGGCCAGCCCGGCGCGGCGGCCGATGTCCGTGCCGGTCCGCTCGTCGCCCTCGCTGAACGCCGCCCGGGACGGCCCGTTGACCAGCGTGAGGGAACCCAGCACCCGGTGGCTCACCGGCGCCGTGATCGGCGCGACCAGGAACGAGGCGTAGCCCAGCCGCTCCGCCAGGGTGGCCAGCTCGGCATCGGTGGTGCGCTCCAGGATGTGCGCCGCGGTCTCGCCGTCGCGGCGGATCGGCCGGCCGGTGCGCTGGACCGCCAGCACGATCGACTTGGCGTTGAGCCCGGTGGCCATCAGCTCGGCGAAGCGCTGCACGTCGCCGGCCCGCTCCGGATCGCGGTGGGCGGCGGAGACGTGCCGGGGCATGCCGTCCGGGCCGATCAGCGAGATCAGGCACCAGTCGGCCAGCCGGGGGGTCAGTGCGCCGCCCAGCTCGCCCAGGGCCACGTCGATGTCGGTGGTGGTGGCCAGCGTCTCGGTCAGCTCGGCCAGCATCGCGAGCTGGTCGTGCGCGCCCTCGGCGTACCGGCGGGCCTCCTCGGCGAGCTCGCGGGAGATGCGCAGGCGCAACTCGGACGAGCACGCCTGGGCCAGGTCGCGCAGCGTCTCCAGCTCCGCCTTGCGCCAGGCGCGGGGCTTGGTGTCGATGGCGCAGAGCGAGCCCAGCGTGCGCCCCTCGGCGTCGGTCAGCGGCATCCCCGCGTACGCGACCACGCCCAGGTCGGGGATGGCCAGGTTGTCGCGGACCTGCGCGTAGATCCGCGCGTCCGGGAACACCTTGGCCTCGCCCTCGATGACCACGTGCTGGCAGAACGAGTGCGACAGCGGCGTCTCCCGCTTGGCGCTCCACGGCTCGGCCAGCCCGACCTGGCCGGGGAAGAACTGGCGCTGGTCGTCGACCAGGGAGACCAGCGCCACCGGGACGTCGAGCAGCCGCTTGACCAGGCCGGCGAACCGGTCGAAGGCCTCGTCGGGCTCGGCGCCGACGCAGACGCGCTGCAGGGACCGCAGGCGGGCAGGATCGCTCAGACCGTCCGCTTGTGCCGCGGCAGCCTCGACGTCCTCGGCCATGCACCCTCCACCCGTCGCCCCCCGACAGTCCGACAAGCCAGATTACCCGCCGTTCGCCGGGTCGGCAGTTCGGCGAACGGCGGCCGGCGGTCACGCCACGCTGCGCCGTCCCGGGTCCAGCGGCTGGCGGCGGCCGGCGGTCAGCCCGGAGCGGATGGTGCGGGTGGTCTCGGTCCGGCCCAGCCCGGCCCGGCGGGCCGCCGCGGCCAGTTCGCCGGTCACCAGCGCCGGGTCGAGCAGGCCCGCGCCGACCAGCCGGCCCAGCGCGAAAGCCGCGCGGTTGAGGGTGTCGTTGCGGGTGCCGACCGGCGCGCGGGCCACCCGGTCGGCCTCGGCGGCCAGCGCCACGGACGCGTACCGGTCGGGGTGGACGATCCCGCGCCGGTCGCCGCCGCCGGGCCGGCCGGGCGGCTCGGGGCCGGCGACCAGCTCCCGCAGCGCGGCGGGCGCCTCGGGGGGTGCGGCGCCGGGGCCGGTGACCCAGTAGTACGTGGTGCGGTCGGCGTGCCGGGACGGGGGCGCGACGACGTAGCCGCCCGCGCCCCGCCAGTCGACGCCGGGCAGCAGGCCGACGCGGTTGCCGTACCCCAGCGGCCGGAACCAGAAGTGCCAGCCGCCGCCGCCCGTGCGGACCTGCGGGCCCACCGGCATCGCGTCGCCGAGCAGGTGCCGCAGGCCGTGCCAGCCGCCCGGCGAGTCGACGTCGGCGACGTCCATCACGATGCCGGTGCGCAGCCCGACGTTCGCCGCCGGCCAGCGGGCCCACCACATCTCGATCCGGCGCGGGTCGACGCTGGCGTCGGTCAGGCCGTGGCGCAGCCGCGGATGCTTGCCCGGGCGCTCGCACTCCGGCCGGGCGCAGGAGCAGGAGCCGTCCGCCGCAGGCGAGTGCACCGGCAGGACGGGAATCCCGTGCCGGGCGTACGCGAGCGCGGCGTCGAGCAGCATTGGCACAAGTGTACGAACAAGAAGCCGGCGGCGCAGCCCGCGACGGGATCAGGCGGCCTCCGACGGCAGCGCCCGCAGCACGTGGGCGATGTGGTGGGAGGTGCTCCAGGCGATCCAGTTGGCCGCGCTGCCGCCGCCGCGGGCGCTGCGGGCCTGCCGGGCGATCTGCGCGTCGCCCCAGGAGAAGCGGGCGCCGGCGGACGGCCACTGCGCCGAGCCGACCAGCGTCCGGCACAGGTCGTGGCAGCGGTCGTCGCTGCGGGCGCCGCGCCGGGCCCACCGGTAGATCCACCAGTCGCGCTCGGCGGTGTAGCGCAGCGTCGGGAGCTGGCGGTGGCTGATGCCCAGGCGCCGTACCGGTGAGGTGACGCCGTAGTCGGCGTAGCCGATGCCCGGCTCGGACAACCGCGCCCACACCTGGGCGTCGAGGCGGCCGACCGGCACCGCCTCGTCGGTGGGCAGGTCGTCCAGGTTGGGCGGCATCGCCCCGGCGGCGACGCTGATCGAGCGCCATGGCGCGGTCCGGGCCCAGCGCAGCACGTGCCGGGCCCGCTCCTCGAACCGGTTGGCGTGCGCGGCGCAGGCGGTCTCGGCCAGGTCGATCACCAGGTCGACCCGCTCGGCGTCCAGGCCGGCCCCGGTCAGCAGCCGCTCGGCGGTGGCGGTCGCGGTGGCCGGATTGTGGGCGTCGCGGTGCGGCTGCAGCCGCAGCACGGCCCGCCCGAGGTGCATGCGCGCGGCCAGCCCGTGCTCGGCCAGCCGGCGACGGCTGTCGTACGCCCGCAGCACCGGCAGCATGGCGACGCCGAGGTCGGCGAGCTCCTCGGCGAGATCCAGCGGCGGCGAACAGAGCGGGTCGGCGGGCTCGTCGGCCGCGCTCAGGTCGACGGCGATGGCGCCCGTGCGGGGCGGCATCTGCCGGAGCAGCTGGGGCAGGCGGTCGCCGGGGGAGAGCTCGATGATCGGCATGACCCGGCCCGCGGCCACGGCGTCGAGGTGGTGCAGGGCGGCGAGTTCACCCCGCCGGGGCCGAAGAATCGGACGGTACACCCCATCGGTCATTCACTTAAAGTAGCGTCGGATATCCGACGAGTGACATTGTGGAGCGATTTAATCACCTTGGGGGAAGATCCGGGGTCCCGGGATGACCGGATACGGTGCGTCGGTGACCATGTCCCCCGAGCCCCCGGCCGCGGCGGCCGCCCGCGTCGTCGACGCGGTGCTGCGCGACCTCGCGACCTGCGAGCAGCGCGGCGTGGTGGTCGACTCACCGCCCGGCGCGGGCAAGAGCACCCTGGTGGTACGCGCGGCCGGCGTGCTCGCCGCCACGGGCGCGTCCCTGATGATCGTGGCGCAGACCAACGAGCAGGTGGACGACCTGATCGAACGGCTCGGGGCCAAGCACCCGGAGCTGCCGGTGGGCCGGCTGTCGGCGGTCGACTACGTGGCCTCGGAACGTGTCCGCCACCACCCGTCCTGCCGCGTCGGCGCGAAGGTCCCGGACCTGGGCGGCCCCCCGGTGACCATCGGGACCGCGGCGAAGTGGGCCACGGTCACCGAGGGCACCTGGCCGTGGGCGATCGTGGACGAGGCGTACCAGATGCGCTCCGACGCCCTGCTGCGCGTGGCGCCCCGCTTCGAACGCGCCCTGTTCGTCGGCGACCCGGGCCAGCTCGATCCGTTCTCGACGGTCGAGGTGGACCGGTGGACCGGCCTGAGCTGGGATCCCATGCAGAGCGCGGTGGCGGTGCTGCTGCGCCACAACCCGACGCTGCCGGTGCACCGCCTGCCGGTCTCCTGGCGCCTGCCGGCGTCGGCGGCGCCCGTGGTGGCGGCCGCGTTCTACCCCTTCACCGGCTTCCGCTCGGGCACCGGCCCGGCGGACCGCCGGCTGACCTTCACCGAGCCGGCCACCACCGAGCTGGACAGGGTGCTCGACGTGGCCGCGGCGACCGGCTGGGGCCTGCACGAACTGCCGGCCCGCTTCACCGTCCGCACCGACGCCGAGGCCGCGGCGGCCTGCGCCCTGATCGCCGCGCGGGCGCTGGCCCGCGGCGCGCTGGCGGAGTCGGAGACCGGCGCGGCGCCCCTGACCGCGGACCGGATCGCGATCGGCGCGGCCCACCGCGACCAGGTGGCGGCGATCCGCTCGTTCCTGCCGGCGTCCGCCCGCGAGATCACCGTGGACACGGCCAACCGCCTCCAGGGCCGCGAGTACGACCTGACAGTGGTGCTGCACCCGCTGTCGGGCCGCCGCGACGCGACCGCGTTCCACCTGGAATCGGGCCGGCTGTGCGTGCTGACGTCCCGGCACCGGCACGCCTGCGTGGTGGTGGCCCGGGCCGGGATCGCGGAGCTGCTGGACGCCCACCCGTCGACCGAACCGGTGCACCTGGGCGTGCCGGTGAAGTTCCCGGACGGCTGGGAGGCCAACCAGTCCGTGCTGGCCCACCTGGCCACCCTTTCGTGAACTGTCGTACCGGGCGTTTACGGTGGGGTCCATGTTCGATGGACCGGACCTGGACGCGGCCGAGCGCCGCGTCGACGACTGGCAAGCCGGCTTCGAGCAGCGCGCGGCGCAGGCCCGCGAGCTCGCCGGCCGGCTGGCCCAGCTGACCACCTCGGCCCGCAGCGACAACGGCCTGATCACGGTGACCGTCGGGGCGAACGGCGCGCTGACCGGCCTGGAGCTCGACGAGGGAGTGCGCCGGCAACCGGCCGCGGAGACCGCCCGGCAGATCCTGGCCACGCTGGCCGCCGCCCAGCAGGAGCTGACGGAGCAGGTCACGGTGGTCACCGACGAGACTGTCGGCGCCGACTCCGAGACCGGCCGGGCCGTGATCGCGTCGTTCCGCCGGCGGCAGCCGTGACCGGCGAGTTCGGGGTACGCCCCCAGGACCTCACGGCCCACGCCGGCCACGTCGAGGCCATCGCCGACCAGGTGACCACGGCGGCGGAGGCGGGCGCGGCGGTCCGGCCGGGCCCCGACGCGTACGGGAAACTCTGCGTCATGGTCCCGGTCATGCTGGGCGCCCTGCAGGACGTCGTGGTCGACGGCATCCGCGAGGCGGCCGCCGCGCTGGACGACACCGGCGCCCGCCTGCGCACCACCGCGGCGGAGTACGAGGCGACCGACGAGAGCCGCCGACAGGCGCTGCTGGGGATCCGGGACGCCATGTGACGGTCAACCCCCTGGTCGCGAGCAGCATCGACGAGCCGAGCCCCTGGGCGGGCGTCTGGATCGCCGAGGACATCGATTTGGTCGCGCAGGGGGTGCACAACGGCAGCTGGCTGGCCGGCACGCTCGGGCTGGCCGGCGCCGGCCTCGACGCCCTGGCGCTGGTGTCCGACCCGGTGGGCGCGCTGCTGCAGTACGGGATCGCCTGGCTGATCGACCACGTGCGACCGCTGTCGGAGGCCCTGGACTGGCTGGCCGGCGACCCGGCCCGGATAGCGGCCGAAGCGGCGACCTGGCGCAACGTCGCGGGATCCCTGACCGCCGAGGCGGAAGCGCTGGCCCACGCGGTCGAGGCGGACCTCACCGAGTGGTCCGGGGCGGCCGCGACGGCATACCGGGAATGGTCCGGCCGCCGCGAGCTGACCCTGCGCTGCCTGGCCCGGGCGGCGGAGACGACGGCCACGATCACGGCAGCGGCGGGAACGCTGATCGGCACGGTCCGCCTGCTGGTCCGCGACGCGGTGGCGACGGTGGTGTCGCGGCTGATCGCGTATGCGGGGGAGCTGATCGCGACGGCGGGGCTGGCTACGCCGCTGGTGGTGGAGCAGGTGACGAGCCTTTGTGCGGCTTGGGGGGCTCGGATCGCTCGGTGGTTGCGGTCGCTGATCGCGAGTCTGCGCCGGCTCGGGGAGGCCGTGACGCGTTTGGGTCGCGACGTCGACGACCTCAAGGGGGCGTCCCCGGGCAAGGGCGCCGGCACCGGGGAGCCGGTCAAGAGGCCGGAGGAGCCGTCGCGCAACGAGGAGGAACGGCTGCGGGCGCTGGGCATGGACCCGGCCGTCGGAAAGCTCCGACCCGAGGAAGTCGAAACCGCACAACGCGTTGAGCAGGCACTCGGGATCGAGCTGCGGCGCTCCGAGGACCCGAATGTGGATTGGGTCGACGCGGAGGGCAAGACATATGATTCTGTCGGCAATTTCGATGCTCGGTTCTTCGACCCGCAGTGGGAGAACCTCCAGAGCAAGATCATGGATCATTTGGAGAAGGCCGACGTGGTGCCTGTCGATGTGGCTCGATTCACTCCGGAGCAGGTGGCGAAGGTGGAGCGCTTCATCGCGGACAATCAGCTCGGGCCCCGCTGCTTCATTGTGGGTCGATGATGGCAGGCACGATCGCCGTGACGCCACAGGTCCGATGGTCGGCGGCCGGCTGGCTGTTCGACTGGACACTCGGGTTCCTGGCCGAACGAGTGACCGATCCCAAGGTCGCTGCCGGTATCAAAGAGGTCGTCAGCGAAAACCTCGGATGGCTCGGCCTGGAGGACTTCGGGCCCGGGGCAGCGCGGGAACTCCGCACGCTGATCGGTGAGCACCTCTTGACCGCGGCAGAGCAGGAACTGCCGGCAGAACTGACCAGCCGCTCCCAAGCGCTGAACCTCCTCGGCGAACTCGTCTCCGACGTGGGCGGCGTCAAACCGGCCTGAACCAGTGAGAGCCCTCGGACGTGTCCATGTCGGAGAGCGGCCGTGAGCGCGGGGTGACGGAGTGTCGGCCCGCGCCGGTATCCTCTTCGGGTTCGCGGCTCGAACGGTTCGGGTTCGCGGCTCGAACGGCGAGGGAGGCAGCGATGAGCGACGGCTCGATAGACGTGGAGACCGGCGGCCTCACCGAGTTCGCCGGCGACGTGCGGTTCTACGCCGAAGAGGTCGATCCGCTGGACGTGGACCGGACCCGGCAGTCGTTCTCCGCGGGGATCACCTTCGGCACCAGGAACGCCAGCGAGGTGGTGCTGGCGACCAAGGAGAACTACGCCCGGGCGCTCGCCAACTCGCTCACCAACCTGACCCGCTTCGTCGAGGCGGCAAAAATTCTGGCCGAAGCCGCCGAGCAGGCGGCCAACGACTACCGGGCCGTGGACGACCAGTCGGCCCGCAGCCTCAACAACATCAACTATCTGCTGACGACCGCGACGCGGCAGGCGCAGGCGGCCCGGCACTCCGGTGGCCGCCCGGTGCCCGACGTCCGGTACGACGGAGAAACGCCATGAGCGACGGCACGTTCCTTCCGAAGGGGGCGACGCCGTGGTCGTCCTACAACACGCCGCGGATCTGGGCGATGGTCGAGAACGAGGACGACCCGGAATCCTGGCGGCAGGTGGCCGCGCTGGGCTCGATGGCGGGCCTGCTGAAGGACCAGCGGTCGCGGCTCGAAGCGGCCAAGCAGAAGCTGATCGAGGCGTGGCCGCCGGAGCAGAACAAAGCCTCCGCCGCCTTCGTCGACCTGATGGACGATCTGCTCTTCAACATGGCGGAGAACAAGAAGATCGCCGATGCCAACGCCGCCGCCCTGGGACAGGTTCTTGAGGCATTGCGACAGGCGAAGGCGAAGATCGAACCGCTTTACCAGACTTACCGGGAGAAGAGCGACGACTGGGTGCCCGGGTGGTGGGACCACGCCGAGGACGAGCTCGACGAGAAGGCGCGCGAGCAGATGCGTCACGTCGAGCGGATCGTGGCTGAGCCCGACAACGTCATCGTGGCGCCCGATATCTACGAGTTCGGACCTCGGACCTACGTGGACCGTCCGATCGGTGGCCCCGGCGGTCTTGGGCCAGGGGCGAGCGCGACGCCGTTTGCCGCAAGCGGGTCCGGTGGTGGTCGCGTCGAGGTGCCACACAGCCCTCCTCCTCCGCTACCGGATCCCGGCACCGCGGGTCAGGGTGGTGAATCGCTTCCTGGTCCCGCCGACGTGACACCGGCGCCAGCCGGACCCTCGCTGGCCGGAGTCATCGCGCCGGCACCCGCTGTGTCGCCGGTTGCCAGTGCGCCGCTGCCGCCGGTCGGGACCGGGTCCGCGATCGTCCCGACCGTTCCGGGTCTGGTCATCGGCGGCACCGGGGGTGCCGGCGGACGGACCGCCTTCGGGGGCGGAGGACGGGTTCTTCCGGGGTCCGGGTTCGGTGGCAGCATGCCCGGCCGAGGCGGTGCCCCGGCCGTGAAGCCCGCCCCGCCTTCCTGGCTTCCGCCGGCGGCCGGCCAGCCGAATGCCCGGGGAGCCCGCGGCTCGGCTGGCCGTGGCGCCCGGACGCAGAACTCGATGATCCCGGGGACGCAGGCGCCGGGAAGTCGTGGCCGAAACGCAGAACATGGCCGGGAAGCCGGATTCGATCCCGACAATCTCTGGGCCACCGAGCAGGGCGTCACGCCGGTGATCGAGCCTTCCCGGGTGCGGTACCGGCATGATCCTGGCCCGGGCGTGATCGGGTGGCGGCAGTGAGGGCGGTCGCCGGGCGTCGACTGGCGGCCGCGACGTCCATCGGCCTGGCGATCATCCTGGCGGCTCCCGCGCCGGCCTCCGCGGATCAGCACCGCGACGAGCAGTGGTATCTGCAGAGTCTCCGCATCGCGCAGGCTCATCGCATCACCCAGGGAGAGGGCGTCACGGTTGCCGTTATCGACAGCGGCGTCTGGGCGGGGCACCCGGATTTGAAGGGTGCCGTGCTTCCCGGTTACAACGTGTTGGGAAAGGGCGACGGTCGGGAAGATCTGGAGGGCCACGGGACCGGGGTCGCCGGCATCATCGCGGCTAGAGGGCGTTCCGGAAATCGAGGCGTGCTCGGTGTCGCGCCCGCAGCCAAGGTTCTGCCTGTCTCGCCGGCCGGGAGCCCTCTGGTGGTTGCCAAGGCGATCGACTGGGCGGTCGAGCACGGCGCCAAAGTGATCAACATGTCGTTCCTCACAGCGGGGAGCGACGGGCTGGCGGCGGCGGTCAAGCGGGCGGCTGATTCCGACGTGGTGCTGGTCGGCGGGTCCGGCAACAACGATGAGGTCGGGACCGACAGCGAGTACCCCGCCGCTTACCCGGAGGTCCTCGCGGTCGGGGCGACGGATCGGGCCGGCAAGGTGGCGGCCTTCTCGCACCGGGGTCCGCAGCTGGATCTGACTGCGCCCGGCGTCGACATCGCCGTGGCCAACGGTGATCCCGGCCGGGAGTATCAGCGGGTCGAGGGCACGAGCGTCTCCACCGCGATCGTTTCCGGGGCAGCCGCTCTGATCAGGGCCGAGTACCCCGCGCTCACCGCCGCCCAGGTCGTCGATGTTCTCGAGTCGACGGCGGTCGACAAGGGAGACCCGGGGCGCGACGACGCCTACGGCTTCGGCGAGCTCGATGTGGTGGGCGCGCTCTCCGCAGCAGCAACTGTTGCGCCCGGCCCGACCACGTCCGCCGAGCCGGACGTCATAGCCGGATCGCGGGGCGGTGATGAGGGTCTGCCGCGCCTCGCGATCGCCGGCCTCGGCGTCCTCCTGCTGGCCGGCGTAGTGATCGCCCTGGTCGCCGGGCTGCGTCGCCGGTGACCGTCACGGCTTGAGCCAGGCCAGGATCTTCGGTCGGCACGTGCTCTCGACCTGCTCCCACCCCACCCCCAGCGCCGCCTCCGCCGCCTCCGCCGGCGCCGCGCCCTCCCGCACCACCCGCGTGAAGAACCCCAGCATCCGCGGTTCCCCGTACGTCTCGCCGAGGCAGCGCATCGCCAGGAACGCCATCGCGTAGTAGCCGAACCGTTCCGCCGGCTCGGCCGACCACTCCAGGTCGAGCCGGCCGGTCCAGTTCCGGTGTTCGACGTGCCAGCGGGCGTCGTCGACCAGCTCGTACGACCGTACCGGCGTTCCCGCGTACGCGATGTACTCGGCCAAACCCTCGACCGCCCATTCGTCGCGGTTGCCGAGCGTGCCGAGCAGGGTGGCGATGTGGCCGAATTCGTGGCGCAGCAGCCGTTCGTCGTCCGGGTCGGCGCCCAGGGCCGTCGCGTCGATGATGGCGAAGGCCGTTTCCTTGCTGGTTCTGTCCACGAAGGCCGCTGCGTCGCGGTCCTCGCCGACCGCTTCGCGCCAGTGTTGTTCGCCGGCCAGGAAGACGACGTACCGGCCCGGTCGCGGCCGGGTCACCGCGTAGCGGTCCGCCACCTGCGCCGCGCGTTCCGCCGCCGGCAGCCACGCCTGCGGTTGCGTCTCCTTCAGTTCTTCCACGGCGGCCACCACCACGCGCCGGCCCGTGGCGAAGGTCAGCGCCGCTCTCTTCCACGGCACCGAGCCGTCGGCGCCGGTCTGGTCGAAGGCCGTCAGGACGGCCCGGTCGCCGGAGATGAGCCATTCGGTACGGGCGGAGATGACGTCCCCGGCCGGCACGTACGTCTCGGGTGTCCGCGGGCAGGCCGGCGTCGAGAAGCACACCCGGATCTGGACGTCCGCCGACCATCTCGGACCCGTCCGTACCTGGCGGGCCCGGGGCAGCCAGCCCGACACCTGCAGCCCGCGCAGGTTCGCGTACAGCCGCAGCAGGTCCGCCGACAGGGCCGGGTCGACGTCGCGCAGCCATCCGCCGCGGTCGCCGTGCAGCAGCGCGGCGCCCTGCCGGTCCAGCGCCGTGCGGATGATGCGCAGCGCGTGCTGTTCGCGTCCCGCCAGGGCGCGGTTGCGGGCCATGCTGACCGCGAAGACGCCTCCGCACAGCAGCGCCAGCACGCCGAACAGCGCCAACCAGCGGTCCGTGCGCCGGGGCGGCGCCGCGGTGGTGCCGGCCGGGTCGATCACAGCCGGGCACGTTACCCGCTGGCGGGCCCGCCGACGAGGCTTGATCACTGTCGGTTGCTGTTCGCGGACCCGTCATCGTTTCGAAATATGGGAGAGCTTCACTGTCAAATAGAGGACTGACCGAGGTGGCGGGCCTGCAACTTGCACGGCGGTTCGGCCTGCAAGTTGCACGTTTCCTCGGTCACGGACCTGCTGCTCCAATGACGCCGCAACGGTTTGGTCTTCCGGCCCGCTTTCATTCATGGACGTTTTTAAGATCTCGGGGGAATTGTCTTCCTGTCGATCTCCGTGAGTGGAACTCTTCTAGCCAGAAGTAGCGCCAGCGACACGGACGGTGGTGGTACCGCATGCGCCCAGACGTTCTGGTCGGTCCGAGCGAGTGGGTGGTCGAGCAGTTCGGTGACAAGGTCGCCGCTGAGCTCTGGACCCGAGTTCCCGAAGCGTTGAGCACCGCAATCGACCGTGAGGTCAATGCTCACCCCGCCATGACGACGACCACCGAACGAATGCTCGCCAACCCACGGTGGCCGCTGCCGTACGAGGAGCTGGTCCTCTTTCTCGGCACCCTGCCGGGCGCCGAGATCATCAGCGTGCCGCGGTCGGTCTACCAGCTCGTCGTCATCAATGGCCACGTGGTGGTGCCGTGGTGCTACGGCCAGTCGGCCCGCATGTCCATGGCGGACGCCGAGGTGGGACGCTCCTTCGGCCGGCTCGCCCGCGAGCTGCTGCGCCGGTTCGGACCGCCCTGGCGGCGCTCGCAGGCCGAGGCGCCGCTGCCGCTCGACGCCGTCGACGAGCGGGAGGTCGCCAAGATCTGCGCGGCGATCTCGCGGATCGATCCGACGCCGGAGGTGGTGATCGCCGGGTTCGCCGGGGCGCCCAACCTGGGTCTGCTGCGCGCCTGCCTCGGCGAGATCAAGTCGACCGACAACGGCTCGCTCAACTGGAGCCACCTGGCCGACCTGCCGCTGCCGCCGCCGGTGATCCCGCGGCCGCGCCGCATGCAGTTCCCCTGACGCACGCCCCCCATCCGGCCCGCCGCCCGCGTCCCCCGCAGGCGGCGGGTCGCTTTGTCGCGGCCCCGGCGCTAGAGTCACCGATCTTGATCTCGGGGGAGTCGTCGTGCGCCGTTCCAGGGTTGTCACCACGTTGGCCGTCGCCGGCCTGCTGTTCGCCGTGGCCGGCCACGGCGTCGCGGCGGGCGGCACGATCAGCGCCCAGCGGGCCACAGCCGGGAGCGCCCAGCGGGCCTCAGCCGCGCCGGCCGCCCCGCCCAAGCGGGTCCAGCGGGCCGCGCCCGCGCCCGCGGTCCAGCAGGCGGCGGCGAAAGCCGACCTGCGGATCGGCGTCGGCGCACCCCAGTACGACAGCCCCGGCGGCACCGTCCCCACGATCGTGACCGTCTACGGCGTACCGAAATCCGCCAAGGTCGCGGTCTCCGCGACCGGCACCGGCGGCAGCACCGTCACCTGCGCCGGCCCGGTCTGGCGCAATCCTGTCCGCAGCACCGCCAGTCGCACCTGCTACCTGCGGCTGCCGGCCACGCCCGGCAGCTACCGGGTGCGCGGCAGCGCGGTCGTGACGACGGGCCGCGTGGTGCGAAAGGTCTCCGGCACCGGCTCGCGCCCCGTGGTCGCCGACGGCGTGGCCTCGCCCGAGCCGATGACCCCGGCGGACCTGCAGCGGATCGAGCGCTGCGGTAACACCACCGGCAACGTCTGGCTGACGTTCGACGACGGCGGCAGCACGGCCCAGGTCACCTCGATCCTGGCCACCCTGAAGCGCAACAACGTCAAGGCCCGGTTCTTCTTCCGCGGCGACTGGGCCCGCCGGAACCCGGCGCTGTTCCGCTCGATCAAGGCGGCCGGGCACGTCATCGGCAACCACACCGCGACCCACCCGGCGCTGAGCCGGATGGGCCGGACCAAGCTGGTCCAGCAGATCGGCGGGGGCACGGCCGCCACCGGTACGCCGAAACTGCTGCGACCGCCGTTCGGCGCCGGCGCGTTCACCACCCGCCTGCAGAACGTCGCCCGCGGCCAGGGGTACGAGCTGTGCCGCTGGACCATGGACACCTACGACTGGGACGGGCCGTCGGCCGCCGTGATGGCGGAGCGGATCAAGTACGGCGACCACCGCTCGCCGCCGGTCGGCGCGGGCGGCGTCATCCTCATGCACGGCCACGGCAAGCACACCGCGGCCGGCCTGCAGCGGATCATCGACACCGTGCGCGGGAAGAAGCTGAAGCTCCAGCCGCTCAAGTGACCGCGCGCGCACCGGAAGCGCTGGCAGCATGGTCGGCAGGACCCGACTGAGGAGCTGCCATGCCGCTTGACGACTTCGACCGGTACCCGCTGCTGTTCGGGCCGTCGCCCGTGCACCGCCTGGACCGGCTCACCCGCCATCTCGGCGGCGCGGCGATCTGGGCCAAGCGCGAGGACTGCAACTCCGGCATCGCGTACGGCGGCAACAAGACCCGCAAGCTGGAGTACCTGGTCGCCGACGCACTGGCCCAGGGCTGCGACACGCTCGTGTCGATCGGCGGCGTGCAGTCGAACCACACCCGCCAGGTCGCCGCCGTGGCCGCGTACGCGGGGCTGAAGTGCGTGCTGATCCAGGAGAGCTGGGTCGACTGGCCGGACAGTGTCTACGACAAGGTCGGCAACATCCTGCTCAGCCGGCTGGCCGGCGCCGACGTGCGGCTCGTGCGGGCCGGCTTCGGCATCGGCTTCAAGGAGAGCTGGGACCAGGCCATCGCGGAGGTGGAGGCGCGCGGCGGGAAGCCGTACGCGATCCCGGCCGGCGCCTCCGACCACCGGCTCGGCGGCCTCGGCTTCGCCGGCTGGGCGCGGGAGGTGGCCGAGCAGGAGGCGCAGCTCGGGGTCTTCTTCGACACGGTGGTGGTCTGCTCGGTGACCGGCAGCACCCAGGCCGGGATGATCGCCGGTTTCGCGGCGCTCGGCGACGACCGGCCGCGGCGGGTGCTCGGCATCGACGGGTCGGCCAAGCCGGCGGAGACCCACGACCAGGTGGCCCGGATCGCCCGCGCCACGGCCGCGCTCATCGGGGTGGGCCGCGACCTGCGCGACGACGAGATCCTGCTGGACGACCGCTACCACGCCGGCATCTACGGCATCCCCGACGAGGCCACGCTGGCGGCGATGCGGCTGGCCGCCCGCACCGAGGGCATGATCACCGACCCGGTGTACGAGGGCAAGTCGATGGCCGCCCTGATCGACCTGGTCACCCGGGGCGAGATCGGCCGGGACGCGACGGTCCTCTACGCCCACCTGGGCGGCCAGCCGGCGCTGAACGCGTACAGCGCCATCGTCTGAAATCGGCGGCGGCCGGGCCCGGAGCGGGTCACGCTGCCCGCTTGTCCCCGTGACCGGTCACCCGGCGTGGTTACCATGGCGCCCATGGGTGGTGACTGGCTGGCGGATGCGGTGATCTACGAAATCTATCCGCAGTCCTTCGCCGACTCCGACGGCGACGGCATCGGGGACCTGCGCGGCGTCATCGACCACCTGGACCACATCGCGTCGCTCGGCGTGGACACCGTGTGGTTCAACCCGTGCTTCGTCTCGCCCTTCGTCGACGCCGGCTACGACGTGGCGGACTATCTCACCATCGCGCCGCGGTACGGCACCAACGACGACATGGTCGAGCTGGTGGCCCGGGCGCGCGAGCGCGGCATCCGCGTCCTGCTCGACCTCGTGGCCGGGCACACGTCCATCGAGCACCCCTGGTTCCGGGCCGAGCTGGCCGCCGACGGGCCGGACCCGGCGGGCGACCGCTACATCTGGGTCGACGACCTGCCGGCCCGGGAATGGGCCGTCGACATCCCCGGTACGCCGGCCTGGGTGCGCTCGCCCGGGCCGCGCAAGGGCTGGTACCTGAAGAACTTCTACGACGAGCAGCCCGCGCTGAACTTCGGCTGGGTCGCCCGCCCGGACAACGAGCCGTGGCGCGCCGCGATCGACGCGCCGGGGCCGCGCCGCAACCGGCAGGCGCTCCAGGACGTGATGGCCTACTGGCTGGACCGCGGCGTGTCCGGCTTCCGCGTGGACATGGCGTTCTCGCTGGTCAAGGACGAGCTGTGGGCCGAGGGCGTGGCCCAGTCGGCCGCGTTGTGGCGCGAGATCCGCGAGTGGCTGGACGTCGCGTACCCGGAGGCGGTGCTGCTGCCCGAGGGCGCCGAGCCGCGGACCGGCCGGCCGCTCGCCTTCCACGCCGACTTCTTCCTGGTCATCCTGGCCGAGCACGCCAGCCTCTTCGACAACCACAGCGCCGGGCTGCTGCCGTTCCAGGAGCCGCGGGAGCCGTTCTTCGACGCGGCCGGCCGGGGCAGCACCCGGCTGTTCCTCGACGCCTGGGCGCGGGCCCGCGAGGCGGACCCGGGCCGGCCGATCGTCCTGGCCACCGCCGATCATGACTTCAACCGGCTGCGCACCGGACCCCGGACGCGCGAGCAACTGGGCGCCGCGCTGACGTTCCTGTTCACCTGGGGCAGCGTGCCGTCGCTGTACTACGGCGACGAGATCGGGATGCGCTATCTGCCGGGGATGCCCGATGTGGAGGGTGCGATCTGCAACCCGGCCTACAACCGGGCGGGGTGCCGCACCCCCATGCAGTGGGGCGACGGGCCCAACGCCGGCTTCTCCACGGCCGACCCCGAGCGGCTGTACCTGCCCGTCGACCCCGATGCCGACCGGCCCACGGTCGCCGCCCAGGAGGACGATCCCTCCTCGACCCTGGCCCTGGTCCGTGAGCTGGTGGCGCTGCGCCGGGCCACCCCGGCGCTGGGTGGCCGCGGCAGCACGCGCGTCGTCCACGAGGGATATCCGCTGGCCTACGTGCGCGGGGAGGCGTACCTGGTCGTCGTCAACCCGCGGCGTGAGGCCGCGACACTGACCGGACCCGACACCGTGGGCGTCACTCCGGTGTGGACCTCCGGGGTGCGGGTGTCGCCGGACGGGCTCACCGTGGCCGGCTTCGGCTACGGCGTCCTGGCCCTCGCCTCCGTCGGTTCCCCGGACTGACGGCGTGGCCTCCTACGTGGTGACCGGCGGCGGGCGCGGGGTCGGCCGGGCCCTGGTCGAACGGCTGGCCGGCGAGCACGACGCCGTGGCGGTGCTGGAGTTCGACCCGGCGGCGCTGGACTGGGTCGGCGCGCACCCGGCGGCGGACCGGATCCTGCCGGTGCTCGGCGACGCCGCCGACCCGGACGTGGCCGAGCGGGCCGCCGCCGTCGCCGAGGCGGCCGCCCCGCTGGCCGGCTGGGTCAACAACGCGGCGGTGTTCCGCGATGCGTGGCTGCACGAGGCGGGCCCGGCCGAGCTGCTCGCCCTGATCGGGCGCAACCTCGACCCGGTGGTGACCGGCAGCGCGGTGGCGGTCCGGCACTTCCTGGCCCGCGGCGGCGGCGCGATCGTCAACGTCTCGTCGCACCAGGCGCAGCGCCCGGTGCGGGGCGCGCTGGCGTACGCCACCGCCAAGGCGGCGATCGAGGGACTGACCCGGGCGCTGGCCGTCGACTACGGACCGCGCGGCATCCGGGTGAACGCGGTGGCGCTGGGTTCGATCGCCACCGAGCGCTCCGCGGAGCACGTCGCCGGGCTGGACGCGGCGGGGGCCGAGCACTTCGCGCGGGAGATCCGGCTGCTGCACCCGGTGGGCCGGATCGGACGGGCGGCCGAGGTGGCCGACGCGGTGGCGTTCCTGCTGTCGGAGGCGGCGAGCTTCGTCAACGGGGTGGTGCTGCCGGTGGACGGCGGCCGGGCCGCCCAGGGTCGCGATCCGGAGGAGGCCTGACGTCGGCAGCGCCAGGCCACCCGGCCCGCCGAGTCTCGGCAGCGGCCCCTCAGGCGGCGCCCGGCACCAGGTTCGCCGTGGTGAACGGCTCCCGGCGGGCGCGCATGTCGGCGTACGTCGTCACCGCGAGCGGAATCAGGAACACCCCCGCCAGCAGCGTGTACCCACCCTGCAGGATCGCGTTGATGACAGTGGCCGTGGTGTTCGGGGCGGACAGGCCGCCGCCGATGGTCACCGAGACCAGCGTGGTCAGCAGGTTCAGCACCACGCTGGACGCGAAGCTGAGGCCGAACAGCGTCGCGATGCGGCTCACCGAGACGCCCAGGTCGGCGTGGAACAGCTGGAAGCAGCGGCCGATCCCGGCGCCGCGTTCCAGCAGGACCACCAGCGGCAGCACGGCGAGCGCCGCGGCGACGTAGATGACCGGGAAGAAGCACAGCACGGTGGCCACGATCACGACCGGTACGGCCAGCAGGTACCAGCCCAGCATCGCCGGGAGGCGCTTGAGCCCGGCCAGCAGGGCCGGGCCGATCGGGTTGCCCCGGCGGCCGGTGGCGGTGAACACCACGATCTGGGCGTTGGCCAGGTGACCGACCACGTAGAACAGCCCGGCCGCGGCGGCCGCCGGCATCAGCGTGGTGAAGCCG
Organism: Actinoplanes nipponensis; assembly: GCF_016862275.1. Taxonomy (GTDB): domain Bacteria; phylum Actinomycetota; class Actinomycetes; order Mycobacteriales; family Micromonosporaceae; genus Actinoplanes; species Actinoplanes nipponensis. The sequence goes on along the minus strand of NZ_BOMQ01000065.1, from coordinate 19,665 downwards.
GCGAAGATCAGCGAGAAGTCCGGCGGGCCGCCGGCCTCGATCGAGTTCTGCAGGCTGTCCTGGGCGGTCCGCTGCTCCTTCTGGAAGGCCACCAGGGCCGGCACCAGCAGCGCCAGGGTCGGCACGGCGATGAGCAGCTGGACCAGGGCGATCGGCCGCCAGGTGGCCTTGATCAGCGCGATGCTGCGGCGCCACCACCCGTTGTAGTCACCGCTGACCAGAGGGTCGGCGGGGTCGAACCCCACCGGTTGCGGGTAGGGGTACGGCTGGGGCTGGGGCTGGGGTGTGGCGGTCCAGTCCTGCCAGGCGCCCTGCTGCGGATCCTGCGACATGTTTCCCCCGGTAGCGTCGAGACGGCGGCGAAACCATAGCGGTGCGGGCGCCTCCCGCGCCGCCCCGTCCCGGCTGCGGACATCGGATAACCTGCGAAGAATGTCCGCGCCGCAGTCCGAGTCGCCCACCGTCATCCGGGACCGGGCCGTCGCCGTCGCCGTCTATCTGCTCGCCGTCCGCGCGCACATGGAGCGCCCGGCGCGGGTGGTGCCGGCCGACGCGTACCGTCTCGACGCCCTGCCGGCGCACCCGGCCTGCGAGGTCGGGCCCGCCGCCGACGGCAGCGGCTGGCTGCGGGTCGGCCTGCCCGAGCTGCCCGGCCCGGTCGCGGTCCCCGCCGAGCTGCGCCGCCGGCTCACCGAGATCAGCCCGGCCGACGAGCCCAAGGCCGACGGGCCGGACTTCGAGACCTGGCGGGAGACGGTGTGGCGGCCCTGGTCGGTCGCCAGCGCCGAGGCGGAACGGGTCCGCGTGCTGCACCGGCAGCTCTTCGACCTCATGCACCAGGTCGACATGGCCGCCGCCACCACCGAGCTGGTCTGGGGCCACGGCCTCCTGGAGACCGTCGTCGCCGGCCACCGGGTGCGCTATCCGCTGGTCGCGACGCCGGTGCTGATCGGCTACGACCCGGACCGCTCGCTGATCACCGTCTCGCCGCAGGGCCCGTCGCGGCTGCAGACCGACGCGCTGGCCGGCCTGGACGAGCGGTATCTGGGTCAGCTGCTGGCCCTGGCCGGCCCGGCCGGCACCCTCGAGGTGGACCTCTGGGACGACCTGGAACGCCGGGAGCTGTACGAGCGCGCCCTGGGCCGGCTCGGCTACGACCGGCGGGTGATCGCGCCCGGCGAGACCGCCACCGGTCCGCACCTGGTGGACACCGGCGTGCTGTTCGCCCGGCCCCGGCAGCGGCAGCTGCGCGGCTTCCTGGAGAGCCTGCGCGACCGGCTGCTGGCCGGCGACACCGCGGCCGTCGGCGCGCTGGCCGCGATCGTCGCGCACGAGCCCAGCAAGCTGCGGATGCCCGACGACCGGCCCGAGGCGTGGCGCCGGGTGGGGGAGCGGCTGCTCATGCCGCTGCCCACCAACGAGGCGCAGGAGTCGATCGCCCGCCGGCTCGCCCTGCACCGCAACGTGGCCGTGCAGGGCCCGCCCGGCACCGGCAAGACCCACACCATCCGCAACCTCATCTGCCACCTGATGGCCAACGGCAAGCGGGTGCTGGTCGTGGCCCAGAAGGAGGACCCGCTGCGGGTGCTGCGCGACGGCCTGCCGGCCGAGGTGCAGGCGCTCTGCCTGGCCGTGCTGGGCCGCACCACGGACCAGCTCGTGCAGCTGCAGCTGGCCGCGCGGGAGCTGTCCGACCGGGCGGCCACCCTGGACCAGCCCGCCGAGGCGGCCCGGGTCGAGCGGCTCACCCGCCGGCTCGAGGACGCCGAGCGGGAGCTTGCGGCGGCGCTGGGCGGGCTGCGCGCGATCGCGGAGAACGAGGCCGCGACGTACCGGATCGACGACGTGCGTCTCTCGCCGGCCGACGTGGGCGCCTGGCTGCGGGAGCGGGCCGCCGCGCACGGCGGCATCCCCGACCCGGTGACGCCGGCCGAGCGGCCGCCGCTGTCCGCGGACGAGTTCGCGACGCTGGTGCAGCTGGCCGCGCGGATCACGCCGGCCGACCGGGTGGCCGCGCTGCGCCCGCTGCCGGAGGTCGCGGCCCTGCCCGACGCGGCGACCGCGAGAAGCGCGCGGGCCGAGCGGGAGTCGGCCGCCGACCGCGTCGCCCGCCTGGAGCCGGCCGGGGTCGACACCGATGCGGTACGCGCACAGGGCCCCAGCCTCCTGCAGCAGCTGCGGGAGGGGCTGAAGGACGCGGTCGCGTGGCTGCACCGGCGCGAGGGCACGTGGACCGACCGGCTCGGCCGCCTGGTGGCCGACCCGCACTGGGCCCGGGTATGGACGGATCACGTGACGGCGACCGGTGACCTGCAGCGGTCGCTGGCCGAGCTGGCCCGCACGCTGGGCGGGCACCGGGTCACGGCCGCGGGCGCGCTGGCCGCCGAGCCGAAGAAGCTGCTGGCCGGCCTGGCCGAGCTGCGCGACCGGTTCGCCGCCGGCAAGGGCGTCAACCGCCTGCTGCAGGCCGGGCTGTACCGCGTCGCCGACGAGGTCCGGGTGGACGGCGAGCCGCTGCGCACGGTCGAGGACGCCGACCTGGCCACCGCCTGGGTCCGGCGCGGCCAGGCCCGGCGGCGCCTGGGCGAGCACTGGACCGAGTGGATCCAGCGGCTGGACATCCCGCCCCGGCCGGGCGACCCGGAGGTGTGGGCGGGCACGCTGCTGGCCGAGGCGGAACAGTCGCTGGGCTGGGATGCCCGGGACTGGCCCGAGTTGTCGGCGCGCCTGCGGGTGCTCGTACCCCAGGAGGAGCTGGACCTCGACGCCGGCCGGCTGGCCGAGGTCGCGGCCCTGCTGGACGACAGCCCGGTCGTCTTCGTGCTCGACGAGCTGGAGGCCCGGGACCAGGCGGTCGCCGACAGCCTGGTGCCGTGGCCGGCGCTGGCCGCCGCCTGGTTCGATCCGGAGCTGGCGGAGTGGGACGGCCGGGTCGCCGAGGCGCGCCGCCTGGCCGGCCTGCGCCCGGAGGCGGCCCGCCAGGTCGCGCTGCGCGACCGCCTCGCCGAGGTGGCGCCGGAGTGGGCCGCCCAGGTCGACGCCGGGCTGGTGCCGGCGGTGTCGGGCGAGCTGTGCCTGCGGGCCTGGCAGTGGCGGCAGGCCCAGACGTGGTTCGACCAGGTCGTCGGCAGCGTCGACCCGGCCGTGCTGAACCGCCGGGTCGAGCTGGCCCGGGACCGGATCCGCCGGCTCACCGGTGAGCTAGTGGTCGCCTCCGCGTGGCTGGAGGTGTCCCGCGCGCTCGACGACCGGCGGCGGGCCGCGCTGGCCGACTGGACCACCGCCCTGCGCAAGATCGGCAAGGGCACCGGCCGCAGCGCCGCGGCCTGGCAGGCCCACGCCCAGCGGGCCATGGAGTCGGCGGTCGAGGCCGTGCCGGTGTGGGTCATGTCGGTGGACCGGGCGATCGAGCAGTTCGCCGGGGGCGCCCACTTCGACGTGGTGATCGTGGACGAGGCGTCGCAGGCCGACCTGTTCGCGCTGCCGGTGCTGGCCCTGGCCGAACGGGCCGTGGTGGTCGGCGACGACCAGCAGATCGGCCCCCAGCTGGGCTTCGTCGGCTCGGTCGCCGGGCTGATCCACAGCCACCTGGACGACGTGCCGTCGGCCGAGCACTTCGACCCCGAGTCGTCGCTCTACGACCACGCGGTCCGCCGTTCACCGGAGCGGATCCTGCTCACCGAGCACTTCCGCTGCGTCCCGCAGATCATCGAGTTCTCGTCCCGGCACTACTACGACGGCAAGATCCAGCCGCTGCGCGCGGACCGCTCGCTGTTCGACCCGGTGCGGCCGGTGTTCGTCCCGGACGGGACCCGGCAGCCGCTGCCGCCGTACGGGGACGTCAACGTCGCGGAGGCCGACGCCCTCGTGGCGCAGGTGTCCGCCCTGGTGGCAGATCCGGCTTATCTCGGCAAATCGCTCGGCGTCATCAGCCTGCTGAGCACCAGCGGGCAGGCGTCCTACCTGCTGGCGGGCCTGCGCGAGGCGATCGGCGAGGACGAGATGGAAACGCGCCGGCTGCGGGTGGGCGACGCGTACACGTTCCAGGGCGACGAGCGCGACGTGGTGCTGGTGTCCATGGTCGTCTCCGACAACGACGGCCGGCCCGCGGCGTTCACCAAGCGCGAGTACCACCGGCGGATCAACGTGGCCGCGTCCCGGGCCCGCGACCAGCTCTGGATCTTCCACTCGGTACGGCCGTCGTCCCTGCTGGCCGACGACGCCCGGGCGCTGCTGCTGACCTACGCGCTGAACCTGCCGGTGCCGACCGCCGCCCCCGACCTCGAACTGCTCTGCGAGAGCGACTTCGAACGCGAGGTGCTGCGCCGGCTGGTCGGGCGCGGCTACCGGCCGACCCCGCAGTTCCGGATCGGCGGCTACCGCATCGACTTCGTGCTCAACGCCCCGGACGGGCGCCGGCTGGCGATCGAGTGCGACGGGGACGCGTACCACGGGCCGGAGCAGTGGGAGAGCGACATGCGCCGGCAGGCGGTGCTGGAACGGGTCGGCAACTGCGTGTTCGTGCGGATCCGGGGGAGCATCTTCGCGCGGGAGCCGGAGGCCGCGCTGCGCCCCCTCTGGCAGCGCATCGAGGAGCTGGGCGTGGCACCCTTCACGCCGCCTCGATCCGCGCCTTCAGACCCGAGTGCTCGGCCAGCAGGTTGAGCAGCGCGGGCCCGTCCAGCAGCTCGATCGGGCGGCCGGCCACCGCCTCGTGCGCCTCCACCTCGTACCCGTCGATCGCGACCAGGATGCCCTTGGTCGCGCCCGCCGCCGCGACCTCCTCGGCGAGCCCGGCCGCGGTGGCCGCGCTGACCGGCTTGCCGCGCTCGGCGTAGATGACGACCGCGCCGCCGAACAGCGGGCGCGGGTCGGTGGCCAGCCAGCGCGGGCCCTCGGCGGCCTCGCCCATCTCCAGGCCCATGTTGCCGAACAGGTCGCTGAGCAGCTGCTCGTAGTCGGCGTCGGGCAGGGTGGCCAGGTTGGGCCGCTCGTCGATGTCGGCCAGCACGTTGAACTCGCCGGTGTAGTCCTGGCCGGCCGCCCGGTCGAAGTCGAGCACCGGGGTGACCCCCTCCAGCTGGTCCGGCTGCGCGGAGAGCCCGGCGTGCAGGTGCTTGAGGCAGGCGACCGGGTCGACCCGGCGCAGCTTGATCGCGGCGAAGGTGTCGCGCTCGGCGCGCACCGAGACCAGGCAGGGGCGGATGAACTGGCCGGTGCGCCGGTCGACCGTGTCCACGATGCCGTTGAACAGCACCTCGCCGACCAGGCCGCCGCGGTCCGCCTCGATGATCTCGTGGATGGTCCGCAGCGCGACCATCGCGATGATCTCCGTGTACCGGCGGCGGATCTCGCCCTCGTCGCGCGGCACCGCCAGCACGTCGTCGTGCACCCGGTCGTAGCGGTACTCCTTGACCGCCGGGATCACCTCGACCGGGGGCAGGTGGTACTCGACCAGCAGCCGGCGCTGCTGCGCCACGAACGCCAGCCGGAAGTGCTGCGGGAAGTCGTCCGGGTAGACCGAGTTGCCCAGCACCATCGCGAAGTACTCGACCACCGACTCGGGGTCGGCGCCCGCCACGGCCGCCGCGAAGCGGTCCACCTCGGCGTTGTACGAGATCAGCTTGGCCTCGTAGCGGCTGCGGTTCTGCTCGTACTGGACCTCCCGGGCGGCGAGTTGCCGCAGCCGGCGGGTCTCGGCGTCCACCCAGCGGGCGCGGGCATCCTGATAAGCCCGTTTTGCGGCTTCCACCTGTTGCTGATGAATCCGCTCGCCGCCGAGGATCTTGCCCACCCCGCGGGGCTCCGGCGGGGCGAAACTCTCCCAGGCCGGCTCGGGTAGCGGCCGGCCCAGCTTGCCCGGGTCGAACGGCGGCACCTGCACCGGCTTCTTGAACCGGTCCAGGTCGATGTGGTCGTCGACGTCCAGCGTGGACAGCAGCAGCCCGTCCAGGTCGGACAGCCGGGCCCGCACGTCCGCGTTCGCCGCCGCCGCGTCGGCGGTGCGCGCCTCGGCGTACAGCCGGCGGTGCTCGCGCTGCTGCTCGGCGTCGGCGGCGGCCCGCTGGGCGGCCGCGGCCGCCAGGTCGGCGTTGCGCCGGATCAGCTGGCGCTGCTGCTCGGCGGCCGTCTGGGCCCGCTGCTCGGCGGCAGTCTGGGTCGCGTGCGCCCGCTGCATGTCCCGAATGATGCCCATGCGTCGTCGTCCTCGCTCACGTGTCCGAACAGCCACCATATCCACCGTCTCCGGATCTCGTTACACGGCGCACGCTTGTCGCGCCTTTGCGTGCATGTTGATCGTGGAAGGCGGGTAGGGGTCGCACAAGGTTCCACAGTCGGCACAGCAAGTAACTGTCCGTCATGGATTCGACGGTGACGCAGGGGGCGACGGACGTGGCGGAGCGGTCGACCGATCGGTCAATTTCCGGCCCTGAACGGTGGAGAACCTGCTGTTTGTTGTTTTGTTGGGCGAGCTGCGAAAACATTGTCGCGGGTGCCCACTGTTACATCGACCCGTGACGGGTCGTAATAGGTCAGGGGCACAGTTCACCGGGAGGGGAGGTAGCGGCGGCGCATGACGGCACCCGACGAACGCTTTCCCCGTCCCCGCGCCCTGCGCGACCGCCTCTCCCGTCGCCCCCGGCTGAGCCCCAACCAGGGTCCCCAACTACCCCTGCCCGAGCCCCGGACGCCGCCCGACGACGAGGCCTGGTTCACGTACCTCGGCGCCGGCGAGGAGATCGTCTGGTCGGACGCGCTCACCGGCCTGCTCGGCCGGCCGCCGGCCGGCGGCGAGCAGAGCCAGCAGATCCTGGCCCGGCACGTGCACGTCGACGACCACGCCAAGGCGCTCGGGGCGATCACCCGGGCCTGGACGACCCGCGAGCCCGTGCGCACGACGGTACGGCTGATGCGCGACGACGGCGGCTGGTTCGACGTGGACTGCCGGCTCGAACCGATCGTCGGCCCGGAGAGCACCGTGGTCGGCATGCACGGAACCCTGCGCGACGTGTCCGCCCGCGAACGCGCCCGGCGGGAGGTCGCCCGGCTGAGCCGCCGCGGGGAGACGGTGCAGGCGTCCGTCGTCGAACGTGACCCCGCCACCGGTCTGCTGACCCGCGCCCGCTTCGCCGACGAGGTGGACCGGGCGCAGCGCCGCGGCGGCGGTGCGGTGCTGGTGGTCCGGGTGGAACCGGACCGGGCCGAGGGCGCCGGCGCCGGCCGGCACGCCGACCTGCTGCAGCGCGCTGCCGGCGTACTGGAAGGGCTCGCCCGGCCCGACGACCTGCTGGGCCGGGCCGGCCCCAACGAGATCGCCGTGCTGCTGGCCGGCGCCTCCTGGGTGATGGCCCGCCGCCAGGCCGACCTGTTCGTGGAGGCCCTGCGCTCGCAGCCGTTCGTGCTGCCCGACGCGTGGCTGCGCGCCCGGGTCTGGGCCGGGCTGGTCCGCTTCCGCGCCGGTGGCGAGGCCGACAGCCACGACCTGCTGATCGACGCCGAACAGGCCTGGCGCCAGGCCCGCGACGCGGACCGGCCGCTGACCCTGGTCGCCGACCCGGTGCCGGCCCGCGACCGGCAGGGCACCTACCGCGACCGGGTCGCCGCCGCGCTCGGCACCGACCGGTTCACGCTGTTCGCCCAGCCCATCCTGGAACTGCAGACCAACCGGGTGCTGCGGCACGAGCTGCTGCTGCGCGTGCTGGACGAGGGCGACCACCCGCAGTCGCCGGAGCAGGTGCTGCAGGTCGCCGAGCGGCTGGACACGATCTACGACATCGACCTGTGGGTGGTCGAGCGGGCGATGCAGCTCGCGGCCGAGCGCACCGACCTCTGCGTGCAGATCAACCTGTCCGGCCGGTCGGTGGGCGACCCGCGACTGACCGCCGAGGTCGAGAACCTGATCGAGCGGTACGCGGTGAACCCCGAGCAGCTCACCTTCGAGATCACCGAGACGGCGCTGATCGGCAACCTGAGCGAGGCGCGCTCGTTCGCCGACCGGATCCGGGACCTGGGCTGCCAGCTGGCCCTGGACGACTTCGGCTCGGGCTACGCGTCGTTCCGCTACCTGCGGCTGTTCCCCATCGACCTGGTCAAGATCGACGGCGAGTACGTGGTGGACCTGGTCCGCAACCCGGAGGACCAGGTGCTGGTCCGGGCGTTGGTGCAGGTCTGCCAGGCGTACGGCATCCACACGGTGGCCGAGTACGTGCAGGACGAGGCGACGCTGCGGATGCTGCGCGAGTTCGGCGTCGACTTCGTGCAGGGTTACCTCATCGGCCGCCCGGCGCCGGTGGAGGAGTTGCGGCCGGCCCACCGGCTGCGGCGTTCAAACTTGCAGTGATCCGGGTACGTGACCGGTATGGAGCACTACACGATCGCCACCGTTGCCGAGAAGAACCCGGACTTCCGCCGCGTGCTGTGGACGGGCAAGCACACCCAGCTCGTGATCATGACGATCCCGCCGGGCGGCGAGATCGGTGAGGAGGTCCACGAGGTGGACCAGATCCTCACCTTCGTGAGCGGCGTCGGAGAGGCCAAGGTCAGCGGCCAGACCCGCCAGGTCAGCCAGGGCGACCTGGTGGTGGTCCCGGCCGGCCACAAGCACAACTTCACGAACGCGGGCCCGAACCCGCTCGTGCTGTACACGGTCTACGGCCCGCCCGAGCACGCCGAGGGTGCGGTGCACAAGACCAAGGAGCAGGCGGACGCGATGGAAGAGGCCGGCAAGGACGAGCCGCCGGCTTCCTGAGGCCCGGTCCGCGGAGATTTCGGTCGGAGACGGCCGCGCTGAGGTTGTCGAGCGCGGGCCGTCTCTTGCCGTGCCCGCCGGTTCTCCACTCCGGGCAGGTCGGCTCGGGCGTTCAGCCGACGTCGTCGGTGCCGGAGCGACACAGCGCCGGGACCGGCTGAGCCCCCCAGCCAGCCGGTCCCGGCGCCGCGCCGGAGGAGAAAGTCCCCGGCGACGATACTCTTGAGGCTTCAATAAAGTCGATCGAGCTGCCCGAATGTTCATCGCTCGTTTCCCCAAGGGGGGTCGGCGGCTCGTGGGCGGGTCCGCACGACCCGGGCGACCTTGCGCTACGCACGTCCAACTAACCTTCTGCCATGGTGGAGCCGCGGTGGTTGACCGACGACGAACAGCAGGCCTGGCGCCGCTTCATCGAGGTCCTCGTCAAGCTGCCGGCCGCGCTCGAGGGCCAGCTGCAACGGGATGCCGGCCTGACCCACATGGGCTACCTGGTGCTGGCCACGCTCTCCGAACGCGAGGATCGTCGCCTGCCGATGAGCCACCTGGCCCGCAAGGCCAGCGCCTCGCTGTCCCGCCTGTCCCACGTGGTGGCCCGCCTGGAAGCGCAGGACCTGGTTCGCCGCGAGCGTGACCCGGACGACGGCCGCGTGCAGATAGCGGTCCTGACCGACGCCGGCTTCGACAAGATCGTGGCGACGGCGCCCGGACACGTGGAGGCCGTGCAGCTGCTCGTCTTCGACCGGCTGACCCCGGCGCAGATCCGCCAGCTGGCCAAGCTCTGCGACGCGCTCCTGGAGGACCCGACCCCGGTCGAGTGAGCCCGCCGCGGCTGCGGGAGGCCGTCGGCGTCCGTCGCCGTTGCGGGAGGCCGGCGGCGTCTGCCGCCGTTGCGGGAGGCCGGCGGCGTCTGCCGCCGTTGCGGGAGGTCAGAAGCGTCCGCCGCCGCCCCGGCGTCCGCCGCCACCGCCGCCGCCCGACCGGCGACCCCGGCTGGCGCTGCCGCCGAAGCCGCCCCCGCCCCAGCCGCCCCCGCCCCAGCCGCCGCCGTAACCACCACCGCCGCCGCGGAACCCGCCGCCGCCGGCCAGGATCCCGCCGAGCACCGCCCCGGCGAACGCTCCACCGTCGAAGCCGCCCTGGCCCCCGTAGCCACCGCCGTACCCACCCCAGCTCTGCACGTCCGCCCGCGCGGCGTGGCCGGCGCTGGCCGCCAGCTGCTGGGCCTGCTGGGCCTCGGTCAGCGCGGCCGCCGGATCCGACGCGGCCAGGCCCTCGGCCAGCGCCAGGTGCCGTTGCGCCTCCGACAGGGAGGCCCGGGCGCCCGCGTCGACGGCCCCGCGCCGGGTGGTGATGAAGTCGCTCGCGGCCGCCACCTCCGCGCGCGCCACCGGCAGCGCCTGGGCGAGCAGGTTGCGGGCCCGCGCCGCGCGCTCGGCGGCGTCCCGGGCCTCGGCCAGCGCCCGGTCCAGTCCCGCGTCGGCTGCCTGCAGTGTCGCGACGGCCGTGACCGGGTCGGTCTGCGCCCCGGAGAGCTGGCGGCGCACCTCGGCGACCGCCTGCTCGGCGCCCGTCACCGCCGCGGCCAGCCCGGGCGGCACAGCGCCGCCGCCGGCCAGCGCGGCCCGGCCCGCGGCGATCTCCGCGTCGAGCTCGGCGATCAGGGCGTCCGCAGCGGCGCGCGCGGTGGACAGGTCGGAACCGGCCCGCTGAACCGCGGCCACCAACTGCTCGGCCTGCCCGACCGCCTGCTCGGCGGCCCGCACGGCCAGCGCCGCCTCGGCCCGGCTCCCGCCCGGCACCCCAGCCCGCCCGGCGCCGGGCAATCCGGCTCCAACCGGGTCCGTGCCCGGCCCGCCAACCGGCTCGGTGCCCGGCCCGCCAACCGGGTCCGTGCCCGGCCCGCCAACCGGCTCCATGCCCGGCGCCCCGGCCGGTCCGGTGTCCGGGACCCCGCCCGCGGAGTCGCCGGTCACCGCCGGGTCACCGTCGGCCAGCGCCGCCCGCGCCCGCCCCACCGCGTCAGCCGCGAACTGCAGGCGTTCCCGGGCCTGGTCGATGTTGGCCGAGATCGCGGTCACCGCCCGCCCCGCGTACCGGTGGGTCAGGTCCTCCAGCGCCGTCCCCGCCGCCGGCAGGGCGGCCTGCACCGCCTGCCGGCGGCGTTCCACCTCGTCGGCCACCTGGGCGGCCCGGCCCTCCAGGTCGCGCAGGCGGTCGAACGCCTCGGACTCCGCGTCCAGCCGCTCGTCGGCCGCCCGGCACTTCGCGATGATCTCGCCCAGCGTGCGGCGGCGGGTCTCCTCGTCAGGGGCGGGCTCCTCCTCCAGGGTCATCCGCAGCCGGAACGCCTCCGCGACGTCCTGCCGGGAGGCGTCCAGGGCGGTCCGGAAGGGCGCCGTGGCCTCCGCGCCGTACTGCGCCGCGGCCAGGGCCAGCTCGCTCTCGCTGGCGCGCAGGTCGTCGTCCAGCTCGATCAGCAGGGCGTTCGCCGTCGCCGTGAGCTCCTCGGTGGGCGGGCCGGTGACCGGGGGCGGGGTGGGCCGGGCGCGGCGGCGCCGGCGCAGCAGCACCCAGACCAGCGCGCCCGCGATCACCACCGCGAGGATGATCAGGACCCAGGCCAGCGAGCCGCTCGAGGACGATCCCGTGGCCGCCTCGGCATAGCCATCGGTGGCCGCGATCACGGCGCCCGACCAGTCGCCGCGGGCCAGGGCGGGCTCGATGTCGTCGTCCGCCACGGCGGCCAGCTCGGCGTCGGAGAGCCGGGAGTCCTGCGCGAACGAGTACGCGTACGACCGGTCGCCGGTGGCCACCGCGAGCAGCGCGTCGCGGTCGCCCAGGTCGCTCAGCCGGGCCGTCTCGTCGGTCCACTGCTGGGCCGGGGTGCCGTCGAACGAGTCGACGAACACCACGAAGAGCTGGATGCCGGTCTCGGAGCGCAGGCGGGCGAGGGCCGTGTCGACCGCGGCGGCGCGGACGCCGAGCGCGCCCGCCTCGTCGGTCACCTGGGTGGGCAGTCGCATCGGCGCGTCCGCCCGGGCCGGCGCGGGCACCAGGAGCAGGGCCAGGACGGCGATCAGCGTGCGGAGCGCGACAGTCACCTGCCCAACTTAGAACCTGGGTCCGACAGAACGCGCGCCGAGCCGGAGGTGAGAAGGTGGGAACCATGAGCCAGCGAGTCAACGGAGTCATCGCCCGGGCGAAGGGCGCGCCAGTCGAAGTTGCCACGATCATCGTGCCGGATCCCGGCCCCGGCGAGGCCGTGGTCAAGATCCAGGCCTGCGGGGTCTGCCACACCGACCTGCACTACCGCGAGGGCGGCATCAACGACGACTTCCCGTTCCTGCTCGGCCACGAGGCCGCCGGGATCGTCGAGTCGGTCGGCGCCGGGGTCACCGACGTGGCGCCGGGCGACTTCGTGGTGCTGAACTGGCGCGCGGTCTGCGGCGACTGCCGCGCCTGCCGCAAGGGCAAGCCGTGGTACTGCTTCAACACGCACAACGCGGCGCAGAAGATGACGCTCGAGGACGGCACCGAGCTCTCGCCCGCGCTGGGCATCGGCGCGTTCGTGGAGAAGACGCTGGTGCACGCCGGCCAGTGCACCAAGGTCGACCCGCGGGCCCGGCCCGCCGCCGTCGGCCTGCTCGGCTGCGGCGTGATGGCCGGCATCGGCGCGGCGATCAACACCGGCGGGGTCACCCGCGGCGACTCGGTGGCCGTGATCGGCTGCGGCGGGGTCGGCGACGGCGCGATCGTGGGCGCCGCGCTGGCCGGCGCAACCACGATCATCGCCGTCGACACCGACGAGCAGAAGCTCGAGTGGGCCCGCAAGTTCGGCGCGACGCACACCGTCAACGCGCGGGACAAGGACGTGGTGGCCGCCGTGCAGGAGCTGACCGGTGGCCACGGGGCCGACGTGGTGGTCGAGGCGGTCGGCCGCCCGGAGACGTACAAGCAGGCGTTCTACGCCCGCGACCTGGCCGGGACGGTCGTCCTGGTCGGTGTGCCGACCCCGGAGATGACGGTCGAGCTGCCGCTGCTGGACGTCTTCGGCCGCGGTGGGGCGCTCAAGAGCAGCTGGTACGGCGACTGCCTGCCGACCCGCGACTTCCCGATGCTGACCGAGCTCTACCTGCAGGGCCGGATCGACCTGGACGCGTTCGTCTCGGAGGAGATCCGCCTGGACCAGGTCGAGGAGGCCTTCGCCAAGATGCACAAGGGCGGCGTGCTGCGTTCGGTGGTGCTCTTCTGATGCGGGTCGATCACGCGGTCACCCACGGGACCTTCTCGCTGGACGGCGAGACGTTCGACGTCGACAACAACGTCTGGGTGGTCGGCGACGACCGGGAGTGCGTGGTCATCGACGCTCCGCACGACGTCCGGGCCATCCTCGACGCGGTCTCCGGCCGGCGGGTCGTCGCCATCGTGCTCACCCACGCCCACGATGATCACGTACGGGTGGCTCCCGAGCTGGCCCGGCAGACGGGCGCGCCGATGCTCCTGCACCCCGAGGAGGAGGTGCTGTGGAAGCTCGTGCACCCCGGTGAGCCGATGCCGGCGCCGCTGGCCGACGGCGACGAGATCGCTGTCGCCGGCGGGACGCTGCGGGTGCTGCACACGCCCGGGCACAGCCCCGGCGCGGTCTGCCTCTACGCCCCCGCCCTGGGCTGCGTCTTCACCGGTGACACCCTGTTCCAGGGCGGTCCGGGCGCCACCGGCCGCTCGTACAGCGACCGCCCGACGATCGAGCGCTCGATCCGCGAGCGGCTGCTCACGCTGCCGCCCGAGACCGTGGTGCACACCGGCCACGGCGCGGACACGACCGTGCGGGCGGAGGTCTTCTGAGGGCTCAGGCGGCCCGGGCGTAGGCCGGCACGCTGCGGTCGGCGAGCAGGTCCAGCGCCAGGGCGGCGGTCCAGCTGAACGCCGGGGCGCCGATGCCCGCGCCGGTCCGCGGGTGGTAGTACTCGAAGTGCCCGGAGGCGTGCACCAGGCGGATCATCGCCAGCCGCAGCTCCTCGGCCTCGTCCCGGAAGCCGTGCACCAGCATGCCGCGCCGCAGCAGCCAGTTCGCGTTGATCCAGATCGGCCCGCGCCAGTAGCGCAGCGGGTCGAAGTCGGTGGCCGTCCGGTCGTAGCTGGGCAGCGGCAGGCCGGTCTGCGCCGGCAGGCCGAAGCGTGCCGACCGGGCCTCGGCCATGATCGCCCGCGCCTGCCCGGCGGGCAGGTCGGGCAGCAGCAGCGGCATCAGGCCGTTGATGCACCGGGCCGGGCTGAGGGTACGGGTACGCACGTCGCGGGACCGGAACGTGCGGGTCGCCGGGTCGAACAGGTGCCCCGAGATGGCCGTGGTGATCCGTCGCGCCCGTTCCCGGTGCTGCGCGGGATCGGCGCCGACGACCTTGGCGATCTGCACCAGGGCCAGCTCGGCCGCCGCGAGGATCGCGTTGAACGACGGGCACTCGACCACGAAGCCGTGGCGGTGGGCCAGGGCCGTGTCCGCGTAGCCGCCGTCGCGGTAGCCGGCCGCCAGGCCGACGTACCGGGCGTAGTCGATGTCGGTGGGCCGGTGCGCCGCGTCCGCGTTCTCGATGTCCCGCCGCCGGAAGCGCTCCAGCAGCGCCGGGTCGGCCGGCACGGCCGCCAGGGCCGCGTCCCAGGACGGGCTGTTGTCCAGGCCCGACTCCCACGGGTGCACGACGCTGGCCAGGCCGTCGCCGCCGGCGTCCCGCCGGCCGGTCAGATACTCCTGCTGGGCGACCAGGCGGGGGTAGAGCCAGGCGAGCTGCTCGCCGGACTCGCGGGCGCAGACGGCGCCGTGCGCCACGGCCCGGCGGTAGACCTCCCACGCGGCGACCGCGTGCAGCGGCGGCTGCACGAGGCCGGTGCTGCCGCGGGCGGGGCGGCCGCCGTACGCGGGGACGTCCCAGAAGCCCGGCCCGGGGAAGTAGTCGTCCTCCGCGGTCCGCGGGTCGAAGACGATGTGCGGCACCCGGCCGTCGGGCCACTGGGCCGCGAACAGGCTGCGCAGGTCGCGCCAGGCCCGGGTCGGGTTGACCGAGGCCAGCCCCACGGCGATGAAGGCGGTGTCCCAGCTCCACTGGTGCGGGTACAGGCCCCGCGAGGGCACCATGTGATCGGTGGACCAGTTGGTCTCGAGGACTCGGACGGCGGAGTTCCAGAGGTCAGCAGACATATCCGTCTTCACAGCGCTGGGTGGAACGAGCTTCGGGCGATGCATCTGTCTCTAGCCCTTTCCGCCGCCGGGATCGGTAAACCAGCTCGATCGGCTGTCCCGGCCCCCGCTGAAGAAAAACGGCGGCCGGGATTCAGGCGTCGATCGAGAGCCACAGCCGGCTGCGGCGGCCCGGCAGGTAGGGCGAGTCCAGGCGCTTCGCGACGACGCCGGGCAGGCCCTGGGCCCGGGCGGTGTCGAGCGCGAACGAGCCGCCGCCCGGGAAGTACGGCGGGGTCTGCCAGTGGTCGCCGCTGACGTTCAGCCCGTCGAGCAACTCCCGGCGCTCGGCGTAGCGGACCAGCTCGACGGTGGAATGCCCTTCCAGCCAGAGCAGGTCGTACGCCAGGAACTGCACCGGCGTCCGCTCGGCGGCCCGGCGCGCGGCCGCCGAGTCCCGCGGCGCCTTGCGGCGTTCCAGCAGCTCGGGCGCGATCCGGGCGCCGTCGAAGGCGACGATCTCGCCGTCCAGTACGGCTTCCAGCGGGGCCAGCGCCTCGCCCAGCGGCCGCAACTCCGGGTACCACGACGTCACGTCCGTGCCGTCGGCCGCGGCGAGCCGGACCCGGCCACCGGAGACGTACCCCAGGATGCGGCGGCCGGCCCAGCTCAGCTCGTACCCCCAGTCCTCGTCGTCGGGCGGCAGCCCGGCGGACCGGACCGCCAGCATGGGCTCGACGGTCTCGGGCATGGCCTGCCAGCCGGGCTCGGGCGGGTCCATCCGGCGGACCATCCAGTCGTTGCCGCCGGTCCGGAAGAAGACGTACCGGCCGTTGGTGCGCTCGCCGTGGAAGGTGACGCCGATCTCGTCGTCGCGCCACTTGTCGCTGGAGTAGGTGCCGTGATCGTGGATCGACATCCGGCCCCCGCCGTACTCGCCGGCCGGGATCTCGCCCGCGAAGGTGAGGTACTCCAGCGGGTGGTCCTCGGTGTGTTTGGCCAGGTTGTTGCGGCCCCGGTCGCGCGGCAGCCCGCGCGGGACGGCGAACGAGACCAGCACGCCGTCGCGCTCCAGCCGGACGTCCCAGTGCAGGCTGCGGGCGTGGTGCTGCTGGATGACGAACCTGTCGCCGCTGCTCGGCCGGGGTCGGCCGCGGGGCACGGGCTCCGGGGTACGCCGGGCGTCTCGCTTGCGCCGGTACTCCTCCAGCTGGTCGGTCACGGGCCAATTGTCCGCCCGAGTTACACGGTTGTCATTCGGAGAAGTTGTCACACCCTCGTGTCAGGGTCGGCCCATGTACGTCGAATGGGCCGCGCAGCTCCCGCACGTCGTCGCCTGGCGCAGCACGGTGCCGCCGGGCCGGCCGGTCAAGCGGATCCTGCCCGACGGCTGCCTCGACCTGATCTGGCACGAGGGCTCGGTCTTCATCGCGGGCCCGGACACCACCGCTCAGCTCGGCACGGCCCCGCCGGGCGCCCGGTTCGCCGCCCTGCGCTTCGCCGCCGGGACGGGCCCGGGCGTGCTGGGCGTCCCGGCCGATGAGCTCACCGATCAGCAGGTGCCGCTCGACGCGGTGTGTCCGGCGGCGGAGGCGCGTGCGGTGGCCGAGGCGGCGGATCCCGTCGCCGCGCTGGAGGCGTTCGCGCTCCGGCGCTGGCAGGAACCGGACCGGGCGATGGTGGCGGTGGCGGCCGCCGCCCGGGCCGGCCGCCCGGTCGGCGCGATCGCCGACCGGTGCGGCCTCAGCCCGCGCCACCTGCAACGACGGTGCCGGAGCAGCTTCGGGTACGGCCCCAAGACGCTCGCCCGGATCCTGCGGTTGCAGCGGGCCGTGGCCCTGGCCCGCGCCGGCCGCCCGTTCGCCGAGGTCTCGGTGTCGGCGGGCTACGCCGACCAGGCCCATCTCTCGCGGGACGTGCGGGCGCTGGCCGGGGTGCCGCTGGGTGAGCTGGTCGGCTAGCCGGGCTCGCGGTTGCCGCCGGGCAGCGGGGCGAACAGGTCGATGAAGGTCCCGTCCGGGTCCAGCACGACGGCGTAGCGCTGTCCCCACGGCGCATCCCAGGGCGCTAGGTGCGAGCGGTGACCCGCGCCGACCAGCTCCGCGTGGGTCCGGTCCACCTCGGCCGGGTCCGCGCAGCGGAAGGCCAGCGTGCCGCCCGGGTGCGGCGTGAAGGACGGGTCGAAGGAGCGCATCGTCTCGTGCGTGTCGACCAGCAGCCGGAGCCCGCCGGCGAGTTCCGCCTCGACGTGCGGTTCCTGGTCGGCGCCGGCCGGGAAACCGATGCCCAGCCGGCGGTAGAACGCGAGTGACTTGCCCATGTCGGCCACTGTGAGGCCGATCGCAGCGAAGGTAGGTGCCATGGCAGCGACGCTAGGCGTGACCCGAAGCGCCCGTCTTGAACAATTCGGACGCACCCATGATCGCGACTTTCGCGCTCCGGTGGCGGCCTGTAGTGTCTTGGCTCCGACGCGTATCGACCACCCCTCGGAGGCGTTGCCGCGATGACCTTGCGCATCCTCGTAGTGGGCGCCGGCATCAGCGGCCTCGCGGCGGCCCGGGGTCTGCGGGTCGCGGGCTTCCGGCCCGACGTGGTCGAGGAGCTGCCCGCCACCACCGTCCCGGGCGCCGGCATCTTCCTGCCGGGCAACGCGTCGCGGGCCATCCGCCAGCTCGGCCTCGACGCCCCGCTGCGCCCCCTCGGCGACCTGATCTTCCGGCAGGTGTTCCAGGATTCCGCCGGCGACGAGCTGTTCGAGGTCGACCTCGCGGCGTTGTGGGCGGGCGTCGGCGAGAGCCGCGCGCTCTCCCGGGCCGACCTGCAGCAGGTCCTGCTCACCAGCGTCGGCGGCGAGGTGAGATACGACACCGCGGTCCGCGAGCTGGAGATCGTCGACGGCGGGGTCAAGGTCGAGTTCGGCGACGGCGCCATCGCCGAGTACGACCTGGTGATCGGCGCGGACGGGCGGCGTTCCACGATCCGGGCCAAGGCCGGGCTCGGCGCGGCGGCGGTCCCCACCGGCCAGATCGTCTACCGCAGCGTGGTCAGCGGCGGCCCGTCCCTCAGCGACTGGACCTGTCTGCTCGGCCGGCGTTCCCAGTTCGTCGCGATGCCGATGGGTGGGCGGCGGCTGTACGTGCACGCGGACGAGACGGTCGATCCCGGGACGCCGAACCCGCCGGACCCGCTCGCGCACGTGCGGGAGCTGTTCGCCGACTTCGGCGGCGCGGTGCCGGCCGTCCTCGCCGCGATGGAGAAAGTGCAGGTCGCCCGCACCGACGAGGTCGTGCTGGACGGCTGGACGAGGGGCCCGGTGCTGCTGGTCGGCGACGCGGCCCACGCCACCGCGCCGACCCTGGCCCAGGGCGCGGCGATGGCGCTCGAGGACGCCGTGGTGCTCGGCGAGGTGCTCAAGGCCACCCCGCACGACGTGCCGGCCGCCCTGCGGGCCTATGAGCAGCGCAGACGGGATCGCTGTGCCCAGGTCCGGGAGCACACCCGCGAACGGGACCGGACCCGTGACGTTCCTCCGGCGCAGCGCGACCCTATGCTGCGGAGGCGGGGTCAACGGATCTTCGCCGATCAGTACCGGGGACTCGTCGAGCCGTTCTGAGACCCGGGTGCACTTTGGTCACCCCGCGCCCGCCGGGGGTCGGCGGGCGGCTATTCTGCCTGCGAGGTACGCCTTCGAACTCGGGTGTACGCAGTGGGACGAACGAGACACCGGAGGCTATCCGTGACGACCGTTGCGCCTAAGCCGATCGTGACCCGGCCTTGGCCGGTACGGCAGCAGGTCAAGGGCTCGGCCCTCGCGCGGATCCTGCGGACGACGGACGCGAAGCAGATCGGGATCATGTACATGATCACGGCCTTCGTGTTCTACATCCTCGGCGGATTCATGGCCCTGCTCATGCGCACCGAGCTGGCCCGCCCGGGCATGCAGGTGCTCTCGCCGGAGCAGTACAACCAGCTGTTCACGATGCACGGCACGATCATGCTGCTGTTCTTCGCGACGCCGATCGTGTTCGCCTTCGCGAACTTCGTGGTGCCGATCCAGATCGGCGCGCCCGACGTGTCGTTCCCGCGGCTCAACGCGTTCGCGTACTGGCTGTACCTGTTCGGCGGCACGCTCACCATCAGCGGCTTCCTGACCCCGGGGGGCGCGGCCGACTTCGGCTGGTTCGCGTACACCCCGCTCAGCAACTCGCTGCACTCGCCGGGCATCGGCGGCAACATGTGGGTGGTGGGCCTGGCGCTGTCCGGCCTGGGCACCATCCTCGGTGGCGTCAACATCATCACCACGATCATCACGCTGCGCGCCCCGGGCATGACGATGTTCCGGATGCCGATCATGACCTGGAACATCCTGGTCACCAGCCTGCTCGTGATCATGGTGTTCCCGTTCCTGGCCGCCGCGCTGTTCGCGCTGGCCGCCGACCGGGTGCTCGGCGCGCACGTCTTCGACGTGGACACCGGCGGCCCGATGCTGTGGCAGCACCTGTTCTGGTTCTTCGGCCACCCCGAGGTCTACATCATCGCGCTGCCGTTCTTCGGCATCATCACCGAGGTCATCCCGGTGTTCAGCCGCAAGCCGGTGTTCGGCTACAAGGGTCTGGTCGGCGCGACCCTGCTGATCGCGGCGCTGTCGATGAGCGTGTGGGCGCACCACATGTTCGTCACCGGCCAGGTGCTGCTGCCGTTCTTCAGCTTCCTCAGCTTCCTCATCGCGGTCCCGACGGGT
>NZ_BOMQ01000064.1 GCF_016862275.1 Actinoplanes nipponensis | reverse complement strand
GGGAAAGGCCCACACCAGAGATGGTGTGGGCCTTTTCTGTGTCCACCCACCGGTCCGGGGTAGCGAGCTGCCGTGCCGGCGTGATGGAGTCCGAGGCGGGATCGTGTAGCCGGCCGAGGCGGTGGGTAATAGGTGGACGTGATTGTCCGGGTTGGCGCGTTCGTCGTGACGGTGGGCCTGCTGGCCGGGTGTTCGGCCGCTGACGACGGTGGCCGGGACTACAACCCGGCCCATCAGCCCCGGTACGTCGTGCCCGAGGTGTCGCCGGGTGGACCCGGGCCGACGCCCACCTGGCCCGGCTCCGGCACCGGTCTCGGGTTGCCGGGCATCGGCCAGGCCGCCCCGAGCGAGCCCGACCACGTCGTCCGGGGCGGCAACGTCGCCGCGGCCGGCGGTAAGCCCGCTGCCTTCTCGCTGGTGCACAGCGCCGATGTGGTCCGGGTTCGCGTCGGCGACCTCGGCACCGATCTGTTCGAGGTCTCCACGCCGGCGGGATCCAAGGTCGTGCCGAAGGTGGACGTCAACGGGGCCACGGTCGTCGCCGGGTTGCGGGACACCGGGCTCACCGGGCCCGCGCTGATCACCGTGGTGCTCAGCGACGATGTGCGCTGGACGGTGCGACTCGCCGGTGGCGCCAGCGACCAGGGTGTGGACCTCAGGGGTGGACCCGGCGGCGACGTCGACTTCTCAGCCGGCACCAGCCGGGCCGAGGTCTCGCTGCCGGCCGGTCGCGGCACCCAGCGGGTGGCGTTGGGCGGCGGCGCCAGCCGGCTGCTCGTCAACCTCACCGGATCCGCGCCCGTGCGGGTCGCCACCAAGAGCGGGGCCGGGGAGGTCACGGTCGACGGCCAGACCAGGACGGGAGTGGCCGGCGGATCGGTCTACACGCCGCCCGGCTGGGAAACCGCGACCGACCGCTTCGACATCGACGCCACCAGCGGCGTCTCCTCCGTGACAGTCGCCCGCAACTGACCCGCGTCAGTCCGGGTCGCCGGTCACCTTGCCCGGGTTGAACAGGTTCCGCGGATCCAGCGTCTGCTTCACCGCCTGCATCATCGCCAGCACCGGCGGCGCCAGCTCCTGCCGCATCCCGCGCCGCTTCAGCAGGCCCACCCCGTGCTCACCGGTGACCGTACCGTCCAGAGCGATGGCCGCCGCCAGGATCTCCTCGAACGCCGCCTGTGCCGCCTCCCGGGCCGCGTCATCGCCCACCGGCGTGCGCATCAGGGGGTGCAGGTTGCCGTCGCCCGCGTGCGCGATCGTCGCGATCGTGACCCCGTGCCGCGCCGCGATCTCCTCGATCGACGCCAGCATCGCCGGCACGGCCGACCGGGGCACGCACACGTCCTCGGTCAGCACCGGGCCGAGGCGCTCCATCGCCGGATACGCCAGCCGGCGCGCCGCGAACAGCGCCTCCGCCTCGAACTCGTCCGTCGACTGCTCGGCCCACTGCGCGCCCGCGTCGCGGAAGACCTGGGCCAGCGCGTCCGCCTCGGCCTGACCGGACTCGCCCGGCGTGTCGATCTGCGCCAGCAGCAGCGCTTCCGCCGTCGCCGACAGGCCCAGGTGTTTCCACTCCTCGACCGCTTGCAGGCAGGCCCGGTCGAGCAGTTCGAGCGCCGCCGGCAACAGACCCCGGCGGGTGGTCGCGGCGACCGCGTCGCCGGCGGCGACGATGCTGGGGAAGGCCCCGACCACGGTACGGGGGGCAGCCGCGCGGGCCGGCCGCAGCCGCAGGGTGACCTCGGTGACGACACCCAGCGTCCCCTCCGCGCCGACGAACAGGCTGACCAGGTCGTAGCCGGCCACGCCCTTGGTGGTGCGGTGGCCCAGGCGTACCGCCGTACCGTAGGTGCCGGCCGGGCCGCCCACGACGGCCTGCAGGCCGAGCACGTAGTCGCGGGTCACGCCGTATTTCAGGCAGCACAGGCCGCCCGCGTTCGTGGCGACGTTGCCGCCGATGGTCGACCAGGGCGCGCTCGCGGGATCCGGCGGGTACCACAGGCCGTGCGCCGCCACGGCCGCCTTCAGGTCGTCGTTGACCACGCCCGGCTGCACCACCGCGATCATGTTGTCCGGGTCGATCCGGAGGATCTTGTTCATCCGGGTCAGATCCAGGATGAGGCCACCGTCGACCGCGTTGGCCCCGCCGGACAGGCCGGTGCCCGCGCCGCGCGCGACGACCGGGATGCCGCGGGCCGCGCAGGCCGCGACGACCAGGCTCACCTCCTCGGTGGTCCGGGCGCGGACCGCGCCGACCGGCCGGCCGGCGGGGGCCCACTCGGCGTCGTCGTGGCTGAGCGAGTCGAGCACGTCCGGGTCGACGACCAGGTCGAGGCCCGGCAGATCCGCCGCGAGGCCGCCGCTCATGCCGGCCCGGCCGGCAACTTCGGCGGCGCCGGGGACGGGGCAACGGCGTGGCGGCGGGCGATCGTGGACATGACCCGACCCTACGACGGGCCCACCGCCGGCGCTGGTGGACGGCGGCCGCTGGGGGCAGGAGCGTGCGGCATGATGGCCACGTGACCGGGGGTTACCTCAAGGGCCGGATCCGTCGCGAGGACATCATCACGACGGCCGTCGCCGTGTACGCGGAAGCCGGCTACCACGGCTCCTCCCTGCGCGAGATCGCCCGCCGCGTCGGCATCACCCACGCCGGCCTGCTGTACTACTTCCCGACCAAGGAGTCGCTGCTCGCCGCCGTGCTGGAACGCCGGGACGCGCAGGACACCGAGCGCGAGCGCCTGGCGGTGCCGCCCGGCCGGGAGGCGCTGGCCCACCTGGTCGCGCTGGCCGAGTACAACGTGCGCCATCCCGGCATCGTCGACGTGTACGCCCGGCTGGCCGCCGAAGCGGTCGCGGCGGATCATCCCGCGCACGACTACTTCGAGCGGCACTACCGGATGGCCCGGGACTACGCGGTCGCCTCGTTGCGGGTGCTGGCCGAGCGGCAGGAGCTGCGGCCCGGCGTCGACCCTGAGCTCGCGGGCCTCAACCTGGTTGCCCTGATGGACGGCCTGCAGGTGCAGTGGCTGTCCAACGGCGGTGCGGTCGACCTGGTCGGCGCGCTGCGCTTCTACCTGCGGGATCTGCTGACCGTCCCGCTCGACTAGCGGGTCCGGGCGTAGGGGTCCCAGTCGGCCGGCAGGGCGGGCGGGGTCTCGGCCGTGCTGTGCACGATCACCGGCCGCCGGTCGGCGATCGACTCCTCGATGGACTGCATCGCGTCGAGCACGTGATAGGCGAGCACGCCCGGGGCACGTTCCGGCGTCCCGGCCCGGATCGCCCGGGCCAGCTCCAGGACACCGGTGCCACGCGAGGCCGGGTGGCCCCGGGCGGCCAGTTCCCGAGGCTCCCCGCCGGCGAGCGGATGGATCAGCGTCGGGCCGTCGAAACGGTTCGGATCCGGCAGTACGGCGGTGCCGAGCGTCCCGGCGATCTCGAGGGTGGTCCGGGGCAGCGCCGAGTCGAAGGTCAGCACCACCTGGGCGGAGCCGCCGCGGAGGAACTCCAGCAGGGCCGTGACCGTGGTGGGGACGGTGACCGGGAATTCCGTGCCGGCGCGGGGCCCGGAGCCGATCACCCGGGTGTCCCGGGCCCGGCCGCCGGTCGCGGTGACCCGGCCGATCGGTCCGAGCAGATGCACCAGCGCCGTCAGGTAGTACGGGCCCATGTCCAGCAGCGGGCCGCCGCCGGCCTGGAAGAGGAACTCCGGGGCAGGGTGCCAGCTTTCCGGGCCGGGCGACTGGAACAGGGCCAGCGCGGTCCGGGGCTCGCCGATGCCGCCGGCGTCGATCGCCCGCCGGGCGGTCTGCAGTCCGGCGCCGAGCACGGTGTCCGGTGCGCTGGCCACCCGCAGGCCCAGCTCGCGGGCCCGGTCGAGGAGTTTGCGGGCGGACGGACGGTCCAGGGCCAGCGGCTTCTCGGCCCAGACGTGCTTGCCGGCCTCCAGCGCGGCGAGGCCGACGTCGACGTGGGCGGCCGGGATGGTCAGGTTGACGACCAGCTCGACGCCCGGATCGTCGAGCAGCTGCTGGGCCGTACCGGAAGCGGGGACGCCGTGCTTCGCGGCCTGCGCCGCGGCCCGCGCGACATCCAGGTCGGCGACCATGCGGACGTCCAGGTCCGGGAAGCTGGTGAGGTTGCGCAGGTACGTGTCGCTGATGGTGCCCGCGCCGATGACGCCGACGCGGACCGCTGCGGCGCTCACCGGGTCGTCTCCTCGGCGTCCCGCAGGAACGCGAGACTTGCCGCGAGCCCGGCGAAGATGTCCCCGGCGAAGTGGTCGAACTCGACCACGCGCAGCGCCTGCGGGGCCGCGGCCAGCACCTGGCGTACCGGGACCCGGCCCTGACCGGCCGGAACCTGCCCGGAGCCGTCGGTGGCTAGGTGACCGTCCTTGACGTGGATGGCCCGGACCCGGTCGCCCAGGCGGCGCAGCAGGGCCGGCGCCTCCGCGCCGCCGGCCGTGGCCCAGTAGGTGTCCACCTCGAGCACCACGGCGGGGTCGAGCCGGTCGGCGAGGACCTCGAGGGCGGTCCGGTCGCCGATCCGGGACGTCAGCTCCCAGAAGTGGTTGTGGTAGCCGGCGACGACGCCGTGCTCGGCGGCCACCTCGGCGGCGTCGTTGAGGGCCGCGGCGGTGGCGGCGATGTCGGTTGTGTGCTGCCAGCGCTCCGGCTTCACCATCGGCTCAATGACGGTGCCGATGCCGAGCTCGGCGGCCGCCGCGAACACCGCGGACTGGTCGATGCCCGGGCCGAGGAGCTTGGCGTGGGCGGTCGGGGCGGTCAGGCCGTGGTCGGGCAGGGCGGTGCGCAGCACGGTGAGGTTCTCCCGCACCCCGTACGGCTCGACCTGGGTGAAGCCGAGCTCGGCGAGGCGGCCGAGGGTGCCGGTGGGGTCGTGGGCGAAGGCGTCCCGGACTGAGTACAGCTGGACGGAAAGCTTGCTCATGGCTACCTCCAAGCGGTCTCCATGTTTTCTACCACCTGGTCAAAATCAGCGCTAGAGAGCGCTCTCTTGATCATTGAAACCAAGCGGTAGCCAACGGATTTCCGGCCTTCCTATTCCGCGGCGATAAGCGGCGAATACTCGCCCGGCAAATGGGTACGAGAGCGTCCTTATCGACCGAAAGGATGAGGGTCGATGCCCGCTGGTTGAGCGCTGTCCGCCCGTTCGGGGGATTAATCGGGGGGCAAAACCGCCTCTGGGTTTGTCGCCGGTATGCCGGCGACGCGGAACTTCACCTAATCGGGTTAATGCGCTCGTAGATCCACAAATCGGGCAACAGATCATGATTCTGTGGATCTAGCAATAAACCTGCCGAGAAAAGGTGGTTCCATGAGTAAGGCAACACGCATGCTGGCCATGACCGGACTGGCGATGGTCGCCGGCCTGACGTTCAGCGCCGGCCCCGCGGCGGCGTCCTCGTCGACCGCCCAGGGAGCCACGACCGCCACGCAGAGCACCCAGCAGGGCGCGCAGGCGCACCGGGACCGCGACCGCGAGTGGGTCCAGGGCTACTACCGCACCCGTGGCCAGTGCATCCGGGTCGGCCTGATCGGGAAGCGTTTCGACCGCTGGGACCGTTTCCGGTGCGAGCGCGTGCGCCACGGCTTCCGGAGCATCTACCGCCTCAAGGTGGAGCGCGACTGGAACTGGAACAACGACAACGACTGGAACAACGGTCACGGCCACCACGGTGGCGGCCACGACTGGAACAACGACAACAACGGCGGCGGCCACTGGAACCAGGGCCCGCGTCGCTGACCCCAGCACCATCTGATCCTCCGGAAATGTCGCCGGCCCGCGGATCCCCGCGGGCCGGCGCGCACGGAAAAGGCCCCCACCCTACCGGGTGGGGGCCTTCGTGTTCCGGTACGGGTTACCTGGTGATCTTCTGGGTGTAGCTCTTGCCGGCCGAGGTGTTACCGACCCTGTCGGAGGCCCAGTAGGAGACCGTCAGGGTGCCCTTCTTGACGCCCCGGATGCCGGCGCTCCAGGCGCCCCGGGCGGTCGGCGTCACGGTGATCACCGTGGCCTTGGCCGACGCCTTGCTCTTCGAGGTGGTCTTCACCCAGGTGCGGCCGGTGTAGTAGTACCACTTGCCGTTGCGCTGCTCGATGAGCTTCACCCGGACCCGGGCCACCCCGACGCCCTTGTCGGTCGCCGTACCGGTGACCTTCGACCAGGACGACGTCTTGGCCGGGCTCTTCGGCACGCTGAGGGTCACGACCGGCTTGACGGTGTCCCGGGTGACCTTGACCGTGCCGACCGGGACCGGCGTGCCGGCTCCGGCCGCGTTGAACGGGGTCACCTTGACCGTGAACGTGCCGGCCTTCGGGTAGACGTGCGCCGCGCTGCCGGTGTTGGCCGACATCACCGTGGTCGCGCCGTCGCCCCAGGCCACGGACACCTTGGTCGCGCCGCTCAGGCCGCTGAGGCTGAGCTTGACCGACTGGCTCGCCCACACGGAGCTCCTGTCCAGGGCGTACCGGCCGGGCTGGGCCGCGACGACCACCGTGGACGACCCGGTCAGCGCGGCGGCCGCGGTGTTGCCGGCCTCGTCGGTCAGCGCCACCGAGACGGGATAGCTGCCCACCTTCGCGTACGTGTGGGCCGCGGTGGTCGTGCCGGCCGCCAGGGTCTGCGGCGCGCTGCCGTCGCCCCAGGTGACGACCCGGCGGATCGACGCCGGCGCGCTCACGTCGTCGCCGAGCGCGGTCTGCGTCAGCGTCACCGCCTGGCCGGGCCAGATCGCCGTCGGGCCGGCCGTGAACGTGCCGGTCGGCGCGGTGGCGTCCAGGACACCGGCGGTGGACCGCGGCTGCGGGTCGGCGGTGACCGGGGTGTGCCCGACGAAGTAGTTGACCAGCATGGTGAGGTCGTTGTCGCCGGTCGTGCGCCGGTCGGTGCCCTGGCCCAGGGCGGCGAAGTTGTCGCCGCCGGCCGCGAGGAACGAGTTCGTCGTGACCCGGTAGGCGCCCGTCGGGTTCAGCGTGACCCCGTCGAGCTTCAGCGAGGCGGCGATGATCCGCTGCCCGCGGGGCTGCTTGTCGTCGTAGGAGTAGGTGAGCCCCTTCGACACGCCCAGGTGCAGCACCGGCCGGGACGCGCCGTCCGGCTGCCACTGCTCCTCGAGCGCCTGCTTGATCTGGGCGCCCGTGAGCGTCTGGGTCACCACGTCGTTGGCGAACGGCTGGACCGCGAACGCGTCCGCGTAGGTGATCGTGCCGTCGGCGCCGTACTTGAGGTCGGCCCGCAGGCCGCCCGGGTTCATCAGCGCGAGCTGCGCGCCGCCGCGACCCGCCTCGCGGGTCTGGTCCAGCTGGACGTCGGCGATGAAGTTGCCCATCACCGACTCGATGCCGCGGTTCTCGGTGCCGTTGGTGTAGCCCCGCAGGATGTCCGCGGTGATCTTGCCGAGCGGCTGCTTGCCGAGCTCGGCGGCCTTCGCCTTGGCGGCGGCCACGATCTCCGCGACCTTGGCGTTCGGCGTCGCCCCGACGACCGGGAGCAGCTCGGCGGTGGACGCGGTGACCGACCTGGTCGCCGGGTCGTAGGTGAGAACCGCCTGGCCGAGCTTTTCGCCGTAGTCCTCGGCCTGGATCACCGGGCGGGTCCGGGCGGTGCCGGGGACCGGCACCTGGAAGGCGTACGGCTGGTGGGTGTGGCCGCTGAAGATGGCGTCGATCTCGGCGCTCACCCGGGTGAAGTCACCGAACACCGGGTCGGCGGCCAGCTGGGCCGCGGAACCGATGTTCTCGGTGGCGGCGCCCTCGTGCGCGAGCAGCACCAGCACGTCGGCCTCGCCGTTGGCGTCGTTGCCGTCCGACAGCTCGGTCGCCAGCTTGTTCGCCTCGGCCACCGGGTCGCGGAACTGCACCCCGGCGATGCCGTCCGGGCTGACCAGCGAGCCGGTCTGCGCGGTCACCACGCCGATGTAGCCGACCCGGACACCGCCCAGCGTCTGCACCGAGTAGCCGGGCAGCACCCGCTTGTCGTCCTTGTAGACGTTCGCCGCCAGGTACGGGAACTCGGCCCGGTCCTCGACCCGGCCCAGCAGGTCGGCCAGCCCCTTGTCGAACTCGTGGTTGCCGACCGCCGAGACGGCCAGGCCGCCGGCGTTCAGCGCGTCCAGGGTCGGGTTGTCCGCGTCGATCGCGGAGATGAACGTCGACGCCCCGATGTTGTCACCGGCCGAGACCCAGGCGGTGTTCGGGTTGGCCGCCCGCAGCTGGTCGACCAGGCCGACGAGCTGCGCCGCGCCGCCGACGGCCTGGCCGTTGACGGTCGCCGGGGACTCCAGCCGGCCGTGGAAGTCGTTGCTGGTCAGCAACTGCAGGTCCACCGGCGCGGTGAGCCCGGTCTCCAGGCCGATCACGACCGGGTCGTGGTCGCTGGCCCGGTACGGCCCGGCGTCGTAGAACGGCGCGTAGACGTCGTACTCGTAGGCGTACGACTCGACCGAGTTGATGTTCCAGATGTCGACCCCGGTGACCCGCTCCGCCAGCGAGGCGGTGGCCAGGCCGTGGTCGAGCGAGCCGGCCTCGCCGCCGAAGACGTACGAGTACTTGCCGGGCGCGCCGGTGGTGTGCACGTCCGTGAAGCCCTTGTCGTACAGGGCCTGCAGCGGGTCCTCCTGCGTGTACGCGTTGAAGTCGCCGAGCAGCAGCACCTTGTCGCTGCCGCTGCCGGTCTTCAGCTGGTCGACGAAGGCGGCCAGCGAGTTCGCCTGCCGGACCCGGTCGCCGTTGTACGGACCCTGCCCGTCACCGCTGTCGACGTTGTCGCCGCTCGGCGGCGTCGAGGCGCTCTTGGACTTGAAGTGGTTGGCCACGACCGTGAACGTGACCGCGCCCGAGGTGAACGTCTGGGCGATCGGCTCGCGGGCGTTGGACCACACCGTCTCGTCGTTGACCGACCGGGCCGCGCCCTTCGGGGTCACCGCGGCCGGCTTGAAGATGATCGCCGTGGTGATGAGGTCCTGCTGGGCCGGGGCCGGCAGCTCGGCCGGGGACCGCACGTAGTCCCAGGTGCCCGCGCCGTCGACCGCGTTGAGCGCGCCGACCAGCGTCTTCAGCGCCAGCTGCGGGTCGTTCGCCTCGAACCGGACCGAGTTCTCGATCTCCATCAGCGCGACCACGTCGGCGTCGAGCGCGGTGATCGCCGAGACGATCTTCGCCTGCTGCTTCGCCAGCGCGGCCGCGTCGGCGGCGCCGCGCGCCTCGCCACCGAAGTGGACGAAGTAGTTCAGCACGTTGAAGCTGGCCAGCCGGATGTCCCCGCCGACCTCGGCCGGCGCCGCGGTGCGCGGGTTGCTGTCCTTGAAGCGCGTGCGCGAGACGGCCGGGGTGTCCGCGTCGACCGGGGTGGTCGGCTGCAGACGCCACTCGTTGAACCCGAAGGCGAGCACGGACGGGCCGAACGCCTCGACCGTGTCGCCGACGCGGACCGGGTCGCTCTTCGACAGGTACGGCGGCGCGAGGCCGGCCGAGGCGAGGTTGGTGGTCCGGCCGTCGTCGAGCAGGATCCGGCCGAGCTTGTTGGCCGCCTTGACCTGGGCCGCGGCCTCGGTGCCGGGACGGGCCACGTCGGTGGGCACGCGGGCCGGGTGGTTGCCGGCGGCCAGGACGATCTCGCCGTACCGGTTGGTGTTGTAGACGTCGGAGACCGTGTACGCCCCGACCGGGGCGACCAGCATGCCCTCGGCGGACTCGCGGGCGTCGTCGGCGAGCGGCAGGCCCAGCGGCACGGGCGCCGGCAGCGGCGCGTCGTGCGCGCAGACCTGCACGTCGGACTTCGCCGCGATGCTCACCTGGGTGAAGCCGTTGAACTCGTTGGCCGTGCCGCTGACGCGGACCAGGTCACCCACGGCCACCGCGGGGGCGGTGCCGGTGGGCAGGAAGACGAAGACGCCGTCGGAGGCCGTACCCGCGGCGACCGCGCGGTCCCCGCCGCTGCCGGCGGTCTGCACGTAGATGCCGTTGTAGCCGCCGGTGCGGTGGTCGGCCGTGACGACACCCTCGACGGTGACCCGGGTGCCGGCCAGCGGAGTGGCCGCCCCGGTGCCCTGCACGTCGGCGATGGTGTGGTCGGTCGCGACGGTGCAGCCCGGGGTCGGCTCCGGATCGGGATCCGGGTCCGGCGCCGCGGCGTTGCGCCGGCCGAAGCTGTTGGCCGCCGGCGCCTTCCACACCCCGTCGATCTTCTGCAGCGAGTCGGCCGCGGTGGTGCTGTCGCCCTCGGCGACACCGATGTCCACCCCGGTGGTCCCGCCGGCCGGACCGCTGGTGGCGGCGAACGTGCCCTCGTACGTGAGGAACTCGGTCACCTTGCCGGCCGCGTCCACCAGGGCCACGCCGTCGGGTGCGCCGTTCTGGATGCCGTTCACGGCGTACGTCTGCACGACCACGCCGGCTGCCGGCACCGGCCCGCTCAGCGTGAGCGTCGAGTACGGCGCCCCGTTGCCCCCGTTGTAGAGCACGATCTGCCAGCCGGTCAGGTCGAAACCGGCGGGCGCGTCGATCTCGATGGCCTCACCGCTGTCGGCGCCGGCATTGTCATAGTGAATTTCGCTGATGAATGGCGCCGCCGCGACTTCCGCGGCGTGCACGGGACCGGCGAAGCTCAGGCCGAGAGCGGTAGCCACGACCGCGGCACCGAGAGCGTGACGCCCTGACCGGGATCGTTGTACGACCCCGGCCGTGGGCATAGATCGACGCATTGAGTTTTATCCTTCCGAGGACCTTGGTGCGCCGCAGCGTAAGCAGGTCCAATGACGATCAACGCTCGTTAAGGTAACGAACAGGCATAGGGCACGTGTGCACCGTCGATGAATGGGCGAGATGACGGTGAATGTGCGTTCTGGTGTGGCCGGTTTCGCCGATGGCCCGTCTCAGTGCGAGCGCGGCTCACGTATAGTCGCGCCCGATCATGGCAACGCATGCCCGACACGGGGGTTTCTGCATGTTCCTGTTCCACCGCGCTCTGACGGCGGCCGGCTTCACCGCCGCCGCTGTCGCCTCGACCGCCCTGTTCGCGATGCCGGCCCAGGCCGCTTCCGCGGGCGCGGCGAAGGTCGTCGGCTCGTCCGGCGTCCAGTTCAACGCCCTGATGGGCAAGAGCAACGGCCTCACCATCACCATCTCGGGCCGCACGGTCACGCTCGACGACAAGGTGGCCATCAAGGCCGGCAAGGGCTGCAAGGCCGTCAAGGGCGACAAGACGAAGGTCAAGTGCACGACGTCGAAGAAGACGTCGCGGCTCAGCGTCGCGCTGGGCGACAAGAACGACTGGGTCACCAACAAGACCTCCGTCTACCTGCTCGCCGACGGCGGGTCCGGCAACGACACGCTGACCGGCGGCTCCGCCAACGAGCAGCTCCAGGGCGGCTCCGGCAACGACAAGCTGTCCGGTAAGGCGGGCATCGACACGCTGTTCGGCGGCACCGGCAACGACCAGATCTCCGCCGGCGCCGGCAACGACCGCGTCGACGCGGGCTCCGGCGCCGACAAGGTCTACGGCGAGGCCGGCAACGACGAGATCCTCGGCGGCTCGGGCGCCGACCGGATCGTCGGCGCGGCCGGCAACGACACGCTGGTCGGCGGGGCCGACATCGACAGCATCGCCGGCGACGCGGGCAACGACATCATCGCCGGCGGCGCCGGCAACGACGTCGTGGCCGGCGGTGTGGGCAACGACACGATCTTCGGCGAAGCGGGCAACGACCGCGTCTCCGGCGCGGCCGGCAACGACACCGTCTACGGCGACGCCGGCAACGACACGCTCGCCGGCGACGCCGGTGTGGACGAGATCTACGGCGAGGCCGGCAACGACGTGATGGCCGGCGGCGACGGCGAGGACGCCCTCATCGGCCGGGCGGGCAACGACACGATCGCCGGCAACGCCGGCGACGACATCCTGGTCGGCGAGGACTTCGTCGGCGGCGTCCAGGCCGGCAGCGACTCGGCGCTGGACCGGCTCGACGGCGGCGCCAACACCACTGCCGAGGGCGACTACTGCCTGGTGATGGCCGCGGGTACGACCAGCAACTGCGAGAGCATGCCGGCCTCGGCGCTGGCGCGCGCGTCGGCCGTGGCTCCGAACGGTGGTGCGGCCCGGATCGAGGCGGCGCTGCGGTCCTCGGAGGCTCGGGCGGCGCAGGCTCGGGCGGCGGCCGCTCGGGTGGCGGCTCAGTAACGGCAAGCGAAGGGGGACGGCCCGGTCGGGGCGGCGTGATGCCGCCCGGACCGGGCCGTCTTCTTGTGATATCCACGAGGTAATAGGACGGCTATGGGATGTTCACGCGGGGGCGGTCGCCCCAGACACTGAGCTCCATCGATATTTGGTGCGACGCCGGCTACCGGCCGGCGGCGCCACCTCGCGATCGGAGCGGCATGAAGCGAGCTTTGCCCTGGACCCTGGCCCTGGCCGTCGCCACCGTGACGAGCAGCCTGCTCTACGGTCCGGCCCAGGCCACTCCCACGGGTGTCCCGTCCAGAGCCACCGCCCAGGCGCAACTGAACGGCCTCAGCGTCGCCGCGCAGGGCTCCACCAGCGGCTACTCCCGAGACCTGTTCCCACACTGGATCACCGTCAGCGGCAGCTGCAACACCCGCGAGACCGTCCTGAAGCGCGACGGCTCGTCCGTGGTCACCGACAGCGCCTGCGCGGCGACCTCGGGTCGTTGGTACTCGCCGTACGACGGCGCGACCTGGACTGCCGCCTCGGACGTCGACATCGACCACGTCGTGCCGCTGGCCGAGGCGTGGCGGTCCGGAGCCAACTCCTGGACCACCAGCCGGCGGCAGAGCTTCGCCAACGACCTGACCCGGCCGCAGCTGATCGCCGTCACCGACAACGTGAACCAGGCCAAGGGCGACCAGGACCCGTCGACCTGGCAACCGTCGATCACCTCGTACCGGTGCACGTACGCGAAGATGTGGATCGCCGTGAAGTCGTACTGGGCGCTCACGCTGCAGGCGTCGGAGAAGACGGCTCTGCAGACGATGCTCAACACCTGCGCGTCCTGATCCGTCAGCAGCACGGCGGAGCCGGTTCTTCGTGGACGGTTGTGCCGTATGCTCCCGCGATCGGCAACGATCATGGGGGCACGGGTGCAGCGGTTCATGGTGGTGGTGTCGGCGGTTCTGCTCGCGGTCGCGGTCGGCGCGACACCGGTGCAGGCCGCCGAGGCCGGGGACACGACGGCTCCGGTGGTACAGGACGTGGGTATCGCCGCCGGTACGCGGGTGAACAAGACCGTGGTGCTGGAGCCCGTCGTCTCCGATGACGTCGCGGTGACCCAGGTGTTCCTGACCGTCAACGGCCAGGTGGAAGCCGTCGACCGGGCCGCGCCGTGGTCGCTGCGCTGGGACAGCCGCCGGATTCACGATCAGCAGTCGACGGTCCAGGTCGCCGCGTACGACGCGGCCGGCAACAGCGCGACGGCGTCCGTCGTCGTGTTCGTCGACAACTACGGCCCGTTCCTGTCGTTCCCGTGGGGCCTCACCGACGCCACCCCGCAGATGCCGAACATGAGCTTCTCCGGTGTGGTGCCGATCGACTTCCGCGTCCGGGGTGTTCCGGCGGACACCGCGCGCATCGAGTTGTCAGCGGGCGACACGGTGATCGGCGCCGCTGACGCCGAGCCGTGGACGATTCCGTGGGACACCGCCGGTTACGACGGCAAGACCACCCTGACCGCGCGGTCGTGGGACACCTCCGGCAACGAGGGCTACGCCGTCACCCGGGTGTGGGCCGACCACACCGGCCCGAGCATCACGGTGGGCTTCGACTTCGCCGACGGCTACGTGAGCGCGCGTGGCGGCGTCGACGTGACCGCGACGGACGGGGCCTGGGTCCCGAAGGTGGAACTGCTGGTCGACGGCGCCGTGGTCGACTCCAGGAGCAGTGACGGCAGCCTGATGCGCATGAACTGGGATCGCACGGCGGCCAACGGGTCGTCCACGATGACGGTGCGGGCGTTCGACAGCGTCGGTAATGTCGGCACGCTCACCCGGACGGTGACCGTCGACAACGACGCGCCCACGGTCACCGTCTCGCCAGCGGCGAACGCGAAGGTGCGCGGTGTCATCGCCGCCACGGTGACCGCCACGAAGGACGCCTCCGGCCTGGCCTACCTCACGGCCACGCTGTCGTGTGCCTCTTCCGGGCTGACCCGCCGGGCGCCCTGGACGGTCAAGGTCGACTCCCGCAGCTGCCGCGACGGCAAGCACACCTTGACGGTCGACGCGCGTGACAAGGCCGGGAACCCGGCCGTGGTCAAGCGGTCGATCATCGTGGACAACACCAGACCCACGATGAAGCTCACCTCCGCGCCGAAGAACAAGACCAAGCTGCGCAAGAAGACCAGGTTCGCCGCCTCGGTCCGGGACGGCTACGGCGTCAGCCGCGTCGAGATGCTCGTCAACGGCAAGATCGTCGCCGTCGACCGCACCGCGGGGTACGCGTTCACCTTGAACCCGAAGAAGTACGGCAAGACGTTCACCGTGCAGCTGCGCGCGTACGACCAGGCCGGCAACGCCGTCTCCAGCAGCAAACGCACCTACCGCCGCTGACAGCTCCGAGGGTCACCCCTGGCGGAGGGCGTCCGTCTCTCCCCGCGGGCGCACAGTGGTGGCCATGCCATCTCGACCGCAGGGGAGTTCGATGGACGACACCTATGGAAGTCGGCCGGTCGGACTGGCCGCCGGCGCCGCAGCCACCCTGTTCGCGCAGACGATGGGCTATGTCGCGGCGACGACCGCCCTGTTCGCCGTCGGCGCCTACCTCGGTCGCAACCTTCCCGGCGGCCTCGCCTTCGTCGCGTACCTCGCAGCGCTCGCCGCCCTGATCGCCATGCAGTTCGCTGTTCGCCGGTCCCGGCCGGCGACCGTGGCGCTGCTTGCGGCGTTCGGACTGTTGATGGGAGTAGCGGTCGCGCCGACGCTGGTCTACTACGCCAGCACCGACCCGCAGGCGGTCTGGCAGGCCGGGGCCGCCACGGCGTTGTTCGTCGCCGCGTTCGGCTCGGCCGGCTATGCCACCCGCCGCGACCTCACCGTGCTGGCCCGGCTGTGTTTCTGGGCGCTGGTGGCCCTGCTCGTCCTCGGCATCGTGCTGATCTTCGTGAACATCCCGAACGGGGCCCTCATCTATTCCCTGCTCGGCCTGGTGATCTTCGCGGGCTTCATCATGGTCGACTTCCAGCGGCTGAGGCGCTCCTCGGACGTCGACTCCGCGCCGCTGCTGGCGGCGTCGATCTTCCTCGACATCCTCAACGTGTTCCTCTTCTTCCTGCGGATCTTCCGGGGCGCCAACCGCTGACCATCCGGAGGCCATCCGGGCCGGATGAGGCGCGTACGGGAGAGGCACCGCACAGTGACTTACACGCCGGCCCGCCTCGAGGGCCGCGGCAGCCGGTCCCGAAGGTGTCGGAGAAGAGGGCAGAGGCCTCATGGGAAAGCTCATGAGCAGGCTACAGAAGGCCGCGAAATCGCCGAAGGCGAAGGAGCTCGAGAAGGAGATGATGCGCAAGGCCAAGGACCCGAAGACGCAGGCGAAGCTGTCCAAGGGTCTGCGGAAACTGAGGTCCAAGCACTGAGGCGGATCACGGAGGCGGGTCGCGCGGCTCGAACAGCTGCGCGACAACCTTCGGGCGCGACCGCCGGCATCCACAGCGCCGGCACCGCAGGCGCGGGTCAGTCCTCTGCCGCGGTCGGCCGACCGGTGGCAGCGCGTCGCCGCGCGGGCGCTGCCGCTGACCGCTGGGCTGCGGCGGCAGTGACTCGCGCGGCGGTACGCGTTGCCGTCGGCGCACCGGGGGCAGGATCCGGTCCACCTGCGGGCGGCTGGACCGCGGCCGCACCGGGCCCTTGCTGCTTCTGCGCGTCCTGGTGGGCGCGCAGATCGCGTTCCCGTTCCCGGCGCACCAGGTCGGCCAGCACCGCGCGGTCATAGCGGTTCTCAGCGGTGGACGCCCGGCGACGGGCCTTGCCGGCCGCCACGCGAGCCTTGCCGCGAGCCTTCTCCAGGCGCTGCTTCTGCTTCGCGGCCGAGGTGAGCGACTTCTTCAGCCGGGCGACCTCGTCGCGAGCCCGGACCAGCGCCGCCTCGTCGTCGTGCGTGCGGGCCGCGTTACCGGCCAGCTGGGTGTCTACATCGCCGACGCGACGCTGCGCCGCCTCAGCCTTCGCGGCCGCGGCCTGCGCCTCGGCGCGGCGACGGTCCAGCTTCGCTTCCATGATGATCCTCTCCGAGCCGGGGGACACGCCGGCAGGCGTCGCGCGCGCCGCACCCCGTCCGAGGAGTCCACGGCCGCACGCGCCGGTGCGGCACGCCTGAGGTGCCGCCCCGGCCGCACGCGGACGCGCCGTCAGCGCGTCCGGTCACTTCTTCTTGTTCTTCTTGTTCTTCTTGTCCTTCTTCGACTTCTTCGCCATGGCGCGGCCTCCCCTCGACTTGTCATCGACCGCCGGCCGGCACCCCCGCAGGGAACGCATTCCTGGGAGTGGCTGCGGCGGCCATGCATCGAACGATGCGGGATATCCCGGCCGCGTCCCTCATCCCTCATGGATGACAAGCGTCGCTCCGGTGGTGGCGGCGCCGGCACCTTGGTACGCCTTGCCTACGAAGGTGCGAGCGACCTCTCCACGGCGGATGGCACATCATCGGGGCCGGAGCCGGATTTCGCACCAGCGACCCCCGGATTCGGAATCCGGTGCTCTGTCCGCTGAGCTACGGGGGCAACAGTGCGCGTCCCTGGTGCCGACCCAGGTCTGCCCGAAGGCGGCGGGGTTACGGCCCGCTGGACGTGCCGCCGTCCACGACGCGCATGAGGGTGACTGACCGGATTCGAACCGGCGACCTCCGGGGCCACGACCCGGCGCTCTGAACCGACTGAGCTACAGCCACAACTACGGCCCGAAGGCCAGTGCCCGCACCAGGGATCGAACCTGGGGCATCCGCCGTGTGAAGGCGGCGCTCTCCCGCTGAGCTATACGGGCGGGACGGGCGGAGGAGGTGGGATTCGAACCCACGAGACCCCGCGGGCGGGGCCTGCGCCATTTCCAGCGGCGCTGCCGTAGCCAGGCCGGCTCCTCCCGGTCGATCGCGCTCCGGCGGATCGGGCGACGCCGGATCGTGCAGCGCGCTGATCAGGAGTCAGAGCTCTGCTGGGCGGCCACCTTCGGCGTGGACTCGGCCGGAGTCGAACCGGCCACCTCCGCTGTGCGAGAGCGGCGCTCTACCAGATGAGCTACGAGCCCGAGGGGCGGAGCCAGCGGCGGGACTCGAACCCGCTACCTCCCGATTACGAAACGGGTGCACGACCTGTCGTGCTCCACTGGCATGGTGTTGCGTGCCCTCGGCGCGATTCGAACGCGCACTGTCGACGTCCTCAACGTCGGGCCTCTACCCGTTGGGCTACGAGGGCGTGAGCTGCGGGCGGAGGACTCGAACCTCCAACCTCCCGGTCCAGAGCCGGGCGTGCTGCCGGATTGCACCAGCCCGCATCGCGGCCGGCAGGGTGCTGGCCCGCCGGCCGGTTCCAGCGCAGAGACAGCGCGGCTCCGCTGGGCACCGTCAGTTCGTGCTCAGCGGCATCGTGTGTGCCGTGCTCGAGCGGCTGGCCGGGATCGAACCGGCGGCCTCCACCGTGGCGGGGTGGCGCTCTCCCTGCTGAGCTACAACCGCATGGGTGGTGCTGTCGCCCGTCCGGGGGTTGAACCCGGTCTTCCGGAGTGAGAGTCCGGTGGTCTACCTGCCTCAGCCTCACGGGCGTTGCGGCGCAGCCATGCTGCGCCGTGGTGGTGAGCGGCTCGCACCGCTCCTTTCGGCGTCCCCGGAGAGATTCGAACTCCCGGCCCCCGGATCCGTAATCCGGTGCTCTTTCCGCTGAGCTACGAGGACAGCTGATGGGGTGGACCTGGGCGGATTCGAACCGCCGACCCCCGGTCTGCCGAACCGGTGCGCTACCAGCTGCGCCACAAGCCCATGTCGTCCGGAACCCCCGAGTCGCGCGGGTTGCCGTCTCCCTCGCTCCGGATCACCCGGCCCGCCGACGGATGTGTCGGCGGCCGGGCACGATGCGACGCGGCGCACAGCCGTGCGCGGCGTCGGTGCTGTGCCATCCACTGTGGAGTTCTCAATGAGCGATGCCGCCGGCCGGGGCCGAAGCAAGTGCGCGCGGGCTGGTCGAGCGGGCCCGGAAACGGAAAAGCCGCCCGGTCCCGGAGCTGGGAGGGCGGCGCGACGATCGCTAGGGAGTACTAGCTGCGCCACCGGCCCAGGCCGTGGTGGTACTGACTGCCGGTCGGGAAGCCGGATCGCCCGGCGGAGGTCATGGCGACCTCGCCGCGCGGCGTAAGCCGCTGCGATGCGATCGAGGTGTGCCACAACATGGTTGGTCTCCTGACCGTGGTCGGTTCGTCTTGGTGCTGATCCCTACGGTAGGGACACCCCACCGGTGTCAGCAAACCTATTACGAACAGCGACACGCGCCGTATCATCGGTAATTCGTCGTGGTGCGCAGTCGAGTAATCCGTCGCATCCTTTCGAGCCGCCCGGAGGATCAACGGTGACTGAGATCGAGACGATCACCCTCGAGGCCGAACTGACTGATGATGTCGCGCAACGCGAGATCGAGGCCGCGGTGAAGGGCCGTCACGCCGTAGCGCGCAAGTATGTGCGGTGGGTCCGGCGCCGTAATCCAGAGTCCACGCCCGCGGAGCTCATCACGATTTTGGAGCGACATTACGTCACCGCCATCACCGTCGCCGGCGGGCTGGTGACAGCAGGAAGTCTCGCCCTGGAGATCGGCATCGGTTTGCTTCCGGGCGGCGGAGCGGCCACCGCGGCGACCAAGTCGGCCGCCAAGGAAGCGACGAAAGCGGCCGTGAAGCGTGCGGCCAAAGAGGCGGCGCTGGGCGCGACGAAGGCAGGCGCCCAGCGCGCGGTGAAGCAACTGCCGGCCGGCGACGAGCAACTCCAGTTCGAGATCACGGCGCTCTACGCCCTCGCCCTGGTGGACATCCACGGCATGACCCTCGATCAGGACCAGACCCGCGCGCTGATCTACGGCCTCTCGAACGGACGCGTCAGCCAGGGCCAGATCGCAACCATGGCCGCGGACCTCGCCCGCTCGTCGCGGCCGGTGGATGTCGGCAGGAGCATCGCGACCGGCCAGCACAACTGGTCGCATTGGGCCGGAACGCTGGCCCAGGCGCTGCCGGCCGGGGCCGCCCAAGAACTCGTACGCGGCATGCAGACCGGAAGGCTCGAGGACGTGCGAACCGGGCTGGGCGCGAAGAAGCAGGCTGCCGTGGAGTACGGCGTGGGAGCGCTTGTCGGCGGAGTCACCCGCTTCGTGTTCGGACGTGAGGTGATCAACGCCGCACATGAGGCATTCGCCGAAGCGCCTGACGAGTTCCCGCCACATCTCACGATCGAGACCAAGGAAATGCCGGAGAACGACACCGAGCCGAACCGGGCATTCGCCGCCCTGCAGGAAGCGGCCCGCTCGACCGGCAACTGGTTGGGCGGATCCGCGCAGACGATCGGCAACGGCGTGGGAACTGCGGCCAGCACTGTGTCCCGGCCGTTCCGGAGCGTGGACCGTGACGGAGACGGCATCCCCGACGAGCCGCTGGCGCTGACCGCGGTGAAGACCGTCGGTGGCGCAGTGGCGGACGCGGCGACTTCGGCCACCGGTGCTGCGAGCTCAGCCGCCGGGAAGGCGGCGACCTCTGTCGCCGGGATGGTCAAGTCGCCTTTCAAGCGGAAGAAGAAGGGGGAAGAGCGACAGCTCGCCGAGGACGCCGCCGAGACGGAGCGTCCGGCCTCCGACACCTGTCACGATGCGTGAGTGGCACTGGCCGACGGCTCTCACTCGCGACATCGAGATGGGGAGTTCGGCTGGTGCCGAAACGCGCCGAACAAAGCTTTGGCTGGCCCCGACCGCCATCGTCGCGGTCCCTGACCGCGACGGAGGCCGAGGCGCAGGCTCCGGGTTCCTTGCTCCCCGGGTGCTCGCAAGTTGGGCAACCCCTCACGTCGCAGCGCGAAAGCCTCACGAGTGCGACGAACACCCACCTGCTCAGCAGGGGCTTCGCTCGGCCTGAACCCCCGAGCAGCGCAAACACCGACGCGCCCGGGACGGGGCACTTGCCGTCAAGCCCGGGCAGGTACCCTGATCGACGCGGGCTGCTAGCTCAATGGCAGAGCTGTGGACTTTTAATCCATAGGTTCCGGGTTCGAGTCCCGGGCGGCCCACCATGCTGACTCCGGGGGCGACCCCCGGACCCCACGGGTAGTTACGGCCTTGCGGCCGCGGCAGCCCGCCCGCCGCGATTCGACGCCCCAGTCACCTCGTGAGCCTGCCGAACGGTGCACCCAGATCAACGTCCGGTCATTCCACTAACCTGGCGTTGAGCGCCTCGCTGAGTTCGGTAACGACCTGGTCTGGCTCGGCGAGGCAGCGCCAGGCTGGCACTCGCCGCACTTCCGTGACTGCGGCGATGATGTCGAGCCGACCGAGGACTCGACGAAGTGGTCGTCCGTCCGGATCGCCTTCGGGATCGTCTACGAGAACCGCCAGGGTCTTGTCGCCGAGGCTGAGCGTGAGGTCGACCGGATACCCCGGGAGTGGTGTGCCCCAGCAGAAGGTCAGCCCGGCGTCGCGCAGTCCCGGGATCAGCTTGTCGACCGGGCGTGGGTCAACGTCGTCGTTGTCGGCCGCTGGCGCTGAAGGCGTGGCGAGCGCGGCGAGCAGCCCGCGTTGCGCGGACCACCACGATCTGTCGCCCACGATGAAGAGCTGGGACCTGGCCCGGGTGATCGCGACGTTCCACAAAGTGGTCTGGTTAACGAGCCAGCCCCGGGTTTGCACGCTGATGCCCTGCGCACCGACCGGCGAGATGACCATGATGTCTCTCTCGCTGCCCTGAAACTTGTGAATGGTGGCGCACAGCAAGTTGTCGCCGAGGCCAGCTTCCTTGAGGGCTCGGTCCAGGGTGCGCTGCTGCTCGGCGAGTGGTGTCACCACACCGATGGAGGCGTCCGGATACTCCTTCCGCAGTCGCTGGACTTCGCCCACCACTGCCTGCACTTCGTCGAAGTTGTGCCCGGACCCGGTGGCGCCGCGGCTGAAGCGGCCCGGCACGTCCACCCAGCGGGTGGCGGGTTCGGCCAGTGCGGTCAGCCGGGCCGGGTCGGTGAGTACGACCAGCCGGTTCTGGTAGACGACCTGATTCGGTGCGTCGATAATCTCCGGGTGGCAGCGGTAGTGCTCGTCGAGCAGGATCGTGCTTCCGGCCGCGGTGGCGAACGCCTCGTACGCCGAATGACCTCTGTGGGTCAGTCGGCGATTCGTCAGCCACTCGTGCCCAAGCCCGTTGCGCGCCTGTTCGCCCTGGTCGTCGGCGTCGGAGAGTTCCACCACGGGCGCGAGTTGCCGTGGGTCGCCGATGATCAGGGCGCGTTTGGCTCGGTAGAGCATGGGCAGGATGGCCGCGGGGGTGCATTGGGCGGCTTCATCGATGACCACCAGGTCGAACAGTCCGGCACTGGGCCGCAGCCGGCGGGCCGACATCGCGGTGGTCGCCCATCCGGGAAGCACGGTGAGGATCTCCGGCATATAGGACCAGCTTTTCCCGTCGGGCTTCGCCATCTCGTCGGCCCGGTTTCGCAGCACGGTCGTGCCGGCGGTAACCCGGGCGGCGATCTGGGCGCGCAGCAGCTGATCGCTGTGCTCGGGTCGGCTGTCCCGTTGCAGAGTTCGTAGCCGCTTCCAGGATTGTTCGGCGGTGCGGGGCAGAGACGCGAGTAGTTGCTGTCGCTCGCGCCAGCACTGCTCTATCACTGCCTGCTCACCGAGGGCGGCGATCGACGCACGGTCGGACACCCCGTGGGACCGCAGCCGCCAGCGAAACCACCACCCGAACCACCAACTCCGCAGCGCCCGGTCGGTGAGGTCGACCAGCCGGGCCAAGGAGGCATCGTCGGCGTCGGCCAGCGAGAGGTCCCGCTCGAGTGCGAGGTCGGCGAGATCGCGTTCGAGGAGACGGTGTTGGTCGAGATCGTCGCGCAGTCGGCTGATTTCTTGCGCCGGGAGCCGCAACTCGTTCCACGGGCCGCGTGCGTCCGGTATTGGCTGTGGCCACGCCTGCATCACCTCGGCGAGGTATTGCGGTTCCCACTGCCGATAATCCTTGTTCCCGGTGCGTAGCACCAGACCGGGGCCGATCATGCCAGTGACCCGCTCGACGACCTCATTGACCGCGCGATTGTTGGTGGAGCCGATAAGCACGCTCTGCCCGGCCGCCGTCGCGGTAGCTAGTAACGCGGTGACAAGTTGGCTCTTGCCGGTTCCAGGCGGCCCCTGCGCGACGGTCAGCGGGCGGCTCATCGCCGCTCGGATGATGTCCTCCTGTGTCTCGTTGACCGGGCTCAGCGCCACCGTCAGGGTGGCGGCGTCGTCCGGCTTGTCCTCATCGTCGGCCCCGCTCGACAGGGCACCAAGGGCGGTCGATGCGATCTTCCCCGCATTCTTGGTGATCTCCCGCAGGTCCTCTATCAGCTGCTGCTCCGGGGACTCCGTGCTGCCGGCGACGAACAGCATCCCGGCGTTCTGCGCCCGGTTGATAGGCCCTGCATTGACCCTTCCGACCAGGTTCCCCGGGTCGAGTGCGGACACCGGCTTCACGCCGAACATGTTCGCCACCAGGTTGACGGCCTTGGCCAGGGATCCGCGATCGCCGGGCTCGATCAGCTCGGCCACGGCTTGGCGCAGTTCGTCCGCCTCTACTGCCGCCAGCTGGAAGTGGTCGATTAGAGCGGGGCTCGGCTGCGGTGGTGCCGGGTGCGCCGCCCCGTCGTCTCCGACGGTCAAGTCGGCGACGAGCAGCGGCGCCAGACGTACCTGCTGCTTACCCTTCTGCTGCAAGGCGACGACCGGGTAGCCGTACCGCAGGGAGCGTCCGCTGTCCTCGGCGAGCTTTGCAAGCTGCCGTCCACTGCCCTTCAGCGGGATCGCCTCGGTGGCCGAGAAGATGACTTCCTGGCCCTGCGGGGCGGCGAGGTAGGTGTCCCTATCCCCTGGATTCACGAAGAACTGAAGAACGGCCGAACGTTGTAGGCAACCGACGTAGTAGGTGAGCAACCGCCGCCACCGGTCGGTGTCGAACGGTGCGTCGTCCGGCTCCTCGGTCCGGACGCTCGGGGGCCGCCGCACGCGCTCGCCCGGCCCAACGACCAGCGGGATGGGGTCGGTGACACCCTCGCTCGACTCGACCGGCTTCTCCTGGCGGCGGCGTGCCATCTCGGTCATGGCGTATCGAGAAAGGTCACTCGCCGTAATCCAGCCGTCCTCGGCGGTTGGCTGGGCCGCGCCGCGTAGCCCGGCGAGCAGCACCTCGGTGAACACCGACGGCCGATCCGGGCCTTGAGCCTTGGACGCCTTCAGGTGGTCGCTCGACTGGAGCATGAACGTACCGCGCTCGCGCTTGAGTCGGTGGGGCTCTTGCCGTACGCCGTTGCCGAGCCGGTGGCGCGCGGTGAACGAGCCCGAGAAGCAGCAGTCCAGAACGACTACCTTCTGGCTGGCCTTGGTGTGGTTGAGCAGATGGCGCAGTCTTCCTTCGACATCGAACGCGGTGGTGTGCAGCAGGGCCGTGTCGGTGTCGATGGTCCCGAAGAAGAGGGACTGCCGGTCGTCGTACAGGATGCCGTGACCGGAGTAGTAGAAAACGGCAAGGTCACCGGTACGCCGGGCGCCGTAAAACTCCTCTACGACCTGCATCATGTGCGCGGCTGGCAGATCAAGATGGTGTTTGATGCTGTCGAAATCGCCCTCGGTGTCCAACACCGTTTTCAACTCTTCGACATCCCGGCGGACGCCCGGCAACGCCGCGAGCTTCGGGTCGGCGCGATAGGTTGCGGTGCCCAGCACCAACGCGTGCCGACCCATCAGTACGCGCGCCCGATCGCGTTCCGAACGATGTCGATCATCTCAGAAACCTGCGCCTTGGTCGGCTGATCGATCGTGAGCTCGACGTCGCCGACCTTCAGATGCGCCTTGCGACCCCGGTTACGACCAAGGAAGCCCAGAACCAAGTCGACAAGAGCCTGCGCGTAACCAGGATCAACAGTGGCAACGACCGTTAGCGTCCCTAGTACCACCTCACCGACGCCCTTGCTGCCGGGCTCCGCATCGAGGTCGAGCCGACGCACCTCGCCCAGGTCACCCAGGTCCTCGGCGAGTTCGTCGGTCACCAGGTCGAGGGCGAAATCATCGTCCTCCGGGAGCGACGTGAAACTGACTTCGACGACGACCTCGGACACTCGTGCCTCCCGCTGAGCCACATCGCAGACGTATCCGCAACGCTACGGATAGTAAGAACGGCGATGGTAGATGTGTCGCCTTTCTGACTGGGTTTCAGGTATATCCGGCCGCTCGCCGCTAGCTCT
The DNA here is from genome assembly GCF_016862275.1 of Actinoplanes nipponensis. Classification (GTDB taxonomy): domain Bacteria; phylum Actinomycetota; class Actinomycetes; order Mycobacteriales; family Micromonosporaceae; genus Actinoplanes; species Actinoplanes nipponensis. The sequence goes on along the minus strand of NZ_BOMQ01000064.1, from coordinate 4,804 downwards.
TCGGCGGATACCGCAGAAGTTCCGTGGCCGCGGGAGCGGTCCCGACCCATCCTCGTCGCGCTCGACGACAGGCGCAGTCACCGTGCGAAACTCGGCCACGAATCCCCCGACAGCTCGGTGCTTCGCATGGTGCAACGTCCGGTCCACCGTGACCTCGCCGCGGAGGACAAGCCCGTCGTGGCGTCTGGGCTCGCTATTTGGTCGCCGAGGTGGCCATCGGGGCGTGACTTTCAGTCAGCTCGGTCAATCCCCCCAGAAATCCCCCTGCGTCGTTGGGTCAATTCTCGCCACACTTCCCGGGGCGCAGCGGTGGCTCGGAAGTCAGGCCGCGCCGACAACCCAGCCGGAGCGTGAGCGGGTGGTCGCGCCGGCATGGACCGACCACCCGCTGAGCACAGCCGTCCGGTCACCCGTCACGGTGCCGGCGTCAGTTCCCAACCGACGACGACCTGGTCCGACTCGAAGCCGTCCGCGGTACGGGCGCGGGCCTGGACCTCCAGGTATTCCCCCACGGTGGTGTGGCGGAGGGTTGCGTTGCCGTTCTCGTCGGCCGCCACAACCTGCTGGGTCTCCCCGAAGTCGACGGAATAGGCGAACTCGGTGACCTCCGGGGAATCCGTGCGCAGAACGATCGTGACCTGCTGGCCGGCCGTCGGCGGCGGGGTGCCGTCGTTCGGGAAGTCGGGTGAGCTGATTTCCGGGCGGGGGATCCGCACCGTGACGTACAGGTTGGCCCTGACTTCCGGGGATGGGATGCCGCTGGCCGTCCGGCTGGTGATGGTGAGGAAGTTGTCGCCCCGCCGGTCCGGTGTCACGGTCACGGTGGCGTAGCCGTCGGTGCCGGCGGCGACCGTTGTCGCCGGGCCGTCGTTCAGCCGGTAGGTGAACGATGCCGTGTCGGGCACGGCGCTCCAGAATCGCACCGTCCGGGGTTCGCCGACTCCGGCGTCCGGGTTCTGGTCGAGCACCTTGGGCTCGTGGTCGATCACGGTGAACGAGTACGTGGCTTCGGCCGAGCGGTTGCCGGTGCGGTCGATGGCCTGGACGGTGACGACGTTCGTGCCGTACGCGGTCGGGGTGATCTCGACGACGGCCCGGCCCCGGCGGTCCGCCGGCACTTCGAGCAGTCCCGTGGCGGCCGACGAGTAGCGGAACTTCACCACGTCCTGGTCGCCTCGGGCCGCAGCGAAGGTGAACTTTCCGGTGATGCCGACGCCGCCGGCGGGCGTCCCCTCTGGATAGTCGGCGGAGGTTACTGTCGGCGCCTGCGGCCGGGTCGTGTCGACGGTGAAGGTGCAGACGGGCGACCAGGCCGACACGGCACCCGCGGCGTCGGTGGCCCGGGCCGTCAGGCGGTAGCGGCCGCCGTTGACCAATGTGGACGGGATCGTCGTGAACACCGTGCCGGGGTGCGCCAGCTCGGCCGCGGACCAGGCGGTGCGTTGCGCCGGCGCGCCGACCGGCCAGACCGCGAATTGCGGGGTCAGCGTCTCGCCCTGGACCGCGCCCAGGTCGGCGTCCGCGAAGGAGGCGGTGACCTGGGGGGTGGTGGTGCCGACCAGAATGCCGCCGGGTACGCAGGCGATACCGCCGACGGTCAGCGAGGCCGGGGTGGCCGGCGGATGGTTGCCTTCCGCTGCCCGGCCGGGGGACCCGGGCAGAACGAGCAGCGCGACCGCCGTGGCGACCGTAAGAGCGCGGTAGGGCAGGGAACTCACAGAGCCTCCGGGATAACGACATAACGACGTCCGCCGATCCAGCGTGTCGTGATCCTAGGGCGCGGGTGCGACAGATGTGCGCCCGCCGGCGCGGTGCCGGTCGGTCACTGTAAAAGACGTACGCGTTGACTTTAGAGGATCGCCGCGCTTACGGTGCTCTAAAGAGCTTGTCTTCGTACTTTAGAAGAGGGAGTGCCATGACCAGACGTCTTATCCGGGCGGTGACCGTCTCGGTGGCCGCGACCTTGTCCGCCGCGACCGTGGCTGCGCCCGCACACGCTTCGGGGGCGGACAACACGCCGCCGGCCGCGCCGTACGTCCTGTACGCCTCCGGCCTGCGATGGACCGGCGGCTGCCTGCCCCTCACGATCGGGATTCAGCGCACCACCGACAACGCGACGCCGCAGTCGGCCCTGATCTACGAGGTGTTCGCCGACGGCATCCGCCTCGGCGCGCTCGCCGACAACGGCGTCAACGCCGCGGTGTGGGGCACCCTGCATTTCACCCGGCCGGGACCCCAGACGGTCACGGCCAGAGCGGTGGACGCCGCCGGCAACAGGTCCGCGCCCAGCAACGCCGATGTCGTCACCGCCTACGCGTGCTGAGAACCTGACGCTTGCGTTACGGGGGGATCTGCCGGCGGAGCGCGTCGTCTACGGTGTCGGATCATGAGCCACGGAACTCGCCTGCGCGCCGCCCTCGCGGTGGCCGCGCTGCTCGCCGCGAGTGGCCTGGTCGCCGGCTGCGGCGCGGCGGTGAGCGGCGACGGTTGCGCGCCGCCGCGGCAGGGGTCGGCCTCAGCCGGCCGGCCGACGCGGTTCGCCATCAACCACGATGCCTTTCAGGCAAGACACATCGGTCATACCGCGGACGGGCGCCAGTTCTTCCTGACGACGCCCTTTGACACCGGTACGGAGGAGGGCGGCGGGCGGCTGTTCGTCGCCCTCTACCTTTTCGACGCGGCCGGCCGGTTCCTCGACGCCCGGATAGATGACTTCGGGGACGATGCCGGCCGGGCGGCGGAGCGGGAGCGGGCGTACGACAAGAAGCTCAAGGGGCTCGGAAAGGTGACCTTCGACCGGATCGAGGTCGAGCCGTTCGGCGTCGAGCGATTCGGCATGACGTTCGGGCTGATCGTCAGCGAGCCGGAGAGTGACGACGACATCTGGTGGGTCACCGCGGAACCGGGCGACTACATGGCCTTCTCGGCGCCGTGGGACTGCGGCGAATATGACACCTGACGTGGGGCCGATGAGAAGGGCGGTTGCCGGGCTTCGCCGGAAGACGCGCGAGGTCCGTCGGAACGGCCGGTCCGGGGCACGGTTCAGGACTGCCACCGCGTCGGACCGCTGAGCGGCCACGGTCTGGGCTACTGGTGGGTCTGCGAGATCGCCGTGCAGGCCGACCACTCAAGGGGTGGTCACATGGTGCACGGTAGAGACGTGTTCGCGCCCCGGCCACTCCTCCGCAGCATCACCACCGCGACGGAGCAGCTCCTTCGGACCGCCGCCACCCTCCACGACGCCGACCTGCGGCAGCCCTCACTCCTCCCAGGCTGGTCCCGCGCCCACGTCCTCACCCACCTCGCCCGCAACGCCGACGCCGGCACCAGAATGCTGACCTGGGCGCGAACCGGAATCGAAACCCCCGAGTACCCCAGCCCCCAGGCCCGCGCCACCGAGATCGAGGCGGGCGCCGGGCGTACCGCGGAGCAGCTGCTGGCCGACGTCCGGGACAGCGCCACGCGATTCGCCGCCGCCTACGAGGCGATGCCGGAAGCGGCCTGGACCGTCCCCTTGCGGTGGATGTCGGGCAAGGTGCGGCCGGCGTACCGGGCGGCCGACGCCCGGCTCACCGAGGTGCTCGTCCATCACGTCGACCTTCGCGCCGGGTTCGGTCCCGGTGACTGGCCCGCCGGCTTCGTCCGGACCGCCGTCACCGACGTCGTCGGCGCCTTCGCCGCTCGCGAGCACGTGCCCGGCCTGCACCTCGTCGCCTCGGACACCGAAGCCGAATACCGGCTGGGCGCTCAAGAAGCACCGCTCGTCGTGCGGGCGCCGCAGGCCGCGCTGCTCGCGTGGTTGCTCGGCCGAGCCGACGGCGTCACGCCCGGGGAGCCGCTGCCGGCTCTGCCGTTCCTCTACTGAGGACACGAAAACGCCGGGCCGCGGTGAGGCGCGGCCCGGCGGGTTCTTCCGTGCGGTACGTCAGGGCAGGTTGATCGGGCGCAGCACCCGGTCGACGACGTGCGCGATCTGGCGGTTGCCGGCGTTGACGTTGAAGACGATGACCCGCGCGTTGCGGTCGTTGGTGTCGGCGTCCTTCAGCCACACCTGGGCCGGCTTGTGCCGCGGGTGCCGCACGTCCACCTTCACGGTCTTGCCGAGGGCGGTCTTCAGCTTGGCGTTGTCCGCCTTCAGCGCCCGGCTCTTGGTCACGCGTACGCCCGGCACGACGTGGTACAGCAGCACGCTCTCCACCGTGTCGATGCCGAGGCCGGCGATCGTGGTGAAGGCCTTCTTCTCGCTCGGCGTCTTGCGCGCCTTGGTCGCCTCCTTGGCCAGCAGCTGGAACGCCCCGTCGTTGGGCAGGAACGCGGTCAGCCGGGTCTGGCCCTGGGTGAGCACCTTGACCGGGGAGTTCGGCTTGGCCTTCAGCACGGCCAGCACGGCGGCCTTCAGGATGTCGAAGTCATGGGCGTTGTGGTCGAAGCTGCCCTTGTCCTTCAGCAGCACCTGCGCCAGGGAGCGCTGGGCCAGCGGCTTGGTGCTGGCTTCGGCGCCGGTGGCGGCGACGGTGGTGACCATGACGGTGGCCATGGCGGCGACGGTCAGTCGGGTGGCGAGCCGGGCGACGTTCATCGGCGGACCTTTCTCTCCAGCGGCTGGGTCGTGACTGCTGTCACGACTGATGCTTCGCTGGGAGGGAGCCGGGCGGATGCGCCTGGACCGGGGATATTTCCGGGAACCTGACGCGGACGAGCGGGGCCGGAGAGATCCGGCCCCGCTCGTCGCCGATGTGTCCTAGAAGATGGTGGTGAAGTTGTTCCAGCCGGTGCCGATCTGGCGTACGTCGCTGTACGGCTT
>NZ_BOMQ01000063.1 GCF_016862275.1 Actinoplanes nipponensis | reverse complement strand
GGCGTCGGTCGGGATGATCCTGGTGAAGTTCTGCCAGCCCGAGCCGATCTGGCGCACGTCGGTGTACGGGTCCCCGCCGTCCCGGATGAAGTTGTTCGAGTACAACCACATCGTGCCGTCCGCCTTCACGCCCAACAGGTCCCGGAAGCCGTCACCGGTGGCGTCCGCCGGAATGATCTTCGTGAAGTTCTGCCAGCCGGAGCCGACGGTGCGGGCCGCGCTGTACGGCGTGCCGTCGTCGCGGACGATGTTGTTCGCGTAGAGCAGCATCGAGCCGTCCGCCTTCACCCCGACCATGTCGTGGAAGCCGTCACCTGTCACGTCCTCGATCCAGGGCTCCGGTTCCGGCTCGGGCTCCGGCTGGGGCGTGGTGATGCCGACCGGCGTCGTGAAGCCGACGATGCTGGAGTTGGCGGTGAAGTTCGAGTACCGGTGCTTGGCCACCCGGTCGCTGGTGTTGCCCTCGATCGTGTAGAGGTTGCCGTCGGACAGGGACTTGACGATGCCGACGTGCTGGATGACGCCGTCGTGGTTCCAGTCGAAGACGACCGCGTCGCCCGGCTTCGGCCCGTAACCGCCGCTGCGCGAGTGCCAGGTGCCGTTGTTCTGGCCGTAGGTCCGGAACGATCGCGCGAACCCGTCGATCTGCGACATGGCGCTGGTCACCCCTCCCTCCCGCCACACGTACTTGGCGAACGCGGCGCACCAGGCGTACGAGGAGGTGCCGCCGCCCCAGCCGGGCCTTCCGCCGCAGGCCGGCCAGCCGAACATCTCGCCGCCGTAGTAGCTGCAGTTCGTGCCGACCTCGTGATTACGGTAGGTGTCGTTGAGTTCGCGTTGGGCGATGGCCACGATGCCGGCGCCCGTGGGCGCCGCCAGGGCGGCCACCGGCGCCAGTGTCGCGCCGAGGGTCATGCCGGCGGTGGCCGCCGCGGCGATCAGCACGCGGCGCAGCCTGAGCTTTCTCATGGTTTCTCCTGTCGTGGTCGGTGGACTGATTGCGGGCGTGGTCGGTCAGCCGCTCTTCTCGGAAGAGCGGCTGAGCCGAAGGGGTGATCAGATGACGCGCCAGAGGCGCAGCAGTTCGGTGCGGCCGATGACTTCTGCCGTGAGGCGGCGCAGGACGTCGGCCGCCACCTGGGGGTCATTGCTGTCGACGAAGGCCAGGATGTCCAGACAGGACGGTCTAGCTCGGACGCGTACGTGTTCGATCCCGTCCGCCGCGGCGGCGCCCGCGTAGACCAGATCGCGCACCACGGTCGGTTCGAGGGCCTGCGCCGCATCCAGCGGCGCGATGCGCACGTGGGTCGCCACCATCACGCCGTACCGGGAAGCGTCACCGCGGCCCGGCCGGCGCGCGCCGCGACGATGACGACCAGGGTGAGAAACAGAACTGTGGCCACGTGACCGAGCTTCTCGCTCCCGCGGACCCGTTGTCACCGGTTCCGACCTGGCGCAAGCCCGCCGGGCGGGATGACGCCACGGGCGGCGGGTCCACGCCGGCGGCCGCGACGGGGCAGAATGATCGAAGGGCGCCGGATCGGGGAGAATGGGATGTTCGATCTACTTGGGCTGTCCGTGCACCACGAGGCGATCTACCGCACGATGCTGGACCGCCCGGACCTGAACGTCGCGGGTCTGGCCGCACATCTGGCCGTGCCGCCGGAGCGGATCCGCGAGGCGCTCGACGTGCTGGCCGACCTGGCGCTGGTCCGGATGGACCCCGGCGCCGGCCGGGCCCGGGTGGTGCGCCCCCAGGCCGGGCTCACGGCGCTGCTGGCCAAGGTCGAGGCCGACGTCGCCGTACGGCAGCGGCAGGTGGACGCCACCAGGGCCGCCATCGCCGCGATCGCCGCCGCGCACGACGACCACCAGGCCGGCGAGGGCCGGCTCCTGGAGGGGACGGAGACCGTACGGGAACGCCTGGCCGAGCTCGCCGCGACGGCCCGCACCGAGTGCCTGTCCTTCACCACCGGCCGCGCGCGGACCCCGGAGACCATGGCCGCCGAGGCCTCGCTCAGCGAGCTGGCGCTGCGCCGGGGCGTCCGCCTCCGCAACGTCTACCAGGAGAGCTTCCGCAACGATCCGGCCACCCGCGCGCACGCCCACCGGATGGCGTGCCTGGGCGGGCAGTCCCGCACCACGCCCACGTTGCCGATGCGCATGGTCATCGTCGACCATGCGACGGCGCTCGTGCCGCTCGATCCCGAACACTCCCGCCGCGGCGCGCTCGAGCTGCGCAGCCCCGGGGTGCTCGCCGGGCTCGTCGCCCTCTTCGAGCAGGTCTGGTGCACCGCGACGCCGTTCGACGCGCCGGCCGTACGCGACGCGCACGGTCTGCAACCGCAGGAACGCGAGTTGATGCGGCTGCTGGCTGACGGGCACACCGACGAGGCCGCGGCCCGCAGGCTGGCGATCTCGCTGCGCAGCGTCCAGCGCAAGATGACCTCGCTGACGAAGCGGCTCGACGCCACCAGCCGCTTCCAGGCCGGCGTCCACGCCGCCCACCGCGGCTGGGTGTGAGCGACGGAACCCGCCGCTGAGGGGCCGGTCCTTGTGGCGCCGGCCCCGGCGCGCTACCTTTAGCGCAGTCGGGACCCGGACGTAGGCGGCGCTGTCGCCCCTGGGATCCCAAATCAGCCGAGTTACAGATACCGGCTCACCGTTTTCTTCCGGCGCTCGGGCTGTCGTCGATTTTCCGCAGCCTTCGCCCACGCGTATCCGCGTACCTGAAGATCAGGAGCACCTCATGACCGACACCGACGTTCGCTCCGGCGAACGCCGCACCACCAGTGCCCGCCGCCGGCCCGCCGGCACCGGGCCCCGCAACCGCCCGGCCGACACCGGCCCCGGCGCCCCCGGCGCCGACGTCGCGGTCGACGGCCTGCTCGACATCGTCGACGACAAGGCCTGGCTGCGCGCCGACGGCTATCTGCCCGGCCCCGACGACATCGCGGTGTCCTCGGCGCAGGTGCGCAGCCACGGCCTGCGCCGCGGTGACCAGGTCACCGGCATCGCGCACGTCCCGAGCGGCCGCAAGCCGGCCACCCTCGACGTCGTCACCGTCAACGGCGGGGACCCCCAGCGGGCCGTCCGCCGGCCCGATTTCTACAAGCTGACCCCGCTGTACCCGCAGGAGCGGCTGCGGCTCGAGACCGAGCCGCACGTCCTCACCACCCGCGTCATCGACCTGGTGATGCCCATCGGCAAGGGGCAGCGGGCGTTGATCGTGTCGCCGCCGAAGGCCGGCAAGACGATGGTGCTGCAGGCCATCGCCAACGCGATCACCCGGAACAACCCCGAGGCGCACCTGATGGTCGTGCTCGTCGACGAGCGGCCCGAAGAGGTCACCGACATGCAGCGCTCGGTGCGCGGCGAGGTCGTGGCGGCCACCTTCGACCGGCCCCCGACCGAGCACACCGCCCTGGCCGAGCTGGCCATCGAGCGGGCGAAGCGGCTGGTGGAGACGGGCCGGGACGTGGTGGTGCTGCTGGACTCGATCACCCGGCTCGGCCGCTCGTACAATCTGGCCGCGCCCGGCCGGGGCCGGACCATGTCCGGCGGCCTCGACTCCACGGCGCTGTACCCGCCGAAGCGGTTCCTCGGCGCCGCGCGCAACATCGAGAACGGCGGGTCGCTGACCATCATCGCCACCGCGCTGGTCGACACCGGTTCGGCGATGGACACCGTCATCTTCGAGGAGTTCAAGAGCACCGGCAACGCCGAGCTCAAGCTCGACCGGTCGCTGGCCGAGGCCCGGCTGTTCCCGGCGATCGACGTCACCGGCTCGGGCACCCGGCACGACGAGACCCTGGTGGCGCCGGCGGAGCTGGCCCTGATGCACCAGCTCCGCCGGGCGCTCGGTGGCGAGGACCGCAAGCAGAGCCTGCGGCAGCTGCTCGACCACCTCAAGAGCACGGGTACGAACGCAGAGTTCCTGCGCCGCGCCGCCCGTAGTTAGGGCAGGTCGACCGGGCGCAGCACGCGGTCGATGCCGTGCGCGATCTGCTTGTTGCCCTTGTTGATGTCGAAGGCGACGATCCGCGGGTTGCGGTCGTTGCGGTCGGCGTCGATGAGCTGGATCCGCTTGCCGTGCCACCAGGTCCGGTACACGTCCACGGTGATCGTCGCGCCCGCCGCGGTGGTGAGCTTCGCACCGTCCGACTTGAGCGCCGCCTTGCGGTCGACGGTGGCGCCCGGCACGACGTGGTAGAGCAGCACCGCCTCGACCGTGTCGATGCCCAGGCCGGCGACGGTGGTGAACGCCGCCTTCTCCGACGGCAGCGTCCGGGACTTGCTGACCTCCTTGGCCAGCTGACGGAACGCGCCGTCGTTCGGCACGAACGCGGTCAGCGCGACCGAGCCGTCGGTGAGCACCTTGACCGGGCTGCCGGGCTTGGCGTCCAGCACGGCCAGCACGGCCGCCGTCAGCACGTCGAAGTCCCGCGCGTTGCGGTCGAAGCCGCTCTTGTCGGCGGTCAGAACGGCGGCCAGCGACTTCGTGCCGAGCGGTTTGGTCTTGCCGTGAGCCTGCGCGGGCGCACCGAGCGCAACGGTGGCGAGAACGGTGGCCGTGGCCCCTGCGGCGATGCGGGTGGCCAGTCGAACGATGTTCATCAACGCGCCTTTCGTCATCCGTACCGGTCGGCGGCGGGTGCCGCCTCCTGGTGTTCGCCCCGGCCCGGGGCGGTGGATGCACGTCGGGATCACCGGTTCAGGAATTCACCCAGGCGGTGCCGCCAGGCGGCCGGCTGATCCAGGTGGGCGTCGTGACCCGAGTCGGGGATCGTCACCACTTCGGCGTCGGGCCGCAGTTCGCCCATGCGGGCGATCTCGTCGTCCGGCACGCGGCTCTCCGCGCCGCGGACCAGCAGCGTGGGCGCCCGTACCCGGCGCCAGTCGGCCCATTGCGCGGTCGCCGCGACCGGGCGGATCGCGGCCGCCATGATGTCGGGGTCGAAGCGTGGCCAGTAGCCGTCCGGCCGCTGTTCGAGGTCCGCCGCCCAGGCCCGGGCCAGCGAGGTGTCGTCGAGGAACTCGACCGCCGCTTGCCGGGAGGGGAACGGCACCGGCCAGGAGGCGAACCACTTCTCCAGCCGGGCGGGGTAGTCGTCCGTGCTGCCGCCGACCCCGCCCTCCAGCATGACCAGCCGGCTGACCAGCTCGGGGTGCCGGGCGGCGGTCAGCATCGCGGTGTGGGCGCCCATCGACTGGCCCGCCAGCGCCACCGGGCCGCCGCCGGCCAGCTCCCGCACGACGCGAACCACGTCCGCCACGTACGCCTCGCGGGAGAGGTCGTCCGGCCGGCGCACGCTGTGGCCGTGGCCGCGCTGGTCCGGGGCGATGATCCGGTGCCCGGGCAGGGACATCGTCATCTCCCGGGCGCTGCCGGCCAGGCCGTGCAGCAGCACCAGCGGCGGACCGTCCGCCGCGGAGACCAGACAGGACAGATGACCCACCGCGACGCGACGCATGGGTCCATTCTCGGCCGGCCGCACCGGTGCTCGCACACCGGACATCCGGGCAGTTCGCGCACGAGTTGCTGACAATTCAGCTCTCGGCAGAGCGAAGTCGCTGGTGATCGCCCATTCCGGCGTGCCAGGCTCAGCGGTGTGAACTCGAACCCAGCCACCGCGCCCGCCCGGGCGTACACCGCGGGGCAGACGGACGCCGGCTGGCGTGCCATGTCGATGCTGGCCCGGCTCGTGCAGCGGGGTGGTCACCCGGCCGCGGTGACGCCGACCATCGAGCTGCAGCCCGGCGAGAAGCAGTACGGCGCCTTCCTCGTCGACGTCTCGGCGTACTTCTCCACCACCGTGGACTATGCGAGCAGCATCTTCGCCAGCGGCGGCCTGTTCTTCACCGGCCGGAGCACCGAGACCCGCGGGGGCTGGCGCCCGGGCGAGCGGCAGGCCGCGACCATCACCAGTCAGCGGCTGGTGCTCGGCGAGGTCACGTACGACTTCCGCTCGCTGATCCTGGTCCAGCCCAACCCGCTCGACTGGTCGGTGAGCCTCTACTTCCAGGGCGCCCAGCCGATCATGCTGCGCGGCCCCTGGGTGCCGTGGATGACCGTCGTCATGTGCGCCGAGCTCTACGGCTCGTCCTGGCCGCCCGGCCACGCGGCCGAGCTGGACTTCCCGATCAAGGATATGTGCGAAAACGCGCAATAGCGCGGGCGCGGTCCGGGCGATGCTGTCACGCTGAGGCTCGTGTATGACTACGACCTGTTGGTGCTGGGCTCCGGGCCCAGCGGGCAGAAGGCCGCCATCGCCGCCGCCAAGCTGGGCCGGCGGGTCGCCGTCGTCGACCGCCGGGACATGGTCGGCGGGGTGTGCATCAACACCGGCACCGTGCCGTCCAAGACGCTGCGGGAGGCCGTGCTCTACCTGACCGGCCTGAGCCAGCGCGACCTGTACGGCAGCAGCTACCGGGTCAAGGAGCAGATCACCGTCAGCGACCTGGCGGCGCGCACCCAGCACGTGATCGGCCGGCAGACCGATGTCATCCGCAATCAGCTGGCCCGCAACCACATCGCGATGCTCACCGGCACCGGCCGGTTCGCCGACGCGCACTCCATCTGGATCGACGGCGGCTCCGGGCACGACACCAAGGTCACCTCCGACAAGATCATCATTGCCGCCGGGACCCGGCCGGCCCGGCCGGACAGCGTCGACTTCGACGACCGGACCATCGTCGACTCGGACGGCGTGATCAACCTGGAGGCCGTGCCGCGCAGCATGGTCGTGGTCGGCGCCGGGGTGATCGGCATGGAGTACGCCTCCATGTTCGCCGCCCTCGGCACCAAGGTCACCGTCGTCGAGCGCCGCGACAAGATGCTCGACTTCTGCGACGAGGAGATCGTCGAGTCGCTGAAGTACCACCTGCGCGACCTGTCGGTGACGTTCCGGTTCGGCGAGGAGGTCGCCGCCGTCGAGCGCCACCAGACCGCCGCGCTGTGCGTCCTCAAGAGCGGCAAGAAGATCGCGGCCGACACGGTGATGTACTCGGCCGGCCGGCAGGGCCAGACCGACGACCTGGCGCTCCCGGCCGCCGGGCTGACCGCGGACAAGCGCGGGCGGATCTCGGTCGACGCCAACTACCGCACCGAGGTCGACAACATCTACGCGGTCGGCGACGTGATCGGCTTCCCGGCGCTCGCCTCGACGTCGATGGAGCAGGGGCGGCTCGCGGCGCAGCACGCGTGCGGCGAGCCGATCCGCGAGATGCACGAGCTCCAGCCGATCGGCATCTACACGATCCCGGAGATCAGCTTCGTCGGGAAGACCGAGGACGAGCTGACCGACAGCGCCACCCCGTTCGAGGTGGGCATCGCCCGCTACCGCGAGCTGGCCCGGGGGCAGATCGTCGGCGACTCGTACGGGATGCTCAAGCTGCTCGTCTCCCCGGACGACGGCCACCTGCTCGGCGTGCACGTCTTCGGCACGGCGGCCACCGACATCGTGCACATCGGGCAGGCCGTGATGGGCTGCGGCGGCACTGTGGACTACCTGGTCGACGCGGTGTTCAACTATCCGACCCTGTCGGAGGCGTACAAGGTGGCGGCCCTGGACGCCAGCAACAAGATCCGCAACATCACCCGGATCGACGGCTGACGGCTCAGTAGACCCAGACCCGGGTGCCGATCGGGAGCTCGCCGCTGGTCCACAGGTGGTTCATCGCCGCGATGGAAAGCCGGGCGCACCCGTGCGAGGCGGGGTACGGCGGCACGCTGGTCGCGCCGTGCACCGCGATGCCGCCGTTGAAGTACTTCGGCCGCCAGAGCAGGCCGAGCGGCGCGTGCCGCCAGCCGTCGATCTGCCGGGACACCCGGAACTTGCCGCTGGGCGTGTCGGCCAGGTAGGTCCGCCCCTTCTGCTCGTAGCGTTCCATCGAGCCGGTCGAGGTGTTGAAGACCTGGCTGACCCGGCCGCCGTCGACCAGCATCAGCAGCTGGCGCTTGAGGCTGATCTCGACGACCCGGCCGCTCGTGCTGCGCGCCTCCGGGCGTACCCCCCGGGCCAGGGCCTTCTCGGTCTTCGGGCCGACGACGCCGTCGCGGCCGAGGCCGGCCGCCTTCTGCAGCGCGTAGACCGCCTGCGTGGTCCGCCCGCCGAAGGTGCCGTCGGCCTTGCCGTTCCAGTAGCCGAGCTCGGTGAGGCGCTCCTGCAGGGCCACCACCTCGGGGCCCTTGGCGCCGGCCTTGAGCCGCTTGGGCTTGGGCTTGGACTTGGGCCCGGGTGCGGCCGGCGGCGTCGGCGTCGCGGAGGCGGCGGGCCCGGGGGAAGACGCCGCGGCCGACGAGGGTACGGGACCAGGCGCCGCAGCCTGATCGGAACCGCCGGAATCGCACCCGGTGGCCAGCGCCACGGTGGCCGCCGCCACCGCCGCGTACGTCAGAGCTCTGCGCACCATGCCTCCCTCGGTCCCCCGTCATGGTCACACGTGAGAGCTACTCCGGAGCAGCCGTTGCTGAGCCGCCGCGGAACCGTTGAGCGCCAGTACCGGGCTCGCGGCGGTCAGGCGACCGGTGGATGCTCGTGTGAAAAAGAATCAAGTACCCTTCGCCTATGTCATGGATGGCGAGTGCGCGGCACGGCGTCCGCGAGGCGCCCGCCGGCCTCGCCCTTCTGCAGGATCTGGTGAACACCCGCGGGACCATGTCGTACGCGCCGGATCTGCTGGGCACCCCCGACGACGCGCAGCGGTGGCTCACCGAGGCGCTCGCCACCTGGTCCCGGGGGGCCGGCCTGCCCGCGCCCGTGATCCTGCTCTCCTCCACCGACATGCGCTCCCTGCGCCGGCTGCGGACCACCTTCGAGGGCGTCATCCTGGCCGGCGGGCGGAACACCGAGCCGGACGGCGCGCTGCCGCCGGCCGACGTCCCGGTCAGCCTGGTGCCCGACGCCGACGGCTGGGTCCGGATGGTGCCCAGCGGCCGCGGCATCCGGTGGCTCGCCTCCGCGCTGTGGGCCGAGGCCCTGCTGGCCCAGCAGGCCGGTCTGTGGCCGCGGCTCAAGCTCTGCCACAACATCGACTGCCGGGCGGCGTTCTTCGACACCTCGCGCAACAACAGCGGCGTCTGGCACGACGTCAGCACCTGCGGCAACACGGCCAACCTGCGGGCCTTCCGGGAGCGCCGGCGGCTGCTGGGCAACTCCGGCAACCAGCTCGGCGGCCCCAGCGTGCAGCGTCCCGACCCGCGCTGAAGTCGCGGGAACCAGCGGCGCCCGCCGGGCGACTATGGGGACATGGCGTGTGAGCGGTGGCGCGAGTTGGTGTCCGCGCAGCTGGACGGCGAGGACGACCCGGCCGATCGGCCCCGGGTCGAGCAGCATCTGGCCGGCTGCGCCGGCTGCCGGGAGTGGCTGGAGCGCGCGGCCACGGTCAACCGGCTGACCCGTACCGGCCCGGTGCCGGAGGTGCCCGACCTCAGCGCGGCCATCCTCGCCGCGCTGCCGCCCGTCCCGGCGCGCAGCCGGCGGCGGCTCGGGGCCGGGCCGCTCTTCGTGGCCCTCGCCGCGGTCGGCGCGGTGCAGCTCATTCTCGGGCTGGCGCAGGTCGGCGGCGGCGCCGGCGGCGCGCACGTGCACGCCGGGCTGGACGCGACGCCCGGGCACCTGTGGCACGAGTCGGCGGCCTGGAACGTCGCCGTGGGCGCCGGTTTCCTCTTCATCGCGCTGCGCCGCAGCCGGCCCACCGGGCTGGTGCCGATGCTGACGGCCTTCGTGGGGATGCTGTTGCTGCTGTCGGTCAACGACCTGTCGGCGGCCCGGGTCGACACGGCGCGGCTGGTCAGCCACGGTTTCGTGATCCTCGGCTACCTGATCGTGGTCGCGCTGTCCCGGGTCGCCGGGGACTCCGTGCGCCCACCCGGCGACCGGGTGGCCGGCGGGAGCGGCTGGCACCTCGTCGAGGACGAGGAGGCGCCCGCGCCCGTCCTGCCGAAGCTGCGCCTGGTGCCGCGGGGCCCGCTCACGGCGGCCGCCTCCGCGACGGGCGAGCGGGAGGAGCGGCGCCGGGCGGCCTAGCGGGGCGGCCGGACCGACAGCTCGCGCCACTCGTCGGGGCCGACGAGCAGGGCGCGGACCATGTCCAGCGCGGCGTCCTCGCTGTCGTACTCGAAGAAGTGCGAAACCCCGTCCGAGCCGCCGGCGCGCTGCTCGACGTACCACTGGTCGCCGCTCGTCCGCAGGTAGACATCCTTGCGGGCGACGCGGCCCCATCTGCCGTTCCACCAGTGCTTACGTTGTTCCATCCCGGCACTGTATCGAACATGTGTTCGAACAGTGCCGGGTGGGTTGATCTTTTCGCCGGATCAGCGCGGCGGGTCCTGCTGGTGCCGGCCCAGGATGTCGTTGACCGCGCCCGGGGCGACCTGCTGGCGCACCAGCGCGTCGCGGATCTCGGTGAGCAGCTTGACCTCTTCGCTGGGGGCCTCCGGCGGCGGCTCCTCGCCGCGCTTGCGCCGCTCGGCCAGCCGGTTGAGCGGGTAGACGACCAGGAAGTAGAGCACCGCCGCGGTCAGCAGGAAGGTGATGAGCGCGTTGACGAAGCTGGCGTAGTCGAACTTCACACCGTTGACGTCCCAGGTGCCAGCCGTCGCGCCGGACCCGCCGCCCAGCAGCTGGATGAGCGGCTTGAGGAAGGCGTTGGTGAACGCGGTGACGACCGCGGTGAAGGCGGCGCCGATGACGATGCCGACCGCGAGGTCGACGACGTTGCCGCGCATGATGAAGTCTTTGAAGCCTTTGAGCATGGACAAGAGTCACTCCTGCACGTGAGCCTGGGGGATCGCCGGGCAGCAGTTTCCCATGACCGGTCAGTGACAAACTACGCCGATCGGATCAGTCGAGCGCGGGCTCCTCGGCCGTGACGGCCTCGTCGACGGTCGGGTAGGTGTGCAGCACCTCGACCAGCCCGCTGACCTCGAGGATGCGCAGCACGCCCCGCTGCGGGGCGGCCAGCCGCACGACGCCGCCGGCGTCGTCCGTGCTGTTCTTCGCCCGGACGAAGACCGACAGCCCGGTGGAGTCGCAGAAGGAGACCTCGGCCAGGTCGAAGACCAGCCGGGTGCGACCCTTCTCCAGCAGGTCGCTGATCTGATCCTGGAGCTGCGGCGCGGTGGCCATGTCGAGTTCGCCGGCGACCGACACGACGACCATTTCGCCGCGCTGTTCCGTTTGTACCGTCAAGGACATTCAGGACCTCCAGATATGGCCCGAACGCTACTCCACGGCGGGGGGAGCGCGCAGAACGGGGAGCCGGTTGGCGCCGAGATTTTAATTGGCCTACAGCAAGTAACGACGAACGCGGTGGTAAAGTCCGGCCGTCCCTCGGTGACGGATGCCCGCGACCCGCGGAGCCGCTCTTAGGAATGATGACTATCAGGGAGGCGGCGGTGGCGCTGAGCACCGATGAGGCAGGACGCTTCGCCGGACTGCTGGAGAGCAACGGCGAGGCACTGACCAGCGCCTGGACCGATGCCGTGGCCGGCCTCCTGCGCGGGCGGCTCAGCCATGCCGAGCTCCACCGGCAGATCGCGGAACTGCAGAAGGGCTTCCAGTCGGCCCTGTCCGGCGGCGCCGCCGACCTCGAGGCCGAGGCCGCCGGTGAACTGCGCGCGCTGCTCAGCGAGGTGTCCAGCACCCGGGCCCGGCAGGGCTTCAGCGCGACCGAGACGGCGGTCAGCATCTTCGCCCTCAAGGAGGCGGTGCTGACGGTCCTGGACCAGGACAGCGCCACGGACGCGGCTACGCTGCGTGACTACGTCTCGTTCTCCTCCTTCATCGACCGGGCCGGGCTGTTCACCTTCGACAGCTACGTCCGGGCCCGCGAGGAGCTCATCTCCGACCAGGCCGAGCAGCTGCTGGAGCTCTCCACCCCGGTGGTCAAGCTGTGGGAGGGCGTCGTGGCCGTGCCGCTGGTCGGCACGCTGGACTCGGCCCGCGCCCAGGTGGTGATGGAGCGCCTGCTGCAGACGCTGGTGGACACCGGCTCGCCGTACGCGATCATCGACATCACCGGCGTCCCGGCCGTCGACACCCAGGTGGCCCAGCACATCCTCAAGACCGTGGTGGCCGCGCGGCTGATGGGCGCCGACTGCATCATCTCCGGCATCCGGCCGCAGATCGCGCAGACGATCGTGGCGCTCGGCATCGAGTTCGGCGACATCGCCACCAAGGCCAGCCTGGCCGACGCGCTGCGCCACGTCCTGCGCCAGACCGACGCCACCGCCGGTCGGCGCGGCGCCGGACGCCGGGAGAGCTGACCCGTGGAACGCGTGCCGGTCCTGAAGATCGGCGACATCCTGCTGGTGTCGATCCAGATCGACATGGAGGACCAGGTCGCCCTCCAGCTCCAGGAGGACCTGGCCGACCGGATCGTGGGCACCGGCTGCCACGGGGTCATCATCGACATCAGCGCGCTGGACATCGTCGACTCGTTCGTGGGCCGGACCCTGGCCACCATCGCCTCGATCTCGCGCGTGTTGGACGCCGAGACCGTCGTCGTGGGCATGCGGCCCGCGGTGGCCATCACCCTTGTCGAGCTCGGCCTGTCCCTGCCCGGGATCCGCACCGCGCTGACCGTGGAGCTCGGCATGGCGCTGCTCGCCCGGGACCGGCAGTTCACGTTGCCCGACGACGACGAGGACGACGCCGACGAGGCCGTCGTAACCGCATCGTGACCACCGGGGACGACATCGCCGCGATGGAGCGCCTCGCCATCCGCTCCGACCAGGATGTCGTCCGGGTACGGCAGCTCGTGCGTACCCTGGCCGTGTCGGTCAAACTGTCCCTGGTCGACCAGACCAAGCTGGTGACGGCGGCCAGCGAGCTGGCCCGCAACACGCTGGTCTACGGTGGCGGTGGCACCGTGGACGCGGGCCGGGTCGACAACGGTCGCCGCAGCGGCATCCGGATCGTCTTCACCGATCAGGGGCCGGGCATCGCCGACCTCGACCTGGCGCTGACCGACGGCTACACCACCGGCGGGGGCCTGGGCCTGGGCCTGAGCGGGGCACGCCGGCTGGTCGACGAATTCGACATCGACACCGTGGTCGGCCAGGGTACGACGATCAGCGTGATCAAGTGGTGCCGATGAGCGGAGGCGCGGTGGCGTCACTACCCGAGGGACTCCTCGACGCGGGGGTCTGGTTCCGGGTGGAAGCCGCCGGTACGGCCGCCGCCGTCCGCCGGGCCGCCGAGCGCCTGGCCACCGAGCTGGGCATGCCGCCCGCCCGCATCGCCGACCTCTCCATCGTCGCCACCGAGACCGCGAGCAACCTCGTCAAGCACGCTGACGAGGGCACCCTGCTGCTGCGCGCGGCGCGCGTACCGGGACGGGCCGGCGTGGAGATCCTCGCGCTGGACCGGGGCCCCGGCATGACCGACATCACCCGGTCCATCGGCGACGGGCACTCCACGGCGGGCACCCTGGGCATCGGGCTCGGCGCCATCGTGCGCCAGTCCAGCTGGTCGGACCTGCACTCCGTGCCCGGGCGGGGCACGGTCATGGCCGTCCAGATCTGGGCCGGCCCGCCCCCGCCGCCGAGCTGGGCCGCCGGGATCACCCGCCCGCTGACCGGCGAGCCGGTCAGCGGCGACGGCTTCGCGGTCCGCGAGGCCGAGGGTCGCCGGCAGGTGCTGGTCTGCGACGGCCTCGGGCACGGCCGGCTCGCCCACGCGGCCATGCAGGAGGCGCTGCGGGTCTTCGAGAGCACGCCCGCTGCGCCGCCGGCCGCGGTCGTGGAGGCGCTGCACCGCAAGATGGGCCACACCCGCGGCGCCGCGGTCGCCGTCGCCGAGCTGGATCCCGACGCGGGCCTGGTCCGCTACGCCGGCCTGGGCAACATCGCCGGCACGGTCCTGCACCCCGACGGCAGCCGGCGCGGCATGGTCTCGCTGCCCGGCATCGCCGGGCACCAACGCCGGCAGATCCGCGAGTACGACTACCCGCTGCCCGCCCACGGGGTCGTGCTGATGCACTCCGACGGCATCGTCGACCGCTGGAAGGTCGCCGACTATCCCGGCCTGTTGTCGCACTCCCCGCAGGTCATCGCGGCGACCGTGCTGCGTGACGCCGGCACCCGGCGCGACGACGCCGGCGTTGCCGTGGCGCGGTTGCCATGACCGGCGCCGACCCGCTGGTGCGCACCCGGCTCCGGGTGGAGCAGGACGTCTTCGCGGTCCGGCAGCTCGGCCGCGAGGTCGGCCGGCTGGTCGGCCTGGAGGCCCAGGACCAGATCAGGCTGGCCACCGCGCTCAGCGAGGTCGGTCGACTGCTGGTCGCGGCGGGACGCGACACCGAGGTGGTGTTCGCGGCGGCGCCGGACGGGGTACCTGCACTGACGGTGAGGCTGGAGCACGCCGCGCACGGGGACGCGGACCGGCTCGCCGCCCAGCTGGCACAGGTCGGACGCCTGGTGGACTCGATGGAGGTAAGGGATGGGGAGATCGGAACGGTCGTGTGGATGTCTCGTCGACTCCCACCGAACGCGCCGGTCCTGAGTCCCGACCGTATGGACGACATCCGTACCGAACTCGCCGGCCACGTGCCGGGAACCCCGTTCGACGAGCTGGCGGTGCAGAACCAGCAGCTCATCGCCACCCTGGACGAGGTACGCGCCCAGCGCGACGACCTGGCCCGGCTCAACGCCGAGCTGGAGGAGACCAACCGCGGCGTCATGGCGCTCTACCACCAGCTCTCCGACGAGCTGGAGGAGACCAACCGCGGCGTCGTCGCGCTCTACAACGAGCTGGACGAGAAGTCCGTGCAGCTGCGCGCGGCCAGCGAGGCCAAGAGCCGGTTCCTGGCCAACGTCAGCCACGAGCTGCGTGCCCCGGTGACCGCGATCATCGGGCTGGGCCGGCTGCTCAGCGACGACGCGTCGGACCCGCTCACCACCGAGCAGGCCCGCCAGGTCGAGCTCATCCGGGGCTCCGCCGCCGACCTGCTGTCGCTGGTCAACGACCTGCTGGACCTGGCCAAGGCGGAGGCCGGCCGGCTGGAGCCGAGCTGGAGCGACGTCGACCTCAAGGCCGTCTTCGGCCAGTTGCGCGGCACCCTGCGCCCGCTCGCCATCCGGCCCGAGGTCGACTTCGTGGTGGAGGAGCCGGCGGTGGCCCGGCTGCGCTCCGACGAGGTGCTGCTCGCCCAGGTCCTGCGCAACCTGCTCACCAACGCGATCAAGTTCACCGCCGTGGGCTCGATCCGGCTGGCCGCGGCCCAGGTGGGCGACGCCGTCGAGTTCACCGTCGCCGACACCGGCACGGGCATCCCGCCGGAGCTGCAGGAGCGCATCTTCGAGGAGTTCTACCAGGTGCCCGGCAGTCAGGCGCTGAGCGGCAAGGGCACCGGGCTGGGGCTGCCGTACGCGCGCCGGCTGGTCGGCATCCTCGGCGGCGCGCTGCGGGTCACCTCCGAGCCGGGCCAGGGCAGCACGTTCACGGTCTCGTTGCCGGTGTCGCCATGACGCCGGCCACCGTGCTGGTCGTCGACGACAGCGCGACCAAGCGGTATCTGCTGGTGAGCTGGCTGTCCCGGGCAGGCTTCTCGGTGCTCGAGGCCGAGACCGGCGGGGAGGCCCTGCGCCGGCTCACCGAGGCCGACGTGGACCTGGTGGTGCTGGACGTCAAGCTGCCCGACATGAACGGCTTCGAGGTCTGCGAGCGGATCAAGACCGACCCTGCGTACGGCGTCCTGCCGGTCATCCACGTGTCGGCGCACGCGGTGGACGTGGTCGACCGGACCCAGGGCCTGAACCGGGGCGCGGACGCGTACCTGGTCGAGCCGATCGAGCCGGACGAGCTGATCGCCACCGCCCAGGCAGTCCTGCGGTACTACCGGGCCCGGCAGCGCGCCGAGACGCTGGCCGCCCGGATGATCCGGCTGGCCGAGACCACGCTGGCCATCAACTCGGCCTCCACCCTGCCCGGCCTGCTGCAGGCGGCGGCCGACGGGGCGTACGAGATCTTCGGCGGCCCGATCGTGGTCGTCGCCGAGACCTCCGAGGGCGACGGCCTGGCCGCGGTCGCCCACGGCGCCGCGTCGGTGGTGCGGCCCTGGTCGATGGATCATCACGAGATCGCGGTCGGGTCGACCCTGCGAACCGATGATCCGGCCGGGTGGAGCGCCGCCGGGCCCTGGCCGGAGGGCGACACGGTCGCGGTGGCGTCGGCCCGGCTGCGGGCCGACCGCACGCCGGTCTACGTGGCCGTCCCGGCCGGCACGCAGAGCCCGGGCTTTCCGGTGCTGCGCCAGCTCGCGCAGGCGGTGGCGGCCGCGGTGGAGGCGCAGCGCTCGTACGACGAGGAGCACCGCATCGCCGTCACGTTGCAGCGCAGCCTGCTGCAGTCCCGGCTGCCCGACGTGCCCGGGCTGGAGCTGGCGGTCCGCTACGAGCCGGCCGGCGCGCAGACCGAGGTGGGCGGCGACTTCTACGAGCTCACCATGCTGGACGGCCGGCTGCTGGTGGCGATCGGCGACGTGGCCGGGCACTCGCTGCACGCCGCGACGGTGATGGCCGAGGTGCGGCACGCCGTCCGCGCGTACGCGGTCGAGGGCCACCCGCCGGGCGCCGTGCTGGAGCTGGTCAACCGCTTCATGCGCACGGTGCTGCCGGCCGAGTCGGCGACGCTGTGCCTGCTGACGCTGGAACCGGACACGGGCCGCGTACGGCTGGCCAGCGCCGGTCATCTGCCGCCGCTGCTGCAGGTGGACGGGCAGCCGCGGTTCCTGGCCCCGCGCGGGCCGCTGCTGGGCATCACCGCGCCCCGGCCGGCCGACCTGGAGTTCGTGCTGCCGCCGGGCGGCACGCTGGTGCTCTACACCGACGGCCTGATCGAACGCCGGGACGCGGACATCGACGTGGGCCTGGCCGCGCTGGCGGCCTGCGCGGCCGAGGTGGAGCCCAGCCTGGACGCCTTCTGCCAGCGGCTGCTGGTCCGGCTGGCCGGCCCCGGCGAGCAGGCCGACGACATCGCGGTGGTCGCGCTGCGCAGGACTTGACCTGCGCTATTCACTGAGTGAATAGTGGGTGGGGTGTCGACCTCCCACGTGCTGCTCGGGCTGCTCTGCGCCGGCCCGCAACACGGGTACGAGCTGAAGAAGGCGCACGACGAGCGGCTGCCCCGGGCCAAACCGCTCGCCTTCGGCCAGGTCTACGCCACCCTCGGCCGCCTCGAGCGCGACGGCCTGGTGGCACAGACCGGCCAGGACCGCGAGGGCGGCCCCGACCGCACCTCGTACGCGCTCACCGACGCCGGCCGGCAGCGACTCGACGAGTGGCTGGCCGCCGTCGAGCCGCCCGCCCCGTACGTCTCCAGCACGCTGTTCGCCAAGGTCGTCGTCAGCCTGCTGGCCTCCGGCGCGGCCGCGGCCACCGACTACCTCATCGCCCAGCGCGCCGCCCACGTCGCCCGGCTGCGCGAGCTCACCGCGGTCAAGACCGCGCGCGACGCCTCCGCCGGGGACGTCGTCGCCGCCGACTACGCCATCGCCCATCTCGACGCGGACCTCCGCTGGCTGCAGACCACCCTCGCGCGCGTCACCGACCTGCATCAAGAGGTGATCACATGACCGCCCTGCTCACCGGGACCGGCCTGTACCGCTCGTACGGCCCCACGCCGGCCCTGCGCGGCCTCGACATCTCCGTCGCCGCGGGCGAGATCGTCGCCGTCACCGGTCCGAGCGGCTGCGGCAAGTCCACGCTGCTGCACTGCCTCGCCGGCATCCTGCGGACCGACGCGGGCGAGGTGCGCTATCGCGACCAGGACATCGGGCTGTGGAGCGAGGCCGCCCGGTCCCGGCTGCGGCGCACCGACTTCGGGGTGCTGTTCCAGTTCGGCCAGCTCGTGCCGGAGCTGACGGCCGCCGAGAACGTCGCTCTTCCGTTGCTTCTCGCCGGTTCGGGGCGGCGAGAAGCGCGGAAGAGCGCAACGCTGTGGCTCGGCCGGTTCGGCGTCGGGGACCTGGCCGACCAGCTGCCCGGCGCGATGTCCGGCGGCCAGCAGCAGCGCTGCGCGGTGGCCCGGGCGCTGGTCACCGAGCCCCGGGTGCTGTTCGCCGACGAGCCGACCGGCGCGCTGGACGTGCTGACCGGCGAGCAGGTGCTGACCGAGATCGTGCACGTGGCCCGGGAGCAGGGCACCTCGGTCGTGCTGGTCACCCACGAGCCGCGGATCGCCGCGTACGCCGACCGCGAGGTCGCGCTCCGCGACGGCGTGCTCGACCCGACCGGTCTCGGCCTGGGCCTGGGCGCATGAAACCGGCCACGCTGGTGCGGCTGGCGGCCGGCGGCGGCCGGACCGACGCGCTGCGCATGGCGTTCACCGCGGCGAGTGCGGTGCTGGCCGCGGTCGTGCTGCTCGCCGCGGCGACGGTGGGGGCGGTGCCGGAACTCGGTGACCCCGGGGACGGCTCGGCGGCCTGGAACACCCGGTACAGCAGCCCGCTCATCGCCGAGCCCGGGCTGCGCCCCGGCGTGGTGATGACGCTGCTGCTGCTCGCCGTACCGGTGCTGTTCCTGGCCGGGCAGAGCATCCGCTTCGGCAGCCCAGCCCGGGACCGCCGCCTGGCCGCCCTGCGCCTGGCCGGCGCGACACCCGGGCAGGCGGTCCTGCTGGCCGCCGCCGAGACGGCGACCGCGGCCCTGCTCGGCTCGCTGCTCGGCACCGGTGTCTTCCTGGCCCTGCGCGTGCTGCTCGACCACCCGGAGGCGGACGGCCGGCGGCCGCTGCCCACCGACGTGCTGCCCGGTATCGCGGCCTTCGTCCTGGTCCTGCTGCTGGTGCCGGTGCTCGCCGGGCTGATTGGCGCCTTCCTGCTCCGCCGGGTGATCATCACGCCGCTCGGCGTGGTGCGGCGCACCCGGTCCCGCAAACCCCGGCTCTGGCCCGGGGTGCTGATCCTCGCCGGGGTGTTCGTGCCGTTCGTCATCCGGCCGTTGGGGGAGTTCCTGGCCCACGCGGGCGGATCGACCGGCCGGGACCTGTCGATCGCCGGGGCGTTCGTCGTGGTGCTGCTCGCGGTCGTCGGAGTGGTGGTCGGCACCGGCTGGATCAGCTACACCGGCGGCCGGCTGCTGCACCGCTTCGGCCGCCGCCCGGCCGTCCTGCTCGCGGGCCGGCACCTGATGGCCGACCCGTGGAACGGCAGCCGCACGCTCTCCGCCCTGCTGGCCGCGCTGGTGATCGGGGCCGGGGTGCTCGGCTACCGCGCCTACATGGTCACCCAGTTCGCCGCCTCCGACGCCGCGGACAGGCTGAGCGCCGACGGCGGCGAAGGCTACGGCGCCGAGAACAGCTTCTACCTCAACTCCGTCGACCTGGTCCGCGTCGCCGTGGCCGTCGGCGTGGTGGTGGCCGCCGCCGGCATCATGGTGGCCCTCGCCGAGGGCATCGTGACCCGCCGCCGCACCTACGCCGCGCTGGTGGCGGCCGGGGTGCCGCGCCGCGTGCTGGGCGAATCGCTGGCCTGGCAGACGCTGACCCCGCTGGTGCCGGCCGTCCTGGTGGCGCTCACCGTGGGGCTGAGCCTGGTCCGCGGGGTCGCCCAGGAGGCGACCGCCGGGGGCGGCGGGACCTGCGACGGCACCGAGGCGCAGTGCGCTGACCTCACCTCGCCGTACTGGCACCTCAGTCCCGAGGTCACCCTGGCCGTGCCGGTGCCGCTGGGCCAGCTGGCCGTGCTCGGCGGCGCCGCCCTGCTCGTCATGCTGCTGGTGGTCGGCGTGGGCCTGATCTTCCTGCGCCGCAGCACCGACCTCGACGAGCTGCGGATCGCCTGAGGCCCGGGGCCCGGCCGCAGCGGCCGGGCCCCCGGAGCCTAGCGAGCCTCGGCGAGGCCCGCCGTGTCCAGGATCCAGGCGGTCACGAAGGCCTCCTCCTTCCAGGCGTCGTAACGGCCGCTGGGGCCGCCGTGCCCGGCGCCCATCTCGGTCTTCAACAGGTACGCGCCCTCGGGCGCCACCGAGCGCAGCCGGGCGATCCACTTGGCCGGCTCGTGATACAGCACCCGGGTGTCGTTCAGGCTGGTCACGGCGAGGATCTTCGGGTACGCCAGCTTCCCGACGTTCTCGTACGGGCTGTACGACTTCATGTACGCGTACACGTCGGCGTCCTCCAGCGGGTTGCCCCACTCCTCCCACTCCGTCACGGTCAACGGCAGCGACGGGTCCAGGATGGAGGTCAGCGGGTCCACGAACGGCACCTGGGCGACGATGCCCGCGAAGGCCTCCGGCGCCAGGTTGGCCACCGCGCCCATCAGCAGGCCGCCCGCCGAGCCGCCGCGCGCCACCAGCCGCTCCGGCGTGGTCCACGACGCCGCCACGAGCGCCCGGGCGCACGCCACGAAGTCGGTGAAGGTGTTCTTCTTGGTCAGCATCTTGCCGTCCTCGTACCAGCGCCGGCCCATCTCGCCGCCGCCGCGGACGTGCGCGATGGCGTAGACGACGCCGCGGTCCAGCAGCGAGAGGCGGGCGATGGAGAAGTACGGGTCCATGCTGATCTCGTACGAGCCGTAGCCGTAGAGCAGCAGCGGCGCGGTGCCGTTGCGCGGCGTGCCCTTGCGGGCCACCAGCGAGATCGGCACCCGGGTGCCGTCGTCGGCGACCGCCCACTCGCGGAACTGCTCGTAGTCGGCCGGGTCGTACCCGCCGAGCACCGGCTTCTGCTTACGCAGCACCATCGAGCGGGTGATCAGGTCGACGTCGTAGACCGAGTCCGGCGTGACCATCGAGGTGTAGC
Organism: Actinoplanes nipponensis; assembly: GCF_016862275.1. Classification (GTDB taxonomy): domain Bacteria; phylum Actinomycetota; class Actinomycetes; order Mycobacteriales; family Micromonosporaceae; genus Actinoplanes; species Actinoplanes nipponensis. The sequence continues at coordinate 282,147 of NZ_BOMQ01000063.1, read as the reverse complement.
TGATCCGCACGATGTTCGTGTCGTACTCGGGGTTGCCGGCCAGCCCGACGCTGTACAGCGGCTCGGGGAACTCCATGTCGTAGCTGTCCGTGCTGCCGTCGGCGATCACCCGCAGCCCGGTCAGCCCGTCGCGGCGCAGCGAGACGACCAGGTGCCGCTGGAACGCGTCGACCGACTCCAGCCGGGTGCCGCTCTGGTGCGGGATCAGCTCCACCCAGTCGCCCGGGTTGTCCACCGAGGTGTACGCCAGCGCGAAGTCCTCGGCGTTCTCGTTGTGCAGGATCAGGAACCGGTGACCGTGGTGCTCGACGGAGTACTCCAGGCCCTGGACCCGTTCCCGGATCACTGCGGGCTCGGCCGTCGGCGCCGCCGCGTCGATGACCCGGACCTCGCTGGTCACCTTGCTGTTGGCGTCGATGACGATGAACTTCTCGCTGCGGGTCAGCTCCACGCCGACCCAGAAGCGCTCGTCCGCCTCCTCGTAGACGACGACGTCGTCCGTGGCGGGCTGCCCGACGATGTGCCGCCAGACCTTGTTGGGCCGCCAGGCGTCGTCGACGGTGATGTAGAACAGGGTGGAGCCGTCGGCCGACCACGCGCTGCCGTAGAACGTGTCCGGGACCTCGTCGCTGAGCACCTCGCCGATGCGCAGATCCTTGACCTTCAGCACGAAACGCTCGTCGCCGTCGAAGTCGACGGAGTAGGCCAGCCGGTCGCCGGCCGGGCTCACGTCGAAGGTGCCGAGCGCGAAGAACTCCTTGCCCTCGGCGAGCTGGTTGCCGTCGAGCAGCACCTCCTCGCCCGGCAGCGGGGCGCCGTCACCGGTGGCGGGCGGGTCGACCTCGCCGGGCGCGGCGGCGACGCGGCACTGGATGCCGTACTGCTTGCCCTCGACCGTGCGGGTGTAGTACCAGAAGCCGCCCTTGCGGCTGGGCACCGACAGGTCCGTCTCCTGGGTGCGGCCCTTGATCTCCTGGAAGACCGTGTCCTGCAGGTCGGTGAGGTGCGCCGTCGCCGCCTTGGTCCAGGCGTTCTCCGCCTCCAGGTAGGCGATCGTGTCCGGGTTCTCCTTCTCGGCGAGCCAGGAGAACTCGTCCGTGACGGTGTCGCCGTGGAAGGTGCGCTCGGCGGGCACCTGGCGGACCGCGGGCGGGGTCGTGGGCATGTCGGTGGTCACGCTGAACCACGTTACCGGCCGGGCGGGCGCGGTCGCGGCCACACGCACCTCTCCCCTCGCCATTCGAACATGTGTACGATAGGCCAGAATGGACGATCTTCGAGCTGTGCGATCTTCGGGGAGGGCTGATGGTGACCGCGCTTCCCGGGCGTGAGCCGCTGCTGCGCGCACTGATCGACATCTGTGGCCCCGACTTCGCCCGCGAGGCGGTCGCGGCGGACATGGTGGCGGGCCACCTGGCCAGCTTCGTGGCGGCGCCGGCGACGACCCGCGCGGTGATGGACACGCTACGCCTGGCGGCGGAGCGCGGCCTGGCGGTGCTGCCGCGCGGCGCCGGTTCCAAAATCGACTGGGGCAGCCCGCCGCCGGGCATCGACCTTCTGCTCGACACGGCCCGCCTGGACGGCATCTGGGACCACGACCCGCAGCAGCGCACGGCCCAGATCGGCACGGGCACGCCGGTGCGGGCGGTGCAGGCGGCCCTGGCGCTGCGCGGCCAGCGCCTGGCGGTCGACCCGCCGTCGCCGGCGGCGACGATCGGCGGCATGCTCGCGGTCAACGAGTCGGGCCCGCTGCGCCACCGGTACGGCAGCCCCGCCGCGCAGGTCGAGCGGATCAGTTACGTGGGCGTCGACGGCGTGCCGGCCGAGTCCAACGGCGAGAACGGCAACCCCGGCATCGCCGAGGTGACCGGCGTGATCGTGTCGGCCGGCTTCCGCCTCCAGCCGTTGCCGGCGGCGCGCCGCTGGGTGCTGGCGCCGGCCACGACCCCGCTCCAGGTGCGCGACCTGGTCGAGGCGACGCTGGCCCAACGGGTGACGCCGAGCGCGATCGAGGTCGACCTGCCGGCTCCGTCCGGGCCCGCGGCGGGCGGGGCGCTGGCCGTGCTGCTGGAGGGCGACACGGCGGACGCGATAGGGCAGGCGGCGCAGGTGGCGACCGCCCTGGGCGACGAAGCGACGGTGACGCCGACGGCCCCCCGATGGTGGGGAAGGTACCCCTTCGACCGCGACGACGTGGCGCTGCGCATAGCGGTCCCGATCGCCGACCTGCACGCAGCGGTGTACGCACTGCAGGACGCGGCCGGGATGGCAGTCCCGGTGCGCGGATCGGCGGGGCTGGGCACGGTGCACGCGGTGCTGCCGGGCACGCTGCCACCGGCCCGGGTCGAAGGAATCCTGGACGCGGTGCGAGGGGTGCTGCTGGCCCGGGGCGGCCGATGCGTGGTGATCGCCGCCCCGCCGCCGATCAGCACGACGGTGGACATGGCGGGGCGGCGCGATCTGTTCTGAAATGTGCCTCGTTCTGGTTGTTCTCGGCCAGGCCCGGCTTCGGGCCTGGCCGAGTCGCTGCGGGACTGGCGTGGATGGGAGACCTCTTCCTTTCTTTTGTGGTGGCGGGCGGCGTTGCCGCATGCTTTCGGCGCTCGCCGGTAAATTGCGGGCCGTGGTCTCCTGAAAGCATTCTTCGTGGAGTGGCGTGTTTCGGCGGATGGCTTTCGCCGAGCTTTTCGTCCAGCGGGCGGTTTTGCTCTGCGGGCGACCTTTTGCCGGGTCTTCGCCGGCCGGCCGTGGCTCGGTGGTCCCTCGGCGGCGGTGGCTTGCGGTGGCACTTCGGCAACTGAGGCTTACGGTGGCACTTTGGTGGCCTTGGCTTGCGGTGGCACTTCGGTGGCCTTGGCTCGGTGGAGGCACTTCGGTGGCCTTGGCTCGGTGGAGGGGAGATGCGGCTTTCGGCGTGCCGGGGCGATGCTTCGCCGACCGTGATGGGTGGGATGCCGCGTTGCCCGTGACCCTGTGCGGGTAGGGGCGAAGCGCAGTTTCGCCCAGCCTTCGGCCCGAGCCGTCGCCGCGCCTGGCCTCGACCTGAGTGGCCTGTTCGCGAGCACCCTCGCCTTGCCGGCTGCCGGCTGCCGGCTGCCGGCTGTGGAGGACTGCTTCCCGTGCTCGCTTCGGTAGCGGTTCGCGTGTCCCTTGCGCGGTGTCTCGCGTGCGGCTCGTTAGTGACTTGCTTGTCCTGGACGGTGGTGGCCTGCTGCGGTCGGGCCGATAGTGGCTCGCGTGTTTTATGCGGTGGTGATTCTTGCGCCTGCGCCGGCACTGCCTCTGGAGTCCGGAGCGGAAGTGGTCGGTGCGGTCGGCAGACTCCCATGGCGGCGGCTGGTCGTGGGCCATGCAGGCGGCGGAGACGCCGGGCGTGCCGCTGTTGTAGGCCCCAAGCGCGATGGCGCTCATGCTCGCGACGGAATTCCTCACGCTCGGGAGAATGGCCACGGGACGCGCTGCGATCGCGCATCTGCGCCAGTTCGGACGTCGTGAACAATTGGAGCTGCCGCACCGGTAAATTATCTCGCATCCGGTCCGGGAAATGCCATCCCCAAGAGCAATTGATCATGCCAACCATGGAGGTGCTTCGAACCGCCGAAAGGCCGCACCCACCCGGTCGGCACACCGGGCGCATAATGCTCGTTGTGGACGATCTCACGGACTTTCTGGGGCAGATGGAAATCCTGGTACGGGAAGAGGCGCCCCTGCACGAGATCCCGCACGGCTCCCGTGACGGCCTGGGACCACTCGCAGTGGAGCACGGCCCCTGGCCCGCCTCGACGTGCGCGGCGGTTCTGAAGCGCTGGTACGAGGCCGGATGGATCGGTCTCTACTTCCGTGACCCGCCGCCCGGGTGGAACGTCGCCGCGGCGGAATGGCAGGGTCGCCTGGTAGACGGCGAGGATCTGGCCGACCGAGACGCCCGTTGCCTTCTCGAGGAGCCGGAACGCTGGGTCCTTGCACACGCGGACGGCCACGTCCAGCCCTACAGAACCGTGCAGGGTGAGATCGCGCCGGTTGAACAGTGGTTCGAGCATGTCATGGCGCTGGCCCGGGGCCTGCCGCTCAAGCCGCCGGGCGCCGGCTCACCGTCGCCTCAGCGGTAAGCCGGCTGCCGCGACAACGCGTCCGCGGCCAGGTGCCGGCCCAGCTTCGCCAGCGACCCCACCGCATAAGTGAGATAGGCGAACTGCCCCATCTGTGCGACATGCGTCAGCGCGAGTTGCTGCGACGTCAGCCGGCGCGGCAGCAGCGGTGTGCCCGCGCCGAGCATGACCGGAGCCATCGCCAGAATGATCTCGTCGAGCAGCCCCGCGTCCGCGAACTCGCTGACCAGATCGCCCCCGCCGGCGAGCCAGACGTTGCGGCCCTGGGCGGCCACCAGCATCGCCTCGTGGACGCGCTGCACGTCGCCGCTGACCATGAAGACGTTGGCGTCCGGCACCGGCGGGAGCTCGCGGTGGGTGAAGACCCAGCACGGGACGTCGCCGTACATTTCGTGCCAGTTCTCCGGCTCTTCGAGGACGTTGTCGTTCTTCAATACCCATTCGTAGGTGGACGCGCCCATCGCGAAGGCGCCCACACCGGAGAAGAATGCGCCGAACGGGTTGTCCGTGCCCTCATCGACCTCGAACAGCCATTCGAGGGAATTGTCCAGATCGGCCGTGTAGCCGTCAATGCTGGTCGCGGTGTAGTACTGCGTCTTTGCCACGAACAACACGATGCCACGGCTGGGGTGGCAAAAAGTCGGATTTAGCCCACGTGGGCGGGCGTTGGCCGCCAGGCCATGGACATGCCGGCCAGTATGTTGCGGGGTCGGTAGGGCTGTGTGTGGTCGGTAGGGCTGCTGGGTCGGCAAAGCTGCCGAGCCGCCAAGGCTGTGGGGCGGCCGAACCGCCGGGCGACCGGACCGCTCGCTGCCACGCTCGCCACCGGCGACCTGGCCACTCCGGCCGCCGCCGCTCGGCTGGACCGCCGGGGCCGGAGAGACACGGGACTGCGAGGGCGCTCGGACTGCCGGCTCGGGCTCCGGTCTGGCAGTCCGGATCCGGGGGCGGCTGCCGGATCGCCGGGCTGCCGCGCCGCTGGAGGGACACCGGGCTGCGGGGCTGCCGGGCCCGCGGGCAGCTGCCGGATCGCAGGCTGCCGAGCCGCCGTGGCCGGAGGACCACCGGGCTGCCGGGCCCGGGGGCGGCTGCCGGATCGCCGGGCTGCCGAGCCGCCGGGGCCGGAGGAACACCGGGCTGCCGGGCCCGGGGGCGGCTGCCGGGGCCGGAGGAACACCGGGCTGCCGGGCCCGGGGGCGGCTGCCGGATCGCCGGGCTGCCGAGCCGTCGGGGCCGGAGGACACCGGACGACTGCCACGGACTGCCGCGGGCTGCCGCGCCGTCGAGGCCGGAGGGACGCCGGATTCCGGGCTGCCGCGGCCGGAGGGACGCCGGATTCCGGGCTGCCGCGCCGCCGAGGCCGGAGGGACGCCGGATTCCGGGCTGCCACGCCGCCGAGGCCGGAGCGGCACCAGACTGCCGGGCTGCCGCGCCACCGGGACCGGACCGACACCAGACTTACCGGACCAGGACCAGGACCGAGCCCTGACCGGGCCCGGCTGCCGGGCACGCAACGCTGCCGGGCTGTCGGGTAGTCGGGTAGTCGGCTCGCCAAGGCTTCCGGGCAGGCAAGGCCGCCGGACTGCTGGGTCGCCAAGGCCAACAAGGCCGCCAGGCCGTGAGGCCGCTGAGGGACGCGGCGGCGCGAAGGCACGGAGGTGCGGAGGCGCACGGCCCAGCATCCCCGCCGGAACCCGCTGCCTTTCAGGCATGGGCACTCTGCTGCCGCCCACCTGCCAGACCCCCGCCCACCTGCGTCGAGGCTGCCGCGCGTCTCGACCGCCGGACGGCAAGGACTGTCGTGGCCTCGACCCGCCGGTCTCAACCCGCCGGGCATCCGATTTGCCGGGCCTCGACCCGCCAGCCTCGGGCTGCCGGCCGTCAAGCTCGCACCCGTCCAGCCCACCAACCCATCACCCCACCGGCGCCCCCACCCGATAACTCAGATAAGCGAACTGCCCCCGCTGCTCCACCCCCACCAACCGCACCCGAGAAGACGTCATCCGCCGCGGCAGCAACGGCGCACCGCCCCCCAACGTCACCGGCGCCACGCCCACGATCAGCTCGTCCAGCAGTCCGGCATCCGCGAACGCCCCGGCCAGCTCGCCCCCGCCGACGATCCAGATGTTCTTCTCCCCGGCCGCTTCGGCCATCGCCGCGTGGACCGGGCGCACGTCGCCCTGCACGAAGGTCAGGTTCGCCCCCGGGATCGGCGGCAGTGACCGGTGGCTGAACACCCAGGCCGGGGTGTCGCCGTAGTAGTCGGCCCATTTGATGGGGTTCTCCAGGAGCGCGTCGTGCTCCAGCACCCACTCGTAGGTGGTGGCGCCCATCGCGAAGGCGCCCACGCCGGCGAAGAACGTCCCGAACGGGTTGTCTCCGCCCTCGTCGACCTCGAACAGCCAGTCGAGGGAATTGTCGGCATCGGCGATGAAGCCGTCGATGCTGGTCGCGGTGTAGAACTGTGTCTTCGGCACGGCGTTCAGCTTGCCGCAGCGGTACGACAGAAATCAGGCGTCGTTGCGGAGCACCAGGATGGCGATGTCGTCGCGGGGTTCCTCGACCGAGAAGTTGATCGTGGTCGAGCGCAGCCGGGCCGCCATCACGTCCGCCGGGTAGCCGGCCAGCGGGGTTGCCGCGTCGGACAGGCGGGCCGTGCCGAACAGTTCGCGGCCGCGGCGCCGTTCCGTCACGCCGTCGGTGTAGAAGATCAGCGAGTCGCCCGGCTGCAGCATGACGGTCACGTCCGGCGAGGTGATGGTTTCCAGCAGGCCGAGGGCCGTGCCGCCCTCGCCCACGAACGAGGTCTTGCCGTCCGCGCGGACCAGCACCGACCGGTCGTGCCCGGCCAGGTGCAGGCAGACCCGCAGGTCCTGGCCGGCCCGGGTGACCGAGGCCATCGCCAGCGTGCAGTAGCGGCCGCCGCCGCGCTGGACCAGCGTGCGGTTCACCCGGCAGAGGATCTCGGTCATCGGCTTGCCGTCGTCCACCAGGATCCGGATCACGTCGCGGACCAGGCCGGTGACCGTGGCCGCCTGGACGCCCTTGCCGGACACGTCGCCGACCACGACCAGCCAGCTGTCGTCGCCGGCCGGGACCACGTCGTAGAAGTCGCCGCCGACCTCCGAGCCGGTCGGCACGTACTCGGCGGCGAAGCCGACGCCCGGCACGTGCGGCAGCGCCGGTGGCAGCAGCGAGGCCTGCAGCGTGCGGGCCACCTGGCGGCGTTCGTCGTGGATCCGGGCGTTGTCGATGGCCAGCGCCGCCCGGCGGGCCACGTCCTCCAGGACGGCGACCTCTTCGCCGTCGTGCCGGTGGCGCTGGTGCCGGCCCACCGCCAGGGTGCCGAGCCGCTGGCCGCGGGCCACCAGCGGCACCGCGAAGCCCTCCGGCGGGGTGCCGAACATGACCTGCTGGCCCAGCCGGGACGCTTCCTCCAGGCGGGCCAGGACGGAATCCGGCCCGGTCTCGGCCAGCGTGGCGTGCAGCATCGGTACGGCCGCCTCGTCGGCGTGGGTGGCCGCGGCGAGCTGCAGCCGGCCCCAGGCGTCCGTGGTGTGCACCGCGCACCACTGGCCGAGCCGGGGCACCACCAGCTGCGGGATCAGCGCCATCGTCAGGTTGACGTCGAGGGACTGGGCCAGCAGCTCGCTGGCCTCGGCCAGGAACGTCAGCCAGGTCTGCCGGCGCAGGTCGGTACGGCGCAGCCGGTCGTTCTCCAGGTGCAGCGAGAAGCGCTCGGCGACGATCGTGGCCAGCGGCTGGGCGTACCCGGCCGGGGACGCGTCCAGCTCCAGCTCGCCCGAGTACGGCCGTTGCACCGACAGGGGCACCCGGATCGTCTCGGCGTCGTCGCGCGGGGCCCGCCCGTGTCGGGCCAGCAGCTGGCGGCCGCCGCCGTCACCGCGGTCCAGCCGGACCACGCCGCCGGTCGCGCCGGTCAGCCGGGCCAGCCGGGACAGCAGCTCGGTGGCGAAGTCGGCCAGGGTGTCGTCGGTGTGCCGTTCGGGGCCGATCTGCAGCAGCGTGGTCAGTTCGCCGACGGTCGGGGCAGCCTCACCGTCCGTGACCGCCGCGGCGTCCGCGCCGGCCGTCTCCTTGCTCTCCAGCCGGAACCAGACGCCCTTGCCGACGCCCTCGTGCACGGTGCCCCAGCGGCTGGCGAAGTGGTCGACCAGCAGCAGCCCACGGCCGCGTTCGGCCACCTCGCCGATGTCCGACTGCTCGTTGCGGGGCCCGACGGCCAGCTGCTCGACCGGTCCCGGGGCGAAGTCGGTCACGGTGACGGTCAGGCCGGCCGGGTCGGCGTCGACCTCGATGTCCACTTCCGTGCCGGCGTGCACGACCGCGTTCGTCGACAGTTCCGTGGTCAGCAGCAGGGCCTCGTTGACGAGCGTGTCCAGCCCGGCCTGTTCGAGCACCGAGCGGACCAGGGCCCGGGCCGCGGCGGGCGTGCGCCGGTCGTTGGGCAGCCGGACCCGGCGTACGAGAGCTGCCGCGACACGTCCTGCCTCCACCGACACGACAGCATCCTCTCCCGCCGACCGGCGATGCACAAAGCCGGACCTCGCGCCGGGCCGTCCCGGCGGGGGATGATGGAGCGCCCCAACCGTTGGACAGCGAGTGAGGACAGCATGACTGCGACCCAACAGGTCAATGTCGGCGTGCCCGACGAGACCGCCGTGCTCGTCGAGCTCGCGGAGGCTCTGCGCCGGGTCAGCCGCGGCGACTTCAAGGTGCGGCTGACCCGGCGCAGCGGCGTCGCGGGCGAGGCCGCGGACGCGTTCAACGAGGTGGTGGCGCTCCAGGAGCGGCAGAACAGGGAGGTCCGGCGGATCAGCCGGATCGTCGGCCGCGACGGCCGCCTGACCGAGCGCCTGGACGAGGAGGGGCTCGACGGCGCCTGGGCGGACAGCGCCCGTTCGGTCAACTCGCTGATCGACGATCTGGGCCGGCCCACGACGGAGATCTCCCGGGTCATCGTCGCCGTCGCGGACGGTGACCTTTCGCAGCACATGGCGCTCGAGATGGACGGGCGACCCCTGCGGGGTGAATTCCTGCGCATCGGCCGGGTCGTCAACACGATGGTGGACCAGCTGTCGTCGTTCGCCGACGAGGTGACCCGGGTGGCCCGCGAGGTCGGCACCCAGGGCGAGCTGGGCGGCCAGGCCGACGTGCGCGGCGTGGCCGGCACCTGGAAGGACCTGACCGACTCGGTCAACACGATGGCGTCGAACCTGACCCACCAGGTGCGCTCGATCTCCCAGGTGGCGACCGCGATGGCCCGCGGCGACCTGTCGCAGAAGATCACTGTGTCGGCCCGCGGCGAGGTGGCCGAGCTGGCCGACACCATGAACGGCGTGACCGACACCCTGCGGCTCTTCGCCGAGCAGGTGACGCGGGTGGCCCGCGAGGTGGGCACCGAGGGCAAGCTGGGCGGCCAGGCCGACGTACCGAATGTCGCCGGCACCTGGAAGGACCTCACCGACTCGGTGAACTCGATGGCCTCCAACCTGACCAGCCAGGTCCGCAACATCGCCCAGGTCTCCACCGCGGTCGCCAAGGGCGACCTGTCGCAGAAGATCACGGTGGCCGCGCAGGGCGAGATCCTCGAGCTCAAGGACACCGTCAACACGATGGTGGACCAGCTGTCGTCGTTCGCCGACGAGGTCACGCGCGTGGCCCGCGAGGTCGGCACGGAGGGCCGGCTGGGCGGTCAGGCCCAGGTCCGCGGCGTCTCCGGTACGTGGCGGGACCTCACCGAGAACGTCAACCAGCTCGCCGCCAACCTCACCGACCAGGTCCGCAACATCTCCCAGGTGTCCACCGCGGTCGCCAAGGGCGACCTGTCGCAGAAGATCACGGTCGACGCCCGCGGCGAGATCGCCGAGCTGAAGAACACCATGAACACGATGGTGGACCAGCTGTCGTCGTTCGCCGACGAGGTCACGCGCGTGGCCCGCGAGGTGGGCTCGGAGGGCAAGCTCGGCGGTCAGGCCGAGGTCAAGGGCGTCAGCGGTACGTGGCGAGACCTCACCGACAACGTGAACTACATGGCCTCGAACCTGACCAGCCAGGTCCGCAACATCGCCTCGGTCACCACGGCCGTGGCCAAGGGCGACCTGTCGCAGAAGATCACCGTTGACGCCCGCGGCGAGATCCTGGAGCTGAAGTCGACCGTCAACACGATGGTGGACCAGCTGTCCTCGTTCGCCGATGAGGTGACCCGAGTCGCCCGTGAGGTGGGCTCGGAGGGCAAGCTCGGCGGTCAGGCCCAGGTGCGGGGCGTCGCCGGCACGTGGCGCGACCTGACCGACAACGTGAACTCGATGGCCTCGAACCTGACGGCCCAGGTCCGCAACATCGCCCAGGTCTCCACCGCGGTCGCCCGCGGCGACCTGTCGCAGAAGATCACCGTCGACGCCCAGGGCGAGATCCTGGAGCTGAAGTCGACCGTCAACACCATGGTCGACCAGCTGTCCTCGTTCGCCGACGAGGTCACCCGAGTCGCCCGCGAGGTGGGCTCGGAGGGCAAGCTCGGCGGTCAGGCCCAGGTGCGGGGCGTGGCCGGTACGTGGCGCGACCTGACCGACAACGTGAACTACATGGCCTCGAACCTGACCGCCCAGGTCCGCAACATCGCCTCGGTCACCACGGCTGTGGCCAAGGGCGACCTGTCGCAGAAGATCACGGTCGACGCCCGCGGCGAGATCCTCGAGCTCAAGGACACCGTCAACACGATGGTCGACCAGCTCTCCTCGTTCGCCAACGAGGTCACCCGGGTCGGCCGCGAGGTCGGCATCGAGGGCAAGCTGGGCGGTCAGGCCGAGGTCAAGGGCGTCTCCGGTACGTGGCGGGACCTCACCGACAACGTCAACCAGCTCGCCTCCACGCTGACCACCCAGCTGCGCGCCATCGCCGAGGTGTCCACGTCGGTGACCCGCGGTGACCTGACCCAGAGCGTGGCCGTCGAGGCCCAGGGCGAGGTCGCCGAGCTCAAGGACAACATCAACCAGATGATCGTGACGCTGCGGGAGACCACCAAGGCGAACGCTGAGCAGGGCTGGCTGGACTCCAACCTGGCCCGCATCGGCGGGCTCCTGCAGGGTCAGCGGGACCTGGGCGAGGTCTGCCGCATGATCATGACCGAGGTGACGCCGCTGGTGGACGCCCAGCTCGGCGCGTTCTTCATGGTCGACCACGAGGAGGCCGTGATGCGGCTGCGGCTGGCCGCCTCGTACGGCTACGTCGCCCGCAACAACGAGGTGACCTTCGGGCCCGGTGAGGGACTCGTGGGCCAGGCGGCCGTCTCCCGCCGTACGATCCGGGTCCGGGCGACCCACGACGGCGTCCTGACGATGCGCTCGGGTCTCATGTCGATGCCGCCGAACGACCTGGTCGTGCTGCCGGTGCTGTTCGAGGGCGAGATGCTCGGCGTGATCGAGTTCGCCTCGGTGGCCGCGTTCTCCGGGCTGCACCTGACCTTCCTCGAGCGCCTGGTGGCGGCCATCGGCGTCGCGCTCAACACCATCCAGGCCAACCGCCGGACGGAGGAACTGCTCGCCCAGTCGCAGCGGCTGGCCCGGGAGATGCAGGACCAGTCGGCCGAGCTGCAGCGCACCAACGCCGAGCTGGAGGACAAGGCCCAGCTGCTCAGCGAGCAGAAGGGCAACATCGAGACGAAGAACCGGGAGATCGAGCTGGCCCGCCTCGGCCTGGAGGAGAAGGCGCAGCAGCTGTCCCGGGCGTCGGCGTACAAGACCGAGTTCCTGGCCAACATGAGCCACGAGCTGCGTACCCCGCTGAACTCGCTGCTGCTGCTGGCCCGGCTGCTGGCCGACAACCCGGAGCACAACCTCACCGAGAAGCAGATCGAGTTCGCCCGCACGATCCACAGCGCCGGCTCCGACCTGCTGTCGCTGATCGACGACATCCTCGACCTCAGCAAGATCGAGGCGGGCCGGATGGACGTCGAGCCGGACCAGGTCGACTTCGACGGGGTCCGCAGCTACGTCGAGCAGGCGTTCATCCCGCAGGCCGAGGACAAGGGCCTGGAGCTGCGGGTGGAGATCTCACCCGACCTGCCCGACTCGATCGTCACCGACGCCCAGCGGCTCCAGCAGATCCTGCGCAACCTGCTCTCCAACGCGGTCAAGTTCACCGACACCGGTTCGGTGACGCTGAGCATCTTCCCGGCGCCGGCCGACCTCGAGTTCGACATCCCCGGGCTGGCCACGGCCCGGCAGGTGGTCGCGTTCGCGGTGCGGGACACCGGGATCGGCATCTCCGACGAGAAGCTCAGCCTCATCTTCGAGGCGTTCCAGCAGGCCGACGGCACGACCAGCCGCAAGTACGGCGGCACCGGCCTGGGCCTGTCGATCAGCCGCGAGTTCGCGGCGCTGCTCGGCGGCACCATCGTGGTGGCCTCGTCGCCCGGCGAGGGCTCGACCTTCACGCTCTACATGCCGGACGCGCTGGTCGGCGACGCCATCCCGGCGCCGGCCCTGCCGCTCCTGCCGTCCTCGGCCGGGGCCGGCGAGCCCCGCCGGTCGCTGTCGTCGCTGGACCTGCCGCTGATCACACCCCGCCCGGAGCTGGAGACGCACACGGTCAGCCCGGCCAGCCGCCAGCTCGACGGCGCCACGGTGCTGATCGTCGACGACGACGTGCGCAACGTCTTCGCGCTGACCAGCGCCCTGGAGATGCACGGCCTGAACGTGCTCTACTCCGACAACGGCGTCGACGGGGTCCGGCTGCTGGCCGAGCATCCCGAGGTCGACATCGTGCTGATGGACGCGATGATGCCGGAGCAGGACGGCTACGAGACCACCCGCGGAATCCGCCGCAACCAGCGCTTCGCGGACCTACCGGTAGTCTTCCTGACAGCGAAGGCGATGCCCGGCGACCGGGAATCGGCGCTGGCGGCGGGGGCGAGCGACTACATCACCAAGCCGGTCGACCTGGACGAGCTCATCGAGCTGATGGCCCGCTGGGTGAACGCGTCCGACAATGCCGGGATGGAGAACGAAGATGGCCTTTAGTCCGGTCAAGGGTGGCGGCGGGGTGGTTGGACGGGTGGCCTGTAGTCCGGTCAAGGGCGGCGGGAAGGTTGGACGGGATGGCTGAGCGGGCCAAGGCCCTGCTGGTCGACGACCGGCGCGACAACCTGCTGGCCCTGGAGGCGATCCTGCAGGGCCTGCCGGTGCAGGCGGTCGCGGTGGAGAGCGGCGAGGCGGCCCTCAAGCAGCTGCTCACCGACGACTTCGCGGTGATCCTGCTGGACGCGCAGATGCCCAACATGGACGGCTTCGAGACGGCCGGCCACATCAAGCGCCGGGAACGCACCCGGCATGTGCCCATCCTGTTCCTGACCGCGGCCGACCGCGACGCCCAGCTGGCCCTGCGCGGCTACGCGGTCGGCGCGGTGGACTACCTGACGAAGCCGTTCGACCCGTGGGTGCTGCGGGCCAAGGTCTCCATCTTCGTCGAGCTGTGGACCAAGACCCAGCAGCTCAAGGCCCAGGCCGAGGCCGGCCGGGAGCGCGACGCGCAGTGGCAGCGCCTGACCGAGCTGGTCGACGAGGCGGCCCGGGCGCTGCGTACGGGCGGCGAGGAGGCCGCCGGCGAGGCGCTGGAACTGCTGGAGAAGGCCCGCTGGGGCAACTAGGGCGTGTATCGAAGTCGGTGGCGCCGGTTTGGGTTCACGGCGTGGCGTTGCCGGTAGAGCTGGGGGCTGAAGGCGGGTGGGCGTCCTGGTCGGTCTTGCTCGGGATGCAGGCTCTGATCCCACGCCGGCGTAGGTAGCTGCGGTTCGGTCCAGCCACCGCGCGAGCGTCCCAGTGCATGATCGGCCGGCTCGGGTCGGACACCGCCGGCGGGCTCACGCCGCACACCGCGACGGGCGCCGGCTGCGTGCTGGTGAGCTCTGGCGATGGTCGAGTCCACGCTGACATCCCAGGTGATCACCCCGGCAGCATTCGCGCGAGCCGGCAATCCGATCACGATCTGCGCCCAGATCCCGGCACGCTGCCAGCGCCGAAACAGCGCTTCGCGACGGCCGTCCTGACCGTATCGGCGCCGGCAGCAACGCCGCCAGCAGCGCCCACTCTTCGTCTATCGATGACCGACACACCTAATTCGAGACGCGCCCCTGGGTCACATCTGCCATGTGTCGTGCGGCAGTGATGCGTTCGTTGAGCTCGAGGCCGACCCGCCGGAATTTGCGTTGCACCCGGACGCCGAACTTCCGGGGTTTACCGCACATCTGGGCCGCGTCGGGCCAGTCGACGGCGAAGCCCGCGTAGGCCAGTGCAACCTGACGTTCCGCAGGTTTCAGCCAGTCCAAGACCCGCCGAACCAGTGGAACAAAGTCGGCATGAGCTCCGCTGTCGAGCGGGGGCCTGCTGGACACCAAGTCACGCAGCGTCATCTCGCGCCCACCTGCGCCGACGTTGACGGGTTGGTCCAGAGAGGCGACGAGGGCGCCCCGCAGCTGCGTCTCCGTCAGCGGACGAAGGCAGCGTCGCTGCCGGGCGGTGGCCTGCCGTAGCTGTCGGACCGCGTCGACGTCGCTGTTCGGCAGGTCGTCCAGCTTGGCATGCAGCAGCGCAGCCTGGGCGGCGTCGATGAGGTCGGCGGTGACCCGACGGAACCCGAGCACGTCACGGACAAACCCGTCAGTCATGGCATAGCTGATTCGCGGCTCGTCGTTGACCAGGGATCGCCGCACCTCATGCGCGGCGTGCGTGACGCGCTCCGCGGCCGCTGCGGCGCTGCGGCGGGTTGATTCGTTGAAGCCTTGCCGCGACGCCGCGCCGGCCGGCATCAGGGTCGGATCAGCGAGTTCGGACCAGTGGTCCAGCGATGCCAGGAGCGCTTCGGAGAAGACGCCCGCGAGGCCGTGCCGCTGGTCCTTCCGCCAACTCGCCCGGGCGATGTCGACGGTGTCGGCGCGGACCAGCAGGTCGAGAACGTCTCCTTGGTCGGTCAGGACCGATCGGGCACCAGCGTCGAGGAGCGCCTTGGACAGGCCGGTCGCCTCTGGACAGGGGTGCGTACCGTCGGCCATCGACGTGGCGCATGCCGACAGAACGACCAGGGAGGCGCCGTGAATGGCGTTGGTGAGGTAGTCGGGCGACAGGGGCTCACCCGCCGTCAACAGCAATTCCGAGGCGTTCGTGAGGTGGCTGCTCCCGTGGCAGGAAATATGGAGCAGCAACGGCTCGTCTTCTTCGTCCGCAGCGTCCAGCGTCATTTGCCGATCACCTTGTCGAACAGCAGCACCGCGGCGCCGGCCGCGCTGGTACCCATGATGACAGCCGCAGCGGCGCCCTGACCCGCCAGGTGGGCCAAGCCGCCCGCCGCCACACCGGTGGTCGTGGTCAAAGTGAGCACCAAGGCGTCGCGAACGGAAAGCGCCAGATGCGGCCGCAGGTTGTCAGGGTTACCGTCTGGCGGTGGTGCCGTGTTACGGCGGTCGAACTCTGTCATGATCCGGCTCCTGACGGCGTGGGAAACAGTCCTCTACTGTTCAGCCGCCTCGACATGGGCACGCTGCAAAAAATCTTGATCGGTATGACGGTCCCACCGGGCGAGCTGTTGGGGAGTGCCGTCCAGGATGGATCCGTGTTGCCACGATCACGATGGGTCACCGTGGCGCAGTTCGGCGATCACCGGGGCGAACTGGCGCATGAACATGGCGTTGACTCCTATGTAGCCGATGCCCAGCTCGTCCCGGCGGCGGCGCAGCGTGCCGGCCATCGCGGCGGCGTCGCCCAGCAGGAACGCGACCCCGCCGGCCGCCGCCATCTTCCGCGCGTCGCCACCGACCATCCGGTCCAGCCACTCCGGCACCGCGTCGGCGGTCTCCGCCACCGCCGACACGTTCAGGTGCACCTCGGACGGGTCGCCGAAGCTGCGCAGCTCGGCGACCATGGCCGCCAGCTCGTGCTCCGTCGACTGCGGCGGCAGGCCGAGCGCCACGATGTCCGCCTGCTCGGCGGCCAGCCGCAGCATCCGGGGCCGGCTCGCCGCCACCAGGATCGGCGGGCTGTCCGGCAGCTCCCGGACGGCCCGGATCGTCTCCGCCACCCGGCGCAGCCGCTCGCCCGGCGTCCCGAACCGGGCGCCCAGCTTCTCCGCGTCCCGCTCCGCGCCCGGCCGTCCGCCCCCGATGCCCACCTCCAGGCGGCCGGAACTGAGCAGTTGCAGGGTGCGCGCCTCCCAGGCGACCACGCCCGGTGCGCGGTTGGGTGCGCTGAGCACATAGGTGCCGACCCGCAGCCGGTCGGTGGCGGCCGCCGCAGCGGCCAGCGCCGGGAACGGCGACAGGGTCTGCACCGTGTCGGGCACGAGCAGGGTGTCGAAGCCGAGCTCTTCCGCTTGTCGCGCGGTGGCGAGCCACTCGGCCCCGGTCCGCGCCGTCGCCGCCACCACGCCGAATCGAAAGGTCATGCCCTCAGCCTGGCCTCGCCCCGGGGCGGTGTCGTCATCCCTGGGGCGGCCCCGGTCGTACCGCGGTGGGCGTATCCCGGGGCTCGACAGGAAGCTGTCAGGTGGAGCTGGAGATCATCAGGGCGCTGCGGAGCCCGGTGATGTCCAGCACGCGCAGCAGGAAGTCGCCGACGTTGGCCAGGGCCAGCACCGCGCGGGCATGCTGGGCCTTACGGCTGAGCACCACCAGGGTGCCCAGGCCCTGCGAATCGCAGAAGGTCACGCCGGACATGTCGAGCACGATCCGGGAGGGTGGTTCCAGGAGAGTCTCGTTCACCATGGCCGACAATTCGGCGACCGTGAGCACGTCGATCTCCCCGGCGAGGTGGAAGACAACCTCGTCGGGGGCTCGCTCAACCGCGATGGACAGCTCCGGGCGCTCCACCCGGTCAGCCTATCGCGGGTGGCGGAATCCAGCCTGTTGGGCATGGTTCATCCGCCCGCTCCACCCACCGATCGTGACCTGTACAACCCGCCCCCGGGGCTGCTACGCGGCCGCGGCCCGGCGCTGACAGAATGGGATTCACCGTGACCACCGCAAACCGTGCCGCGGGCAGTCCGTACCCGGACGAGGCCCCGGTCTCCCAGGCCCTGTTCGACCGCGCCCAGGCCATCGTGCCGGGCGGGGTCAATTCACCCGTGCGTGCGTTCAAGTCCGTGGGCGGTACGCCCCGGTTCATGGCGCGCGGCGAGGGCCCGTGGATGGTCGACGCCGACGGCCGCCGCTACGTGGACCTGGTCTGCTCGTGGGGCCCGCTGATCCACGGGCACGCGCACCCGGCGATCGTGGCCGCCGTGCAGGCCGCCGCCGCGCTCGGCACCAGCTTCGGCACGCCGACCGAGGGCGAGGTGGAGCTGGCCGAGGAGATCGTCCGGCGCACCCCGGTCGAGCAGGTACGCCTGGTCAGCTCCGGCACCGAGGCGACGATGACCGCGATCCGGCTGGCCCGCGGCTTCACCGGGCGCAGCAAGATCGTCAAGTTCGCCGGCTGCTACCACGGCCACGTCGACGCGCTGCTGGCCGCGGCCGGCTCGGGCGTCGCCACGCTGGGCCTGCCCGATTCGCCCGGGGTGACCGGTGCGGCGGCCAGCGAGACCATCGTGCTGCCGTACAACGACGTCGCCGCGGTCGAGGCCGTGTTCCGGGACAACGACGACATCGCCGCGATCATCACCGAGGCCGCGGCCGGCAACATGGGCGTGATCGCGCCGCGCGCGGGCTTCAACCGCCGGCTGGCCGAGCTGGCCCACGCCGCCGGCGCGCTGCTGATCGTCGACGAGGTGATGACCGGTTTCCGGGTGTCCCCGGGCGGCTGGGCCGGGCTGGAGCCGGTCGACGCCGACCTGTTCACGTACGGCAAGGTCATGGGCGGCGGCCTGCCCGCCGCGGCCTTCGGCGGGCGCACCGAGATCATGAGCCGGCTGGCCCCGGCCGGGCCGGTCTACCAGGCCGGCACGCTCTCCGGCAACCCGCTGGCCTGCGCGGCCGGGCTGACCAGCCTGCGGCTGGCCGACGACGCCGTCTACAAGCGCCTCGACGAGCTGTCCGCCACCGTGGGCGCGCTCGCCTCGGAGGCCCTGACCACCGCGGGCGTCCCGCACCGGCTGTCCTACGCGGGCAACATGTTCTCCGTCTTCTTCACCGAGGCCGAGGTCGTCGACTACGACTCGGCGAAGACCCAGGACGCGGCCGCGTTCAAGGCGTTCTTCCACGCGATGCTCTCCCGCGGGGTCTACCTGCCGCCGAGCGCGTTCGAGTCGTGGTTCGTGTCGGCGGCGCTCGACGACGCCGCGTTGGAGCAGATCGGCGCGGCGCTGCCGGCGGCAGCGCGCGCGGCGGCGGCAGCGGGGGGAGCACGTTGAGCGAGCCGACCAGGACCACGGTGCACGTGCTGCGGCACGGCGAGGTCCACAACCCGGGCAAGATCCTGTACGGCCGCCTGCCCGACTTCCACCTCTCGGAGCTGGGCCGGCAGATGGCCAAGGCGGCCACCGAGGCGCTCGCCGACCGCGACGTGACGCACGTGGTGGCCAGCCCGCTGGAACGCGCCCAGGAGACGGCCGAGCCGTTCGCGGCCCACTTCAAGCTGGAGACCGCCACCGACACCCGGCTGATCGAGAGCGCGAACTTCTTCGAGGGCAAGAAGGTGTCGGTCGGCGACGGCGCGTTCAGCAACCCACGCAACTGGTGGGTGCTGCGCGACCCGATCACCCCGTCCTGGGGCGAGGCGTACCTGCAGATCGCGCAGCGGATGTTCGCCGCGGTCCAGGCCGCCCGGGTCGCCGCCGAGGGCCACGAGGCGGTCTGCGTCTCGCACCAGCTGCCGATCTGGACCCTGCGCCGGTACGTCGAGCGCAAGCGCCTCTGGCACGACCCGCGCCGCCGCCAGTGCGGCCTGGCCAGCCTGACCTCGTTCGTCTTCTCCGACGCGAAGGTGGTCGGCATCGAGTACGCCGAGCCGGCCGCCGCCCTGGTGGCCATGTCGCCCGGCGCCCGGACCGCCAAGGGGGCCTGACGTGCGCCGGCTCGCCGCAGTGGTGCTCACCGCCGCCGTCGCGGCCGGTGCCCTGGCCGGCTGCGGCAGCGAGAGCTGGGAGAAGAAGTGCTCGACCAACGCCGACCGGGTCATCGAGTGCTCCCCGGACCAGCGCCCGGAGGCCCGGGCGGTCACCGGTGAGCTGCTCGACGGCGGACCGTACGACGTCGCGCGGGACCGGGGCAAGGTCGTCGTGGTCAACTTCTGGGGTTCCTGGTGCAACCCGTGCCGCGCGGAGGCCGACGACCTGGAGACCGTCTACCAGGCCACCAAGGCGAGGAACGTGACTTTCGTGGGGGTCAACTCGCTGGACGACCGGGACGCGGCCAAGGCGTTCGAGCGCAGCTTCGGGGTGACCTATCCGAGCGTCTACGACCGGAGCGGCAGCGTGGCCCTGAAGTTCGACGTCACCCAGGTCAGCACGCCGCAGACGCTGATCCTGGACCGCCAGGGCCGGATCGCCGCCGCCGTCCGGGGCGCCACCACGGCCGGCGTGCTGCAGCCGGTGGTGGAGCGGATCGCCGCCGAGGAGCCGGGCTGATGGGTGACACCTTCGCCGACATCGCGACCAGTGGTCCTCTGCTGCTGGCCATCGGCGCGGCCGCGCTCGCCGGGCTGGTCAGCTTCCTGTCGCCCTGCGTGCTGCCGCTCATGCCCGGCTACCTGTCGTACGTGACCGGGCTGGCCGGCGCCGACCTCGACGCCGCGCTGGGCGTGCGGCCGCCGGAGGAGCCCGCGGGCGGATCCGTGGCGGTGCGGACCCGGCCGCCGGAGACCCGGGCCCCCGGCCGGGGCCGGGTGCTGGCCGGGACGGTGCTGTTCGTGGTCGGCTTCTCCGTGGTCTTCATGCTGCTGGCCACGCTGGTGGCCAACATCGGGCTGGCCCTCAAGACCCACGAGCGCACCCTCAACATCGTGCTCGGCGTGCTGATCATCGTGCTCGGCCTGCTGTTCCTGGGCGTGGTCCCGGGCCTGCAGGGTCAGGCCCGAATCCGCTGGCTGCCCAACGCCGGGCTGGCCGGGGCGCCGGTCTTCGGGGCGCTGTTCGGCCTGTCCTGGCTGCCCTGCACCGGGCCCACCCTCGGCGCGGTGCTCGGCCTGGCCACCACCAGCGGGCAGACCGACCGGGCGGTGGTGCTGGCGCTGGCCTACAGCCTCGGGCTGGGCGTGCCGTTCGTGCTGTTCGGGCTCTTCTTCCGCCGGCTGCTCGGCGTCTTCAAGGCGGTGCGCCGCAACAGCCGGTGGGTGACCCGGGTCGGCGGCGTGCTGCTCATCGCGGTCGGGGTCGCCCTGGTCACCGGCGGCTGGAACAGCTTCCTGATCTGGTTGCTGACCACCTTCAACTTCGACGCCGGGACGCTGCTGTGACCGCCGTCGACCAGCGCCCGGCGCCCGCGGCCGAGCCGCCGCCGCGCCGGCCGAACCGGGCCTGGGCGCTGCTGCGCAACTCCTGGCGCCAGCTCACCAGCATGCGGACCGCCCTGGTGCTGCTGTTCCTGCTCGCGGTGGCGGCGATCCCCGGCTCGGTGCTGCCGCAGCGCGCGGTCAACGCCGAGAACGTGGCCGGCTACTTCCGCGACCATCCCGACCTGGCCCCGGTGCTGGACCGGCTGGGCGGCTTCGACGTCTACGCGTCGCCCTGGTTCGCGTCGATCTACCTGCTGCTGTTCACCTCGCTGGTCGGCTGCGTGGTGCCGCGGCTGCTCGACCACGCGCGGGCGCTGCGCACCGTACCCCCGGATGCCCCTCGCCGGCTGGAGCGGCTGCCGCAGCACGCGGCGGCAGAACCGCGACCCGGCGATCCGGCCGCCGTGGCCGCCGCCATCAAGGCGGCGCTGCGCGGCCGGCGCTTCCGCACCGTCGTGCGGGAGCGGCCGGACGGCACGTGGACGGTGTCGGCCGAGAAGGGTTTCCTCAAGGAGACCGGCAACCTGCTGTTCCACTTCGCGCTGCTCGCGGTGCTGATCGGGGTCGGCTTCGGGCACTGGTACGGCTGGCACGGCAACCGCCTCCTGCTCGAGGGCACTGATGTGGGCTTCTGCAACTCCCTGGCCCAGTACGACGAGTCCTCGCTCGGCCCCCGCCTGGGCCCGGCCGACCTGCCGTTCTTCTGCCTGCGGCTGACCGACTTCCACGCGACCTACCAGAGCAACGGCCAGCCGAAGACGTTCGGCGCGGACGCCGACGTGCAGACCGAGCAGGACGGCCCGTGGCGGCCGGTCGCGTTCACGGTCAACCACCCGCTGCGCCTGTCGCAGGCCAACGTGCACCTGCTCGGCCACGGCTACGCGCCGATCCTGCGGTTCACCGACCGCTTCGGCCAGCAGCAGACCAGGACCGTGCCGTTCCTGCCGCGCGACCAGATGCTGACCAGCGAGGGCGTCGTGCAGTTCCCCGACGTCAACATCGACCCGAAGACCGGCAAGCGCGACGAGGACCTCCAGGTCGCCTTCGAGGGCGTGTACCTGCCGACGGTGGACCCGGCCGGCGGCGCGACCTCGATCTTCCCGGCCGAACGGGAGCCGGCGCTGTTCCTGACGGCGTACCGGGGCAACCTCGGGGTCGACGCCGGGCTGCCCGGCTCGGTCTACGCGCTGGACCGCGGCCAGCTGGCCAACGGCGAGCTGAAGCAGGTCAGCGGCCAGCGGCCGCAGCGCCTGACGGTGGGCCAGAGCTGGACCCTGGACGACGGCACCAAGCTGGAGTTCCTCGGCACCCGGCAGTTCGCCACCCTGGCGGTGCGGTACGACCCGACCCAGCCGCTGGTGCTGGGCGGCGCGGTGCTGGGCCTGCTCGGGCTGATGCTGTCGCTGTCCGGGCACCGGCGCCGGGTGTGGTTCCGGGTTACGCCCCCGGCCGGGCCGGAAGCCGGCGGCGGCGGTAGTTTGGTGGAGGCCGGTGGCCTGCCGCGTACCGACTATCCGGGCTTCCGCGAGGAGTTCGAGCAGGTCGTGGCCGCGGCCCGGGATGAGAGGACGCCGTGATGGCGGAGTTGTCGGACCAGTTGATGGCGTTCACCGTGCTGGCGTACCTGGCCGCGATGGTCTGCTACGCCGCCGAGTACGCGTTCGGCAACCGCAGCCACATCGGCCGCGCAGCCACCCGGCAGCTCGTTGGCGCCGGCGCGCCCGCGGAGGCCGTCGAGCCGGAACCCGAGCCCGCCCCGCCGCGTGACCGCGGCGCGCTGCTCGGCAAGATCGGCGTCGGCCTGACCTGGCTCGCCTTCGCGCTGCACCTGGGCACGGTGGTCACCCGCGGCATCGCGGCGCACCGCATGCCGTGGGGCAACATGTACGAGTTCATCCTGGCGGTCACGCTCGTCGGCTCGGCGGTCTGGCTGGGCGTGCTCACCCGCAAGCCGGCCGTCCGCCACCTCGGCCTGTTCGCCGCGCTGGCGCTGGTCGTGCTGCTCGGGGCGGCCGGGCTGATCGCGTACACGCCGGTGAGCCCGCTGGTCCCGGCGCTGAACTCCTACTGGTACGTCATCCACGTCTCGACGATCATCCTGGCCTCGGGCATCCTGCTGATCGGAGCGGTGCCGGCGGCGATGTTCCTGGTCCGCACCGGCTACGACGCCGGCAAGCGCAGCTTCCCGTACACGCTGGGCGCGAAGGTGCCGCCGGCCGAGATGCTGGAGCGGCTGACCTTCCGGCTGCACGCGTTCGCGTTCCCGCTGTTCACCTTCGGCGCGCTGATCGCCGGACCGCTGTGGGCCGAGGCGAGCTGGGGCCGGTACTGGGGGTGGGACCCCAAGGAGGTGTGGGCGTTCATCTCCTGGGTGGTGTACGCGGCTTACCTGCACGCCCGGGCCACTCCGAGCGTGAAGCGGACGACGGCTACGTGGATCGCGCTGGTCGGGTTCGTGACCATGCTGATGAATCTGTTCGGGGTGAATTTGTTCTTCGAGGGGTTGCATTCCTATGCCAACGCCGGGGGGATGTAGCTCGGGGATCTTCGCCGGGTTAGATCAAGATCAAATTATTGTCGTGCCTGGTTGCAGATAACTGACCGTCGCTCCCGCCGGTTGCCGGGTGCGTGCTTGGGGCTGTCTGGCTGACCTTTGCGGGGGGCCGGGGCTTTGCGGGCGGTGTCGCTTTGCGGCGGCTTGGCGCTTGGCGCTTGGGTGAAGCTTGGCGCCTGCGGCCTGCCGCCTGCGTGGCTCTTGCGGGCTGCGTGGCGCCTTGGGGTTGCCTGGCCGTGCTGAGTTGCATGCCTTTCCGCTTTTGGTGGGCTTCCCGGTCGCGCAACGGCTTCTGTTGTTGCTGGTCAGCACCCTTGTCGACGACCCACTCTCGCCGGATCTTGTGGCGCCACGGCCCGAAAATATGACTCCCGCTCTTCAAGATCCGCACGCACACACGGGTGGGGCAGGCGCCGCACGGCGGCTTCTGCGCGGCGGCTTCTGCGCGGCGGCTTCTGCACGGCGACTTCCGCACGGCGGCTTCCACTCAATGCCCTCGCTCAATGTCCACGCCAGCCCCACCCACTTGGCGGCAAGCCCACTGCGGCATGCATCCTGCATCCAGAGCGCCTCCAGCACCATCGAGCGTCAGCTCCAGCAACAACTGCTAATCGGCCTCAGCAGCCGGTTGAGGCACGGCGTGGGTGCCGAAACCAGGCAAGGCAACCGGCCCCAGTCTCGCGGGCGGCCGCGCCCTGTGTCGACACGACGCTGAATGGGCGAGCATCCGACCTATGGTGCCACCCTCAAGGCTCGAGGCCGCCAGCACAGCGCGGCCGCGCAGGCAGCGCCGGTTGCTGCACCCGGTCGCCACCCGAGCCGAGGTGGTGGGCCCGATCGGCCCCGGCCGGGCCGGGCCACCAGCGGCGCGGTCCGTGCTCGTCGTCCGCCGGCACCCCGTTTCGGGCCCCAGCTCCGCCGGCGCCACAGCGAGGCGGCGGCGGCCGGCCAGCCTGATCGCCGGTGCCCGGGAACCGGGCGACAGGTCGGCTGTTACTGGTGGCCACGCGGGATGGGGCTGCTTATGACGGAAACAGTCGGCGCGGGCGGCATTCGGCACAGGCGGGACCGATTGACCACGCCGGGGCCGACAAGCATGCCAGCCGGATCGCCGCGGTAACACCCAGCTGGGCGCGGCCTTCGGCACGGTGGAACCGTCGCTCGGCCAAAGGCAGCGGCCGGCGCGAGGGAAGCGGGCGCTGCCGGACCAGCCCACTCCGCGCCCGGCGACCTGGTCACGAAGCTCGGCACCCGCGCCGAGCCGCACGCCCGGCACGAGCGGGGCTTACCGGTGATGGGTCCCCCGTGGCGGCGGGGGACTTGCTCACCGGCCGAGCACCTGCCGGTTCAGGCCGGCGGCCGGCGCCTGGACGGACCAGCCGCCCACGGACCCCGGCGCGGTCCC
Source organism: Actinoplanes nipponensis (assembly GCF_016862275.1). Taxonomy (GTDB): domain Bacteria; phylum Actinomycetota; class Actinomycetes; order Mycobacteriales; family Micromonosporaceae; genus Actinoplanes; species Actinoplanes nipponensis. The sequence goes on along the minus strand of NZ_BOMQ01000063.1, from coordinate 257,643 downwards.
GCCGGACTGCCCTCCCTGGCGGTGCCACCCGCTGTGCAACGCGGGGTCGACGACCCAGCTGCCGCACTCCGGGCATGTGTACCCGGCCCCCGCGGCCGTCGATTTGGCGCTCGCGTCGGTGCCCGGGGCCGGCGGCGCGGCGGCGCGTTCCCGGAGCGCTCCCGGTCTGCGGCGGAGCGTGTTGGCCGCCGTCCAGAGGTGGAACCACTCCTGGACCACGGTCTGGGTCGGCACGCCCAGCTCGACGGCGAGGTCTTCGACCAGCGGCCAGGACGGCAGCATCTTGCCGGCGAACACTTTGGACAGCGTGCCCTTGCTGTAGTGGACGGCCTCGCTGAGCACGCCCAGCGCCGGCTTGCCCGCGTTCACGTGGGCGAAGGTGAGGCGCTCGGCCAGTTCCCGGACGGCGGTCTCCGGGTCCATCAGCTTGGCCCTCATCCGGGCCACCTCGTGTTCGCGCGCGAGGGCCTGGCTGGTCGGCCGGCCGGTGCCACCGGGCACCTTGGGGCTGCGGGCCGGGGCGGGACCGGCGCGGTGCCGGCCGTGGTCGGGCTCTTCGAAGCCCCGCGACGGACCGATCATCACACCCGTCCGGGAGATCGGCGCATGTCACTATCAGTCACTGCTATTGCTCCTTGTGTGATGGTGCGGAAAGGGTCTGGTCTCGGGCCGGAGCTCAAGGGAAAGCGATGCGGTCCGTTCGTGGGCGGGCCGCGGTTCCGGGTCGATTGTGCACCAGGCAACCGGCGTATTCCACCACGCAGCGTCGTGGTTGCGCGGTCCCGGAAAGTCTGATCTAGGTGCAACTTGCACGGCCGGGGGCGGCTCGGTGGTTTGTCGACCGCCGGTCGGGAATGGCGTACCCGCGGGTAGGGTGGCCGGGGCCGAGGAAAAGGGGCCGGACCGGCGTCCGGTGGACACCGGGCCGACCCCCCGATCACTTCCGGAAGAGTGCCACGACAGCTGCTTTCCGGGTCCTGCTCATTCGACGCCGGCCCGAGACCAGTCAGACGCGCCATCGAGCGGAAATTCGCCGACTTCCGCGCGCCCACCATACCGGCGGCGCGGCTCGATCTCCACCAAGCCGGCCGAAGGCGCAGGCGAGGGCCTTGATGATCGTCCTCAGGGCGCGGCGGCGGCGCGGCCCCGGGCCGGGCCGCTCCGCCTGATTCCGCTCTCACCAGGCCATTTCACAAATATGATGATCGTCCGGTTGGCGCTGCCCGCCGCGGGCCGCGGAAAACTGATCATCGTGCTCGCCGCGCCGTCCAGGTGGAGACGAATACCCTTTCGAGGGATCGTGCCGCCGAGCGGCCGACCGTCGGGCGCCTTTCGTGAATCAGCGTCGGTTGGTTGATGGCCGCCGTCGTCGTGTTATCGCGATGGGAGATCGATGCTCGGGAATAGCGGATCTGCTCGGAGTTGCGTCGACCTTTTCCGGCGGCTGGTGGGAATGCCATTTCCCGGCTTGGAGTCGAGCTTTCGAAACCCGATGAAGGCGCGAGCGCCGGGTCCGCAATTTACCTTAAGTTATATAAGTGGCATAAGCCAGGTATGGCGGTTCATGGTTACGAAGCGTGACGTCGCCAGCTCGCGGTGAGACCGTTGCGAATATTTTCCTGACGTCAACTACCGCGTGTCGGGTCGCCGACTCATCGGCCCTGAGACGCGCCGGCGACGCCCAGGGCTTACCGCCTACGGCGAGGCGACCGCCGGCTCGCGCAGTCACCGGCTGTCCAGGTGTCGTAGCGGGTCACCCAGTTCAGGCAGAAGCCGCCCGCCCGCTGCTGGGCCAGGTCCCCGACCTGGGTGTCGACGTCGTCGCGCCAGTAGCGGGCCGCGCCACCCTCGGCCGGACGGAGCTGCACGTTGTCCACGGTCACCGGCGGTACCACCACCCGGGCCGGGCGGCTCGGGTCGACGTGGACCTCGACGTACTGCTCGACGTACGCGCGGGAGCCGACCGGCAGCCGCTGGGCGGTCAGCAGGTTCCACCGGTTGTTCCACCAGAGCCACGCCTGCCACACGTTGTCCCCGTCGGTGTGCAGGTCCAGCCACACCTTGTCGCCCGGCTTCAGCGCGTACTGGTCGTAGAACTGCCAGGTGTGGGAGTTGGTGTCGAACGTGTAGATGCGCTGGCGGCCCGCGTTCGCCCAGCCGGTCTCCGCCCAACCGGCCTCCAGCCAGGCGATCGAGCCGCCGCCCACGTCGCGCTTGACCATGAAGCGCCCGGCCACGAAGTCGTACGTGTTGCGCCGGACCGCGCCGTCCACGATGCCGATCCGGCCGGTGACGCCGCGCCACTCGTCGCCGGTGCCCGCGCCCAGGTGGTGGTAGCCGCTCGGGGTGGCCCGGTCGCGCATCCGGTCCAGCCGGACGCCCGACTCCAGGATCCGCCCGGCGGCCCGGCACGCCTTGCGGGCGTACCGTCCGGCCGGCTCGGTCGGCGCTGTGACAGACGCCTCACCCCGCGGGCAGGTGGGCAGCCGGTCGCGGTGGCGCGAGGCGGCCGGATCGGTCGGCGCCAGGCCCGTGACCAGCGCTGTTACCAGCCCTGTCAGGGCGCACCAGCGCACCACGGACCGGAACATCACGCCACCCACCTCGCCCCTGACCAGCCCGGAAACTCCGTCTCTGTGCCAACGCCGGACGAGATCCCGCGGTGACGGTTCCCGCCGGCTGATCAATTGCCGTCCCGTGGTGCGAGACTGGGAACATGGCTGCCAAGGGCTTCCCGTACCACGATCTGCAGAGCTTCATCGCGGCGCTGGAGGCCGCCGGTGAGCTGCGCCGGGTTCGCGTGCCGGTCGATCCGACGCTGGAGATCAGCGAGATCGTCACCCGGACCGTGCGGGCCGGCGGCCCGGCCCTGCTCTTCGAGCGCCCGACCCGCGGTGACATGCCGATCGTCGTCAACCTCTTCGGTACGGAGAAGCGGATGGCGATGGCGCTCGGGGTGGACAGCCTCGACGACGTCGGCAACCGGATCGGCTCGCTGATCCAGCCCGAGCTGCCGGTCGGCTGGTCCGGCATCCGCGAGGGCATCGGCAAGGTGCTCCAGCTCAAGTCGGTCCCGCCCAAGAAGGTCAAGAGCGCCCCCTGCCAGGAGGTCGTGCTGAAGGGCGACGAGGTAGACCTGGGCAAGCTGCCCGGCCTGCAGGTCTGGCCGGGCGACGGCGGCATCTTCCACAACTACGGGCTGACCCACACCAAGCACCCGGAGACCGGCAAGCGCAACCTGGGCCTGTACCGCCTCCAGCAGCACTCGCGGAACACGCTCGGCATGCACTGGCAGATCCACAAGGACAGCACCGCGCACCACGCGGTCGCCGAGCGCCGCGGCGAGCGGCTGCCGGTGGCGGTCGCGATCGGCTGCGACCCGGTGGTCAGCTACGCGGCCAGCGCGCCGCTGCCCGGCGACATCGACGAATACCTGTTCGCCGGGTTTCTGCGCGGGGAGCGGGTCGAGATGGTCGACTGCGTGACCGTGCCGCTGCAGGTGCCGGCCCAGGCCCAGATCGTCCTGGAGGGCTATCTGGAGCCGGGGGAGCGGGCGCCCGAGGGGCCGTTCGGCGACCACACCGGCTTCTACACGCCCGTCGAGCCGTTCCCGGTGCTGCACATCGAGTGCATGACCATGCGCCGGCAGCCGGTCTACCAGTCCATCGTCACGTCGAAGCCGCCGCAGGAGGACCACGGCCTCGGCAAGGCCACCGAGCGGATCTTCCTGCCGCTGCTCAAGATGCTGATCCCGGACATCGTCGACTACGACATGCCGGCCGCCGGGGTGTTCCACAACTGCGTGATCGTGTCGATCCGCAAGCGCTACCCGAAGCACGCGCAGAAGATCATGAACGCGGTCTGGGGCGCCCACCTGATGTCGCTGTCCAAGCTCATCGTGGTCGTCGACGAGGACTGCGACGTGCACGACTACAACGAGGTGGCGTTCCGGGCCTTCGGCAACGTCGACTACGACCACGACCTGCTCGTCACCCAGGGGCCGGTGGACCACCTCGATCACGCCTCCTACCAGCAGTTCTGGGGTGGCAAGGCGGGGCTCGACGCGACCCGTAAGCTGCCCGGCGAGGGCTACACCCGTGGCTGGCCGGAGGAGATGACCATGGCGGACGAGGTGGTCGCGCTGGTCGACAAGCGGTGGAAGGAATACGGGCTGTGACAGTGGCCGCCCCGGGTCGCGTGCGCTCGTTCCTGCGCCTGGTCGCGATCGAGCACTCGGTCTTCGCGCTGCCGTTCGCGTACCTGTCGGCTTTCGTCGCGATGGACGGCGACTACCGCTGGCTGGATCTGCTGCTGATCACCATCGCCATGGTGGCGGGGCGGACCTTCGCCATGGCGGCCAACCGGATCCTCGACCGCAAGATCGACGCGCAGAATCCCCGTACCCGCAACCGCGAGCTGGTCACCGGGGCGGTGAGCGTGCGCACGGCCTGGACCGGCGCCGCGGTGTCCCTGGTCCTGCTCTTCGTGGCCGCGGGCCTGCTCAACCCGCTCTGCCTGCTGCTGTCGCCGCTCGCGGTGATCCCGCTGGTGATCTACCCGTACGCGAAGCGGTTCACCGACTTCCCGCACTACGTGCTGGCGCTGGCCCAGGCGGTCGCGCCGGTCGGCGCCTGGCTGGCCATCACCGGTACGTTCGACGGCTCCCGCCCGGCGTGGGTGCTGGGCGCCGCGGTCGGGCTGTGGATCGGCGGCTTCGACATCATCTACGCCTGCCAGGACGTCGAGGTGGACCGGCGGATCGGGGTGCACTCCACGCCGGCCCGCTTCGGGGTGCGCACCGCGCTGCACATCTCCACGGTCACTCACGTGCTGACGTTCGCCCTGTTCGTGTGGTTCGGCCAGCTCGCCGGCCTGGGCTGGCTGTGGTGGGTGGGCCTGGCGCTGACCGCGGTGGCCTTCGCGTACCAGCACATCGTGGTCACCGAGCGCGATCTCTCCAAGGTCAACCGGGCCTTCTTCACGGCGAACGGCTTCGTGGGCATCGCCCTGTTCGTCTTCGCCCTGCTCGATCTGATTCTGCTGTAACTTTCCGGCGGCCGCCGTCCGTCTATCTGCTGTGAGTGACAGAGACCGGGAGTTCAGCGACTTCGTAGCCGCGCAGATGGAGCCGCTGCGCGGGCTCGCCTACCTCACCTGCGGCGACTGGCAGGCGGCCGAGGACGCGGTCCTCGTCGCGCTGGCCAAGCTGTACGTGAAGTGGCGGCGCATCGACAACCCGGCCGCGTACGCGCGGACCGCCGTGGTCCGCGCGGCGATCGACGAGACCCGGCGACCGTGGTGGCGGCGTGAGCGCGCGCAGAGCAACGCCATGCCCGACCGGCCCGACGCGCGGGACGACACCAACGCGGTCGACGAACGGCTGCGCATCCGCGAGGCCCTGCAGAAGATCCCCGCGCGGCTGCGTGCCGTGCTGACCCTGCGCTACCTGGAGGGGCTGAGCATCCAGGAGACCGCCGAGGCCCTGGGGTGCCCGGAAGGAACCGTCAAGAGCTACACCTCGCGGGGCCTGGAGGCGCTGCGTGCCGCCATGGGCGCCGAGGTGTTCGTCAGTAGGGAGAATTACCGTGCCGCACGAGCTGTCTGAGATGTTGAGGGACGCCCAGGCGGATGCGCCGCCCCCGCGCTACGGCGTGCAGGACGCGCTGCGGGCCGGGCGCAAGCGCCAGCAGCGGCGCCGGGCGCTGTGGGCCGGCACCGGATCGGCCGCCGCGGTGCTGGCCGTCGCCGCGGCTGTCGCCGTGCCGCAGCTGTTGCCTGCCGGCTCCGGCAGGTCCACGACGGTGAACGCCGGATCGACCACCGCCTCGAAGGCTCCGGCGAAGGCGCCGTTCGCGTATCCGTCCACCGCCTTCTCCGGCACGTTCGCGAAGTACACGGTGGGAGACCTGACCGTCGACGGCACCGTGCTGGTGACCCCGGGCTACCAGGTCGCCTCGATCACGGCGCCGGGCCGGGGCCAGGCGTACGAGGACGAGAACGGTGACCGCTACTACGCCCCGAACGTCATCGGGCACGTGGTGACGTACGCGAAGGGCGTCTTCGACCCGTCCCGGGCCCGCAAGGACCCCAAGGCGGGCGCCGGCTACTTCCACGCGGGCGAGAAGAAGCAGGCGATCAAGCCCGGCCTCCCGGCGCCGTACGCCGAGTCCACCTACACCTGGAAGTACGCCGACGACGCCTGGGCGCAGGTCATCGTCGGGGGCGGGCTCAAGTACCCCGCGACCAAGCTGGCGTCGATCGCCCAGGGCCTCACCGGGGGCGCCGAGCAGCCGGTGAAGGTCGGCCTCAGGCTGGGCTACGTGCCCGCGGGCTTCGCGCTCGGAGCCGCCGGGACGACGTCGGACTACCTCGGGGCCACCTTCGACGGCACGTCCTACCTGCGCCTGATCAAGGGCGAGTTCCCGTACGAGAAGCTCACCGGCACCGTCGGCGATCCGTTCATCGTGCGGGACAAGCAGCTCCCGATCCTGTCGTTGCAGATCTACCCGGCGCGGGAGCAGAAGTACGACGCGCCCGGTACCGCCGCCTACTGCCCGCAGGAAGGACTCTGCTACCGCTACACGGCCGACAAGAAGTTCTTCGTCGAGCTCAACGGCGGCGGCTTCATCGGCAACACCGAGATGCTCAAGATGCTCAACAGTGTGACGTTCGCCAATCCCGCCGACCGGTCGACCTGGTTCGCGGCCACGGAGGCCGTCGGCTGATCATCTCCTGGGGCATGCTGGGAGGATGCGCACCCCGTGGATCGTCGGTGTCTCCGGAGCTTCCGGCACGCCGTACGCGAAGGCCGTCCTGAGCGGGCTCCTCGATGCCGGCGAAGCCGTCGACCTGGTCGTCTCCAAGGCGGCCAGGTTGACGCTGCTCGACGAGACCGGCGCCACCGTACGGGACGCGCACTGGAAGGACGACGTGGCGGCCTGGCTCGGCCGCGACCTGGGCGACCTGGCCTACTGGCCGGCGGGGGACCTGGCGGCCGGCCCGAGCAGCGGCTCGTACCCGGCCAAGGGCATGGCGGTCGTGCCCGCGAGCACGGCCGCCTGCGCGGGCATCGCGATCGGCTTGTCCAAGGATCTGCTGCAGCGCGCCGCCGAGGTGAACCTCAAGGAGCGGCGCCGGACCGTGGTGGTGCCCCGGGAGACCCCGGTGACCCGCAGTCATCTGGAGCACCTGATCGCCCTGCACGACGCCGGCGCGGTGGTGCTGCCCGCCAGCCCCGGCTTCTACGGTTCCGGGGCGCAGGCGACCGCGGCCCAGCTGGTCGACTTCGTGGCGGGCAAGGTGCTGGACGCTCTCGGCGTACCCCACCGGCTCTTCAAGCGATGGGCCGGGGAGCTGAATCAGCGCAGTCCGTTGGGCGGTCCGTAGCTCTGGCCCGGATTGGCCGGCCCGCCGTTGCGCGGGCGGTTGGCCGCGTCGTCCTCGCGCATCTCCTCGACCACGCCGTCGCCCTCGAGCAGCGCCCGCACCTCGGACTCGCGGAACCGGCGGTGGCCACCCGGAGTACGGATGCTGCCGATACGTCCGGCGGCCGCCCAGCGCGTGACCGTCTTCGGGTCCACCCGGAACAGCGCGGCCACCTCCCCGGGCGTCAGCAGTCGATCTCCTGTGTCCACGGCCCTCTCCTCGCGTCGTGTTGGAGCGCCGGTGGTCACAGTGCGTGTCGGCGTGCTCGATCGGGACGTAGTGCCATTAGAGCATCGCCAAAAACAGCAAGTCGCTGAAATGCGGAAAAAGCCCCGATTGCGACGTTGACCATTATCCTTGCCGCGTCCGGCGCTCCGAGCCCGCTACCGGGCGTGAGGTAGCAGGACGTGTCGCACTAACCTCTGATGCCATGGACGCCATCGACCTGCGCCTGATCGACCTGCTGCGGGAGAACGCCCGCTCCTCGTACGCGGAGCTCGCCCGGCAGGTGGGGCTCTCCGCGCCCGCTGTGCACGAGCGGGTGGGCAAGCTGGAAGCCGCCGGCACGATCCGGGCGTACCGCGCCGAGGTCGAGCACGAGGCCATCGGGCTGGGCGTCACCGCGCTCATCGGCATCGTCGAGGACTCCGGCGCGGACACCGACGACGTGCTGTCCGCGCTGCGCGTGATGCCGGAGATCGAGTCCTGCTACTTCATGGCCGGCGTGGAGTCGTACCAGCTCACCGTCCGGGTCGGCACGATCGCCGAGCTGGAACAGCTGATCGTGCGGATCAACCGGACCCGGGGCGTGGCGTCGACCCGGACGGCCATCGCCCTGTCGACCAAGTGGGAGAACCGGCCGCAACCCGGCCTCGACCCGGCGCTAGGTTGAGCCATGGACCTGCACGAACGATGTGACGACACCGCCCGCGAATGGGCCCGCGAGGCGATCGGGCTGGTCGAGGCCGACGCCAACCGCTCGGCCGACACCCACCTGCTGCCGTTCCCGCTGCCCCGCTCCTGGGGCATCGACCTGTATCTCAAGGACGAGTCGTCGCACCCCACCGGCTCGCTCAAGCACCGGCTGGCGCGCTCGCTCTTCCTGTACGCCCTCTGCAACGGCTGGATCGGCCCGCACACCCCGGTGGTCGAGGCGTCCTCCGGCTCCACCGCGGTCAGCGAGGCGTACTTCGCCCGGATGCTGGGGCTGGAGTTCATCGCCGTGATGCCGGCGAGCACGTCGCCCGAGAAGATCTCGCTGATCGAGTTCCAGGGCGGCAAGTGCCACCTCGTCACCGACCCGACGGCCGTGGTGGCGGCGGCCCGTACCCTCGCGGCCGACCTCGGCGGCCACTTCATGGACCAGTTCACCCACGCCGAGCGGGCCACCGACTGGCGGGGCAACAACAACATCGCCGAGTCGATCTATCTGCAGCTGGCGCTCGAGCGGCACCCCGTACCGGCGTGGATCGTGGTCGGCGCCGGCACCGGCGGCACCAGCGCGACCATCGGCCGGTACGCCCGCTACCGGCGGCTGGACACCAAGCTGTGCGTGGTCGACCCGGAGGGCTCGGCGTTCTGGCCCGCGTACCGCTCCGGCGACTGGACCGTCTCCACCGGCCGCGGCTCGCGGATCGAGGGCATCGGCCGGCCCCGCGTCGAGGCCTCCTTCCAGCCGGCCGTGGTCGACCGGATGGTGCACGTGCCGGACGCGGCGTCGCTGGCGGCGATGCGGGCCGGCTCGGCGGTGCTCGGACGCCGCGTCGGCGGCTCCACGGGCACGAACCTGTGCGGCGCGTTCGCCCTGATCGCCGAGATGCTGGCGGCCGGGCGCAAGGGCTCGGTGGTCACGCTGATCTGCGACGGCGGCGAACGGTACGCGGACACCTACTACTCGGACGCCTGGGTCGCGGCCCAGGGCATCAGCCTGGAGCCCCACCTCGCGGCGATCGACACGTTCCTGGCCACGGGGGTCTGGCAAGCTGCCTGAATTGGGGGCAGCGGCGCGGCGGCGTACCTGGGAGGATCTGAGTCCTGTGACGGGTTTCGGGTTCGAGGAGCGCAGTGCACGACGCTGAGGAAGTCCCCGCCGCACCAGCATTTCCGGTCGCGCCGCCCGCCCAGCCGCTGCCCGGCCCGTGGGGCTCACCGCCCGGATCGCCGCTGCCCGGCGCGTGGGGCCCGCCGCCGGGCCCGTCCATCCCCGGCCAGCGCACGCCGCCGCCGAGCGAATACTTCCCATCGACGCATCCACTCGGCCCGGCGCCGGTCGAGACCGGTGATCTCCCGCCGCTCGTGCTGGTGCCCGGCGCCGTGCCGCTGCCGCTGCCCGCGCCCCGGCGGCGCGGCCGGGTCCTGCTGATCGGCGCCGCCCTGAGCCTGGCCGCCGCCCTCGCCGCCGGCGCCGGCATCGTGTACGTCAACCGCTCCCCGCTGTCACTCGACGAGCGGGCCGCAGCGGCCGGCCCGGCGCCCACTGCCGCCGCGACCCCGCCGACCCCGGCCGAGGCCGCCAACGCGGCGTTGAAGGCGCAGGCGGCGGCCCTGCTCGGCAACGACGAGCGGGCCTGGCTGGCCGCGGTCGACCCGGCCCGCGGGAAGCTCCGCGGGCAGTACCGCTCGATGTTCCGCTCGCTGCGCGGCCTGGGCGTCAGCCACTTCGACTACCGCACCTCCTCCCCCCGGCTGGACGCCAAGCGCGGCATGCTGAGCGTGTTCGCCGAGGTCGCGTACTGCTTCAGCACCGACAAGTGCCCGCGGGCCAAGGGCAACGAGTCCGACGGGCCGCCGACGATCACCCAGAAGCTGACCTTCAAGAAGGTCGGCACGGCGTACCTGATCTGGGATCTCACCACCAAGAAGAGCCGCGACCAGCAGCAACCCACCCCCTGGGAGTCCGGCGACCTGGTCTTCCGGAGCGGCCAGCGGGTCACCGTCGCCGCCGGCCGCGGCGAGCGGAAGTACCTCAAGCAGGTGCTGGCCGCGGCCGAGAAGGCCGCGCGCGTCAACGACCGCTTCGCGGTCATGGTCGGCAACCCGCAGCGCCGGTACCGCGTCTACGTCGCCGGACCCGAGCAGTGGAAGACCTGGTACGGCGGCATCACCGACAAGTGGGTGATCGGGTACGCGATCCCGCTGAGCGACTCCGGCAGCGACGTCGTGCTCAACATCTCCGCCGTCCGCTCCGACAGCGAGGTGCTGGCCACCACCATGCAGCACGAGCTGGGCCACGTCGTGACCCTCGGCGGCGCCCACCGCACGAGCACCGGCACCGGCGACATGTGGCTCGAGGAAGGCATCGCCGAGTACATCGGCTGGTACCCGAGATCCGCCACGGAGAGCTGGCGCCGCTCGGCCGTCCGTTCCTGGCTCGACAGCGGCAAGCGCCCGACCACGATCGCCCCGCGGGCCCCGGGCGACAAGGCCGGCCCCGACGCCAGCGACGCCTTCTACGGGCTCGGCCACTTCACCGCCGACTGCCTGGCCCGCAAGTACGGCCAGGGCGCGCTGTTCACGTTCGTCCGGCTCTACCTGCGGGAGAGCCGCGACCTCGACCCGGCGTCGCAGGAGGCGTTCGGTGTGCCGTTCGCGACGATCGACAAGACCTGCATGGCCTGGATCCGCGACAAGGTCTAGCGGGCCCGCCGGGCCAGGCCCGGATATTCGACCACGAAGCCCTCGTCGTCCACGACCAGGTCCGCGCTGAACGTCTCGTTGGCGAAGCGCACCCGCCCGTCACCCAGCGCGGTGTAGATCTGATCCACCTGCACGATCTCCAGGCTGGGCAGCAGCACCCAGGCGACGCTGACCCGGTGCGCCACCCCCGGCTCCGACTTGAGCAGCCCCAGCCGGCGGATCGGCAGCGTGTTGGTCAGCGGCGAACCGGTCAGGTCGACATCGAACGCCCCGAACAGCAGGTCCGGATCCTCGGTGCCGGGCAGCCCGGCCCCGGCGTGCCCGGCCGCGGTCAGCGCCGCGTCGAGATCACCGCGCTCGGCGGTCGACGTCCGCCAGCGGCCGTCCTCCGACTCCAGGCGCAGGGTACGGCTCCAGCCCGCGCCCTCGGTGCTCACCTCGAGCGCGGTGGTGACCCAGTCCGGGTCGGTCCGCAGCTCGTAGCGGGCGTTGTAGGGAATCGGGTCGACGGCCAGCGCGGTGCCCCGCGCGTGCAGCCCGGCCTGCGTGTCCACCAGCGCATGCTCGGCGCCGGAGGTGTCGCGACGATCCCAGAACAGTGAACCCGGCAGAACGGCCATGCCGGGAAACTACCCGCTCCGGCGGCCCGGCGCACAAACCACTCCGGCGCCCGCACGGCGAAGGCCCCGACGCTGAGCGCCGGGGCCTTCGGGACGTGCGGTGGATCAGTGGGTGTGCGCCGGGCGGCCGGGCGAGAAGCGGCCGTTGCCGGTCTCGCGCCGGTCGTTGCGGGCCGGCTCGCGCCGGAAGCCGCCGGGGCGCTCACTCAGGTTGCGGGCCGTGCGGTCGCCGAAGCCCCGCTGACGCTCGGCGAACGAACGGTCGCCGGACGGGCGGTCGACGGCGCCGGTGGCCGGACGGTCGGCGTACGAACGGTCGCCGGCCGGACGGTCGGCGTACGTGCGCTGCTCGCTCCGGGGCCGGTCACCGAACGAACGGTCCCGGTCGCCGAACGAGCCGCCGCGCGGGCGGTCGCCGTAGCTGCGGTCGCCGCCGCCGGTGCCGCCGCTGAAGCTGCCCCGGGGCCGGTCGCCGAACGAACGGTCGCCGCCGGTGCGCGGACGGTCGCCGTAGCTGCCGCCGGTGCGCGGGCGGTCGCCGTAGCCACCGCGCTGCGGACGGTCGCCGAAACGACGCGGACGGTCTCCCCGCTCGCGCGGCTCCGGCTCGAGCTTCACCGGCACACCGCTGGGCTCACGGGCCCCGGTGACGCCGGCCAGCTGGTCGTCGCCGAGCCGGACGCGCAGCTCGGACGGCGAGACACCGGCCTTGAGCATCATCGACGCCGTGGTGCGGCGCTGCTTGGGCAGCACCAGCGTCACGACCGCGCCGGACTCACCGGCGCGCGCCGTACGGCCCGCGCGGTGCAGGTAGTCCTTCGGGTCCTTCGGCGGGTCGACGTGCATGACCAGCGAGATGCCGTCGACGTGGATGCCGCGGGCCGCGACGTCCGTGGCGACCAGCACGTTCGTCCGGCCTTCCTTGAACTCGGCCAGCGTGCGGGTGCGTACCCGCTGGGTCTTGCCGCCGTGCAGCGCGCCGGCGCGCACGCCGACCGCCGCGAGCTGGTCGACCAGCCGGTCGACGCCCATCTGGGTGCGGGCGAAGACGATGGTCTTGCCCTCCCGGTTGGCGATCGACGCGGTGATCGGGAACTTGTCGTGCGGCGGGATCAGGAGCATGTGGTGCTCCATCGTGGAGACGCTGGCCTCCGCCGGGTTCGTGGAGTGCGTCACCGGGTCGTTCATGAACCGCTTGACCAGCGCGTCGACGTCGCCGTCGAGCGTGGCCGAGAAGAGCAGGCGCTGCGCGTCGGCCGGCGTCTTGCTCAGCAGCTCGGTGACCTCGGGCAGGAAGCCCATGTCGGCCATCTGGTCGGCCTCGTCCAGGACGGTGACCTCGACGGCGTCGAGGCGGCAGGCGCCCCGCTCGATGAGGTCGCCGAGGCGGCCCGGGGTGGCGACGATGACCTCGACGCCGCGCCGCAGCGCGTCCATCTGCCGGTCGTACGGCACGCCGCCGACGGCGGTCTTCAGGAAGACCCCGACGGAGCGGCCGAGCGGGGTCAGCGCGTCGGCCACCTGCATGGCCAGCTCGCGGGTCGGCACCAGGATCAGGGCCTTGGGCTGGTGCGGCAGGGCCCGGCCGCTCTTGGCCACGCGGGCCAGCAGCGGCAGGCCGAACGCCAGCGTCTTGCCGGAGCCGGTCTGCCCCCGGCCGAGCACGTCCCGGCCGGCGAGGGCGTCGGGCATGGTGGCGGCCTGGATCTCGAACGGGGCGGTGATGCCCTCGCGGCTCAGCACCCGGACGAGCTCGGCGGGCACACCCAGCTCGGCGAAGGTGGGGGTCTGCTCAACCGGGGCCGGCTCGACGAGGGCCTCGGGGGCTTCGGTGCTGAGGGTGTCGCCGGACTCGGCGAGAACTTCTTCAACGGACGGGAACGTGCTGGGATCAGCGAAAGTGGTCAAGAGAACCTCTCTACGGGGGCGCATGCTCGCGAATGGCCCGCCGCGGCTACCAACAGCCGGCCGCTGAAATGACCGCAAGAACGCCCGTGGCGTGCTCGTTGAGGGCACGCCAGGTTAATTACTTCCATCAGTGTACGGGTCAACGTGTGGGACACTGCCCGCATTCCGCGCCGGTAGTGGGCAGACTCACCCTGCGGCGCAACCTCGCCAGCTTAGGCGCTGGCGCCGCCGGCGACAAATCAACTCTGGAAGACGCCGCCCACCATGTCGCTGAACGCGTCGCCCACGGTGAAGAGGAAAAGCACGCTCACGCCGACCAGGACGAGCAGCACGACCAGCATGGCCACGACCACCTTGACGTTGCTGCGGCGCTGGGTGTCGGGCCCGTCGCGCCAGCCCTGGGCCAGGATGTGGCCGGTGAGCGAACCGGAGTTCTCCACCGGATTGATGGTCACGGGCATGGTCATGTCGGCCGGCGCGTAGTCGGCGAGGCCGCCGTAGACGGTGCCCTCGAGGCGCTGCGGCACCCCGGCCGGCTGTCCGGATCCCGACGCGGCGGCACCCGAACCGTAGGTCGCCGGCCGAGCGGGCGGGGTGCTCACCTGGGCCGCCGGTCCGCCGAACGGCTGCCGGGCGCCGCCCGACGCGCCTACCCCGTAAGGAGTCGAGCCGCTGCCGCGGGAAGCCGGGGCGCCGTACTGACCGGCAGGCGGCAGGGTGTAGGCGCCCGGCGCCGGGGCGCCACCCGACCCGGAGATCATCGGCGGGGGCGGGAAGGGCGCCGGCGCCGGGCCGGGCACCGGCGACGGACCGGGGCCGGGCGGCACGGGCGACGGTCCGGGACCCGGAGGTACGGGGTCGGGGCCCGGGCCGGGCGGGATCGGGCTCGGGCCGGGTCCGGGCGGGATCGGGCTGGGCCCGGGGCCGGGGGGCACGGGGCCCGGCGGGGCGGGGCTGGGGTCGGGTCCCGGGGGTCCCGGGCGGGGCGGTGCCGGGGCCGGCGGCGCGGGGATCGGCGGCGCCGGGCTGGGTGCGGGGCCCGGAGCGGGTGTGGGGCCTGGAGCGGGTGCCGGGGTCGGGTTCGGGGTGGGCAGGGGCGCCGGCTCCGGGCGGGTGGGCTCGGGCTTTGGCGGGGCCGGCTTGACCGGCTCGGGGGTCGAGGGCTCCGGCAGGGCCGGGTCGGGCTCTTCCCGATCCGCGGCGGTGCTGCGCTGGGGGCGGCCGGCCGGCTCGTCGCGGTGCGCGGGACGGTCGGCGTCGCCGGCGGGGGCAGGCTGGTGCGGGCGCTCGCGGAGGCTCATCCAGCTCACGGCGGCGGGCTTGTCGGCACCCGTTGCGGGAGCGCCGGATTTGTCGGTGATGGACGCGTCGGTGCCGGTTTTGCCCTGGCCGTCCGTGTCGATTGCGGCGATGTTTGGGGCCGCCTTGTCGGTGCCGGTGTTGTCCGTGGCGGGCCGGTCTGACCCGGCGTTGTCCGGGGTGGCCTTATCCGTGGTGGCCTTGTCCGTGGTGGCCTTGTCGGGGCCGGCCTCGGGAGTGGTGGTCCTGGCGCTGGCGGCCGTGTAGGTGCTCGACCGGGCGGGTGGGGTCGCGGTCGCCGGGGCCGGGGCCTCGCTGGCCGGGGCCGCGCTGGCCGGGGCCGCGCTGGCCGGGGCGGAGGCGGGGGCCGCGCTGGCCGGGGCTGAGGCGGGGGCCGCGCTGGCCGGGGCTGAGGCGGGGGCCGCGCTGGCCGGGGCGGAGGCGGGGGCCTCGCTGGCCGGGGCGGAGGCGGGGGCCGCGCTGGCCGGGGCTGAGGCGGGGGCACCCGATTTGTCCGTGCTGATGCGGCCGGCCGGGCCGGCATCGCGCCCGGCCTGCCTCTCCGGCGTGCCCGGTCCGTCGACGGTGTGGTCGGTGTCCGGCTTGGTGGCGGCCCGGCCGTAGACCTTGGCCTGGCCGCTCGGCCAGGTCGCGGCGCGCGCGCCGGCCGGGTCGATGGAGCCGGGCACGCTCGCGCGAGCCGCGTTGGCGCTCGGGGCCACCGACACCGGGCGGGTCGCCCCGCCGAGACCACTGGCCGAGCTCGAGGGCGCGGGCACGACGCCGGAGACCGAGGCCCGCCCACTGGGCATGCCACTGCTCAGGGCGGCGCTGCTCGAGGCCGCGCTGCTCGGGGCGGCGCTGGCCGGGGCGGCGCTGGCCGGGGCGGCGCTGGCCGGGGCGGCGCTGGCCGGCGCGGCGCTGCTCGAGGCGGCGCTGGCCGGGGCGGCGCTGGCCGGGGCGGCACTGCTCGGCGCGGTGCTGACGGGCGCGGAGGCTGACGCGCGGGCGGTCGGTGCGGCGGCCGGGGCTGCCGGCTTGCTCGCTTCGGCGCCGGGCGACGGGGCCCACAGCGCGCCGGGTGCGGGCGGTGGGGGCAGCTCGTACCCCTGATCGTTCTTCGGCCCGGCGCCGCTCGCGGGCGGCCGTGCAGCGGGCGGCCGGCTGCCGTCGCTGTCCGGTTTCGCCAGCTGCTCGTCCATGGGTCCTCCCGATCGCCGTCACCGCGTGCCGACGCCATGTGCCGGACGCCGGGCAGACCGATTGCCGGGCGTTTGGTAACTACCGTGCCACATCAGCGCTCATGAGCGCACCCGGCGTCGTGCGCTTCCGCGTGAAGATCATGACTGGCGAGGGGCGCGGGCGCTAGGACCCCGCCGACTTCGAGACGGCCGCCGCCTCGGCCGAGGGCGACACCGACTTCGTCGCCGCGCTGCTGGATTCGGTGGACTTCGTGGCCGAGCCGGTCGACGACGGGGAGTCGGCCTTGGTGGGGGAGGTATCCGCCTTGGTGGGGGAGGTCTCGGCCTTGGTGGGCGAGCTCTCCGCCGATTCCTCCGGCGACGGCTTTGCCGAGGTCGCCGAGGTGGCCGGCGCGGCAGTCGTGGGTGGCGTCGTCGGCTGCGACGTGCTCGGGCTGGTCGCCGGCTTGCTGGTCGTCGTCGAGGGGCTCGGGCTGGTCGTCGGCTTGCTGGTCGACGGCGACGTGCTCGGGCTGGTCGGCGGCTTGCTGGTGGACTTCGACGGGCTCGGCTTGCTGGTCTTCGTCGGGCTGTGGTCGCTCGGCTTCTCCGGATCGGGCGCGCCCAGGTTCGGGCCCTCGACGGTGCCCTCGATCGAGCCCCAGATGCGGGTCGCGCCGAACAGCCTGGTCCAGCGGACCGGGACGAGGCGCACGTTGAGGCCCGTTCGCGGCGCCTCGACCATCATGCCGTTGCCCGCGTACATCGCGACGTGGTGGATCTGCTGCCAGCTGCTCGACGAACTGAAGAACAGCAGGTCGCCCGGGAGCAGCGAGTAGCGGTCGACGACCCGCTCGCGGGTCTGGAAGTACTGGTCGCGCGACACCCGGGTGAGCTTGAAATCGCCCGCGCCGGGCGACCGGTACGCCGCCCACATCAGCCCGGAGCAGTCGTAGGCGTCCGGGCCCTCCTCGGACCACACGTACGGGTCGCCGCGCTGCGCCAGTGCGAACCGCAGCGCCGCGAGGGCGCGGGGGTCGGCGCCCCGGCCGGCGTTGGCCCCGGCCAGGTAGTCGGCGCCGGCCCGGGCGTCCTGGGCGGCCTGGGCGGAGTCGGACGCGGCGATCGCGGCGGCGTTCTGCTGCTCGAGCTTCTGCTGGGCGGCCGACTTCTTGTCGACCTGCTGCTGCAGCTTGTCGCGCGCGGCGATGAGAGTGGTGTGCCGGGCCTGGGCGGCCTGCTGCTCGGCGAGGGCGCTCGTGTACGTGTTCTGGGCGAGGTCGAACTGGCGGCTGGCGGCCTGCTGGGTCGCGGAGTCGCCGCGGTTGATCCGGGCCAGGGAGTCGAGGTCCGACAGGCCGGAGCCGAGCGAGCCGGGCGGCATGGCGGCGGCGTCCCGGACGGCGACCGCCGCGGCCCGCGCCATCTCCTCCTTGGCCTGGGCGACGGCGGTGGCGGACTGGGTCACCTTCTGGTCCGCCACGGCGACCTGCTGGGTGCTGAGCTCGACCTCGTCCTTGGCCTTGGTGAGCCGCTCACCCAGGCCGGCCAGCTCGGTGCGGCCCTTCTCGATCTTCGCCATGACCGGCGTCAGGGCCACGCCGGGGGTGGTGATCGGGGTGCTGGTGGTCGGCAGCGTGCCGGCCGGCTGGCCGGGCAGCACGAGCGCGCCCTGGGCGAGCGGGCGGGAGCCGGTGTCGGGAACCGCGGGCGCCGGCGGCGCGGCCGGCGGTGCGGCGGCGGCCGGCAGGGGGCTGAAGAGAGCGGCGATGGCTGTGGCAGACGCAGCGGAGTACGCCAACGGGCGCCACCACGGGCGTGTCCGTCGCGTTCGTCCGCTTCGTTCCTGCCGGTTCATCGACATGCGCTCCCCGTCCGCGGTCGTCGCCCACGACCGCTTGCCGTCCCATTAATGGTCTACCTCAACCGGTGCACCGATGTCGATTGATTGGACATGACAGGACGCTGTGAATCGTAGGTTCATGACGTGATCCCCGCCGCCCCGTGCCCGCCGGCCCGTCGATCTGTCGGAGGCAGGACGTACGCTCGACCACGAGTGAGGGTGAAAGGGGCGCACCATGGCGCAGATGGACGTCGGACTGAAGCGTGAGCTGGAGGCCAAGGTCTACGCGGGCGAGCGGCTGACCCGCGAGGACGGCGTCGCGCTCTACGAGTCCGACGATCTCGCCTGGCTCGGCCGGCTGGCCCACCACAAGCGCACCGAGCTCAACGGCGACCGGGTGATGTTCAACGTCAACCGGCACCTCAACCTCACCAACGTCTGCTCGGCCAGCTGTGCGTACTGCTCCTTCCAGCGCAAGCCGGGTGAGAAGGACGCGTACACGATGCGCATCGACGAGGCCGTGCGCAAGGCCAAGGAGATGGAGAACGAGCAGCTGACCGAGCTGCACATCGTCAACGGCCTGCACCCCACGCTGCCCTGGCGGTACTACCCCAAGGTGCTGCGCGAGCTGAAGGCGGCGCTGCCCAACGTCAAGCTCAAGTGCTTCACCGCCACCGAGGTGCAGTGGTTCGAGAAGATCAGCGGCCTGCCGGCCAGCGAGATCCTCGACGAGCTGATGGACGCCGGGCTCGAGTCGCTCACCGGCGGCGGCGCGGAGATCTTCGACTGGGAGGTCCGCCAGCACATCGTCGACCACAACTGCCACTGGGAGGACTGGTCGCGGATCCACCGGCTGGCCCACGAGAAGGGCATGAAGACCCCGGCGACGATGCTGTACGGCCACATCGAGGAGCCGCGGCACCGGGTCGACCACGTCATGCGCCTGCGCGAGCTGCAGGACGAGACGGGGGGCTTCGCGGTCTTCATCCCGCTGCGCTACCAGCACGACTTCGTCGACTCGGCGGACGGCAAGATCCGTAACCGGATCCAGGCGCGCACCACGATGGCCGCCCCGGCGGAGTCGCTGCGCACCTTCGCGGTGTCCCGGCTGATGTTCGACAACGTGCCGCACCTGAAGAACTTCTGGGTCATGCACGGCCTGTCGGTGGCTCAGCTGTCGCTGAACTTCGGCGCCGACGACCTGGACGGCTCGGTGGTCGAATACAAGATCACCCACGACGCCGACTCGTACGGCACGCCGACCACGATGCACCGAGACGACCTGCTGAACATCATCTGGGACGCGGGCTTCCAGCCGGTCGAGCGCAACACCCGTTACGAGATCGTCCGGGAGTACGACAAGCCGACGTCGCTCGCCGAGCGTCGCAGCGAGCCCCAGCAGGTCTGGGCGTAGCGGCGGGACGCTCCGGGCGTACCCTCGTTGTTGTCATGACCGAGACCAAGAGCGAGCGCCGCCCCCGCCGCGACGCCGACGGCCGCCTGGTGACCGTCGGTGATCTGCTGGGTGTCGCGCTCGCCGGCCTGGTCACCGGCGTGGTGGTGCTGCTCGTCTTCGAGGGCATCATGTCGCTGGCCCGCGCGTTCGACTTCGGCTCGTCCAGCGGCTGGCTCGCGCTGATCCTGCCGGTCTGGCTGTTCACCGAGGAGTTCCGCGCGGCCGGCTACGGCGCGTACCGGATCGTCGTGGCGGCGCTCGCCGCCGGCTTCGGCATCGCGGTCGGCATGACCCTGGCCGGGCTGGCCGCCGCCACGTTCCCGCCGCTGGTCAGTGGCGCGGTCGGCGCGCTCGGCCTGACGGTCGTCTACTGCCTGGTCTGGTTCTACGGCCTGCGGTGGCTCAGCCACCGTGCCGGCTGACAGGAGTTCGTCATGAGTCCCGCCGTCAAGTACACGCTCGGCCGCTTCGGCCTGTTCGTGGTCGTCTTCGTGCTGCTGCTGCCGGTCCCGCTGGCCTTCCTGGTCAAGGCGATGATCGCGCTGCTGGCGTCGGCGGGTTTCTCGTACTTCCTGCTGGCGAAGTGGCGCAACGAGATGGCCGAGCAGCTCGGCACGGTGGCGGAGCGCCGCAAGGCGGAGAAGGAACGGCTGCGGGCGGCGCTGGCCGGCGACGAGGCGGCGGCCGCGGCCGGTGACCGTGCGGCGGTCACCCCGCCGGCCGCTTCCGCCGGGGGGCGCACGCTGTCCACACCGGAGCCCGGCGGCACGCCGGCCGAGGCGCCCGGCGGCACGCCGGCTGCGGGGGACGGGCGCGCTCCGGCCCGCGCCGACAAGGGCGACAACGCCGCTTCCTGACCGGCGCTCCCGGCCGGCCGGCGGTCCTCGGCGGAGCCGTCCGGCACGACCTCCGTGGTCTCGACGCGGCGCCGGCCGGTCCCCCGGCTGCGGCGCAATCGGCCGAGACGGCGGCTGAGCTGCCGTTGGGCGGTCATCATGTCGACGTAGGGGGCACATTGGCATGACCGTGCCCGCCCGGGTTGCATTGCCAAATGTCGATGACGGGTGGTGCAGTGACGGGGTTCGAACCCCCTCTGACACCCCCCGGAGGTCGTTCATGAGACGACGACGCGTCACCGCTCTGGCCGCCGCTGCCACCGTCGGCCTGGCCATGCTCGCCGCATCCGCGGTCACCGCCCCGGCCGCCACCGCGGTGCCACGGGCGGCCGACGCCGCGGCCCCGTACGAGGTCTACGACGTGCGCACGCTGGCCCAGCGCAACGTCATCGCGGGCACCGGCGCCGCGATCGACGGCATGGAGCACTCGGTCGTGGAGATCACCGCGACCGGCCGCGAGGTCAAGACCCTGCGCGCGCTCGGCTTCACCGTCAAGCCCGCCGCCGTCGCCACGCCCAGCGGTGAGGTGTCCACCTTCGACTTCCCGTCGCGGGACGCCGCTTACCACAACTACAGCGAGATGGTCGCCGAGGTGAACGCCATCGTGGCGCGGTACCCGGCGATCGCCAGCAAGCGGGTGCTCGGCCAGACGTACCAGGGCCGCGACATCGTCGCCGTCAAGATCTCCGACAACGTCGGCACCGACGAGGCCGAGCCCGAGGTGCTCTACGACGCCAACCACCACGCCCGCGAGCACCTCACCGTGGAGATGGCGGTCTACCTGCTGCACCTGTACGCGGACAACTACGCCACCGACACCCGGATCCGCAACGTGGTCAACAGCCGCGAGATCTGGATCATCCCGTCGGTGAACCCGGACGGCTCCGAGTACGACGTGGCCACCGGCAGCTACCGCTCGTGGCGCAAGAACCGCCAGCCCAACTCCGGTTCGTCGTACATCGGCACGGACCTGAACCGCAACTACGGCTACAAGTGGGGCTGCTGCGGCGGCTCGTCCGGCAGCACCTCGTCGGACACGTACCGGGGCCCGTCGGCGTTCTCGGCGCCTGAGACCCGGGCGGTCCGCGACTTCGTCAACAGCCGGGTCGTCGGCGGGGTACAGCAGATCAAGGCCGCCATGGACTTCCACACCTACTCCGAGCTGGTGCTCTGGCCGTTCGGGCACACCACGGCGAACACCACCACCGGGATGACGGCGGACCAGAACAACACGTTCGCGACGCTGGGCCGGCAGATGGCGGCCACCAACGGGTACACCCCGGAGCAGTCGAGCGATCTCTACATCACCGACGGCGATTCCCTCGACTGGCTGTGGGGCACGCACAAGATCTTCGCGTACACCTTCGAGATGTACCCGACCAGCTCGTCGGCCGGCGGCTTCTACCCGCCCGCCAGCGTGATCACCCGGGAGACCAGCCGCAACAAGGAGGCCGCGCTGCTGCTGGCCGAGGCGGCGGACTGCCCGTACAAGGTGATCGGCAAGCAGTCCACGTACTGCTGATCCGGTTGCGCGCAGTGGCTACCTGTCATAGCCTGATAGCTATGACAGGTAGTCTGCATGCCTAGGGCCGGTCTGTCGCCGGACGCGGTCGTCGAGATCGCGCTGACGCTGGTGGACGAGAAGGGTCCGGAGGCGCTGAGCCTGGCGGCGGTCGCCGACCGGGCCGGCGTGGCGGCGCCCTCGCTCTACAAGCACATCGGCAGCCTCGCCGAGCTGCGCGAGCTCATGGCCCTGCGGGTGCTCCGCGAGACGACCGCCGTCTTCTCCGCCGTCGTGATGGGCCGCAGCCGGGACGATGCCGTCGCGGCGCTGATGCGCGCCTACCGCGGCTACGTGGTGGACCACCCCGGCCGCTACGCGCTGGTCCCCCTCGACCCCATGCACCGCGACGACCTGGCCGGCGCGGCCCGCGAGCTGCTCGACGTCTTCTTCGCCGTGCTGCGCGGCTACGGCCTGGACGAGGTGGCGGCCGTGCACGCCACCCGCCGGATGCGGGTCGCCGCACACGGCTTCGCCACCCTCGAGGCGGGCGGCGGATTCGGCCTCGCGGAGGATGTCGACACGACGTACGAGCAGGTCATCGCCATGGTGCTGGCCAGCCTGAGTCAGGGGTCGACGCAGTAAGTCGAGTTATGTAGAGTTTCGGTCATGCCGAGACCCACCCACGCCTCGCCGCAGACGTTGCGGCTCTTCGAGGCGCTGCTGACCGAGCCCGACCGCTGGCGCTACGGCTACGACCTGAGCCGGGAGACCGGCCTCGCATCGGGCACCCTCTACCCGATCCTCATGCGGCTGGCGGCGCAGCAACTGCTCGACACCGACTGGGAGGCCTCCGACGAGCCGGGCCGGCCGCCGCGGCACACGTACCGGCTGACCGCCGACGGGCTGGCCCTGGCGCGCGAGCGCCTCACGGCCGCGGCGCGCAAGCAGCGCGGCCCGGCGGCCGCGTTCGTGCCGAGGAAAGCCTGATGCGCCGGGTGGCGCGGACGGTGCTGGTCGCGGCGGTACGGGGGCGCCGCGACCGGGGTGGTCCGTGGGGCGAGGCGGCGCTCGCCGAGTTCGACCAGACGACCGGCCGCTGGGAAGCCCTGCGCTGGGCCGCGGGCGGCCTGCGCGCGGTGTGGCACGAACGCCGGGCGCGGATCAAAACCCTGCCCAGAGGGGTACGCCTCCAGCGCGCGCTGGTCGGCGCGGCGCTGCTGTCCGTGCCCGCGGCGGTCGTCGTCAACCAGTTCCTGCTCACCCCCCGTTACGTCCCGAGCGGCTCGATGGAGCCGACGGTGCAGGTGCAGGACCGGATCCTGGTCGACCGGGTGAGCTTCCGGCTGACCGGCGTCCGGTACGGCGACATCGTGGAGTTCACGACCCCGCGGGTGCCGGGATACCCGGTGCTCAAGCGCGTCATCGGGCTGCCGGGCGACACCATCGAATGCCGTGGGGGCCAGGTCTACCGCGACGGAACGGCCCTGAACGAGCCGTACCTGGACACGCCGGCGGCGACCGAGAACTGCGGCGCGGCGGTGACCGTACCGGCCGGGGAGCTGTTCGTCCTGGGGGATCACCGCGTGGTGTCGCAGGACTCCCGCCAATGGGGAACCATCCCCGTCGACGCGGTGGACGGCCGGCTGCTGACCAAGTTCTGGCCCTTGCCGTAGCGACCTCCAACCACGCACCTGGCTGCCCGGGCGGGGTGGCCCTATGGTCGGCCGGTCACCTCGCCCGGGTTGCCGCGGTATCCGATGGCGGCGTGTGGTGGTGGGTGGACGCTGGGTGGTTCAGCAAGCGGATGCCGGTTCTGCGGACGGGCGCTGCTGAGCGGGTGGCTGCCGGCCGAGTGGTTGGGATCGGCGGAGAGCCGGGCGCCGCTTGAGCAGGTGGGCAGGCTCGGCGGGCGGACGCTGGTAGGTGCCGGTTGGATGGCTGGGAACCGACGAGGACTTCACGCCGGCCGGCGTCGCGCAGACCCGATCGGAGATGCGGGGCTCAGCGAAGGGGCGCCGGTTCAGTTCGTGTGCCGCGTCAGGGTGACGGTCGCAGCGTAGTGGGCGGGGACGCCGCGGTGCGGACGTGGCGAGATAGCCTCACCGCGTTCTGCCCGCTGCCCGCGCGGATCTTGTAGAGCGGGGGCCATTTTCGGCGATTCGGTGCATCAAGATCTGGCCGGAGAAGCACGTCGTCGGCGGCAGGCCCGGCGAGCAGGGCGGCGAACAAGCATGGCGGCGAACAAGCATGGCGGCGAAGCTCTGCCCGATGCCGGAAGTTGCGACATGGCGGGCAGCCTCTGGGTAGTGCCGCCAGACCGGGCAGCGCCAGACGGCTGGGGCCTGCCTGGAGTTGGGTTCTGCCAGCGGCGGGCCGGGCGGGCGGCGGGCCGTGCCGGGTGGCGGGCCGTGCGGGGCGGCGGGCCGCACGGGGACGCGGGCCGTGCGAGGCGGCGGGCCGTGCGAGGCGGCGGGCCGTGCGAGGCGGCGGGCCGTGCGGGGACGCGGGCCGTGCGAGGGGTGCTGCAAAAGGCGGAGCCGGCAAGGGGGCAGAGGCGAAGCGCATGATCGTCAAGCACGGCAAGGCGGCATGCAGGCCAGACCAGCAAAGGCTGAGCGGTTGCCGCACCCAGGCCCCAAGACGGCAGCACGTGAAGCCCCACCCTGCACCCGGCCCGAACCGACTGGAACAAAGCACGAACCCCGCGTTCGGCGGGAGCGACGGTCAGCACCATGCACCCACGCACGACATGGCCTTGAAGAATTTGATCTTGACAACGACCACCGCTCACCGATACCGGCGGTCGCTGCCGGACCCCCACCCACCCTGGGCTACGTTCACAAGGACCGCGTCGCAGCGAAGCCGGTGGGATTCCGGCGCTGTCCCGCAACTGTGAACCCCCGGGGACGGGGGTCAAGCCAGGTCGCCTGGACGCCGGTCGCGATTCAGCGCTCTCGGGGAGGGGCGCCTCGCGGGCCGGGCTCCTGCTCCGGTCGGCGAAGCACCGCAGCCTCGGCCGACAGGAGGACCAGGATGAGACGTGTATTGACGGCCGTGATCGCGGCCGGCGGATTGTTGCTTGCCGGATGCGGCGGCGGTTCCGGCGGCGGGACGGGCGATGACAAGCCGGTGGCCGGGGCGAGCAGTGCCGCCTTCCCGGCCACGGCCGGTTCGGTGACGTTGGCCGAGCGGCCGGACCGGATCGTGTCGCTGGCGCCGACCGCGACCGAGATGCTCTTCGCCATCGGGGCCGGGCCGCAGGTGGTGGCCGTGGACGACCAGTCGACCTATCCGGCGGAGGCGCCGCGCACCGAGTTGTCCGGGTTCAAGCCTAATGCGGAGGCCATCGCCGCGCAGAACCCTGACCTGGTGGTCGTCTCGGACGACCTCGACAAGATCATCGACCAGTTGGGCAAGCTGCGCATCCCGGTGCTGTTCGCGCCGGCCGCCAAGGTGCTCGACGACTCCTACCGGCAGATCGGCGAGCTCGGCACGTTGACCGGGCATCGGGACGAGGCGAGCGCGCTGGTCGAGCGGATGCGGACGCAGATCGACAAGATCGTCAAGGGGGTGCCGGCGCGGAGCGGGTCGCTCAGTTACTACTACGAGATCGACCAGACCCTCTACTCGGCGACCTCGCGTACGTTCATCGGGTCGATCCTCGGGATGTTCGCGCTGACCAACGTCGCGGACGCCGCCGACCCGGACGGCGCCAAGAACGGCTATCCGCAGCTGTCCGCGGAGGCGCTGATCGCCGCCGACCCCGACCTGATCTTCCTGGCCGACAGCAAGTGCTGCGGGCAGTCGCCGGCCACGGTCAAGGCGCGCAAGGGCTGGTCGGCGATCACCGCCGTGCGGGAGGACCGGATCGTGGCCCTGGACGACGACATCGCCTCGCGGTGGGGGCCACGGGTGGTCGACCTCGTCCAGGCCGTCGCGGACGCGGTGGCCAAGGTCCCGGCGTGACCGACCGCCCCCGGCCGGCCGGTTCGACGCCCGCCGGGCTGCGGGCCGGCTGGCTGGCCGGGGGCGTGCTGGCCGTGCTGGTCGCGCTGGTCGCCGGGATCGCCCTCGGGCCGGTCTCGCTGCCGCCGGCCGGCGTCGCCGCCGAGCTGCTCGATCTGCTGCCCGGGGTACGCCTGCACAGCGGCCTGAGCGAGCGGGAGAGCGCGATCATCACCCAGCTCCGCCTGCCCCGGGTCGTGCTGGGCCTGCTGGTCGGCGCGCTGCTGGCCCTCGCCGGGGCCGCCTACCAGGGCGTCTTCCGCAACCCCCTGGCCGACCCGCACCTGCTCGGGGTGGCGGCCGGGGCCGGGCTGGGCGTGACCGCCGTGATCGCGTTCCGGTCGGCGGGCGGCGGCACCACCGCCGAGCTGCCCCTCGGCGTGCCGCTGGCCGCCTTCGTCGGGGCCGTCGTCGCTGTCGCCCTCACCTGGCTGCTCGGCGGCGCCGGCGGCCGGGCCCGGACCCCGGCCACGCTGATCCTGTCCGGGGTGGCCGTGTCCGCCTTCCTGGCCGCCGCCCAGACGTTCCTGCTGCAACGGCACATCGAGACGCTGCGCGAGGTGTACTCGTGGCTGCTCGGCCGGCTCGCCACCGCCGGCTGGCACGACGTGCTGCTGGTGCTGCCCTACGCGGCGGTGACCGCGGCGATCGTGCTGTCCCAGCGCCGCGAGCTGGACGTGCTGACCGTCGGCGACGAGGAGGCGACCAGCCTGGGCCTGCACCCGCAGCGCAGCCGCTACCTGCTGATCGCCGCGGCCTCGCTGGGCACGGCGGCCGCGGTGTCGGTCTCCGGCCTGATCGGGTTCGTCGGCATCATCGTGCCGCACACGCTGCGGCTGCTGGCCGGACCGAGCTACCGGTCCATCCTGCCGCTGTCGGTGCTGTTCGGCGGGGCGTTCCTGGCCCTGACCGACCTGCTGGCCCGCACCCTGGCGAGCCCGGCGGAGATCCCGATCGGCGTGGTCACCGCGTTCCTGGGCGCGCCCTTCTTCGCCGTGGTCCTGCGCCGGAGCCGGGTCTCGTGATCAGCGTCCGGGGGCTGCGGGTCCGGCTCGGCGGCGCGGTCATCGTCGACGGCGTCGACCTGGACGTCGCGGCGGGGGAGTGGGTCACGATCATCGGCCCCAACGGCGCCGGCAAGTCGACGGTGCTGCGGGCCGTCGGCGGGCTGCTGCCCAGCCAGGGCGCGGTGAGTCTGGGCGGGGTACCGCTCGACCGGCTGCCCCGCCGGGAACGCGCCCGGACCGTCGCCACGGTCGCGCAGTCGCCCGTGGTGCCGCCCGGGATGCTGGTGCTCGACTACGTGCTGCTCGGCCGTACCCCCTACATCCCGGCGCTCGGCCGGGAATCGGCGTCCGACCTGGCCGCCGTCGACGAGGTGCTGTCCGCCCTGGACCTGCTCGACCTGCGGGGGCGGCGGCTCGACACGCTCTCCGGCGGGGAGCGGCAGCGGGCCTTCCTGGCCCGGGCGCTGGCCCAGGGCGCCCGCATCCTGCTGCTGGACGAGCCGACCAGCGCGCTGGACATCGGTCACCAGCAGGAGGTGCTGGAGCTGGTCGACCGGCTGCGCGGCGAGCGCGGCCTCACGGTGCTGGCCACCATGCACGACCTGTCCATCGCCGGCGAGTACGCCGACCGGATGGTGCTGCTGGCCGGCGGCCGGGTGGTGGCGGCGGGCACCGCGTGGGAGGTGCTGACCGAGGAGCTGCTGGCGCGGCACTACCGGGTACGGGTCCGGGTGATCGACGGCGGTCAGGGGCCGCTGGTCGTGCCCGTCCGCACGCCCTGACGGGGGCCGGTCCTAGCCGGTCGCCGTCTGAAGGATGGAGAACGTGCCACCCTGCGGGTCGTCCAGGACGGCGTACCGGCCGATCGGCAGGGTGGTCGGCGGCTGCACGATCCGCCCGCCCAGCGACTGGGCGTACGCGGCCGAGTCGTCGCAGTCGGCCACCGCGAAGTAGATCATCCAATGTGGTGGCAGGTCGTCCGGCCAGGAGTCGCCGTCCATCGGCTGCAGGCCCGCGATCGGCCGGCCCTCGTGCTCCCAGACGATGTAGTCCATGCCGCTCATCGAGCTCTCCCGGGCCACCCAGCCGAAGACCGAGCCGTAGAACGCCGCCGAGCCCTCCACGTCCCGGGTGGTCAGCTCGTTCCAGGTGAGCGCCCCCGGCACGTCGAAGACGTCGGCGCCGCGCATGGTGCCCGCCTGCCACACGCTGAACGGCGCGCCCGCCTGGTCCAGGAACGCGGCCATCCGGCCCTGGTACATGACGTCGAAGGGGGCCACCAGCACCTTGCCGCCGGCCGCCTCGACCCGGGCCGCCGTCTCGTCGGCGTCGTCGGTGGCGACGTACGTGCTCCAGGCGGTCGGCTGGCCCTCGCCGTACAGCGGGCCGGCGCCGGCGGTGGCCCGGCCGTCGAGGCGGAACGTGGTGTAGCCGCCGTACTCCTCGCCCGACACCTCGGCCTCCCAGCCGAACAGCGAGGTGTAGAAGCGGATGGCGTCCGCGAGGTCGGCGGTTCCCAGGTCCACCCAGTTCGGTACCCCGGGGGTCGGTGGGTTCATGCCTGCTCCTCGTGGTTACGGCGGACGACGGATTGATCGTTACACCGCGATGCGAGGTACGGGGCGGCTCAGTCGGAAGTTCAACTGAACCGCCGACCTTCGTCGCGTCGATAGGCCCATACGGCCACCCCAGCCAGGGCGGCCGTCCAGAGGACCAAGGCGGCTATCGATGCCGGCTGGATCGGGAAGTCGCCGACCGCGGCCCACATGAGCCGCACCGCGGCCCCGGTCGGCAGGTACGGCGCGATGGTCTCGACGAAGCCCGGCGCGCTGCCGGGCGCGGTCATCAGTCCACCGCCGAACGCCAGCGGGAAGAACAGCACCTGGGCCAGCACGATCGCCGCCTTGGCCGGCAGCGAGTAGCCGATCGCCAGCCCCATGAGCGTGAACGGCACCGCGATCAGCGCCACCACGAGGATCGCGGCCAGCAGCCCGGGCACGGTGATGGTGGCCTCGGTCGCGACCGCGGCGATCACCACGACCGGCACCAGCGAGACGCCCATCAGCACCAGCCCGGCCAGGATGCGGCCGGCGAAGCGGGGCGCGGCGCCGGCGGGCAGGGTCCGGGCGTACGGGTCCCACGGCTGGGCCCGGTCCTCGGCGACGCCGATGCCGTACTGGAAGAGGTTGCTGGTCATCACCACGAAGGTGACCATCGACGCGGTCGCGTACGTGGCGTACACGGGATCGCTGCCGACGAACGGGACCACGAAGAAGATCATCGAGGCGGCCGGGAAGAACGCGCTGCCGATCAGCGCCATCGGGATCCGGAAGGTCTCGAGCAGCTGGAAACGGGCATGGGTCAGGGCGAGGGATGTCATCCGAACCTCCGGTTCAGGCCGAGGTGAGCGTGAGGAACGCCTCTTCCAGCGAGGTGGGGCGCACCTCCAGCTCCGTGAAGGGGACGTCGCGGGCGACCAGGTCGCGGACCAGCCGGTCGGCGTCGCCGGTGAGCAGGTGGGTGCGGTCGCCGTCGCGTTCGGCGCCGACCACCCCGGGAAGGTCCGGCAGGGGTACGGGCACGGTCAGGCTGACCCGGCGGATGGCGACCAGGCCGCGTACGGCCGCGACGGTGTCGTCGGCCAGCACCCGGCCACCCCCGATCACCACCACCCGCCGGGCCAGAGCCTCGATCTCCTCCAGGTAGTGGCTGGTCAGCACCACCGTGCCGCCGTCGGCGTGGAACGCGCGGATGCCGTCCCACAGCGCGTGCCGGGCCTCCACGTCCAGCCCGGTCGTCGGCTCGTCGAGGAACACCACGCGGGGCCGGCCGACGAACGCCAGCGCGACCGCCACCCGCCGCTTCTGCCCGCCGGACAGGCCACCGGTCTGCCGCCGGACCAGATCGGACAGGCCGAACCGGTCGAGCAGCTCGGCCCGGCCCAGCGGGTCGGGGAAGTGCGCGCGGACGAAGTCGACGACCTCGCCGACCCGCAGCGCGCCGGGCAGCCCGGTCTCCTGCGGGGTCACGCCCAGCGCCCGCCGGTGCGCCGGGTCCCGCGGGTCGCCGCCGCACAGCTCGACCGTGCCGGAGGTGGGGCGGCGGACCCCGGTGAGGAGGCTGACCAGGGTGCTCTTGCCGGCGCCGTTGGGCCCGAGCAGGCCGACCAGCTCGCCGGCGTGGACGTCGAGGTTGATCCGGTCGAGGGCGAGCACGTCGCCGTACCGCCGGGTGGCGTCGGTCGCGCGGGCCAGGATCATGGCTCCTCCTGCAGGTTGGTGGTGCCGTTGAGCAGCGCGCGCAGCGCCGCGGTGTAGTCGTCGAAGGCGACCCGGCCGCGGCCGGTGAGCCGGACGAGCGTGGCCGGGGTCCGGCCCTGGTGCGTCTTGGTGACCTCGACGTAGCCGGCGTCCTCGAGCTTGCGCAGGTGCACGGAGAGGTTGCCGGCGGTCATCCGCAGGATGTCCTGCAGCCGGGGGAACGCGATGCGGTCGTCCGCGCGCAGGGTGGCCAGCGCGGAGACGACGCGCAGCCGCGCCTGGGCGTGGATCACCGGGTCGAGTTCGGGCAGCGCACCGGTCATCGCGGCATCC
Organism: Actinoplanes nipponensis; assembly: GCF_016862275.1. Classification (GTDB taxonomy): domain Bacteria; phylum Actinomycetota; class Actinomycetes; order Mycobacteriales; family Micromonosporaceae; genus Actinoplanes; species Actinoplanes nipponensis. Next base: position 227,270 of record NZ_BOMQ01000063.1, on the reverse strand, counting down.
GCAGCCAGGACACCAGGCCGGCGACCAGCATGCCGCCGCCGCCGAGCACGGCGACGACCAGCGCGTGCCAGCCGGGACCGAGCGCGATGCCCACCACGTTCACGACGCTGATCGAGATGCCGAGGACGTAGAGGACGCGGTCGTTCCACAGCGCGCCGCCGGCCATGTGCAGGGCGCCGGTCAGGGCGACCATCGCGCCGGCCCAGAGCAGGTTGGCGTCCGGCACCGGCAGCAGCTCGCTGACCCGGCTCAGCAGGACGGCCATGCCGATGAAGGCGACCGACCAGGTGAAGCCGTACATGGCGCCCTGGCGCGACGTCGGGCCGCTGACCTGGCGGCCGGCGCGGGCGCCGACGAAACCGGTGACGATGCCGGCCAGCGTGATCGCGGCGAGCAGGACGGTCAGCGGCAGGAAGTCGGGCATGTCCACATAGACCCGTCCGCCGGGGCCGAACCGCAGGAAGAACACGCCGAAGCCGACGAGCCAGGCGAGGCCCCACGGCCAGAGCAGCAGCCGCGGGTCGGGAGTGAGCCGGCGCACGGTGGCCGCCTGCTCGCGGGCGATGAGGCGGAGCGACTCGGCCGGGTCCAGCGGGGGCAGCTCGTCGTCGTTGGCATCCATGCAAAGAACTTTACCGCATAAAGTCAAATAGCTTTGTGCCATAAACCTGATGGCTGCGGGCCACCGCCCGGCTTAGCATCGCGCGGTGACCGATCTTGAGCTGCGCGCCGCCGATGCCCGCGAGCTGGGGGCCGTGCTGGCGTTCTGGGCGACGGCGGCCGAGAACGCCAGCCGGCCCCCGGACACCCCGGCGGCCCTGGCGGCGCTGCACCTGCGCGACCCGGACGCGCTGATCGTGGCCGTCGACCGGGGCCGGATCGTCGGCACGATCATCGCCGGCTGGGACGGCTGGCGCTGCCACCTGTACCGCCTCGCGGTCCACCCGGAACGCCGCCGCGCCGGCATCGGCCGGGCCCTCATCGACGCGGCGGAGAGCCGCATCCGGGCGCTGGGCGGCACCCGGATCGACGCGATGGTCCTGGACGACAACCCGCGGGCGCACGCCATCTGGGCCGCGCGCGGCTACCGCCGGCAGGACGACTGGTCGCGCTGGATCAAGCCCCTCTGAGCGGCCCGGGCAGCGGCTCGGCGTGCACCACGGACAGCCGCGACACCGCGCGGGTGAGCACGACGTAGAGCCGGTGCAGCCCGCGCGGCTCGGCGGCGACGATCTCGGCCGGCTCGACCACGACGACATGGTCGTACTCCAGGCCCTTGACGATCGTGGCCGGCACGACCGTGACCCGCGCCGCGGAGTCGACGTCGTCGGGGGTCGCGGTCTCCAGGCCCGCGGCCCGCAGGTGCGCACGCAGCCGGTCCACCGCCGCGTCGGCCGCGATGACCGCGACCGACCCCTCGTGCTCCAGCGCCGCGGTCACCTCGACCAGCGTGGCGGCATCCACCTCGGACGCCGGCACGCCGACGACGGCCAGGTCGCCGTCGCGACGCAGCGAGACGGCTTCGGGTACGTCCACCCGCAACGCCGGGAGCAGGCGGTTGGCCAGGGCCAGCACGGCGGCGGGTACGCGGAAGCCGACCGTCAGCGGCACCACGACGGCGCCGGGCTTGCCGAGGTGCCGCAGGGTGTCCCGCCAGTCCGCGGCCGCCCACGGCGCGGTGCCCTGGGCCAGGTCGCCGAGCAGGGTGATCGAGCCGTGCTCGCTGCGCCGGGCGATGGCCCGGGCCTGCATCGGCGACAGATCCTGGGCCTCGTCCACCACGACGTGCCCGAAGCTCGGCTCGCGCTCCAGCAGGCCCGCCGCCTCGTCGAGCAGCACCAGGTCGGCGGCGCTGAACCGGGCCGCCTTGACCGAGCGCGGCGGTTTGGCCCAGCGCAGCACGGCCTGCTCGGCGTCGCTGAGGATGCCGTCGGCGGCCCGGGCCAGCAGCTCGGCGTCGGTGAGCAGCGCGACGACCAGCGCCTCCGGGGTCAGCGCGGGCCAGACGTTGTCCAGGAAGTCGCGGACCTGCGGAATCCGGGCCATCCGGCGCAGCCAGCCCTCGTTGGGCGAGTTGCCGGTGCGGTACTCCGACTGCCGCTGCAGCAGCGCGACCACCCGGGCCCGCACCCGCTCCCGCCCCACCGCGTACGGCAGATCCTCCCGCCGGGCCTCGTCCACGATGCGCCGCAGCGGCTCCGGATCGATCCGCCAGCGGTACGAGCCGTCCGACACCATGATCGGCTCCACCGGCTTGCCGACCCGGCCCCACAGCGCCCGGCGCAGCACGGCCGCCATCCGGGGATCGTGCTTGAGCAGCGCGGCGGCGTCGGCGTCGCGGCCGCGTACCGGCGCCCGGGCGATCAGGTCGTCGACCGTGGCCTGCTGCACCTCGACCTCGCCGAGCGCCGGCAGCACCGCCGAGATGTAGGACAGGAACGCGGTGTTGGGCCCGACGATCAGCACGCCGGAGCGGCGCAGCCGCTCCCGGTGCAGATACAGCAGGTACGCCGCCCGGTGCAGCCCGACCGCGGTCTTGCCGGTGCCGGGCGCCCCCTGCACGCAGATCGAGTCCTCGAGGTCGGCCCGGACCAGCTCGTCCTGCTCGGGCTGGATGGTGGCGACGATGTCCCGCATCGGCCCGACGCGGGGCCGCTCGATCTCGGCGGTCAGGATCCGGCTCCGGGTGCCCAGCTCCTCGCCGCGGTCCAGGTGCTCGTCCTCGAAGCTGGTCAGCTCGCCCCGGACGAAACCGAACCGGCGCCGGGTCGAGACGCCCTGCGGGTCCCGCACGCTGGCCCGGTAGAACGACTGGGACAGCGGCGCCCGCCAGTCCAGCACCATCGGCTCGCCCGCGTCGTCGGTGACGTGCCGGCGCCCGATGTGGTACTTGCTGTCGTCGATGTCGAGCTTGCCGAAGAACAACGGCGTGCCCGGATCGTCGGCCAGCTCGGCGACGCGGCGGGACAGGGTGCGCCCGAGGGTCTCGGCGCTGTAGGCGTCGCCGGCGATGTCGGCGCCGGCGGAGAAGAGGGACTCGGCCCGGCCGCGCATCCGGGCCAGGGCGGCGCGGGACTGCGTCAGGTGGGTGCGTTCGGCGGTGAGTTCGCTGTCGAGATCGGTTGCGGGCACGCTGATCTTTCCCATCGCGGTAGCTCGCTGCTCGCTCGCGTATCCGGCGACGGTTGGCCGTCGTCCGGCGCGGGGACGTCCGCTGCGGTGTCGTCTCACCGCGGCCGTCAAGCGGCCACGTACGATACGCGGCCGCAGCGGGCCGGGCCACCGGTTTATCGCCTTTCGGATCCGGTCGGCCGAGGAGGCCGTGAACGTGTGCCGCGTCGGCGGCGGAGGTGCGGCGGCATCTCTGAGCGCTTGCGGCGGGTGAACCCGGCTCCGCGCGGCGCGCCCGGCGCGGGATCATGGGTGCATGGCTGACGGGCAATCCTCCGCACGGATCACCGACCCGAAGGTGATGCGCGCCCTCGCGCACCCCGCCCGGATCGCGATCGTCGAGCATCTCGGCAGCACCGGCGCGGTGGTCACCGCCACCGAGTGCGCCGGGCTGGTCGGGTTGTCGCCCAGTGCCACCAGCTACCACCTGCGCGAGCTGGCCAAGTTCGGGCTGGTCGAGCAGGCGCCGAGCCGGGGTGACGCGCGGGAGCGGGTGTGGCGCAGCACCACCTCGGGTTTCAGCGTGGACGGCGACCTCGACGAGCCGGAGACCCGGGACAGTCAGCGGGCGCTGGTCGACGTGTATCTGAGCCGGGACTTCGCCCGGATGCGCGAGTGGGTGGCCCGGCTGCACGAGGAGCCCAGGGCCTGGCAGGACGCGAGCACGCTGATGGGCCCGATGCTGCTGCTCAACGCGGAGGAGTTGATCGAGGTCAACCGGCGGGTCAAGGAGGTGCTGGATCCGTACCGCCGGCGGGAGCGGATGGGCGACGCGCCGGCCGACGCCCGGCCGGTCGTGGTGCACTACGCCGCTTTCCCGGTGGAGTGACCTTGCGCTGAGCAGATGTGAAGGATTATTTTCGAAGTATGTCCTTCACACCTGACCGCTCGCGCTGGGGTGACGTGTACCTGGCGGCCGGCGCCCGCGGCGTCTCCGCCTGTGGCGACTTCCTCGCGGCCACCGCCCTCGCGCTCGCGTTGCAGCAGGCCGGGGCCGGTGGGACGGCCGTCTCGGGGCTGCTGCTCGCCGCCGCGCTGCCGCTCGCCGTGCTCGCCCCGGTCACCGGCCGGATCGCCGACCGGGTGGACAGCCGCAAGCTGCTGATCGTGGCGGGCCTCGGTCAGGCGGCGGTCTGTGTCGCGCTCGCCTTCGCCGAGCGGCCCGCGCTGATCATCGCCCTGGTGGCGGTGCTGGCCGGCGGGCTGGCGGTCACCCAGCCCACGCTGGCCGCGCTGCTGCCGGCGATGGTCCGGCGCGACGACCTGGCCAAGGCGAGCGGGATCAACCAGACCGCCGGGCTGATCGGGATGCTGATCGCTCCCGCCCTGGCCGGCGTGCTGGTCGGGCAGTTCGGCGCGCGGGTGCCGCTGCTGCTCGATGCCGGCACGTACCTCTCGCTGGTGGTGGCCGGGCTGCTCATCCGTACCAGAAGATCGTCGGCGGGCCGGCCCGCCGCGGCCGCGACCGTCTCCTGGCGGCTGCGCGACGACCGCCTGGTCGCCGTGATGGTCGGGGCCATCGCGGCCGTCGTCGCCGGGGTCGGCGCGATCAACGTCATCGAGGTGTTCTTCATCCGGCAGACGCTGGGCGCCTCCACCACCGTGTTCGGCCTGGTCAGCGCCGCCTGGACCGCCGGGATGCTGGCCGGCGCGGTGCTGTTCGGCCGGCTCGGCCGGCGCTGGACGCACGCCGGGCGGCTGGTGCGGATCTCCCTGCTGCTGGCCGGGGCCACCTGCGCCGTGGTGCTGGCCGGGGCCGGGGTGTGGCACGCGCTGCTGCTGGTGCCGCTGTGGTTCGCCGGCGGCGTCGGCAACGGCGGCATCAACGTCTTCACCAGCGTGGTCATGGCCGAGCGGGTGCCGGCCGCCGCCCGCGGCCGCGCGTTCGCCGCGATGGGCGCCGCGATCCAGGGCGCCGGCATGGTGGGCTACCTCATCGGCGGGCCGCTCGTCGACCACTTCGCGCCGCGCCCGCTGGTCGCCGCCGCGGGCCTCGCCGGGCTGGCCGCCGTCGCGGCCTGTCTGCCGGTCGTCTGGCGGGCCGGACGTGAGATTGGTCCCTCGCCGCAGGTGGAGCCCCGGCAGGCGCAACCCGCCGGAGATAGCGTCGGGGCATGAGCGACATAGGTCAGCGCCCCCGGGTCGGGCACATCCAGTTCCTCAACTGCCTGCCCATCTACTGGGGCCTGATGCGCTCGGGCGCGCTGCTCGACGTCGACCTGCACAAGGACACCCCGGACCGGCTCAACGCCGCGCTGGTCGCCGGCGACCTCGACATCGGCCCGATCTCCCTGGTCGAGTACCTGCGCAACGCCGACGATCTGCTGCTGCTGCCCAACCTCGCGGTCGGCAGCGACGGCCCGGTGCTGTCGGTCAACCTGGTCTCCACCCGGCCGCCGGCCGAGCTCGACGGCCGCCCGGTCGCGCTCGGCTCGACCTCGCGCACCGGCGTGCTGCTCGCCCAGATGCTGCTCGCCGAGCAGTACGGCGCCGAGCCCGAATACTTCCGCTGCCCCCCGGAGCTGAGCCAGATGCTGCTGGAGGCCGACGCCGCGGTGCTGATCGGCGACCCGGCCCTGCGCGCCATGTACGAGGCCCCCGAGCTCGGCCTGGAGGTCATCGACCTGGCCCAGGCGTGGCGCGAGTGGACCGGCCTGCCGATGGTCTTCGCCGTCTGGGCCGTGCGCAAGGAGTTCGCCGCCGCGCACCCCGGCGTGGTCAAGGAGGTGCACGAGGCGTTCCAGCGCTCACGGGACCTGTGCCTCGGCGAGCTGGACGAGGTGGCCGAGGCCGCGGCGCGCTGGGAGCCGTTCGACGCCGCGACGCTGGCCACGTACTTCCGGGCGCTCGACTTCTCGCTCGGCGAGCGGCAGATCGCCGGGGTCCGCGAGTTCGCCCGCCGGGCCGCCGCCCGCGGCGAGGCGCCGGCCCTGCCCGCGGACGGGCCGCTCTTCGCCCAGGTATAGACCACTTTGCTCCGGGCGGGGTAGCGCCGCGCACCGTCCTGGGTGGAACATCGTCCGGTGGCCCTGCGGATGAACAACCTGGCGATGCGGCTCGTCCTGCCCGTCGCTCTGCTCGGGATGACCGCCGTCGGCGCCGCCACCCCGGCGTACGCCGAGGCCGGGGCCGCGCGCCCGGACCTCGAGATCTCCGTGCCGGACCGGGTCGTCACGACCGCCGGCGGCACCAAGAGCGTGCCGTTCGAGGTGGTCAACACGGGCCGGACGCCCGCCACCGGCCTGGTCGTCGACTTCGCCACGGCCGCCGCCCCGCTCGATCCGCGGCTCGGCTTCCAGCCGCCCGCCGGCTGCACCGCCACGGGCTGCGCGGTCGGCGATCTCGCCACCGGTGCGCGCAAGGCCTACACGTTCACCGTGACGCCCACCAAGGAGCTGCCCGCGTCCGGGGCCGGCCTGACCCTCTCGGCGCACGACGCCGACGGTGAGTGGCACGAGGCGGTCACCGTCACCGTGGTGCGCGCGGCCGGAGGCATCGACCTCGAGACCGCCGCCATCCCGGAGCTCAAGCTGGCCGCGGGCGCGTCCGCGGTGCTGCCGATCAAGGTACGCAACAACGGCGACCAGCCCACCGAGGGCATCGCGATCGCGCTCGCCGCGCCCCGCTACCTCACCTTCCCGAAGCAGTACGCCAACTGCGTCGAGGTCGCCGACCTGCCGGGGGTCGTCTGCGCCTTCGACCTGGCGCTCGCCCCCGGCTCGGTGTTCAGCATCGCGCCGTCGACCCCGATCACCATCGCCGCCGACAAGGCCGCGCCGGGCCCCGCCCGGTACGACGCCGGCATGTACGCCTTCGGCCTCGACGACGAGGACACCGACGCCGCCAGCCTGGCCGCCGCCACCGAGGCGCTGAAGCAGCCCGGCGCCAAGCTCAAGCTGGTGCCGGCCGTGCAGGCCCTCGCCGTGGACGACAGCGAGCTCAACGAGTGGGACAACGTGATCTCGTTCCGGGTCCGGGTCCCGCTGAACCAGGCGGACAGCGTCGCGATCGGTGACGCCTTCGAGGGCAAGGTGGGCGACACCCGCACGGTCGAGGTCGGTTTCCGCAACGACGGCCCGGCGGCCGTGCTTCCCCCGCCCGCCAAGGGCAAGCACGCGGCCCGGGTGCACATCCCGTCGGGCCTGAAGCTGACCAAGGTGGACAAGGACTGCGTCCCCGACGGCGACGGCGAACCCAGTTGGAACAGGCCGGGCCAGGTCAGCGGTCACGACTACCTGTGCGTGGCGGCCGCGTCGCTGGCTCCGGGCGCCAAAGCGCTGTTCTCCTTCACCGCCAAGATCGAGAATGGCGACAACGAGGACGCGGGCTCGATCACCGTCGACGGCGGCGTGCAGGACAAGAAGACCAGCAACAACGTCGCCAAGATCGAGGTCAAGCTGACCACGGGCACCGGCAGCGGCGGCACCGGCGGCGGCCTGCCCGTCACGGGCGCCCCGACCGGCCGGATCGCCGGCGTCGGCATGCTGTTCGTCCTCACCGGCGCCCTGGCTCTGGTGCTGACCCGGCGCCGCCGCACGGTCTGACGGCTAGGCCCGCACCACCACGTCGCGGCCCACGTCGGCGAGCGTGGGCAGGCCGGCCTGCGCCATCGTCCGCGCCAGGTCGGCCCGATAAAAATCAAGGCAATCCCGTACGCCGTCAGCGCCGCCCGTGGCCAGCGCCCACAGCACCGGCCGCCCGACGAGCACGGCCGTCGCGCCCAGCGCCAGCGCGGTCAGCACGTCCCCGCCGTCCCGGATCCCGCCGTCCACGAGCACCGGAACGCGCCCGCCGACCGCCTCGGCCACCGGAGCGAGCGCGCGGGCGGTGGCCACCACCCGATCCAGCTGCCGACCCCCATGATTGGAAACGATCACCCCGGCGGCGCCCGCCTCGACGCACGCCGCCGCATCCCGGGCCCCCAGCACGCCCTTGACCAGCACCGGGCGGCCGGAGAGGCCGGCCAACCAGCCGATCGCCCCCGCAGCGAGGGCCGGATCCTGCTCCAGCCCCGCCGCCCGGGCCGCCGGTGAGAGCGCACCGGCCTGCGGCACCGGCCGCGGATGCACGTACGGGGCGTCGGCGGTGAGCACAACCGCCCCGGCCCCGGCCTCGACCGCGGCGCGCACCTGCCGCTCGGTGACGTCCCGATCCCGCAGCACGTACGCCTGGAACCACCACGGCCCCCCGACCGGAATCTCGGCCAGCGTTCGCCCGGCCCGGGCGCTGAGCACCAGCAAAGAGCCTGCAGCGGCAACGCCCCGGGCGGTCTCGGCTTCACCCTCGGGATGCGCGAGCGTGTGCAGGGCGGTCGGCCCGGCCAGCACCGGGGCGGCCAGCCGTGCGCCGAAAAGCTCCACTTCGGTGCTGACCCGGGAGACGTCCCGGAAGAGACGGGGGACGAAGCGCCACTCGCGCCAGGCGGCGGCGGCTTCGTCGCGGGAGACCTGCGCGCCGAAGCCGTCGCGGAAGTAGTCGAAGACGGCGGCGGGGAGGATTTTGCGGGCTGCTTCCTCTTGCATTGGTCACGCTCCGCTTGGTGTCTTCGGGGTTGGGGGCTTGCGGCTTGGAGTGCGCTCTTCGGTGCGGTGCTCTTCGGTGCGGTGCTCTTCGGTGCGGTGCTCTTCGGTGCGGTGCTCTTCGGTGCGGTGCGGTGCGGTGCGGTGCGGTGCGGTGCGGCCGGCCTTTGGTCTGGCGTGGGCCGGCCTTCGGTCTGGCGGGGCCGTTCGTTGGTCTGGCCGGGCGGGGGGTGGCTTTGGGGCTGGGCGTCCCGGGCGGTGTTCGGGCTTGCCCGAGCCGAGGCGGCTGATGGTTTGCCCGGCTGGCCCTTTTCCGTATTGGTTCTTCCTGGCGGGGTGTGGGGTCTGGTTCGACCGGGTGGCTATGGGGTCTGGCTCGGCCGGCGACCTTTGCGATTCGCTCGGCCGCCGGTTCTTCGTTCTGGTCCGGCCGGACGGCTGTTTGGTCTGCCCGGCGGGGCCCTTGTTTGGGCCTGGCCCGGGTGGGGTGCTGTGGGGTGTTGGGCGGCGGTCTGTTCTTCGACTTTGCTGGGCTGTGGGTTGTCGGCTGGCCGGGCTGTTCTTGGGTCTGGCCGGGGTAGGGCGGCGGGGTGTTCTTCGGTCTCGCGGGGTTGTGGATGGCTGTGCGGTGTCGGCCGGCCGGGTCGTTCTTCGGTCTCGCCCGGCCGGGGTAGCCCTTGGCCTCGCGGCCGACCCGACCCGACCCGACCCGATCCGGACCGGCCCGGACCGACCCGCCCCGGACCGACCCGCCCCGGACCGACCCGCCCCGGACCGACCCAGCGCGGCCCGGCCCGCCCGACCCAGCGCGGCCCGGCCCGCCCGACCCAGCGCGGCCCGGGCCGACCCGACCCCAGCGCGGCCCGGCTCCGCCTGCCCGACCCAGCGCGGCTCGGCCGACCCGGCCCCAGCCCGGCCACAGCCCGGCCCCAGCCCGGCCCCAGCCCGGCCCGGCCGACCCGACACCAGCGCGGCCCGGCTCGGCCCACCCGACCCAGCGTCCCGGCCCGGCCGGCTGTCCGTTCTCGCCGCCGGTACCTGTCCGGTCCGGTCCCGCACGGCCAGCGCTATTCCGGCGGCATCCGTCCCCTCCCAAGCCGGTCACGTCATCCGCTGGCCTCCCGCCCCGACCCCTCCCGGCGGGATCCCTCAGCGCAGCCCCCTCACCCCGCCAACACCCGATCCAGAGCAACCACGTCCTCGGCGCTCAGCCGCCACTGCCCGGCAGCGGCGTTCGCCCGTACCTGCTCCGGTGTGGTCGCCCCGGCGATCACGCTGCTCACCGCCGGCTGCGCGGCGAGGCCGGCGATCGCGACGTCGAGCAGGCTGTGCCCCCGCTCCTCGCCGTACGCGGTCAGTGCCTCGATGGTGTCCCAGTCCGCGCCGTCGAGCCAGCGCTGGTAGCGCTCCTGGGCCAGCCGGGTGCCTTCGGGCGGGAGAGTGCCGCGCCGGTACTTGCCGCTGAGCAGGCCGCTGTCCAGGGGGAAGAACGGCAGCAGGCCCAGCCCGAACTGCTCGCAGGCGGGCACGACCTCGTCCTCGACCTCGCGGTGCAGCAGGCTGTACTGGTTCTGCGCGCTGATGAACGGCGTGTGGCCAGCCGTGCGGGCCGTCCAGTCGGCGTCGGCGATCTGCCAGCCCGCGAAGTTCGAGTTGCCCAGGTAGCGCACCTTGCCGCTGCGGACCAGGGCGTCGAGGGCCGAGAGTGTCTCCTCGATCGGGGTGGCCTCGTCGGGGGTGTGGATCTGGTACAGGTCGATGTAGTCGGTGCCGAGCCGGCGCAGCGAGGCCTCGACCGCCCGCACGATGTAGGACCGCGAGCCGCGGGCGCCGAAGTCGGGGCCGTTGACGCCTTCCATGTCCATGCCGAACTTGGTCGCCAGCACGATCTCGTCGCGCCGGCCCTTCAGTGCCGCGCCCAGGCACTCCTCGGAACTGCCGTGCGGGGTGCCGTAGATGTCGGCCGTGTCGAACAGGGTGATGCCGGCGTCGAACGCCGCGTCGACGACCGCCCGGGTGCCGTCGGCGTCGAGCTTGCGGCCGAAGTTGTTGCAGCCGATGCCGACGACCGAGACGACCAGGCCCGAGGCGCCGAGGCGGCGGTAGCTCATCTCACTCATGATCCGAGCCTATGTCGCCGCCGGCGCCGAAATCTTCTCGCAATACATCAGCTGTTGTCTATTGACACGGGAAGTTAACCATTTGATGCTGTGAGAGCGCTCTCAGGAGCCGTTCCCCCGTCCCCTGCGCCGTCCGTCTCCGAGGAGTCATCGTGCGTACCAGATCAAAACTCCTGCATGCGCTGGCCGCGCTCGCCGTCACCGTGCCGCTCGCGGCCGTGGCCGCGGCCGCGCCGGCCCAGGCGGTGGGACCGGCGCTGCTGCCGGTCACCGTCACCAACAACACCGGCCGCGGCGAAGCCGTCTACCTGTATGTGATCGGCATCAACCTGAACACCAACAGGCTCGGCTACGTCAACCAGGGCGGCGCCTTCACCCCGTGGCCCGCCGGCTCGCTCCCGCCCTCGCCCGCCCCCGACGTGGCGATCGGCGGTCCCGGCAACGGTGGCGCCACCACTGTCAACTTCCCGCGGGGCTTCTCCGGCCGGGTCTACTTCTCCCTCGGCGAGAAGCTCAAGTTCTTCCTGACGCCGGACGGTCTGGTCCAGCCGGCCCCGTGGGCCAGCGGCGACCCGAACTACAACATCCTGTTCGACTGGAGCGAGTTCACCTACAACGACGCCGGGCTGTGGCTGAACAGCTCGCAGGTCGACATGTTCGCGGTGCCGCACGCGGTGACCGTGACCGGCGCGTCGGGGGTGACGACGAAGACCGGCGAGCTGCTGAACAACGGCCGCACCAACGTGATCAACGGCATCAGGGCGCAGGCGGGCTGGGCGAACACGGTCTACACCCGTTCCGACGGAACCGTGCTGCGGGCGCTGGCCCCAGGCAAGGCGGCGGGCGCCGGGCTGCTGAGCGCGAACTACCTGGACTCGTACATCACGTCGGCGTGGAACGCCTACGCCAGCAAGACGCTGACGGTGGTGCCGTTCGGCGACCAGCCCAACACCAAGTACTTCGGCCGGACCTCCGGCACCGTCATGAACTTCACCAACAGCGCGGGCCAGCAGGTGGCCTCGTTCAACAAGCCGTCGTCGGCCAGCGTCTGGGGCTGCGACGGGGACCTGCCGGCGCCGAACGACCTGGTGAAGGGGCCGATCTCGCGGACGCTGTGCGCGGCGCTGAACCGGGGCACGCTGGGCACCGTCGACACCCAGCCGAGCACCAACGCGGCCCAGTTCTACCAGAACAACCCGACCAACCAGTACGCCAAGATCATCCACCAGAACATGGCGGACGGTAAGGCGTACGCGTTCGCCTTCGACGACGTCGGCAACTTCGAATCGCTGGTGCACGACGGCGACCCGCGGGCGGCCGGGCTGATCCTGACCCCGTTCGGCGCGGGCGGCCCGACCACCCCGCCGCCCGCGGGCGGGGGACAGGCCCTGATCAGCGACTGGAACGGCAAGTGCGTCGACGTGCCCAACGCCAACTTCGTGGACAGCGCGCCGCTGCAGACGTGGACCTGCAACGGCTCCAACGCCCAGAAGTGGACGGCGGTCGGCGGCGCGCTGCAGGCCCAGAACAACAAGTGCATGGACGTGGCGGGCGGCGGCACTGCCAACGGCACGCCGGTGCAGCTCTACACCTGCAACGGGACCGGGGCGCAGCAGTTCGTGCTGTCGGGGGCCGGGGACCTGGTGAACCCGCAGGCCAACCGGTGCGTCGACATCAAGGACTGGAACGGCGCGGACGGGGGACGCCTTCAGTTGTGGGACTGCGCGGGCACGGCGAACCAGAAGTGGCACAAGGGGTAGGTAGCCAGCGGTGAGGAGTGGCGGGCCCGCACGGTCGGTGCGGGTCCGCCGCCTTTCGCGCCTCATGGCTATGGGGACGGTGGGTCGGCGAGGTCGCGATAGGCCGGGCGCAGGATGTCGACCAGCGGGATGTGGCGAACCCGGAGCTGCGGCGCGTCCAACACCCGCAGCAGCAGCTCCGGCGGCGCCGCCATACGCCCGGGCCGTTCCCGCAGCCGGCTCAGCGAGATGGCCGGGGTGTAGAAGTCGGTGAGCCGCGCCTCCAGCCCCACCTCCGCCACGGCCAGCGGGTCGATGGTCTCGACCGGCTCGGGCAGGCCGCGCAGGGCGGCGAGCAGCTCGTCGCGGCCGCGCCCCCGCCACGCCAGCACCAGGAACGGGTCGTCGTCGAAGGCCTCCGCCAGCACGTAGAGCACCGCGGACACGTGCTTGCAGGGCTTGCCCCAGTCCGGGCAGGAGCACGTCATGTCCAATGCGGACGGGAACAGCGGCAGCTCCAGCTCGTCGAAGAGCTCCACCAGCTCGTGCGGGATCTCGCCGGCCAGCAGCGCCGCGCGGTACAGGGCCTGGGAGCCGAGCGCGGCCAGGATCTTCGTCCACTGTGCTGCGTCGTAGGCCGGGATGTCGATCGTCACCGCGTACGGCTGCGGGCGTGAACCCTGGACCTGCCCCGCGACGCGGCCGGGCGTGAGGTCGAAGCCGATGACCTGACCCTTGCGCGCGTACGCACGCCCACGCGCGAGCCGGCCCGCGTCGCAGGTGCGTTCCAGGATGTCCACGAAACGCCGGGACCACCACTGCTCGCCGATCTTGCCGCGCTTGGCGCGTACGGCGATGCCGCCCTCCACCCGGATCGGCCCGGTGCTGTCGAACCAGCGTCCCTGCGGGTCCACGGGCATGTCAGCTCACCGCCACCGGGTCGAGCGCGAACAGCTCGCGCAGCTGGTCGGTGTCGAGGTCGGTCACCCAGTCCTCGCCCGTGCCGACCACCGAGGAGGCCAGCGCCTTCTTGCGCTCGATCATCGCGTCGATCTTCTCCTCGAGCGTGCCGGTGCAGATGAACTTGCGGACCTGCACGTTGCGCGACTGTCCGATGCGGAACGCGCGGTCGGTGGCCTGGTCCTCCACCGCCGGGTTCCACCAGCGGTCGACGTGGATGACGTGGTTGGCGGCGGTGAGGTTCAGGCCCGTGCCGGCTGCCTTGAGCGACAGCAGGAACAGCATCGGCTCCGGGTCGTTCTGGAAACGGTCGACCAGCTCGTCCCGCCGGCTCTTGGAGAGTCCACCGTGGAGCCATAGCACCGGGCGGTCCAGGTGCGCGGCCAGATACGGCTGGAGCATCGTGCCGAACTCCGAATACTGCGTGAAGACCAGCGCCTTGTCGCCGTCCTCGATGATCTCCTCGGTCAGCTCCTCCAGGCGGGCCAGCTTGCCCGAGCGGCCCGGCAGCCGGGAACCGTCCTTGAGCAGATGGGCCGGGTGGTTGCAGACCTGCTTGAGCTTGGTCATCGCCGCGATCACGTTGCCCCGCCGCTGGATGCCCTCGCTGTTGTCGATGACGGTCATCATGTCCTCGACGACGGCCTGGTAGAGCGTCGCCTGTTCGGCGGTGAGCGTGCACCAGACCTTCATCTCGTTCTTCTCCGGTAGGTCGGAGATGATCGACTTGTCGGTCTTGAGGCGTCGCAGCACGAACGGCCCGGTGGCGCGCTTGAGGGCAGCGGTCGCGTCGGCGTCGCCGCGCACCTCGATCGGCTCCTGGAAGCGCCGCCGGAACCGCTTGGCCGGCCCCAGCAGCCCCGGGTTGCAGAACTCCATGATGGACCACAGCTCGGCGAGGTGGTTCTCCACCGGCGTACCGGTCAGGGCCAGCCGCGTCCGGGCCGGAATGGCCCGCACCGCCTGGGCCTGCCGGGTGCCGCTGTTCTTGATGGCCTGCGCCTCGTCGCACGCGATCCGTCCCCAGTGGATCTCCCGCAGCGCGCCGAGATCGCGCAGGGCCGTGCCGTAGGTCGTGATGACCAGATCGGAAGCGGCCACCGCGGCGCGGAGGTCCTCGTCCCGTTTGCGGGCCCCGCCGTGATGGACGTGCACCCGCAGCGCCGGGGCGAACCGGGCGGCCTCCTTCTGCCAGTTGCTGACCAGTGACATGGGGCAGACCAGCAGGGTCGGCGCCACGGGAGCGGCCGGGTCGGCCCGCTCGGCGAGCAGCAGCGACAGCGTCTGCGCCGTCTTGCCGAGCCCCATGTCGTCGGCGAGGATGCCGCCCAGCCCCAGCCCGGCCAGGAAATGCAGCCAGGACAGCCCCCGCTCCTGGTACGGCCGCAGCGTCCCCTGAAAGCCCGGCGGCGTCGGCACCGGCGTGAGCCGCTCGGCCGCCCGGCCGGAGACGAGGTCGCCGAGCAGCCCGTCGGCATCCACCTCGACCAGCGGCAGGTCCTCCTCGCCGCCGTCGACCACCTGCTGCAGCACCTCGCCGGCGGTCAGCTCGCCCTCCCGGCGCCGCCCGACCGCCTTGAGCGCCGCCTTGAGCTGACGGTCGTCCAGCTCGACCCACTGGCCGCGCACCCGGACCAGTGGCACCTTGAGCCGGGCCAGCTCGGCGAGCTCGTCGGCGCTGACCGTGCCGTCGCCGATCACCAGGTCGATCCGGAAGTCGACCAGCTGCTCCAGGCCGAACCCGGAGTCGGCGGCGGCCTTGCCGGACGGGGTCTTGCTGCGGCTGCGGGTGGTCAGCTTCAACCCGACCGCCTTGCGCCCGGCCCAGGAGGGCAGTTGCACCCCGAACCCGGCCGCCTGCAGCAGCGGCGCCGCCTGCCGCAGGAAGTCGTGCGCCTCGCCCGTGTTCAGCGCCATGCCCTCGGGTCGGGCGTCCAGCAGGGCCTCGTGCAGGGCGGGGAACAACCGGACCGCGCGGCCCAGCCCGGCGAGCAGCGTCTCGTCGGGACTGGCCGGCAACCCGGGCAGCCGGGCGCCGGCCCACAGGTCGCCCGCGGGCAGGTAGAGGCTCGGGTCGTCGGCGGACTGCAGGGCGAACTCCAGGGCCCAGTCGTCGGTGCCGGGCGGTGGCTCGGTCAGCCGGAAGCTCACCCGGATCGGGCCGTTGGCGTCGTGGGCCGAGCGGAGCCAGGCCACCAGCGGCTTGGCCAGCTCGGCGACGTCGGCGGCCGGCGCGCCGGGCAGCGTGGGATCGGTGCCGGTCAGCGAGAAGAGCCAGCGTTCGGCGAGCGCGGTCCGGGGGCCGGGCCGCAGCCCGAGCAGCATCCGCTCGGGCATGAGCGACCGGGCCGCGGCATCGACCAGCACCTCGAGCGCATCCCGCAGCGTCCGCCCGACGCTGCCGGCGCCCGCGTCCTCCGGCGGCTCGGACGACCCACCCGCGGACGCCGAGCGGCACACCGGCGGCATGGCCGCCGCGAAGTCCCGGTAGCCGGCCGCGTCCGCGCCCGTCAGCACCGGCCGCCACCGCCCGGCCGGCGTTCCCGACTCGACCACCAGCTGGGGCAGCATCCGCCCCCGGCGAGCCAGGTCGCAGGCGTGCCCCGCCAGCAGGCACAGATAGCGCAGCGACGGCGCGGCCAGCCACGGCCCCTCCGGGTCGGGCTCGGCGAGCGCGCCGAGCGCCGCCAGCGCCTGCTCGCCGGGCACCACGAGGGCCGGCGTCGGCCACGTCCCCAGCCGCAGCCCGCGTCCCGGCGCCTCGCTGCCGGCCTCCGGGGACGGCAGCGGACCCCTGGCCGTTCCGGGCAGGTGCAGGGTCAGCTCCGACTCCGCGGCCTTGGCGAGCGCCTCGCGGACGTCGTCGGACGAGCCGGTCAGCGCCGCGGCCAGCGCCCCGGCCGGCACCGCGAACGGGTGCGGCCGGCGGCGGCCCCGGGACGAGGTGGTCAGGGGAAGGGCGGGATCCTCGGCCCAGAGCGCGAGCCTCCCGGGCGCCGACTCACCGGCGATCCACACGCCATGCACGACGAGCACTGCGACTCCGATTCCGATCGACCTGTCGAGGTTAACGACTGAGCCGGCCCGGGGCTCAGGAGGCGGCCCACTCGACCAGCTCGTACGCGATGCCGTTGGGATCCTCCACCATGAACAGGCGCTCGCCCCACGGCTCCTCGCGCAGCGGGAGGGTGATCGGCACGCCCTCGGCGCGCAGCCGTTCCTGCTCGTCCTCGAGGTCCTGCACCACGAAGGCCACGATCACGCCGGTGGCGCGCTGGTCGCGCAGCGGCTCGGGCAGCACCTCGATGCCGCGGCGGAGGAAGACGACGTCCACCGCGCCGTCGTCGCGGCCGAGGGCGGCGAACCCGTCGGCCGCCATCCGCTCGACGAAGCCGAAGTGGGAGACGAGAAACTTGCTCGACGCGGGGACGTCGTCGACGGTGAGTGAGACGGCAGAGGACGAGACTCGCACGGAACCTCCAGCTCGTACGGGAACCCCAGCTCTTTAGTTGGACACCGTATAAGATACGCCGTACAGGAAGGGAGTGCCACCCCGTGGCTGAGGCCCGACGCACCATCGACCTGCTCTGGTTCTCCGAGCCGGCGAGCCGGCGCGGCCGGAAGAAGGGGCTGACCCTGGCCCGGGTCGTCGACACCGCGATCGTGCTGGCCGACGACGAGGGGCTCGACGCTGTGAGCATGCGCCGGGTCGCCCAGGAGCTGGGCGTCGTGCCGATGACGCTGTACACGTACGTGCCGGACAAGGCCGCCCTGCTCGACCTGATGCTCGACGCCGTCTACCTGCGGATGTCGCGGGCGGAGCCCGCGGGGGAGTCCTGGCGCGAGCGGCTCGCCGCGGTGGCCGAGGACAACCGGCTGCTCTACGAGCAGCACCCGTGGGCGGCGGGCATCTCGCAGAGCCGGCCGCCGCTGGGCCCCGGGCTGATGGCCAAGTACGAGCACGAGCTGCGCGCCTTCGCCGGCGCGGGCCTCGACGACGTGGAGACCGACGCCGCCCTGACCTATCTGCTGGGGTTCGTGCAGGCCTCGGCCCGGGCCGAGGCCGACGCCCGGGCCGAGGCCGCGCGCAGTGCCCGCAGCGACCACGAGTGGTGGGCCGAGAACGGCCCGCTGCTGGCCAAGGTCTTCGACCCGCAGGCCTACCCCACCGCCGTGCGGGTCGGCGCCGCGGCCGGCGCCGAGCTGGGCGGGGCCTACCACCCGGGCCGCGCGTACGTCTTCGGCCTGGAGCGGGTGCTGGACGGCCTGGGCGTCCTGATCGACCGTCGGGCCGCCGACCAGCGTCGCTGAGCGCCGCGAGGGCGGGCGGCGCGGGGGAGCGCGCCGGCGGGCGGAGGCGCGCCGCGGCAGTGACCGACGCCGCTGACGACCGCCGGATCCGGGACGTAGGCTTCGGGGCGTGACGGCGAACCCGGAGATCGACAGCATCCTGCAGCGTGGGGCCGACGGTGGGCGGATCACGCCCGAGGAGGCGCTGCTGCTCTACACCGAAGCGCCCTTCCACGCCCTGGGTGAGGCGGCCGACGCGGTCCGGCGCCGGCGCCATCCGGACGGGATCGTCACCTACCTGATCGATCGCAACATCAACTACACCAACGTCTGCGTCACGGCCTGCAAGTTCTGCGCCTTCTACCGGGCGCCGAAGCACGCCGAGGGCTGGTCGCACCCGATGGAGGAGATCCTGCACCGCTGCGGCGAGGCGGTCGAGCTCGGCGCGACGCAGGTGATGCTCCAGGGCGGCCACCACCCCGACTACGGCGTGGAGTACTACGAGAACCTCTTCTCCTCGGTCAAGCAGGCCTACCCGCAGCTGGCCATCCACTCGATCGGCCCCAGCGAGATCCTGCACATGGCCAAGGTCTCCGGCGTCTCCATCTCCGAGGCCGTGCTGCGGATCAAGGCCGCCGGCCTGGACTCCATCGCCGGCGCGGGCGCCGAGATGCTGCCCGACCGGCCGCGCAAGGCGATCGCGCCGCTCAAGGAGTCCGGCGCGCGCTGGCTCGAGGTCATGACGGTCGCGCACCGTAACGGGCTGAGCTCCACGGCCACGATGATGATGGGTACGGGCGAGACCAACGCCGAGCGCATCGAGCACATCCGGATGATCCGCGAGGTGCAGGACCTCGCCGTGGCCAACGGCTACGTGGACTCGCCGGTCGAGGCCGAGGGCAGCGTGGGCGGCTTCCGCGCGTTCATCCCGTGGACGTACCAGGCGGAGAACAACCACCTCAAGGGCCGCACCCAGGCCACCACCCTGGAGTACCTGCGCTTCATCGCGGTGTCCCGGCTTTTCTTCGACAACGTGGCCCACCTGCAGGCGTCCTGGCTGACCACCGGCAAGGACGTCGGCCAGCTGGCGCTGCACCTGGGCGTGGACGACCTGGGCTCGATCATGCTGGAGGAGAACGTGATCTCCTCGGCGGGCGCCCGGCACCGGTCGAACCTGCACGAGCTGATCTGGATGATCCGCACGGCGGGACGGGTCCCGGCGCAGCGCGACACCCTGTACCGGCACCTCGCGGTGCACGCGACCGAGGCCGACGACCCCACGGACGAGCGGGTGGTCTCGCACTTCTCGTCGATCGCGATGCCCGGCGGCGGCGCCGGCCGCACCGAGCTGCCGCTGGTGGACGTCTCCTGAGACCCCGGCGGGACCCCCGGAAGTGAGGGGTGTCGATGGGCCGGATGACCGAGGTCATCGGCCGATCGGCCAGGTACGGGTCGGTGGAGTGGCGAGGGGCTGGTTGCTCCTCGGTAACGAGCCGCGCGTGTCTGTGGTTTGCGCCGTTCGCGCTGGTTATGTTGCCTGCGTAACACCGCACCACTGAAGCGTCGCCACGACTCATGACCGTCGGCGGCGGGGTCTCGGACCCGACCGATGGCGGTCGTATATATAACGCACGAAGAACGGGCGGGATGGGTCACCATCCCGCCCGTTCTGTGTCCCCGCCTGGCAGAGTTGCGGGCGTGACGCGCGCAGATCTGGACAAGCAGCCGCACGAGGTCGCCGAGATGTTCGACGGCGTGGCCGAGCGGTACGACCTGACCAACACGGTGCTCTCCTTCGGGCAGGACCGCGGCTGGCGCCGGGCCACCCGGGCGGCGCTCGGCCTGCGCCCGGGCGAGCGGGTGCTCGACGTGGGCGCGGGCACCGGGGTGTCGACCGAGGAGCTGGGCCGCTCGGGGGCGTACGCGGTGGGCGCCGACCTCTCCACCGGCATGCTGCGGGCCGGGCGTGCCGCCGGCCGGACCGTGCCCCTGGTCGCCGGGGACGCCCTGAAGCTGCCGTTCCCCGATGCGGCCTTCGACGCGGTGACGATCTCCTTCGCCCTGCGCAACGTCGTCGACACCGGCGCGGCGCTGCGGGAGCTGGGCCGGGTCACCCGGCCGGGCGGGCGTCTGGTGGTGTGCGAGTTCAGCCACCCGACCAACGCGGCGTTCCGCACCGTCTACCTGTCGTACCTGATGCGCAGCCTGCCCTCGGTGGCCCGCGGCGTGTCGAGCAACCCGGAGGCGTACGTCTATCTGGCCGAGTCCATCCGGGCCTGGCCGGACCAGGCCGGGCTGGCCGCCCGCATCGCGGGCGCGGGCCCGTGGAGCCGGGTCGGGTGGCGCAACCTGACCGGTGGGGTCGTTGCCCTGCACCGGGCCACGAAGATCTAGAAAATAGTTGTTTGCCCGGTTCAGGCGGGTGCGGGGTGTTTGACTCGGGCCATGACGACAATCGACTGCGCGGTCGACGACTCGGACATCGACGTCCCGATCGACGACCGTGACGAGGGCGAGCGACGGGCCCTGGAGCTGGCGCATCGTATCCGGTTGGTGGCCGTGCGGGACCCGGAACAGGCGCAGCGGTTGGTGGATGAGCTGATCGTCGCGCTCGACGCCGCGATGGGCGGTACGTTTTCCGAGCACCTGGACGGAGTCGCCCGCGAGGTCCTGCAGCGTGCTCTCGCGAAGAGCCGGAACAGTTCCGAAACAGTTAGGGTTCCCTAACCCCTATCCGCTTCGATGGCCGTCTTAGACTCCGACCTGGGCTGGCTTGTGAACTGTTTCACGAGCCCGCGCTTGACGGAGGTGAGCCGTGAACGACCTCGCTACCGCAGGAGGAACCGTCGCCGACGAGGCCGACGTGATCGTGGTCGGGGCAGGGCCGGGCGGCTCCGCCGCGGCGTACCACATGGCGCGGCACGGCCTGCGGGTCCTGCTGCTGGAGAAGACCGAGTTCCCGCGCGAGAAGGTCTGCGGCGACGGGCTCACTCCACGCGCGACCCGGCAGCTGATCCGGATGGGCGTCGACACCTCCGAGAAGGCCGGCTGGCTGCACAATCGCGGCCTGCGGGTGATCGGCGGCGGCGTCCGTCTCGAGCTGGACTGGCCGGAGCTCGCCAGCTTCCCCAACTACGGTCTCGTGCGCACCCGCCTGGACTTCGACGACATGCTGGCCCAGCGCGCGGTGGAAGCCGGCGCCCTGCTGCGCACCGGCGTCAACGTCACCGGGCCGGTGCTCGACGACGACGGTCGCGCCATCGGTGTCGAGGCCAAGGCCGGCCCCGGCAAGGAACCGGTCCAGTATCGCGCCCCGCTGGTGATCGCGGCGGACGGCGTGTCCGGCAAGTTCCCGCTCGCCATGGGGCTCGCCAAGCGGGACGACCGCCCGCTCGGCGTCGCCGTCCGGCGCTACTACCAGTCGCCGGTGCGCGCCGAGGACGACTACCTGGAGTCCTGGCTGGAGCTGCGCAGCGCGCAGGACCGCGACCGGCTGCTGCCCGGGTACGGCTGGATCTTCGGCCTCGGCGACGGCCGGGTGAACGCGGGCCTGGGCATCCTCAACTCCTCCAGCGCCTTCGGCCGCACCAACTACCGGGCCATGCTCACCGACTGGCTGAACACCACGCCCGAGGAGTGGGGCCTGCGCGGCGAGGCCAACGCCGACGGCCCGATCCTGGGCGCCGCGCTGCCGATGGGTTTCAACCGCGTGCCGCACTACACGCGCGGCGTCATGCTGGTCGGCGACTCCGGTGGCATGGTCAACCCCATGAACGGTGAGGGCATCGCGTACGCGATGGAGTCCGGCGAGCTGGCCGCCGAGGTGGCCGTCCAGGCCCTCGCGCGCCCGGCCGGGGCCGACCGCGAGCGTGCCCTGCAGGCGTACCCGGCGGAGTTGAAGGTCCGTTTCGGGGGGTACTACCGCCTCGGTGGGGTCTTCGTGAAGCTGATCGGCAACCCGCAGATCATGCGGATCGCCACCAAGCACGGCATGCCGCACCCGACCCTGATGCGCTTCGTGCTCAAGTTGCTGGCGAATCTGACGGATCCGCGGGACGGGGACGCCATGGACCGCATCATCAACGGCCTGACGAAGGTCGCACCGGCGGTATGAAAGACATCGGGACCCCGGTCGACCGGACGCCAAAGCGGATTAATAGTGTGAAGCGGCTAACAGTCGAGCAGGAGACGGTATGACGCTCAATCCCTACGTACCGATCGTCGGGCTGCTGATTCTCGGCGCGCTCTTCGCCTTGTTCTCGGTGTCGATCGCGCCGATCGTCGGCCCGAAGCGGTACAACCGGGCCAAGCTCGATGCGTACGAGTGCGGCATCGAGCCGGCGCCGCAGCCCATCGGTGGCGGCCGCTTCCCGGTCAAGTTCTACTTGACCGCGATGCTGTTCATCGTCTTCGACATCGAGACCATCTTCCTCTACCCGTGGGCGGTGTCCTTCGAGGCGCTCGGCCTGTTCGGCTTCGTCGAGATGGTCCTCTTCATCGTCACTGTCTTCATCGCCTACACGTACGTGTGGCGACGCGGCGGATTGAACTGGGACTGACTGATATGGGAATCGAAGAGAAGCTACCGAGCGGCATCCTGCTGACCTCGGTGGAGAAGCTTTCCAACTGGGCCCGCAAGTCGTCGTTCTGGGGCGCCACCTTCGGCCTGGCCTGCTGCGCCATCGAGATGATGGCGGCCGGCGGTCCGCACTACGACCTCGGCCGCTGGGGCATGGAGGTCTTCCGGGCCTCGCCGCGGCAGGCCGACCTGATGATCGTCGCCGGCCGGGTGAGCCAGAAGATGGCGCCGGTCGTGCGGCAGATCTACGACCAGATGCCCGAGCCGCGCTCGGTGATCTCGATGGGCGTCTGCGCCTCGTCGGGCGGCATGTTCAACAACTACGCGATCGTGCAGGGCGTCGACCACATCGTCCCGGTCGACATCTACCTGCCGGGCTGCCCGCCGCGGCCCGAGATGCTGATCGACGCGATCCTCAAGATGCGCGAGAAGGTCATGGCCGCCCCGCTCGGCCCGAACGGCCGCAAGATGCTCGAGGCCCGCAAGGCCGCGGGCAAGATGCCGGTCGTCGCCCCCGGCGCCATGCCGTCCTCGTACCGGGTGGACAAGGTCCGCCGGGCCGAGTGGACGCAGGCCGTCAAGGAGGGCCGCGAGGAGCAGCTGCGCATCGAGAACTGGATGAAGCTGCAACCGCACCTGCGGGAGGATGGTAAGTGAGCGTCGAATCGACTCCCGAAGGGGCCAATCTCGGCTCCCCGGCGGAGCTGCCGCCCAGCCCCGACAAGGGCATGTTCGGCATCCAGGGCACCGGCGACGTCTCCGGCTTCGGTGGCCTGGTCCGCCGGCGGCCGACCACCGCCGACACCCCGCGCCCGTTCGGCGGCTACTTCGACGAGGTCCACGACGCGCTGGAGGAGGCCTACCCGGGCTTCGCCGACGCGATCGAGAAGGTCGTCGTCGACCGCGGTGAGCTGACCCTGCACATCAAGCCGGAGCGGATCGCCGAGGTCTGCCAGATCATGCGCGACGACGAGTCGCTGCGCTTCGAGCTGTGCTCCTCGGTGGACGCGGTCGACTACCTGGGCAGCGACAACCGCCGCTTCCACGTGTCGTACCAGCTCACCTCCATGACGTACCGGCGCCGGGTCCGGCTGGAGGCGGCGGTGGCCGACGGGGTCAGCCTGCCCACCGTGACCAGCGTGTACCCCACTGCCGACTGGCAGGAGCGCGAGGTCTACGACATGTTCGGTGTCGTCTTCGCCGGCCACCCCAACCTCACCCGGATCCTCATGCCGGATGACTGGGAGGGCCACCCGCAGCGCAAGGACTATCCGCTCGGCGGCGTGCCCGTCGAGTACAAGGGCGCCGAAATTCCGCCGCCGGACCAGCGGAGGGTCTACCAATGACAAGCCAGACGACCAGCGGAGCCGGGTACGCCACCGAGCGCGAGACCACCGAGGGCCGGGTCTTCAACGTCACCGGCGGTGACTGGGACACCATCACCGGCGGCATCGACCCGCTCAGCAACGAGAAGATCGTCGTCAACATGGGCCCGCAGCACCCGTCGACGCACGGCGTGCTGCGGCTGGTGCTGGAGCTCGAGGGCGAGACCGTCACCCAGGTCCGGCCCGTGGTCGGTTACCTGCACACCGGCATCGAGAAGAACCTGGAGTACCGCAACTGGACCCAGGGCACGACCTTCGTGACCCGGATGGACTACCTGGCGCCGCTGTTCAACGAGACCGGCTACTGCCTGGCGGTCGAGAAGCTGCTCGGCATCACCGACGACATCACCGAGCGGGCGAACACCATCCGGGTGCTCTTCATGGAGCTCAACCGGATCTCGTCGCACCTGGTCTGGATCGCCACCACGGGCATGGAGCTCGGCGCGATCTCGATGATGCTGTACGGCTTCCGCGAGCGGGAGTACATCCTCGACATCTTCGAGGAGACCTCGGGCCTGCGGATGAACCACGCGTACATCCGCCCGGGCGGGGTCGCGCAGGACATCCCGGACTCGGCGATCCGCAAGATCCGGGACCTGCTCGTCTACCTGCCCAAGAAGCTCAAGGAATACGAGGCCATGCTCTCCGGCCAGGTCATCTGGCAGGAGCGCACCCAGGGCGTCGCCGTCCTGGACGTGACGGGCTGTCTTTCGCTGGGCATCACCGGCCCGGTGCTGCGCTCGGCCGGCCTGGCCTGGGACCTGCGCAAGACCATGCCGTACTGCGGGTACGAGGACTACGAGTTCGACGTGCCGACGGCCACCTCCGCCGACGTCTGGGGCCGCTACCTGGTCCGGATGGCGGAGATCCGGGAGTCGCTGAAGATCGTCGAGCAGGCGCTGGACAGGCTCAAGCCCGGCCCGGTCATGATCGCGGACAAGAAGATCGCCTGGCCGGCCCAGCTGGCCGTGGGCGTCGACGGCATGGGCAACTCGCTCGAGCACGTCGCCAAGATCATGGGTCAGTCGATGGAGTCGCTGATCCACCACTTCAAGCTCGTGACCGAGGGCTTCCGGGTGCCGCCCGGCCAGGTCTACGTCGGGATCGAGCACCCGCGCGGTGAGCTCGGTGTGCACGCCGTCTCCGACGGTGGCACCCACCCGTACAGGGTGCACTACCGCGATCCGAGCTTTGTGAACCTCCAGGCCATCCCCGCGATGGCCGAGGGCGCGCTGCTGGCCGACGTCATCGCCGGCGGCGCCTCCCTGGACCCCGTGATGGGTGGGTGTGACCGCTAAATGTCAGACGTGACTGTGGACTTCTCCCCGGCCGCAGCGCCGCTGGCCGAGAAGCTCCTGGAGCCGGCGCGCGAGATCCTCGCGCGCTACCCGGCGGGTCGTGAGCGTTCGGCGCTGCTCCCGCTGCTGCACCTGGTGCAGACCGAGGAGGGCTACGTCAGCCCCAACGGCGTCGCGTTCTGCGCCGAGATCCTGGGCATCAACAAGGCCCAGGTCGGCGCGGTGGCGACGTTCTACACCATGTACAAGCGCAAGCCGACCGGCGAATACCTGGTCAGCGTCTGCACCAACACGCTGTGCAACGTGCTCGGCGGCCAGGAGGTGTACGACGGCCTCGTCGAGCACCTCGGCGTGGGGCACGACGAGACCACGGCCGACGGCAAGATCACCCTGGAGCACGCCGAGTGCCTCGCGGCCTGCGACTACGCGCCGGTCGTGACGGTCAACTACGACTTCGCGGTCGACAACACCACCCCGCAGGCGGCGGTGGAGCTGGTCGAGCAGCTGCGCAAGGGCGAGCGGCCGATGCCGAGCCGCGGCGCACGGATCTGCTCGCTCAAGGAGATGCAGGTGCAGCTGGCCGGCTTCGCCGACGAGCGGGACGGCGCCGTCGCCGACGGCCCGGCCGGGGCGCCCACGCTGCGCGGCGTGACGCTGGCCCAGGAGCACGGCGTCGCGGTGGCCAACTTCAACATCGACACCCCGATCACCACCACCAAGCCGGCCCGCGACGACTCCGCCAGGGCGGTCAAGGACCCGGGCCCGGTTCCCGCCGCCCGGCCGGCCGAGGAGAAGCACGGCGGCCTCATCGCCAACGTGGCCTCCAAGGTCAAGGCCGCGGCGGCCACCGTGGTCGACAAGGTCGAGCACCGCAAGGCCGGCGCCCCGGTCAAGGCCGGCGACGACAAGGACCCGGAGGTACGGGCGGCCGAGGCGCGCCAGCCCGACGCCTCCACCCCGGCTCCCGGCGCGACGACGGCCGGCCTGCCCGACGGCACCCCGGCACCCAGCAACGCCGCCGAGGCTGCCGGCGTCGCGGACAACCAGCCGGCCGGCGACGGCAAGCCCGCCGGCGACGGGGAGCGGGGCGAGAGCATCGTGAGCGACAGCACGGCCGCGCACAAGCGGCAGAACGCTCGGCGCGGCAACGAGGAGAAGAAGTGACTCAGCCCCGGCGTGAGGTTCTCCAGAAGCTCACCCCCGTCCTCACCAAGCGCTGGCTGTCGCCGGACGCCTGGCAGATCGACACCTACGAGCGGCTCGACGGCTACGCCGCGGTCCGCAAGGCGCTGGACGTCCACCCCGACGACCTGATCCAGCTCATCAAGGACTCCGGCCTGCGCGGTCGCGGCGGCGCGGGCTTCCCCACCGGTCTCAAGTGGGGCTTCATCCCGCAGGGCGACGGCAAGCCGCACTACCTGGTCATCAACGCCGACGAGGGCGAGCCGGGCACCTGCAAGGACCTGCCGCTGATGACGTACGACCCGCACTCGCTGATCGAGGGTGCGATCATCGCGGCCTACGCGATCCGGGCCAGCCGGGCGTTCATCTACATCCGCGGCGAGGCCGTGCACGCCGCCCGCCGGCTGCGCAACGCCATCAAGGAGGCGTACGCCCGGGGCTATCTCGGCGAGAACATCCTCGGCTCCGGGTTCGACCTGGAGCTCGTCGTGCACAGCGGTGCGGGCGCGTACATCTGCGGCGAGGAGACGGCGCTGCTGGACTCGCTCGAGGGCTTCCGCGGCCAGCCCCGGCTGCGCCCGCCCTTCCCCGCGATCGCCGGCCTGTACGCGAGCCCGACGGTGGTCAACAACGTCGGCACCATCGCGTCGGTGCCGTACATCGTGCTGGGTGGCGCGGACTGGTGGAAGAGCATGGGCACGGAGAAGTCGTCCGGCCCGATGATCTACTCGCTCTCCGGCCGGATCGCCAACCCGGGCCAGTACGAGTGCGGCCTGGGCATCACCCTGCGCGAGCTGATCGAGCTGGCCGGCGGCATGAAGCCCGGCCACAACCTGAAGTTCTGGACGCCCGGCGGCTCGTCGACGCCGCTGCTGACGGCCGAGCACATCGACACCCCGATGGACTTCGAGGGCGTGGCGGCGGCGGGCTCGATCCTGGGCACCACGGCGATGCAGATCTTCTCCGACCAGGACTGCCCGGTGTACGCGACCTGGCGCTGGCTGGAGTTCTACCACCACGAGTCCTGCGGCAAGTGCACCCCGTGCCGCGAGGGCAACTACTGGATGGTCCGCACGTACCGCCGGATCCTGTCCGGCCAGGGCACCGTCCAGGACCTGGACACCCTGCAGGACACCGCGGACAACATCTTCGGCCGGTCGTTCTGCGGCCTCGGCGACGGCGCGGCGACGCCCGTCATGTCGACGCTCAAGTTCTTCCGGCAGGACTACCTCGACTACATCGAGGGCCGGACCGCCCCGCGGCTGTCCGAGAAGGCCCTGGTAGGAGCGCACTGATGACCGATGTGGCCAAGAAGACCGACGAGGTCACGCTGACCGTCGACGGCGTGGAGGTGACCGCCGCCAAGGGCGAGCTGGTCATCCGGGTCGCCGAGCGGATGGGCATCGCGATCCCGCGGTTCTGCGACCACCCGCTGCTGGCCCCGGCCGGCGCGTGCCGCCAGTGCCTGGTCGAGGTGGAGGGCCAGCGCAAGCCGGTCGCGTCCTGCACCCAGACGGTGGCCGAGGGCATGGTGGTCAAGACCCAGCTCACCTCGCCGGTCGCCGCCAAGGCCCAGGGCGGCGTGATGGAGCTGCTGCTGGCCAACCACCCGCTCGACTGCCCGACCTGCGACAAGGGCGGCGAGTGCCCGCTGCAGAACCAGGCCATGTCGAACGGCCGCGCCGACTCGCGCTTCCACGAGCACAAGCGCGAGTACGAGAAGCCGATCCACATCTCCAGCCAGGTGCTGCTGGACCGCGAGCGCTGCATCCTCTGCCAGCGCTGCACCCGCTTCTCCGAGGAGATCGCCGGGGACAAGTTCATCGACCTGATGGACCGCTCGTCCGGCGAGCAGATCAACGTCTACCGCGACGACTTCTTTGGCGGCGACGGCACCGGCGACGGTCAGGTCGGTGACGGCGCGGGCGATGTCGCGTTCAACTCGTACTTCTCCGGCAACACGATCCAGATCTGCCCGGTCGGCGCGCTCACCGGCGAGCAGTACAGGTTCCGGGCCCGCCCGTTCGACCTGGTCTCCTCGCCGACCGCCTGCGAGCACTGCGCGGCCGGTTGCGCGATGCGGGCCGACCACCGGCGGGGCAAGGTGCTGCGGCGCCTGGCCGGCGACGACCCGGCGGTCAACGAGGAGTGGAACTGCGACAAGGGCCGGTGGGGCTTCCGCTACACCACCGGCTACGACCGCATCACCACCCCGATGGTCCGCGACGCCAAGAGCGGCCAGCTGCGCGAGGCGTCCTGGAGCGAGGCGCTGCTGGCGGCGGCCGAGGGTCTGCAGGCGGCGAAGGGTCGCGGCGTCGGCGTGCTGACCGGCGGCCGGCTCACGGTCGAGGACGCGTACGCGTACGCGAAGTTCGCCCGGGTGGCGCTCGGCACCAACGACATCGACTTCCGGGCCCGCCCGCTGTCGGCGGAGGAGGCGGACTTCCTGGCCTCCTCGGTCGCCGGGGTCACCGACGTGACCTACACCGACGTGGAGAACGCGCCGTCCGCGGTCATCGTCGGGCTCGAGCCCGAGGAGGAGTGCCCGATCCTCTTCCTGCGCCTGCGCAAGGGGCACGGGAAGAAGAACCTCAAGGTCACGGCCGTGGCGCCGTACCTGAGCCGGGGCTTCGAGAAGCTCGGCGCGACGCTGGTCGCGGCCGTGCCCGGTGACGAGGCCCGGCTGCTTGGCACCGACGCGGCGGTCGCCGCGGCGCTCGCCGTTCCCGGCGCCCTGCTGATCGTCGGCGAGCGGCTCGCGAGCGTGCCCGGTGGCCTGTCGGCCGCCGCCGCGCTGGCCGACCGCACCGGTGCCCGGCTGGCCTGGGTTCCGCGGCGCGCGGGCGACCGTGGTGCGGTGGACGCGGGCTGCCTGCCCAACCTGCTGCCCGGCGGCCGTCCGGTCACCGACGCCGGCGCCCGCACCGAGCTGGCCGCGGCCTGGGACGTCGACGCCGGCGCCCTGTCCGGCACGGTCGGGCGGGACACGGACGCGATCGTCGCGGCCGCGGCGGACGGCACCCTCGGCGGCCTGCTGGTCGCCGGCGTGGACCCGGCCGACCTGGCCGACCCGCGGCTGGCCGAGCAGGCCCTCGACGCGGTGCCGTTCCTGGTCAGCCTGGAGCTGCGGCAGAGCGCGGTCACCCGCCGCGCCGACGTCGTGCTGCCGGTCGCCCCGGCCGCCGAGAAGCCGGGCACCTTCATGGACTGGGAGGGCCGGCTGCGCACCTTCGACGCCGTGCTCAACACCACCGCGATGGCCGACGGCCGGGTGCTGGAGGCCGTGGCGGCGCTGATGGGGGCCACCCTCGGCACCGGCGACGTCGGCGCGATCCGGCGTGAGCTGGGCACGATGCCCGCGAGCCGCTCCGGCCGCCCGGCCGCGCCGGCCGTGGCCGCCGCCGCGCTGCCCCAGGTCGGCGCCCGGGAGGCCGTCCTCGCGTCCTGGCACCACCTGATCGACCTCGGCTCCATGCTCGACGGCGACGAGGTGCTGGCCGGCACGGCCCGCACCCCGGTGGTCCGGCTCGGCAAGGGGCTCGCGGAGTCGCTCGGCGTGGCCGACGGCGACGCCGTCACGGTCGGCACCGACCGCGGCGCGATCACCCTTCCCGCGGCGATCACCGATCTGCCCCCGCAGGTGGTGTGGCTGCCCACGAACTCGCCGGGCTCGACGCTGCGTCGCAGCCTCGGCGTCACCTCGGGTGCGGTGGTCCGGCTCAGCGCCGGCCAGCCCGGCCCGATCCTCGCTCAGGGGGCTTTGTCATGACTGACTGCACCGCAGCGAAGCAAGGGCCAGGAAGGCATGACGGAGGAGGTGCAGCATGAATTCCACGATGATCCTGGCGAAGGCTCAGGACCCGACCCTGCAGACGTTCGAGAACGACGTCTGGTGGATCGTCCTGATCAAGCTGCTGGGTGTCTTCGTCATCCTGCTGCTGCTGACGCTCTTCACGATCAACTATGAGCGCAAGGTCGTGGCCCGGATGGCGGTCCGGCCGGGCCCCAACCAGGTCGGGCCCAAGGGCTGGCTGCAGAGCCTCACGGACGGCGTCAAGCTGCCGTTCAAGGAGGAGATCATCCCGAAGACCGCCGACAAGGTGGTGTACTTCATCGCGCCGGTGATCTCGGCGACGGTGGCGTTCACCGCGTTCTCGGTGATCCCGTTCGGGCCGGTCGTCTCGATCCTCGGCCACAAGACGGCGCTCCAGCTCACCGACGTGCCGGTGTCCGTGCTGGTGCTGCTGGCCTGCTCGTCCATGGCGGTCTACGGCGTGGTGCTGGCCGGCTGGGCGTCGGGCTCGACGTACCCGCTGCTCGGCGGCCTGCGGTCGAGCGCGCAGATGATCTCGTACGAGGTCGCGATGGGCCTGAGCATCGTGGCGGTCTTCATGACCGCGGGCACCATGAGCACCTCGCAGATCGTCGCCGCGCAGGCGGGCAACGACCCCACCACGGCATTCGACATCTTCGGCTGGAGCCCCACCCCGCCGAGCTGGTACGCGGTCCTGCTGCTGCCCAGCTTCGTCATCTACTGCATCGCGGCGGTCGGCGAGACCAACCGGGCCCCGTTCGACCTGCCCGAGGCGGAGTCCGAGCTGGTCGGCGGCTTCCACACCGAGTACTCGTCGTTCAAGTTCGCGCTGTTCTTCCTGGCCGAGTACATCAACATGATCACCGTCTCGGCCTTCGCGACCACGCTGTTCCTGGGCGGCTGGCGGGCCCCGTGGCCGATCACCACCTTCTGGGAGGGCGCCAACTCCGGCTGGTTCCCGCTGATCTGGTGGCTCGGCAAGGTGCTGCTGCTGCTCTTCGGGTTCATCTGGCTGCGGGCCACCCTGCCCCGGATGCGCTACGACCAGTTCATGCGCTTCGGCTGGAAGGTGCTCATCCCGGTCAACCTGGTCTGGATCCTCTTCCTGGCCGGCGTCCGGGTGACCAACGACCGGATCGACGGCGGCGCCCGCTGGCTCGTCTACCTCGCCGCGGCGGTGGTGGTGCTCGGCATCGCGCTGCTCTGGCCGGCCAGCAAGAAGGAACGGGAGTTCTCCATCGAGGAGCAACTGGCGGCCCGGCCCCCGGGCAGCTTCCCCGTCCCGCCGATGGACCTGCAGGTCCCACCGAGTCCACGCGCCCGCCGCGCGGTCGCCGAGCGGCAGCCGGCCACGGTCGGCGGCGCCACCGCTGGCCCGGACGACACCGTGAACGACACGTCAGACAAGGAGGTGTGACGTGGGAACGTTCACCGGCTCGTTCAAGGGCTTCGGGGTGACCTTCGCGCACATGTTCCGCAAGGTCATCACCACCGACTACCCGTTCACCCCGCCGACGCCGGCGCCGCGCTACCACG
The DNA here is from genome assembly GCF_016862275.1 of Actinoplanes nipponensis. GTDB lineage: Bacteria > Actinomycetota > Actinomycetes > Mycobacteriales > Micromonosporaceae > Actinoplanes > Actinoplanes nipponensis. The sequence continues at coordinate 195,677 of NZ_BOMQ01000063.1, read as the reverse complement.
GGCGGCACATCCTCAACCGGCACCCGGACGGCCTGGAGAAGTGCATCGGCTGCGAGCTGTGCGCCTGGGCCTGCCCGGCGGACGCGATCTACGTCGAGGGTGGCGACAACACCGACGAGCAGCGCTTCTCGCCCGGTGAGCGGTACGCCAGCATCTACCAGATCAACTATGCCCGGTGCATCTTCTGCGGACTGTGCATCGAGGCCTGCCCGACCCGTTCGCTGACCATGAGCAACGAGTACGAGCTGGCCCGCGACAGCCGCCAGGACCTCATCTTCACCAAGAAGGAGCTCCTGGCCCCGCTGCTGCCCGGCATGGAGCAGCCGCCGCACCCGATGCGGCTGGGCGACACCGACAAGGACTACTACCTCGGCGCCCTGACCAACCCGGGCACCTCGGCCGGCGCCGAGCGCGCGCCCTGGTCGGACGCGGGCACCGAGGACGCGGCGACGGCCGTCGACCCGGCGAGCCGGCCGGAGACGGCGGGCACGGTCCGCCGGGCCGGCGCCACCGGCGAGGTCGCGAAGGAGGCGGCACGATGATCGCGTTCGCGGCCGAGGCGGCCGGCCAGGTCTCCACCGGCGAGGAGTGGGGCTTCTGGATCCTGGGCACGCTCGCCGTCATCGGCGGCCTGGGCATGGTCATCGCGCGCAACGCGGTGCACTCGGCCCTGTGGCTGGTCGTCACGATGCTGTGCCTGGGCTTCATCTACGTCATCAACCAGGCGCCGTTCCTGGGCGCGGTGCAGATCATCGTCTACACCGGCGCCATCATGATGCTGTTCCTGTTCGTGCTGATGCTGGTCGGCCGGGATGCGTCCGACTCGCTGATCGAGACCCTGCGCGGGCAGCGGATCGCGGCCATCCTGCTCGGCGTCGCGTTCGGCGTGCTCGTCGCGACGGGCCTGGCCCGCTCGCTGGGCGGGGCCGAGGTCGTCGGGCTGGCCGAGGCGAACAGCGCCGCGGGCGGCAACGTCCAGGGCATCGCCCGCCTGCTGTTCACCAAGTACGTCTTCGCCTTCGAGGTCACCTCCGCGCTGCTGATCACGGCGGCCGTCGGCGCCATGGTGATGGCCCACGTCGAGCGGGCCAAGGCGGACATCGCCGACCAGGTGACGCGCATGAAGGCGCGTTTCCGGCCGGGCTCGTACCCGGGGGCGAAGGCCGGCCCGGGTGTCTACGCGAACACCATGTCGGTCGCCGCGCCGGCCCGCCTGCCGGACGGCAACGGGTCCGAGCGCAGCATCTCGGCGATCCTGCCCGTGCGCGAGCTGACCGAGCAGGAGCTCGCACCGAAGGGGACCGAGAAGTGACGGCGCAGCCGAAACGATCAAAGGGCGGTTCAGCGAAGTGACACCTGATTACTATCTCGTGCTGGCGGCGATCCTCTTCACCATCGGCGCCGCCGGTGTGCTGGTCCGCCGCAACGCGATCGTGCTGTTCATGTGCATCGAGCTGATGCTGAACGCCGCGAACCTCGCGCTGGTGACCTTCAGCCGGATCAACGGCACGCTCGACGGCCAGATCATCTCGTTCTTCGTGATGGTGGTAGCGGCGGCCGAGGTCGTCATCGGGCTGGCCATCATCATGTCGATCTTCCGAACGCGGCGCTCGGCCAGCGTCGACGACGCCAACCTCCTCAAGTACTAAAGGGGCCTTCACGTGGAACAGACAGTGGAGTATGCCCACGCGACGGGGCTGCTGAGCGGAATCTGGCTGCTGGTGGCCATTCCGCTGGCCAGCGCCGCGGTCCTGCTCCTGCTGGGCCGCAAGGCCGACAAGTGGGGGCACTGGCTCGGCGTCCTGGCGGTGGCCTCGACCTTCGTGCTCGGCCTGCTCATGTTCTTCCAGCTGGGCGGCCTGGACGCGGAGCGGCGCTCGGCGGAGCAGAGCCTGTGGGACTTCATCGCCGTCGGTGGGCTGCACGTCGACTTCGGGTTGCTCTTCGACCCGCTGTCCGGCGTCTTCGTCCTGCTGATCACCGGGGTCGGATCGCTGATCCACCTGTACGCGGTGGACTACATGGAGCACGACGAGGGGCGGCGGAAGTTCTTCGCCTACTTCAACCTCTTCGTCGCCGCGATGCTGCTGCTGGTCCTGGGCAACAACTACGTGATGCTCTACTTCGGCTGGGAGGGCGTCGGCCTGGCGTCGTACCTGCTGATCTCCTTCTGGTACACCCGCCCGTCCGCGGCCACCGCGGGCAAGAAGGCGTTCCTGATGAACCGGGTCGGCGACGCCGGCCTGGCCATCGGCATCTTCCTGATGTTCGCCACGCTGGGCACCACCCAGTACGACGAGGTCTTCACCGGGGTCAGCGCGCTGTCCGGCGGCACGGTGCTGGTCATGGGCATCCTGCTGCTGCTCGGCGCGGCCGGTAAGTCCGGTCAGTTCCCGCTGCAGGCCTGGTTGCCCGACGCGATGGAGGGCCCGACCCCGGTCTCGGCCCTGATCCACGCGGCGACGATGGTCACCGCCGGCGTCTACCTGATCGCCCGCTCCAACGCGATCTTCACGGCCAACCACACGCTGCAGACCGTGGTGGTCAGCGTCGGCGCGCTCACCCTGCTGCTGGGCTGCGTCATCGGCGCGGCCAAGGACGACATCAAGCGCGTGCTGGCCTGGTCCACGGTCAGCCAGATCGGCTACATGTTCCTCGGCGTCGGGCTCGGCGGCGGCGCGTACGCGCTGGCGATCATCCACCTGCTCGCGCACGGCTTCTTCAAGGCCAACATGTTCCTGGGCGCCGGCTCCGTCATGCACGGCATGCACGACCAGGTGGACATCCGCCGGTTCGGCGGGCTCAGCAAGTACATGAAGTGGACCTGGCTCACCTTCATGATGGGCTGGCTCGCGATCATCGGCATCCCGCCGCTGTCCGGCTTCTTCTCCAAGGAGCCGATCATCGTGGCGGCCTTCGAGCGCGAGGGCTGGACGGCCTGGCTGTACGGCTCGGCGGCCCTGCTCGGCGCCGGCCTGACCGCCTTCTACATGACCCGGCTGTTCGTGCTGACGTTCCACGGTCCGAAGCGGTGGACCGAGGACATCCACGAGCCGCACGAGTCGCCGTACATCATGACCGTGCCGCTGATGCTGCTGGCCGTGGGCTCGATCGGCGCCGGCTTCCTGATGTCGACCTCCGTGCCGGACTGGCTGGAGCCGGTGTTCGGTCAGGAGCAGGCCGAGGCCGAGCCGGTCCTCGCGCACTGGCTGCTGACCACCCTGAGCATCCTCGTCACCCTGCTGGGTGCGGGGCTGGCCTGGGCGCTGTTCCGCAACGGCACCGCCGAGGAGCCGGAGCCGGCCGGGGTGCTCGTCACCGCGGCCCGCCGCAACCTCTACACCGATGCCTTCAACGAGGCGGTGTTCGAGCGGCCCGGCATCTACCTCACCCGCGCGCTGGTCTTCCTCGACAACAAGGGCATCGACGGCGCGGTGAACGGCCTCGCGGCCGCCGTCGGCGGCAGCTCGGGTCGCCTGCGCCGACTGCAGACCGGTTTCGTCCGCTCGTACGCGTTGTCCATGCTCACCGGCGTAGTCCTGGTCGTCGGTGCCTTCCTCGCGATCCAGTTGGGATGGTTGGCGTGACCGACTTTCCGTTCCTGTCCATCCTGACGCTGTTCCCCCTGGTGGGGGCGGCGGTGGTGGCCTTCATCCCGAAGACCAGGGCGCAACTCGCCAAGACGATCGCCCTGGGCTGGTCGCTGGCGGTGCTCGCGCTGAGCGTCGTCATGTGGATCGTCTTCGAGGCCGGCGGCGACCGCTTCCAGTTCCGCGAGTCCTACCAGTGGATCCCCACCTGGGACGCCCGGTTCACGTTCGCCGCGGACGGCATCGCCCTGGTGATGCTGCTGCTGATCGCGATCCTGGTGCCGGCGGTGATCCTGGCCTCGTGGAACGACGTCGACGAGACCCAGCGGTCCGTGCCGACGTACTTCGCCCTGCTGCTCGCCCTCGAGTGCACGATGATCGGCGTCTTCGCGGCCGCCGACGTGTTCCTGTTCTACGTGTTCTTCGAGGTCATGCTGGTGCCGATGTACTTCATCATCGGCTCCTACGGCGGCGCCCGGCGGCAGTACGCGGCGGTCAAGTTCTTCCTGTACTCGCTGGTCGGCGGCCTGTTCATGCTGGCCGCGGTGATCGGGCTCTGGGTCGTGGGCGGGCACACGTTCGACTGGCAGAAGCTCAGCGACGTCTCCGCGGCGTTCGACACCAACACGGCCCGCTGGCTGTTCCTCGGGTTCTTCATCGCGTTCGCGGTCAAGGCGCCGTTCTTCCCGTTCCACACCTGGCTGCCCGACGCCGGTGTGGCCGCCCCGGCGCCGGCCGCCGCCCTGCTGGTCGGTGTGCTGGACAAGGTCGGCACGTTCGGCATCCTGCGCTACTGCCTCCCGCTGTTCCCGGAGGCGTCGCGCTGGTTCGCCCCGGCGGCGCTGATCCTCGGGGTCATCGGGATCATCTACGCCGCGCTGCTGGCGGTCGGCCAGAACGACCTGAAGCGGCTGGTGTCGTACACGTCGATCGCCCACTTCGGGTTCATCGGCATCGGCATCTTCGCCTTCACCACCCAGGCCGGCACCGGCTCGGTGCTCTACATGGTCAACCACGGCCTGGCCACCGGCCTGCTGTTCCTGGTCGTCGGCATGTTCGTCGCGCGGCGCGGCTCGGCGCTGGTCAGCGACTTCGGCGGGGCCGGCAAGCTGGTCCCGGTGCTGGCCGGCGTGCTGTTCTTCGCCGGCCTGGCCTCGCTGGCGCTGCCCGGCACCGCGCCGTTCGTCAGCGAGTTCCTGGTGCTGATCGGCACGTTCACGGTGCACAAGGTGTACGCGGTCATCGCCACCGTGGGCATCATCCTGGCCGCCGCCTACGTGCTGTGGATGTTCCAGCGCACCACGCAGGGCACGCTGAACCCGGCGCTCACCGAGGTACCGGCGATGCACAAGGACATCAGCCTGCGCGAGAAGATCGTGGTCGCGCCGCTGGTGCTCCTGCTGCTGATTCTCGGCTTCTACCCGAAGCCGGTCACCGACGTGATCAACCCGGCGGTCGAGGCCACCATGCAGGACGTGGGCACGACCGACCCGGCGCCGACGGCGGTCGCAAACGGAAAGGTGGCGCCGTAGCCATGGGAGACCTCAAACTGCCGGAGATCAACTATGGCGCGCTGTCGCCGATGTTGATCCTGTTCGGAGCGGCCTGCCTCGGCGTGCTGCTCGAGGCGGTCCTGCCGCGCGGCCGGCGGCACGGGGTGCAGCTGACCCTCGCGCTGGCCTCGCTGGTGGCGGCGCTGGCCGCGGTCATCCTGACCCGCAACACCCGGGTCGTCACCATCGGCGGCGCGGTGGCCATCGACGGCCCCACGGTGTTCCTGTGGGGCAGCATCCTGCTGCTGGGCGTGGTGTCGATGCTGCTGATCGGCGAGCGCGCGGTCGAGGCCGGCGGCGCGTTCGTCTCCCAGGCCGCGATCACCGTCGGGTCGGACAAGGACCTGAAGCAGGCGGGCGGCCAGCCCGGCGCCACCGAGGTCTACCCGCTGACGATCTTCTCGATCGGCGGCATGCTGCTCTTCGTGGCCGCGAACGACCTGCTGACGATGTTCGTCGCGCTCGAGGTCCTGTCGCTGCCGCTCTACCTGCTGTGCGCGCTGGCCCGGCGCCGGCGCCTGCTCAGCCAGGAGGCGGCGCTCAAGTACTTCCTGCTCGGCTCGTACGCGTCGGCGTTCTTCCTGTTCGGCGTGGCGCTGATCTACGGCTTCGCCGGCGCGGTCGACCTGGCGTCGATCCACGCGGCGGTCGCCGACCCGCAGCGCAACGAGGTGCTGCTCTTCGGCGGCCTCGCCCTGGTGGCGATCGGCCTGCTGTTCAAGGGCGCGGCGGCGCCGTTCCACGTGTGGACGCCGGACGTGTACCAGGGCGCGCCCACGCCGATCACGGCGCTGATGGCGGCGTGCACCAAGGTCGCCGCGTTCGGGGCGCTGCTGCGCATCCTCTACGTGGCGTTCGACGGGGTGCGCTGGGACTTCCAGCCGGTCCTCGGCGTGATTGCGATCCTGACCATGCTGATCGGCGCGGTCCTGGCGGTCACCCAGACGGACATGAAGCGGCTGCTGGCGTACTCGTCGATCGCCAATGCGGGCTATCTGCTGGTGGGCGTTCTGGCGCTCAACAAGGAGGGCCTGTCCAGCACGATGTTCTACCTGGTGGCGTACGGCTTCTCGGTGCTGGCCGCGTTCGGCATCGTCTCGCTGGTCCGCGACGCGGAGGGCGAGGCGACCCACCTGTCCCGCTGGGCGGGCCTGGGCCGCAAGAGCCCGCTGTACGCCGGCGTCTTCTCGTTCATCATGCTGGCCTTCGCCGGCATCCCGCTGACCAGCGGCTTCACCAGCAAGTTCGCGGTCTTCGGGGCGGCCATCGACGGCGGGCAGACCTGGCTGGTCATCGTCGGCGTGATCACCAGCATGGTGCTGGCGTTCCCGTACCTGCGGGTGATCGTGATGATGTGGCTGTCCGAGCCGGGCGAGAGCACCCCGACGGTGTCCATCCCGGGCTTCCTGACCTCGGCCGCGCTGGTGATCGGCGTGATCGTGACGCTGGCGCTCGGCGTGATCCCGGCGCCGCTGCTGGACCTCACCAACGACGCGGCGCAGTTCGTGCGCTAGCTCGTCTGCTTCCTGGTGGCCCCGGTCGGACTTTCCGGCCGGGGCTTCCGCATTGCCGGATCGGTCGTTCTCGAATGCACGGTGACGTCGATTCCGCCGACCCCCGAGCGCCTTCCGACAAGTGACATGTGTCACATATACATGCATTCGCATAGATCATAAACTCCCCGGCACACAACTGTGCGCGTTCTCGCGCATGACACGGGGGATAACTGAATGAGGCTCAGAAAAGGGCCGCGGAGTGCTGTGCGCACTCGCGCGGTCATTCGTCGATCGGTCACCGTCGCCGCCGCGATAGCGGTCGGGCTCGCCGCGGTCGTCACGCCACCGCTGCAGAATTCCGCGGCCGCCGCCGGCCTGCCGACGGTGCAGTGGAGTGCCTGGCCACAGTGGAGCGTCTGGACCGGCCTGTTCAACACCGACTACACCAACACCCACACCAACTTCAACGACTGGACGCCCAGCACCCGCGACGGCGAGCAGTCACGCGCCGACCGTTGTCCGCATCGGCGTCGTGCTCCATCAGGGCGGGCCGCAGGTCCGCAGCCTGGCCAAGACCGCCCTGGAGACCACCGACACCGCGCGCCGGGACGCGTTGACCGGCGCCGACGCCCGGGACACGCCGCTGGGCGCCGCGGCCCAGCAGGACTGGAACGCCTCGCCGCCGCCGGCCGGTTTCGAGACCGCGCAGGAGCAGCGCTGGCTCGCCGTCATCAACAAGTTCAGCTACCAGTCCGGGGTGCCGGAATTCGACACCGCGATGCGCCAATTCATCCGCAACAGCGACCACCGCACGTACGACGCCCTCGATTCCGACATCGTGCCGCGGGCCAACACCGCCGCCACGGACAAGGTCAAGGCGTTGGTCACCGAGCAGAAGACCAGCGACCGGTATCTGGTCGCGCTGCGGCAATGGCAGGTCGACCTCGGCGCCCTCTACGGTGAGTCGCCGGTCGACATGACCGAGATCGCCCTGCGGATGTCCGCCGACGACGCCCGCATGTTCCTGCAGTACGGCGGGTTCGCCAAGGACGCGCCGGTGGCCGACTCCGCGGAGTTCCGGCAGGAGGTCGAGTCGCTGAAGGCCCGCTGGGCCGGCTGCGACTACCGCAACCCCGCCGATCCCTACCGGGCGCTGGTCGACGTCACCTCGGTGGCCCAGGCGGAGTGGCAGGCCGAGCTCGACGCGCAGGCCGCACCGCGCAACGCCATCGTGGCGGCCGAGGCCCAGGCCTGGAAGGACATGTTCGACGCGTCCACCGCCCTCACCGAGTCGGTCGGGCAGGCCTGGATCGCCGACCGGATGCTGGCGTACCAGAAGAGCATGGGCTCGACCTGGACGCCCCCGGCCGCCTTCACCACCGCCCTCAAGGGCACCCAGACCGCGATCGACCAGCAGCTCGTCATCGCCAACAACGCGCTGACCTCGGTCAAGGCCCAGTCCGGCAAGGCCGACGCCGCGCAGGAGCAGGCCGCGCAGATCGCCGCGGCCAACCACACCCCACGCGGTCGCGGGCTGGCCTACGCGCTGCAGTCCGTCCAGGTGACCAAGGCCGCGGTGGCCGCGACGGAGGCCGCGGCCAAGGCCATCGCGACGGCCAAGAAGACGTCGCTGGCCACCACGGCGACCAGCAGCGCCCTGTTCGCGCAGGCCTGCGCCGAGGAGAACGCGCTGCAGGCGCAGTTCCGCCGGGCGGCCTCGGAGGAGGCCGCGAAGCAGGCCAAGGCGGCCGCCGACGCCGCGGTGACCCAGGTCGCGGTGGCCAAGGCCGGCGCGGAGAAGGCGGCCTCCGGTCGCGCCCGGGCCGAGGCGGCGGAGAAGGTCGCGAAGGCGGCCGCCGCTGACGCTCACGCCAAGCGGGGCATCGCCGAGCAGGAGCAGCGCAACGCGGCTGCCGCTCGGGCCCGGGCGGACCAGGAGCGCGCCAAGGCAGCCGAGGCGGAACGCCGGGCGGAGCAGCAGCGCAGCGTCGCGGCGACCGCCCGGACGAATGCCGAGACGGCGGGCACAACCGCGGCGCAGAAGCGGGCGGCGGCCGAGAAGTCCGAGGCCGACGCGGTGAACGCCCGCCGCGACGCGGTCACCGCGGAACACCTCAAGGACGCCGCGGTGGCCAAGGCCCAGGCCGCGAACGCGAAGGCGTCCGCGGACGAGGGCACCGCCAACGCCCAGGCGGCCCGTAAGGCCGCCGACGAGGCACAGGTCTACGCCGATCAGGCGACGACGGCCGCGACGAGCGCCCGGTCGGCGGCCGACAGCGCCACCGCGGCCGCCTCGGCCGCCCGCGCGGCGGCCACCCAGGCCACCGCGGCGGCCGGACGCGCCCGGGCGGCCTCCGACGCCGCCCAGGCCGACGCCGTGACCACCAGCGCCCAGGCCGCCATCGCCCACGCCGCGGCGGCCGACGCGATCGCCGGCTCGGCGCAGGCCGCCGGCGCGGTCCGTGCCGCGCAGGCCGAAGTACGCAAGGCCCAGGCCGCCTCCGTGGCCGCCGCGGCGGATGCCGCCGCGGCCAAGGTGCTGGCCCGGGAGGCCCAGGTCGACGCCGGCAAGTCGGCCGGCTGGGCGTACGCGGCATCCGTGGCGGCGGTCGGCGCGCGGGACGCGGCGGCCGCCGTGGTCAACCCGGCGAACACGGCCATCGCGATCGGCACGGCGTACCGCGAGATCGACGCGTCCGCCGGGATGGCGGTGCTGATCGGCCAGAACGCCAAGACCCTGGCCGAGCAGCAGGCGGCGACGGCGCAGATCCGCGCCGCCGAGGCCGCGCGGGCGGCCACCGCGGCGCAGCAGGCCGCCGACCGGGCCGCGGCCGACTCCAAGGCCGCGGCGGTGGCCGCGGCGCAAGCGGCCGCGGACGTGTCCCGCGCGCTGGCCGCACTGCAGCAGACCAAGGTGTACGCGGCCCAGGCGGCGACCGACATGGCCGCCGCGATCAAGGCCGATGCGAGCACCTCCGAGTACAACCGCCAGGCCCAGGAGGACGCCGCGGCGGCCGACCGGGCAGCCACCACCGCGGAGGCCGACGCCGCCGCGGCCCGGGAGGCGGCCAGCGCCGCCGAGGCCGATGCCCAGTCGGCCCGTGCGGCGGCCAACGCGGCCGAGGCCGACGCGGCGATCGCCCGTGACGTGGCGGCCAAGGCCGACAAGGACGCCGACGCGGCGGAGCTGGCGGCGGCCAACGCGCGGGAGGCCGCGGAACAGGCCGAGAGCGCCAAGGTGCTGGCCGAGATCGAGGCGCGCAACAACGCCTTCGCCGTGGCGATCAGCGGGGAGGGGCCGAGCGGAGCCGCCGGCCTGCAGATCGTCCCCAACATCAGGGACGAGGTGACCCCGGACGACGACTGCGTCATCCCGTGGAACGACATCAACGTCTGTGACCTGAAGGTCGATCACCACATCACCGGCCAGATCACCTACCTGGTGCGGACCTGCCCCGATCAGACCGCCACGTCCTGCCCGGACGCCTACACCATCGACTACCTCGGCGTCGGTGACGTGGACATCCACGAGACGCGTACCGAGCGCATCGACGTGGGCGCGATCCGGCGTGACCTGATGACCAAGTTCGCGTACGGCATGGTCAGCGACTTCGTCGAGTGTGCGCGGGCCGAGAAGCCGAACTGGAAGACGGCCTGCGCCTGGGCGCTGGGCAGCATCGCGGCGCCGGCCGTGCTCAAGGTGGCGGCGCGCAGTGTCATGACGCTGCGGGTCGCCATGCGTACCGGCATCGGCATCGAGGAGGCCTACGCGGCCGTACGGCTCGCGGAGGTGGAGGCCAGCGCGCTCGCGAAGCTGGAGGGCGACGCGGCCAAGGCGCTGGCGGAGAAGGGTTGCGCCACCGGGCACAGCTTCGCCGCGGACACCCCGGTCCGGCTGGCCGGCGGCGGCAGCAAACCGATCGACCAGGTACGCGAGGGCGACCGGGTCACCGGTATCGACCCGGTCACCGGCGGGCCGGCCACCGGGACGGTCTCGTGGGTGCACGAGCACACCGACACCGACCTGAGGGACGTCACCGTCCGGGACGCGGCGGGCGACGAGTTCGTCGTGCGCACCACCCACAACCACCCGTTCTGGCGCATCGCGGACCTCGGGTGGGTGGACGCCGGCGACCTGAAGGTCGACGACGCGCTGCGCACGGAGGACGGCCGCGCGGGCGTGGTGACCGATGTCCGGCCCCACCCCGGACACCAGCAGATGTACGACCTCACCGTCGACGACATCCACACCTACTACGTCGTGGCCGGCGCGTCCGCCCTGCTGGTGCACAACGTCGACTGCCTGGGTCGCAAGGTCAACTGGCTGTCCACGGCGCTCGGTACGACCGCCATGGAGTTCCGCCGGTCGCTGCCCTTCTACCCCTCCCGGAACGTCGCCGTGGCCAAGGTCGAGGTCGACGGCCAGGAGCGGCTGCTCAAGGCCATGAGTGACGGCGAGGGCAAGCATTCGGAGGACTTCATCATCGAGCAGATCAACAAGCTGCGGGGCGAGGGCAAGGAGGTCAGCAAGATCAAGGAGCTGTACTCGGACCGGACCCCGTGCCCCCGCTGTGAGGGCCGGCTGGGCGACTACCTCGCCGACGACGCGGACGTGACCTGGTCGTTCTACTACCTCGATCCGGCCACACCGCTCGGCGCCGAGGTCAACAAGCAGACCCTGGAGATGCTCAAGAAGGCCGTCACGAACTCGTGGCATCCATGATCGCGCCGAGCCGCCGCCGGACGGTCCGGCGCGGCAGAATGGCCCTGCGGAGGGAAGAGTGATGACGCTGCCTGCCAAGGGGCCGTGGGAGGACTTCGGGCCCCTGCGCGACCGCGCCCGTGACGCGGTCGCGGCGATCGCCCGGGCCGGACTGCCGGCCCGGCTCGTGGACCAACCGGGGACGGAGGGCCCGGCGGCCGGAGTCAACGCCTGGCTCGAGCGGGCCGACGACGGCGGCGCCGACCTGTTCTTCGTCTGGGAACCGGACCCCGAGCTCCACGCGGCCTCGCGCCGAGCGGTCGAGGCGTTGGATCTCGGCAGCCCGGATCTGCGCTTCGCGAGCGAGGTGACGGTGGCCATGCGGGGCGCGTTGCGGGCCATCCTCAGCGCCGCCGGTTTCGCGGCGGTCGATCCGCCGGACATCAGCGGCGCCCAGGTGCTCATCCGGCTGCCACGGGTCTGACAGCTCGAACGGCCGGCCCCGACCGGGGCCGGCCGTTCCGGGGTGGCGGTGAGCGGATCCACCGAGTGAGACCGGCCACAGCCCGACCTGTCGGATATGCCAACTTTTGGCGGAGCGCGCGGCCCCGGAACCGGCTCCGCCCCACCGGCGACCCGGCCGGAGGCGGCCTGATCAGGGCGAGTGGGCAGGCCCGCCGGGCGGTGGCGGCGCCGACTTCGCCGAATCCGTACCGTCGTCGGGTTTTTGATCTTGCCACGGTGACCCCTGGGCCCGCCCGGGTCCGGGTCGTATGGCATCGTGAAAGTGTGGTGAGCACCGGAGACAGCGCGCTGACGTCGTTCGGCCTCGACATCGACCCCGCGGTCGACGCGTCGGTGTCCGCGACGCTCGCCGCTGTGGAGGATGCGCTGCGCAGCAACGTCGCCAGTGCCGATCCCCTGGTGGCCGAGGCGGCCCGGCACCTGATGGACGCCGGCGGCAAGCGGTTCCGGCCGCTGATCCTCGCCCTCGGCGCCGAGATGGGCGACCCGGCCCGCCCCGAGATCGTTCCGGCCGCCCTGGTGGTCGAGCTGACCCACCTGGCCACGCTCTACCACGACGACGTCATGGACGAGGCCACCGTGCGCCGCGGCGCCCCCAGCGCCAACTCCCGCTGGGGCAATTCCGTGGCGATCCTCGTCGGCGACTACCTCTTCGCCCGGGCGGCCGACATCGCCGCCTCGCTCGGCCCCGAGGCGGTCCGGCTCCAGGCGCGCACGTTCGCCCGGCTCGTGCACGGCCAGATCGCCGAGACCGCCGGGGCGCGCGGCTCCGACCCGATCGCGCACCACCTGAACGTCATCACCGAGAAGACCGCGTCGCTCATCGCGACGTCGGCCCGCTTCGGCGGCCTCTTCTCCGGCGTCACCCCCGAGCAGGTCGAGGCCCTGACCGGGTACGGCGAGACGATCGGCATCGCCTTCCAGCTCTCCGACGACCTGCTCGACATCGCGTCGGAGTCGGTGCAGTCGGGCAAGACGCCGGGCACCGACCTGCGCGAGGGTGTGCCGACGCTGCCGGTGCTCTACGCCCTGGCCGGCGACGACACCGACGCCTCGGCCGTCCGGCTGCGCGAGCTGCTCGCCTCCGGCCCGCTGGTCGACGACGCGCTGCACGCCGAGGCGCTCGGCCTGCTGCGGGAGTCCGCCGCGATGAAGCGGGCCCGCGAGACCGTCCGGACGTACGCGGAGGAGGCCCGCGCCCGGCTCGCGCCGCTGCCGCAGGGGTCACCGCGCCGGGCCATGGAGTCGCTCTGCGACTTCATCGCCGACCGCACGAGCTGAGCCCCGGGCGTGCTTCCCGCCCGCTCCTGAGCCCTTTCCCGCCGTCGCCTCACGCCGCCGCGACAGTGCGGTCCGCGTGGCGCCGCAGCATCCGGCCGCCGATGACCATCGCCGCCGCCGCCCACAGCATCGCGATCGCCGCCACCGTCCACATCGTCGGGTAGCCGGCCGCCGCGGCGATCGTGCCCAGGCTCAGCGGCCCGAGGCAGCCGCCCGCGTACACCCCGGTCTGGGTGATCGACGTCGCCGCGGCCGGCGCCTGCGGGTGCAGCCGGACCACGGCGAAGTTCATCAGGCCGGGCCAGGCCCAGCCCAGGCCGAAGCCCAGCACGACGCCCGCGATCAGCGTGGCCGGGTTCAGCACCGACAGCACTCCCAGGCCGGCCGCCCCGACGGCCAGCATGCCGGCGATCACGCTGATCTGCCGGTCCGGCATCCGGTCGGCCAGCCAGCCGTCGACGATGCGGGCCGCGACGCCGACCGCGCTGCCCAGGGTCAGGGCCAGCCCGGCGGCCGCGGGCGCGACGCCGTCCGCCACCGCCGAGTCGACCAGGAAGGTGCCCAGCGCGTTGGCCGAGCCCGCGGCCAGGGTCGCGCCGACGCCGATCACCACCAGCGCCGCCGTGGCCCGCTCGCCGCCGCCGCCGCGCGCCGACCGGCGGTCGGCCCGCTCGACCGGCACCAGCCACAGCGCGGCCGTTGCTCCGGCCGCCGCGAGCACGAACGCCCACCGCCAGCCCACGGTCAGCGCCACAGCCGGTACGGCCGCACCCGCGAGCAGCGTGCTGACCGGGATCGCCGCCTGCTTCACCCCGAACGACAGGCCCTGCCGCCGTACCGGCACGTGCCGGGAGAGGCTGGTGTTGCTGGCCAGCTGGCCCATCGCGTTGGCCGCCGCGCCCAGCGCCAGGATCGCGATGAGGCTCCACAGTGAGCGGGCGGCGACCGCGATCGTCAGCAGGCACGCCGCCGCCAGGCCGATGCCGGCGCGGGCGATGGCGGTCGAGCCGTACCGCTCCACCAGCGCGCCGGCGGGCACCGAGGCGAGCGCGCTGGCCCCGAAGTACGCCGAGACCGCCAGGCCGAGACCGGCCGGGCTGAAACCGAGCTCGTGCCCGATCTGCACCGCGAGACCGCCGACCAGAAAGACGGGAACCGAACAGGCGATGGTGGTGGTGAGGGCACTGGAGACCGCGCGCCGCGGGCTCACCGCGTTCGCGCTGGTCGCGGCGGTCTCGGCGGGGTCGGTCAGCGGTTCGGCCATCAGACGCAGAGTATGCCGGGCCCCGGTCACCTCGGGACGGTGAGTGTCAATGACCACACGAGGCGTAGATATCAGTCATGGTCGACACGCTCCAGGCATTCCGTCCGGGGAAGATTATTCATATGGTGTAAGTCCCCGGCGTCGGAGGTGGCTGTGCGCGACCCCCTGGCGGAGCCGTCAGATCTCATCCGGAGCGTGTCACGCGCCTTGCGTGTACTCGAATCGGTGGGACGGGCCCCGCGCGGACTCACCGTGAAACAGATCGCTCGGCGATGTGAGCTGACCGTTGCGACGACGTATCACCTTGTCCGTACCTTGGCGTACGAAGGCTATGTGATCCGGCGGGAAGACGGCACCTACATCGTCGGTCTGGAGATCGCGGATCGCTACCGCGAGCTGGTCTCCGCCTTCCGCGGGCCGCCGTCGGTCGGCGAGGCGTTGCGCCGGGCCGCGGTCGAGACCGGCTACAGCCACTATCTGGGCCGCTTCGTCGGCGGCCGGATAGCCGTGACCGCGTCCGCCGAGGGCGCCCGGTCGCCGTTCATGGACGACATGGTGCCCGGCTTCGACGAGGGCGGGCACGCCACCGCCCTCGGCAAGGCCCTGCTGGCCACGCTGACGGCCGACCAGCGCGCTCGGTACCTGCGCGACTGGGGCATGCGGGCGTTCACCCCGGCCACGCTGACCTCACCCGAGGCGCTCGAGGCCGACCTGGCCGCCGGGGAACGGCGGGGCATGCAGCTCGAGATGGGCCAGTTCCGTCAGGGCCTGGCCTGCGCGGCGGTCAACGTCGTCACCGACCGGGACATGGAACGCCGGCTGGTGTTGGCCTGCGCCCTGCCGGCCGCCGAGATGCTGACCTCGGCCCGGGTGGTACGCGCCAAGCTGACCGCGGCCGCCCGCAGCGTCGCCGAGGCCCTCTCGGCGGGGGACGCCGCCACCGCCTGACCTGGTGAAGTACCGGCCCGACCGCCGTTGAACCACCCGCGCTCCGAGCACGTAGTACGGGTGGGAGCGCGCGGAGGAGGTCGGCAGGCTTGGATCAGGATGCTGAGCTGTTGCGCGCGCTGCAGGAGGAGCACGGGGAAGCCCTGTTCGCGCACGCCGTCCGCCTCTCCGGGGGCGACCGGCAGCGGGCCGAGGACCTGGTGCAGGAAACGCTGCTGCGGGCCTGGCGCTACCCGGAGGCGCTCGACCCGGAACGCGGCGCGGTGCGGTCCTGGTTGTTCACCACCGCGCGCAACCTGGCGATCGACGCCTGGCGACGCCGGTCCGTCCGGGTGGGTGAGGTGGTCACCGACATGATTCCCGAGCCGCCGCCCAGCGCGGACGAGGCGGACCGGGCCGTGGAGGCCTGGACCGTCGCGGAAGCCCTGGGACGGCTGTCCCCGAGTCACCGCGACGTGCTGGTGGAGTGCTTCTACCAGGGCCGGTCGGTGGCGGAGGCGGCCGCCCGGCTGGGCGTGCCGCCCGGCACGGTCAAATCGCGCACGCACTACGCCCTGCGGTCGCTGCGCCTGGTACTGGACGAGATGGGGGTGACGGGATGATGAGATGCGACCACGAGCACGACGACGGCGCGTACGTCCTCGGCGCCCTGTCGCCCGCCGAGCGCGCCGCCTACGAACGGCACCTGGCCACCTGCTCGTTCTGCCGCGAGGCCGTCGCCGACATCGCCGTGCTGCCCGGCCTGCTGGGGCGGCTCGACCCGGCCGACTTCGAGAAGCTGCTCGCCCCCGACCTGCCGCCGCCGCGCACCCGGCGCAACAGCATGCCGGATCTGGTCACCGCCGCGCAGTCGACCCGGCGCGCGGAACGCCGGCGGGTCCGCTGGCGGGTGCTGGGCTCGGCGCTGGCGGCGGCCTGCCTGGCGCTGGTCGTCGGCATCGGCGCGGTGTTCTGGATGGGCCGCGGCGGCGCCCCGGACCCCTCGGTGCCCGGCCCGACCATCGCGATGACCCCGGCGAATGACCGGGTGCAGGTGAACGCCCGGCTCAACCTGGCCTCGGCCGGCGGCGGCACCCGGATCAACCTGGTCTGCTTCTACAACGGCGACGCCCAGTCCGAGCCGTACACCATCCGGCTGATGGCGTACGGGCCGGACGACGAGAGCGAGCAGCTCGGCTCGTGGACGGCGGCGCCCGGCAAAGAGGTCAAGATGTCCGGACTGACGCACTTCACCGCCGGCACGCTCTCCCGGCTGGCGCTGGTGCGCACGGACGACCGGACTCTGCTCTCCTACGACGTCCCCTGACGGGCCCGCCTCGTCAGCGCGGCGGAAGGGCGGCGGCTGGTACGGCGGTGGCGGCCGCTGCGCCGGCCGCCGCCCTCCCTTTAGCGGCGTTCCGGGCGCCGCGCAGGCCGTCCACGGTGAAGATGACCAGGGCGGTCCAGACCAGCGCGAAACCGGCCAGCCGGGCCGGCGGCATCGGCTCGTGGAACAGCAGCACCCCGCAGGCCAGCTGCAGGATGGGCGCGACGTACTGCAGGATGCCGATGCCGACCAGCGGGACCCGGTTGGCCGCCCCGGCGAAGAGCAGCAACGGTACGGCGGTGAACACGCCGGCCAGCAGCATCAACACCGTGTGCGCGGCCGACACGTGCCCGAACTGCGCCCCGCCGGTCGCGTTCAGCCAGGTCAGATAGCCCAGCGCGGGCACCGCCAGCACGGCCGACTCGAAGAACAGGCCCTCGGCCGGCGGCAGCCCGAGCCGCTTCTTGATCAAGCTGTACGACCCGAAGCTGGCCGCCAGCACCAGGGCGATGTACGGCAGGTGCCCGTAGTCGACGGTCAGCACCGCGACGGCGAGCGCGCCCGTACCGACGGCGACCCACTGCCACACCCGCAGCCGCTCCCGCTGCACGGTCACGCCGAGCAGCACGACGAACAGGGGCGTGATGAAGTAGCCCAGCGCGGTCTCCACCACCCGGGCGGAGTTGACGCCGTAGATGTACGTCGCCCAGTTGACGCCGATCAGCACCGCGGCGAGCGTGATGCCGCCCAGCAGCCGGCGGTCGCGCAGGATGCGGCCGAGGAAGCGCCGGTTGCGCATGGCCAGCAGCACCACGCTGATGAACACGACGGACCAGATCACCCGGTGCGCGAGGATCTCCAGCGGCGGGGACGGCGCCAGCAACTTGAAGTAGATCGGGAAGAAGCCCCACAGCGCGTACGCCGTGAGGCCGTACAGATACCCTCGCCGTTCCTCGCCCATGACCTCACCGTAAGGTCCCCGCCGAGGTCCGGTCCTTGCCTATGTCGTAGCTCACCAGGCCAATCGCGGTCCGGCGGCTCGACGGGCGGGGCCGGTCAGTCGTCGCCGCCGTCGGGCACGAGCATGTTGAGGACCCAGCTCACCACGCCGACCAGCAGGGCGCCCAGGATCGCGCTGGGCCAGAAGTCGTCGACGTGGAACGGCAGGTCGAACTGGCCGGCGATCCAGCTGACCAGCAGGAACAGCAGGCCGTTGACGACCAGCGAGATCAGCCCGAGGGTGAGCACGTAGAGCCCGCAGCCGACGGTCTTGATGATCGGCCGCAGCACCGCGTTCACGATGCCGAAGATCGCCGCGACGGCGAGGAGGGTGCCGACCTTGCCCCCGGGGGAGTCGGTGGTCAGGCGGATGCCGTCGACCAGCACCGTCGCGATCCACAGCGAGACGGCGGTGATGACCAGCCGGATGAGGATGCCCATGGCAACGGATGGTGCCACGCCGGGGCCACTCGGTGGGGCGACACTCCACGATCTTGTCGAGGTCGTTGTCTTTGATCCACGGTTGTCGCTCGCGCGCCCGGCCCCCGCGCGCCGGGCCGGGGGTCAGCCGCGGACCGGCGGCCCGATCAGCTGGGCCTCGATCGGGGTCTGGGAGAGCGCCGCCCAGCGGACCGCGCGCCGGTTGATCACGCCCACCATGTCCGCGCGGATCTGGGTCAGCCACTTCGCCGCCTCGCCGAGCCCGAGGGCGGCGCCGACCAGGCCCGCCTCCTCCGGGCGCAGCGGCTGCACGAGCAGCAGGTCGGCCCGGGAGGCCGCGTCGGCGTCGGCCGGGCTGAAGTCGTCCCGCACCACCAGCGTGGCCTGCCAGCCGGCGCCCGGGCGGTTGTCGGCGCCCACCGGGCCGATGTCGACCACCACGAGCAACGGGTGCAGCGCCGAGCCCGGCGGGATCTCCACCGCCCGGCCCGGCGGGATGACCGCGATCGCCTCGCCGGGCACCGCCGCGCCCCGGACGAACGGCTCCCAGGCCTGTGGCCGGGCGGTCTGCACGACCACCCGGGCGCCCAGGGCCATCGCCCGCAGGGCCACCAGCTGCGCGCAGCGCACGCCGCCGACCAGCAGCGCCCGGGTCTGCTCCGGGCGGAACAGCCGGACGATCACCGGCTCGCCCTTGCGGTTGCTGCCGATCATGAGGCCGGCGTGGCCCACCGGCAGCTGCAGGTCGTCCAGCAGGTCGGCCCGGGCCTCGTCGGGGCTGGGCCGGCCGGGCACGCGCGGCGTCGCCGGGATGCCGAGCGGCAGGGTGGCGGTGAGCCCGTCGAGGTGCTCGCCGTCCAGCCGCCGGGCCGCGGCGCGCTCGCCGGCCAGCAGCTTGCGCAGCGCCTGGGTGGCCACGGACAGCGCGGCCGAGTCGGGCGCGGCCAGCCGGATGGTCAGGTCGGTCGCGGTGTCCGCGCCGGTGGCCGAGCGCGGGCCCACGCCCAGGGCGACGGTCGTGGCGGCGGCGGGCAGGGTCAGCAACCGCGCCACCAGCCGGCGCGACGTCTCGATGCGCAGGTCCGGCCAGCGGTGCAGCCGGAACGTGGCCTGGGTCAGGCTGCCCACCCGCAGGCCGGGCCAGGTCTCCTGGGCCGCGTCGATGCCGTCGTCGTGGGCCAGCTCGGCGACCACCCGCCGGGCGGCGGCCTCGCCGAGCGGCCGGGCCGGGGCCGGTCCGAGCCGGCGCAGCAGCTTGCGCACCAGGCCGGACAGGGCCCGCCGCAGGTCGTCCTCGGACCAGCCCTCGGCGCGCAGCACCCGTACGGCCAGCAGCGCCCGGCTGTGGCCGAGCAGGCGGCCGTCGGTGAGCTGGCGGTACGAGTTGGCCGGGGTGCCGCCGCCGGCCCGCAGAGTCGGTGCCGGCGCGCCGACGAGGAGCAGCTGGAGGCGGCACGGCGGGTGCTCGGTGCCCGCGGGCGGCAGCAGGCCGGCCGGGGACGGCAGGATCACCGTCTCCTCGGCCAGCAGGCCGCCCGGGTCGCCCAGCTCCAGCACCGCGGTCAGGCCCGATCCGTCGACGATCACGGCGGCCGGGTCGCCGGCGAGCTCGGTCTGCTCGATCCGGGCGCCGGGCGCGACGAACTCCAGCAGCGCGGTCGATGCCTCGCTCCGGGGTGCGGTGTGCCGGCGGCTCGCGAAGCGCAGCCCGGTGCCGAGCCACTCGAACGCCCACCGGCCGCGCAACCGCAGCCACGTGACGGCCAGCAGGACGATCGCCAGGAAAGCCGCGGCGGCAAGGGTGAGGGGGCCGTTGACGGCGCCGATGAGTAAGGCGACGACCGCCACCTGGGTGCTGACCCATTGCCCGGTGCGAATACCGAACAATCGTCCATGTCGGACGGGCCCGGAGCGGACCCTCGGCAGCCGCCCGCCCGCCCCGCCCAGCTCCGGGAAGTCGCGGCCGCCCGCCAGGTCTGCCGTCACCGTCGCGCCCGCCTTTCCTGGATCGCTGCCTGCGCGGCCTCATCGTAGGGCGCGGGCCGCGTACGCAGGGGGCGGCGTCGATATCCACAGGTTGTCCACCGGGGCTACCGCGACTGCGCGCGGCCCGTTACCGTCAGCGACGACAACGGACAACGAGCAGCTCAGGGGTGCCCCCCACCGCAAAGCGGAAGAGGCTAACCTGAATGCCACGTCAGATGCGCCGGGTCGAGTGAGTTGTCCTGATCGGACCGGGCGCGCGACAGACGATTGTGAAGAGAGCGGGGTGACGTCCGGGGTGTCCGAGACGACGCAGGCAAGTTCCGCGGATATGGCAAGGGTCTCCGCGGAGTTCGAACAGGTCAACGCCGATTTGACCGCGATGCTCAACAAGCTCATTGATCGGCTCTCCGGGTTGCAGACCGCCTGGGTCGGCAGCGGCGGCCGCGCGTTCGAGACCGTGAAGAACCAGTACCAGCAGGATCTTGCGCAGCTCAACAAGGCGCTCGCGGACACCGCGGAGGCGATCAAGACCTCCGGCGTCAGCTACGACAGCACCGACTCCTCGGCCGCCAGCATGGTGACCAAGTCCGGTGGCGGCGGCGTCAGCCTGCCGCTCTAACTCCGACCTGGAAGGGAGCACGACATGAACGACGGTTTGCTTCGCGTCAACTTCGCTGCCCTGGCTGAGGCCGGCGTCGACATCCAGAGCGCTGTCAACGAGCTCGACACCAAGCTCGCCCACCTCGTGGCGGTGGCCAAGCCGCTGGTCGACACCTGGGAGGGCAAGGCTCAGGCGGCGTACCACCAGCGTCAGCAGAAGTGGGACACGGCCGCCACCGACCTCAAGAACATCCTCCGCGACATCCAGGGGGCGGTGGACCGGTCGGCGCAGGACTACGCGACGACCGAGGGCAACGCGGCCAAGCGCTTCTCCTGAGTTCTGAGGAACCCATCTTCGCGGCACGGCCGGAGCGGTCCGCTCCGGCCGTTTCCGTCCCCCGGGGTGAATTGGCTACCCCGGGTCATCGGGCGGTGTCGCTGGGCGACACAATCATCTCCTGACGGACGCCGATCACGCCGCCGGAGCCTCTGGAAGGTTGTATGCATCCAGCCGCCCATTGTGATCGGGGCCTGACCTTGTAGGTTGTACGCGTTGAGATGGCCCGTTCGCCGCGAAGGGAGAGGTGGACGTGACCGAGTGGGAACCGGCTACGGACGCCGAGATCGCGATGCGCAACGCCCTGCGCACCGACGACCAGGAGTCCTACTTCCGCATTCTCGCCGGTGTCGACCTGCTCCTTCCGGTCTCGGCGGACGCCCTCGCCGGCCTCGCCCCGCTCGGCTGGGGCACGTGGAGCACCGGCGGCCGTACGCACGTCCTCGCCTTCACCTCGCCGGCGGCGCTGCAGGCCTGCCTGGCCGACTACACCGGCTCGGCCCGCCGCGTGGCCTACGCGGAGCTGGCGGACACCTGGCCCAACCTCGAATGGTGGCTGGCGGTCAACCCCGGCCTGCCGATCGAGGGCTACCTGCCGGCCTGGTTCGTGGCCCAGCTCTCCCGCGGTGACCTGCGCCTGCCGACCCGCGGCCCGGGCCGCGAGGGCAGCAACGCCCCGAACCGCATCCAGGACCTGCACGCGGCCGCGACCCTGGCGGCGACGGCGGCGGCCCAGGGCTACAACGCCGCGGACCAGAGCTACGCAGCCGCGGCCGCGGGCGGGCCCATCCAGGCCGGTCCGGCCTCCAGTGGTCCCGGTCACGGTGGTTCTCCCCACGAGGGCGCCGCGGCGTCTGCCGGGGCTGTTTCAGCTGCTCAGGCGTCTTCCGGGGCACCTGCGGGCGCGGCTTATGCGGCCGGCCAGGCTCCCTCCGCGCCGGAGGCCGGCCCGGGTGGGCAGGTCGGACCGGGCGGACTGCCGCTGCGCACGCCCGGCGCGGTCATGCCGAGCGGACTTCCCTCGCGCGTGCCCGGCGCCCCCGCCGATCCCGGTGGCGGCATCCCGGGCGGCCAGTTCAACGGCTTCGGCACGCAGCCCGGCGACCGTCAGGCTCCGGGCGGCGACCGTCAGGCTTCGGGCGGCGACCGTCAGGCTTCGGGCGGCGACCGTCAGGCTTCGGGCGGCGACCGTCAGGCTCCGGGCGGCGACCGTCCGGGCCAGCCCGGCGCTGGTAGTGGCAGTGCCGGACAGGAGCCGCGCGGCTTCGCCGGGCAACCGGGCGAGCCGTCGGCGCGCCCGGGCGGGGCATGGCCTGGCGGGGTGCAGCAGCCTGGAGGAGCGCAGCCCGGAGGTATGCAGGCCGGAGGTATGCAGCCTGGCGGTGCGCAGCCTGGCGGGGCGCAGCCCGGCGGGATGCCCGGTGCCGGGCGGCCCGGCGACATGCAGCGGGGCGGGGTGCAGCCCCTTTCCGGAGCGCCGGCTCGGCCCGGTGACGTGCCCGCGGCCTACCGCCCACCGAGCGTTCCGACCGGTGGTTTCGCTGGTCAGGGCGGTGCCGGCGCGCCCACGCGGCCCGCTTCCGGCGCCAGCGCCCTGGACGCGCTGGGCAGCCGTTCCGGGCCAGGCGCCCCCGCCGACCGGAGCGCTGCTCCGAGCCCCGCCGGTGGCCCGCCCGCGTCCAGTTCATCCGGATTGTCGCAACAGCGTCCCGATTCTCCGCTTCCCACGCGCACGCCGATGGCGCAGACACCGCCGCTTCCGGCCCACATCCCACCCCCGCCGGACACCGACGACGCCTCGGCCGGCTCCGGCCGCCCGGCCTCGGGCCCGGCCGGGGACACCACCCCGGGCCAGACGGGCGCCGGCGCCATCTCCGCCGGTCCGCGCGATACGGTTCCCGCCGGTCCGCGCGATGCGGTCTCTGCCGGTCCGCGCGATGCGGTCTCCGCCGGTCCGCGCGATGCGGTCTCCGCCGGTCCCCACGATGCGATTTCCGCCGGGTCGGCCGGTGCGATCTCGGCCAAGCTGGCCGGGCCGGGCGGCGCGATCTCCGCCAAGCTCGCCGGGCCGAGCGCCTCGGAGCACTCCGGTTCCGCACCGTCCAGTGCTGAGCGCTCCGGTTCGCCGGCCCGACCGGGCGCGGACCGCCCAGGTTCGGAGCAGGGCGCGGATGGCCGGGGCACGGGCCCCGGCGGGCTGCCGCGTCGCCAGGTCACCCCGCCGGAGGAGCGGCCCGCCTCCATGGCCGCCGCCGCTCAGGCGCTCGCGGCCAAGGGCA
The DNA here is from genome assembly GCF_016862275.1 of Actinoplanes nipponensis. GTDB lineage: Bacteria > Actinomycetota > Actinomycetes > Mycobacteriales > Micromonosporaceae > Actinoplanes > Actinoplanes nipponensis. The sequence continues at coordinate 172,370 of NZ_BOMQ01000063.1, read as the reverse complement.
GCGCCGGCTCCAGCCCGGCCCCGACGACCCAGTCCCCGTCGGCCCAGCCCTCCTCGCCGCAGCCGTCGTCGGCCGGCCAGCACCCCCCGGCATCGCAGCTGCGCACGGATCAGGCGACAGCGAACCAGCCGGGCGCCGCGCAGCAGCCGCGACCCGGCCTCGCTCCGCCGGTTATCCCCGGCGCGGGCGGCGCCGCCCGGTCGACAACCGCCCCCGTGGTCCCGGCCCCGGCGGCCCGCCCCACCGTCCCGCCGTCGACCGCTTCGACCCCGGCGCCCCCGGGTCAGGCACCGGCCCTCCCGCCGGACAGCCAGGCCGCATCGCCGACCGGGTCCCGGCCCGAGACCCAGCCGGCCGGCCCGCACCCGACAGGCTCGCGAACCGCCGCCCCCGCGAGCGCGGGGAGCCACGCCCCGGGCGCCGGACCGGACCCCGCGATCCCGGGCGGTGCCCCGGCCACCATCGACTACGACGACGACTTCGTCCCGGCCAACGAGGTGGAGCGCGACCTCTACCGGGCCGTCGACGAGGCCAGCACCGATTCCTTCCTCTCCACCCTGCTGCTGGCCACGGTCCTGGTGCCCGTCGCGAACAACTCGCGCCCCGGCAGCGCCCCGGGCGAGTCCGGCTTCGCGTTCCGGACCGAGGAGATCGACGGCGACGTGTTCCTCGTCGTCTTCACCAGCCGGGACCGGCTCGCCGAGCATTTCGCCGAGCCGACCCGGACCGTCGGGGTCCGGTTCGTCGATCTGATCCGCAACTGGCCGGATCCGGCCTGGTCCTTCGCGGTCAACCCGACCTCGCCGATCGGCGCCCGCTACCCCGGCCCGCAGGTCATCGCGCTGGCCAGCTGGGCGGTCGAGGCCGGCCTGGGCGGCGACCCGGTGGACGCGCCCGCCGCGCAGCCGCAGCGGCCCGCCGAGCCGTCCGCGCAGCTCACCGTCATGCAGAAGGCCGTGCCGGCCGAGCAGATCGACTACTACCTGGAGCGAGGCTACGACCGGGTCGCCGGGTTCGTGCACCGCGCCGGCGAGGTCGAGCACCTGCGGGAGCCGGGCGAGCTCTTCGCGGCCCTCGGCCTGCTCTACGACGGCTCGCCCTACCGGGCGGACGCCAAGGAGGCCTTCGTGCTCCGCTGGCCGGCTCACCGGCCCAGCCTCTATCGCATCCCGTACGGCGGGCAGAGCGAGCAGGCGCTGCGGGCCATGGACGGCTGGGTCATCGAGCGGCCGCCCTTCCGGGGCAACGGGTTCGCGCCCGGCGAGGGCAAGGACGTCATCGCGGAGTTCAAGGTGGACAGTGTGCGGCTGCCGCACGGCGCGGAGTTGTGGCGGATCGTCGACGGCGCCGAACAGCTCATCGCGGTCTTCGACTGTGACGCGCCCATGTGGCGCCGGGTCGGTGAGCAGTGATGCGGGACGGCTACGTGGTGAACTGGCGCGGCCGCGAGTACGACGCCGCGCCGGACGGTGAGAACGTACGGGTCTACGCGCCTGAGCCGGCCGAGGGTTTCACCGAGGTCCGGCCCGGCCGGTACGTCCGCGTGCTCCAGCCCGGCGAGTTCGGTGAGTTGGTCTACGTCCGGACGACCTGCTCGTGGCGGGATGAGCCGTTCATCGTGCTGGCCGAGGCGGACAACTGGCTGCGGCTGGAGTACACGGGTGGCCGCGCGCCGGTCGCCCGGGAGCTGGGCCTGGAGGAGTTCGACTTCGGCGTCTACCAGGGTTGGGCCCCGGCCCACGAGGTCACCGAGCTCTACGAGCACCGGGTCTGACCGGCATCAGGCCTTGAGCCAGCGCAGGATCTCGCCGGTCACCAGGTCGGGCGCCTCCTGGTGCAGGAAGTGGCCCACCTCCGGGATCAGCCGCCACTCGTAGGGTGCGATCACGTAGCGGCCCGAGCCTTGCGCCGTCCGGGGCAGCACCGCCGTGTCCAGCTCGCCGTGCATCTGCAGGGTGGGGGTGACCAGCGGCTTCTGCATCAGCTTGACGAAGCGGTAGCCCTGCAGCCGCAGCGCCGACCGGAACACCCACCGGTACGCCTCCAGCGCGCAGAACGCCGCCTGCGGGATCTGCATGGCTTCCCGGCACCGCGCGACGTATTCCGCGTGTTCGGCGGTCTCCGTCCATCTCGGACTGCTCCACTGCCGGATCAGCTCGCCGATCAGGGCCGCGTCGTCCTTCGTGAGCACGTGCTCGTAGCGCGGCACCTGGAAGCGCAGCATGGACGCGCTCGCCTTGGCCTGGCCGCGCGGGTCGGCGAACAGGGCGGCGCGCAGCCGCAGCGGGTGCGCGGCGCCCAGCACGACCAGCCGGCTGACCATCTTGGGATGGAAGGCCGCCGCCGCCCAGCCGATCATGCCACCGGCGCCCGCGCCGACGATCATCGCGGAGCGTTCGCCGAGGGCCCGGATCAGGCCGGTCACGTCGGCGGCCATCGTGTAGCCGTCGTAGCCGCGCGGGGGCTTGTCGCTGGCGCCGTAGCCGCGCAGGTCGACCGCGACCGCCCGGAAGCCGGCGTCGGCCAGGCGGGTCAGCACGTCGTGCCAGGCCCACCAGAACTCGGGGAAGCCGTGCAGCAGCAGGACGAGCGGCCCGGCGCCCGCCTCGACGACGTGGAAGCGGCTGCCGTTGGCGCCGACGAAACGGTGGGTCCAGGGGCCCTCCGTCAGTACGCACGCCTCGTCCACCTGGGCACTCATGCCGACCAGCGTACGGGCCTAGGGAAAGCGCTGGAGGCCGCCCATGCTCACCGGGATGCCCTCGCCGCAGGCGATGCGTGCTTTGGCGGGGGTCAGCTCGGCCCGGATGTGCTCGCCCTGGGCCAGCTTGACGCCCTGGGTGGAGTGCATCGCGTAGGCGACGCCGTCGAACGTGACCAGGCCGTAGCAGGGGCCGGTGCCGCCGCGGGTGACCGTGCCCTCGACCCAGCCCGGCGAGGGGATGGTGTCGGTGGGCGTCTTGGGGATGCCGGCGGGCCGGGACGGTGGGGGACCGGCCGGCACCGAGTTGTACGGGCCGCTGGGTGAGGGGGCGGGGGGTTCCGACGTGGCGGTGGAGACCGAGCCGCTGGGCGTGACCGGCGCGGAGGCTCCCGGCGCCACGGCCGGTTCGGCCGAACACGCCGTGAGACCTCCGAGGAGCAGGACCGTTGCTGCGGCCGTACGGGAAAACGAGATCATGGCCCACCTCCGTGCGAAAGGGGCGACGCCCGGGGCCGAGGCCCCGGGCGTCGCGGTGGTGCGGTCGATCAGGAGAACTTGACCTTCAGGGTGGTGCCGGTCTGCTTCACGATCTTGATCTTGACGCCGACGGCCGGGAGCTTGACGCCCGCCCACGGGATCTCGTCGTAGAAGTACTTCTTGGTGTCGTCGAACGTGGGCTGCCCGGCCTGGCCGCGGATGTAGCTGGCCTTGCCGTTGATGTGCAGCGTGAACGAGTCCGCCTTCTTGGTGCTGAACGGCGCGTCGTACAGCTGGATCCGCGAGCGCCACGGGGTGCCGTCGAGGTTGTAGGACGGCGCCGGGTGGCTGTCGATGATCAGGTTACGACCCTGGCCGGGGTGCACGTTGACGTTGTTGTCAGCGACCGACGTGTCGTTGTACGAGATCAGCAGACCCTGCTGGTACGAGAAGTGCTCCACCCAGTCCGGCTTGGTGCTGGCCCAGCCGAAGTTGTACGGGCCGGTCTTGAGGTACCGGTCGTACGAGGTGTAGGTGCGGTTGCCCGCGATGTAGAAGTTGTCGTACTCGGCGGTGATCGAGGAGCCCTCGACGCTGAAGCCGGCAGCGGTCCAGGTCGGGGTGCCCTCGGCGCCGTCGACGTCGGTGGCCGCACCGTTCACCGTGAAGGTGAGGTCGTCGCCGAAGAAGCCGCCCGCGGAGAAGCCACCGTCGGTGATGTAGTGCAGGCGGACCTGCACCTTCTTACCGAGGTACGCGGTCAGCGGGATGCTGATGTTCTTCCACGCCGGACCGCCGTCGCCGCTCAGCGCCGGACGCGGGGGAACCGCGCCGTCGACACCCAGCGGGGCGCCGTCGACCGTGCCGTTGAGCGCGGTCCAGGTGGCGCCGTCGGTGGAGGCCTCGAAGTAGAGGTAGTCGTAACCCTCTTCGATGTTGTAGCGGCCCTTGAGGTCGAACGACGCCGCGGTGGCCCCGGTGAGGTCGACCGACTTGGTCAGCGTGGTGTTGAGGTTGTCGTCGTTGCCGGAGAAGTACTGCTTGGTGCCGGCGAACGGCGCGCCGAGGTCGGTGGTGACCTCCTTGTCGGGCAGGACCACGACCGCGGCCTGCGCCTTGTTGGTGTTGTACTCCTGCGGGCCGAGGTTGAGGGTCTTCTTCTGACCCGCGACGACGGTCTCGTAGTCCAGCCAGCCGAGCTGCAGCTTGTTCCAGGCGCCCAGGTCACCGGGGCGCGTGCCGAGGGGCTCGCCCGCGCCGGAGAGACGGCTCTGCGCCATCAGGGTCCAGAACTCGCTGTTGTTGTTCGAGCCACCGGAGGTGTCGTAGTCGTCCGGCAGGCCGAGGTCGTGGCCGTACTCGTGAGCGAAGACGCTCAGGCCGCCGTTCTCGGGCTGAACGGTGTAGTCACCGATCCAGATGCCGGTGTCGCCGATCTGGGTGCCACCCGCCTTGTTGGTGGCGGGGCCGGTGACGCCGGCCGAGGTGTTGTACGCGTACCAGCGGTGCGCCCAGATGGCGTCCTCACCCTGCTGCGGGTCGCCGTCGGACTGGTCGCCGCCGGCGTGGACGATCTGGAAGTGGTCGATGTAGCCGTCCGGCTCGTTGAAGTCGCCGTCGCCGTCGAAGTCGTACCGGTCCCACTGGTCGTAGCTGGCCATGTCGGCCTTGATCTGGGCGTCGGTGCGCCCGGCGGCCTTCTGGTCGGCGACCCACTGGTTGGCGGCGTCGGTGACCAGCGCCCACATGTTCGTGTCGGTGCAGGCGCCGGTGATGTCGCAGTCGCGACCGTAGCGGGCCTCGTTGTACTTGACCTTCACCCAGTCGGAGACCTCGCCGTCGACGCTGTAGCGCCCGGACGACTGGGTCTCGTAGTAGGTCTTGAGCGACTCGACGCCCTTGCCCTTGCCGAAGTACAGCTCCTCGTAGTGGGCCTGGTTGTAGTCAGGCTGCCACACGGTGGTGTTGTCCTTGGTGCGGTCGGGCGCCGGGATCTTGTTGTGCAGCGGGCCCTCGAACGTCGTCGGGCCCGGCGTGGCCGGGTCGCTGTCGACGTCCGGGTAGTTCGGGTGCCGCTCGTTGCCGAACTCCGCCAGGATCACGAAGATCTTGTCGGTGCGCTCGTTGCTGAGCTCGACGTACTGGTCCTGGCCGGCCCGGGCCACCTTGCGGTTGGTCTCGCCGCCGCCACGGGTCTTGCCCAGCTTGGCGACGGTGCTGCCACCGCGCTGCTGCGTCTTGACGGTGCCCTTGAGGATGCCGTTGATGGCCGCCTCACGCAGTTCGCGGCGCTTGTCCTCGAACGGGTTCGGCAGCTCGTCCACCGGGGCCTTCTTGCTGGCCGACTTCGGGGCCGGATCCACCGGAGGGGCCGCCATCGCCGCGGCGGGGAGCGAGATCCCGACGCTGCTGACCATTGCGGCACCGAGTAGTCCCACGACTACTTTGCGCACGTACTACCTCCGTTGACGTGACCGATCGCTGGGTGCAGCGCATCGGCGGTAAACGGCCCCGTGATTCGGGGCTCAGGAGAACGTATGCAAACAGTCAGATGTATGGAAGTGCTGGCCACAAATGAATTGAGATCTTTATGATTCCGCGCTCAGCGCAGCGGGGCCAGGGCCTTGACCTCGACGAGAGTGCCCGTCCCGCAGTCGATCCGCAAGCGGGACGCAACGGCGTCGACGGATATCCGAAGGCCCTTGGTCAATGCCCGGCCCTTGGCTTCATAGAGGGCATATTGGACGCCGTCGTCGGTGACGAGGCCGTAGCAGGGGCCATTCCCGCCGCGGTTCACCGTGCCCACGATGGTCGTGGTGGCCTTGGTGTCGTCGGTCGGCTCGCTCGGGGGTGCGGTGGGCGCCGTCAGCGTCGGCAGGGCCGACGCGGACTCCTCGCCGCGCGGGGGCGCCTGGGCGGGCTCCGGTCCGGCGGCGCCGCAGCCGGACAGGAAGGTCAGAGCGGTGGCCAGCGCCAGGAACCGGGAAATCGTCACGGTGACTGGGACGCGCGCCGGCTGCCGCCGGTTCCCCGGAAACGGGCCGGCGCCCGGGGAGCGAACTCCCCGGGCGCCGGTCGGTGCGCGGTGGATCAGCCGAACTTGACCTTCATGGAGGTCCCGTCCACGTCAACGACCTTGATCTTGACGCCGGCGGCGGGGAGCTTGACGCCGTGGTTCGGCAGCTCGTCGTAGAAGTACTTCTTGGTGTCGTCGAACAGCGGCTGCGCGGCCTGGCCCCGGATGTAGCTGGGCTTGCCGTTGATGTGCAGCGTGAACGAGTCCGCCTTCTTCAGGCTGAACGGCGCGTCGTACACCTGGACGCGGGCCCGCCAGGGCAGCCCCTCGAGGTTGTAGAACGGCGCCGGGTGGGCGTCGATGTACAGGTTGCGCCCGGTGCCCGGGTGGACGTTGGTGTTGTTGTCGACCTGCGACGTGTCCCAGTAGGAGATCAGCAGACCCTCTTGGTACGAGTAGTGGTCGACCTTGTCCGGCTGCGCCGGGTAACCGAAGAAGTACGGACCGGTCTTGAGGTACCGGTCGTACGACACGTAGCTGCGGTGACCGGCGATGTAGAAGTTGTCGAACGCCTCGGTCGAGGTGGCGCCGACGATCGAGAAGCCGTCGAGGGCCCAGGTGGTGGCCCCCTCCGCGCCGTCGGCCAGCACGGTCGCGCCGTCTGCGGTGATGGTGACGTCGTCGCCGAAGAAGCCGCCCTCGGAGACACCGCCGTCCGTCAGGTAGTGCAGGCGGAAGTCGACCTTCTTGCCCGCGTAGGCGTTCAAAGGGACCGAGATGTCGGCCCAGGCGCCACCGGTGCTGCCGGTCAGCGCCGGGGTGCCGCTGGCGTCGGTCGGGAAGGCCGCGCCGTTGACCGTGCCGTTGAGGCGGGTCCACGTCGTGCCGCCGTCGGTGGTGGCCTCGAAGTAGAGGTAGTCGTAGTCGGCCTCGATGTCGTAGCGGCCCTTGAGGGTGACCGCTGCCGTCGTCTTGCCGGTGAGGTCGATCGACTTGCTCATCGAGGTGTTGAGGTCGTCGGCGTTGCCGGAGAAGAACTGCTTGGTGCCGGCGAACGGCGCACCGAGGTCGGTGGAGACCTCCTTGTCCGGCAGCACCACCACGGCGGCCTGGGCCTTCGCGGTGTTGTACTCCTCCGGACCGAGGTTCAGGGTCTTCTTCTGGCTGGGCACGATGGTCTCGTAGTCGAGCCAGCCGAGCTGCAGCTTGTTCCAGGCGCCGAGGTCGCCGGGGCGGGTACCGATGCCCTGGTCCTCCTTGGCGCTGAGCCGGCTCTGCGCCATCAGAGTCCAGTGCTCGTTGTTGTTGTCGCCGCCACCGGAGGTGTCGTAGTCGTCCGGCAGGCCGAGGTCGTGCGTGTACTCGTGCACGAAGACGGACAGGCCGCCGTTCTCGGGCTGGATCGTGTAGTCGCCGATCCAGATACCGGTGTTGCCGATCTGGGTGCCGCCGAGCAAGTTGCCGGCCGGGCCGGTGCGGCCCTGGTCGGTGCCGTACGCGTACCAGCGGTGGCTCCAGATGGCGTCCTCACCCTGCTGCGGGTCGCCGTCGGCCTGGTCGCCGCCGGAGTGGACGATCTGGAAGTGGTCGATGTAGCCGTCCGACTCGTTGAAGTTGCCGTCGCCGTCGAAGTCGTAGCGGTCGTACTGGTCGAACGACTTCATGTCGGCGGCGATCTCGGCGTCGCTGTGACCGGCGGCCTTCTGGTTGGCGACCCACTGGTTGGCGGCGTCGCGGACCAGCGCCCACGTGTTGTTGCAGACCTGGCTCGCGCAGACCGCCGGGTCGTCGCCGTTGGCGTCGGTCGGCAGGTCGTTGGAGCGGCCGTAGCGGGCCTCGTTGTACGGCACCTTCACCCAGTCGGTGACCTCGCCGTCGACGCTGTAGCGGCCGGAGGACTGGCTCTCGAAGTAGGTCTTGACCGACTCGACGCCCGAACCCTCACCGAAGTACAGGTTGCGGTAGAAGTCCGCCGAGTAGTCCGCCTGCCACACCGTCGAGTTGTCGACGGCCCGGTTCGGCTCGGGGATCTGGTTGTGCAGCGGGCCGTCGAAGCGTGCCGGACCCGGGATGGTGGCGTTGGTGTCCTTGTCCGGGAAGCTCGGGCTGCGCTCGTTGCCGAACTCGGTGAGGATCACGAAGATCCGGTCGGTCTTCTCGCGGCCGACCTCGACGTACTGGTCCTGACCGGCCTTGGCCACGGCGCGGTTGCTGGTGCCGGAGCCCTGCGTCCGGCCGACCTTGACGACCGAGCTGCCGTTCTTGGTCACTGCCTTGGCCTTGCCGCTGACCACGTCCGCGACGGCCTGCTCCCGCAGGGCGCGGCGCTTGTCCTCGAGCGGGTTGGGCAGATCGTCGACAGGTGCTGAGTTGGCATCGGCCTTCGCGACCGGCGCTGGATCCACTGGCGGGGCGGCGTTGGCACCGGCGGGGAGCATGACCCCGACACTGGTGACCATCGCGGCGCCGAGTAGTCCCACGACCACCTTGCGCACTACGTGTACCTCCGTTGACGTGACCGAGCGCTGGGGTGCAGCGGACGGCGGTAAACCGGCCTCGGATTCGAGGCTCACGTGAACGTATGCAAACGGACCGATGTCTTGGAAGAGGTGAACGATATTGATGGGTGATGGTTATGCATTATGGTTTTGACATAACGCAAGGACCGGCAAAAGCCCGAAAATGGACTGTGCTCATGAAACGGCGGCAGACCCCACGATCGCAGGTCTGCCGCCGTTTATAGATGATTGTCTCAGTCTTCGGACTTCCCGGCCTGCATGCCCGAGGAGATCAGGTCCATCACCGCGGAGTCCTGCAGCGTGGTGACGTCACCCAGCGAACGGTTCTCCGCGACGTCCTTGAGCAGGCGCCGCATGATTTTGCCGGAGCGGGTCTTGGGCAGCTCGGCGACCAGCATGATCTGCCGCGGCTTGGCGATCGGACCGAGCTTCTTGGCCACGTGGTTGCGCAGATCCTGGATCAGCTGCTCGCCGGCATCGCCCGAAGTGTCCACATTGCCGCGTGGAATGGTGAAAGCCACAATAGCCTGCCCCGTGGTCGGGTCGGTCGCGCCGACCACGGCGGCCTCGGCCACCGACGGGTGCGACACCAGCGCCGACTCGACCTCGGTGGTGGAGATGTTGTGCCCGGAGACCAGCATGACGTCGTCGACCCGGCCGAGCAGCCAGAGCGCGCCGTCCTCGTCCCGCTTCGCGCCGTCGCCGGCGAAGTAGACCCACTCGTCCCCGGCGCCCGCGCCCTTGCCGAAGCGGGACCAGTACGTGTCCTTGAAGCGCTGCTCGTCACCCCAGATGCCGCGCAGCATCGAGGGCCACGGCTCGCGCAGCACCAGGAAGCCGCCGCCGCCGTCGGGCACCGACTCGGCCTCGTCGTTGACCACGTCGGCGGAGACGCCGGGCAGCGGGGTCATCGCCGAACCCGGCTTGGAGGCGGTCACGCCGGGCAGCGGCGAGATCATCATCGCGCCGGTCTCGGTCTGCCACCACGTGTCCACAATGGGGGCGTTGTCGTGGCCGACGTGCTCGCGGTACCACATCCAGGCCTCGGGGTTGATCGGCTCGCCGACGCTGCCCAGGATGCGCAGCGACGACAGGTCGTACTTGGCCGGGATGTCGTCGCCCCACTTCATCATGGTGCGGATGAGGGTCGGCGCGGTGTAGAGGATGCTCACCTTGTACTTGTCGACGATCTCCCAGAACCGGCCGCGGTGCGGGGTGTCCGGGGTGCCCTCGTACATGACCTGGGTGGCGCCGTTCGACAGTGGACCGTAGACGATGTACGAGTGCCCGGTCACCCAGCCGATGTCGGCCGTGCACCAGTAGACGTCGGACTCCGGCTTGAGGTCGAAGACCGCGTGGTGGGTGTACGACACCTGGGTCAGGAAGCCGCCCGTGGTGTGCAGGATGCCCTTCGGCTTACCCGTGGTGCCGGAGGTGTAGAGGATGAACAGCGGGTGCTCGGAGTCGAACGCCCGGGCCTCGTGCTTGTCACTGGCCTGCTCGACGGTCTCGTGCCACCACAGGTCCTTCTCGCCCCAGGCGATGTCCTCGCCGGTGCGGCGGACGACCAGCACGTGCTCGATGCTCGGGCACTGCGCGACGGCCTCGTCGACGGTCGGCTTCAGGGCGGACGGCTTGCCGCGCCGGTAGCCGCCGTCGGCCGTGATGACCAGCTTGGCGTCGGCGTCCTGGATCCGGGTGGCGAGCGCGTCGACCGAGAAGCCGCCGAACACCACGCTGTGCAGCGCGCCGATCCGGGCGCAGGCCAGCATGGCGACCGCGGCCTCCGGGATCATCGGCAGGTAGATGGCCACCCGGTCGCCGGCCGTCACGCCCAGCTCGGTGAGCGTGTTGGCGGCCTGGCTGACGCTGGTGAGCAGGTCCGCGTACGTGATCGCGCGGGTGTCGCCGGGCTCGCCCTCCCAGTGGATCGCGACCTTGTCGCCGTGGCCGGCCTCGACGTGGCGGTCCACGCAGTTGTAGGCGATGTTCAGCTCGCCGCCGACGAACCACTTGGCGAACGGGGCGTTCGACCAGTCCAGCACCTGCTCCCACGGCTTGGCCCAGCTCAGCCGCAGCGCCTGCTGCGCCCAGAAGCCCAGCCGGTCCTCCTCGGCCTCCCGGTAGGCCTCGGCCGTGACGTTCGCGTTGGCGGCAAGCTCGGCCGGCGGCGGGAACGTCCGCGTCTCCGAGTACAGGTTCTCCAGTGTCTCGCTCATGAGGGCGGCTCCTCTGCCATGACCGGTCGCTTCGTGTGAACACTAGTTCTGCCGGGATGGCCCGGCGAGGGTTGCAAGCTGTACTGCTGTCTGGCCGCGCCGAACGGGGACGGCGTGCGCGGTGCTGCGCGAATCTTGCCACTTACGAGCCCATTCGCGCATCCCATGGTGCCGGGCCTTTTCCGGCTACGGTTGGGCCGTGACTCCCGATCCGCTTGCCCCGCTGCTCGCCCTCGCCGACGTCGAGGCCGCCTTCACCGCCGCCCGCGAGCGCGTCGACGCGGCGCTGCGGCACCGCGCGCTGCGCCGCAACGGCGGCCAGGTGGCCGCCGAGATCAGCCTGCGGGCCGCGGTGGCCAGCGCGGCCCTGGAGGATCACCGGTACGGGCTGGACGAGGTACGCGCCGGCACGGTCACCGACCCCGTGGTCCAGGGCGCCCTGCGCGTCGCCGAAGCTGTGGGCGGACTCGTCGACCTGTGGCCCCGCGCCCCCCGCCAGGTGCTCGCCCGGCTGCACGTGCTGGCCGCCCGGGGCGTCGTGCCCGAGGCCGCCCTGGGCCGGCTGGAGAGCGGCGCCGAGCGGATCGACGCGCTGGCCGGGCTCGTGGCCGGCAACGACCGCACCCCGCCGCTGCTGCTCGCGGCCGTCGTGCACGCCGAGCTGCTGACCCTCAAGCCGTTCGCCGGCCCGGCCGGGGTCGTCGCCCGCGCGGCGGCCCGGCTCACCCTCATCGGGCGCGGCTTCGACACCCGCGGCCTGGTCGACGTCGAGGCCGGGCACCTGGCCCGCGAGCCGGAGTACGTCGGCGCGGCGGGGGCCTACGCCACCGGCACGCCCGACGGCCTGCGGTCCTGGCTGCGGCACTACGCGGCGGCGGTGTCCGTGGGCGCCGACGAGATCGCGGAGGTCGGGGACGCCGTCCTGAGCCCTTCGGCCACGTAGCGACTCACCCTGTCGGGCTCCATCTGCGTCGATGTCCGGAACATGCGGTTTCTTCCGGCCGTGGTTGGCATACTCGGGCTCGTGGGAGACGAGTGGAAGCGTCCGTACACGCCGGGCACCGGCCGCTGGCTGGTGATCGGCTGGGAGGCGGTCGCGCTCGGCCTGCTCGGCTGGAGCACGGTCGAGCAGTTCGGCCTGGCCGGCCCCGGCGTCCGCATCCTGGCCACGGTCATCGCGGCGGTCTGGGTGATCGGCGGCTTCCGCATCCGCGAGATGGGCGTCTACGTCGGGCCCGCCGGGTTGAGGATCCGCGGGCTGCTGCGCTCGCGCACCCTGCGCTGGGACGAGATCGCCCACGTGCGGCTGCACCGGCACACCCACAAGCTCGGCCACTGGCAGATCGAGGCCGGCATGACCGTGCTGATCGAACGCCGGGACGGGACGACGGTGAACACCGAGCTGTGGGCCCAGGGGGTCGACTTCCACACCCGGCCGCAGCTCTTCCGCGCTGTCTACCGGGAGCTCCGGGAACGGCACCTGGCCGCGTCCTTCTCCTGACCCGGCGTCCCTCGCATGACCCGGCCCCGGACGTGAGGACGGCGCCTCAAGGGTGAGGCGCCGCCGCTTCGCGCGTCCTTACCGGGTTATCAAGCGTGCACCTGGGTCGTTGTCGGCAGTCCTGATGAGGTGCCGCCGCAACGTGCCTGCCGTGGCTGATCGCGCGTGGGTTCCCGGTGGCCGTGCACGGTTCCTGCTGCCAGGTTCCGCTCCTTCTTTCTACGCCGGGCCGTCCTTGATCACCAGGGTCTTCGGGACAAAAGCTACCCACGGTGATTTGGTCAGACGCTTCCCCGCCGGCCTTCACATTCCGCTGTCGGACCCCGGCGGGCGCTCAGGCCAGCGCGGCCCGGGTGCGCCGGTGCCGGCCGTAGATGGCGAGCCCGATCGCCACCCCGACCCCGACGCCGAGCGCGGCCGCCGCGACCGGCACGGCGGGACGTTCGCGCAGCCTGCGCCCCAGCGGTACGGGATGCCGGAACTCCAGCACCGGCCACGAGCGCTCCAGGGCGACCCGGCGCAGCGAACGGTCCGGGTTCACCACGCTGGGATGGCCGACCGCCTCCAGCAACGGCAGATCACTGCTCGAATCCGAGTAGGCGTAACACTCCGCCAGGTCGTACCCGCGCTCGTCGGCCAGCTCGCGGACGCCGTCGACCTTGCGCGCGCCGGCCGCGTAGAACTCGACCTCGCCGCTGAACCGGCCGTCGACGATGCCCATCCGGGTGGCGATCACGTCGGTGACCCCGAGCAGGGCCCCGATCGGCCGGACCATCTCGTCGCCGGACGCCGAGACCAGCACCACGTCCCGGCCGGCGGCCTGGTGCTCGCCGATCAGGATGGCCGCCTCGGCGTACACGTACGGGTTGATCAGCTCTTCCAGGGTCTCCGCCACGATCTGCTGGACCTGCTCGACCGGCCAGCCCTTGCACAGCGCCGCGAGGTAGTCACGGGTGCGGGCCATGGCCTGCTCGTCCGTGCCGCCCAGCCGGAACATCAGCTGTGCGTAAGCGGACTTCACCACGTCCCGGCGGCTGATCAGCCCATCGCGGTAGAACGGCCGTCCGAAGGCCAGCGCGCTGGACTTGGCGATGACGGTCTTGTCTAGGTCGAAGAAGGCGGCACTCTGGCCCACGGGCCGAAAGTGTAGCCGCATGCCGCGCCGGCCCGGCCCGGTCGGCGCGCGCCGTCGCCGAATTCCCTGCGCGCCGGTCGCCGGTCACCCTGGGTACTCGACGGTGAGCCGCCCTTGAGGCATGCTTGTGGTGCGATTGCGATTCATGTTGTCCCGGGGATCAGCCCGGAATCGGCTGAGTCTCACCCACCCCGACGTCGCACCCGGATTCTCGGCGACTGCGCCCCCCGCGGTTGCCGGGTCAGATTCGGCTCGACCCCCCCGGAGCCGAATCCCAGGACGGCCCCCGACTCCCCCGTCGGGGGTCGTTCCCATCTGCGGGCGCCGGTGCGGGCTCAGGCGCCGGTCGCGGAGGACAGGGTCTCGCCCGGCCGGCTCAGGCCGTCCTCTGCCTGCTCGCTCATTCCGAAGAGCTCGCACAGCCCGGTCACGGTGAGCACCTGGCGGAAGCCAGGATTCGGGTTGGCCACGACGAAACGGCAGTCCTGCTCGGTCGCGGCCCGGTAGCCCTCGATAAGGGCGCCCAGGCCGGTCGAGTCGATGAAAGTGGCCGCGCCCAGGTCGACCCGCAGCACGGGCGGGTTCCCATCGGCGACGGCGTCGCGCAGGGCCTGGGCGACCTCGTCCGCGTTGGTGAAGTCGATCTCGCCCAACACCGCGACACACGCTGTCCCGTCATCGCCGAGCGCGCGCTCAGTCGGGTGCTCCATACCAACTCCATCGGTCCGGGTGGCGACCAACATACCCAACGGCCTGAGCCTCGACTCCTGACCGATCGGCGACGCGACCCCCGCAGTTACCCCGGATCCGCGGATTCGAACCTCTCGCCGATACCAGATCAGCCGGCTCGGTGGGCGCCGTCCACACGGTCGGAGTTGTCCACAGGCTGGGGCCGGGCCGGTTGAGCCGCGCCGGCCGGGACGCGACGGTGGGTGCCCGAGCCCGCCCGCCGTCCCGTGGAGCCGCGATGTCAGCCCGCACCCCCGTCCGATCCGGCCCGCGCCTGCCGCTGGTCGTGACCGCCGACCCGGACCTCCTCGACGACCTGGTGCGCCTGGCCGCCGCGGCCGGCACCGAGGTCGCCGTGGCCACCGACCCGGCCGCCGCGCGCGCCGGCCTCGCGACCGCCCCGCTCGTGCTGATCGGCGTCGACCAGGCCGCGTCCTGCCTGCGCGCCCGCCTCCCGCGCCGGCCGGGAACGGTCATCGTGGGCCACACCCCGGCGATCGAGGCGGCCTGGGAGGTGGCCGCACCCCTCGGCGCCGAGCACGTCGCCGCGCTGCCCGACGCCGAACCGTGGCTGGTCGACCGGTTCGCGGCCCGCGGCGAGCCGGCCGAGCAGGGGCGGATCCTGGCCGTGATCGGCGGCCGGGGCGGCGCGGGGGCGAGCATCCTGGCCGGCGGCCTGGCCGTGACCGCGGTCGGCGACGGCCACCGCACCCTGCTCCTCGACGCCGACCCGGTGGGCGGCGGCCTCGACCTGGTCCTCGGCTGGGAGGGTCTGGACGGCCTGCGCTGGCCCGCCCTGGCCGCGACGGGCGGCCGGGTCGACCCGCCGGCGCTGCTCGAGGCGCTCCCGCACCGCGGCGACCTGGTGTTGCTGTCGTTCGCCCGCGACGACGTCCACCCGGTGCCCGCCGCGGCGATGGCGGCCACCCTGGACGCCGGCCGCCGTGGCCGGGACGTGATCGTCGCGGACCTGCCCCGCCGGCTCGACGAGGCGGCGACCCTCGCCCTGGAGGCGGCCGACCAGGCCGTCATGATCGTGCCGGCGGAGCTGCGCGCGACCGCGGCGGCGGCACGGATCGCCGCGGTGGCCAGGATGCACTGCGAAAACCTCGCGGTGGTGGTCCGCGGGCCGGCGCCCGGCAAGCTGAAGGCGCGCGAGGTGGCCCGGTCGATCGGGTTGCCGCTGGCCGGTTCGCTGCGCCCCGAGCCGGCCCTCTGCCGGGCGCTGGAGAGAGGCGATGCCCCGGCCGCCGACGGACGGGGACCCCTGGCCGAGCTCTGCAAGCGACTCATCAGGCGGCTGACCAGCGATGACCGCGCGGGGGTGGCCGCATGACGGCCGCGTCGCCGGACGTCGCCGAGCGGGTGCGGCGGCGATTCGCGGCCGAGGGCGCGGAGGCGACGCCCGCCGCGGTGGTGTCGGCGGTGCGGGCCGAGCCCGGGGCGGCGGTCCTCGGGGACACGGCCGTGCTGCGCCTGGCCGACCGGGTGCACGACCAACTCGTCGGCGCCGGCCCCCTGGCGCCGCTGCTGGCCGACCCGACGGTCACGGATGTGCTGGTCAACGGCGTGCAGGTGTGGGTGGACCGGGGCGCGGGGCTGCACCGGGCACCCGTCACCCTGGGCACCCCCGACGACGTGCGGCGGCTGGCGCAGCGGCTGGCGGCGGCCTGCGGGCGGCGGCTGGACGACGGTCAGCCGTACGCGGACGCGCGGCTCGCGGACGGCACCCGCCTGCATGCCGTGCTGCCGCCGGTGGCGACCGGCGGGCCGTACCTGTCCCTGCGGACGTTCCGGCAGCGGCCGTTCGGTCTCGGCGATCTGGTCGACCACGGCACGGTGCCGGCGGCGCTGGCTCCCCTGCTCGCGGCGGTGGTGGCGGCCCGGCTCGCCTACCTCGTCACCGGCGGAACCGGCTCGGGCAAGACGACGCTGCTGGCGACGCTGCTGGGGCTGGTGCCGCCCACCGAACGGATCGTGCTGGTCGAGGACGCGGCCGAGCTGCGGCCGGTGCATCCGCACGTGGTGGCGTTGCAGGCGCGTACAGCCAACGTCGAGGGCGCCGGGGCGGTCGGTCTCACCGATCTGGTGCGGCAGGCCCTGCGGATGCGGCCCGACCGGCTGGTGGTGGGCGAGTGCCGGGGCGCGGAGATCGTCGACCTGCTCGGGGCGCTCAACACCGGGCACGACGGTGGGGCGGGGACGCTGCACGCCAATGCGCCGGCCGACGTACCGGCCCGGCTGGAGGCGCTCGGCCTGCTCGGCGGGCTGCCGCGGGCGGCGCTGCATGCGCAGGTGCTGGCGGCGCTGCAGGTGGTGCTGCAGGTACGGCGTACCGACCGGGGCCGGGTGCTGGAGTCGGTCGGCGTGCTGCGGCCGGCGGGGCAGCAGCGGATCGTGACCGTCGTACCGGCCTGGCAGCTCGGCCACGGCGCGGGTCCCGGCGCCCAGACGCTGGCCCGCCACCTCGCCGATCGCGGCGTGGCGGTCCCACCTGTCCTGCGCACGGCCGGGGAAGTGCGGCCGTGAGCGGGCTGGCGTGGGCGCTCGCCGCGACGCTGCTGGCGGGGGCGGCCATTGCGGCGGCCTGGCCGGCCCGCGCGGCGCTGCGCCGGCTCCACGGCCGCCGGCGACCGCTGCGCGCCGTCGCCACCACGGACGTTCGCCGCTGGTGGACCCGAGCCCGGGAGTGGGCGGAAGGATCCCCCCGGCGAGGCGTGGGCGCCGCCGCGCTCCTCGGTGCCGCCGGAGGGCTGCTCGTGGCGGGCCCGATCGCGGGCCTGACCTGTGCCGTCTACAGCGCCCTGGGCGCGGCGGCGGCCCTGAAACGCGCCGCGCTCCGCCGGGCGGCGGCGGCCCGGTCCCGCAGCCTCGACGACCTGAACACGCTGGCCGCCGACCTCCGCGCCGGCCTGGCGATCAGCGCCACCGCACCCGGCCCGGGCGGACCGCGGCTGCGCGAATCACCGGCCCCGAGGCTGTCCGACCTCACCGCGGCGGTGTGGCGGCTCGCCGAGCAGACCGGCGCCCCGGCCGCCGACCTCGTCGAACGGATCGAGGCGGACGCCCGGGCCGGCGACCGCGCCCGGGCGACGGCGGCGGCGCAGGCGGCCGGGGCCCAGGCGACTGCCCTGTTGCTGGCCGGGCTGCCGATCGGCGGGATCGCCCTCGGGTACGGGATCGGGGTCGATCCGCTACGGGTGCTGCTGCACACGCCGCTGGGCGGGGCGTGTGCGGTCGGGGCGGTGCTGCTGCAGTGCGGCGGTCTGGTGTGGGCGGACCGGCTGGCGAACGGCCCGGCCCGGTGACCCGGGCGGATGCGGCGACCAGTGCGGAGGACGCGGTGATCCGGGCGGATGCGGTGATCGTCGCGGGCGCCGTGGCGCCGGCCGGGCGGATGACTGCCGGCGGTGCCCTGGCCGAGCCGGTGTGTGGCGCCGCTGCTTTCCTGCGGCCAGGCGGCCCGGTCCAGGTTCCGCTCCGTCCCTGCTGTGCCGCCGCCTTCGTGCGGGCCGCCGGGACGCCCGGATTGTCCTTTCCGGACTGCCTGCGAGATCCGCTGGGCAGCTCAGGGCCAACTTCCCTGCCCGTACCGGTCGGGCCCGGCGGCGAGGTGATCCCTTGATCATCTTTGTGGGCCTGGCCGCGCTGGCCACGCTGCTCGGCTTCTCGGTCGCCCGGCGGCGGGCGGTCAGGCGGCGGCTGTCCCGGCTGCGCGGCCCGGCCACCGACGGATCCGGCCGCAAGCCGCGCGTGCTGATCGCCGTCGCTGTCGGGGCCGCGGTGGTCGCCGTGGTCGGGCGGTGGTGGGCGCTGCCGTTCGGGGTCGCCGCCGCTGTCGGGGTCGACCGGTTCCTGCGGCGTCGCGAGCCGGCCGACGTGCGGGCGGCCCGGCTGCGGGCGGTCGCCGATCTGCCGCTGGGCGCCGACCTGCTCGCCGCCGTGCTGCGGGCCGGCGCGCCCGTCGACCGGGCGGTGTCCGCCGTCGCCGACGCCCTCGGGGGTCCGCTCGGCGAGCGGCTCGCCCGGGTGGGCCGGTCGTTGCGGCTGGGCGCCGAGCCCGGCGAGGCGTGGGCGCACCTGGCCGACATGCCCGGCGCCGGCCGGCTGGTGGCGGCGGCCGTCCGGTCCAGCGCCAGCGGTGGCGCGCTGGCGGGCGCGCTGACCAGGCTCGCCGACGACCTGCGCGGGGACCGGGCCGTGGCCGTCGAGGCCGCCGCGCACCGGGCCGGCGTGCTCATCGTGCTGCCGCTCGGGCTGTGTTTCCTGCCCGCCTTTGTGCTCGCCGGCCTCGTGCCGGTGGTGGTCGCCGTGCTCGGCGACGTCCTGTGAGAACCCACCACAAGAAGGAGATCCACGTGCACAGACTCATCGTCCGCCTGGCCGGTCTGCGTGGCGACGACGGCATGAACACCGCCGAGTACGCCGTCGGCACGCTCGCCGCCGTCGCGTTCGCCGGCGTCCTGCTCAAGGTGCTCAGCAGCCCCAGCGTGCAGGCCTCGCTGACCGGCGTGATCAACGAAGCGCTGAAGTGAGCGGGCGCCGGTGGCCCGGCCGCCTGCCGCGGGTGCTCGGGGACGACCGGGGCGCGTTCACCGCCGAACTGGCGGCCGGGCTGCCGGCGCTCATGCTGCTCCTGCTGTCCGGGCTCACGGCGGTCAGCGCCGTCACTGCGCAGGGCCGGTGCGTCGACGCCGCGCGGGAGGGCGCGCTGGTGGCGGCGCGCGGTGGACCGGGTCTGGAGAGCGCCGCCGGGATCGCTCCCGTGGATGCCCGGGTCGACCTCGCGGCAGGAGAGGACACGGTGACCGTCACGGTGCGCGCGCCGGTTCGGCTCCTGGGCGGCCGTCTCCCGGCCATCTCGGTACGGGCGCAGGCGGTGGCAGCCCGGGAACCCGACCTGACCGGCGCCGTCCCGTGAGGACCGTCGATGACCGGGGCGCCGCCTCGATCTTCGTGCTGGCCCTCGGGCTGGTGCTGGTGGCAGCCGGTATCGCCGGGGCGGCCGCCGGAGCTGCCCGGGTCGGCCGCCACCAGGCTCGGACGGCGGCTGACCTGGGGGCCCTGGCCGGGGCGGCGCGGGCCGTCGAGGGCTCGGAGGCAGCCTGCGCAAGGGCGGAACGGCTCGCCTTCGCCAACGGCGCGCGCATGACCGGGTGCCGCCTGGACGGGCTGGAGATCGTCATCGAGGTCCGGGTCGCCGTGACGCCGCTGCCGGGCCTCACCCGATACGCGACGGCCGCTGCTCGCGCCGGACCGGTCTCGCTGCCGGCGGAGTGAGCGCTGGGGGCGTTAGCCGGTCTGACGCAGGCGGCGGGGAGCCGGGACCGAGGGTCTTGGGGCGGCCGGTCTTGCGCCGACGGTCAAGGCGGCGGCCGTGCCGGGACCGGGCGGTCGGAGCAGCTGATCTCGTGCCGACGGCCAAGACGACGGGGTGACGGAGCGGCGAGGTGACGGGGTGACGGGGTGACGGAGCCATGGGTCGGGAAGGGCCGACCGCGGAACCGGCGACCGGAAAGGGCCGGGTCAGGGAGCTGGAGCCGGAGGTGTCGGCGTTTCGGGCAGGGCGGCCAGCACCGCGTCCAGCACCGCCACCGCGCCCCGCTTGTCCAGCGGGTTGTTGCCGTTGCCGCACTTCGGCGACTGCACGCAGGACGGGCATCCCGTCTCGCACCCGCAGCTCGCGATCGCCTCCCGGGTCGCGCCCAGCCACGCGGCCGCCGTCCCGTACGCCCGTTCCGCGAAGCCCGCCCCGCCCGGGTGGCCGTCGTAGACGAACACCGTCGGCGCCTCCGTGTCCTGGTGGTTGGCCGTGGACAGGCCGCCGATGTCCCAGCGGTCGCACGTGGCCATCAGCGGCAGCAGGCCGATCGCCGCGTGTTCCGCCGCGTGCAGCGCGCCGGGGACGTCCGCCGCTGCCACGCCCGAGGTGGCCAGCAGCCGGGGCGACAGCGTGAACCAGACTGCCACCGTGCGCAGTTCGCGGGGCGGCAGGTCCAGCGGGCGGGTGTCGATCACCTCGCCCGAGCCGATGCGGCGGCGCTGGTACGAGACCACCTGGTTGGTCACGTCCACCTCGCCCAGGAACAGGCCGACCGGACCCGCGTCCACGTACTCGCGGACCGACACCACCGACAGGTCCGTCACGTCGCGGGCGTGGGTCGACCAGTCCGGCTCCGCCGCGTGGACCAGGGCCACCGCGTCGTCCAGGTCCAGCTCGTCCACCAGGTAGGACACGCCCTGGTGCAGGTACACCGCCCCGGTGTGCAGCATGACGTGCGAGGAGCCCTCGTCGACCGTGCCCAGCAGCCGGCCCGTCGCCGCCTCGACCACCGAGACCGGGGCGCCGCCCGTGCCGCGCAGGTCGACGTCCGGGCGGCCGCGGTGGGTCCAGTACCAGCCCGAGGGCCTTCGGCGCAGTGCCCCCGACTCGGTCAGCGCCGCCACCGCCGTTGCCGCCGGGGCGCCGCCGAACAGGTCCAGGTCGGCGCCGGTCAGCGGGGCCTCCGCGGCCGCGCAGCACAGTTGCGGGCCCAGCACGTACGGGTTGGCCGGGTCCAGCACCGTCGCCTCGACCGGGCGGCCGAACAGCGCCTCCGGGTGGTGCACCAGGTACGTGTCCAGCGGATCGTCCCGGGCCACCAGCACCGCCAGCGCCTCGTCACCGGCCCGCCCGGCCCGGCCGGCCTGCTGCCACAGCGACGCCCGGGTGCCCGGATACCCGCAGATCAGCACCGCGTCCAGGCCCACCAGGTCCACGCCCAGCTCCAGCGCGTTCGTCGAGGCCAGGGCCAGCAGTTCGCCGGTCAGCAGCGCCCGCTCGATCGCCCGGCGGTCCTCCCGCAGGTAGCCCGCGCGGTAGGCCGCCACTCGCCGGCCCAGGCCCGGCACCGCCTCGTCCAGCGACCGCCGGGTCATCGTCGCGACCACCTCCGCGCCGCGCCGGGACCGGACGAACGCCAGCGTCCGGGTGCCCGCCACCACCGCGTCCGTGAGCAGGTCGGCCGTCTCGCTGAGGGCCGAGCGGCGTACCGGTGGCAGCTCGCCCTCCAGGTCGGTCACCTCGGGCGGCAGCAGCGGCGGTTCCCACAGCGCGAAGGTCGTCGCCCCGCGCGGCGAGGCGTCGTCGGTCACCGCCTCGACCGGCAGGCCGGTGAGCCGCCCGGCCGCGTTCGCCGGGTCGCCGGAGGTGGCCGAGGCCAGCACGAACGTCGGCTCGCTGCCGTAGCGGGCCGCGACCCGCCGCAGCCGGCGCAGCACGTGCGCCACGTGCGAGCCGAACACCCCGCGGTACGTGTGGCACTCGTCGATCACCACGTACCGCAGGCGGCGCAGGAACGTGCCCCAGCGCGCGTGGCCCGGCAGCAGCGCGTGGTGCAGCATGTCCGGGTTGGTCAGCACGAACCGGGAGTGCTGGCGGATCCACTCGCGTTCCTCGCGCGGGGTGTCCCCGTCGTACGTGGCCGGTCGCACCCCGTCCACGCCCAGCCGGACCAGCGCGCGCAACTGGTCCGCCGCCAGGGCCTTGGTCGGCGACAGGTACAGCACCGTCGCGCGCGGATCCTCCGTCAGCGCGGTCAGCGCGGGGAGCTGGTAAGCCAGCGACTTGCCCGAGGCCGTGCCGGTCGCCAGCACCACGTGGCGGCCGGCGCGGGCCAGCTCGGCCGCCGACACCTGGTGCTCCCAGGGTGCGGTGATGCCCCGGGCGGCGAGTGCCGAGAGCACCGGCGGCGTCACCCAGCCCGGCCAGGGCACGGGGCGGCCCAGGCGGGCCGGGACCTGCTCGACGTGGGTGACGGGGGAGCCGCCGGAGCGGGCCCCGAGCCGGTGCAGCAGTTCCGCGGGCCGGGGCCGGGCCGACGCACCGCGCGCGGCGGGAACGCCGGGGACGGTGGTGGTCACGTCTGCACTGTGACATCGGTATGGCCCGAACCTCAAACGGGTAGGACGGGAGGGTGCGACGCGTCGCCGGATGGGCGTCGGTGGTTAGATTCGCAGTGGAGATCGGCTGCCTGCAGGCTCGACCCCGAGGGAGGAGGACCGATGGAGCTGTCGCTGACCACCCGGACCGTCGGCGAGCACACGGTGCTCGACGTCGGCGGCGAGGTCGATGTCTACACGGCGCCGCGCCTGCGTGAGCGGCTCGTGGAGCTGGTCGACGGCGGGTCGCGCAACGTCGTGGTGGACCTGGCCCGCGTCGACTTCCTCGACTCGACCGGCCTGGGTGTGCTGGTCGGCGCGCTCAAGCGGCTGCGCGCCGCGAACGGCACGTTCGGCCTGGTCTGCTCGAAGGAGCCCCTGCTCAAGATTTTCCGGATCACCGCGCTCGACCAGGTGTTCCCGATCTACCCCTCCGTCGAGGCGGCCACCTCGGCATCGGCCGGCGATCGCGACGACAACCCTCCGTCGGCGTGATGGCGACTGTTCGGCTGTCGTTCTCGCCGGCGCCTGTGCACGTGCGCACGGCGCGGCTGGTCGGCGTGGCGGTGGCCCGGCGGGCCGGGGTCGCCGAGGAGTTGCTCGACGAGGTACGCCTGGCGATCGGTGAGGCGTGCACCCGGGCGGTCGCCCTGCACCGCCAGTACAACCTGCCGGACCTCGTCATGGTGGAGATGTCCGACTCCGACTCGTACACGGTGCGGGTGATCGACCGGGCGCCGATCGAGGCGAGCGTGGGCCTGACCAAGCTGCCGCCGGACGAGCTGGCCGACGAGTCGCTCACCGACGAGGCGCTGACCACCGGCGTGGGTTTCGCCCTGCTCGCCGGTTTCGTGGACGACCTGCAGGTGCGCCCGGTGGAAGAGGGCGCCGGCACCGAGGTCCGGATGGTCTGGCCCGTGCACCGGCGCTGAGACAAATCGCCGCTCGGCGCACAAATCCCGCCGCTGGGCGCATGCGTGGGGAAAACGCCGCCGGAGGCCCGGAGCCTAAGCCGTCAGGGATTCCGGTGCCAACAGCTAACACAGCGGTAAACATCACCCTGACACGGCCGGATCCAGGTGTGACCATCACCACGTTCGGCCGCTACAGTACGCCGGTAATCAGCTACTGCTCCCTGGTTCCGCGTCCGCGGGGCCGGGTTGTCGTCTCCTCGAGCAGGGAGTGCGCCCGGCGGTTTCGTCCGCTGCCCGGGTGCAGTCGGTGTACAGGAGGACATTGATGTCCGGGACCTCCATAACCCTCGCTGCGGAAAGCAGCGGCGGGTCACTCGACAGTTCGAACGTCACGTTCGTCATCGTCGCGATCGCCTTCGCGCTGGTGGCACTGGCATTCGCGGCTGTCTTCGTCAAGTCGGTGCTTTCCGCGGGCCGCGGCACCACCAACATGCAAGAGATCGCGGGGGCGGTACAGGAAGGCGCTTCGGCGTATCTGTTCCGGCAATTCAAGACCCTCGCCATCTTCGTCGTCATCGCGGTCGTGCTGCTGTTCCTGCTGCCGGTGCACAACACCGACAACGAGACCGCGGTGAAGATCGGCCGGTCGCTGTTCTTCATCGTCGGCGCCGTGTTCAGCTCGTTCATCGGCGGGGCGGGCATGGCCCTGGCCACCCGGGCCAACCTGCGGGTCGCCGCGGCGGCCGGCGAGTCCGGTGGTCGGGAGAAGGCGATGGGTATCGCGTTCCGCACCGGTGGCGTGGTCGGCTTCCTCACCGTCGGCCTCGGCCTGTTCGGTGGCGCGCTGGTCGTGCTCATCTACCGCGGCGACGCCCCGACCGTGCTCGAGGGTTTCGGCTTCGGCGCCGCGCTGCTCGCCATGTTCATGCGGGTCGGCGGCGGCATCTTCACCAAGGCCGCCGACGTCGGCGCGGACCTGGTCGGCAAGGTCGAGCAGGGCATCCCGGAGGACGACGCGCGCAACCCCGCGACCATCGCGGACAACGTCGGCGACAACGTCGGTGACTGCGCCGGCATGGCCGCCGACCTCTTCGAGTCGTACGCGGTCACGCTGGTCGCCGCGCTGATCCTGGGCCAGGCCGCGTTCGGCCAGGACGGCCTGATCTTCCCGCTGATCGTCTCCACGGTCGGCGTCGTGATCGCGATCGTCGGCGTCTTCATCACCCGGCTGCGGGCCTCGGACAGGAACGGCCTGACGGCGATCAACCGCGCCTTCTACATCTCGGCCGTGCTGTCCGCGGTCATCGTGGCCATCGTCAGCTTCCTCTACCTGCCGGACAGCTTCGCCGGCTTCGGTGCCGACGCGGGCATCGACCAGGGCGTGATCGACAGCGGCCGCAACCCGCAGTTCGTCGCGATCGGCGCCGTCGTCATCGGCATCGTGCTGGCCGCCGCCATCCAGGCGCTGACCGGCTACTTCACCGAGACCGAGAAGCGCCCGGTGCAGGACATCGGCAAGTCGTCGCAGACCGGCGCGGCCACCGTCGTGCTCGCCGGCATCAGCGTCGGCCTCGAGTCGGCCGTCTACTCGGCGCTGCTGATCGGCGCGGGCGTCTTCGGCGCGTACCTGCTGGGTGGCGCCTCGATCACGCTGTCGCTGTTCGCGGTGGCGCTGGCCGGCACCGGCCTGCTGACCACCGTCGGCGTCATCGTCGCGATGGACACGTTCGGCCCGATCTCGGACAACGCGCAGGGCATCGCGGAGATGTCCGGCGACATCGACGAGAACGGCGCGCGGATCCTGACCGAGCTCGACGCGGTCGGCAACACCACCAAGGCGATCACCAAGGGCATCGCGATCGCCACGGCCGTGCTGGCCGCGACGGCGCTGTTCGGCTCGTACACGAACACCCTGCAGTCGTCGCTGGCGGACGCGGGCATCCCGGCCGACCGGATCGGCGCCGAGATCCTCGGCCTGCTGAACATCTCCAACCCGCGCAACCTGGTCGGCCTGCTGATCGGCGCCGCGGTGGTGTTCCTCTTCTCCGGCCTGGCCATCAACGCCGTGTCCCGCTCGGCGGGCGCGGTCGTGATGGAGGTACGCCGCCAGTTCCGCGAGTTCCCGGGCATCATGGAGCGCACCCAGCGCCCCGAGTACGGCAAGGTCGTCGACATCTGCACCCGGGACGCCCAGCGTGAGCTGCTCACCCCCGGTCTGCTGGCCATCCTGGCGCCGATCGCGGTGGGCTTCGGCCTGGGCGCCGGCGCGCTGGCCTCGTACCTGGCCGGTGCGATCGGCGCGGGCACCCTGATGGCCGTCTTCCTGGCCAACTCCGGTGGCGCCTGGGACAACGCCAAGAAGCTGGTCGAGGACGGTGCGTACGGGGGCAAGGGCTCCGAGGCGCACGCGGCCACGGTCATCGGCGACACGGTGGGTGACCCGTTCAAGGACACCGCCGGCCCGGCGATCAACCCGCTGCTCAAGGTCATGAACCTGGTGTCGCTGCTGATCGCGCCGGCCGTGGTGACGCTCAGCGTCGGCACGGACGCGAACGACCCGGCCCGGATCATCCTCGCGGTGGTCGCGGCCCTGATCGTCGCGGGCGCGGTCATCTGGAGCAAGCGCAAGCCGATCTCCATGGGCGAGCCCAGCCCGGCCGCGGAGAGCAAGTCCGAGCGGATCAGCGCCTGATCCGAGCACGTCGTGGAGGGCACCCGGCACTCGCCGGGTGCCCTCTGTCGGAGGTTGGCCGTACGCTGCAAGCCATGCGCACGGCCCGCACCGCACCCTTACTCCTCGTTCTCTCGCTCCTCGTGACACTGGGTGGTTGCTCGGGCGGTCCCGCGCCCCGCGCCTGGGCCGCCACGGTCTGCACGGTCCTCGCGCCCTGGCGCACCGAGATCGGCACCCTGGCGACCCGCACCCAGCAGCAGATGACCGCCGAGACCACCCCGGCGCAGGCCAAGGAGAACCTGACCCGGCTCTTCGGCGGGGCCGAGTCGGCCAGCGAGAAGGCCCGGGCCGGCGTCGAGAAGGCCGGGGTGCCCGACGTCGAGCAGGGTAAGAAGGTGGCCGACAGCTTCGCCGCCTCGCTGGGCGCGATGCGCGACGCGTACGGGCGGGCCCGCAGCGGCATCGCGGCGCTGGCCACCAGCCCGTCGAAGGACTTCTACGCCAAGGTCGGCTCCGTGGTGGACACCCTCAACGTCGAGTACCAGCAGAGTGAGCTGGACACCAGCCGGCTCGACTCGGAAGAGCTGAAACAGGCCTTCGACGAGGCGCCCGAATGCCGCTGACGGAGCGCCCGCCCACGACGGAGTGCCGCTGATCATGACCGAGCCCGGGTGGCCGCTGATTCCGCGCGAGGTCCTGCCCGCGCCGGTCCCGAGCGCCCATGCCCGGCCCGCCGCGCCGGCCCGGCGCCGCGCGGCCCCGGCAGTCCCGGCCGGGCGGCAACTGTCGATCTTCGGAGTCGAGGCGGCCGACCCGTCGCTGGCCGACCTGGCCGGCCTGCTCACCGGCCCGGGCCGGCTGGGCCGGATGGGCGGCACGGCCCGGGTCTCGGTCCGCGTCGACGCCGCCTGGCGGGTGCACGTGCTGGTGGAGGAGCTGGTGGCGCGGGGGCTGGTGGTCACCTGGGCGCCGGTGACGGCCGGGGACGCGGACGAACACGTGGCGGAACTCACGGCCGAGCCGGTGGAGCTGACCCTGGCCGCCGCCGAGGAGCAGGTCGACGAGGGGTCCGCGGGACCCGGCGAGGGAGCCGGCGAACAGCCCGGCGCCGACGCGGCGAGCGCGGCCACCGACCAGGCCGAGGACGTCGCCGGCGGGACGGTGGAGGAAGAGGTGAACGCGGAGGCCCGTACCGTTTCCTTCGAGGTCCGGACCGCCTACAGCAGCCGGTTGAACGGCCTCGCCCGGGCCTGGCCGCCGGCCGCCGACCGGCTCTTCCTGACCGGGCCGCAGCTGCGGCTCTGGGTCGCCGCCGCGGGAGCGCCGCGGCCCGAGGGGTACGCCCTCGGTCTGGATCCCGACGGGAATCTTGACAAAGTGGTGGACGCCGCACTGACCCGGGTCGGTCTGGCCGGCGCGGTTCAGGCCGGTCCGGCGTACGTCATCGCAGGTCGCAGGCGTCTCGCCCGGCTCGCCGAGCTGGTCGGCGAACGGCCCGCCGCGGCACCCGAAAGACTGTGGCCCGGCGGCGCAGCTGCGTGATCTTCACCGATTGTGTCCGACACGACGCCATGTTCCCGGTGTACGGTGTCGCCGTCGGAAGCATGCGGTGGCCGGACCGTTACCATCCGACTTCTCCGTTGCCCGGGGAATGCAGACTCGTCCGGCGCGTTACGTTGAACGTCCGCGTGTCCGCCCGCCGCGGCGGGCCGCCGATCGATCGAGAAGTGTGGGAGTGCCGTGCCGGAGAAAGCCAGGACGACCCGTCTGGTCATCGTCGAGTCCCCGTCGAAGGCCAAGACGATCGCCGGCTACCTGGGGCCCGACTATTTCGTCGAGGCCTCCTTCGGTCACGTCCGGGACCTGCCGAAGAACGCCGCCGACGTGCCCGCCAAGTACAAGGGCGAGCCGTGGGCGCGGCTCGGCGTCGACGTCGACAACGGCTTCCACGCGCTCTACGTGGTCTCGCAGGACCGCAAGGCCCAGATCGCCAAGCTGACCAAGCTGGCCAAAGAGGTGGACGAGATCCTGCTCGCCACCGATGAGGACCGCGAGGGCGAGGCCATCGCCTGGCACCTGGTCGAGACGATCAAGCCCAAGGTGCCGATCAAGCGGATGGTCTTCCACGAGATCACCAAGGCGGCCATCCAGGCCGCGGTGGCCAACCCGCGCGAGATCGACAAGGACCTGGTCGACGCGCAGGAGGCCCGGCGCATCCTGGACCGGCTCTACGGGTACGAGGTCAGCCCCGTCCTGTGGAAGAAGGTGATGCCCCGCCTGTCCGCCGGGCGCGTGCAGTCCGTGGCCACCCGCATCGTGGTCGAGCGCGAGCGTCAGCGGATGGCGTTCCGCACGGCGGAGTACTGGGACATCAACGCCCTGCTGTCCGTGCAGGGCAAGGTCGAGGGCACGAAGTCGTTCTCGGCGACGCTGATCGCGCTGGACGGCGACCGGATCGCCACCGGCCGTGACTTCGAGCCGACCACCGGCAAGGTCAAGCCCGGCGCCGGCGTGGTCCACCTCGACGGCGACGGGGCCCGCGGGCTCGCGGCGCGCCTCGAGGACCGCCCGTTCACGGTCACCCGGGTCGAGGAGAAGCCGTACAGGCGCAAGCCGTACGCGCCGTTCATCACCTCCACGCTGCAGCAGGAGGCCGCCCGCAAGATGCGGTTCTCCTCGTCGCAGACCATGCGCACGGCCCAGCGGCTGTACGAGAACGGCTACATCACCTACATGCGTACGGACTCGGTGAACCTCTCCGAGACCGCGATCAGCGCCGCCCGCCGCCAGATCGCCGAGCTGTACGGCGCCAACAACGTGCCGCCGCAGCCCCGCCGCTACACCGGCAAGGTGAAGAACGCGCAGGAGGCGCACGAGGCGATCCGCCCCGCCGGCGACAACTTCCGGACGCCCGGCGAGGTCGCCAACGAGCTGTCCACCGACGAGTTCAAGCTCTACGAGCTGATCTGGCGCCGGACGGTCGCGTCGCAGATGACCGACGCGGTCGGCAACTCGGTCTCGGTGCGGATCCGCGCGATCTCCACCGCCGGCGAGGAGGTCGACTTCGGCGCCAGCGGCAAGACCATCACCGACCCCGGCTTCCTGCGCGCCTACGTCGAGTCCTCCGACGACGAGAACGCCGAGGCCGAGGACGCCGAGCGCCGCCTGCCGAACCTGGTCAAGGACCAGCCGCTGACCGCCGAGGAGCTCAACGCGGTCGGCCACCACACCTCGCCGCCCGCCCGCTACACCGAGGCGTCGCTGGTCAAGGCCCTGGAAGAGCTGGGCATCGGCCGCCCCTCGACCTACGAGTCGATCATGCGGACGATCCAGGACCGGGGGTACGTGGAGAAGCGCGGCCAGGCGCTGATCCCGTCGTTCATCGCCTTCGCGGTCATCGGGCTGCTCGAGGGCCACTACCCGCGCCTGGTCGACTACAACTTCACCGCCGCGATGGAGACCCAGCTCGACGACATCGCCGGTGGCGACCACGCCGCCCTGGACTTCCTCACCTCCTTCTACTTCGGCAGCGACCTGGGCGCGGACGACTCCATCGCCAAGGCCGGCGGCCTGAAGAAGATGGTCACCGAGAACCTCAGCGACATCGACGCCCGCGCGGTCAACTCGATCCCGCTGTTCACCGACGACGCCGGCCGCAACGTGGTGGTCCGGGTCGGCCGCTACGGGCCGTACCTGCAGCGGGCCCTGCCGGAGGCCACCGAGGAGGCGCCCGAGGACAGGGTGTCCATCCCCGAGGGCGTCGCGCCGGACGAGCTGACCGTCGACAAGGTCAACGAGCTGTACCTGGGCGGTGGCGGCGAGCGCAGCCTGGGCGACGACCCGGCGACCGGCCAGCCGGTGACGCTGAAGTCCGGCCGCTTCGGCCCGTACGTGCAGAGCGGCGAGAAGAAGTCGTCGCTGTTCAAGTCGCAGACGCCGGACACGTTGACCCTCGAGCAGGCCCTTCGCCTCCTGGAGCTGCCGCGGACGGTGGGCCAGGACGAGGCCGGCGCGGAGATCGTCGCGGCGAACGGTCGCTACGGCCCGTACGTCAAGCGCGGCGACGACTTCCGCTCGCTGGACAGCGAGGACAAGCTGTTCACCGTCACGCTGGAGGAGGCGCTGGCGCTGCTGGCCGCGCCGAAGACCCGCCAGCGCCGGGCCGCCGCGCCGCCGCTGCGGGAGATGGGCAACGACCCGGCCACCGACAAGCCGATGGTGATCAAGGAGGGACGCTTCGGGCCGTACGTCACGGACGGCGAGTTCAACGCGTCGCTGCGCCGGGGCCAGACGCCCGAGGAGCTGACGGTCGCGCAGGCCTCCGAGATGTTGGCCGAGAAGCGCGCCAAGGGCCCGGCGCCGAAGAAGAAGGCGGCCGCCAAGAAGGCTCCGGCCAAGAAGGCCGCCGCCGCTTCCGACGCCACTCCGGCCAAGAAGGCGGCCGCCAAGAAGGCGCCGGCCAAGAAGGTGGCCGCGGCGAAGAAGGCGACTCCGGCCAAGCGGGCCACCAACGCCTCCCCGGCCGCCAGCAAGTCCACCCCGGCGAGGGCGACAGTCAACGCTGAATAGATCTTCCCCGCGGCGAATCGGGGAGCGGTCGCCCTGTGGACGGACCTGTGGATAACTCGGCTCAGGAGCCCAGGACGCGGTCCAGGTAGGCGTTGGTGAAGACCCGGCCCGGGTCGAGCTCGTCGCGGACCGCGCGGAAGTCGTCGAACTTCGGGTACGCCTGCCGCAGCGACTCCGCGTCGCGGTAGTGCAGCTTGCCCCAGTGCGGGCGCCCGCCCAGCGGCGCGCACACCGCCTCGAACGCGCGGAAGTACGGCTCGTACGGGCTGCCGCTGAACTGGTGCACGGCGATGTACGCCGAGTCGCGCCCGTAGCCGTGCGACAGCCAGATGTCGTCCGGGCCGGTGAACCGCACCTCCACCGGGAACTGCACCTTGAACGGCAGCTGCTCGATGATCCGGGGCAGCGCGCCCAACGCCTCGCCCAGACACTCGCGGGGGATCTCGTACTCCATCTCGGTGAAGCGCACCCGGCGCGGCGTGCAGAACACCCGGTCGGAGCGGTCCGTGTAGGTGCGGGCGGTCAGCGCCCGGGCGGCCACGGCGCTGATGGCCGGCACGGTCGCCGGGATCGCCCGGCCCAGCCGGCAGGCGCCCTGGAAGACCGTGTTGGCCAGCAGCTCGTCGTCCAGCCAGCCGCGGAAGGCCGACAGCGGCCGGTCCGCGACGGCCACCTTGTTGTTGCGCTTGAGCTGGGCCCGGTCGGTGTACGGGTACCAGTAGAACTCCAGGTGGTCGTTGCCGGCGATCTCCTCGTCCAGGCCGGCCAGCACCTCGCTCAGCGGCAGCGGGCGCTCGTCGGCCAGCAGGGTGAACGCCGGCACGCAGCGCAGGGTCACCTCGACCAGCACGCCCAGGGCGCCGATGCCGAGCCGGGCCGCGGGGAACAGCGGTGAGCCGGCGTCGATGCGCTGCACCGCCCCGGTGCCGGTGACCAGGGTGACCGCCTCGACGCAGGAGGCCAGCGTGGAGTAGGCCTGGCCGCTGCCGTGCGTACCGGTGGAGATCGCGCCGGCCACCGTCTGCTGGTCGATGTCGCCCAGGTTGGGCATGGCCAGGCCGTGTTCGGCCAGCACCCGGTTGAGCCGGTGCAGCGGCATGCCCGCCTGCACCGTGACCAGCTCGCCGTCGACAGCGACCAGCTCGCCCAGCCGGTGCAGCAGCAGCCGCCGGTCGTCGGCCACCGCGATGGCGGTGAACGAGTGTCCGCTGCCGACCGCCTTCACCTTGTGCCCGGTGACGGACGCCTCCTTGACGAGGGCGGCCACCTCGTCGACAGTCCCAGGGGTCAAAACTTCCGCGGCGACGGACCGCTGGTTGCCACCCCAGTTGCGCCAGTGCAGAGACGTAGTCATTCCGGCCTTGTCCTCCCGACGAGCGGACAGTCGCACAAAACCGGGAATGCCGCGTGTCCTCGGCGTCCCGTCGATGCATCTCGCTCGTTGATCCGAGTAACGTTCCTATTATCACTGCTGAGAGGGAGTGGCGACGCGTGTCGACACCAACCGTCACCACCGGACCGCTGCGGCGGGTTCCGGTGCAGGGCAGAAGCGTTGCCCGGGTCCAGCGCATGCTCGACGCCTGCGCGGAGCTGGTGGACGAGGTCGGGTACGAGGGCCTGACCACGACCCTGCTCGCCGAACGGGCCGAGGTCGCCATCGGCTCGGTCTACCAGTTCTTCCCCGACAAACGGGCCATCGTCCAGGCGCTCGCCATGCGGAACATGGACGCGTACCTGCAGTCGCTGTCGGCCCGCTTCGCCAACGAGACGTTCGCCCATTGGTGGGACGGCGTGGACGCGGCGATAGACGCCTACATCCACATGCACCGCAGCGTGCCGGGCTTCCGGACGCTGCACTTCGGCGACGTGGTCGACCTGCACCTGCTCGACGCCGAACGCGACAACAACGCGGTCATCGCCGACCGCCTGGCCGAGCTGCTGGTGGAGCAGTTCCAGCTGATGGACCGGGCGCGGCTGCGCTTCTCCCTGCTCATCTCGGTGGAGGCGGCGGACGCGCTGATCAAGCTGGCGTTCCGGCGCGACGTGACCGGCGACGAGGCCGTCCTGACCGAGGCCAAGGCCCTGATCCGGGAATACCTGCACCGCCACGTCACCGCGTGAGCTAGCCGAGGAACGCATATCCCTCTCCCCGGTACGTCGGGGTCGGCGCCGCCGTGTCGCCGTCGACGAGGTGCACCTCGTTGACGTGCTCACACAGCTCGCCGGCCTTGGCGTGGCGGAACCACACCCGGTCGCCGGGCCGCAGGTCGCGGGCCGGGGGTCCGGTCAACGGCGTCTGCACCTCGCCGGCGCCCTCGTCGCGCAGGAAGGTCAGGCCCGCCGGCAGCCAGGGGGTGGGCTGGCGGGACGGTCCGGTCGGCCCGGAGGCGATCCACCCGCCGCCGAGCACGGTCGCGATCCCAGGCGCCGGTCGGCGGACCACGGTCAGCGCGAAGAACGCCGCCGGGGTCGGCCGCCAGCTGCGGTAGCCGTCGAACAGGGTCGGGCCGAACAGTCCGGAGCCGGCGGCGATCTCGGTGACCGACGGGTCGGCGGCGGTGGCGGCCATGCTGCCGGTGCCGCCGCCGTTCACGAACTCGAGGTCGGCGTGCTCGCGTACCGCCCGGACCGCCGCCATCCGGCGGCGCAGCAGCTCCGGCAGCGACCGGCGCTGCATCATCCGGATCGCCCGGGCCCGCATCGCCTGCCCGGGCGGGGCGTCGCCGAGCCCGGCGATCTGCGCCTCGTACGCCATCACCCCGACCAGCCGGAACCCCGGGCGCTCGACCAGCCGGGCGGCCAGGGCGCCGGCCTGCGCGGCGGAGTGCACCGGCGAGCGCCGGACGCCGATGTGCAGCGGCCCGGCGGGCCGCCAGGAGGCGTCCAGCTCCAAGCAGATCCGCACGTCGGGCCGCCGGCCGGGCGCCACCACGGCGTCGACCAGGTCCAGGTGGGCGGGGCTGTCGATCATGATGGTGACGGCCGCGGCCAGCTGCGGGTCCGCGGCCAGCTCGGCGATCGCGGTCCGGTCGACCGTGGGGTACGCGACCAGCACGTCATCGGTGACCCCCTGGCGAACCAGCCAGATCGCCTCGGGCAGCGTGTACGCCATCACGCCGGCCCAGCCGGGGCGGGCGAGCACCCGTTCGAGCAGGGCGCGTACCCGGACCGACTTGCTGGCGACCCGGATGGGTTTGCCGGCCGAGCGGGCCGACAGCGCGGCGGCGTTCGCGTCGAAGGCGGCCAGGTCGACCACGGCGAGTGGCGTCTCCAGGCCGCCGGTCGCACGGTCGAGGCGTTTCTGCAACTCGGTGCGTTCGGCCATCACGCCAGCAACTTAGCGGCTCCCGGCCGTATGCGAAACACCTTCATGAATGCCTCGCCCGAACGGCCGAGACCGCGATGAGCTGGGCCCGACCGCTAGAGTGCTTCGAGCAGTGACCACGGGGAGGTAGGGCCATCGACACCGAAACGAGCTCGGCGCGCCAGGAGACCACCCCTCCGGTGGACCTCTCCGGCGCCGCGGCGCTGCGCTCCGTCCTGCGGATCCGCCCGTTCCGGCGGCTCTGGCTGGTGCTCAGCGTGGCCTCGTTCGGCGACTGGATCGGCACGCTGGCCACCGCGCTGTTCGCCTCCCAGCAGGTCACCGGCAGCGTGGCCCAGGGCACCGCGTTCAGCAGCACGATCGCGATCCGGCTACTGCCCGCGCTGCTGCTGGGACCCGTCGCGGGCGTGATGGCCGACCGGTTCGACCGGCGCTACACGATGGTCATCTGCGACATCCTGCGCTTCGTCGTGTACGGCTCGATCCCGGTCGTCGCCCTGTTCAGCGACTCCGGTGGCGTCACGGTCACCTGGGCGGTCATCGCCACCTTCATCGGCGAGACCATCACGCTGCTGTGGATCCCGGCCAAGGAGGCCGCGGTCCCCAACCTGATCCCCAAGGGCCGCCTCGAGGTGTCCAACCAGCTCACGCTGATCACCACGTACGGCATCACCCCGATCCTGGCCGCGCTGGCCCTGGCCGCCCTCGACGGCGTGGTCCGCGGCCCGATCGGCGGCCTGCCGGACTGGGCCGAGCCGGTCCAGCTGGCCCTCTGGATCAACGCCTTCTCCCGGGCGGCCACGGCCGCGGTGGTCTTCTTCGGCATCAAGGAGATCAGCGAGGGCCACCGCGAACGCCGGGAACGCAACGCCCAGACCTCGATGTTCCGGCAGTTCGTGGAGGGCTGGCGGTACATCGGCGGCACCCCGTTCGTGCGCGGCCTGGTGCTCGGCATCTTCGGCGCGTTCGCCGGCGCCGGCATCGTCATCGGCACGGCCCGCTTCTTCACCGCCTCCCTGGGCGCCGGTGACGCAGCCTTCTACCTGCTCTTCGCGACCCTGTTCATCGGCCTGGCGATCGGCATCGGGCTGGGCCCGATGATCGTCAAGGAGCTGTCCCGGCGCCGCTGGTTCGGCATGAGCATCGTGCTGGCCAGCGGCGCGGTCGGCTTCCTGTCGGTGGCGTTCCACCTCTCCATGGCCCTGTTCGGCGCGCTGTTCGTGGGGGCCGGCGCCGGCATGGCGTTCCTGGCGGGCGTCACGTTGCTCGGCGGCCAGGTCAACGACGAGGTCCGCGGCCGGGTCTTCGCCGTCGTGCAGATCGGCGCCCGGCTCGTCCTGCTGCTGGCCATCTCGCTGGCCGGCCTGCTGGTCGGCCTGGGCAGCTCCCGCACCATCTCGGCCGGCAGCCTGTCGGTCGACATCTCCTCCACCCGCATCCTGCTGCTGGTCGCCGGCGTGATCGGGGTCTGGACCGGGATCAGCGCCTTCCGCCAGATGGACGACAAGCGCGGCGTGCCGGTGCTGGCCGACCTGTGGAGCTCGATCCGCGGCCGCCCGCTGTCGCCCGGCGAGGACTTCACCCGGCAGGGCATCTTCGTGGTGTTCGAGGGCGGCGAGGGCGCGGGCAAGTCGACCCAGGTCACCCGCCTGTCGGAGGCGCTCGCCGCGGCCGGTCACGACGTCGTGGTGACCCGCGAGCCGGGCGCGACGGACATGGGCGCCCGGATCCGCAGCCTGGTGCTGGCCAACGGGGAGGGCGCCGACGCGCCGTCGCCGCGCGCCGAGGCGCTGCTCTACGCGGCCGACCGGGCGCATCACGTGGCCACCGTGGTCCGGCCGGCCCTGGCGCGCGGCGCGGTGGTGATCAGCGACCGGTACGTGGACTCGTCGCTGGCGTACCAGGGGGCCGGCCGCACCCTGCCGGTCCAGGAGATCTCCTGGCTGTCGTCCTGGGCCACCGGCGGCCTCAAGCCCGACCTCGTGGTCCTGCTCGACGTCGACCCCGGCGTGGGGCTCAGCCGGGTCACCGACCGCGGCGCCGGGGCCGACCGGCTGGAGAGCGAGTCCCGCTCCTTCCACGAACGCGTCCGGTACGCCTTCCTCGACCTGGCCTCGGCCGACCCGAAGCGCTACCTGGTGCTGGACGCGGCCCGCCCGGCCGACGAGATCGCGGACGCGGTGGCGACCCGGCTCAACGCGATGCTCAGCGAGGGCGACGACACCCACCCGGAACCGGCCTCGACCGCCGTGCCGCCGGGACCGGACCTCAACGCGCCGGACCTGGCCGACACGACGGTGATCCCGCCGCCCACCGGACCGAACGAGACGCTGGTGATGCGGACCGGAGCGGCCGCTGACGACACGATCGTGGTGCGCCCCGGCGCCGGTCCGGACGACACGATGGTGGTGCGCCCGGCCGCCGGATCCGACGACACGATGGTGGTCCGGCCGGGTGCGGGTCCGGACGACACGATGGTGGTCCGGGCCGCCACGGCCGGGCCGGACGCGACGATGGCGCTGCCGCCGTCGGACGACCCGAACGCGACGATGGCCATCCCGCCCCCGGCCGACGCGACGATGACCATCCCGCCCCGGGCCGACGCGACGATGGCGCTGCCGCCGTCCGAGGCCGACGATCCGAACGCGACCCAGGTGGTCCGGCCCGCCGGTGCGGGCCCGGACACGACGATGGCCGTCCCGCCCGTCTCGTCCTCTTCTTCGTCCTCCTCCTCATCCGTCGCCGCCGATGCCGGGGCGGTCTCCGCCGCGGGCGAGGCGGAGGATGCTCCGGAGACGCCGGTCGAGGTGCTCGAGGAGCTGACCGGGAACCGGGCCGTCGGCGCCGAGCCGCCGGAGGCCCGGACTGCCGGCGCCCAGCCGCCGGACGAGCCGCCGGTGGGCACCCGGCCGTGAGCGAGCGAGAATCGACGCCATGAGTGTGTTCGCCGACCTGGTCGGGCAGGACGAGGCCGTCGAGACGCTGCGCCGGGCCGCCGCGGCCGCCGCCCGGATCGTGACCGGCGGCGCCGACGCCGGCAACGGGGCCATGACGCACGCGTGGATCTTCACCGGGCCGCCGGGGTCCGGCCGCTCGGTCGCCGCCCGCGCCCTGGCCGCGGCCCTGCAGTGTGAACGCGAGGGCACCGGCTGCGGCGAGTGCCACGGCTGCCACACCGTGCTCGGCGGCACCCACGCCGACGTGCGCTTCGTGGTGCCGGAGGGCCTGTCGATCGGC
Source organism: Actinoplanes nipponensis (assembly GCF_016862275.1). Taxonomy (GTDB): domain Bacteria; phylum Actinomycetota; class Actinomycetes; order Mycobacteriales; family Micromonosporaceae; genus Actinoplanes; species Actinoplanes nipponensis. The sequence goes on along the minus strand of NZ_BOMQ01000063.1, from coordinate 135,431 downwards.
GTCAACGAGATGCGGGCGCTGGTGCTGCGGGCCGGCACCGCCCCGGCCGGCGGGCGGTGGCAGGCCGTGGTGATCGAGGACGCCGACCGGCTCACCGAGGCGGCCGGGAACGCGCTGCTCAAGGCCATCGAGGAGCCGCCACCGCGTACCGTCTTCCTGCTCTGCACCCCCTCGACGCACCCGGACGACATCTCGGTGACCATCCGCTCGCGGTGCCGGGTCGTCGCCCTGCGGCAGCCGCCCGCCGAGGCGGTGGCCGAGGTCCTGGTCCGGCGCGACGGCATCGCGCCGGACGTCGCGGCCTGGGCCGCGGCCGCCGCGCAGGGCCACGTCGGCCGGGCCCGGCGGCTCGCCAACGACCCGCAGGCCCGCGGTCGCCGGGAGGCCGTGCTGGCGGTGCCGCGCCGGCTGTCCAGCGTGGGCGCCTGCTTCGACGCCGCCGCCGCGCTGATCGAGGCCGCGGAGGCCGAGGCGTCGACCGCGTTCGCCGAGAACGACAGCACGGAACGCGCGGCGCTGGAACAGGCGCTGGGCGCCGGCGGTACGGGCCGGGGCGCGGCGGGCGCGATGCGGGGCGCCGCCGGTCAGCTCAAGGAGCTGGAAAAGCGGCAGAAGTCCCGGACCACCCGCTCGCAGCGCGACGCCCTGGACCGGGCCCTGGTGGATCTGGCCGGGTTCTACCGCGACGTGCTGGTGACGGGCCTGCGGGCGCCCGTCGCGGTGGTGCACACCGACACCGCGGAGCAGTCCGCGGCCGCCGCCGGCAAGTGGACGCCGGAGAGCACGCTGCGCCGGCTGGAGGCCGTGCTGGCCTGCCGCGAGGCCATCGAGCTGAACGTGAAGCCGAAGATCGCCGTCGAGACGATGATGCTCAACCTCTGGCGCGGCTAATCCACAGGGGACGCGACGGGGGCTGCGCGCGGGTCCGGGTAACGGGTACGGTTCCGGTGCCGTAAAGCAACCGAGGCGGTACTCCCGGTAAGGAGCCTGTGGATGCCCCGCGAGATCGACGAGGCCTGGATCGACGAGGCGATCGAGCGCCACCGCCGCCTCGACGCGCTGCGGGCCGAGTTCGAGCAGGCGGTCGCCGGCCACCTGGTGTCGGTGCACTCGCCCGACGACTCGATCGAGGTGCTGGTCACCGCGGCCGGCGACATCACGGACGTCCGCATCCGCGGCAGCCTGCAGCACCGCACGGCGGCCGAGCTGGCCCGGGAGGTGCAGGCGGTGGTGACGACCGCCGGCGAAGCGGCCCGCTGGGCCCGGGAGAAACTGCACGACGAGGTGTTCGGGGCATTCCGATCGCTGGGAGACCGCTGACATGGACAAGCTGGCCGAACGCCTGGAATCCGCCGCGGACGCGCTGAGCACAGTGGACCGCTCGCTGTCCGCTCACAGCGCTTCGCCGGGCGCGTTCGGCGCCGACGACGCGGGAACGCCGGGCCGGCTCGGTCGCGAGCTGCACGCCCGCTGGCAGGCGGTGCTCGCGGCCAGGGCGCAGGAGGCGGCCGCCGTGTCGGCCCGGCTGACCACGCTCGCGGCCGACATCCGGCTCACCGGCCGCGCCTACAACCAGACGGACGACGAGGCCGGCCGCCGAATCCGCCGGAGCATGTGATGGACCGCCTGGACCGCCTGCTGAGCACGGCCGCGCCGCTGCTGCGCCGGGTCGACGACATCCTGGCCACGGCCGGGGCGCCGCCGGCCCACCCGGTGTGGACGGAGCTGCGCCGGGTGCGCCTGCTGCCGGGCGACGCGGCCCGGGCGGTCGCGGCGCTGCGCCCGTACGACCTGGCCGACGCCGGGCCCGAGCTGCGCGCGGACGCCCGGGCCTACGCGGTGCTCGCCGCCTCGCTGCCGGCGCCGGGGGAGTGGAGCGGGGAGGCGGCCGACGCGTACGACACGGCCCGGCAGCGGACGGCCGACCACCTCAGCGGCGGCCCGGACAGCCTGGACGAACGGTTGCAGGCGTCGGCCGACCTGGCCGACTCCCTGGTGGCCTGGATGCGCTCGGCCCGCGACTCCCTGGCCGGCACGCTGGCGGAGGTGCTCACCTCCAGCGAGGCCGTGACGCTGGCCGGGACCGGGACGGACCCGGCGGCGGTCCGCGAACAGCAGGCGGCGGCCGAGGTCGCGGCGCGGGTGCTGCGGACCGTCGCGGAGAGCTGCGCGTGCGGTGCGGAGGTGCTGCACGGCTCGGGACGGTTGGCGGAGCCGGTGGGTCTACCGGGCTGACCCCGCACCCGCCGTGACGACGGGCGCCGCGCCCGGACAGCCGGTTTCCGAGTGCGGCGCCGCGTCCCCTGCACCCCCCGCAGGTCTACGGCTCACTCAACCCCCGCCGCCGCCCTTTGTCGCCGGCCGGAGCGGGGAACCGGCCGCTCGTCGCACCAGAACAGCACCTGCGGGGGCCGGGACCGCACCGTCGGCCAGCGACAGTCGGCTCGACGGACCATAGGGCGCGGGGGCCGGCTCGGATGCGGTCGGGCTCGTCGCTGCAGCCGGCTTCACCGCCGCCGGGACCGGTGGGGCGACGGCCGGTCAGGGGCGCGGACGACCGCGCAGGCCGAAGATGAGGGCCGCCGCCCCGCCGATCAGCAGGGCCACGCCGGTCAACGCCATCAGGTCCACCCGTGGGCCGGTGATCGGCAGGCCGCCACCGCCGCCGTGGGCACCGGCGTCGGCATCGGCCACACCGGACACCGCGCCGGCCGGCTCCGGAGCGACGGCGGCCACTTCGAGCAGTCCCATGTCGAGGTCCAGGACGAGGCCGGTCGCAGTGGTTGTGCCGTCCCCGTACGCCCGGCGGTCCGCTCCCCGGGTGATCGCGATGGTCACCGCGGTGGCCTTCGCCGCGATGGCGTGGCCGGAGACGGCCTGGCGCACATCGCCCAACCCGATCCTGACGGTCGTGCCGGGCCCGGCGGCCGGCGCGGTTTCGGTGGTACGGCCGGCGAGCGGCGGGACGGCCGGGAGGCTCGGCGGCGTCAGTGGTGCGGCCGGGGCGAGGGCGCCGACGGTCGGCAGGCCGGCGAACGGCGATCCTGAGGTGTCCCCGGCCGGGCCGCGGCTGTCACCTTTGTCGGACGAGGCGGGCTTGGAGTCTTTGTCGGTTCTTGCTTCGTCGGCGGGGGTTCCGTCGCTTCGGCCGGTGTGCTCGGGGCCGTGGCTCGTGCCGGTGCCTCCCTTGCCGTGGGTCGCCGCGCTGCCCTTGGGCGCATCGTTCCGCGCGCGGCTTCCCTTCGCCGTGCCCCCGGTTGCCGTGCCGCCGGTTGCCGTGCCGCCGCTTGCCGTCCCGCCGCTCCGTGCCGGGCTGTCGCTCGTTGTGCTGCGGTTCGTTGCGCCCTGCGGAGTCGTGGCGGTCTTGCTCGCGCCCTCCCAGCGAGTGTCGCGGGGCGCGGTATTGCCGGTGGCTGCGTTATTCCCACCCGCGCTGCTGGTCGCCGCCCCGTCCCGGACAGTCCCGCCTGTCCCTGCGCGGCCCGTGCCCGCGCCGCTCCTCGCCGCGTCGCCTGTGTTCGCGCCGCTATTCACCGCGCCGCCCGTCGCCGTGTCGCCCGTCGCCGCGCCGCGCGTCGCTGCGCTGCCCGTGTTGGCGCCACTCCTCGCCGCGCCGCCCGTGGTTGCGCCGCGCGGCGCCGCTCCGTTCTGCCCGTCCCCGTCGTCGGCCCCTCCCACGGGACCCACGCTGCCCGGCGCCGCTCCGTCCTGCGCCGTTCGGTCCGCCACCGCCCCGCCCGGGCCCGTGCCGTCCTGCTCCGGCACCGGCTCGCCGTTCTCATCCAGCCGGACCTCGACCTCGTCCCCCGCCGTGTCCAGCCGCGCGCTCTCCAGCCCTTCCCCGGACACCTCGATCACCGCCGGCTTGTAGCGAACCTCACCGCCGTCCGTACCCGACATCGAAGCCAGCAACGACGGCGGCCGCAGCACTTTCACCGTGATCGCGCCGCCCAGCACCTCGATCGTGCCGCCGGTCATGGAGGCCGCGGCGACGGTCCGGGCGGCCGGCCCGCGCCGCTCCATCGCCGTCGTGCTCAGGCCGGAGATCTTTCCGGGTACGCGCACCAGCGCCGCGCCCCCGTTCTCGAGCACCCCGGCCCGCCGCAGCTCCGCCTGCGCCCGGGTCACCTCGCCCGGCAGGTCCCCGCAGGCCATTCGCGGGTCCCAGCGGGCGTGCACGGTCAGGTCGCTCGCGCCCAGGCGGAACGGCCCGGCCGTGACCGCCGTGCGCCGGCGCCGCTCGGGCCGGTCGTGCGACGGCGGGGCCGTCTGCTGCAGCACCTCGGCCGGCGCGCCCCGGTCCGCCGGTCCGCCGTCCAGCACCCGGCCCAGCGCGGCCGAGTTGATCGTCGATTGCGCGACCAGGGCGGACTTGACGTCGCCCATCCCGACGTCCCGGACCGGCCGGCCGGTGCGGCCGGCGGGGGTCAGATCGAGGGTGCCGATCCGCATCAGCTGGGCGCCGGACTGGGCGGCGTACCGGAGGGCTTGCTCGCAGGGCGCCGGGGCAGCGGCCGCGGGCAGCGGCACGAGCAGGGCCCCGACCACGCCGAGCGCGGCGGCCTTCATCCGGGCCCGGGTGGTGCCGGGCACGCCCTGGTCGGGCTCGGCGGGTGTAACAAGATCAACCCGGGCTGACACGGCGGGCATCATGAAAAGGTCCTCCCCCAAGGATCACCGCAGCGAGCGGCGTCTACGGCATGGCCCAACGAGGGTCGATGCCCGGGGGTTGCGCTGATCTATGTGGTTCTGCGCGGTTTCGCACCGCCGGTCCGTCGCCGTAGGGTGTCTTCATGGGCATGCTGTGCGCGGTCAGCTTCAACCGGTACGGCCGTCTCTACTACCTCGACCCGGGCGAGTTCTCACCCCAGGTGGGCGACCGGGTGCTGGTCCCGACCGACGACGGGCCCGAGGTGGCGGAGTGCGTCTGGGCGGCGCAGTGGGTCAGCGAGGACACGGACGGCTTCCCCAAGGTCGCCGGCCTCGCGGACGACCGCGACCTGCGCCGCGACGAGCTGCTGCGCAAACGTAAGGCCGAGGCCAAGGTCGCGGCCAAGAAACTGATCAAGGCGCACGAGCTGCCGATGAAGGTCGTGGCCGTGGACCACGTCCTGGAGCAGGGCGGCACGGGTGGCGCCCGCACCACGATCTACTTCACGGCCCCGCACCGCGTGGACTTCCGGTCCCTGGTCCGCGATCTGGGCGCGACCCTGCACTGCCGGGTGGAATTGCGCCAGTTGTCGGCCCGTGACTCGGCCCGGGTGCAGGGCGGCATCGGCTCCTGCGGCCGCGACCTGTGCTGCGCGACGTTCCTGACGGACTTCGAGCCGGTGACCATCCGGATGGCGAAGGACCAGGACCTCCCCCTGAACCCGCTCCGCATCTCGGGCGCGTGCGGGCGGCTCATGTGTTGCCTCAAATACGAACATCCGCTGTATCAGAAGTTTCAGGCGTCGGCGCCGGCCGTGGGCTCCCGGGTGACCACCCCGGAGGGGGACGGCAGGGTCGTGGCCCACAGCGTGCCGAAGGATGCGGTGGTGGTGCGGATGGACGCGGACGGGTCGCGCTGCTCGTGCAGCCGTGCGTCGGTCTGCGGACCCCGCCAGGCCCACGACGAGCAGTACTCCTGACCGATACGTGACCTGGCGTTCCGGCTCGCGGTCGGCTCGCCGGCCGCGGTGATCCGCAGGTCGACCAGGAGCGAGGCCGGCCGCGCCGGGAGCCGACGCCGTCCGCGCCTCCGGCCGATGCCGCGCAGGAGCCACCGCCCTACGGCGCCGCCGTGCCGGGCGTCGCCGTGCCGGATGTCGCTGTCCCGGGCGTCGCGGTGCCGGGCGTCGCGGTGCCGGGCGTCGCCGTGCCGGATGTCGCTGTCCCGGGCGTCGCTGTCCCGGGCGTCGCGGTGCCGGGCGTCGCGGTGCCGGGCGTCGCGGTGCCGGGCGTCGCCGCCCCGGATGTCGCTGTCCCGGGCGTCGCTGTCCCGGGCGTCGCCGCCCCGGATGTCGCCGCCCCGGATGTCGCTGTCCCGGGCGTCGCTGTCCCGGGCGTCGCGGTGCCGGGCGTAGCCGTGCCGGATGTCGCCGGCGTCGGTGCTGGTGCTGGTGCCGCCTCGGCCGGACCGTCGACGATGATGGGCGGCTCGATCAGGTGGGTCCGCAGGGGTTCGTCGGGCCGCAGCCACGGGCTGTCCGGCGGCCCGTGCGGGTCGGCCACCCACTTGCGGCAGATCTTGTCGATGCCGATCGGGTGCACGGTCAGGGTGCCGTCCGCGGCGATATGCAGGCGGAGGAAGCTTTTGGCGTCCTCGATGCCCTGGCCCGCGAACAGCTCGTTGACGTTGACGTCGAAAAAGCTCGCGATCAGCAGATAAAGCGCGACCAGCTGGGCGGCCAGATACGCGATCAGTGGCCCGTACAGCACCGCGGCCACCGCCAGCGGGCCGGGCCAGGCCCAGTCGCGGAACGGGAGTTGCAGCCACACCCACGTGCCGCCCGCCGCCAGCGCGATCTGGGCGAAGCCGTGGGCCAGGCCGAGTATCCAGTGCCGGGCGTGCTTGTCGGAGCTGGCCCCCGGCGGCTGCGCGAACAGCACCGCCCCGGTCATGATCAGCACCAGCATGAGCACCAGCGGGATGCTGAACAGCCGCTGGATGGTGCCGCTCTGCCCGGCCGCGCCCGCCATCGCCAGCATGGTCAGCGTGTGCACGATGCCGAGCATCGTCGCGAAGCCGGTGTTGCGGGCCGGCAGCTTGCCGAAGACTCCCCAGCTCATCCGCCGGGACTGCGCGGCGCTGGGGAAGCGGGACACCAGCGAGTAGTCGCGGCTGCGGCTGGCGCTGCGGGTCAGCGTCTCCTTCGGCGGCACCGTGAGGGTCTCGGGCAGCTGGTGGGTGGCGAGCAGGTAGGCGCCGCCGCCGCCGCAGGTGATCAGGTCGCGGTCCTCGCCCGTGTAACGCGCGTAGTGGTGCATGTCGCCCGAGACGAGCAGCCGGACGTGGGCGCCGGTGGGCGCGAGGATGGTGCGGATGAAGTAGTCGACCGCGTCGTACGCCTCGGGCTTCTTCGCCGCCTTGACCCAGGTCGGCGAGGGCGTCATCAGGATGACCCGGTCGTCGGGGCCGAGGTTGCGGGCGGCCTTCTCGAAATACAGCAGCTGGGGGTCGTCGATGTACGCGCCGAACTGCTCGTCGATCCCGAACAGCCACCAGTTGGCCGGCAGCTCCACCGCGAAGTACGAACGGCGCTGCTGGGTGCGCCAGCCGCCGATGTGCCCGTCCTTGCGGCGGGCGAAGAGGCGGAGGAAGGCTGTCAGGCCGTCGTACCAGTCGTGGTTGCCCGGCAGGGCGAAGAGCGTGGGCCGCGGCCCGGTGGCCGGCGGCTGGGGCAGGGCCGCGCGGTACGGCCCTTTGGTGCGGTTTTCGTAGCTGTCGCCGTTGGCGACCGGATAGACCTGGTCGCCGCCCATGAGCAGCACCTGGCCGCGGGGCAGGACCCGGCCGCCCACCTCGAGCTGCGGCTGCGCCAGCAGGTACGCCACCGAGTAGGTCGCGTGGAACCCGTCGCCCAGGTCGGCGACGTAGTCCAGCCACAGCTCGCCGTCGGTGCCGGGCTGCTGGAACGAGTCGCCGGAGAGCGCATTCTGCAGCTCCCGCTTGTCGAGATACGCGCCGAAGAGAATCGCGAACAGCGTGCGCAGGCCGGTGTTGAGCAGCAGCAGCGGCGCCAGCCAGCCGACCGGCCGCTGCGGGGTGAACCCGAGCTGCTGCGGCTCCATGCTCACCGGCCGCCGCGCCACCGAGGGCTCGGCCTCGGCGGATCGCCGGCGGTGCCGCCGGGGCGGCTGTTGATCGGTCACGAGAGGCAGACTAGCCCGGGGGTATGACACCGGCCGTCCGGTTCCGGCGCGCCTGGGCGGGGTCGTTCCGGAGCGCGACGGCCGATGCAGTAGACTCAACGATCGTTGCCGCCTTAGCTCAGTCGGCTAGAGCGACGCACTCGTAATGCGTAGGTCGACGGTTCGATTCCGTCAGGCGGCTCAGATGGATGCCCTGACCAGCGGAAACGCAGGTCAGGGCATCGTTCTTCTTCGAAGAAGATTTGAGCCCCCCCCCGAAAACCCCTCAGGTCCGGACCTAGTGGAATCAAATCCGGTCGCTTTGCGAAGCATTGGTCAGGGCAGGGTCACTCCGATAAAGGCGTGGATGCGCGCGTGGCCAGGGATCCCTGTAGATGGGCGCCGCGTCACCAGATGGGTGTGACGTGGCCGAGTTGGCCGTCGTAGCGGCGGTACAAGATTTCTGCACGTGTGGTGGCGGCGCCGGCGAAGATGAGGAACGCGCGGCCGCTGGTGTCCAGGTGGCGGATGGCTTCGGGCAGCGTGACGGACGGTACGGGGTCGCCGTCGGCTTCGACGGGCGAGTTCGGGGCGTGGTCGATGAGGGTCGTCGCCTTGAGAGTGGCCAGGTGGTAGCCGGTGGGTCCTGCGCGGTGGGCGACTCGGTCGTGCCCGTCGTGGTCGTCGGTGAACAGGTAGAAGTCGTAGTCGCGCAGGTCCATGGTCAGGGCGGCGGCGGTGGTGACGTCGTGCACGGCGGGTGGGCGGGCTTTGTGCCGGACCAGCCCTCGGGGGTGCCGGTCCGGTCGGGCGTAGGTGCGAACGGGGCTCGGTTCGCGGTTCTGATGCCATTCGCCGTGGCTGAACGTCGGTGGACCGGTCGGGCCTGCCAGGTGGGTGTTCAGCCGGTGGAGCACCGGTGGCGGCGCCGCGGTGACCCGGTCGACGGCTTGACCGATGGTGGAGGGCGGCTGCCTGCCGGCATTCTCCTCATGGTCATCACCTTGAGCCTGCCTGCCATCGCGCAGACGGCGTCCGCTGGCATACGCGACCTTGCGTTCGCCGCGACACTGCTGACACGGCACCGTCGCCGCATCGGCGTCATCGATCCGCCGCATTGAGATTCGCGGCTGGAGCAGCACCGGAGCTGCCGCCGGCATACCGCGGCCCGCATTGGCGCCGGACGGCTGGACCACCGCGTCCGGACACCTCGACATTCGCTGCTCGTAGTGATGCGGCACGAGGTGCCATCGGTGGCAATCCACGTTCAACCCGTGCAGACGCCCTGCGCTCGAGAGATGCCACGTTTGGGCTCGGCCGAACGGGCCATAGTTCGAGTTCAGCGGTCACCGTGACTGGTACACGACAACGCTTAGGTTTGGTGAACGCTGTCTTCGCTTATATATTCGTGTTCGTGATGATTCAATTGGGCGAGGATTTGGTCCGGATGCTGGCGCGAAGTTGCTGCGGTCTCCCAGTCTGAGCTGCACTGCCTTTTCCTCCCGGGAGGATCCGAACTTCGACGATCCGGGCAGCGCCTTCCAGCAACGGTCGCGTTGTGCGGCATCGAACGGTTGGGTGTTGATGCGGGCGCTGCTGCGTCATCGCCACATGGGTGCGCTGACCCGCTCGCGCGCCTACAGTTGTCGTGTCACTGCCCAGGGCGGGACTGTCGGCGCACCGTCCCCGGATCACGGGGGCGGCGCGACTGATGGAGTGCCCCGTTACCCCCCCATTTACCCCCGTGGGAAACCGTCACCATATTGACAATTGCTGACAAGCACTGGCCACTTGGAGATGGCACCTGCGCAGCTAAGGACTGATCTTTACGGCCAACGGCAAGGCTGGCGCCGTGCGTTGGGTCGCTTCCAGCTCCATGTTGCCCGCGTTTAGGCGCACCGGTAGCCGGAAACGTTTCCGACTGATCAGAATATCTGTGCGATTGCGTTCCCATGGGCCCTTAAGAGTGGTGCGGGCCAGCGCGTGATGGTCGCGGGCCGGACTTCATCGAGGCACTCAAGAAGGACTTCCAGGAAGGGCATTGATGCGTCTGTCGAGGCTGCCTGCCCTGTGGCCCCTCCTGCTATTGGCTTTGCCGACTGCAGCGTTCGGGCTCGCGACCAATCTGGCCAGCGATATGTTGCCTTCTTGGCTCGGCAGGTGGGCGATCTGGGCGCTCATTCCTCTGGCTGTTCTGATGGTGGCCGCCGGTGGCCTGCAGATCAAACGAGACGCCGGCGGACGTGACGCCAGAGCCCGACGTATCGCGGCTCGTCGTGTTAACGCCGTGCTGTCGAACAAGCTGGGTCGGGCTGTAGATAACGTTCCGGTCATCCCCGTGAAGCTGGCTGGCCGCTCTGATCTGGCACAGGGTAGCCCAGCGGACCCGGGCCCGGCCGACGTCAGCGCGCTATTCCGACTCTGCGGAGAGTCGTTGCTGGTTGTCGGGGATGGCGGTGTCGGCAAAACCGTCATGCTGATGCAGTTGTGTGCAACCTTGTGCTTGCAAGCCGAGCAGGACGACGACCCTGACCTTGCCGTGTACCTGGGCTTGGAGTCGTGGGACAGCCGTCACGGCGCGTTCGACGACTGGGTGGTCACCCAGGCCGCCGTCAATTACAAAATTGACAAAGAAACCGTCCGCGCTTGCCTGGATAGCAGCCGGCTGGTCATCGTGATCGACGGGTTGGACGAGATCAGCGGATTAAGACGTCGCCAGGTCGTCGCCGCGATGGGGATGTTTCAAACGGCTCACCTTGCACGGATCGCCGTCGGTTGCCGCACCAAGCAGTATCAGGCGTTGCGGACACCGCTCACCGTTACCGCCGCGGTTGAGGTCCTCGCGCCGACCCAAGAACAAGCGCTCGAGTACCTTCGCAACCTCCAGCGGCCGGCGGCTACCGCTGTCGCCTCGGTGCCCAGCACTGATCGGGCCTGGTGGGACATGGTACGCACTCCCCTGATGCTCAGCATTGTGGCGCGGGTTTCGGCGAGCAATCCCAATGTGCAGCTGGTGAGAAGAGGATCGGCGCGGCAGCGGCGTGACCATGTACTGAACACGTACGTCGACGAACTGCTGGCTCGACGCGGTCGGCAGACGCGGTACCCAGCAGCTGACGCTCGGCGGTGGCTGGAATGGCTAGCCTGGTGGCTCACCGCCAATGATGCTGCGTCGCTGACCGTCGACCGATTGCCTTCCGCGTGGGCGGGGCAGATCCCGGACTCTGATCCGGACACGATGATGGGCAGCCCATTGCGGCTGTTGCAACGCGGTCTGCGTCTCACGATTCTGGTCTGGGGATTGACCCAGTTCGTGGTGTTGGCGGTGTCGGGCCGCGTGAGCCTGGTTGCGCTATTAATATCCGCCATTTCGTCCGGGCTCGTCTACGCCACGACCGCAAACCATGTGAACCGGAACTACGCTAACAACCAGCGGTACATCCAGCCGCTGTGGAACCTGACAACCTTGCGGGTTGTCTGGACCGAGCGCGTATCCGTTGTCGGCGTTTCACTCCTGGCCGTAATGATTCCTATCGTCCTCCTGAAGGAGTTGCTCACCGGGATACGTGTGCCTTACGCGGCGCTCATCAGCATTTGTGGCACGTGCACTCTCCTGTACCTGCCCGGACTTCTCACCATCGACAGCCCGAAGCGACTGCGCGAAACGACGGCGGTGTCCCCGGGGGAACAGTTGCGTCGGTCAGCGGCCAACGCCATGTTCATGACGATCGCAGTCGCTGTACCCGCCCTCGTGACGGCCGCCGTACTGAGCGGGGTACGCACCCATAGCTGGGGCTACAGCCTCGTGCTCGTGCTGCCGATGACGCCCGTGACTGTCGCGGGGTACTGGCTCGCATTCGGTGGCGCACCGGTCGTGCAGTACCAGTACGTGCGAAACAAGATCGTTGCGGCCGGATACGGGCCACCGCACTACCTTCGCTTTCTCCGGTGGAGTCAGGATCAGCAGATCCTAACCTGCGCAGGTGACGCCTTCCAGTTCCCCCACCGCGAGATTCAAGGGTTCTTGGCCAGATGTTGGAGACCGGCATTTACCGGTGAATAGAACATCGGCAATGGCAAAGAACGGCGTGGTACCTGGCCAGTAGGTTCGCGGCCTTGCGGGTAGCGGCGGGAGGCGGAGCATTCAGCGCCCACGCTGACGCACGCCAGGCCGTCAACCGCCCTATGGCAGGTCTGACAACCAACGGCCCCCGCAGGTACGACGCCGTCCGGGTTCGCGGTTCGCCGTGGCGGCCGGTGGCCCGGTCCGGCCCCCCCGTTTACCCCCCCCGTCCGAAAACTCATGCCAACGGGTGACGACTGGTGGCAGACGTTGATCAGCGAACAGCCGCGTCTGCGCAGGTCAGCGACTATCTATGACAACGACTGACAAGCTAGGGAGGGCGATGGTTGAGGAGCGTAGGTTGTCGACTAATGGTCGAGTGGAAGGGACGATCTGCGGTCCAGAGCGGACTGGAGCGCACGTCAAGGCACCCTTCTGCCTTCGATCAAATCGCGTCCAGTCTGATGGCGTCGGTCTGGCCGGTGCTGCGGCTCGGCGATCGGGTCCGCTTCGTAGGCGAAGACCACCAGGTCGTCAGGCTGTTCGGCGCGTCGGGTCGGCGGCGCTAGGTCAGGAAGAAAGATAGCCCGTCGGTGACCGGCGTACCGGCCATGGGGGACTACACCTTGGCGAATCTGCGGAGACGCTCCATCATGTAGCGATGGTTAAGGAGCCTAGCGGCCCAGCGGCCGAGGACTTCCACGGCCGAAGTTGGCTTGTCCGGGCGGTGGACGACTGGGCGGCGACCTCCGCACGGCTCTTGACCATTTCGGGAGCCCCAGGGTCTGGCAAAACGACGTTCCTTCAGCATCTGGGTTTAGGCGAGCGAGCTGCCCGAACCTACTTCTGCGACTCGCGCATTGACGCCACGCTGGACCCGGTCCGCTACGTTGAGGCACTGGCATCCGGGCTTGTCGCATCGCTACCCGGATATCGCGACGCGCTGCTTCTCCCCGGACCTGCAAGCACCACGTCCGCACCCGTGTACATCAATGCCAATGTCAGTGTGCACTCAGCGGGCACGGGGGCAACGGTGGCCGGGGTCACGATCAAGTTCATGGATTCGTCGCCGCGACGGGCTGTCGACCAGCTTCTTCGCAAACCCCTGGAAGCGCTCGGCGTAGTGTCCACGAAGCCCATCTTCCTCGTCGACGCCCTGGACGAAACGGTTTCCTACGGTGCTGAGTACGGCATTGCCCGCCTGATCGCGCAGAGTATGGCCGACCTACCGATCCGCTTCGTCGTAACGACCCGACCCGACGAGAGGGTCGTGTCCCTGTTGAGGTGCGCCGACAGCTCGTTCCTTGATCTGGCGACGGACCGGGTGTCCGGCGAGGACGACATAGAGGGATACATCCGTGCCCGGACAATCAAGCTTGGGGCCGGCGGCGCGGAGCCACTGGCTAGTCGCATCGCAGCCGCCGCCGACGGAAACTACCTGTATGCGCACTACGCCCTTCGCAGTTTGGAGGCGGACGATGCACTGCCCGAGCAACTCCCTGCGGGGCTTGATGAGTGGTACGCGAGCTTCGTAGCCCGCGAGCTTTACCCAGGTGGAAGCGCCTCCACCGATCATCGATGGGTCACCCGTATCCGCCCTGTGCTGGCGCTCCTCGTTGCGGCCCGGGGGAGAGGACTGACCCGTCAGCAGATCGGCGAAATCTCCGGCATCGACCTTCCCGGCTCGGAAGACTCACCGTTCGGGGTCGACGACACTCTGCGGCTCCTCGGCCAATTCTGCGTCATGGACCCCGAAACATCGGAGTACCGCCTCTACCACGATTCTTTCCGGGACTACCTGACCCAGGGCGATTACCCGCTCGTCAACGTACGGGATGGGCACTTCCGCATCGGCCGCTACTTTATGGATCAATGGAATGGTCTTCGGTGGCTTGAGTGTGCCGACCCGTATCCGCTCCGCCATCTCGAGTCACACCTGCTGCACGCCGTCCAAGGGGCCGCGCCTCAAGCCTCGCACGAGATCATTGGCCGCCTGCTCGGACTGAGAACGGATCTCCACTACCTCGAGGCGCGAACCATCGCCGTGGGCATCAGCGCTGTCCTAACGGATTTGGCCAGAACGCCAGACGACTGGCATCCGCCCGGCCTGTCGGACGGGTTGACCAGCCTTGCCAAGCAAGCGACGCAGATTCGCGCCATTCTGGCCGGCCGTGCGCACCGACTCAGTGCCGGCAGCGAGCAGGCTGCGGCGTACTTCGCCCAAGAAGTGCACAACGAGGCCGTCCGGCGGCGTCTCCCCGAGGTCGTTGCGAGAGCCGTCGCCCGGCTCGACGAGATCTCCGCGCCGCACGGGAGGCTGCTATGGTCCGGCGGCGGAGAGAGCACGGCGAATCTCGTGGGCGTCCTCAGCGGCCACCCTGGCGTGATCCGGGCGATGCGGCTGACGCCGGACGGGTCCGAGCTGATCTCGGGAAGCCCGGACAACACGGTGCGGATATGGGATCTGGCGGATCGGACCTGTCGCGTCATCCAGGCGCCGCGGCCTCTCCGGGAAATCTGCATCTCGCCCGACGGCACATGGTCCGTCACCTCATTCCTCAACCGTAATGTCTATATATGGGATCACGCGTCGGAAGACGTGGCAATCGTGTCCGACATCGTTGGCGTCATCGACGCCGTTACGGTGACACCCGACAGCGGATTCGCGGCGGCGTTTTTCGACGAGACCGGCCGGGCACTCTCCGACGGTCGGGAGGCACCGTCCCTTCTGCTGGTCTGCGAGCGACGGACATTGCGTACGCAGCAATGGCGGTTTCCAAGCCACAAGGTCCTCCACCTCGCCGCCTTCCCAGACAGCCGGCAAGTGCTGGCACTGACTTCCTCGGGCCCGCTCGTGTCCGTCGATATCCACTCCGGCGAGGTGGGCTACATCGCGCGCCCCTTCGACAACCCGATCTGGTCGTGGGACTTCGACTCATCTGGGAAGACGGCCGTCGTCGGAACCGCCACGGGCGAGATCTGGGTTCTCGACATCGCTTCCGGGACCTGGCACTTCGTCGGAAGCCACGCGACCGACGAGCATCCCGATCGTGGCGTCTGGTTCTCGGTGACCGGCGTCAGGTTCCTCGACTCCGCCCAGTCCATCGTGTCGGTCTCGCGGGACGGCACCGCTAGGATCTGGAGCCAGCACGACGGATCGGACCGTACCGTGCTGACAGTCGACGACGCGATCCTCTCCTTCGTCCTAACGCGCGACGGTAACCGCCTCATGGTGGGCACGCAACGCGGCAAAGTGGCCGTCTGCGACCTCGCCACCGGTCACACGCGGGCGCTCCAAGGACACCGGAACTGGGTGACATGCATGGCGCTGGACGTGGCCGAACGTACGCTCTTCACGGGTTCATATGACTGCGACATCCGCATGTGGAACATCGAGGCCTTCGCCGACGAATCGCCCGGCCACACCACCGAGATCGACCTTGTTGCGCTCTCACCCGGCGGCGAATTCGCCGTCAGCGTCGACGCCGATGGGGAGATGCGGTCGTGGCGCCTCACGGACGGGAGATCGCGGGTTGTCGCCCAGCTTGCGTCACGCGCCCATGCGTGCGTTCTCGTTGGTGGCGGCACTGTGGCCGCCGCGCTGACCCTTGACGGGAAGCTGCACCTGATCGGCCTCGAGTCGGGCGAGGTCCGGGTACTCGACAAGAGCATTGGTGCCATCATCAGCGACGGCAACGTGCAGCCAGGTTCGGATGGACCGGCGGTCGGCTCCTGGGAGCCGACAAGGGTCCGGGTGGCACCCATGGGCGAGGTGGAAAGTCTCCAGGACATGGGTTTCGCGGTCCCCTCCAACGGCATGAACCTGACTGAGTTGTCCTGCATCGCGGCGGGACGATCCGGCACGGTGCTGGTTGCCGGAACAGCCAACGGCACCCTCTGGGTATGGGACCTCGACTCCGGCCACCTGGACAATGTCGCAGGCCATACGGAAAAGGTAAATCAGGTGCTGGTAACCGGGGACTCCATCCTGAGCGCAGCCACCGATGGGACCGTGCAGCTCCTTCACCTGTCCTCTCGGCAGCGACGCACAGTTTCCGGCACAGATCCGGGATGCCGAGCCGTCGGGCTGGGAATGTCTGGCGATGGCCAATGGGCCGCCGCAGCGTGGTCAGACGGCCGGTTGGCGTTGTGGGACACGAACGGCGACACGGTCGAGACGCAGGAAACCGTCAAGCCTTTGCTGAGCATAATCGTCGACCCGGACAATCTTGACGTGGCATGCCTCGGTTTCTCCTATGCCGTCATCGTCAACCCCTTCAACCGTAGGGCGTTCGTGGTCGACCAACTCGGCGAGAACGAGAGTGTTGCCACGTTCACCAGCTTTGGCGGAGAGGTGTTCTCGCCGTACGCGGTCGGCTTCACCGCCGGCAATGGGCGGATTGTCACTCTGCTGAACCGAATCTCGATCTGGGGTTTCGGCGAGCAGACAACTGGATGCGATCTCGCCCTGCCACTGCATCGCCGCCTCGTGATGGCGACGGGCAAGGAAGACCTTCTGCTGGTCGGCGACGGCAACGGCACCGTGGCCCTGTACCGAGTTCACTAGCGCGGCTCGTCGCTGACTGCCCGGCGAGGAGCCGCGATGCGACCGCACCTCACGGTCCAACGAGTCAGGGGAGCCGTCCGCCATCCGGTCCGGACTGTCAGCGGCCGTGCGATACTCCATACACCAGCGGCGACAGGAGTCCACCGTGGCCGATCCGTTCACTCTCGGCGCCGTAGGCGGCGTCGTGCTGTCGGAAGCGATCAAGTTCCTTTATGGGCAAGCCGGAGAACTTATCAAGCTGCGCCGGGAGAAAAGGGTTAAGAAGACTACGACCGACGCTCAGGTCTTCGCTACGCCAACCGAGCTGCAGGAGCCCGATCCGGAACTGGCCGCACACTTCGAGCCCGACCTAAGGGAACTGCGGCACGCCCTGGCCGACTATGCCGACGGTGTCGACCCCGTCGAGACTAGCGATCGTGCTCTGATCGACGCCGTCGGCGCGCTCCGGAACATCCTGGAGATCGTCTACCACCGGGATCTGACGCTTCGCGGAGAGTCCCGGCAGACCGCGAATGCCGACGTGACGGGCGAGGCAAGGGTGCGCGAGGTCGCCGGCTACGTCGCCGCCGTTCGAGCCGGGCGGCTCGTGTCCGGGTCGGTGCGCGGACGCCTCGAAGCCGAACGGGTGGAGGCGGGCGGCGAGGCGATTGGCGTTGACGTCGATTCGGTCGAGTGAGCCGTGCCGTACACCTTGGGGGTCCGCCGGACGCCAACTGCTGGTAGTGGCCGACCATCTGCTGGTGCTGGCCGACCATCGGGCGGTGCCCCTAACCGGTTATCCCCTCGACCGGCTGCCCGGCGGACGGCTGAAGCGCCTACTGCGATCGCGTCCGACGGCGTGACGACGTAGCCGGCTTCCGGGAACATGGGCGTACCCGATACGCGCGACGTGCCGGAGAGAGCGCCCGGTAGTGCCACGCGGATCCCAGCAAGCGTCAATGCCCCCCCGTTTACCCCCCGAAAACCCCTGCCAAGGGTCGACTATCAGTGACAGACGTAGATAAGTCGACGATCGGGTCTGCGCAGGCCAACGGCAGGTTCTGACGATGAACGACAAACCCGGGGCCGTGACGTTCGGTAAGCGTAGGTTGTCGACTCTTGTCAACGTTGCGCAATCCTCGGGCACCAGGGTCTCACCGCCGCTCCAATCTCGGCGACTGCTCCACACCGCGAGCGAAGAAGCTCGTCGTGCTCGTCGGCTTCCGGCGGGCGCTAGCCGCTGCCGTCCGTACGGTCGGTGGTGACCGCCACCACGCGGCTCAGACAGATGCCCTGATCAGGACATGCTGGTCAGGGCATCTGCTTTTCGATGCGGTTTTGCACCACCCCCAAGAACCCCGGTAACGCCCGCGGGCGGTCAGGGTTCCCGTGCCCAACCCGGACCTGCGTCGTTATCCGTTTGGTCGTTTCCTCGGCGTCGGGATGAGCAACGCGTGGGCCGATGCCGCTTCCGTGCCGCAACAGCGGTCCGTCAGCTAGGGAGTGACGCGGTGATGCGAACAACTGAGGGCTTCGACCAATTCGGCAACCCGGAGGGGCGTGCATTCGACCTCGGCGGCGGGGACGAGGACCGTGTCCGGGGCGAGCGGATTTTGTTTTACCACTGCCCGATCGTCGACGGGCCGATCGCAGAGAAGGAACTTCAGCGGCTGCTCGGCGAACGCGGATTGGCCCTGGACGTACACCACGGGTCGCGGCACGGCAGCGGTGACTTGACCGAGGAGATGCTTTCCCGCTACACCCAGCTTTGGTATCTCTCGGGTGAGGTGCCTACTCTGAGTGGCCACCAGGTCCAAATGATCGGCGATTATGTCGCTGCGGGTAACGGGTTGGCGATCTGGGCAGACAACGAGCCGTTCTATGCGGACGCGAACCTGCTCGCCGAGGCGTTGATCGGGTCGAGGTTCAGCGGCAACGAGATGGCCGACCAGGTCATGGTGCCGGGTGAGCAACGGTCGCCGGGAAGTTTCATCGAGCACCAGCTGACGCAAGGGGTGAACAACCTCTACGAGGGAATCACCATCTGCACGATCCACCCCGTGCCCGGGGTGACGATCTTGGGGCAGAGCCACGACGGGCAGATGGGCCTGGGCTGTTACGAGGACGAGTACCGGCGCATTGTGCTCGACACGGGCTTCACGAAGCTCTATCCCGATCGGTGGACCGCACAAGCGGGGCCGCTGGTTCGTGGCCGAGCGGGGTCAGTCGGTGAGCCAGACCCTCACGGCGCTGGTTGGGGTGATCGGCAAGTCGATCCTCCAGTCCGCGCAGAGCGCTTCCAGCGGCGTACCGGAAGTGACCCTCCCGACGAACGTGCCCGGCATGACCGGCGACCGAACCCACAGGAGTTGAGAGCCACCATGACTGAATACGACGAGGACCGCAGGGCCGACGGTGAGGGCCAGATCATCATGCCCTTCTACCTTCTCTGCGATGTGTCCGGTTCGATGGCACCCGACATGGGTGAGCTGAACAAGGCCCTGGGCCAGTTGCATCAGCAGCTGCTCAACGAGCCCATCATCAACGACCTGGTGATGATGAGCCTGATCACCTTCAACCACGGGGCGAGGACGGCCGTGCCGCTGGCCTCGCCGGAGGAGATCACGTTGCCGACCCTGTCGGCCTCCGGCGGCACCGACTACAGCCCGCCGTTGCGTGAGTTCCACGAGAAGTTCACGGCAGACCGGACCCGGCTCAAGAGCGAAGGCAAGCGGGTCTACCGGCCGTGCATCTACTTCCTGACCGACGGCGACCCCAACAATGCCGGCTACGAAGCAACCATGGCGTCGCTCATCACCGAGGAGAACAACAAGGCGTACCCGTACATCTGCGCGTTCGGATTCCGGGACGCGACCGCGGCGAAACTGCAGAAGCTCGCGTATCCCGATTTCGGCGACGACAGCAAGCGCGGCCGGTACTTCATCGCGAAGGACGGGGCCTCGATAGCCCAGGTGCTCGAGGCGATGGTCGGCGTACTGGCGCGGTCGATCCTCCAGTCGGCTGACAGCGCCTCGGCCGGCACTCCGACGGTCGTCATGCCGGAGCCGACCGGCGTGAACGGGATGGGTGGAAGCTTTGTCTGAGACCGGACCTGTCGTGATCGGAGAGCCCGGCCGGACGGCCACCGCGATCGGGCCTTGCGCGCCGACGTACCACCCGGACTCGGCCGACCATGAGCTAAGCGAGTGCGTGGTGCCCGGGGCGCAGGTCCGCGCGGCCAGCGTCCGCGGGCTGATGCACCGCTACAACCGGGAGCCGCGGCAGGACCGCTTCTCGGTCGTCTACGACGATGCCACCGCGACGCTGGTGATCGTCGTGTGTGACGGGGTGGGGCAGTTCGCGCTCTCCCACGAGGCCGCGGCGTTCGTGGCGTCGGACGCACCGCGCGCGTACCTGGTGCATCGCGACTGGCATGCGGCGGTGGTCGAGGTCAATCTGGGTCTCACCGACCTGGCCGAGGCGGCGGCGCACCGCAACCGCATGCTCAGCGTGCCGCAGCACGGGATGGCGACCACCCTCGCGGCGGTGGCGATCCGCTTCGAGGAGACCCGCCGGACGGCCTCCATCGCCTGGATCGGCGACACCTCCGTGTGGTTCCTGGACAAGCGCGGCTGGGAGTCGATCACCGACGACGGCCCGGCCGATGACCGGGACGCCCCCGATTCGGGCCGGGTCGGGGCCCTGCCGAACGCGGACCCGCGGCCGGCGGTCATCGAGAGGGATCTACCGGACGGTGCGCTGTTCCTCACCACGGACGGCATCGGCAACCCTCTGCGAGACGCGGAGCAGGTCAAGGAAACGCTGGCCGGCTGGTGGGCGACGCCGCCGGATGTGTTCGCGTTCGCCCGGCAGGTGGGGTTCGCCCGCAAGAGTCACCTCGACGACCGCACCGCGGTCGGGGCCTGGCTGGCCTAGCCATGATCGTTGTCGACGTCGGCGCGCTGGGGATCGGGCACGGTGTGAAGCCGTTCGCCGAGGGTGCGGTCGGTGCGCTGTTCCATGTGTCGAATCCGGTGCCGGGTCTGGAAGGCCGGACTCTCGTCTTCAAGCGGGCGAAAGATCAGCGGGAGCTTCCCAAGGGCATCGATCGGAGTCTGGTCCTCGCGCAGATGCGCACCGTGGTCGCGATGCGCAATGCGATGACTGCCACGGAAGCAGCGGACCTGGACGAGGTGACCGTGTGGCCGCTGGCGATGGTGCAGGACGGCCACAAGGACGACGGCATCCTCATCGACCTCATCGCCCCGGAGTTCTTCGTCGACACCAAGCCGGCCTCCGGTCCCGCCGGTAAGGCGTTGTTCGAGTTGCAGTTCCTGTGCACCACCGACGGATATCTCGACAAGATGGGCATCGATCGCTCGGTTACCGGCGACGCTGTCATGCGGGTCGCGTTGGCGGCCCGGCTCGCGTACGCGATCGAGATCGTGCACCGCCACCCGGTCGTCTTCGGCGACCTGCACGCCAAGAACGCGGTGGCCGTCACCAAGCCGTTCGCCCGGGTGCTGCTGATGGACTGTGACAGCGTCGCCGAGCTCAGCGACAGCGGGCGGGTTCAGCTGCACGGTCCCTGCTTCACCCCGCCGGAGATCGCCGGCAAACAGCAGAAACTCCAGGATCAGAAGACCGACGTCTACAAGCTCGCGCTGTGCATCATCCGGATCCTCTCTCCGGGCAAGGGCGCTACTCAGCAGATGGATCCGGTCAACCCCACAGCCATCCCGGACCTGCTCGGCAAGGAGGGCATCACGCTGCTCCGGCGAGCCGCGGGCCGCGATCGGTCCGCCCGCCCGACGGCGGCCGAGCTGCGGGAGTACCTCGTGGACCGGGTGCTCAGTCTCGTTCGGCTCCCGGAGCTGACGGCGGCCGCGCTCAGCCATAGCGTCGCGCTGCGGGGCTCGGACATCTTCGTGCGCTGGGAGCAGGAGTACGGCACCGAGGTGCGGATCTACGGAACCGGGGGCTTCCAACTCGACGGGATCGACCCCGTCAAGCACGCCACCGGTTTCTTGATCAAGCCACCGACGGGTGGGCCGATCGACGTCGAAGTCTGGAACAAACACGGCGCCTCGCCGCGCGTACGCGCCGGGTATCTCGACTACTACGAACTACCGGCGCTCGACATCGCCAGGCAGCTGGGCACCATCCCCCGGCCCGAGATCCGTGACCTGCCCGCGCTCGACGCCGGGGCGTTCCAGGCGCTGCAGCCGTTTCCGGTCGTGACCGGCCCCGACCTGAACTTCGCTTCTTCCGCGCCGACTCTCAACTACCCCGCGCCGGCCTTCGGTCCCGTTCCGGGAACGCCGGCCGCCGCCATCGATCGAACTGTCGGGGATGCGATGAAACGTTTGAACAGGGTGCTGCGCGGACGCCTCGGCCAGGCACTGAATGAAGGGGATCCGAAATGGTAGAGCTCGATCGGCACTCGACCGGGGCGCTGCTGTGCCGGCTTGGTGGCGCGGACGCCGGAGTGCTGAGCCTGGCGCCGAAGGCCCGCCGTGAATACATCGCGCTGGCGATGGTGCTGCTGGCCACCGCGTCACTCGCGGTGGTGTCGATGGCCTACGCCATGACCGACGGTTTGAAGGCGAATCCCGCGATCGGGGTTCTCGTCGGACTCTTCTGGGGTGCTCTCATCCTGGTCATCGACCGGGCGCTCATCATCAATCTGAAGCCCCGGGGCAGCAAGGGGCGGATGTTCCTGATGATCCTGCCCCGGCTCCTGATGGCGGCGCTGCTGGGTCTGGTGATCTCCACCCCGCTCACGCTGCGGATCTTCAGCGACGAGATCGCCGGGCAGATGACTCGGGACCAGATCGCCGCGGCCAACATCGCCGCGGAGGAGCTGTCGTCCGGCAGCCTGAAAGGCCTCTTCGACGCCAAGGAGGCCGAGGTCAGGAAGTACGAGGACATCGTTGCAGGCAAGTACACGTACACCGCGGCCGGACTCACCGGGGCGCAGCAGGAGTACGACACGGCCAAGACCGCCTACGACGCGAAGCAGAAGCAGGCCGAGACGGCGTATCGCAAATGGCAGTGCGAGCTCTACGGCGTCGGCTGCGAGGGCACCAGCAAGAAATCAGGCAACGGGCCGCTCGCGCTGGCCATGCAGAAGGAGTACCAGAACCGCAAGGCGGAGGCCGGGGACGCCAAGCGGCTCATGGACGCCAAGCAGACGGCGCTGCTCGGGGCGCAGCGGGAGAACGGCGCGGACGCCAAGACGGCGCTCGCGGCCGCGCAGGCCGACGCCGGGAAGCAACTGGCGATCTTGCGGCCCCAGCGGGACGGCCTGCAGCTGCAGTTGCAGCAGCTCAACGACGCGGCGCAGGCGAAGCGCCAGGACGGCCTGCTCGCCCAGCTGGTGGCGCTCGGTCACCTGGGCGACGAGAGCGGGATCGCGCGACTGGCCCACCTGCTCCTTGCGGCGCTCCTGTTCATGATCGAGCTGCTGCCGGTCGCGATCAAGACGCTCAGCGCCGCCGGTCCGACCACCATCTACGAGCGGGCCGAGAAACTCGACGACGACCGGGTGCTCAAGCTGGCCCAGGAGAGGGCCGGCCGGGAACGCACCAAACAGGCGCAGATCGATCAGCGGGCCGCCGACAGCGAGGCCAGGGTCGCGAAGAAGGTACAGGAGAAGGTCGAGGAAGTGGTGACCGAGATCGCGATGGTGGCCGTCGACCAGTGGAGTAAGGAGGTGCGGCAATCCGCTGCCGACTACACCAACCGCCAGCACCTACCCACGTATCAGGCGGCCAGGGTCCTGGGTGCGCAGAACGCCGTGCAGCAGCGCGGCCCGTACAACCTGCCGCAGGCCCGGAATCCGCACGGCAATGACCCGGCGCAGCAAGGCGGTGGCGGGCAGCAGTCCGGAGGTTCCAAGCCATGACCGAGCCCTACTGGGGCGTCGACGCCGACTGGGCCGGGCTGCTGCTTTTAATCGTGCCGGTGGGACAGCTGTCGGTACCCGCCGGTGAGCTGGCCCAGCTGGTCCGTGACCGGATCGAGAGCGACGCCGCCCTCTATGATGTGGTGACCGTCGCTCATGCTCCGTCGCCGACCGAGTTCGCGGCACCAGCCGACTGGCACCGCGCGCTACGGGCCTCGCTGATTCGTGCGGCGGTGCCTGACGGACACTTCCTCGCGCCCCGCGCGATCTTCGTCACGATCTCCGTTGGGGAGACCGAAGAGGACGCCCGGCAAGGCATGGGTCAGCTGCATGATGACGGCCCGTTCAATCGGATCAGCGTGATCAGATATGGCACCGGGATCCGCAGGGACTCTCAGGGCGGGGGCATCGCGCCTGCGACCATCCGAACGATCGCCCGGGCGGCGTCGAAGAGCATCGCCGCGTACGAGCAGAACCCGGAGCTGGCCATCGGCGAGCGTGACTTCCAGGCGGAGGTCGTTCGGCTGGTTCAGCAGGGTCTGCTCGATCGGCAGGATTTCGCCGTGGCGTGGCCCTCGCCGCGACCAGCACCGCGGATGGGGACAGCTACGTTGACGCAGGCCCCGCGGCAGCAACGAAGTCCTGCGCCGACGCCCCCAGTGACCCCGGCGCCAGCGCCGGCCTCGACGCAGGCGCTCGGCCTCCCGCAGCCGCCGCCCAGCCTTCAGCCGCAAGCCCCCGTGTTCCACCACGCGGGCGACATCGTCCAGGTCGACAGTCGGTCGGCGTTGAGCCGCCTCCGCGGTCCGGAACCCACGGACGCGTACGCCATCGAACGGCTGGCGAGGAGCATCGATGCGGTGTCGCTGGCGTACTTCGTGGTGGTCCCGGATGAGGATTCGAGCGCGCGAAAGGTCGGCCGGGAACATCGGTCGCTCGCCCGGAGCCTGGACCGGCTGCTGGCTGATGTGGGCGGTGATGCCTTGACCGGTCGTCGGATGCGGGTGGCCGCGGAGGTGGTCGCGGCGCTTGACCCGCTGCGCAGGTACGGTGTGCTGCGACCGGCCGGCGACCTGACCGAGGATGATGTGCCCAAGGTCCGCGCCGAACTCTTCGATCATGCTAAGACGGTCGAGGGCCTGCTCGGCGCGGCGCAGCGTACGGCGGTCGCCTTCCAGGCTCGCGGCGTCGACGTCCTGAGCCTGCACTTCATCTTTTTCTCCAGCGTCGCACTGCTCGACGCAAACACCTCCGGCGCCGACTGGGACCGACTGCTCGAACACGCCCGCGTCACCTGGATCGACATCGGCCCCTCCGGGCAAGCTGACAATCGGGAACCACCCGAGATTCTTCCCTCACCGTTCGGCTTCCACTTTGTTTCGGATCGATACGACGTTCCCACCCTAATCCGTGAGGAGTCGGCGATCCTCTACCGGTATAGACCGCCGGCGCCGCCCCAACCAGTTGCCCGCGAGGCGCCGTCAGCCAGCGAAAAGATGGCCGAGTCGTCCGGCGGCCGCCGGGGGTGGCTGCCGCGCCTGCGCCGTCGCGCCGATCGATCTTGATGCAGCGGTGGAGAGGAACGACGGGATGGAACCGGACGGCGATCACGAAGCCCTGCGCAGGGCCGACCTCGCCTGAGGGCCGGAGGGTCAGACTCCCTCCGGCTACTCGGCGGGCTTGACACCGCTTCATCGGCGGCGTCAGCTTGAGGTAGATCCGCCTGAGCAAGGCCCTTCGCCGTCAGTCTGCCCCAATTTTGCGGACGCGCCAGGTCCGGGGGTCAGGATCCC
Source organism: Actinoplanes nipponensis (assembly GCF_016862275.1). GTDB lineage: Bacteria > Actinomycetota > Actinomycetes > Mycobacteriales > Micromonosporaceae > Actinoplanes > Actinoplanes nipponensis. The sequence continues at coordinate 110,289 of NZ_BOMQ01000063.1, read as the reverse complement.
AGATCCTCAAAACACCCGCGGGTAGGCCTGAAAGGTCGAAACGCAGCATGGCATCGAGAGCTTCCTTGTCAGCGCGTACGTTGTTGTCGACGAGAAACCTGGATCCCTCAGTGTCACCGCTGATTATGGATCCGCGAAGCGTCTCAGCAAGACCGTCGCCACCGTACTGAGCGGACACGGCCTAGTCTCCGAAGCCGCCGCCCAGCTGGGCCACGTCGACGAGAGCATCACCAAGAAGTTTTACATCCAGAAACCCTCGACCGCCCCCGACGTTAGCCATGTTCTGGAAAACCTGATCGGCGCAGGCGAGCGTCAGTGACGTTGGCTGCCCAATAAGCATCGCTATGCTGCCCGCCGCCGTGCTTGGCTACGCGCTCGCCGCGACCTTGCTGGTCGAGGCCGGCACCGGGCTACTCGTCGCCGACCGGGCCCAGCTCGGGGGCGCGACACCCACCGCGCCGCCGGTTGGGTTGCCCGCGGGCCCGCCTGGCTTGATGTCCAGCCCGATCGGGCCGTCCAGCTGCCCCGACCGGCTGACGCACGAATTAGGCCACGACTCGGGCTGATCGCAGAGCTGATGGCCCACCCTGCGGGCAGACGCTACCAGGGCATATGCGGTGGCGTAGCCGTTCCCGGCACCGCGATTTGCGCCCCCGTTTACCCCCCCCGAAAACCCCTGCCAACAGACGACGATCGGTGACAAGCGATGACTAGGCTGATCTAGCATTCTCGCAGGTCAACGGCCACTCCCGACAACCAATGACAAGCCGGAAGCTGCGGTGGTCGAGCAGCGTAGGTCGACGGTTCGATTCCGTCAGGCGGCTCCAAGGGCGAGGCCCTGACCAGCAGAACGCTGATCAGGGCCGCACGTCTTTCTATACGGTTTCGAATAGCCCCCCGACCCCAGAAGCGCCTGGTCGCGACCGGTTCGGTGGCGGTCATCCATGCGGGCTGCGGGGCGGGCAGCCGTGGGGACGAAACCCAGGTGTCCGGGTGGCCGCGTGGGGCGGCGATGGGTGCCTGTCCGTAGCTGCTGGTCCTCGTCGGCAGGTTGCGTGCGTGCGGGATGCCGCGTCCGGGACTCGCGAACCTCGAGCCGGTCGAGCGCGCCGGCCTGCGGGCACGCGCCCGGTGCGGTCCCGCTCGACCAGCCGCATCTCGGCGGCCCAGCCCATCGGCGATGACAGCGCTGACCGCCGGACCGGCGCGGCGGCCGTCACGACCAGACGAGAATCTCCCGCAGAGGCTTCTTGTCAATCACGGGTACCTGGGCCTCGTCGGTCGGGTAACCGACCGGGATGATCAGATAGCCGCGCTCCTCTTGCGGCCGCTGCAAGATCTGGTTGAGGAAGCGCATCGGGCTCGGTGTGTGCGTCAATGTCGCCAGACCGGCCTGATGGAGAGCCGCCAGCAGGAAGCCCACCGCGATACCGACGGACTCCTTGACGTAGTACGGCTTCGGCGAGCTGGGCCCCTTGTGCACCTCGAACACCACGATCAGCCCCGGCGCCGTCTCCAGGAACGGCTTACGCCAATCCGTGCCCAATGGGGCCAACGCGTCCAGCCACTCCCGCGACGCACGCCGCTGGTAGAACTCCCGCTCCTCCGTCTCGGCGGCCGTCCGCAGCGCGCGGCGCACCTGCGGATCGGTCACCACCACGAACCGCCAAGGCTGCAGATTCGCCCCGCTGGGTGCGCTGCCGGCTGCGCGGACAGCCTGCTCGATCACCCCGTCCGGAATCGGCCGGTCGCTGAAGTCACGGACCGTACGCCGCACCGACAGGCCGTCGGCGAAATCCCGTACCCGGAGGCGCGCCTCCTCGGCCGGCACCGGGTAGCGAGGAGCGGGCTGCATCAGCGGGGCACTGTTCGAGGTCATGGCGTCAGTCTGGGAAGTCGCATGCCCGGGGGGCAAGGTCCCTGGCCAGAGTTGACGGGCATGACCTGAACGCTGCGGCGCACTACCTCCAGCCCAATTCTGACCGGAGTAGAATGACCCGCGTTCAGTCGGCTTTTCTCCGCAGCCGGACCTGCCATTCAACGGTGTGATCGACCGCTGACGGACCTCGCAAGATGAGATCGTCGTGGGAGCATGAATATCCCTCCGGCGGGATCACCGGCCTCAGTGGTTCAACAGCTGCCAAGGCGCTCCACTGGGTGCTGATCACGCCCTCCGTCGTGATACTTCGGTAGGACAGCCGTCCGGCACCGACGGTGTATCTGAAGAGTTCGTGGCCTTGCGCTACCACCTCGTACTCGGAACCGGCCGCTGGGAAACTCTCGAGCCGTGCGTCGTTCCAGGATACGGATCCGGCGCCGTCTGCGCCGAACGTGAATACAATGCCCCGGTTCTCTGGCAGGAAGCGCGGCGAAGGGGCAGTGAAGAAGCCTGCGGTGGAGGGCGTCGCAGCACTGCCGGACAATGGTGGGAGGAATGCGCGATGAGCGGATTGGGGATGAGTCAATCGCCACGTGCCGACGATACAACTATTGATCGTAGGTGAGGCGGAAGGTGGCGGGACCTCTGGCCAAGAACCGGTCGAATCCTGCCAGTACCATCGGATACCGAACAGGCAACCGAACACCGGCAGTACGACGAGAGCGAGAACCGTGGCGCGATGACGGCGCTTCTTGGGGACGGTGGTCTTGTCGCAGATCACGCACTGGCCGGCCGTTTGTATGTCGTTGGCGGCGTTGAGTGGCTCCGGCTCCGGCCAGTGCCTGGCCTCGTACCGGGCATCGAATCCCAAGTCGGCGCGCTCCCGGGACATCTCGCGGAGCTGCGGAACGAGAGCCGATGTGTACGTCTCGACGGCGAAATGACGGCGTTTTGCCCGGCGTTCGCCCGATCTCCGCCCGTGGTCGACCCCGATCGTCTGGACATGTATTCCGTCTTCCAGCCATGCCAGGATCGGCGACTCGAGGGCGTACTCGCGGTACTCGGATGCCTGGTACCGGATGTCGGCCGGAGCCGCCGTCGCTCCGTGCCTCAGCAGGGCCATGAGGTGAAACAGTCGATGCGCCGGAGGGCAGCCCTGATCCGAGCGGTTGTCGGGGGGCGGCAGGATGAAGACCACGCGCGATTGCAGACCCAGGTAGGCGACCTGGGCCATCTCCCATTCGAGCCCTCTGCCGATCGGTACGTCCGGTGGAAGCAGCACCAGAATGGTGTGCGCCCGAGCTATCAGGCGATGCACCGGCAGATGCCAGCGGTCATTGCGGGCCCGCAGGTACGTCGGGCCCGGTGGGGCGAACGCGATGCCTTGGTCGACTACGGAATAGGTTCGTACCCGGCAGGCTTCCCGTACAGATTCTGCGATGATCTGCTCAATGGGTTTGGTTCGCTGAATCAGCCCTTGAGCCGCCCCCGGCCGTCGATGCCACGGAAGGTCCTCCGACGCGATCGGTGGCAGCACCGGCAGAACGATCTCTCCGTCGTACCCGAACGGCCGCAGGAGCAGGCAGTATTCTTGGTCGGACTCGATCAGTGGGTCGACGACCTGGGTGGACCACTTGGCCCGAACCGGCAGCGGTGTGCGAATCATCAGGATGATCAGCCCGACGAAGCTCATCAGCATCATCATGAAGATCCAGACCAGCGCCAGGCCGCCGACGGTGGCCGCACTGCCCGCCAGCAGTACCCAGACCGATCTGACACCGAGGTGGCCGACGAGATTGGCGAACAACCCGCTGGCCGATATCGATTTGACGTACCGCTTGAGAAGAGCCCTCAGTGTTCTAACCTCCGACTGGCGTTCGCCGCCGAACGACTGACCATCGGCGGCAAGCGCTGATCGGGGGGCAGCCGCGCCTGCGCAGTTCAGCGATCATTAGTGACGCCTACTGTTCGGACCGGGCCCGGTTCGTGTCGTGCGCATGTTCGATGGCGGCGAAGGTGAAAGCGGCTGTGGCGGCGCACGCATCGGTCAGCCAGACGCGCGATTGCTCGCGCTTGTCGTCGTTCGCGTAGTCGACCACCCCTCGAATCATGAGAAATGGTACCGGTATCGGGTACCGGGCCAGCGCCGCCGCGACGCCGGCCCCTTCCATCTCCACGCCGATCAGGCGTTCGTTCTCGCGCAGGAAGTTCGCGACCAGGGTGCTCGAGGCGATGACCTTGTCGCCCGACAGCACTGTTCCGAAATGCACGTTCGGCCGGCTGCCGTTGACTCGCGGCAACCCTTTCTGCCAATCGGACTTCTCGGCGGCGGAGGCGGCGCTCAACAGGTCATGATCGGTGCTGAACAGCCGCGGGCGTGACTCGTTGCGTATGTCGGAGAGCCGTTGCATCTCGTAGTCCCAGATATAGTCCGCGACGAGGAGGTCGCCCAGCGCGACGCCGCGGGCCTCGAACCCGCCGGCGATGCCGACCAGGTACAGCCGGAGCGGGGTGACCCGGCTCAGCAGCAGGCTTGTCGCGATCGCCCCTTCGACGCGGCCGACGCCGCCGACGGGCATGACCACTCCGGCGAGGCCCGAATCCGGCAGTCGAACACGGTAGAGGGTCTCGGGAAAGGACCGGTCCTCGCCGATCACCTGGGCCAGGTCGAGCACCGCGGCCAGTTCCGCGTCCTGCACCGTCAGCACTGCGAAGTCGCAGTCGGCCTTCGTCATGCTTCACCGTTGATGGCGCGCAGGGCGGCCGCATCGTCCAGCACGTCACCGATCGCGTGGGCGCGCGAATACAGGGCACGGGCGATGACTTCGTCGCGGGCGGTGATCCAGACGCTCTCGCCGGACGCATCCTTGAACCAGATCATGAAGTCATCGTCGCTGACCAGGAACGTCATGGGCGCGGAACCGTCGTACCAGCGAAGAGTCATGCGGGACTGGGGCATTGCGAGCTTCCGGGCCATCGATTCGTAGTTCTCCCGCATGCGCTGCGGCAGAATGGTGTCCCTATTGGCCGCCAGCTCGGCGGCAACCGCACCCCGGGCCGCGACGCACACGAACTCCGGACCGTTTCCTGATGCGCTCCGCTCCATCAGATCGGCGTAGACGCGCATCTGCTCGGCTTCGTACGAGAACGGGCTCGAGGAGCCGTCGTACGGTCGGCACCCGGCGAGGATGATCGGCGTCTTGGCGACCAGCGCCACCCGGTGCTTCGCCTTCAGGAGGAGCTCGGTCCCCTTCTCGAACAGGGTGCGCTTGCCGGAGGCCTGGAACGGGGACTTCAGCGCTTTCACGGCGAGCGCCTCGTTGTACTCGGCCATCGAGGACTTGAGCCAGGTGCGCACGTGCTTCTCGGCTCGAGCCATCGATCGCTTGGACAGCTCGACCCAATTTATGCCCAGCACGTCGGAGGCGGTCTTGGGATCACCCGCGCGGCAGATGATGACCTTTTCCTGGCCCAGGATCGCGCTGAAGAGTCCGTACTCGAGCAAGACGTTGTCACGGGGCTGATGGGCGTCGCCGTTGCGGTACCACACCCGGTCGTCCTCGGAGAAGATGAAGATCGCGCCGTCCACGCTGCGCGCGATCCTCCGGAGCGCGGTCAGCGTGTGGAGGCCGAGCGTCATGGCTTCGGGGTTGTCCCATCGCAGCGGCTCGTGCCCCGCATCCTCCACCCAACTGGCCACATCGTGCAGCAGGTCGTTGTCGCGAGCCTCTCGTGAACTGCCGATGAATATCTTCACGTCTACCGTTCCGTCGTCCGGTTGAAGGTCCGCCGCACCGGGTGGACTCCGCAGCGGCCCGCGCTGCCGCTCCGGCGTGTGGAACGGCCGGTCGCCGCCGTATCCGCTGGCGTCTTCCAGAGACAGGGACGATCCACCCCCGCGAGCAGGCAGTGGGCGCGCCTGCACGCTGGCTCGTGAGACTAGCGGATACGTAGCGGCGGCGTCGCGGTGTGTCACTCGGCTAAAGCCATCCGCAAGATCGGTCTCCTCAGGAGCCCCGCGTCGCCAGCTGCGAGGAGCGCCGCTGATTGCTCGAAGCCCTCGGACCGGGCCACCTCGCGGGCAAAAGCCCCAGGATCGAGCCGCTGACCCCACACCGCCTCGTACACCCTGCGCAGGTCATCCAGCGTGAACGTCTGTCCGCAGAAGAGTGTCGCCAAGGTCGTGTACTCGAGCCGGCCGCGCACCTCGTCCACCGGCCTCCAGGCGGCGGCCATCGCGTCCGAGCCGGCGGTCGGCGGCACAGCGGGCGAGACGCCGAAGAAGGCAACACTGACGACGCGACCGCGCGGGTCGCGGTCCGGCTCCCCGTACGCGCCGAGTTGCTCAAGATGCAAACGCCCGCCGTCCACCCCTGTCTCTTCCGACAGCTCGCGGATCGCCGCATGGTCAGGGCGCTCGCCCTGTCGCAGGAATCCGCCAGGCAGGGCCGGCCGATCACGAAACGGTGGGTTGCCGCGGCTGATGAGGAGCACCTGCAGGGCATCCCGGCCTATGCCCAGCAGGGCGACGTCAACGGCGATGCGGAGGGTTTCATGCCGCCGGTCCGTCATCAGCCGAGCATAGGGAGCGGCGTCCGCCGGCCCGCCCCAGGGACACCGGTCCCGGCCGAGGTGCCGTTCGTCCCTGGCCCCCGACCCGGCACCGGCGCAGATTGAGGTGATGCCGATCGCGAGGAGGCCACGATGACCACGATCAAGCAGGCTGCGACCGAGTTCCTCGCCAAGAAGCGGATAGCGGTCACCGGCGTGTCCCGTCATCCGCAGAGTCACGGCAGCAACGTCGTCTACAAGCGGCTGCGGGACCGCGGGTATCAGGTGTTCGCGATCAATCCGAACGCCGACAGCGTGGAGGGCGACCGCTGCTACCCCGACCTGAAGTCGGTCCTGGACGGGGTCGAGGCGGTGGTGATCGGCACCCGGCCCGAAACCGCCGAGGCCACGGTGCGCGAATGCGTCGAGCTGGGCATCGGGCTCGTGTGGATGCACCGCGGGCCGGGGAACGGCAGCGTGTCCGGGCCGGCCACCGAGTACGGCCGCCGGCACGGCCTCACGGTCATCGACGGCGGCTGTCCCTGCATGTTCGCGCCGACCGCTGACTTCGGGCACAAGCTGGGGCGCCTGGTGCTCACGGCCACCGGCAACGTGCCGAGGACCATCGCCGGTTAGGGCCGCCCGGACGATCGCCTACCTCGAGCCGGCGTCCCCGAGATCGTCGCGGTCGGCGGCCGCGGCCCGGATCCGAAAGAGCATCTCATCCACGCAGGGCCGGGCCGCGGACCGCAGCCCTGGGCTCCACGTCTCCGCGGCGTAGCTGGTGTGCCGGTAGAGGTCGCGGGCGTGCCGCAGCACGGGACGGTGTTCCGGGGGCAGCCGGTCCAGCGCCCAGCGGGCGGCGGCGTCCTTCGACCGGATCTCCCCGGTGGCCACCGTGGCCCAGATGCGGGCGAAGGTCAGCACCACGTTGCGGGTGTCGCCGGCCAGGTCGGCGAGCAGGCCGGCGATTCCGGCCAGGCTGGCCCTGGCCAGGTCGGCGGGGGGTACGGGCTCCAGCACCTGCGCCGGCGGCGGCCCCGCGAGCGGACGGTCGCCGGCGAGCACCATGGCGATCAGCAGCGCCAGGTCCGGCATCGGCTCGGGTCGCGGGGGTCCGCCGGCCGTGAGCTCGGCACGCAGCCACTCGCCGTACAGGAAATCGGCGGTGGGTGGGAAGCGCCAGGGCCGGACCTCGGCCTGGACCACGACGGTCAGCTCGACCGGGCGGCCGCCGGCCGCCGGGCCGGAGATCGCGAGCAGGGCCGCGAGCAGCGCCTCGCGTTGCCGGGTGGTCATGCTCTGCCGGGTGACGACCAGGACGTCGAGGTCGCTGGCCGGGCGCAGGCCGCCGAGCACGCCGGAGCCGTGTTGGTAGGCGCCGACGAGCCCGGGGCCCAGCACGGTTTCGGCCGACCGCACGATCCGCCGGAGCTGATCCATGGCGCCATGCTCGGCCATCGGCCGGGCGGCGCGCACCCGAATATGTGGGCCACCATGCCGTCGCATGCGGGACAGGCCCATCTGCCGACCTGCGGCTTCCCGGCCGGAGCCGGCTGCACGAGGCCCTGAGCGAGCGGAACCGGCCCGTACGCCGGCGCGGACGCCGGGGCCGCCCTGCGCTTCCTGACCGGCCATCTGACCTCCGCCACCCGGTAGCGCCTGCTGTACCCCGGCCGGGCAGGTGGCTTCATCGAGGAGGACCGGCGATCTCCCTAGCGTCGGAGAGGACCGAAAAGGACTCCTCCGGAAGGCCAGCCATGTCACCCTCGGCAGAGATCGCCGTCAGCGTCGAACGGGTCAGCAGATCGTACGGCGGTGACCAGCCCGTCGTCGCGCTCGCCGGGGTCGACGCCGCGTTCCGGCGGGGCACCGCCACGGCCGTCATGGGGCCGTCCGGCTCCGGTAAGAGCACGCTGCTGCACTGCGCCGCCGGTCTGGACCGGCCGTCCTCGGGCCGGGTACGCATCGGCGCCACCGACCTCTCCGCGCTGTCCGAGAAGGCGCTCACCGAGCTGCGCCGTACCCGGGTCGGCTTCGTGTTCCAGGCGTTCAACCTGATCGGCGCGCTGACCGTGGAGCAGAACATCCTGCTGCCGTCGCGGCTGTCCGGCCACCGCCCGGACCGCGCCTGGCTCGCCGAGGTCGTCGAGCGGGTGGGGCTGGGCGACCGGCTGCGGCACCGGCCCGCGGAGCTCTCCGGCGGTCAGCAGCAGCGGGTGGCGATCGCCCGGGCGCTGGCCACCCGGCCCGAGGTGATCTTCTGTGACGAGCCGACCGGCGCGCTCGACACGCAGACCGCGGCCGAGGTGTTGTCGCTGCTGCGTTCCGTGGTCGACGACACCGGGCAGACCGTCGTCATGGTGACCCACGACCCGGTCGCCGCGTCCTACGCCGACCGGGTGCTGGTGCTCGCGGACGGCCGGATCGTGCACGACATGCCGCAGCCCGGCGCCGAGGCGATCGCCGAGCAGCTGGCCCGGCTCGGCCGCCGGCAGACCGTCGCCACCCGGGAGGGCTGACCGGTGCTGGAACTGGCCGTGCAGATGCTGCGCTTCCGCAAGGGCGCCTTCGTGGCGACGTTCGCCGCGCTCGCCGCCGGCGTGATGATCCTGATGACCTGCGCCCTGCTGGTCGAGTCCGGCCTGCGCTATCAGGGCACCCCGCAGTGGTATGCGGGGGCGGTCGCGATCGTGGCCGACGGCGAGCTCACCGTGCCCGGGCCGGAGCTGTTCGGCGAGACCGAGTCCACCACCGCCCCGCTGCCCGAGGGCGGTCGGGTGCCGGAGTCGCTGGTCGCCACGCTGGCGGCGGTGCCCGGCGTCGCGGCTGCGGTGGGCGACCACTCGATCGCCGTCACCGCGCCGGCATCACCGGGGACGCCGGTGACGGGCCACGGCTGGGGCAGCGCCGTGCTCGCCCCGTACCGGATGATTGCCGGCGGCCCGCCGCGCGCGGACCGCGAGATCGCCGTCGACGCCCGGCTCGCCGCGGGCGGGAAGCTGCGGCCCGGCGACGACGTCGCGGTCATCGTCGGGGGCGCCGAGCGCAAGTTCCGGGTGAGCGGGGTCGTCGGTGCGGCCGCGCCGCGGGCGACGGTGTTCTTCACCGACGCGCAGGCCGCGCGCCTGGACCCGAACCCGGGCAGCTTCGCCGCGATCGGCGTGCTCGCCGAGCCCGGCGCGGACCGCGCGGCGGTGATCGCCGCGGTCCGCGCGGCCGCCGGCGAGGCGCGGACCTATGTGGACGGGCGACGTGGACTGGTCGGGCAGCCCGAGGCGGTGGCCGCGCGGGCGCTGACCGTGCAGGCCGGCAGCGCGTTCGGCGGCTACGCGGCGATGATCATCATCTTCGTGGTGGCCGGCACGGTCGGGCTGTCCGTCCGGCACCGCCGCCGCGACCTCGCGCTGCTGCGGGCTGTCGCGGCCACCCCGGGCCAGGTGCGGCGGCTCATTCTCGGTGAGGTCGGGCTGCTCAGCCTGCTCGCCGCGGCGGTGGGCGTCCCGGCCGGCCTGGCCGCGACCGCCTGGACCCGCGACCAGCTGGTGACCCGCGGATTCGTCCCCGACACCTTCGTGCTGCGCGGCGGGGTCCTGTCCGCGCTCGCCGTGACCGTCGCGGTGGCGGTCGTCGCGCTGGGCGCGGCCTGGATCGCCGCCCTGCGCACCAGCCGGATCCGGCCCACCGAGGCGCTGGGCGAGGCGGCCGTCGAGCGGGCCCTCGGCGGCCAGGTCCGGATCGTGTCCGGCCTGGTCTGCCTCGGTGGCGCGGCGTCGCTGACCGGGCTCACCGGCGCCACCGGCGGCACGACCGCGCTGGGCGCCGCGACCGGCATGCTCTACCTGTTCGTGCTGGCGGTCGCCCTGCTCGCGCCGTGGATCAACCGGGCCGCTGCCCGGCTGCTCGCCCCGGTCCTGCGGACCGTCTGGGGCAGCAGCGGCTACCTCGCCGCGGCGAACCTGCGGGCCAACGCCCGCGGCATGGTCGCGGTGCTGACCGCGCTGGTGCTCTCGGTCGGCTTCGGCGGCGCGGTCTGGTTCCTCCAGGACAACCTGCAGCGCCAGGTCACGGTCCAGCACCACGAGGGCACGCTCGCCCAGCAGGCGCTGGTGGGCTCGGCCGGTCTGCCCGCGGCGGCCACGGCCCGGGCCCGCAAGATCCCCGGGGTGGTCGCGGCGACGGGCGTACGCCGCACGTCGGTGATCGTGCCCAACCGGCTGGAGGCCCAGGCGGTCCCGGCCCAGGGCATCGACCCGGTGGGGGCCGACCAGACCCTGGACCTGGGGGTACGGGCGGGAAGCCTCGCCGATCTCCGGGTCTCCACGGTGGCGGTGTCCACCACCCAGGCGGACGCCGCGGGCTGGAAGCTCGGTGACGACGCCCGGCTGTGGCTCGGCGACGGCACGCCGGTGACCCTGCGCATCGTGGCGCTGTACGACCGTGGCTGGGGCTTCGGCGACGTCACGCTGGACACCGAGACGCTCGTCGGGCACACCGCGACCGGGCTCGACGACCACGTCCTCATCCGGACCGCCCCCGGCGCCGACGCCGGACCGGGCCTGGCGGATCTCGCGAACGCCTACCCGATGAGCGCCGTGGTGGGCGCCGACCGGCTCAGCGGCGAGCTCGCCGGTGACCTGGCGGTCAGCTCCTGGCTCAACAAGATGCTGATCGCGGTGCTGGTCGGCTACGCGGTGCTGGCGGCGGCGAACACGCTGGTCATGGCCGCCCTGGCCCGTACCCGGGAACTGGCGTTGCTGCGCCTGGTCGGGGTGACCCGGGGTCAGGTGAAGCGGATGGTCCAGGCCGAGCAGGCCGGCCTGCTCGGGGTGGCGCTGGCCATCGGGTCGGCGGTCGCGGCGGTGACCCTGTCGTCGGTCGTGCACGCCGTCGCCGGGGTGCGGATCCCGTACGTGCCGGCGCTCGGCGCGGCCACCATCGTCGGCGGCACGATCGCGCTGGCCCTGGTCGCCACGATGCTGCCGATCGGCCGGGTCCTGCGTACCCCGCCGGTCGAGGGGATCGGCATCCGTGAGTAGCCCCGTGGCCCCGGCCTATTCTGCGACCTAGCAGGTTGAGTAGTGGCGATCAGCGCGGTGGCGTGCTGTACTGGAACCAGGGAACAGGGCGGAACAAGGGGGAGACACCACAACGGCACCCGGCGGCAACCGGGTGCCGTTTCTCGCCCACCGGCTCGCTCCTTCGTGGCGTCGCACGGAAGGGGTTCTCCGATGCACACCTACTACCGCGGGCCCGATGCGCTGGTCACCGATGAGCATTTCGTCCGGCGCGGGCCGGCGGGCCGGATCGTCACCATCGCCGAGCTCGGCGAGGTCCGGCCGGCCCGGGGCCGGCCACTCCCGCTGCGCCCGGCCGCCTGGCTGATCATCGCGCTGCTGCCGGCCGTCGTGACCGCCGGGACCTGGGCCGTCTTCGGCGTCGCGGCCGGCTACTCGACGGGCGCCCTGGCCGTCATGGTCACCGCGCTCGCCCTGGCTGTCGCGCGCGAGCGGGCCGCCCGCGGATGGGAGTTGCAGGCGACCTACCGGGGCGAGGAGATCCGGCTGTACGAGTCGACCGACGCCATGGCGTTCTACCGGGTCATGCTGGCATTGCAGGAGGCCGTCGAGGACCGTGCGGTGCACAGCCCTGCCGCCGCCTGACGTCCCGGGTGCCGGGTCACTCGCCGGAGGGCCGCAACGGTCGCAGCGCGCCGGCCACGGCCGCGGCCACCGCCAGCAGCACGGCCACCGCGGTCAGCGCCTTCAGCACGCTCACGTGATCGCCGAGGAAGCCGATCAGGGGTGGGCCGCCGAGGAACGCGCAGTAGCCGATGGTGGCCACCACGCTCACCCGGGCGGCGGCCTTCGCCGGGTCGTCCGCCGCGGCGCTCATGCCCACGGGGAAGCCCAGCGAGGCCCCGAGTCCCCACAGCAGCGCCCCGAGGAACGCGGTCACCACGTTCGGCCCCAGCACGAACAGCAGCAGGCCCGCGAGGCTGAGCACGGTGAGCAGGCGGACCACGACCACCCGGCCGTAGCGGTCCAGCAGCGCCGGCCCGAACCAGCGGCCGACGGTCATCGCCGTCAGGAACGCCGCGAAGGCCAGCGTGCCGATCGTCGCCCCGGCGCCGTACCCGTCGATCACCGCGACGCTGATCCAGTCGATGCCGGCGCCCTCGGCGAAGGCGAAGGCCAGCACGACCAGGCCGATGAGCAGCGTGCGCGGCTCGCGCCAGGTCCGCAGCGTGCGTTGCAGGGAGCCGCCCGGCTCGGCGGTGGCCGGCTGCGCGTCGTCCGGGCCGAAGCTGCGGACGGCCAGCATCACGACCACTCCGATCAGGACCGCCGAGCCGATCAGGTGCGCCGTGACCGGTACGCCCACCGCCACCGCCCCGGCGCCCACGATGGCGCCGGCGACTGTGCCGAGGCTGTATCCGGCGTGGAAGCGCGGCATGATCGACTTGCCCAGGCGCCCCTCCACCACGGCGCCCTGCACGTTCATGGCCACGTCCCACGCGCCGTTGGCGAAGCCGAACAGGAACAGGCCCACCATCACCGGCGCGACGCCGTACGGGTAGCCGATGCCGACCGCGCTCAGCGCGACCAGGAGCAGCCCGGCCATCGTGGCCACCGTGGCGCGCGAGCCGAACCGGGCCACGATGGGCCCGGCCAGCACCAGCGACACGATCGAGCCGGTGGCGATGGCCAGCAGCACCAGGCCGAGCCGGGACGGGGTCAGCCCGAGCCCGTCGCGGACCTGCGGGATGCGCGAAGCCCACGACGCCATGGCGAAGCCGCAGCCGGTGAAGGCCAGGTAGACCGCGCGCCGGGCGGCGAGCACGTCAGGGGCGGGGGTGGTGAGGGTGGCGGTCATGCCGGGGCTCCCAGTTGGCGGGCGACGATCTCGCGGGTCTCGGCGCGCGTCGCGCCCGGGGTGGTGGCCAGGGTCCGGTGCATGACCAGACCCTCGATGAGGGCGTCGACGCCGCGGGCGGTGGTCGGGTCCATGAATCGTTGGAGCACCGCGCGGCTGGTCCGCATCCACGACTCGGTGACCGTGCGCAGCGCCGGGTCCCGCAGCGCCGCGAGATACAGCTCGTAGGCCACCGCCCAGTCGCGGGGGTCGGCGTCGGCGTCGCCGTGGATCAGGTCGGTGACCGCGTCGACCAGCTCGGCGCGGGTGGTGACGCCGTCGAACGCGGCCTCATAGGACCGCGACATGCGTTCCGCATGCCGCCGGAACGCCTGCGCGAGCAGATCCACCAGGCCGTCGAAGTGATAGGTCAGGGACCCCAGCGGTACGTCGGCGACGGCCGCGATCCGCCGGTGGGTGGTGCCGGCGACGCCGTGGTCGGCGATGACGTCCACGGCGGCGTCGATGATGCGGTCCCGCCGGTCGGGGTCGTACCGTCGGCCGGGCCGCGCCGCGCCGGCCGGCGCGCTCACGGCTCGACCTCCCGGACGACCCGGGCCGGGTTGCCCACCGCGACCACGTTCGCCGGCAGGTCGCGGGTGACCACGGCGCCCGCGCCCACCACCGTGTTCTCGCCGATGGTCACGCCCGGCAGCACGATCACCCCGCCGCCCAGCCAGACGTTGTCGCCGATGGTGATGGGCAGGGCCGCCTCCCACTTGTCGCGGCGGGGGCCGGCCGCCACCGGGTGGGTCGGCGTCAGCAGTTGCACGTTCGGGCCGATCTGCACGTCGTCGCCGATGGTCACGGTCGCGACGTCGAGGCAGACCAGCCCGAAGTTGGCGAACGTGCGGGCGCCGATGAAGGTCTGGTAGCCGTAGTCACAGCGGAACGGCGGCCGGATCTCGCTGTCCGGGCCGAGGGCGCCGAGCAGCTCGGTGAGCAGGGCCCGCCGGCCGGCGCCGTCCGTGGGGTCGAGCGCGTTGAGCCGGTGGCTCAGGACGGCCGCCCGGTCCAGCTCGCGGGCGAGTTCGGGGTCGTCCGCCCGGTACAGCTCACCGGCGAGCATCCGCTCGCGCATCGTCGGTTCGGCCATGTGTACAACCGTACACAGGATGTGTACGGTTGTACACAGCGATGATCGTAGACTTCGCCGGGTGGAACCGCAGTGGGATGTCGCCGTGATCGGCGCCGGTCCGGGCGGCCTGGCGGCGGCGCACGCCGCGGCCTCGGCCGGCGCCCGGACGATCGTGCTGGAACGCGCGGAACACCCGCGCTACAAGACCTGCGGCGGCGGCCTGATCGGCACGTCGCTGGCGGTGGCGGCCCCGCTGATCGCGGTGCCGGCCCGCGACACGGTCGCCGCCGTCACCTTCACCGAGAACGGCCGCCGCGCCTTCACCCGCCGGTCGCCGGGACGCCCGGTGCTGACGATGGTGCGCCGCGACGACTTCGACTTCGCCTGGTACGGGGCCGCCCTCGCCGCCGGCGCCGAGGTGCGGCAGCACGCCCAGGTCCGCGCCCTCGACCAGGACGCCGGCGCGGCCACCGTGACCCTGGCCGACGGCGAGACGATCACCGCCCGCGTCGTCATCGGCGCCGACGGCTCGGCCGGGATCAGCTCCCGCCACGTCGGCGTCACGTTCGACCAGCAGGACCTGGGGCTCGAGGTGGAGGTGGCCGCGACCGACGCCGACCGCGCCGCCTACCGGGGCCGGGTGCTGCTCGACTGGGGTCCGGTCCCCGGCTCGTACGGCTGGGTCTTCCCCAAGGACGACGAGCTCACCGTCGGCGTGATCATGGAGAAGGGCCGGGGCGCCGAGACGAAGAAGTACCTGGCCGACTTCCTGAACCGGCTCGGCCTGGCCGACCGCCGCGTCGTCCGGGACTCGGGCCACCTGACCCGCTGCCGGCGCGCCGACGCCCCGCTGCGCCGGGGCCGGGTGCTGGTCGTCGGTGACGCGGCCGGACTGCTCGAGCCGTGGACCCGGGAAGGCATCAGTTACGCGCTGCGCTCGGGAACGTGGGCCGGCGAGGTGGCCGCCCGCGCCCAGAACCCGGCCGAGCTGGCCGAATACGATCAGCGAGTGGCCCGGGAACTGGCGCCCGAGATGGCCGCGGGCCGGCGCCTGCTGCGGGTCTTCGCCCGGCACCCCCGGCTGCTGCACACGGTGTTCGCCACCCCGATGGGCTGGCGCTTGTTCGAGTCGTTCTGCCGCGGGGAGCTCTCCCTGGCCGCGCTCGTGGGCCGGGCGCCGATCCGCACGGCGGTCAACCTGCTCGGGGGGCGGGCCCAGGCGGTGGGCGGACCGGCGCGGTCGGTCGGTGGCCGCGCTCAGGCTTGAGGTGTTCGCCTGGTTGGGGGCGGGCTCAGGGGCCTGGCCTGGCTGGCTGGCGGGGTCGCGCCCGAGGCGTTCGCCTGGTCGGCGGGCGGGCTCGCACCCGAGGTGTTCGCCTGGTTGGCAGCCGGGCTCGGATGCCTGGCCGGGTCGGCGTCGGGCCCACCCCCAGGGCGTTTGCCTGGTTGGCGGTCGGGCTCGCGCCGAGGCGTTTGCTTGATTGGCGGTCCGGCTCTCGCCGAGGCGTTTGCCTGGTTGGCGGTCCGGCTCACGCCTGAGGCGTTCGCCTGGTCGGCGGGCGCGGCCCGCGGCGTCGGCCTAGTCGGCGGCGGGGCTCAGGTCTGAGGTGCTCGTCGGGGCCACGGCGCCCACTGCACCGGCGCGGCGAAGCCCTCCCGGCGGGCCGCCCGGGCCTCGGCCGGGTCGACCGGCGCCTGCCGTGAGACCCGCAACCCCGGCCCGATCAGCCGGGTCTCGAGCCACGACCCGGTGACCCCGCGCCGCACCCGTTCCCACAGCCCGCCCTCGACGTGCGCGAGCACCCGGGCCCGCAGGTCGGCGACCAGCTCGGCGGGATCCTCGGCGCACTCGTCACAGCCGCAGTCGGGCAGCACCTCGAGGTACCAGCGCCCGAGGCGCAGCACGAGGCCCGGGAAGTCGGTGAAGGCGATCGCCAGCGGCCCGGCGGCGGGAGTACGCGGCACGAGCCGGACGGTACGCACGATCTCGGCGTCGGGCGCGGGCCCGACCGGCTCCTTGCCCTCGCGACGGTCGACGACGTAGCGGGCGGTGAGCTCGTCGAGCACGTCCTCGGCGGCCTCGTGCAGCACGAGGAACCGCCGCGAGTCGGAGACCCGGGGTGAGAAGCTGTCCGGTCGCGATCCGAAGTCGCCCACCAGCGAAGTATGCCGCGCTCGGCCCGCGGCGACGCGGGAACGTCAGATCAGCGACCGGAAATGCTCACTCCGCCCGGAACTCTCCGGCCGTGAATGCCGTCGCGAACACGTCCAGCTCTTCCTCGGTGAAGAACAGCGGCTGCTGCTCGGGGCGCTTGCTGTCCCGGAGCAGGTACCCCCCGTCGACCGCGGCGAGCTCCACGCAGGTCGAGGTGCCACATCTACTGCCGCGGCGCCAGGCAGGTTGTTCCGTCGAGTTCATCATGCTTACTCCTCCGTGACGGTTCCCGTGTAACACGGTAAGCGACGTCCGACAGGTGCGGGAGGAGTGCTTAGTGAGTGAAACCGCGATCTGTGCGAAGAATGCGGTTATTGTGGCCATATGACCAGTTGGTTTGTCGGAACGCGCAGGTGGCGATAGCCCGCGGACATAGGCCGCCGACATTTGTACGCCCGTTCCCCGAGCACTCGACGCGTGCCTGCACGTCGACTGCACCCGAAACGGACGAGCCTGCTAATTGAAGCGGAACTGCCCGTCGTTGACCCCACGGACGAACGCCGACCATTCCTCGGTGGTGAAACTGAGCGGAGCCGCGGTCGGATTCTTGGAGTCGCGGACCAGAATCTGCTCCGCCAACTGGGCGACCTCGACACAGTTAGCAGCGGCGCAGAAGCTGCTCTTACGCCATTCCAGCTGCTCTAGAGTTGACACGATTTCTCCGATTTCATTCGTACACCGACGCTGGTGCACCGGGTGCAGTCAGACATGGCCTTTGGCTTTCTGTGATTGTGTCTCCAGATCCTTGATGCGACTGTCGAGGAATCGGATCGTGTCCGTCTCGTCATTCGATAAGTGCCAAAGCTGTTCGAAACGCTTGCGGTGGCGCTCGGTGGTTGCCTGGTCCTCGATGATCTCGTCCGTCACGCCGTTTTCGCGGTACAAGATCTCGCTGTGGGCGCCACGATCACTCAATGCCAGCAATTCATAGCTGCCGTTGTTGGCGATGGGATAGTCCAGTGCGAAGGGCAGCATGCGCAGGTGGACCGGCCCGTCGCTCACCAGCCGCCGCATCTCGGTCAACTGCTGCGCGAAGACCTTCGCCCCGCCGATGGGCCGCATGAAGACGGACTCGTCCAAAAGAACGAAGGCCTGGACGGCGTCCAATCGGGAAAGCAGGGTCTGGCGGCGCATCCGTCGCGCCTTGATGAGGAGTTGCACCCGCTGGCGCGAGCCGATGTCCTCCTCGTCGAAGGTTCCCGTCAGCGCGGTGGCGTACTCCTCCGTCTGTAGATAGCCCGGCAGGTAGTAAATCGAATACGACCGAACGGCGACAGCCTCGGCCTCGTATTCGATGTGGCGCCGCGTGGCGTCCGAGAGGAGCTCACGGAACTCCTGCGTCTGGTACCAGGCCTCCCGCTGCCGGGCTCGCGCGATCCGGGCCGACGACAGCAGATCGGCGACCTGCTCCTTGTCCTTGATGCCGTAGTAGGAGAGCAGCGGCTTCAGATCGTTGGGGGCGATCGTCACGTCGCCGTTCTCGATGCGGATCACCTTGGAGAGGGACCACTCCATCTCCTCGGCGACCTGAAGTTGGGTGAGTCCGGCCGCGTCGCGGGCTTCGCGTAGCGCTAGGCGTATGCGTCGGCGCGCGACTGTCGGTGAGTCACCTTCAGCCATGAGTCCTTCATCAGCGAGGAGTACATCCGGACGAGGCGGTCGCAACCTCGCATGCGGCTACCTTGCAGACAGCGAGGTTGCGACCAAATCGTACTGAGAACGAATCGTCGCGTCTCTGGTATTGATCAAACTGTTAGATGTCACCCGATCGGTGCAGTGGGTGACATGGTTTGTCCGTCATGCGGCCACCAGGTGGTGTCCGTCGGACACCGGCCGGGTGTCCTCGACCGCCCGGCGCAGCGCCCGGGCCACCTGGTTGAAGACGCGGACGTCCGTGGTGGCGTACAGGGTCATCTCGGTGCCGCGGTAGGTGGCGAGCAGTTCCCACCGCTGCGGCCGGAGCCGCCAGTAGGCCGCGGTGGACATGCCGGCGATCGCGGCGCACAGGGGCGCCGAGATGTAGACGGCCGGCGTGCCGAGCGTCGTCCAGCCGGCCGCGGTGACAACCAGGGCGGCGAAGGCGATGTGCAGGGGCCGGGCGAGGCCGCGCGGCCCGGCGCGGTGCACGCGGCGCACGTTGCGCAGGTCCCGGATGAGTGCCGTTCTCGCAGGGGCTCCGAGCCAGACGAAATGTCCGTCAGTGACCACTGCGTCAGTTCCGCGGTAGTAGGTGCGCATGGCGAACTCCTCTCCACGACTCTTGCGAGGTGAGGAACGAGGGGGCCACCATTGGCATAGACAGTCATCCTCGCCTCGCGCATCGCCGCAAACGGCGTCCTCGGAGGCAACAACGGCACCCGGTTGCCGCCGGGTGCCGTTGTAGGGTCTTCCCCCTGCTTCGCCCTTTACTGCGGTCTTCAGTACAGCATGGCCAGGGCGCTGACCGCTAGGTTTCAATCTGCCACGTCGCAGATTGCGTACAAGCAGGCTGGCGATCAGCTCGCCAACAGGACCAGGAGCAGGGCCAGTGCACCCGGGATGACCTGCACGAACAGGATCCGGCGGGTCGCCGTCAGCGCGCCGTAGCAGCCCGCCACGATCACGCAGCAGAGGAAAAATACCTGGAACGTCAGGTCGTCCGAGATGAGACCGTAGAGCAGGCCCGTGGCCAGGAAGCCGTTGTAGAGCCCCTGGTTCGCGGCCAGCGTCGCGGACTGCTCGGCGAACTCCGGGGTGGTACCGAAAGTGGCCCGCACCCGATCTGTGCGCCACAGGAACATCTCCAGGACGAGGATGTAGAGATGGATCGCGGCGACCAGCCCGACCGCGATCCGCGCTGCCCAAGCCATGGCGCACCCTCCGGCTGCCGGCGCGCACGGCGCGGCCGGATCACGGGCAACCCTAGGGCATCGCTGCCCATCGATGGACGTAACCGTCGACACGGTGCGTTTCGGCGACCGGACGACCGGGTAGGCGAACGGGCGAAACGGATGAACGAGCAGGCAGGGGAGGGTACAGCCCGCATGGACAGCAGACTTCGGATCGCCGGCCAGGCCGTTCAGCCGGTCCTGGTGATGTTCCCGCTCGGCCTGTTCGCGATGGCCGTCCTCTTCGACCTCGGCAACGTGTTCGGCGGCCCGGACATCCTCGGCGCCCTCGCCTACTGGAACCTGGTCGCCGGCCTCATCGGCGGCGTGCTCGCGGCCGCGGCCTCGGCCCTCGACCTGATGTTCGTGCGCAACACCCGGGCAAGGCGCTACGGCGTGCTGCTGGGCCTGGTCAACATGGGCGTGCTGTTGGTCTTCGCCGTCATCCTGATGCTCCGCATGCGCACCCCCGACCGGGTGGCCGGCGGCGGTCTGGTCGCCGTCGAACTGCTCGCCCTGGCCGGCGCCGTCTTCGGCGCCTGGTTCGGCGGCGAGCTGGTCAACCGCCGCCGGGTGCCGGCGTTTGTCCGCACCGAGGCCGGGAACCGCACGTACTGACAGTGCGGGAACCGGAAAGGGGCAAGAACCATGACGGCATCGATCAGCGGTAAGCGGGTGGCCTTCCTGGCGACCGACGGCGTCGAAGAGGTCGAGTACACGCAGCCCCGCAAGGCGGTCGAAGAGGCCGGCGGGACGGCGGAGCTCATCTCGATCAAGGACGGCGAGATCCAGGCCGTCAACCACATGGACAAGGCCGGCACGTACCCGGTCGACAAGCAGGCCAAGGACGCGGCGGCGGCGGACTACGACGCGCTGGTGCTGCCCGGCGGCGTCGCCAACCCGGACTTCCTGCGGGCCGACCCCGACGCGGTGCGCTTCGTGCGGGA
Organism: Actinoplanes nipponensis; assembly: GCF_016862275.1. Taxonomy (GTDB): domain Bacteria; phylum Actinomycetota; class Actinomycetes; order Mycobacteriales; family Micromonosporaceae; genus Actinoplanes; species Actinoplanes nipponensis. The sequence continues at coordinate 89,837 of NZ_BOMQ01000063.1, read as the reverse complement.
GTTCTTCAGCGCCGGCAAGCCGGTCGCGGCCATCTGCCACGGGCCGTGGACCCTGGTCGAGGCGGGCGTCGTGGACGGCCGCACCCTGACCAGCTGGCCCAGCCTGCGCACCGACCTGGCCAACGCCGGCGCGACCTGGGTGGACGAGGAGGTCTTCGTCGACGACGGCCTGGTCACCAGCCGCAAGCCCGACGACCTCCCGGCCTTCTGCGACACGCTCCTGCAGGAGATCGCGAACAGCAAATAGCAACCGTACGGACCCAGCAGGTCACCGTGGCGCACCGGCGGAAGCTGGTGCGCCACGGCCTTGCCGGTCGGCCGCCGGGCTGACCCGCCGGGGAGCTGTCACTTCAGCACCATGCGGCCGGTGGCCTCGAACTCCGCCAGGTCGGCCAGGACCTCGTCGATCACCATCGACTTCGGGCCGGGCAGCGCGTCCAGCGGGAAGAAGCCGGCGTCCACCGATTCCTCCGTCACCTTCTGCAGCTCGCCCTCCCAGGTGTGGACCCGGAACGACATCAGGATCTGCTGGTAGGTGTGGCCCCACTCGTTGGTGTACGTGTACGACGTGTGGAAGGCGAACGGGGTCAGCGACGTCGCGCGCAGCCCGGTCTCCTCCCACACCTCACGGATCGCACAGTCCTGCATGCTCTCGCCCAGCTCCATCGCGCCCGCCGGGATGGCCCAGCGGTGGTTGTCGGAACGCTGGATCAGCAGCAGCCTGTTCCGCTCGTCGAGGATCACGCCGCGCGCGCCCACGAACAGGATCGTGTCGGCGTCGCCGACGCTCGAACGGACCCGACCCAGATAAGACTCAGCCCACGACAATGCCACGGGACCAGCCTAGCTAGGCCGACTTCTTGGCCGCCTTGGCGGCGGGCGTGGTCTTCTTGGCGGGAGCCTTCTTCGCGGCTGTGGACTTCGACGGCGCGGCAGTCGCCTTGGCGGCGGGAGTGCTCTTGGCCGCTGCCGACGTCTTGGCCGGTGCGGCCTTCTTTGCGGTTGTCGACTTTGTGGCCGTACCGGAGGAGGTCTTGGATTTTGCGGAGCCGATGGGGGTGGCGCCGATCTCGCGGGCCCGCTCCTCCGGGGCCTCGCCGCGGGCCTTCTTGGCCCGCTCGACGCTGGCCTTGAGCGCGGCCATCAGGTCGACCGCGGCGGCCGGCGCCTCCTCGGCCTCCTCGGGCGCGACGATCTCGCGGCCCTCGACCTTGGCGTCGATGACCTCCTGGAGGGCGGCCCGGTAGTTGTCGGTGAACTCCTCGGGCTTGAAGCTGCCGGCCATCGAGTCGATCAGCGAGCTGGCCATGGCCAGCTCGGCCGGGCGGGTCTCGATGTCCTCGTCGAGGAACCCGAAGTCGGGTGTGCGCACCTCGTCGGGCCAGAGCATCGTGTTGAGCACTAGCACGTCGTCGTGCACCCGCAGGGTGGCCAGCTGCTCGCGCTGGCGCAGCGCCACCTTGACGATCGCGACCCGGTCGGACTCGGTCAGCGCGTCCCGCAGCAGCACGTACGGCTTCGCGGCCTGGCCCTCGGGCTCGAGGTAGTACGCCTTGGCGAACAGCAGCGGGTCGATCTGCTCGGCCGGCACGAACTCCAGCACGTCGATCGCGCGGGAGGTGGTCAGCGGCAGCTCGGCGAAGTCCTCGTCGGTCAGGATGACCATCTCGCCGCCGCCGAGGTCGTAGCCCTTGGCGATGTCGTCGTAGGTGACCTCCTCGCCGTCGATCGAGCAGGTCCGCTTGTACTTGATCCGGCCGCCGTCGGTGCGGTGCACCTGGTGGAACCGGATGTCCTTCTCCTCGGTCGCGGAGAAGAGCTTGACGGCGATCGACACCAGGCCGAACGAGACCGCACCCTTCCAGATCGCTCGCATCTTCGTCTCCTACCCACCGTGACCAGTGCCCCCGATCAAGAATGGCATCAGTGAGACGCCTGCGTAAGGTGTTCGCGGGTGCCTATGGTGATCAGGTGCCGGGTGCGCCGCTCTCGCCGATGCTCGCGACCGCGGGCGCGCTGCCCCGTGGGCCGGGCTGGAGCTACGAGTTCAAGTGGGACGGCGTGCGGGTGCTCTCCTCGTTCGAGGACGGGCCGCCGCGGCTGTGGGCCCGCTCGGGCGCCGCGGTCACGCTTGCTTATCCCGAGGTCGCGGGCCTGTCGCTGCCGCCGGGCTCGCTGCTGGACGGTGAGATGGTGGTGCTGGACGCGGCCGGGCGCCCGTCGTTCACCGCGCTGGCCGAGCGGATGCACGTCCGCGACCCGGGGCGGGCGGCCCGGCTGGCGGCGACCCTCCCGGTCACCTACATGATCTTCGACCTGCTCCGGTACGCCGGCGAGTCGCTGATCGAGGTCCCGTACGCCGACCGGCGCGCCCGGCTCGAGGAGCTGGATCTGGGGGACGGGCCGTGGATGGTGCCGCCGGCCTTCACCGACGGGGTCGCCACCGAGGCCGCCGCCCGGGAGAACCGCCTCGAGGGCGTGGTGGCGAAGCGGCTGAACACGGCGTACCTGCCGGGCGCCCGGTCGCCGGACTGGGTCAAGGTCAAGTTCGACCGGACCGGGGACTACGTCATCGGCGGCTGGCGGGCCGGGGCGCGCAAGCTCGGTGGCCTGCTGGTCGGCGTGCCGGGCCCGGACGGGCGACTGCTGTTCCGGGGCCGGGTCGGCGGCGGCATCGGCGCGGCGGCTGAGCAGCAGCTGCTGTCGGTGCTCGCCCCGCTGGCCGCCCCGGAGTCGCCGTTCGCCCGGGGCGCGGTGCCGCGCGAGGACTCCCGCGGCGCCCACTGGGTGCGGCCGGAGCTGGTAGTGGAGGTGCGCTACGGCAACCGCACCCCGGACGGCCGGCTGCGCTTCCCGCGTTTCCTGCGGCTGCGCCCGGATAAGTCTCCCGAGGAGTGCGCCGAGGAGGACGACAGTGGTTAAGCAGCGGTTCGCCGTCCAGATCGAGGGACGCGACGTGGAGCTGTCCAACCTCGACAAGGTGATGTACCCGGCCGCCGGCTTCACCAAGGGCGAGGTCATCGACTACTACACCCGGATCGCGCCGGTGCTGCTGCCGCACCTCAAGGACCGGGCGCTGACCCGGATCCGCTTTCCGAACGGCGTGGACGGCGCGCACTTCTTCGAGAAGAACGCGCCGGGCGGGACGCCGCCCTGGGTGCGGCTGGAGACCCTGCCCGTGCCCGGCTCCACCAAGGCCCGGGAGACCATCGACTTCGTGGTCGTCGACGAGCTCGCGACGCTGGTCTGGGTGGCCAACCTCGCCTCGCTGGAGCTGCACACGCCGCAGTGGCGGATCGGGGCCGACCCCGACCTGATGGTGGTCGACCTCGACCCGGGGGCCCCGGCCGGGCTCAAGGAGTGCTGCGCGGTCGCCGTGCTGATGCGCGACCGGCTGGCCGACGACGGCCTCACCGCCCAGCCCAAGACCTCCGGCAAGAAGGGCATGCAGCTGTGCGTGCCGATCTCGGGCACCCAGGACGCCGAGGTCGTCTCCGGCTACGCCAGGCGGGTCGCCGAGGAGCTGTCCGCGCAGGTGCCGGGCTCGATCACCGCCAAGATGGCCAAGGCGGTACGCCCCGGGAAGGTCTTCATCGACTGGAGCCAGAACAACGCGGCCAAGACCACCGTGGCGCCGTACTCGCTGCGCGCGCAGGCGACGCCGACCGCTTCGACGCCGCTGACCTGGGACGAGGTGGCGGAGATGGCGATGGGCGCGGGCGCGGTCCGGCAGCTCACCGCGGCCGAGGTGCTGGACCGGGTCGAGGAGCACGGCGATCTGCTGGCCTGCCTGCTGGAGCCGGGGCCGCCCGTACCTGCTCGTTGAGCTACCTTGCGTGGCAAGGTACCGTGTACCGCATGGCCGACGTCGCGCAGCTCTCCACCAGCCTCCGCCGCGGGACGCTCGAGTTCTGCGTGCTCGCCATGGTCGAGCACGAGGACCGGTACGGCACGGAGATCGTCCGGCGCTTCGGCGAGGAGCGGAACCTCGCCGCCTCCGAGGGCACGATCTACCCGCTGCTGTCCCGGTTGCGCCGGGTGGGCTGGCTGGACAGCAAGTGGAGCGAGTCGCCGACCGGACCGCCGCGGCGCTACTACGCGCTCACCGACACCGGGCGGTCGGCACTGGAGCACTTCCGCTCCGAGTGGGTTTCGTTTCGACAGACCGTCGACCGTCTCGTAGGGACCGGTGGGGCATGAGCAGCAACAGGACCGACCAAGCGGTCAAGGAGTACCTGCACGAGCTGGAGCTGCGGCTCACCGGGCTGCCGGTGCTGCAACGCCGGGAGCTCCTCGCCGAGATCGAGGCGCATATCCACGACGAGCGCGTCGCCCGCGGCGTCGCCTCCGAGAGCGACCTGCTGGAGCTGCTGGAGCGGCTCGGCAGCCCGGAGGTCGTGGCCGCCGCCGCGTACGAGGAGGCCGGCCTGCTCGCGCCCCGCGAGCCCGTGCTCTCCTACGCCGGCCCCGCCCGGGCCGCGGCGCGCCCCCTGCCGGTCGTCGCGCCGCCGCCGGATTCGCCGCCGCCCGCCTACGCCGGGCCGTTCCCGCCCGCCTCCGACTTCGGCCGCTCGTCCTATCCGCCGCCGCCGGTCGCCGGGCCGCCGTTCGCGCCGCCGCCGGTGCGCAAACAGGACGGCGGCGCCGGGCTGCGCGTGGCGGTCGCGGTCGCCATCGCCGCCGTGGTCGTCGTTCTGCTCGGTTGCCTGGCCGGGGGCCTCATGCTGACCAGCCGCAGCGCGGTGGACCAGGCCCCCAGCGCCGTGGAGGCGCCGGCCGAACCGCCCGCGCCGCAGTTGCCGACGGAGTGACCGCGCGGGCCGGTCAGTCGACCTGGGGCAGGGGCGGGCCGAGCACGTCGTCCGCGTCCACGATCGTGTAGGCGTAACCCTGCTCGGCCAGGAAGCGCTGCCGGTGCGCGGCGTACTCGGTGTCGATCGTGTCGCGGGACACCACCGTGTAGAAGTGCGCCTGGCGGCCGTCGGCCTTCGGGCGCAGCACCCGGCCCAGCCGCTGGGCCTCCTCCTGCCGGGAGCCGAACGTGCCGGACACCTGGATCGCCACGGCCGCCTCGGGCAGGTCGATGCTGAAGTTGCCGACCTTGGAGATCACCAGCGTCTTCAGCGAGCCCGACCGGAACTCGTCGAACAGCCGCTCGCGTTCCTTGTTCGTCGTCGAGCCCTGCACGATCGGGGCGTCCAGGTATTCACCCAGCTGGTGCAGCTGGTCGATGTAGCCGCCGATCACCAGCACCTGCTCGTCCGGGTGCCGGTCGAGCAGGGCGCGGACCACCGGCAGCTTGGTGCGGGCGGTCGCCGCCACCCGGTAGCGCTCCTCGGCCTCGGTCACCGCGTACGTCATGCGCTCGGCGTCGGTGAGCGTCACCCGGACCTCGGTGCACAGCGCCGGGGCGATCCAGCCCTGCGCCTCGATGTCCTTCCACGGCGCGTCGTAGCGCTTCGGGCCGATCAGCGAGAACACGTCGCCCTCCCGGCCGTCCTCGCGCACCAGGGTCGCGGTCAGGCCCAGCCGGCGGCGGGCCTGCAGGTCGGCGGTGAAGCGGAAGATCGGCGCCGGCAGCAGGTGCACCTCGTCGTAGATGACCAGGCCCCAGTCGCGGGCGCCGAATAGGTCGAGGTGGGTGAACGCGCCGCCGCGCCGCGAGGTGAGCACCTGGTACGTCGCGATGGTGACCGGGCGGATCTCCTTGCGCTCGCCGCTGTACTCGCCGATCTCGTCCTCGGTCAGCGACGTACGGGCGACCAGCTCGCGCTTCCACTGCCGGCCGGCGACCGTGTTGGTCACCAGGATCAGCGTGGTGGCCTTGGCGGTGGCCATCGCGGCCGCGCCGACCAGCGTCTTGCCGGCGCCACAGGGCAGCACGACCACCCCGGAGCCGCCGGCCCAGAAGCCGTCCACCGCCTCCTGCTGGTACGACCGCAGCGTCCAGCCGTTCTGGGCCAGATCGATCTCGTGGGCCTCGCCGTCCACGTAACCGGCCAGGTCCTCGGCCGGCCAGCCGAGCTTGAGCAGGGCCTGCTTGAGCCGGCCGCGCTCGGAGGCGTGCACCGCGATCGTCTCGTCGTCCAGGCGGGCGCCCAGCATGCCGGCCAACTTCTTGCTCTTCGCCACCTCGACCAGCACGATCTTGTCGAGCCCGCGCAGGACCAGCCCGTGCGACGGGTCGTTGACCAGCTGGAGGCGGCCGTACCGGTCCATGGTCTCGGCCACGTCGACCAGCAGGGCGTGCGGCACCGGGTAGCGGGAGAACTTGATCAGCGAGTCGACCACGCCCTCCGCGTCGTGACCGGCGGCCCGGGCGTTCCACAGGCCCAGCGGCGTCAGCCGGTAGGTGTGCACGTGCTCGGGGGAGCGTTCCAGCTCCGCGAACGGGGCGATCGCCATCCGGCACGCCTGCGCGTCGGGGTGGTCGACCTCCAGCAGCAGAGTCTTGTCGGACTGGACGATCAGGGGTCCGCCGGTCACCAGGTGCCCTTCGACGTGCGGGAGAAGACCCTCCAGTGTGACACGGCCCGTTCCGTAGCGAAGAAGGTTGATCCCGTGTGCAACGCTTCGCACAGGCCGGGCGTTTAACACTGCAGAACCATCGACGGCGGGCGGGTCGCGCGCGAGCAGGGCAACGGGGGCGCGCGGTCCCGGCCGGTCACTCCTCGACGACCGCCGCCGTGATCCGGTGCAGGGCGAACGTGTGCAGCGTCTCTGTCCGCTCGTCCTCGGCGCGCAGGTAACCGGCGCTCAGCGACACCGGGCGGACCAGCCGGGACAGCGTCGCGCCGTGCGAGTCGACGTAGCCCACCCAGACCCGGGCCTTGTCGCGGACCGCCTGCTGGAGCACCGCCATCGCCTGCGTGTGCGCCTGCACCGAGGTCAGGCCGGGCACCTGCTGGCCGTTCGCCGCCCGCACCGTGACCGGCGCCCGGCGGGCCGCGCGGGTCGCGACGTCTCCCCGCCGGATCTGCTCGACCACCCCGGCCAGCCGCGGGCCGGCCAGCAGCGGCGGCCCGGCCTGGTCACCCAGCCGCGACGAGACCGGGGTACGGCTGACCGCGCGGCGCACCCGCGGCCGGGCCAGCACGGCCGACCCGGCGGCGTCCTCGGCGACCGGGGCGAACCCGGCGTCCCGCAGCGCCCCCAGCAGCCGGGCGATCTGCACCGGGCTGCACAGCACCGTGGGCGCCAGCCGGCGCAGCGCCAGCGGTCCCAGCCGCCGGTCCGCCAGCACCTCGGCGATCAGCGCCTCGTCGTCGCTGCGCAGGTAGGACCCGGCCGAGCCGGCCCGCAGGCCGCCGTGCTTGCGCGCCGAGTCGTCGATCAGGTAGGTCAGCGCCTGCGGCACCGGCGTCCGCGACCGGCGCCGGAAGAGCCCGTGCAGGTCGCCGGCGGTGTAGCCGACGTCCAGGGCGCGGCGCACACTGCCCGAGGTGACCCGGTAGACGCTCGCGCCGCCGGCCGACTCCGGCTCGGCCACCACGTCCAGCTCCGCGGCCAGCTCGGGCTCCGGCGGGCCCGGCACGACCACGGAGAGGTCGGCCTGGACCAGCACGTGGTCGACGGGCGCGGGCAGCAGCGCGTCGAGGGTGCGCACGGCGTTCGAGGCCCCCGGCGCGCGGGCGCCACCCGGGCCGGCGCCCAGCGGGTCGGAGTCGGTGGGCGGCTCGTCCGACTGCACCAGCCGCCCGTACGAGGTCAGCGCCCCCAGCCCGGTCACGCCGAGCGTGGCCGCACCGGCCAGGGCGTCGCGGTGGGCGGCCTCCCGGCCCCGGGCCCGGCGCGGCGCCTGCCAGGCCAGCAGCTCGAGCACCTCGTCGGCCCGCGGCGCGGCGCCGGGAGCGAGCGTCGCCAGCGCGGCCAGCGCCTCCCGCCGGGCCTGCGGGGCGCCGGCCCGCTCGGCGTCCGGGGCCAGCGGGTTGATCGGCCGGTCCCGGTCGTCGCGCTGCCCGATCAGGCCGGGCTGCCGGGTCATCGCCAGCCACGAGTTGGCCAGCGCCTCCCAGCGCTGCGCGATGCTCAGCGCCCGCCACAGGTCGTAGCCGCCGGTGGGCAGGAAGATCTCGTCGACCAGCCCGGAGGCCCGGCTCGCGGTGACGCCCCGGCCGTTGCCCGCCGCGTCCGCCTCGCCGAGCAGGCCGGCCGCGTAGGCGGCCTCGATCAGCAGCCCGGCCGACGGCTCGTCCAGGTTGGCCGCGCGGGCCAGCCGCTTCAGGTCGCGGACGCCCAGCCCGCCGGTCTTCAGCACGGCCGCCGGCTCGGCCGACAACGCCTCCAGCAGCGTCTCGACGTACCGGACGGCCTCCATCGCCTGCCCGGCGCCGGCCGAATCCACCGACTTCGGCTCCCGGACCGGCCCGTCCGGGGCCGGCGGCAGCGGCCGCAGCCGGCCCAGCGGCCCGGAGTCGCGGCGCAGCAGCAGGCCAACCTCGCGCGGCAGCTCGACCAGCTCGCCGTCGGCCCGCGGGGCCCGGCCGGCCTCGGAGACCGGCACGAGGATGTGCTGGTCGATCAGCCAGCGCACCGGCTCGGCGACGGTGCCGCCCGAGCTGAGCGCGCCGACCGGCGGCCCGGCGGCGAGCCGGTCGAGCACGGCCCGGGCGCCCGGCGGCGCGGCGAGCACGGCCCGCCGCAGCTTCGCGCGGTCGGCGCACAGGGCCGCCGCCTGCGGGTCCAGGTAGTCGGCGGGACGGCCCAGGCCCGCCGGGTACGGCGAGGTCACCTCGTCGACCGCACCGACGATCTGCAGGGCGTCCTCGGGCCCGTGCAGCAGGAACCGGGCCCGGAGCCGGTCGATCGCCACCCGTAGGTCGACGGGGTCGGCCGTGTCCCCGGCCAGCTCGACGATCGCGGCGACCGAGGTCAGCGCGGTCTCCGCGGCCCGGCTGAGCCGCGCCGCGTCCAGCACGGCGAGGGTGAACTCGTCGAGCGCGTCGAGGCAGCGGGCCACCGAGCCCCGCGACTGGGCCCGGACGGCCAGGGCGGAGACGTCGGACGGCACGGGCACGACGAGATCCGGGCGCAGCTGGATCAGCGCGCCCAGGGCGTCATCGGTGAGCGACCGGAGCTGGTCGGCGAATGCGGTGGCCATCGTTCTCCACGCTAGCCGCCGTGCGAGCATGGTGAGAGGTCGGATCAAGCGACGGACCAAGGGGAGTGACTGTGGGGGCTGACAACAAGATGCCGGGCACGTCGGTGGAAGCCGGCTCGGCCTCACGGAAGACGACCGGCCGGGAGTCCCCCATCAAGGAGGGCCACCTGCCCGTCTCCGAGCTCATCGCCGACCGGCCGGCCGCGCCGTCGCCGTTCGGGGACGACCAGGAGTTCCCGCTCCCGGTGGACCAGCTGACGTACACCCCCACCACCACGCCTTGACCGCGGCGGTCGGGTTCGACCTGGACATGACCCTGATCGACTCCCGGCCGGGGATCCGCGCGGCCTACCGGGCGTTGACCGCCGAGACCGGCGTGTGGGTCGACGCCGATCTGGCGGTCACCCGGCTGGGCCCGCCGCTGCGCACCGAGATCAGCGAGTGGTTCCCGCCCGGGCAGGTCGAGGACGCGGTCACCACGTACCGGGCGCTGTACCCCGACCACGCGATCGCCCCGACGGTGCCGACTCCGGGCGCCGTCGCGGCGCTGGCGGCGGTGCGCGCGCAGGGGCTGCGGGTGGTGGTGGTCACGTCCAAGCTGGGCCGGCTCGCCGCGCTGCACCTGGCCCACCTCGGTCTGACCGCCGACGAGCTGGCCGGCGACCTGTTCGCCGAGGGCAAGGCGGCGGCACTGACCGCGCACGGGGTCGAGTGGTACGTGGGTGACCACGTCGGCGACATGGTCGCCGCGCGGACCGCCGGGATCCCCGGCATCGGCGTCGTGACCGGCCCCTGCAGCGCCGACGAGCTCCGGGAGGCCGGCGCGGCGTACGTCTTGTCCGACTTGACGGCATTTCCGGAGCTGCTGCGAAAGATAGCGGTTGGGCCGGGCACGGGCGCTGGATAACCTTGCCGTGAGCAATCGAGTCCAATGAGTGAAGTCGAGGTCAGCGGTGCCCACGGGTCGAGTGAAGTGGTACGACGCGGCGAAGGGTTTCGGGTTCGTCACCAGTGACGAGGGCGGGGACGTGTTCCTGCCCAAGGGCGCGCTGCCCTCCGGGACGGCGGACCTGAAGGCCGGTCAGCGGCTGGAGTTCGGTGTGGTCGACAGCCGCAAGGGCGCCCAGGCGATGAGCGTGAAAGTGCTGGACGCGCCGCCGTCGATCGCTCAGCTGCGCCGCCGGCCCGCCGACGAGCTGCACGGCATGGTCGAGGACATGATCAAGGTGATCGAGGCGAAGATCCAGCCGGATCTGCGGCGCGGGAAGTATCCGGACAAGCGGACGGCGGAGAAGGTCGCGCAGCTGGTTCATGCCGTTGCGCGGGAGCTGGAGATCTAGCGCCTTCCGGTTGATGCGGCAGGGTCCGGGCTCGGCTGTGGTTCGGCCGGGCCCGGCCTGCGTCTGTCTCCGGTCGGTCCGAGTCCGCTTCCGCGCCGCTCAGCCGGCCAGCGGCTTGACCGCCGGTGTGATCCCCGCGGCCGCCGCGCGCCCCAGCAGGGCGTCCGCCGCGGCGAGACCCTCCGCGCCCAGGTCCAGGGTGAACTCGTTGACGTACAGCCCGATGTGCTGCCGCACCACCTCGGGCTCCATCTCCTGGGCGTTGCTCAGCACGAACTCGCGGCTCGCGTCCGGGTCGGCCCAGGCCATGCTGACCGACTTGCGGATCCACTCGGCGGCCTCCTCCGGGTCGACGGCGCCCTTGCGGGCCAGGATCGCGCCCAGCGGGATCGGCAGGCCGGTGTCGGCCTCCCACCATGCGCCGAGATCGACCAGCGCGGTCAGCCCGTGGCGGGGATAGGTGAAGCGCGCCTCGTGGATCACCAGGCCGGCGTCGAACCGGCCCTCGGCGACCCCCGGCATGATCTGGTGGAACGGCACCACCTCGATGCGCTCCGGCGGGTGCGCCTGCGACCAGAGCCGGAACAACAGGTACGCCGTGGTGCGGTCACCGGGCACGGCGACGGTCGCGCCGCTCAGGTCGCCATCGGCGAACCGGCCGTCGCCGCGGGTCAGCACCAGCGGGCCGCAGCCCCGGCCCAGCGCGCCGCCGCAGGGCAGCAGGTCGTAGTCGTCGAGCAGCCACGGCAGCGCCGCGAAGCTGACCTTGACCAGGTCGAACGCGCCGTTCTCGGCCGCCGTGTTGGTGACGTCGACGTCGGCGAAGGTCAACTCGACCGGCTCGGCGCCGGGGATCAGACCGTGCACCAGGGCGTGGAAGACGAACGTGTCGTTGGGGCAGGGCGAAACCGCCAGAGAAAGCGCCACGCCCCTCACGGTAACGACGCCGGACCGCCGACACCCGCACCGGAGGCTGTCTGCATCGCCACACGTAGTTTCCCCCACACCACCGGGCCCCGGCGGTTTTCCACAGGGTTATCCACAGGCTGCCGCGGTGGCCTCGGTGAGGGCGGAGAATGCTTCCCGGAGTCGCCAGGCGGCCCGGTCCCGGGGGCCGATCGGGTTGGAGACGGTGCGCAGCTCGCCGCACGGGACACCGGCGGCCTGCGCGGCACACGCCACGCCGTAGCCCTCCATGGCCTCGGCCACTGCGTCCGGGTGGCGGGTCAGCAGAGCGGCGGCGGTCCCGGCGGTGCCGGTGACGGTGGAGAGGGTGAGGATGTCGCCCACGATGGCGTGGGGGAGAGCGGTGGTCAGGGTCTTGAGCAGGGCCGGGTCGGCCTCGAGGAGGTTGCTGCCGAAGCCCAGCCGGTCGACCGGCAGGAAGCCCTCTGGGGACTCCGCGCCCAGGTCGGCGGCGATCGTCCGGGCGCCCAGGACGGTGGCCCCGACCTCGGCCCGGCCGGGGAAGCCACCGGCGATGCCCGCACTGATCACGGCGCGGTAGGCGGCGCCCCCGGCCTCGGCGAGGGCCAACAGGCGCGCGGTGCCGGCGGCCGCGGCGGCCGGCCCGACCCCGACCGGGATGACGTCGACCGTCGCGGGGTCGACACCGGACGCCAGCACCCCGGTCCGGACGGCCGCGGCCTCGGCTTCGACGGCGGTGACGATGAGCAGGCGGGTCACTGGTCGGCCTCGTCGTTCGGGCTGGTGCGGTTCGTGGCGGACGACGGGCGGTAGATGTGGAAGCCGGGGGGCGCGAGGTCGTCGTCCGGTGCGATCGGATCGGTTTCGGCTCCGCTGCCGGTGGTGTCGCGCGGGCCGGTCCGGCCGCCGGCGCCGGATCGAGCCGGTCCATGGCCGCCGCCGGTGGTCGGTCGAGCCGGTCCGGGGCCGCCGCCGGTGTCGGATCGAGCCGGCCCGGGGCTGCCGCCCTCGGTGGGCGGTCGTGTCTGTCCGGGCCTGGCGGGGGCGGTGTCCGCGGGCGGGGACGGGGTGGCGGGGGCCTGCGGCGGTTCGGTCGGTGATTCCGCCGGCTGCGCGCCTGCTCGCTTTCGCGAGCCGGACCGGGCGAAGAGGCGGCGCTTGGGCGGCGGGCCTGCTTCGGCGGGAGCAGCCACCTCCGGCCGACCGGGCGCCGATTGGTCGGACGCCCCCGGCCGGCCAGTGCCCTGCCGGTCCGGCGCGTCTGGCCGGCCCGGACCGAACTGCCCGGACGCGGTCGGCTGGCCGGGCACGGAACGGCCCGGCGCGTGCGGCTGACCCGAGGGTTGGCGACCTCGGGCGTTCGGCCTGCCGGTGGGCGATTGGCTGGGTGCGTTCCAGCCGCCGGGCGCGTTTTCCTCTCCGGGCGCGGTCTCCTCGTCAGGCGTGTTCCAGTCGCCTGGGGCGTTCCAGTCGCCGGGCGTGTTGTGCTCGCCGGGCCGAGGGTTGCCGGCGGCGGCGGCGGCGGCGGCCCGGCCCGACCCGGCCGTCGCTGTCGGCGGGCGTGGCGGCAGCGTGGTGGCCGCTCCCGCCGGAGCCGGTGAGGCCGGCATCGTCGCGGTGGGCGCGAAGTCCGCGGCGGACGGCTCCTCCATCGCCACGTCGGGCCGGCCGTGCAGGCGTTCCTTGTGCAGCCGGCCCGCGGTGACCGTGCCGCGGATCGCCGCCGCCACCGCGAACGCCGCCATCACCGCCACGCCCAGCCGGCCGTTCAGCGGGATGATGCCGACCGCGCCGCCGACCACCCAGGCGATCATCAGCACCGTCTCGGAGTGGGCGAAGGCGCTGGCCCGCAGCCGTTCGGGGACGCGTTCCTGGATGCTCGCGTCGACGGCCAGCTTGGAGATGCCGCTGAAGATCGACGCCACCAGGGACAGCAGCGCCACCATCGGCAGCGTGAAGAAGATCGCCGTCAGGACCGCCACCCCGGCCGTGATGGTCAGGCCGCTCGACTGCAGGGCGGTGGGGCGGCGGATGCGCAGCCGGGTGCCGACCGCCGTCGCCAGGAAGGTGCCGACCGCCAGCGCGCCGCCGACCAGCGCCACCGCGCCCTGGCTGCCGATGTCGCGGCCGAAGAACGTGGTGCCCAGCGATCCCGCCTTGACCGCGAAGGCGAAGTAGAGCAGCAGGAAGCCGTACAGGCAGCGGAAGCTCGCGCTGCCGACCAGGGTGGCCACCACCAGCTTGCCGGAGAGCGGGCGGTCCTCGCCGCGGCGCAGCCGCAGCATCGTGCGGAACGGCCGGGGCACCGCCTCGGGCGGATCGGAGTCGGCGCGCGGCGGCAGGCGCAGCGAGATCACCATGCCGACCAGGAAGATCAGTGAGGCCACCCGCAGCGGCCACTGCGGACCGAACCAGAACGCGGCCAGCCCGATCGGGGCGACCACCGCGCCGGCGAAGGTGCCGTACACACTGGCCCGGGCGCCCGCCTGGGACAGGCCGATCCCCTCCGGCAGCAGCCGGGGCACCGCCGCCGAGCGGGCCACCCCGTACGCCCGCGACAGCGCCAGCACGCCGAACGCCGCCGGGTACAGGCCCCAGCCCAGCAGGTTGTCCGCGATCACGTAGGCCAGGAACGCCCGGCCCAGCATCGTCACCGCGAGCGCGTACCGCCGGCCGTGCCGGAAGTGGTCCAGCAGCGGGCCCACCACCGGGGCCAGCAGGGCGAACGGCACCATGGTGATGAACAGGTAGAGCGCGACCTTGCTGCGGGCCTCGCCCAGCGGCACGTTGAAGAAGATCGTGCCGGCCAGGCCGATCGCGATCAGGGTGTCGCCCGCGCAGGAGATCGCGTGCAGGTCGAAGAGCCGGACCATGCCGACCTCGTTGGCCGCGCCGCGGGCCCGGGCCGCGCCGACCCGGCGGGTGGCCCACGCGCTGCCGCGCACCGATCCCCGCACCAGCATGCGCAGGGCCTTCACGCCGGTACCGACGGTGCGTCCGATGGTGGGAAGCAGCGGCATCGCCCCATCCTGTCGCATCGAGGCGACTTCCGTCCTCTCCCCGGCGCGGAGATCTGGGGGAGTCGCTGCGTCGGCCGTGCGCGAGTAGGGGACAATGACGAGGTGACGACCAGGACCTCAGTGCGTGCCGCCCGACTCGACCAGGTCTGCGCCGATGCCGTCGGGGTTGCGCGCGGCGCCATCACCGAAGTGGAGCCGAGCGACATCGGCGACCATCTCGAGGCGGTGGCCGAGGGCGACCGGGTCGTGACCCACTTCTTCGAGAGCCACCTGGCCGGCTACAAGGGCTGGCGCTGGGCGGTGACGGTCACCCGGGTGCCGCGTTCGCGGCACGTCACCGTGTGCGAGACCGTGCTGCTCCCCGGCCCCGACGCCATGCTCGCCCCGGCCTGGCTGCCCTGGAACGAGCGGGTGCAGGCCGGCGACCTCGGCGTCGGCGACCTGATGCCGACCGCGCCGGACGACGACCGGCTGGCCCCGGGCTACGTGCTCAGCGACGATCCCGCCGTCGAGGAGGTCTCCTGGGAGCTCGGCCTCGGCCGGTCCCGGGTGATGTCGATGGAGGGCCGGATGGAGACCGCCCAGCGCTGGTACGAGGGCGAGGCCGGCCCCGAGGCGCCCATCTCCACGGCCGCCCCGCGCAACGCCCGCTGCGGCACCTGCGGCTTCTACCTGCCGCTGGCCGGCGCCATGCGCGGCATGTTCGGCGTGTGCGGCAACCTCTACGCCCCCGACGACGCCAAGGCGGTCAGCGCTGACCACGGCTGCGGGGCCCATTCCGAGGCGTTGCTCGGCGCGACCGAGCAGCCGGTCGAGGAACTGCCCACCGTGTACGACGACAGCGAGGTCGAGGCCGTCGCGGTCAGCCGGGCCCCCGGTTCGGTCGAGGCCGGCGAGCCCGCGGAGCCGTACGGCCACAGCTAGGGCCGGCGCCGGACCGTTTCGTTCACCGTGAACTCGGGGTGCGACAGCGCCCGCCGGCGCCGCCGGTTGGCGTCGTGGCGCAGCATCGTCAGCAGGCCCGGGATCCCGCACAGCGCACCGGCCAGGCACGTCCACAGCCAGCTGCCGGGCGCGCCGGCCAGCAGCAGGACCACGCCGGCCACGGTGAACGCGGCGATGCCGGCCAGGGCGAACGGGACCATCGGCGGATCCAGCGGCTCGGGCCGGGGCTTGGTGCCGGTCACCGCGTCGAGGCCGTGCGGGTGTTGGTGCGGGGCGGGGGACAGGTCGGCCACGACCATCAGACTACGTGCGCGGAGATCGTCCGTGTGACCTCGTGACGGTTGTAACAGTTCTGACCTTTTGCCGAGGTCAGCGTTCTGATTTGATGCGCGCATCGACCCCTGTTGGTCCTGTGGAGAGGCGCGAATGTCCACTGCTGCTGCCGAGACGGACGCTGGCCCGTCCGGGCGTACCCCGAAGAACGGTTTTGATCGATATTTTGAGATCTCGGCCCGCGGCTCGACCGTCGGCCGGGAGGTTCGCGGTGGTCTCGCCACCTTCTTCACGATGGCCTACATCGTGGTGCTCAACCCGCTGATCCTGGCGGCGGGTGTGGACGCGGTCGGCGGCAAGCTGCCGGTCGCGGCGCTGGCGGCCGGTACGGCGCTGGTGGCCGGCGTGATGACGATCCTGATGGGCGTCGTGGCCCGGTTCCCGCTGGCGCTGGCCGCCGGCCTGGGCGTCAACGCGCTGGTGGCGTACGAGATCGCGCCCGAGATGACCTGGGCCGACGCGATGGGCCTGGTCGTCATCGAGGGTGTGATCATCGGCATCCTGGTGCTGACCGGGTTGCGTACCGCGGTCTTCCGGGCCGTGCCGACCCAGCTGAAGACGGCCATCGGCGTCGGCATCGGCCTGTTCCTGATGATCATCGGGCTGGTCGACGCGGGCTTCGTGCGCCGCGTGCCGGACGCCGCCGGCACCACCGTGCCGGTCGAGCTGGGTCTCGGCGGCAAGCTGCTGACCTGGCCGCTGTTCGTCTTCTGCGTCGGCCTGCTGATCACGCTGGTGCTCTTCGTCCGCAAGGTCAAGGGCGCGATCCTGATCGGCATCCTGGTCACCACGGTGCTGGCGATCGTGGTCGAGGCGATCGCCAAGGTGGGTCCGTCGTTCGCCGACGGCAAGCCGAACCCGAGCGGCTGGTCGCTGAACGTGCCCGCGCTGCCGGACAAGATCGTGGACACGCCGGACCTGTCGCTGCTGGGCAAGTTCAACGTGTTCGACTCGTGGGGCCGGGCCGGCTGGCTCGTCGTGCTGATGTTCATCTTCACGCTGCTGATCACCGACTTCTTCGACACCATGGGCACGATGGTCGCGGTCGGCCAGGAGGGTGAGCTGCTGGACGCCGAGGGCATGCCGCCGCGTACGCGGGAGATCCTGCTGGTCGACTCGGTTGCCGCGGCGGCCGGTGGCGCGGCCAGCGTGTCGAGCAACACGTCGTTCATCGAGAGCGCCTCGGGGGTCGCCGAGGGCGCCCGGACGGGCGTGGCCAACCTGGTCACCGGCGTGCTCTTCCTGCTGGCGATGTTCCTGGCCCCGCTGGTCACCGTGGTGCCGTTCGAGGCGGCGTCGACGGCGCTGGTGGTGGTCGGCTTCCTGATGATGATGGCGGTCCGGCAGATCGACTGGACCGACTACGAGATCGCCATCCCGGCGTTCCTGGCCATCACGCTGATGCCGTTCACGTACTCGATCTCCAACGGCATCGGCGCCGGGATCATCTCGTACGTGGTGATCAAGGTGGCCGTCGGCAAGGCCCGGGAGGTGCACCCGCTGCTGTACGGCGTGGCGCTGCTGTTCGTCCTGTACTTCCTGCGGGGCCCCCTGGAGACCCTGCTGTTCTGACGAGCCGGTGTGACCGTGGTCACCGCGTGCGTTAGCGTGCCCGGTGACCACGGTCATAGCCGTCGGCATGTCGTTAGCAATGCTCATTAGCTAGGCTAAGAAACGTGATGGAGCGGTCGGTGGCGGAGCGGGTTACAGCCGAGCAACTGGCCATGTCGCTGCGCGAATCGATCATGCGGCTCAACCGCCGGTTGCGGCAGGCCCGTGCGGTCGGCGACCTGACGTTCAGCCAGCTCTCGGCGCTGACCAGCCTGCAACTGGCCGGTGCGCTGACACCCCGGGAGCTGGCCGACGTCGAGCGGGTCCAGCCGCCGACGATGACCAAGATCGTCGGCAAGCTGGAGGAGCGCGGGCTGGTCGCGCGCACGCCCCACCCGACCGACCGCCGCCAGGTGATCCTGGCGGCGACCGAGGAGGGCCGGGCCGTGTACGCCCAGTTCGAGAAGGCCCGCAACGAGTGGCTCGCGCTGCAGCTGGCCGAGCTCACCCCGGACGAACGCGACACGCTGGAGCGGGCCGCGCAGATCCTGCGGCAGGTCGCCCGCAACTGAGAGGTTCCGCAGCCCCTCGGCCCCGTCACACCGCGATGACGCGTACGGCTGATGAGGAGGCGCAACCCGAGTGCGGGCAGTGCTGAGCACGACATTCCGGTCCCTGCAGGTCCGTAACTACCGGCTGTTCTCCCTGGGGCAGCTGGTCAAGCTCGTCGGCGTGTGGATGATGTTCACCGCGCAGGACTGGCTGGTCCTGGACCTGTCGCACAACTCGCCCGGCGCGCTCGGCATAGTGACCGCCCTGCAGTTCCTGCCGGTGCTCCTGCTGACCCTCTGGGCCGGCAAGCTCGCCGACCGCTTCGACAAGCGCAAGCTGCTGATCAGCGCGAACGCGGCGTTCGCGGGCACCGCGATCCTGTTCGCCATCCTGGTGGCCAGCGGCGTCGTGGTGCTCTGGCACGTGTTCCTCTTCGCCTCGCTGCTCGGCATCGCCAACGCCATCGAGACCCCGGTGCGTCAGGCCTTCGTCTCCGAGCTGGTCGAGCTGCGGCTGCTGCCGAACGCGCTGGCCCTGTCGGCGGCGACGTTCAACACCGCCCGGATCGGCGGCCCCGCCCTGGCCGGCGTGGCCCTGGCGCTGTTCGACACCGGTCCGGTCTTCCTGATCGCCACCGCCCTCGCCGTCGCGCCGATCTTCAGCTACCTGGCCATGCGCGCGCAGGACCTGCACCGCTCCTCGTCGCGCCCGTCCGCGGACGACACCCGCATCACCGACGGCCTGCGGTACGTCTGGAAGCGGCACGACCTGCTGCTCCCGATCGCGCTGATGGCCGCGGTCGGCATGATCGGCTTCAACTTCCCGGTCACCCTGGCCGCCCTGGCGAAGATCAACTTTCACGCCGGGCCGTCGTCCTTCGGCCTGCTGACCACGGCCCTGGCGGTGGGCGCGCTCGGCGGCGCGCTGGCCGGCAGCGGCCGCCGCAGCCGGCCCGGGGTGTACGTCGTGCTGGGCGCGGCGTTCGCCTTCGCCGTCTTCGAGGTGGCGGTCGGCTTCGCCCCCAGCTTCCTGGTGGCGATGATCCTGCTGGTCCCCACCGGGTTCTTCTCGATCTACCTGGCCCAGGCGGCCAACCACCGGGTGCAGATGGGCCTGCACTCGGCCTACCGCGGCCGGGTGATGGCCCTGTACGTGCTGGTCTTCCTGGGCACGACGCCGATCGGGGCGTCGCTGGCCGGCTGGTGGGGCGAGCACTTCGGGGTGCCGTCGAGCATCTGGGCCGGCGGGTTGTTCTGCCTGGTGGCGGCCGCGGTGGCGCTGGTCTGGCAGCTGCGTACCAGCGGGGACCGGCTGGCGCTGCACGGCGGCTCGCGGCCGGGGCTGACGCTGGTGCGCACCGCGCCGGACGAGAACGAGGAGATCGAGGAGCCGCTGCCGGCGGCGGCCGAGCCGGCCCGCAAGGTCGCGGCCTGATCGGGGCCGGCGGCAGTCCGCAGAGCACGGTGCGGCCCCGGCCGGGGCGGAGGCGCGACCGGGTACGGCCGCCGGCGACGGGCCGGCGTCAGCGGGCGGCCTCGCAGGTCGCGGTGTAGCTGGCCGCCTCCGCGGTGGCCGCGTCCGGGTCCTCGGCGCGGATCGCCGCCAGCAGCCGGCCGTGGTCCAGGTATTCCTCCGGGCTCAGCCGGGCCCCGAAGTGCTCCCGCAGCGAGTCGCGGATGACCTGGCCCAGGTCGGCGTACAGCTCCGTCAGCACCTCGTTGTGCGACGCCGCGACCACGGCCAGGTGGAACGCCGTGTCGGCGTCGACGAACGCATCCCGGTCGCCCGTGGCCCAGGCCCGCTCGCGCTGGGCCAGCAGTTCGTCCAGCCGGGTCAGGTCCGCCGGGGTGCGGCGGCGGGCCGCGAAGCCGGCGGCCGCGGCCTCCAGCGTGCCGCGCAGCTCGGTGACGTGCCCCGGGTCGGCCGCTGCGAACCGGCGCTGCATGACCCCGGCCAGCTCACTGGTGGCGATCACCCACGTGCCCGAGCCCTGCCGGATGTCCAGCAGGCCGTTGTGGGCCAGCGCCCGCACCGCCTCGCGGACGGTGTTGCGGGCGACCCCGAGCTGGGCGACGAGCTCCGGCTCGGTCGGGATGCGGGAGCCCACCGGCCATGCCCCCGAGGTGATCTGCCCGCGCAACCGGGCGATCACCTGGTCGGAGAGGGTGGCGCCGCGGGCGACGGGACCAAGATTCATCCCATGATTCTATGATGGGGCCATGACGACCACCAGTACCCCGGCGCGCGCCCCCTCGACGATCCGGCCGCTCGCCGTCGTCGGCCTGGTGCTGGTCGCCATCAACCTGCGGCCCGCCGTCACCAGCCTGGGCCCCGTGCTGGCCGAGGTCCGGG
This sequence comes from Actinoplanes nipponensis, assembly GCF_016862275.1. Lineage (GTDB taxonomy): Bacteria > Actinomycetota > Actinomycetes > Mycobacteriales > Micromonosporaceae > Actinoplanes > Actinoplanes nipponensis. The sequence goes on along the minus strand of NZ_BOMQ01000063.1, from coordinate 69,717 downwards.
CCGGCCTCGGGATGAGCGCCGCCGTGGCGGGGCTGCTCACCTCGTTGCCGGCGGTCTGCTTCGCGCTGGTCGGTTCCACGGCGCCGCTGCTGGCCCGCCGATGGGGGACCGGCGGAGTGATCGCGCTCGGCACCACGGCGCTCGCGCTCGGCCTGGCCGTGCGGCCCTTCGCCGGCGGCACCGGATCGTTCCTCGCTTTGACCGCGCTCGCGTTGGCCGGCATCGCGCTGGCCAACGTGCTGCTGCCGGTGGTGGTCAAGCAGCGCTTCCCGGACCGGGTGGGCGCGATGACCGGGCTGTACTCGGTGGCGCTCAACCTGGGCGCGTCCACCGCCGCGGCGATCACGGTGCCGCTGACCGCGGCCGCCTTCGGCGGGGACTGGCGGTACGGGCTCGGGGTGTGGGCCGTCGTCGCGGCCATCGCCCTGCCGTCGTGGATCGTGCTGGCCCGCGACCGTGCCGCGGCGCCGGTGCCCGTGACGCCGTCCGGGGCGCCGGCGGCCGGCCTGCGCCTGCGGCGGCACCCGATCGCCTGGGCGCTGGCCGTCTACTTCGGGCTCCAGTCCACCGCCGCGTACGTGATCATGGGCTGGCTGCCGCAGATCTTCCGGGACGCGGGGCTCTCCGCGCGTACCGCCGGCCTGCTCTTCGCCGTGACCGCCCTGCTCGGCGTACCGCTGTCCTTCGCGCTCTCCGCCCTCGCCGGCCGGCTGCCGCGGCAGAGCGGCGTCGCCGTCCTGATCGGTCTCTTCGGCCTGGCCGGCTATGCCGGCCTCTGGGCCGACCCGGCCGCCGCGCCCTGGCTGTGGGTCGTCCTGCTCGGCGTGGCGAACTGCTCGTTCCCGCTGGTCCTCACCATGATCGCGCTGCGGGGGCGGGACGCCGCCACGGTCAGCCGGCTCTCCGCCTTCGCGCAGAGCACCGGCTACCTGCTGTCCGTCCCCGGGCCCATCGTGGTCGGCGTGCTCTACGACCACACCGGGAGCTGGCGGATCCCGCTGGCCCTGATGGCGGTGCTGATGGTGCCGCAGATGGCCGCCGGGGTGCTGGCCGGGCGGGACCGGCAGATCGGCTGAGGACAAACCCGAGGAAATGTATGGCAGACCGGGTCATCCGAACGGCTCTCTCCGTTGCCCCGGGACAGGCCCTAGCGTCGAACCGTGGCAATCACGCACATAGCTGTGCTCGCGACGGCGCTGCTCGCGCTGCTGTGCCTGCCATGCGCTGTCGCCGTCGTCGTCTGCGCCGACGAGTTGGCCGCCCGCCGGTTCTGGGGCCGGGGCGGGCGGCAGGAGCGCCGTGCCCTGCGGTGCCTCGAGCGGGAGCTGTCCACCCGGGAGCTGCCGCCGCCCGATCGCGAACCGGGCATCGACGAGCTGGTCGCCGACCTGCGCCGGCTCGACCGGCAGCGCCGCAGCCCGCCCACCCTGGACTCGGTCGTCTGGCTCACCGCGGTGCTGCGGGCGTACGACCAGCGGCTGTCGCTGGCGAGCCGGTCCCTCGGGCTGACCGAGCACCTCGCCCAGCTCGACGGGATGGACCGCGACATCGAACGCGTCCGGGTGGAAGGGCTGCTGCACGCCGCCGGTCTGCGGCTGCGGGCCGCCTGACCGTTACAGTCGCACCGTGCGGCTCTTCGTGGCGGTCTTCCCACCCGATGACGTGTGCCGGGACCTGCGACACCGCCTCACCGACGGCGGCGCCCGGAACGTCCGGCTGACCCCCGTCGACCGCTGGCACGTCACGCTGGCGTTCCTCGGCGAGGTCACCGCGGAGCGGCTGCCGGAGGTGACCCGGGAGCTCGACGCGGTGACCGTGCCGCGGGGCGCCATGCTGCGGCTGCACGGCGGCGGACGCTTCGGCCAGGGCCGGTCGGCGGTGCTGTGGGCGGGCGTCGAGGGGGACCTCGACGGGCTGCACCGGGACGTCGCCGGGCGCCTCGGCGTGGCGGACCGGGAGTTCACGCCGCACCTCACCGTCGCCTACCGGGACGATCCGGTGGTCCGGCTGGCCCTGGACGGCTACGCCGGGCCGGCCTGGCCGCTCGACGGGATAGCCCTCGTCCGGAGTGTTCCGGGCGAGGGCTACACGATCTTGCGGAGCTGGTGACTCAGGAGCTCTCGCGGGCCGCCGGGCCGCCCCCGAACAGGACGTCGTCCCAGCTCGGCAGGCGCTTGCGGGGCTTGGCGGTCTCCTCCGAATCGGTGGAGTCGGCCTGGGACTGGCCCACCGTGCGGCGGGGCCGCAGCACCGCGAGGCTCGGCACCGCCGGGACCTCCTTGGGCAGGTCGGCGTCGTCGTCGAAAGCGGAACCCGCGCCGCCGCCGAGCAGGGCAGCCGCGCCGCCGGCAACCGGGCGGCGGGACTCCTGCGCGGCGGGCTCCAGGCCCCGGCCGGAACCCTGACCGCCGAGCGGACGGTCCAGCGAGGCCAGCAGGGCGTCGCGTCCGGCGCGGATCGGGTCGCGGGTCGGGCGGGGCGCGTCGGCCGCCGGCAGGCCCCGGCCGCCGCGGGCCGGCTCGTTGATCCGCGACGGGCCCGGCAGTCCGTGGCCGCCGCGCTCGTGCGGGGTGCGCTCCGGCACCGGCTCCTGGCCGAGGATCTGCGTCGGGCGCTCGGCGCACAGGTACTGCGCCATGTCGTCGTGCGGGGCCACCACCTGGCGGCCCTTGTCGAGATCCCACATCGCCTGGGCGGTGGCCTTGCCGGACGGCCACGTGGCGACGATGCGCCAGGTGCCGTCCTCCCGGCGGAACGCGTCCCAGGAGATCTTCTCGGTGTCTATGCCGTGCTGGGCCAGCCGGCTGTCGACGACCTCGGCCAGCGGCGCGCCGGAGTCGGAGGTCTTGAGACGGGTGCGGCGCGCGTGCTGGGCCAGCATGGCCCGCTCCTGCAGCACCGGGCCCGCGTACCGCAGCACGCGGTCGACCGGGACGCCGGCCACCCGGGCGACGTCCTCGGCGGACTCGCCGGAGCGGATCCGGGCCTGGATGTCGCGGGGCGACAGCGAGGCCATGACCTCGGCGTTGGCGACCGCCACGGCCGTGCCGACCGGATGTGGTGTCCCGTCGGACTGCAACGCGCCGCTGATCCGGTCGTCGATGGGAAGCGCCAGGAGCCGGCCGACCTCATCGGCGAGCACCAGGGCCTGACCGTCCTCGGAGAGGGCTACGAAGCGTACCGGCCGCATGCGTTGCCTCCGTCCCGTGCTCGCCGCTGTCTGGCCTGTGCTCCCGAGAGTCAGCCACCCGGGCGCGTTTCGGAACACGGTACGCGCCCCGGTCACCCGATGGGGGTATGCCACGCCGTCAAAGTCATTGACCTGCAGAGATGATCTTCGCTGATAAGGCGTTGCGGCGCCGCGGCGACAAGCCTACAAAGACGGCATGACAGTCGACCTGCGCCCGATCACCGCGGAGAACTTCGCGGCGGTCATCAAGCTCGACGTACGGCCGGAGCAGTCGACCTTCGTCGCGCCCAACGTGCGGGGCATCGCCGAGACCCACATCCTTCCGGACGCCGAGCCGCGGGCCGTCTACGCGGGCGACGACCTGGTCGGCTTCGTGCTGTTCCACCCGGTCGACCGGGACCGCCCGGCCGCGGGACACATGATCGTGCGGCTGATGATCGCGCACCAGTTCCAGGGCCGGGGACTCGGGCGGCAGGCGCTCGAGGCGGCCGTCGACTGGATCGCCCGCGAGCGCGGGGCCGACCGGGTACGCCTCAGCGTCGTGCCGTCGAACGAAACCGCCCGCGGCCTCTACCGCTCCGCGGGCTTCGTCGAGACGGGCGAGCTGGACGAGGGCGAGATCGTGATGGTCCGCTCCCTGCGGCAGCATCCCCCGAACACCGAAGACCTTCCGGTACGCGCTGCGGGGTGAGCAACCGCAGCCCGTGCCGGGTCCGGACCGCCTGGTCGAGTTGGCCGCCGCGGCGTGGGAATTCGGTCCGCTCGCCCCGCCGGCGCGTCTGCGGGGAGTGGGGTGATTACTTGTCTGGCCGCCGTCGTCGTGCTGCCAGTCACCGCCGTTGTTCGGCGACTCATGCGTTGAGCGCTGCTTCTCGTGTTCGAGCCGGATTCTTGAAAGCCTTGGGTGGGTCGTAGGGCTTTCCCGTCGCCAGGCAGTCGACGTTGATAGTGCTGCTTGGTGGGTGCGACGTGGGCGGTGGCGACGAAGGCCAATAGACATCCGGCAGCGGCGAGCCGGTCGTTCTTCACCGTGCGGTGGGTGATGGAGATGCTGGGTTCGGACGCGCGAGTGACCGGAGCCGCGCCCGGCGTAAGCCTTCAACGCGCTGGCGTCGGGGAACCGGACACGGTCGTCATCGATCTCGGCCGGGACGCGGGCACCGGTCACGTCGGCCGGGCCGGGGAAGCCGGTCAATATCGCGTGGTCCGGCTGCTGGCGGAACGCTTCACCGGCGGCCTCGGCAAGCTGGCCGACACCGGCGCACCCTACGTTCAGCACGTCCCACTGGTCAGATCGCCTTTCCTGTCGTTGAATGCGGCAAGGAACATCGGGAAGCACCCCGGCGGCAGCGACCGCAGCTCGTTCGAGGCGCGGGTGCGCCAGCTGGCATCCTGGCGAGCCGGGGCCGGCACGGCGACCGCCTGAACGAGTTCGCTGTCGTTCGGCAGCGGCCGGTGGGCGTGCGCCTCGCGGCGCAGGATGTTAGCCAGCACCCCCGCGTCGGCGTGGTCCGACTTCCTGCAGACCACCGCCAACGGTGATTTGCGAGACGGAGTCTGGGAGCGGTCAGCCCGGCGGCGGATCCCTCGGCCTGGACCCGGCACGGACCTCAGAAGCCGCGGGACTCCAGCCCCGGTTGCTGCGGTTGGCCGCGCCGGATCGCGTACCGGAAAAAGCCAGGTCGCATACCGGAAAGGCCGGAAAGGCCGGGAAGGGGGAGGACGAGCTAGCTGTTCACGGCGCGGCGGGCGGCGTAGTCCGTGGTGCGGTGGGTCGGGTACTGGATCAGGTTGTCCGGTTCCTCGTCCACCGTGGTGCTCCACCGGCGGCCGACCTCCAGCGGGTCCTCGTCGTAGGCCGACCGGCCGCGGAACTGGCGGCCGTAGTCGAGCATGCCGTCGATGAGCCGGTCCACGTCCCTCGCCGGGCGCACCACCAGGCGCATGAACTGGCTGGTCATGCCCAGCTTGTTGCCGCACTCGCGGGTGTAGACGCCGTGGTTGGCCACCAGGTGGTCGCGCAGCGCCACCCCGGACCATTCGGTGGGCAGCTTGACCAGGATGAAGTTGCCCTGCGACGGGAAGACCGTCAGCCCCGGGATGCGGGCCAGTTCGCCGGCCATCGTGCGGCGGTCGCGGCTGAGCAGGCGCAGGCTGTCCTCGTACTCGTCGTCGTGTTCCTGGATCATGTAGACGACCTTCTCGGCCAGCGAGTTCAGGTTCCACTTGGGCAGGGCCTTGCCGATCTTGCCGGCGATGGCCGGGTTGGCCATCAGGTAGCCGAAGCGGATGCCGTGCAGGCCGAAGTTCTTGCCCAGGCTCTTGAGGACCACCGTGTTCGGGCGGATCACCGCGTCCGGCCCCACCGACGGGTACTGCTCGGCGTCGGAGAAGTCGATGAACGACTCGTCGATGACCACCAGGTCGAGGTCGCCGAGCGCGTCCATGAACCGGATGACGTCCCGGCGGGCCAGGTAGTTGCCGTCCGGGTTGTTGACGTTGCAGACCACCGCGACGCGGGAGCCGCGGTCGCGGATGAACCGCACGTAGTCGTCCAGGTTGAGCCGGAAGCCGTCGCGTTCCTGCAGCGGGAACATGTCCACCCGCTTGCCGGTCTCCAGCGGCTGGTCGGTCCACCGGCCGAACGTCGGGATCGGGATGGCGACGCTCTCCTTGACAAGGAGGTGGTCGATCCAGGTGATCAGCTCGGTGGACCCGTTGGCCATGGCCACGGTCTGCGGGTGCAGACCCAGGACGCTGGCCAGCTTGTTGGTGATGCTGCCGGAGTCGCTCGGGTAGTACTTCAGGATGTTCTTCAGGTCGCGCGACAGCTCGTCGAACATCTCCGGGGTCGGGAAGTACGGATTGCACGGGATGCAGAAGTCCACGATCTCGGTGCCGGCGTCCATGCTGCGGGAGAGATCGAAGTAGGACGCGCTGTGCGCGCCCTTGTGCAGGATCGAAGTATCGATACCTGTCCGTGCCATCGTGTCCTCCCGAGTCCGGCGACCTGGCCGCCCGTCAGTACGGGAGGGGTCACGGGATCGTTCAGAACTTATGGATGACGTAATCGATGCACCGGGTCAGCGCGGCCACGTCCGCCGGGTCGACGGTCGGGTAGAGCGCCACCCGGAGCTGGTTGCGGCCGAGCTTGCGGTACGGCTCCGTGTCCACGATGCCGTTCGCCCGCAGCACCTTGGCCAGCGCCGCCGCGTCGATGCCGTCGGCGAAGTCGATGGTGGCCACCGCCTGCGACCGCAGAGCCGGGTCGGCGACGAACGGGCTGGCCACCTCGGAGCGGTCGGCCCAGCCGTAGATCGCCGCGGCGCTCTCGGCGCTGCGCTTGGCCGCCCAGGCCAGCCCGCCCTGCGCGTTCATCCAGTCGACCTGCTCGGCGGCCAGGAACACCGTGGCCAGCGCCGGGGTGTTGTAGGTCTGCTCCAGCCTCGACTGCTCGATCGCGGTGACCAGATCCAGGAACTGCGGGATGTACCGCCCGGATGCCTTGATCTCGTGGGCGCGCTCGATCGCGGCCGGTGACATCAGGGCGATCCACAGGCCACCGTCGGAGCCGAACGCCTTCTGCGGCGCCAGGTAGTAGACGTCGGTCTGGGTCAGGTCGACCTCGAGGCTGCCCCCGCCCGAGGTGGCGTCGGTCAGCACCAGCGCGCCGGGATCGGCGCCGGCCACCCGCTGCACCGGCACGGCCACCCCGGTCGAGGTCTCGTTGTGCACGCTCGCGTACGTGTCCACCCCCGCCTCGGCGGTGAGGTAGGCCGCGCTGCCGCCGGGCGCCCGGTGCACCGTCGGCTCGGCCAGGAACGGCGCGTCCCGGACCGCCTTGACGAACTTGGCGCCGAACTCGCCGAACTCCGCGAACTGGGCCTTGTCGCGGATCAGCCCGAACGTGGCGGTCTCCCAGAACGCGCTGGTGCCGCCGTTGGAGATGATCACCTCGTAGCCGTCCGGGGCCGAGAAGAACTCGGCGATGCCGGCGCGCAGGCGGGCCACCTGGTCCTTGACCGTGCGCTGGCGGTGCGACGTGCCCAGGAAGGTCGTCGCCACCCGGGACAGCGCCTCGACGCCCTCCGGGCGGACCTTGCTCGGCCCGGAGCCGAACCGCCCGTCGACGGGCTTGAGGTCGTCGGGAATCCGGATCGGGTCAGCCACGGGGGGTCCTTCCAGCGGGTCGGTCAGCCGTCACAGATTATGCGGCACCGCGTCCCAGCCCTCGACCTCCTGGGGCTTGCGCGGCTCCGGTCCCACGTAGAGCGCGCTCGGGCGCACGATCCGGCCGAGCCTCTTCTGCTCGAGGATGTGCGCGCTCCAGCCGGCCACCCGGGCGCAGGTGAACATCGAGGTGAACATGTGCGCGGGCACCTCGGCGAAGTCGAGCACGACCGCCGACCAGAACTCGACGTTGGTGGCCAGCACCCTGTCCGGCTTGCGGGCGTGCAGCTCGGCCAGGGCGGCCTTCTCGAGCGCCTCGGCGACCTCGAAGCGGGGCGCGCCCAGCTCCTTGGCCGTGCGCCGCAGCACGCGGGCCCGCGGGTCCTCGGCGCGGTAGACCCGGTGACCGAAGCCCATCAGCCGCTCGCCGCGGTCGAGCACGCCCTTGACGTACGCCTCCGCGTCGCCGCTGCGCTCGACGGCCTCGATCATGTGCAGCACCCGGGACGGGGCGCCGCCGTGCAGCGGGCCGGAGAGCGCGCCGATGCCGGAGGAGATGCAGGCCGCGGCGTCCGCGCCGGTCGAGGCGACGATCCGGGCGGTGAAGGTGGAGGCGTTGAGGCCGTGCTCGGCCGCCGAGATGAAGTACGCGTCGACCGCCTTGACGTGCCGCGGGTCGGGCTCGCCGCGCCAGCGCTTCATGAAGCGCTCGACGATCGTCTGCGCCTTGTCGATGTCGCGCTGCGGCACGGCCGGCAGGCCCAGCCCGCGGGCGGCCTGGGCTACGAAGGACAGCGCGGTCACCGAGACCCGGGCCAGGTCGGTGCGGACCTGCTCGTCGTCGATGTCCAGGAGCTGGTCGAGCCCCCAGTACGGCGCCAGCATGGCCACGGCGGACTGCACGTCGACGCGGATGTCGCCGGAGTGCACCGGCACCGGGAAGGGCTCGGCCGGCGGCAGCCCGGGCCCGAAGCGGCCGTCGACGAGCAGCGCCCACACGTTGCCGAACGAGACCTGGCCGATCAGGTCCTCGATGTCGACGCCCCGGTAGCGCAGCGCGCCGCCGGCCCGGTCGGGCTCGGCGATCTCGGTCTCGAAGGCGATGACGCCTTCCAGGCCGGGCTTGAAATCGGACACGATGCGCCTCCTGGGATCCCGGCCGGACGAAGCCGTGGGTGTTTCATCTTGCCCGCTGGGTGACCGGCGGTCGACCCGCGGAAATGTGTGGTCGGCGACACCTATCCTCGCCGAGGCGACGGGCTCCCGTCCGGGACTTAGGTTCGATTCGTCATTGCGGCTTAAGGAGAGCGTGTGATCCCCGAACCCCCCTCGCCCGCCGGCATGCGCCGGGACTACACCGAGCGGGGCGCGCTGCTCGAGTCCGACCTGGCCGCCGACTGGACCGGCCAGTTCGCCCGCTGGTTCGCCGAGGCCACCGCGGCCGGGCTGCCCGAGCCCAACGCCATGATCGTCGCCACCGCCGACGCCCGGGCCCGGCCCAGCGCCCGCACGGTGCTGCTCAAGGGCTACGACGAGCGCGGCTTCGTCTTCTTCACCAACTACACCTCGCGCAAGGGCGCCGAGGCGCTGGCCAACCCGGCGGCGAGCCTGGTCTTCCCGTGGTTCGCGATGCAGCGGCAGGTGCTGGTGGCCGGCGCGGTGGAGCGGGTGGAACGGGCCGAGACGGAGGAGTACTTCGCGACCCGGCCGCGCGGCTCCCAGCTGGGCGCGTGGGCCAGCCCGCAGAGTCAGGTGCTCGCCGACCGGGCCGCGGTCGAGGCCGGGCTGGCCGCCGCCGTGGAGCGCTTCGGCGCCGAGGGTCCGATCCCGGCCCCGCCGCACTGGGGCGGCCTGCGGGTCGTGCCGGAGACCGTCGAGTTCTGGCAGGGCCGCAGCAACCGGCTGCACGACAGGTTGCGTTTCCGCCGGACGACCGCGGGCTGGGTCGTCGAGCGGCTCGCTCCGTGAGTCAGGAGCCGGTCGAGGCCGCGGCGGAGGTCACCGAGGAGGCGCTGGAGGGACGCCGGCGGAGCTGGGTCATCGACGTCCGGCCGCTGCGCGGGGTCGCGTACCGGCGGATGTGGGTGGGCAACGGGGTCGCGTACTTCGGCTTCCAGTTCACCTCGGTCGCCGTGCCGGTGGAGATGTTCGCGATCACCCGCTCGTCGGCGTGGGTGGGGCTGCTCGGGCTCGCCGCCCTGATCCCGTTGCTGATCTTCGGGCTGTGGGGCGGCGCGGCGGCCGACGTGGTGGACCGCCGCAAGCTGCTGCTGGCCAGCTCCACGCTGGCCTGGTCGGCCACCGCCGGCCTGCTGGCCCAGGCCCTGGTCGGCCTGCGCAGCCCGGTGGTGCTGCTGGTCCTGACGGCGGTGCAGTCGGCCGGTTTCGCCATCAGCTCGCCGGCCCGGCAGGCGATCATCCCCCGGATCGTGCCGGCGGCCCTGGTTCCGGCGGCCAACACGCTGGCCTACACGACCACCACCGCGGGCGGGGTGCTGGGCCCGCTGGCCGCGGGTCTGATCTTCGGCGCCTGGTCGACCGACGCCGGCGTGACCATCGCGTACGCCGTCGACGCGGCGCTGTTCACCGTCTCGTTCTGGGCCACCTGGCGGCTGCCGCCGATCCCGCCGGTGCATGACGACGGGGTGACCGCCCGGCCCACCGCCGGCCTGCGCGGCATCGCCGACGGGCTGCGGTTCCTGGGCACCCAGCCGGTGCTGCTGCTCTCCTTCGCGGTGGACATCGTGGCGATGGTGCTGGCCATGCCGCGGGCGCTGTTCCCCGAGATCGCCGAGAACCGCTTCGACGGCGGCTCGGCCGTGGGCTGGCTGTTCGCCGCCGTCGCGATCGGCTCGGTGCTCGGCGGCCTGACCTCCGGCTGGATCGGGCGGGTCAAGCGGCAGGGCGTCGCGCTGGTGCTGGCCGTCGTGGGCTGGGGGATCGCGGTCGGGCTGGCCGGGTTGGCGCCCTCGCTGTGGCTGATGGTGCTGCTGCTCGCGGTCGGCGGCGCGGCGGATCTGGTCAGCGCGGTCTACCGGCAGTCCATTCTGCAGACGTTCGCGCCCGACCGGCTGCGCGGGCGCCTGCAGGGCGTCTTCACCGTCGTGGTGGCCGGCGGTCCCCGCCTGGGCGACCTGCGGGCGGGCGCCACCGCCGACCTGACCGGCCCGGCCGCCTCCTGGGCCGGCGGCGGCTTCGCGGCCGCCGGGCTCGCGGTGGTGCTCGCGCTGGCCTTCCCGGCGCTGCTCCGGTACCGGCCGCCCGCCGACCCGGGAGACCAGCTCGTGGACGCGGACGACCGTCACCACGCCGACGCGGACGGCAACCGATAATGTCAGCGGCATGACTGACGTCGTGGCGGCGAAATCCGGACTGCAATGGTCGATCGAGGCCGAGGGTCACCGGGTGGTGATCGCGGAAGTGGGTGGCGCCCTGCGCCATTACTCCGTGGACGGCTGGGAGGTGCTGGACGGCTTCGGCCCGGACGAGATCTCGCCCGCCTCGGCCGGCCAGATCCTCGCACCGTGGCCGAACCGGATCCGCGACGGCCATTACACCTTCGAGGACACCGCGCACCAGCTGGCGCTCACCGAACCGGCCCGGCACAACGCCATCCACGGGCTGACCAACTGGTCGCGGTGGAAGCTCGTGGACCAGTCCGGCGACGCGGTGACGGTGGAGTTCGACCTGCCGCCGCAGGTGGGTTACCCGTGGGCGCTCACCCTGCGGATCCGGTGGAGCGTTTCCGCCGACGGGCTGCGCTCGGACACCGAGGTGGTCAACACCGGCGACCAGAACGCGCCCTGGGGCTTCTCGGTCCACCCGTACCTGCAGCTGCCCGGCGTCGCGGTCGACGACATCCTGCTGCACGTGCCCGGCCGCAGCCGGGTCCTGGCCGACGCGCGGCTGCTGCCGATCGGCGCGGTCGCGGTGGCCGGCACCGAGTACGACTACACCGAGCCCCGGCGGATCGGCGCGGCGGTGCTGGACACCACGTGGGGCGACCTGGACCGGGCGGCCGACGGCGGTTCCGCGGTCACCATCGCCGCGCCCGGCGGCGCGCACTCGGTCACAGTCTGGGCCGACGAGACCTTCGGCTGGTGGCAGGTCTTCACCGGCGACACGCTGCACGGCGAGCGGTTCCGCCGGTCGGTGGCGATCGAGCCGATGACCTGCCCGCCGGACGCCTTCCGCTCCGGCCGCGACCTGATCGTGCTGGCGCCCGGGCAGACCTGGCGGGCCTCCTGGGGTGTCCGGCCCGCGGCGGCCTGACCATGGAGTTCGACGAGGTCCTGCGCCGGCGCCGGATGGTGCGCACCTACGATCCGGAGCGGCCGGTGCCGCCGGAGCTCGTCGACAAGCTGCTCCGGCACGCGCTGCGGGCGCCGTCGGCCGGCTTCTCCCAGGGCTGGGGCTTCCTGGTGCTGAGCGAGCCGGCCGACCGCGAGCGCTACTGGTCGGTGACCGCGCCGCGGGGTGACACCGCGGCGGAGCGTGCGGCGGCCGGCTCCTGGCTGGACCGGATGCGCTCGGCGCCGCTGATCATCGTGGCGCTGGCCAACAAGTCGGTCTATCTGGACCGCTACGCCCAGCCGGACAAGGGCTGGACCGACCGCGACGAGAGCCGCTGGCCGGTGCCGTACTGGGATGTGGACACCGGCTTCGCCGCGTTGCTCATCCACCTGACCGCGGTGAACGAGGGGCTGGGCTCGCTGTTCTTCGGCGTGCCGGCCGACCGGATCGGTGCATTTCGGGACGCTTTCGGCGTACCCGCGGAATTTCGGCCGGTGGGCGCGCTGACGATCGGCTATCCGGCGCCCGACAAGAGGTCACCGTCACTGCGCCGCGGGCACCGCGCGGTGGACGAAGTGGTGCATCATGGCCGGTGGACCGCGCCGCGAGCGCCCTCGGACGGGTAACACCCGCACCGGGCGACGCGGCGGGGGCGCAGGCCGGTCGATAGGCTGGCGGCTCGCTAGGCTGGCAGGCAGGGCCGGCCGCCGTGCGGGCCGACGTGCGTGAGGGACCGGAGGGGAGCGTGCCGTCGTGATCTTCAAAGCGGTACGGGACGGAGCGCCGTACCCCGACCATCACACGACACTCAAGAGATGGGCCGAGATCCCGCCCCGCCCCATCCGGCTGGCCGATCTCATCACCACCAAGCGTGAGCTGGCCCTGGACAAGCTGCTGGCCGAGGACTCGACGTTCTACGGCGACCTGTTCCCGCACGTCGTGGAGTGGCAGGGCGGTCTCTACCTGGAGGACGGCCTGCACCGCGCGCTGCGCGCCGCGTTGCAGCAGCGCAACCAGATCCACGCGAGAGTGCTCGTCATCGACAACTAACACCGCTAGTTTATGGGTATGGCCGTATCCCCGCTGGATCTCCTCGACCTGGACGCGCTGCTGACCGACGAGGAGCGCGACGTGCGCGCGCTCACCCGCCGGGTCGTCGACGACCGGGTCCGCCCCTTCGTCGCCGACTGGTACGAGCGCGGCGAGGTGCCCGTCCGCGACCTGTCCCTCGAGTTCGGCAAGCTGGGCCTGCTCGGCATGCACCTGACCGGGTACGGCTGCGCCGGCGCCTCCGCGGTCTCGTACGGGCTGGCCTGCCTGGAGCTGGAGGCCGCCGACTCGGGCGTGCGCTCGCTGGTCTCCGTGCAGGGCTCGCTGGCGATGTACGCCATCTGGAAGTACGGCAGCGAGGAGCAGAAGCAGCGCTGGCTGCCCGGCATGGCCGCGGGCGAGCTCCTGGGCTGCTTCGGGCTCACCGAGCCGGACCACGGCTCCGACCCGGCGAACATGGCGACCCGGGCGCGGCGCGACGGCGACGACTGGGTGCTCACCGGCGGCAAGATGTGGATCACCAATGCGCCGGTCGCCGACGTGGCCGTGATCTGGGCCCGCACCTCCGAGGGGGTGGCCGGTTTCGCCGTGCCGACCTCGGCCGAGGGGTTCACCGCCCGCGAGGTCAAGCGCAAGCTGTCGCTGCGCGCCTCGGCCACCGGCGAGATCACCCTGGACGACGTCCGGGTGCCGGAGTCGGCGCGGCTGCCCACCGCCCGGGGCCTCAAGGCCCCGCTGTCCTGCCTGACCGAGGCGCGGTTCGGCATCGTCTGGGGCGCGCTGGGCGCGGCCCGCGACTGCCTGGAGACCGCGATCGCGTACGCGGTCAGCCGCGAGCAGTTCGGCCGCCCGATCGCCGGTTTCCAGCTGACCCAGGCGAAGCTGGCCGACATGACCCTGGAGCTGCAGAAGGGCTACCTGCTCGCGTTGCACCTCGGCCGCCGCCACGACGCGGTGGGCCTGCGCCCCGAGCAGGTCAGCGTGGGCAAGCTGAACAACGTCCGGGAGGCCATCAAGATCGCCCGGCAGTGCCGCACGATCCTCGGCGCCAACGGCATCAGCGGCGAGTATCCGGTCCTCCGGCACGCCAACAACCTCGAAAGTGTGCTCACGTACGAGGGAACCTCGGAGATCCACCAGCTGGTGATCGGCCAGAAATTGACGGATCTGAGCGCGTTTGCCGGCTGACCGGATGCGAGTGTCGTACCCCTTCCGTACCGTTGGCGGCAGAAGGAGGGGGTGAGCACCGATGGCAAGTTCGCGTGACGTCGACGAGCCGACCCGGGAGTATCCGCTCGGCGGCGATGGCGAGGAGCAGGTGGCGACCCGCCCCGCACCAGCAGTGGACGATCCGGCCCCGGCCGCGCCGGCCAAGCCGGGTCTCGGCGCGTTCGCCCGCGTCGTCATCTTCACCGGCGTGGTCTTCGCGCTGATCGTGGCCATGTGCCTCGGCCTGCGGGCGATCAACGTCCTGCCCAGCTTCGACAACCCGTTCTCCGACAAGACCACCGACCGCAGCCAGCCGGTGCTGCTGCAGTCGATGCGCGACCTGAGCCGCTACGTCGCGGCCGACGGCACCTTCCAGGTCATCGTCGACCTGCAGGAGAGCAAGGACAACATCCCCGACTTCCTGGTCAACAAGCGCACGCTGTTCGTGGGCTCGGGCACGGTCGAGGAGTACGTCGACTTCGGGACGCTCACCGAGGGCGCGATCAAGGTCAACAATGCCGACAAGTCGGTGCGGATCGAGCTGCCCGCCCCACAGCAGGGTCAGGCCGCGCTCGACATGCAGCGCAGTTACGTCGTCGCCGAGGAGCGCGGGCTGCTCAACCGCATCGGCGACGCGTTCAAGAGCAACCCCAACCAGCAGCAGCGGGTCTACCAGCTCGCCCAGCAGCGGATCACCGAGGCCGCGACGAACAGCGGGCTCGACCAGCGGGCCCGGGACAACACCGAGAAGATGCTCTCCGGCCTGCTCACCAGCCTGGGCTACACCTCGGTGACGGTCACCTTCGCCGCTCCCTGACGCAGGGCGGCGCCCCTTCCCGGATGGGGGAGGGGCGCCGCCGTGGTCAGGTCACTCGTTGGGCAGCAGCACCCAGAGGATGAGGTAGATCAGGAACTGCGGTCCGGGCAGCAGGCAGGAGACCACGAAGATCAGCCGCATCACTCCGGAGGAGACTCCGAACCGGCGTGCCAGGGCGGAACAAACGCCGGCGATCCATCGGTCGTCGCGGGGCCGGGCCAGTCGGCGGGTCACGTCACTCACTCCCCATCGGTGCTGGTGGCAGCCGAGCGCCGCCACCGCGTTCCACGGTATGCGCCGGTGCGGGCCCCGCCCTCGGTCCCGAGGTGGAGAACGTCCTTCACATTCCCGTAAGGGCTACCCGTACCCCTTGCCGGACCGCTGTTAACATCGGGGCGATTTCCGCCCCCCACGCACCGCGTGCCCGGCGGTCTGAGGTGGGAGGGATGTCGCGGTGACGCTCGCCGTGCTGTGCGGGAGCACCGGCAACGACCTCGATCCGGGTGCCGCCCGCCGGCTCGCCGACGAGCTGACCGCGGCGCTCGCCGCGGCCGGGGCCACCACCGTCACCCCGGTGGAGGGCCTCGAGGTGGCGGCCCAGCTGCGCGAGATCGCCCGGCTCGCGGCCGGGGCCGGGGAGCCACTGCTGCTCTGCGCGGACAACCTGGTCGCGCACCCGAGCCTGCTGCGGACGCTGGCCACCGAGCCGGCCGGCCGCAGCACCGCCCTGGTGGTCGCGCGGGACGGCGGCGACCTGCGCGAGGAGCGGGGCCGGCTGGTTCCCGCCACCGACGGGACGGCGCACTTCCTCGGCGCGCTCAGCATCGCCCCGGCCGACCTGCCGATCCTCGCGGCCGCCGCCGAGGAGGCGGCCACGCGTTCGGGGCGCGCGCCCGCCGCCGAAGCGACCGGTACGGCCACCGCGACCGCGCAGCGCGACGTCATCGACGTGTTGCTGGGCGCGCTGCTCGAGGCCGGTCTCGTGCCCATCGCCACCCGGGTCCGGCTGCTGCACGCCGAGCGGGTGCGCTCCGGCGCCCAGCTCACGGCCGCCCGGGCCGCGGTCGCCGCCGTGGACGAGGACGCCGCGCTGCTGCGGCTGGCGGTCAAGGAGAAGGACGACTTCTTCACGACGTACGCGGTGAGCACCTGGTCCCCGCTGGTCACCAAGCTGTGCGCCCGGCTGGGTCTGACCCCGAGTGGGGTCACCGCGATGTCCGTGCTCTTCGCCGTGGCCGCCGCGCTGGCCTTCTGGGCGGGTTCGCGGCCCGCGCTGGTCGCCGGCGCGGTCCTGCTCTACCTCGGCTTCGTGCTGGACTGCGTGGACGGCCAGCTGGCCCGCTACACCCGGCGGTTCGGCGCCTTCGGCGGCTGGCTCGACACGATGGCCGACCGGGCCAAGGAGTACGCCGTCTACGCCGGCCTCGCCGCCGGCGCCGAGCGCTCCGGCCTGCCGTACGCGTGGCCGCTGGCGATCACCGCCATCGTGCTGCAGACGGTCCGCCACATGACCGACACCTGGTACGGCGCCCTGCATGACGAGGCCGCGGCCCGCCAGTCCGTCGGCACCGCGGGCAACACCGACGCGGGCGGCGGCGTGGGGGCGCGGCTGAGCCGGGCCTCGAACCGGGTCCAGGCGGACACCGGGTCGGCCGCGTACTGGCTCAAGCGGATCGTGGTCTTCCCGATCGGCGAGCGCTGGGCGCTGATCGCCGTCCTGGCCGCGCTGGGCAACGGGCGGGTGGCGCTGGCCGCCGTGGTCGGGTGGGGGCTGCTCGCCGCCGCGTACACCCTGGGGTTGCGCTCGTTGCGCTCGCTCTCGATGCGCGTCGGCGTGCTCGACACGGTCGACACGTCGCGCCACCGCGACGACGGCCCGCTGGTCCGCACGGTCCTGAGCGCCGCGAAGGTCCGGGCCCCGCTGCTCGGCGCCGTGGTCGCCGCCCTGGCCGCGCTGGCCCTGGTGGTCGGCCGGCTGGCCGGCTGGGTGCCGGGCGGCACCGAGGTGGGCGTGTGGCTCGGCGCCGGTGTCGAGATCAGGCAGCTCCGCGCGGGCGACGCGGCGCTCTGGCTGATCGCGGCCGCGCTGCTGGTGCTCGGCGCCGGACTCGCGGCCCGGGCGCGGCACGCCGGCCCGCTGGACTGGCTCGTCCCGGCCGGGCTGCGGGCGGCCGAGTACCTGATGGTGGTCGCGGTCGGCCTGATCTGCGCGGTGCCGCCACCGATCGTTTTCCTGCTGTTGTTCGTGCTGGCACTTGATCACTACGACCTGACCGCCCGGATGGAGAAGGGTGCGCCCGGGACCGGCGCGGCGCGGGCGTGGCTGGGCTGGGACGGCCGGGTCGTGCTGGTGGTGGCGAGTGCCCTCGCGGGGTTCGCGGTGGCCGGCGAGCTGCTGCTCGCCGTCGTCGTCGGCGGCTCGTTCCTCGCCGGGGCGGTCCGGGACTGGCGATCCGGAGGTGAGCGATGACCCTGCTGAGCGTGGTGCTGCCGGTGTACAAGGTGCAGGGTTACCTGCGCCAGTGCCTGGACTCGCTGCTCGACCAGCCGTTCACCGATCTCGAGGTGGTGGCCGTCGACGACTGCTCGCCCGACTACAGCGGCGCCATCCTGGCCGAGTACGCCGCGCGCGACGCGCGGGTCCGGGTGATCACCGCGCCGGAGAACGTCGGCCTGGGCCGGGCCCGCAACCTGGGCCTGGAGCACGCCACCGGGGAGTACGTCTGGTTCGTCGACAGCGACGACTGGCTCGCCCAGGGCGCGCTCACCGCGATCGCCGACCGGCTCGCCGCCACCGGCCCCGACGTGCTGATCTTCGGGTTCGACCGGGTGCACTGGGACGGCCGGGTGGTGACCGCCGGCGCCGCCAAGGTGCTCGCGGACGCCCCGGAGACGTTCACGGTGGCGGACTGGCCGCGGGTGCTCAGGGTGCTGCACGTCGCCTGGAACAAGGTGGTCCGCCGGGATCTGCTGGTCAAGCTTGACTTCCGCTTCGAGACCGGCTGGTACGAGGACGTCTCGTTCACGTACCCGGTGCTCGCCGCGGCCGAGCGGATCAGCGGGCTGCCGCGCACCTGCGTGCACTACCGGCAGCGGCGGACCGGGGCGATCACCCGGACCCTGGGCGACCGGCATTTCGAGATCTTCGACCACTGGGCGCACGCGTTCAGCATGGTCGACGCCTATTCGGCGCAGGCCGAGGCGCTGCGGCCGGCGCTGTTCAAGCGGATGCTCTGGCACTACCTGAGCGTCCTGCGCAACGCCGAGCGGGTGCCCCGGGGTTCGCGCCGGCGCTTCTTCGAGCGGATCGTGGAGCACTTCGGCCGGTACCGGCCCGCGGCGGGCTACGAGCCGCCGGCCGGCCTGGAGGGGGTGCCCTACCGGCTGGTGGAGCGGAACTCGTTCCTGGCGTTCCGGGTGGCGGAGCGGGGGGCCCGGCTGGTCAAGCGGGCGCGCCGGCTCAAGCGGCGGGTGGTGGGCAAGGCCCGCCGGGTCGCCGGCCGCCTGCGGGAGAGCCTCTACCAGCGCTACTACCGGCTCCAGCTGCGCCGGCCGGTCGACGACAAGCTGGCCCTGTACGCGGCGTACTGGTATCGCGGGGTGACCTGCAACCCGGCCGCTATCGCCGCCAAGGTGGCCGAGCTGGCCCCGGACGTGCGCAACGTGTGGGTGGTCGGCCGGTCGCGCACCGGCGCCGTGCCACCGGGCACCGACTACGTGGTCGCCGGGTCCCGGGAGTACTACCGCGCGCTGGCCCGGGCCCGCTGGATGATCAACAACGTCAACTGGCCGAACTGGGTGGTCAAGCGCCCCGGCAGCACGCACGTGATGACGCATCACGGCACGCCGCTGAAGATGATGGGCCTGGACCAGGCCGATCATCCGGCCGCCGCCAAGGACCAGGACTTCCGGGCGCAGATGCGCCGGGCGGACCGCTGGGACTTCAGCATCACGGCGAACGCGCACACCACGATCGCCTGGGAGCGGGCGTACCCGTGCCGCCACGAGACGCTCGAGGTCGGCTACCCGCGCAACGACCGGCTGGCGGTGGCCACCCCGGCGGACACCGCCGCGGCCCGCGAGCAGCTCGGCATCGGCCCGGACGAGCGGGTCGTCCTCTACACCCCGACCCACCGGGAGTGGCTGCGGCCCGGCGAGCAGGTGCTGGACGTGCAGGCGTTCGCCGACCGGCTGGGACCGGACACCGTCCTGCTGGTACGCGCGCACTACTTCCACGTGGCCGCGGGCCAGCGGACCGGGGCGCGGCGTGGGCGGGTCCTGGACGTGTCGGCGTACCCCGTCGTCGAGGACCTCTATCTCGCCGCCGACGCGATGATCACCGACTACTCGTCGGCGATGTTCGACTTCGCCGTGCTGGACCGGCCCGTGGTGATCTTCGCGCCCGACTGGGCGGCCTACCGGGAGCTGCGCGGGGCCTACTTCGACCTGATGGAGCTGCCGCCGGGCGCGGTGGCGACCACTTTCGCCGAGCTGGTCGACGTCTTCGGCAGCGGCGCCTGGTCCGGCGCCGAGGCGGCTGGCCGGCGGGCCCGGTTCCGGGAGCGGTTCTGCTACCTGGACGACGGCGGGGCGGCGGAACGGGTCGTGCGCCGGGTGTGGCCGGACCGCATCGGTAAGTAAATCTTCCGGTAAGCGGTGGCCGGTTTCTTCCTGCGCGGGCCCCCTTCCGGCCCGCGACCTGCACAGACGGTGCAATGAGCCGGCCCGCCGGCCCGCCCGAATGGGTGACCATCCGGTGACTGTCGGCAAATGGCACGTTCACCCGATGGCAGGCATCGATGGCTGTAGTCACGCTAAGCCATCGTCGCAGCTCAAACGCAGGAGGTTGACGGTGTCCACCGTCGCGCTCAAGGACGTCACCAAGGTCTGGCCGGACGGTACGGTCGCGGTCGACCGCGTCAGCCTGGACGTCGAGGACGGCGAGTTCCTGGTGTTGCTCGGGCCGTCCGGGTGCGGCAAGTCGACCGTGCTGCGCATGATCGCCGGCCTGGAGGACCCGACCGCGGGGGCCATCCTGCTCAACGGCGAACCGGTCATGGACCTCGCGCCGCGCGACCGGCGGATCGCCATGGTCTTCCAGGACTTCGCGCTGTACCCGCACATGACCGTCGGCGACAACATCGGCTTCCCGCTCAAGCTCTCCGGCCTCGAGCCCGGCCCGCGCGGCGAGCGGATCGGCGACGTGGCCAGCGCGCTCGGCATCGGCGACGTGCTCGCCCGCAAGCCCGGCCAGCTCTCCGGCGGCCAGCGCCAGCGGGTCGCGATGGGCCGGGCCATCGTGCGCCGGCCCGGGCTGTTCCTGATGGACGAGCCGCTGTCCAACCTGGACAGCGGGCTGCGCGCCGAGCTGCGCGCCGAGATCACCGGGCTCACCCGCGAGCTCGGCGTCACCACCATGTACGTCACCCACGACCAGGCCGAGGCGCTGACCATGGCCGACCGGGTGGCCATCATGCGCAAGGGCGTCCTGCA
Organism: Actinoplanes nipponensis; assembly: GCF_016862275.1. Lineage (GTDB taxonomy): Bacteria > Actinomycetota > Actinomycetes > Mycobacteriales > Micromonosporaceae > Actinoplanes > Actinoplanes nipponensis. The sequence goes on along the minus strand of NZ_BOMQ01000063.1, from coordinate 49,495 downwards.
GGACATCGGCACCCCGACCGAGGTGTACGGCCGCCCGGCCACCCTCTACGTCGCGGCGTTCCTGGGCGCGCCCCGGATGAACCTGCTCGAGGCTTCGGTCTACGTGCACCTGGACCGCTACATCGCCCTCAACCTCGGCGAACAGGCCCTCTACCTGCCCTGGAACGACATCCGGGCGCGGGCCATCTCGCACTACCACGGCGAGCGGATCGTCGTCGGCATGCGGGCCGAGGCGCTCACCCCGGTGGCCCCGGACACCCCGGGCGACGTGCTCCAGGGGCGCATCCGCTACCTCGAGCACCACGGGCACGAGTCGCTGGCCTTCCTGGACATCGGCGCCACCGCCGTGGTCGTCGACGAGATGGGCAAGGCGGTCACCGACACCGACGCCGAGACCGGCGCGCTGCGGCGGATCGGCGGCGCGCTGCAGCGGCTCACCGGGCGGGCGGACAAGGCCGTGCTGGAGCGGGAGGAGGCGGAGAAGGCCTCGGTGCTCAGCGACCCGGGCCGGCACCACCGCCGGCCCGCCGAGCTGGCCGTGCGGCTGGCGCCGTACCCGGCCGTCTCGCCCGGACACCCGCTGGCCATCAACGTGCGGATGGACGCCCTGCACTTCTTCGACGAGCGCGGTGACCGCATCGACGTCGGTTGGCGCTGACGCACCCCTCGCATCTCTTGACGGCATGGCCTATCGTCCCGCCTACGTCGGTGCGATGGCGTATCGACGTCGTTGAGGTGAGGGAGGGGACGGACGTGGCCAACGCATCCGGACTTCTGGTGATCGAGCGCATCCTGCGCGACAGACAGGGCATCTGGCAGCAGGTGGTGGAGGACCGATCCCTCACCCGGCTGACCAGTCAGATGCTGCTCAGCTCGGTGGTGGCCCTGGCCTGCTACGGCGCGGTGCTGGGCTCGTTCCACAGCGTGCTCATGGCGCTGACCTCGGCGGTGAAGCTGCCGCTGCTGTTCCTGGTGACGCTGGCCATCTGCCTGCCCACCCTGTACCTGTTCAACCTGGTCTTCGGCGCGCGGCTGTCGGTGCGGCAGTCCCTGGCCCTGGTCATGGTGGCGCTGACGGTCACCGCGATGCTGGCCGTGGCGTTCGCCCCGATCGCGCTCTTCTTCCTGATCACCGCGCCCGACTACGGGTTCTTCAAGCTGCTGAACGTGGCCATCCTGGCCCTCTCGGCGCTGGTCGGGCTGCGCTTCCTGACCGGCGGGATGCGGGTGCTCAACGAGAACGGCCTGCTGGCGCCGGAGAAGCCCGCGGTGGAGGCGGCGCCGGACGAGGTCCCGGCCGGCGCCCCGGCCGTGCCGGCCACCGTCGGCACCACCCCGGCCAACGGCGGCAGCGGCGGCACGACGACGCTGACCGCCCCCGCGCCCGTACAGGCGCCCGTGGTGCCGCCCGGCTACATGCTGACCCCGATCGCGCACCCGCACGAGCGGCCGGTCCGGCCGGTCAAGCCGGCCCAGCCGACACCGCCCAGCATGACGCTGCTCTACGTCTGGATCCTGCTCTTCGGCTTCGTGGGCACCCAGCTGGCGTGGACGCTGCGGCCGTTCTTCGGCAGCCCCGGCATGAAGTTCAGCCTGTACCGGGACATCGACGGCAACTTCTACGCCGAGATCCTGCGGACCCTGTCGCACCTGTTCTGACGATTGCCGGTTCCGTTGGCTGCCACGGAGGCGGTACGCAGCGTAGGCTGCTCGACGGTGGAAGAAACTGTCGACCAGGACGTGCTGCGTCCGGCTCCGGGCCCGGAGTCGCCGGACGCCACCCCCGTGCACTCGGAAACCGGTAGGCCGGCCCTGCTGGATCGCCGGTTCGGCCGCGACGAGATCACCGTGGTCCGCCACGAGGTCACGGCGCGGCTGGACCCGGTTCTGCTCGCCGACCGCCTGCCCGGCTTCGTGCTGGCGATCAACGAAGTGATCACCAACGCGGTGCTGCACGCCGGTGGACAGGGCCGCATCGTGCTGTGGAGCACCGGGTCGGCGGTCCACTGCACGGTCACCGACTCGGGCCCCGGCATCCCGGAGCAGTACCGCCGGCCGCCGACCGTGCCGGAGGCCTTCGAGGTGGGCGGCCGGGGCATCTGGCTGGCGCACCAACTGTGCGACGAGGTGACGATGGCGACCGGCCCGATTGGGACGACTATCGGACTGAGCGTGCGCCTGCCCGGCCGCAATACCGCGTCTGGCCTGGTCAACGAGGGCGCTTCGGCGGGCTGAACAAGGAATGAAACGCCGTGGAAATGTGATCGAGGGCATTGAGGCGTGTCGGCCATCCGGGGCGACTACATTGGGCCAGTGCTCGGACTACCTCCTCATGTGACGGCGTGCCTCTTCGACCTCGACGGGGTGCTCACGCAGACCGCCCTGGTGCATAACGCCGCGTGGAAACAGACCTTCGACGCGTTCCTCCAGGCGTGGTCCCAGCACCACGGACAGCCCTTCGTGCCGTTCGACTCCGGCGCCGACTACCACCAGTACGTCGACGGCCGGCAGCGGGCGGACGGGGTCCGCACCTTCCTCGCCTCGCGGGGCATCACCCTGCCCGAAGGCGAGCCCGACGACGGTCCCGACGCGGAGACCGTCAACGGCATCGGCAACCGCAAGAACCTCCTGGTCCTGCAGAAGATCAAGGAGGGCGCCGTGCAGGTCTACCCCGGCTCGGTCACCTACCTGCACGCGGTCAAGGACGCCGGGCTGCGCCGGGCCGTCGTGTCGGCCAGCGCCAACTGCGCGGACGTGCTGCGGGCGGCCGGCATCGCGGACCTCCTGGAGGTGCGCGTGGACGGTGTCGTCGCCCGGGCCCAGGACCTGCCCGGCAAACCCGCGCCGGACACCTTCCTCTATGGTGCGAAGCTGCTCGGCGTGGCCCCGGAGCAGTGCGCGGTGTTCGAGGACGCGCTGGCCGGCGTGGCGGCCGGCAAGGCCGGCGGTTTCGGCATCGTGATCGGCGTGGACCGGGTCGGCCAGGCCGACGCGATGCGCGCGCACGGCGCCGACATCGTCGTGCAGGACCTCGCCGAGCTGCTCCAGTAATCCCCCTTCAAGACTTTCTCCCTTATCAGTTGCGAGAGGCACCACCGTGATCCGTGAACGGGCCTACCCCGTCGATCCCTGGCACATCAGGGAGACCCGGCTGGACCTGGATGTACTGGCCCAGTCCGAGTCGGTCTTCGCCCTGGCCAACGGCCACATCGGCATCCGGGGCAACCTGGACGAGGGCGAGCCGCACGGCCTGCCCGGCACCTACCTCAACTCGTTCTACGAGTTGCGGCCGCTGCCGTACGCCGAGGCCGGCTACGGGTTCCCCGAGTCGGGCCAGACGATGGTCAACGTCACCAACGCCAAGCTCATGCGCCTGCTCGTCGACGACGAGCCGTTCGACGTGCGGTACGGCGACCTGCGCTCCCACGAGCGCAGCCTGGACCTGCGGGCCGGCACCCTGGAGCGGACCGTGGAGTGGGTCTCCCCCTCCGGTCAGGCGATCCGGGTGCGCACCGTCCGGATGGTGTCGTTCACCCACCGGGCCGTCGTGGCCTTCCTCTACGAGGTCGAGCCGCTGGACGCCTCCGCCCGGCTGATCCTGCAGTCCGAGCTGGTGGCCAACGAGCAGCTCCCGCCGACCAGCAAGGACCCGCGGGTGGCGGCGGTGCTCGATCACCCGCTGCAGGCCGAGGAGATGCTGGAGCAGCGCACCGGCGGCCTGCTGGTGCACCGCACCAAGGCCAGCGACCTGCGGATGGCCGCGGCGATGGAGCACCTGGTGGAGACGCCGGGCAAGCACGCCGTGACCACCGAGGGCCACCCGGACTGGCTGCGCACCACGGTGGCCTGCAAGCTCGAGCCGGGGCAGAAGCTGCGGGTCGTGAAGATCGCCGCGTACGGCTGGTCCAGCAACCGCTCGCTGCCCGCGGTGCGCGACCAGGTCGGCGCCGCGCTCGCCAGCGCCCGGCTGGACGGCTGGGAAGGCCTGGTCGAGGCGCAGCGGGAGTATCTGGACGCGTTCTGGGACCACTCCGACGTCAAGGTCGAGGGCGACCCGGAGGTGCAGCAGGCCGTCCGCTTCGGCCTCTTCCACACCCTGCAGGCCGGCGCCCGCGCCGAGCAGCGGCCGATCGGCTCCAAGGGCCTCACCGGCCCGGGTTACGACGGTCACACCTTCTGGGACGCCGAGACGTTCGTGCTGCCGGCCCTGACGTACACGCAGCCGGCGGCGGCGGCGGACGTGCTGCGCTGGCGGCACTCGACGCTGGACCTGGCCCGGGAGCGGGCGCAGACCCTCGGCCTGCAGGGCGCGGCGTTCCCGTGGCGCACCATCCGCGGGCAGGAGTGCTCGGCGTACTGGCCGGCGGGCACGGCCGGGTTCCACATCGGCGCCGACATCGCCGACGCGGTGCGGCGCTACGTCTCGGCCACCGGCGACTACGACTTCGAGCGCGAGTACGGCCTGGAGCTGCTGGTCGAGACCGCCCGGCTGTGGCGCTCGCTCGGGCACCACGACCGGCACGGCCGCTTCCACATCGACGGCGTCACCGGCCCGGACGAGTACACGGCCGTGGTGGACGACAACGTCTACACCAACCTGATGGCGCAGCAGAACATGTTCGCCGCGGCGGACGCGGCCAAGCGGCACCCCGAGCTGGCCCGCAAGCTGGGCGTGGACGACGAGGAGTCGGCGTCGTGGCGGGACGCGGCGGCCTCGGTGCACATCCCGTACGACCGGGAGCTGGCCGTGCACCAGCAGTCGGAGGGCTTCACCCGGCTGCAGGAGTGGGACTTCCAGAACACTCCGCCGGAGGCGTACCCGCTGCTGCTGAACTACCCGTACTTCGACCTGTACCGCAAGCAGGTGGTCAAGCAGGCCGACCTGGTCATGGCGATGTACGTGCGCGGTGACGCCTTCACCCCCGAGGAGAAGGCGCGCAACTTCGCGTACTACGACGCCCGGACCGTGCGGGACTCGTCGCTGTCGGCCTGCATCCAGGCCGTCATGGCGGCGGAGGTGGGCTTCGTCGAGCTGGCCCACGACTACCTGGGCGAGGCCGCCCTGATGGACCTGCACGACCTGCACCAGAACGCCCGCGACGGCGTGCACGTGGCGTCGCTGGCCGGCTCGTGGATCGCCCTGGTGGCGGGCCTGGGCGGCATGCGGGACTTCAACGGACAGCTGTCGTTCGCGCCCCGGCTGCCGAGCCGGATCAACGCGCTCGAGTTCTCGCTGCTGTGGCGGGGCCTGCGGCTGCGGGTGGAGGTGACGGCGGAGGAGGTCACCTACTCGCTGCGCAACGGTGGCGGCTCCGCGCGCCTGGATCTGCTGCACCACGGCAAGGAGGTCACCATCACCCAGGTGAAGCCGGTCGTCCTGCCGATCCCGCCGGCGCCGCCGGCCGGTCCGGCGCCGGAGCAGCCGGCCGGTCGCGCCCCGGTCCGCCGGGCCACCGGCGTCTGAGGGCCGCCCGATCCGACGAAAGAGCCCCCGTCCTCGGTGAGGACGGGGGCTCTTCGCGTTGCCGTGGGGCGCTACAGCATGGAGACGTGGACGTGGTCCGTGTGGTCGCTGGGACCGTGGTACGTCTTCCAGCCGGTGGCGGGGAACCAGATCATCTTGTTCCAGATGACGTAGAGGATGCCGAGCCGGTCGGCGTTGCGCACCAGGAAGGCCATCAGGTTGTTGCCGTACTCCCGGGTGTCCTGGTTGTGCCAGGGGGAGAAGCCGCTCTTCTGCAGGGACCAGTCGCAGGCGCGGCCCTTGGGGTGTTCGAACGGGCCGCCGTTGCGGTGACAACCGACGAATCGGTTGAACTTCGCCTTCTTCACTTCCTTGTACATGTGGTACGTCCGCGCGGTGATGCAGCCGCCCGTGGTCGGGTCGTCGACGTTGCACGACTCCGGGCTGAACTCGCCGTCGGAGTTGCGCGGGGCCGGCGCGGCCACCGGCGACTTGGCGAACACGAAGCCGCCCGTCACGGTGGTGCCGCCGACCTGGGCCAGCGCCTTCTCGGCCGACTCCTTCTGCTTCTCCATCAGCGCGAGGTTCTGCTTCTGCGCCTTGACCTCCTGGTCGAGGCGCGCCTTGGCGCTGGCCACCTCGTCGATGGCCTGGTCGAGCTCGCGCAGCTTGCCGTCGTTGAGGGCGTTGATCTCCTCGAGCGAGACCGCCTTCTTGAGGAAGCCGTCGGGGGTGCGGGTGTTGAGCAGGAAGCCCATCGTCGAGATGCCGCCGGTGCGGTACTGCTGCGCCGCCACCGCGCCCACCTCGGGCAGCAGCCGGTCGCGCTTGGCCTCGGCGTTCTTGACCCGCAGCGCGTACCCCAGCTGGGTCTTGGTCGACTTGGCGACCGCCGCCTTGGCCGTCAGGTAGCGCCGGCCGGTGGAGTCGAGCACGTCGTTCAACAGCGGGTTGTCGTCGCCGTCGTCGGCGGTCGACGACTTCTTGGAGTCGTCGGGGTCGGCGTTCGCCGGGGATGCGGGGGAGAGCAACATCGTCACCGCGGCGAGCGGGGCCAGGGCGAGGATCAGCCACCGGCGGGGTCTTGCCGTCATTCACATTCCTTCCACGTGACCACCGGCCGGGTTAGCTGACGGGTTCGGGACGGAAGCAATCCCTACCACTGACTCGTGGATTCACCCCGGTACTTCTGTGGTTCCCCGGCTCATCTTGCGACGATTAGATGGTGGGCTGCCGGCGCCTTGGGGGCAGCGCCTTCTGGCAGTGACCGGCGGCCAGCTTACCTGACAAGCGCCCCGGTGGCAGGTCTGCCGGGAGCGGGAAAAGCGTTACCAGGCAACGACTTTCCGTTACTTATCGATGAGATGCCGCAGGTCGGAGGCCGTAACGGCGCATCAATGTGAGTCGTTGCATTCTTTCCGTAGTCAATCACTGTTAGTGGTCGATCCGCTGCTGACGGTACGACGACTGTCGATTTCCGGTATTGCTGGGTAGTCTTCGTCACGGTCTCAGCGCAGACCGCCGCCTAATCGCCGCGAGGCGAGCCGGGGAACCACTTGAGTAGTGGGGTGAATCGGATCCGCGCACCCGCGCGGATCGGTAGGGATCACTTCCGTCCCGAACCCGTCAGCTAACCCGGTCGGCGGCCGACGGAAGGAACGTTCGTGAGGCTCAACCCTGTCCGCCGGCGATTAGCGACCGCGCTCGCGGTTCTGGTCGCCACCTCGGGGCTGGCGCTCGCCGCCCCGCAGCCCGCCTCCGCCGCGCCCCGGCCCCTCGCCGCGCCGGGCGACTCGGGCGACGACGGTGAGGGCGGTTCCCAGACCCTGATCAAGCAGCTCGAGGCGGCGTCCAAGGGCTTCGTCGAGGCCAAGGAGGCGCTCGACCGCTCCAAGAAGCGCCAGCAGGAGCTGACCGCCAAGCTCAAGCAGATCGACACCGAGCTGGGCCCCAGGCAGGCGGCGCTGGACGACATCGTCGGCAAGTCGTACCGGACCGGCCGGCTCGGGGCGATGACGGCGCTGATCACCGCCGACTCCACCAGGAGCATGCTGGACCGGGCGCAGACGCTGGAGACGATCGCCGTCAAGCAGGACCGCGCGCTGCGCGACCTGAAGGACAGCAAGGCGAAGCAGGAGCAGGCGAAGGCCGCGATCGACGCCGCCATCAGCGACCAGCAGCGCCAGCTCACCGTCATGGCCAAGCGCAAGAGCCAGGCCGAGAACGCCCTCAAGGTCGCCAACGCCGCGAACGGGTCGAGCGGCTCGTCCTCCGACGACGGCGGATCCACCGGCGGCGGTGGCAGCAGCTCCCTGGCCGCCCCCGCGCCGCGCAACTCGGACGGCTCCCTGCCGAGCGAGTCGTGCAGTGTCAACGACCCGACCACGTCCGGCTGCATCACCCCGCGCACCCTGCACGCGATGCAGGAGGCGAAGAAGGACGGTTTCAACCACTTCATCGCCTGCTTCCGCCACCAGAACAGCGGTGAGCACCCCAAGGGCCGGGCCTGCGACTGGGCCGCCGACAAGGGCGGCTTCGGTGGCGACGCGACCGGCGCCAGCAAGGACTACGGCAACCGGCTGGCGAACTACTTCATCGCCAACGCCAGCCGGCTGGGCGTGCTCTACGTCATCTGGTACAGGCGGATCTGGCTGCCCAGCAGCGGCTGGAAGTCGTACTCCGGGGCCGGCGGCGATCCGTCGAGCGACCACACCAACCACGTGCACCTGTCGATGCGCTGATCCACCGGGGGAGTGCGGGGCCTACCGCTTGACGTAGGCCTCGTACTCCTTCAGCACGTCGTCGGTCGCGCCGTCGGCGCGGATGAGTCCGGACTCCAGCCAGATGGCCCGCTCGCAGGTGTCGCGGATCGACTGCTCGCTGTGGCTCACCAGGAACACCGTGCCGGCCTGGGCCCGCAGGTCACGGACCCGCTGCTCGCTGCGCCGGCGGAACTTGGCGTCGCCGGTAGCCAGCGCCTCGTCGATGAGCAGCACGTCGTGCTGCTTGGCGGCCGCGATGGCGAAGCGCAGCCGCGCGCCCATGCCGGAGGAGTACGTGCGCATCGGCAGCGAGCTGAAGTCGCCGCGCTCGTTGATGCCGGAGAAGTCGATGATGTCCTTGGTCTTGGCCTTGACCTCGGCCGGCGTCATGCCCATGGCCAGGCAGCCGAGCACCACGTTGCGCTCGCCCGGCAGGTCGTTCATGAGGGCCGCGCTGACGCCGAGCAGCGAGGGCTGCCCGGCCGCGTAGATGGCGCCGCGCTCGACCGGCAGCAGCCCCGCGATCGCCCGCAGCAGGGTCGACTTGCCCGAGCCGTTGGTGCCGATCAGCCCGACCGCCTCGCCCTTGTACGCGATGAAGCTCACGCCCTTGATGGCGTGCACCTCGCGCATGGTCGCGGGCTTGGTGCCGGTGACGAGCCGCTTGAAGCTGGCGAGCGGGCTGCCGGTGCCCGGGGTCGCGGACTGCTGGATCCGGTAGACCACGTGGGCGTCGTCGACGATGACCGTCGGTTCGCGCCGGTCGCCGCCGGTCATGTTGTCAGCCACGGCCGTAGCCCTTCTCTCCGCGCCAGAAGTAGACATATCCCCCGAGGCCCACCACTGCTGTCCAGGCGATCGCCTCCAGCCACATCACCGTGGGGCTCGCCGCGAGCGGCACGTCCTCCATCAGCGCGTGCCGCATGAGGTCGATGAACACCAGCATCGGGTTGGCCTCGACCACGTGCAGCTTCCAGCCGCTGAGGTGGTCGGTGAAGCGGGTGACCGGGTAGAGCACCGCCGAGAAGTAGAGCCACATCCGCATGATGAACGGGATGAGGTTCCGCACGTCGGGGATCTTGCTGCCCAGCCGGGCGCCGGCCAGCGCCAGCCCGGCGTTGAACACCGACTGCACCAGGAAGATCGGCAGGATGAGCAGCCACTCCAGCGTGATCGGCTCGCCAAAGCCGAGCACGATGACGATCAGCACGGCCAGCGAGGCCAGCGTGTTGCGGATCTCCACCACCGTGATGGCCAGCGGCAGGCTGGCCCGGGGGAAGTGCAGTGCCCGGATCAGCCCCAGGTTGCCGCTGATCGCCTGGATGCCCGCCGACACCGTGGACTGGGTGAAGCCGAAGATGAAGACGCCGGTGCACAGGTACGCGACGAAGTTGTCGACCCCGCTCTTGGTGTTCAGGATGACACCGAAGATCACGTAGTACACGGCCGCGTTGATCAGCGGCGTGAGCACCTGCCAGAAGACGCCGAGCCGGGTCTTGCCCAGCGACGACGACACCTTGGCGTTGGCGTACGACGCGATGAAGTACCGGTACGCCCACAGCTGCCGGGTGTATTCCGGCAGGGAAGGCAGCTTGCCGGCGGCACTCAGGCCGTGTCTGCGGGCCAGCTCCTTGAGCGTCATGCCGGTGTCCGAACCGGCGACCGCTGTCTGGGGCATGGGGTGGCGCTCCGATCTGGTCGGTCCGCCGGGCGTCGGGGACCTGGACGACTTGCGCGGGAACACACTAATCAGTCTGCCGCGATGGAACGGCGTCGTATCGACGTTAGACCCGAAAGTAGCCGAACGAGCGCCGGAACGCAACCGTTGCGTCCTGGCGTATAGTGCACCTGTGGTTACAGCGAAACGTGCACCCGCCGGAGCGGCGGTGCTCCGCGGGGACATCACCGCGGCCATCCGCAACGCGGTCATGAACGAGCTGGCCGAGGTCGGCTACGGGCGCCTGTCCATCGAGGCGGTGGCGCGCCGGGCCGGCGTCGGCAAGACCGCGATCTACCGCCGGTGGAGCAACAAGCTGGAGATGGTCCTCGAGATCGTCTCCGCTGTGGCGGAGCGTAGCGTGCCGATGCCCGACACCGGAAGCTTCGCCGGCGATCTGCAGCTGCTGATGTTCATCGTCAGCAAGGCCCTGCAGCACCGGATCGCGTCGCAGATCATCCCCGACCTGATGGCCGAGGCGGCGCGCAACCCCAAGATCGCCGAGACGCTGCAGCGCGCCCTGCGCACCCACCAGCTCGCCGTCGGCGAGAAGATCGTGGGCCAGGCGGTCACCCGCGGCGAGCTGCCCGCCGGCACCAACGCCGACCTCGCCGTCGACCTGATGCTCGGGCCGCTGTACTGGCGGCTGGCGGTCTCGCGCACCCCGATCGACGACGACTACCTGGAGAACCTGAGCCACGCCGTCATCGGCGCGCTCCGGCAGGGCGGCCCGGCCACCTGAGCGCCGGACCCGAGGGCGCCGCCCCGGCCGAGCGCGGGCCGGCCGACCTGGACGCGGCGCCCGCGGGCTGGTCCGGCTGGCTGTGGGCCAACCGGGTGGACGTGATCACGCCCTGAAGTGCTCAGCCCGGGCGGGGGGCGTGCCGAAGGTAGGGGCCCACCCCGCGCCGTCCCCCCGGAGCACCTCATGCGAAACCCCCGCGTAGACACCACCATCTTCGGTGCGACGTCGCTGCTCACCCTCGCGCTCGGCGGGGTCACCCCCGACTGCTTCGCCGCGCCCGTACCGGTCGCGGAGGGGGAGGCGGAGGCGGTCGTGGGGATCTGGCACAACGCCGACCGCACGGTACGGCTGCAGCTCGGCGCCGACTGGTCGTACCAGGGCCGCGTCGAGGGCCGGGACCGCCCCGCGCAGGGCACCTACCGCCCGGCCGGCTCGGGGCTGGTGCTGCGGGACCGCACCGGCCTGCGTACGCCGGTGACGGTCGCCGGCGACGTGCTGGAGATGGCCGGGCACCAGCTCTTCCGGGTGTGACCCGGCCGGCGCCGGATGCCATGCTGGCCCGATGATCGACTGGCTCTCCGGCGTCGCGTTCACGGCCTTCGGGGCCGGCACCACCCGCGCCGAGGTGCTCGGCTTCGCGACCGGCCTGGTGAACGTGGCCCTGCTGGTCCGCCGGCACATCCTCAACTGGCCGCTGGGCATCCTCAACGTGCTGCTGCTGATGCTGGTGTTCTTCTCCGCCGGCCTGTACGCCGACGCCGGCCTGCAGATCGTCTACGTGGTGCTCGGCGCGTACGGCTGGTGGGCCTGGCTGTACGGCGGCGCCAGCCGCACCCCGCTCACCGTGCGCGGCACCACCCGGGCCGAGTGGCTGGGCCTCGCGGTCGCCGGGGTGCTGCTCACCGCCGGGCTGTGGCTGTTCCTGGACCGCCTCACCGGCTCCACCGTGCCGCTGGCCGACGCGCTCACCACGGCGCTGTCGCTGCTGGCCACCTACGGCCAGACCCGCAAGCTGGTCGAGAACTGGTGGCTCTGGATCGCCGCCGACCTGATCTACATCCCGCTGTACGCCTACAAGGACCTCTGGCTGACCGCGGTGCTCTACCTCGCGTTCCTGCTGCTGTGCGTGCTGGGCCTGCGCGCCTGGCGGAGCGCGGCGCGCAGCCGCCCGGCGGTGCCCGCATGAGGTGGGGCCACGGCCTCGTGGTGGGCAAGTTCTACCCGCCGCACGCCGGGCACCACCAGCTGATCGACGCGGCGGCGGCCGCCTGCGAGCGGGTCACGGTCGTGGTGGCCCCCAGCTCGCGGGAGTCGGTGCCGCTGGAACTGCGCCTGCGATGGCTGCGCGAGGCCCACCCGGCGCACGTCCGCTTCGTCGGCGTGTACGACGACCATCCGGTCGACTACGCCGACCCCGCCGCCTGGGAGGCGCACACCGCCGTGTTCCGCGAGGCGGCCGGCACCGACCGGGTCGACGCGGTCTTCTCCTCGGAGGCGTACGGCGCGGAGCTGGCCCGGCGCTTCGGCGCGCAGGCCGTCACCGTCGACCAGGAACGGATCCGGACGCCGGTGTCCGGCACGGCCGTGCGGGCCGATCCGGTCGCCCACTGGCACCTGCTCGGTCCCGGGGTGCGCGGCTGGCTGACCCGCCGGGTGATCGTCGTCGGGGCCGAGTCCACCGGGACGACCACCATGGCCCGGGCGCTGGCCCGGCACTACCGCACCCGCGGTGGGGTGTGGGCGCGTACCCGGTGGGTGCCGGAGTTCGGCCGCGAGCTGACCGCCCGCAAGCTGGCCGCGCTGCGGCTGACCCGCCCCGGCGCGGTCGTCGAGGACGTGACCTGGGACCGCGACGACTTCGTGACGGTCGCCGCCGAGCAGAACGCCGCGGAGGACCGCGCCGCCCGCGACGGGTCACCGATCCTGTTCGGCGACACGGACGCCCTGGCCACGACGATCTGGGAGGAGCGGTACCTGTCCGGGGGCGCCGGCGCCTGGACGCCGTCGCCGGGGGTCACGGACCGCGTCCGCGCCCCGGACCTGTACCTGCTCACCCACCACGAGGGCGTGCCGTTCGTGGACGACGGGCTGCGCGACGGGGAGGCGATCCGGGCGTGGATGACCGGCCGTTTCACCGGTGAGCTGGCCGCTCGCGACGTACCGTCGAAGGTCCTGACCGGGTGCTACGCGGCCCGGCTGCGCGCCGCGGTGGCCGCCTGCGACGACCTGCTCGCGCGCGGGTGGTCTTTTGCTCCGCCGCTAAGCCATTCCTGATCCGCGCCGAAACGAGGGGCATGCGGTTCCGCCGGCTCATGCTCCCGCTGCTCGCCCTGCCGATCGCCCTCGGCGGCTGCGGCGCGCTCGGGCTCGGCCCGCCGGCGGGCGCCCCGGGCTCCGCGGCGGCCACGCCGGAACCGGGCGGCGACTGGATCGTGGTGGCCCCCGGCAGCGCCACGCCCAGCCCGGCCCCGTCGCGCCTCGGCTCGCGCGCGCCGGTCCTGCCGCCGGTGTCGTTCCTGCCGGTCCGGCCCGGCTGCGCCAAGAGCTGGATCGTGAACCCGCCGCTGATCCCGATCGAGGTCGTGCCGGGCGCCCGCCGGCTCACCGTGACCTGGCCCCGCCAGCAGGACTCCGACTACCGGATCACCGCGGTGCGGCAGCCGCTGATCGCCGGCGCCCAGCCGGACTACACCTGGCAGAACGTGGCCGCCGGCACCGGCTGCACGGTCACGGCCACCATCACCGGGCTCGACCCGGGCGTGCCGTACGTGGTGTGGCTGGACGCGCCGAACACCGGGCACGAGCTCGACGGCGCGCGGCATCCGTACAGCGGGCGTTCCGGGGTCGTCTACCCGCGCTGAAGGTTTAAGGTGCAACCTATGACCACCATGCCGGCCGCGTTCGTCGGCCACGGCAACCCCATGAACGCGCTGGAGACCAACCGCTACACCCGGGCCTGGCGGTCCTTCGGCGCTGCCGTGCCGAAGCCCCGCGCGATCCTGGTGGTGTCGGCGCACTGGTACATCAACGCGACCGCCGTCACGGCGATGCCCCGCCCGCGCACGATCCACGACTTCTTCGGCTTCCCGCCGCAGCTGTTCGCCGTCGACTACCCGGCGCCCGGCCTGCCCGAGCTGGCCGAGGAGGTCGCCGACATCGTCAAGCCGACCTGGGTCGGCGCCGACATCGACTCCTGGGGCATCGACCACGGCACCTGGTCGGTGCTGGTGCACGCCTTCCCGGACGCCGACATCCCGGTCACCCAGCTGTCCATCAACGCGGACAAGGGCTTCGACTACCACCTGGAGCTGGGCGCGCGGTTGGCCCCACTGCGCGAGTCGGGCGTGCTGATCCTGGGCAGCGGCAACGTGGTGCACAACCTCGCCGGGGTGGACCGGACGATGCCGGACACGGGCTTCGACTGGGCCCGGCGCTTCGACGCCGACGCCCGCGAGACGATGCTGGACGACCCGCTCAACGCGGCGCGGCTGGACGCCCACCGCGACTTCCGGCGGGCGGCGCCGACCCCGGACCACTTCCTGCCGCTGCTCTACCTGGCCGGCCTGGCCGGGGCCGGCGGCCAGGGCACGGACGTGCTGATCGACGGGTGCGCCTACGGCAGCCTGTCGATGACGGCGTACACGCTGGGCCTGCCGGCGGCGACGCCGTCGGCGGACACCGGCGCCGCGGCGGCGATCCCGGCCGGCCTGCCGGCCGACGGAGTGAACATCTGACCGCATGTCCTCGTCCGCCATGCGGCAAGGGACATCTGGTGGTGGGTGGTCAGGCGGCAGTGGTGTTGCGACCGCTCCACTTGGCGGCGTACAGGCGGTCGTCGGCCGCGCGGAACAGGGCGTCGCCGCTCATGCCGGGGGACCACGTGGCCACGCCGACGCTCACCGTCAGGCGGGCCTCCGGGAGGATCCGCGCCGCGGCCACCGCCGTGCGGATGCGTTCGGCCACCTCGCGGCCCGTCGTGCCGTCGCCCTGCAGGAAGACCACGAACTCGTCGCCCGCGTACCGGACCGCCTCGTCGCCGGTGCGGCAGTGGGCCCGCAGGATCGTCGCCACCTCGCGCAGGGCGCGGTCGCCCGCGCTGTGCGAGTACGCGTCGTTCACCGCCTTGAAGTGGTCCAGGTCGATGAGCAGCACGGTCAGCGGCCGCCGGCCCGCCGCGCGGTCCACGTCGGCGATCAGCAGGTCGAACTTGCGCCGGTTGCCGAGCCCGGTCAGCGGGTCCAGCAGGATCTCCCGTTCCGCCCGGGCCCGGGCCGCCTCCGCCTCCTCGCGCTGGCCGGCCTGGCGCAGCATCGCCAGCCGTTGCAGCCGCAGCCGCCACAGCTCGCGCATCTGTCCCTCGACCGTCTCGAACAGGTCCCGGCTGGACTGGCAGTCGTCGAGCTCCAGGGCGGTCAGGGCCAGCTCGAAGCGGATGATCGGCCGCTCGTCGGGGCGGGAGCCGTGCTCGCTGAGCTCGCGTGCGGCGATGAACTCGCGGCGGGCCTCGTGCGGGAAGCCCTGGGCGCGCAGGCTGATCCCCAGGGCCAGGTGCGCCATCCGGGCGTACTGGTAGATGCCGCCGGTGCGCAGCGGCATGATCGCCTCGCGGGCCAGCTTCTCGGCCACCGGAGTCTCGCCGAGTTTGGCCAGGGCCAGGGCGTGTACGGCGGTGGTGTGCACGTCCGGCTGGGCGTCCAGGCGCACCCGGGTGATCTCGGCGCTGCGGCGCAGCCGGCTGCGGGCCTCCTCGGCGCGGCCCACGTGGGCCAGCCGCAGTCCCCAGTAGAGCAGGGTCACCGCGTGCACCAGGTCGAACGACGTCGAGCGGTTCGGCGAGTCGGAGGCGCACAGCTGGTCGTAGGCCATGGCCGCGGTCTCGTACATCTCGGCGGCGGTGGCGGCCTCGGCGAACGAGCACATCGCCGAGCGGTGCCGGTCGCTGCCTGCGGGGCCGGCGTTCAGCAGGGCGCCGGCGCGGGCCAGGTGCTGCATGCAGTCGACGTAGTGGCCGCGCAGCAGGTGCAGCTGGGCCAGGTCGCAGCGGGCCTTGGCCTCGCTGACCAGGGAGCCGGCGGTACGCAGCAACTCCTCGGCCAGGGCCGTGCCCTCGACCAGCCGGCCCATGGCGAGCAGGGCGTACATCTTGCCCTGGACCAGGAACCGGGCCGTCCGGTCGTCGCGGACCGTGCGGGCGATGGTCAGGTAGGCGTCGGCCGCCGCGACCGCTTCGTGGGCCTGGCCCCCGTTCGCCATCCGGTGCACCTGCAGGGCGAACAGGTGCAGCGGCCCGTACGCGGTGACCGGCACCGGCAGCCGCCGGTCGCCCGAGATCGAGTCCGCCATCAGCCCAGTATCAGGCTTTACCGGCATGAGTAAATCCACCGGACCGATAGGCCTGCGGCCGGGCACCGATTGATCCGTCTCACTGCACTGTCCGGTTCGCGCCACTCGGGGTTGCGGTGGGTCTGCGTATGGTGACTGTATGGCGTACGCCGCGACCGGTCTGCGCAGGGCTGTCCTCTGGGCCCTGGCGATCGAGCTGCTGCTCGCCGGGGGCGCCATCGCCGCGGGCATGCTCCGCCGGCCGGCGCTGGGCCCCGACTACGTGCCCATCGACCGGGTCGCGGCCCGGCCGGTGGAGCCGGGCGCCGGTTCGTACACGTGGGACTGCGGGCGCAACGAGAACGGCCACCGCAACACCAGCAACATCGTCGTGACGCCGGGCCGGGCCGGGCCGGCCCACCACGTGCACGACTTCCTGGGCAACCTGTCGGTGCGGGTCGGCAGCACCGTGCGCAGCCTCGCCGGTGGCGGCACCACCTGCGCCAACGGCGACGAGTCGACCTACTACTGGCCGGTGCTGCGGACCGTGGGCCGACAGGACGGCCCGCACGGCGGGGCGGTGCGGGTGCCGGCCGCGGTCAGCTTCACCTTCCTGGGCAACTCCCGGGGGCCGGTGGTGGCGATGCCGCGGCTGCTGCGCGGGGCGGTGGGTGACGCGTACGCGGTGACCAACGGCGGGGCCCGGGCCGCCCCGGTCTGGAGCTGTTCGGGCAGTCCCGAGCGGCGCACCCTGCGGTACGTCGTCTGCCCCCGCGGCGAACAGGTGCTCCGGGTCTTCGACTTCCCGAGCTGCTGGGACGGCCGGCGGGTGGACAGTGCCGACCATCGTCAGCAGCTGGTCTTCACCCGGCCCGGCGGCGGCTGTCCGATCTCGACGTTCGCCGTGCCGCGACTGCGGATCGTCGTCGCCTACGACCTCGCGCCGGGCACCCGGTACCGGATCGACTCGTTCGACGCGCAGCGGCACAGCCCGCTCACCGATCACGCCTTCTTCGTCAATCTGATGCCGGATGCCCTGATGGCCGAGGCGGTCCGGTGCCTGAACGCCGGTCGCGACTGTCAGTAGCCGGGGTCGGCCGGGGCGTCGTTCCCCGCGTCCCCGGAGCCGCCGGACCGGCCGGAGCCGCCGGAGCCGCCGGCGCCGTCCGTGTCCCCGGTCCCGCCGGCCGACTCGGGCAGCGCCCCGGTCCTGCCGCCCTTCGGGTTCACCGCGAACCAGGTGCCCTTGACGCCCTGGCCGCGGATGTCGCCGGGCGTGGTGTCCTTGGCGAAGTAGTACACCGGCCAGCCGTTGATGGTGACCTGGCAGTGACCGTCGGCGCGCTCGACGTACCCGATGATCTTCGGGTCGATGCCCTTCGGGAAGATCTTGCCGGGCGACTTGATCAGCAGCGGCGGCCAGGCCTTGGCGCACGCGCCGTTGCAGGTGGCCTTCGGCGGATCGGCCGAGTCCTCGTCGAAGCGGTACAGCGTGCGGCCGGCGCCGTCGGTGACGTAGGTGCCGATCACCGGGTTCTCCGCGGTGTTGAGCTCGACCGTCCGGCTGCCTGTCCGGATGCTGCGGGGCGGGGTGAGATCCCGGTCGGACGCGCCGCTGAAGATCTTGACCCACTTCTGCGTCTTGGCGACGGTCGGCTCGGGGACGGGTTCGGCCGGCGGGTCCGGGGTCTCCTCGGCGGCCAGCCCGGGGTCGGCCTGCTCCGGCGGTTCCGGCGGCCCGGTCGGCGCGGCGGGCGTCTCACCCTCCGCCGCGACCAGGCTCACGGGGGTGGGGCCGGTGCCGGGCCGCGCGCAGGCGGTCAGGCTGAGCGCGCTGGTCAGGGCGAGGGCGGTGATGGCGATGCGGCGGCGCTTCATGGTTCCCCCTGTGAGTGAGCCGGTACGCCCTCCACACGACACCGGGCCGGATCCGGTTCAGCGGAAATCTGCTCTGAACCGTTCCGCCCCGCCGGTACGTGTGGGGGGAGTCAGACCGATGAAACGGGGGTCGAGGGTGGCCGGACAGGCGCTCCGTCCGGCCAGCCTCGGCGTGGTCACCGCCTGCACCGGGGAGAAGAGATGCCGGGGTTGAGGCTCCAACGTCGCCGGGAGGTGGCCGATGAAGCACTGGTCAGATCCCTGTTCTCGGAACACGGGGCGGCGATGCTCGCCTATGCGACACAGCTGACCCGGGACCGGGCGGCTGCCGAGGACGTGGTCCAGGAGGCGCTGGTGCGCGCCTGGCGACATCCGGACAGCCTGGTCAACGGCAAGGGCTCGGTGCGCGGCTGGCTGCTCACCGTGGTCCGCAACATCGTCACCGACCAGATCCGGGCCCGCAACGCCCGCGCCCCCGAGGTGCGGGAGTCGCCGGTCGAGGTCGCGGCCGAGGGCGACCACGCCGAACAGGTGGTCAACTCGGTGGTGGTGGTCGACGCGCTGAGCCGGCTCTCCGCCGAGCACCGCGAGGTGCTGGAGCAGGTATATCTGCTCGGCAGCACGGTCGCGGAGGCCGCCAGGACGTTGGGCATCCCGCCCGGGACGGTCAAGTCGCGCTCCTTCTATGCCCTGCGGGCACTACGCGAGCTCCGGTCGCTGAGCGCCGCCGGAACGGAACGGTCTGCCTCATGAAGACGAATCACGTGGACCTCGCCGGCTATCTGACGAAGTCGCTGGACGCGGAGCAGGTGCGCCGGGTCGAGGAGCACCTCGCCGGCTGCGCCGAGTGCCGTACCGAGGTGGACTCACTGCGGGAGTGGACGATGGCACTCGAGGCCGTGCCCGAGGCGATGCTGCTGGACGGGCCGCCCGAGGGCGGTGACCTGCTGCTGCAGCGGACCCTGCGGCAGATCCGGGACGAGTCGGCCGGCCACCGGCGGCGGCGTACCGCGCTGATGAGCGCGGCCGCGGCGGTGGTCGTGGCCGCCGCGATCGGCTCGGGGGTGGTGGTCGGCCGGGGTACGGCCGATCCGGGCCAGCCGGTCGCGTTGCCCACCCCGTCGCAGGTCGAGCAGACGACCATCCCGGGCACGCGGACCGCCACCGCCGTCGACGCCCGTACCGGCGCGCGGATCACCGTGGCGGTGGCCCCGGCGCCGGGCTGGGTGCGGATCAAGGCGGCGGTCGCCGGCATCCCGCAGGGCGAGCGGTGCCGGCTGGAGGTGGTCGCCAAGGACGGCACGGTGGTGCTGGCGGGCAGCTGGGTCGTCTCCGAGAAGGGTGCGGCCGAGGGCACCACCCTGGACGGCAGCGCGCTGGTGGCGCCGGCCGAGGTCGCGTCGGTCCGGGTGGTCACCGAGACGGGCAAGCACTACACCAGCGCCGCGGTCTGACGCGGGACGAGCCGGGGCGGCCCCGCGGGGCCGCCCCGTCCGGCGTCAGCCCCAGGGCGCGTGCACGACCTTCTCCACCGCGATGGTCATGATCAGCCGCACCTGGTCCCGCCCGCCGAACCACGGGTACGGCCCGCCGAGGTACTTCAGGGCCAGCTCCTCGATGTTCTCGGCGCCGCCCTTGGGCGTGATGTCGACGACCCGGCCCCGCACGGAGTAGTAGCTCGACACGTCGCCGGGGTCGGCGACGGTCACCGCCACCCGGGGGTCGCGCTCGATGTTGCGGACCTTCTGGAAGCCCTCCACGGTGTTGATCACGATGTGCTCGCCGTCCGTGCCGACCCACGTCTGGGTGAGCTGGGGTGAGCCGTCCGGCATGGTGGTGGCGATGAAGCACGGGCTGGGCTGGCCGAGCAGGTCCAGCAGGCCGGCGGGCAGTGAGGTCATGGTCAGGACAGTACTGTACGGTTCCGTTCACAAGCTGGGAGGGAAACGGTGGCGAGTCCGCTGCGCGGGCGGGCCCGGGAGGACGCCATCCTGGCCGCCGCCGTGGCCCTGGTCGCCGAGGCCGGCTACGAGCGGGTCAGCGTGGACGCGATCGCGGCCCGCGCCCGGGCGTCCAAGGCGACCATCTACCGCAAGTGGCCCGGCAAGGCGCCGCTGATCGCGGAGGCGCTGCGCCGCCAGGCCGAGGAGGCGACCCCGGAGGTCGCGGACACCGGCTCGCTGCGCGGTGACCTGCGGTACGCCGTCACGGCGATCGTCCGGGCGCTCACCGGGCACGCCGGCGGGCTGTCCCTGGTCGGGCTGATCGAGGCGGTCCGTGGTGACGCGACCCTGCGCGAGCTGGTCCGCGACCAGATCGACCGGCGCGGCGCGGCGGACGGCGTCCTCATCGCCCGGCGGGCGGCGGCGCGCGGTGAGGACGCCGACCCCGCGCAGGTCTCGCGGGCGCTCGGGGTCGCGGTGGCCCAGCTCTTCCTGGCCACGCTGCTCCGCGGGGGCCCGCCGGGCGTCGAGCAGCAGGAGTCCCTCGTGGACGACGTTCTGCTGCCGCTGGTGATGCGCGGCGGCGGCGCGGGCCCCGCTCCCGCCGCCACCGCGGCGCGGGTCAGATCGTCGGCAGCCCGGCCGCCTGCCAGGCCTTGAAGCCGCCGTCCAGATCCGTCGCGCGCAGCAGGCCCAGATCCTGCAGCGCCGCCGCGGCCAGGCTGCTCGTGTAGCCCTCCTGGCAGGTGACGATCACTTCCAGGTCGTAGCGGGTGAACGACAGCCGGGCATCGCTGCGGGGGTCGAGCCGCCACTCGAGCACGTTGCGCTCGATGACGATCGCGCCGGGGATCTCGCCGTGCTCGGCCCGCTGGGCGGCCGGCCGGATGTCCACCAGCACGGCGCCGCGGCCGACGGCCCGGTAGGTCTCGTGCGGACCCAGGCGGATCAGCCGGGCGCGGGCGCCGGCCAGCAGCTCGTCGATGCCGCGGGCCCCCTCGGGCGGGGTCGCGAAGGTGGGCGCGCTGCGCAGCAGGGGGACGCTCACCACTGGGCCCCCGCCCGCTCGACGGTCACGACGTCCAGGCCGGCGGCGCCGATCCGGTAGCGGGTCATGGTGGTCAGCGCCGGGCCGTACGCGTGGATGCTGATCGCGGGCCGGCCGGAGCGGTTGGTGATCCGGTGGATGTGCCGGGCGCCGAACCGGCGGCCGGCGCCCTCGCCCAGTTCCCGGGCGGTGATCCGGGGTGGGCCGTCCGGGCCGGTGGTGACCGTGTCCTCGGTGAGCGTGCCGGAGAAGACGTGGAACGCGCCGGCCGAACCGCCGTGGTCGTGCAGGTCCGTGCCCTGCCCGGGGAGCCAGGTCAGCAGCCACACCTCGTGGTCCGGTTCCTGGGCCAGCCGGTGGTACCACCGGTCGCCCACGGTGAAGCGGGGCGCGACGGGCCAGGCGTCCGGGTCGGCGGCGTACCGGGTGGCGGTGGCGAGATGGTCGAGGCTGAGGTCGACGACGGTCACGGCAACTCCTCGCTTGGCATATATTGCCTATCAGTCCTATAGGTTTACCGTCACAGTACGGCCCGGAGCGGGCGACGCGCGGAAAGAATCGGGAACGGCCCGGGGGCCGGGATGTCGTACCGGGGGGCGCGAAAGGCGCAGATCAGCGGGGACAGCGCGCGCTGGCGCAGCGCGCCAGGTCGATCACCCGGCGGGCCGTGAGGGGGATGCCCTGCCGCTGCATGCGCCCATCGTGGTCGGGCCGGCGGGCCAGATCAAACCGGTACCACCATGCGGGAACGAAGA
This sequence comes from Actinoplanes nipponensis, assembly GCF_016862275.1. Lineage (GTDB taxonomy): Bacteria > Actinomycetota > Actinomycetes > Mycobacteriales > Micromonosporaceae > Actinoplanes > Actinoplanes nipponensis. The sequence continues at coordinate 27,861 of NZ_BOMQ01000063.1, read as the reverse complement.
TCAGGAGAGGCTGGCCAGGACCAGCCGCAGGTACGGCTCGGTGCCCGCCCAGTCCTGGTCGGGCGCCGTCCACTCCACCAGGTACGCGCGAGCCTGCTCCCCGGCCAGCAGCACCCGCCGCTCGTGCCGGCGTACCGGCTCGGCGCCGGGCTGCCAGGTGAACTCCCACGCGGCGCCGTCCTGCTGCGGCAGCGCGCTCAGGGCCACCCGCCGGTAACCGGGCAGGGTCCCGGTGGCCAGCGCGTCCTGCTCCGCGCCCCGCCAGTGGGCGACGGCGGGGCCGGTGAGCCGGGCCGAGGCGTCCACCCGGAACGACCGGCTGCCGCCCGGGTCGCGGAAGCACGCGGCGGTGCCGTCCTGCGACCGGGTCCAGCCCCGCGGCACCGCCACGTCGAACCCCGTCGGATCGGTGTGCCACAGCCAGCCGGCCGGTACGGCGTACCCGCGGGTCTCGGTGCTGCCGGTCACGACCGGATCGCCCGCGGCGCAGCGGGCGACCGGCCCGGCGCTCGCGCCGGCAGTCGCCTCGGCGGCCGGGGCGCCGCCCGGCCGGCGGTCGAGCAGCAGCGCCGTGCCGGTCGTGCCGGCCAGCAGCACGGCCGCGGCCACCAGGGCGGACCTGGTGCTGCGGGCGAGGGCCCGGGGTGCGGCCCGGTCGCGGTCCATCCGGTCCAGGAGCAGGGACATGCCCCGCGCGGACGTCCCGGCCGGCGCCGGGAGCCGCTGCCGCGGCAGCCGCATCGGGAAGACGCCGACCGCCCGGTCCCGCACCCGGCGCAGGCGGTCCTGCGCGTCCGCCGCCGTCGGCCGGCCGGCCGGGTCCTTGCTCAGCAGCTCGTCGATGATCGGGGTCAGCGGCCCGGGGAACCGGGCCGGACCCGGCGGCTCGGTCAGCAGCGCGGTCACCGAGGCGGCGGGGGTCGGCCGCGCGAACGGCGGACGCCCCTCCACCGCGGCGTAGAGCGTGGCCCCCAGCGACCACAGGTCGGCGGCCGCGCCGGCGTCATCCCCGCGTACCCGCTCGGGGGCGGCGAACGCGGCCGGGCGCTCCGCCTCCCCGGCCAGGCCGAAGCCGGTGAGCACCACCCGGCCGTCGGCGGCGAGCAGCACGTGGTGCGGTTCCACGTCGCGGTGCAGGACGCCGGACTCGTGCGCGGCCCGCAGCGCGGCCAGCACGTCCAAGCCGATCCGGGCCGCCTCGCGGTGCGGGAGCGGGCCGTCCGCGCGCAGCACGGCGTCCAGCGAGCGCGACTCGACGTACTCCATGACGAGCCAGGACCGGTCGGGGCGCCACACCACGTCGTAGATGCCGACCACCCCTGGGTGCGCGAGCCGGGCCGCAGCCCGCGCCTCGCGCATGGTGGCGAGCTGGGCGTCGAGCATCCGGGAGGCGTTGAGGCCGGCCGGCGTGCCGAGCTCCTTGACGGCCACCCGGCGGCGCAGCAGCTCGTCGTCGGCCAGCCAGACGCGGCCCCGGCCGCCGGCGCCGAGGATCTCCAGCAGCCGGTACCGGCCACCGATCAGCTCTCGTGCAGCATCCATGGCGGTGATTCGGCGCCGTGCGCCCCGCGGACGGGTCGGTCGTTTTGCGGCCGTTGTTTACGTTGCCGACGTGAGAATCCGGTATCTGCTGAACAACGCGTACGGCGGCGGCGGGACCGTCCGCACCGTCGTCAACCAGGCCAACGCGCTGTGCGGCGAGCACGAGGTGGAGATCGCCAGCGTCTACCGCACCGGTGACGACCCGGTCTTCGCCATCGACCCCCGGGTCCGGCTGGTCCCGCTGACCGAGCTGCGCGAGTCCGGCGACCGGCGCAGCGACCGGCCGGGGCAGAAGAGCCGGCTGGCCAACAAGACCCGGCGCTTCGGCAACCCGCTGCCGCACCGGCACGACTCGCGGTACCGCCGCTGGGATCCGCTGGTCGACCTGACCATCGTCCGGTACCTCCGGTCCGCCCCGGACGGCGTGCTGATCACCACCCGGCCGGCGCTCAACCTGCTGTCGGCCTGGTTCGCTCCGCGCCGGCTCATCCGGATCGCCCAGGACCACATGAACCTGCAGAGCTACCCGCCGCGGCTGCGGGCGGCCATCGTGCGCTCCTACCCGCGGCTCGACGCCGTCGTCGTGCTGACCGAGCACGACCGCGACACCTACCGGGCCGCGCTGGGCGGACGGCCGGCGCGCCTGCGGCGGATCCCGAACGGCATCCCGCCGTGGCCGCTGCCGCCGGCCGCGCTGGAGAACAAGGTGCTGGTCGCCGCCGGTCGGCTGGTCCGGCAGAAGGGCTTCGACCTGCTGATCCCGGCGTACGCGACGGTGGCCGCCCGGCACCCGGACTGGCGGCTGCGGATCTTCGGCTACGGCCGGCAGCGCGAGAAGCTGGCGGCCCAGATCGCCGAGCTGGGCCTGAGCGACCGGGTACGGCTGGAGGGACCCTCGCGGCGGCTGGCGGAGGAGCTCGCGGCGGCCTCGGGGTACGTGCTCAGCTCGCGGTTCGAGGGCCTGCCGTTGGTGCTGCTGGAGGCGGCCGCGGCGGGCGTGCCGGCCGTCGCCTTCGACTGCCCGACCGGCCCGCGGGAGATCATCGAGCACGGCCGCACCGGGCTGCTGGTGCCCCCGGAGGACGTGCCAGCCCTGGCCGAGGGCATGATCCGGCTGATCGAGAACCCGGCCGAGCGGCGGGCCATGGGCGCCGCCGCCCGCGCCGACAGCAGCCGCTACTCGATGGCCACCGTGTGCCGGGAGTGGGAGGAGCTGTTCGCCGAGCTGGTCGCGGCCCGCGGCGGGTCACCACCAACCGCGGCGCTTGGCCCAGGTGAGCAACAAAGTGGACATGATCGCCATGACGGTCAGCACCAGTAGCAACTGGGGCAGATGCGTGTGATCGTTGACGATGATGTTCATGCCGTAAATGGAGGAGAGTGCGGTGATCGGTAACGTGACGACGGCGATCACCGCGAGCCGTTCCGCGGCGATGGTCATTTTCGTCTCGGCCCGGGCCCGATAGAACTCGATCACGCCTTGCAGGTATTCGCGTTCCCCGTCGGCCAATGCGCGAATTCGGGTCAATTGATCGACGATGTCGGTGATCAGCGGAAGATCGGCGGCGGTGACCCGCTTCTCCACGGCGGCGATGCGGCCGAACACCTCGGCGCCCAGGCCGCCCATCGTGCGTACGGCCAACAGCCCGTGCCGGGCCTGGAACAGCTCCTCGAGGAACTCCTCCGGGTTGCCCATGTGCCCGCCGGTCACCCGCTGCTCCAGCTGCCACACCTCGCGGGTGAGCTCCTCGATGAAGGACTCGAGGGTGTGCGCCAGGGCCGTGGAGATCGCGTACGAGAGCTCGTACGGCGTGCCCGGCCGCAGCCGTCCCGACTCCAGCCGGCGCCGGACCGCCTCGGTCTCGCGCAGCGCGACGGCCGGATCCACGGCCGGGTTGAGCGGGCCGTGCACGGTGACCACGTACCGGTCCCCGACGATCTGGTCGAGCTCGATGTAGTGCACGTGGCCGGACGGTCCGCGCTGCGGGCCGTGCAGGATCAGCAGGTGCTGGTGCGGGTAGATGCGCACCCGGGGGACCCGGTTGCGCCGCGTGCAGTCGCGGACGGCGAGCGGATGGCAGCCGAGGACGTCGGTCAGCAGCTCGGTCGCGGCCGGCCCGCAGGTCGTTATGTCCACCCACAACAGAGTGTCCGGTCGGTCCAGAAGCGCGGCAACTTCGGACACAGGGTACATTTCGACGCCGTCTTCCCGGACCGCCAGAACGCTGATGCCCGCCATGGTGCCCACGCTAGACCCGAAAGAGCCTCATAGCGGTTAGCCTCTTTCAGAACAGAGCGCGAAAAAATGCCCCTGAGCAACCGCGTGAACACGCACCGTGGACGTCAATGGCTGATGTTTCACCGGATCGGCGGGTGCGCTCAGCCGTTCAGGCGGAAAGGCCTCCGGACCGGCGCGGGGGGTATTCAGATCGTTATATGGTCAGCTCCGCCGCCGAGAGCCGGTCCCGGAGGTTTTTCGCCCACCACCTCCGAGCCCCCCGATGAACGAGGACGGACACGTGTCGAACGCACGCCGCGGTTTACTCGCCGCCGGCCTAGCCGTAGCCGTAGTCGGCTCGACGGGTACGGCCTGGACCCTGAACGCCAGCGCGGACGAGACGACCGTGGCCGAGGCTCCCGCGATCGTCGTCGCGCCGGAGTCTGCCCCGGCGTCCGCCGTGACCACCGAGGCCACCGAGGCCACCCCCGTGCCGCCGCGGCTGCTGCCGTGGGGCACCCGGCCGGAGCGGCTCACGCGAGCCAGGGCCGGCGCCAGCAGCGCGGCCGTCGCGGCGGCCGGGGCCGACGCGGCGCCGGCGGACACCAGCGGTTCGATGACGCCGACGCCGGAGTACGCCCCCAAGGGCGGCCGCGCCAACGGCCGATTCCTGAAGTCGATGCGCACCACCATCGTCCCGCCCGCCCCGCCCACCGTGGGTACGGCCGCGGCCGCCGTGGACCGCGTGGTCAACTTCCACTACGCGGTCGGCGCCCAGATCGGCGAGACCGACGGCACCTGGGCCAACCTGACCGTCGAGAAGCCCCGGCTGGGCGAGGGCGACTATCACACGCTGGCCGAGATCGCGGTGCAGTCGCCCGACACCCAGCAGACCGTCGAGGTCGGCTGGACCGTGGACCGCTCGGTCAACGGGGACGACGACCCGCACCTGTTCGTCTTCTACTGGCGCGACGGCAAGCGCACCTGCTACAACGCCTGCGGCTTCACCCAGTACAGCAAGACCGTGAAGCCCGGCGACACCCTGCCGGTGGGCACCTCGAAGCGCTTCGGCATCCAGCACGCCGGCAACGCCTGGTGGATCGCGTACGACTCGGAGTGGATCGGCTACTTCCCCGACAGCAACTGGGAGGGCCGGTACACCAAGGGCGGCGTGATCCAGTGGTTCGGCGAGGTGGCGTCGCCCAGCCTGACCCCCTGCACCCAGATGGGCAACGGCAAGCCGGCCGCCACCGGCACCGCGGCGCGGATCGGCAGCATCAGCATGACCAACGGCCCGCTGGTCTCGTTCGACGTCGACCCGCGGCCGAAGTACAAGGTGGACCTCCAGAACCCGCTGCCGCCCGTGTTCCCGGACAAGCCCGACGACCCCACGTGGAGCCCGTGGACCGGGCTCAAGGTCGGCGACCTCGGCACGACCTTCCGCTACGGCGGCCCGGTGTACCCGCTGAAGGACCCGAAGGACCCGAACTCCGAGCCCATCGTGAAGTGCTGACCGCACCGTAGCGTCGAGGCGCCCGGTCCTCCCCAGGTGGGAGGGCCGGGCGCTTTCGTCGGGGCCGATCGAACCGGCCACCCCGGCGCGGGGTACAACCGGATGGCGGGCCGACGAGGGAGCAGCGGATGAGGCGACGGGTCAACCCCGACGAACAGCTGATGACCGCGCTCTACACCGAGCACTACGCCGTGCTGCTGAGCTTCGTCTCGCGGTACGTGCGCGACCGCCACAAGGCGGAGGACCTCGTCCAGGAGACGCTGTTACGGGCGTGGCGGCACATCGACCACCTCGACCCCGATCCCGGCCGCACCCGCTCCTACCTGCTCACCATCGCCCGCAACGTGGTCACCAACGCGTGGCGGGCCGAGCAGCGCCGCCCGCGCCTGGTCGCCGACGAGGGCGCGGTCGAGGCGGTGCCGGCGGCCGACAACGTCGACCAGCTCGTCGAGGGCTGGTTGGTCGCGGAGGCGCTGGAACGGTTGTCCGCCGACCACCGGGCCGTGGTCCAGGCCATGTACTACGAGGGCCAGACCGTGGCGGACGCGGCCCGGCAGCTGTCGGTGCCGGAGGGCACGGTGAAGTCCCGGGCCTACTACGCGGTGCGGGCGTTGCGGCAGGCGTTCGAGGAGATGGGGGTGCTGCGATGAGTGTCGATCACGAGGAGCTGCGCCGCCTGCTCGGCGGCTACCTGCTGGGCGGCCTCGACGACGCCGACACCGACCGGCTGGACGCGCACCTGCTCGACTGCGACGGGTGCCGGGCGGAACTGGACCGGCTCGCGCCCGTACCGGAACTGCTGCGGTCGCTGGAGAACGCGCTGCCCGTCGCGGTCGCCGCCGGCAGCCGTCCCAGCCCGGCCCGGATCGAGAGCCTGCTCGCCCGGATGCGGGCGGAACGGTCCCGGGAACGCCGGCGCGGCACCGGCCGGCGGCTGGCCGTCGCGGCCGCGGCCGTGCTGGTCGTGGCGGCCGGTATCGGGGTGATCGCGACCCGGGAGCAGGACCCGCCCGCCGGCCCGCCGCCCGTCGCCGCGTCGAGCCCGGCCGCGGTCACCGCCGTCTTCGAGGCCGAGGACGGCAGCGGGCTCGCCGGGCAGGCGGTGCTGACCGGCCGGACCTGGGGCGTCTCGGTCGACCTGACCGTCTCGAAGCTGGCCGGCCGGGGCCCGTTCACCTGCCGGGTCAGCAAGGCCGACGGCACGGTGGAGCAGGCCGCGATCTGGGGGCCGACCCCGAGCGGCAACGCCAAGGTCACCGGGGCCAGCTCGATCCAGCTCGGCAACGTGAGCGCGGTCGCGGTGGCCGACGGGGACGGGCACGTGCTGGGCACGGCCCACCTGAACTAGCCGGCGGAGCCGTAGAGCTGGTCGCGCTGGGCCTGGGGCAGCGAGCACGCGGCGGTGCCGCCGGGCAGCAGGTGGCGGTGTCCGGCGATCCACCGGTACGCCGGCCACGCCAGCAGTCCGACCGGCTTGAGCTGCAGGGCCCGCCCCGGCACCTCCCACAGCCGGCCGGCGTCCCGCAGCAGCAACGCGATCGCGTCCGGACCCGAGGCGACCGTGCCGTCGGCGCCGACCCACTGCACCGCCTCCTCGACCTGCTCCAGGGTCAGGCCCAGCCGGTCCAGGTCGGCGAACTGCCACGGCACCACCGTCGCGTGCGAGGGGATGCGGCGCTCGATGAATTGCGCGCACGAGGTGCAGAACGAGCAGTCGCCGTCGTACACGAAGGTGGGCTTCATGATCCCATTGTCTCAGGTCACCCGGCGCAGCCTGGCCAGGTAGGTCTGCGCGACCACCACCACGGCCAGGAACGCGCCGCTGATGAGCTGCTGGTAGCTGCTGGGCACGTTGCCGACCTGGTTGATCATGTTCTGGATCACCCCGAGCAGCAGCACGCCCGCGATGGTGCCGGTGATGGTGCCCGCGCCGCCGGTCAGCAGCGTGCCGCCGATGACCACCGCGGCGATCGCGTCCAGCTCCAGGCCGATGCCCAGCACCGTGACGCCGGAGCCCAGCTTGGCCGCGTTGATCGCCCCGGCCAGCCCGGCCAGCAGGCCGGACAGGACGTACACCCGGACCTTGGTGCGGCGTACAGCGATGCCCATCAGCGCGGCCGCGTCCTCGCTGCCGCCGACCGCGTGGACGGCGTGGCCGAAGCGGGTCCGGGCCAGCAGGATCATGCCGACCGCGAAGACGGCCACGACCAGCCAGACCGGGTAGCCGATGCCGAGGAACGAGCCGGTGCCGAAGCGGCGGAAGGCGTCGCTCCGCACCAGGTACGTGGTGGAGCCCTCGTCGCTGATGGCCCGCATCAGACCGCGCGCGCCGAGCAGGGCGGCGAGCGTGACGATGAACGGCGCCATCCCGGTGTAGGCGATCAGGATGCCGTTCAGCACGCCGACCAGCCCGCAGACGATCAGCGGGGCCAGGAACGCCGGCAGCAGGCCCCACTGCGACGCGTACGCGGAGACGACCCCGCCCAGCACGTACAGCGAGCCGACCGACAGGTCGATGCCCCCGGTGATGATCACGAAGGTCATGCCGAGCGCGATCAGCGCGAGCGGGGCGGCCGCCACCAGGACGGTGGCGGCGTTGTCGAAGCTGCGGAAGTTCGGGAACGAGGCCGCGGCGACCAGGACGACCGCGATGAGCACGGCCGGCGCGCCCTGACGCTGGACCAGGCCGACGACGCGGTCGGTGCGTTCCGCCCGGCGGACGTCGGCGGCGACGGCGGCTGCGGGGGCCTCGGGGTCCGACACGATGGGAGTCACCGGGACTTCCTCTCTCGGGCGGCGTACACGGCGATGAGGATGATGGCCGCCTGCACCATCTCGGTGCTGGACGACGGCAGGTTGTGTTTGATCATCGTGGCCACCACGAGCTGCATGAGCAGCGCGCCGGCCACGGTGCCGAGGACCCGGACCCGGCCGCCGGTCAGCGGGGTGCCGCCGACGACCACGGCGGTGATCGCGGAGAGCTCGATCAGCAGGCCGACCGCGGAGGCGTCACTGGACTGGATGCGGGCCACGGCGAGCAGGCCGGCGATCGAGGCGAGCACCGAGCAGAGCACGTACACGGTGATCAGCACCCGCTTGACCGGCACGCCGGCCAGCTCGGTGGCCGGCCGGTTGCCGCCGATGGCCAGCAGCCGGCGGCCGAACACGGTGCGCCGCACCACGAACGCGACCACCAGCACCAGCAGCGCGGCGATCCAGACCAGCATCGGCAGGCCCAGGAAGTCCCCGGAGCCGAGGAAGATCAGGTCGTCGTTGCGGATGTCCTTGAGCCGGCCGCCGGAGATGACCAGGGCCAGCCCCCGGCCGCCGACGAACAGGGCGAGGGTGGCCACGATCGGTTGCAGCCCGACCCGGGCGACCAGCGTGCCGTTGACCAGGCCGACCAGCACGCCCGCGAGCAGCGAGACGAGGATCGCCGCGAGCACGCCGTAGCCGAGGTAGAGCGGGATGAGGGCGGCGGCCAGCGCCATCACCGAGCCGACCGACAGGTCGATGCCCTCGGTGCCGATGACCAGCGCCATGCCGAGCGCCACGATCACCACCGGGGCGACCTGGATCAGCTGGATGCGCAGGTTGCTCCAGGCCAGGAAGTTCGGGGTGAACGCCACGTTGTAGAGCACCAGCAGGACGATCGCCGCGTAGACGCCGTACGCCGGCAGCCAGTTCTTGAGCCGGGGCCGGATGGCGACGGTCTCAGTGGTCATCGGGGGTCTCCCCTTCCGCCGCCGCGGCGATCGTCTGCAACAGGGCCTCGGTGGTGACGTCGTCGCCGCGCAGCTCGCCGACGACCGCGCCGTCGCGCAGCACCACCACCCGGTCGGCCCCCTCGATCAGCTCCTCCGCGTCGGAGGAGACCAGCACCACGCCGAGGCCCTCGCCGGCCAGCTCGTCGACCAGCGACTGCACCTCGGCCTTGGCGCCGACGTCGATGCCGCGGGTGGGCTCGTCCAGCAGCAGGATCCGGGGCCGGGTGGCGAGCAGCCGGGCCAGCAGGACCTTCTGCTGGTTGCCGCCGGACAGGTCGCCGACCCGCTGGTCCGGGCCGGACGCCTTGATCTGCAACCGGTCCATGTAGGTGCGGACGATCTCGTCGATCCGGCGGTCGGAGACCAGGCCGAAGCGCGACAGCCGGGGCAGCACCGCGAGGGCGATGTTCTCCCGTACGGACAGCCCGGCCACGATGCCCTCGGCCTTGCGGTCCTCCGGCTGCGTCGCGATGCCGGCCCGCACCGCCCGTACCGTGGTCGGCCGTTTCAGCTCCCGGCCGCCGACCGCCACGCGGCCGCTGTCGACCGGGTACGCCCCGCCGATCGCCTTGATCGTCTCGCTGCGGCCGGCGCCCAGCAGCCCGCCCAGCCCGACCACCTCGCCGGGCCGCACGGCGAAGCTGATGTCGTGCAGTCTGCGCCGGCTGCTCAGGCCGGTGACCTCCAGCACCGGGGCCGCGTCGGCCGCGGTGGCGTGCTCGCCGGCGAAGCCGGTGAACCCCTCGCGGCGGACGGCGGACATGTCCCGGCCCAGCATGAGCGAGACCAGCCGGATGCGTTCCAGCGCGGCGAGCTCGCCGGTGTGCACCACCCGGCCGTCGCGCAGGATCGTGACGGTGTCGCAGATCCGGTAGAGCTCGTCGAGCCGGTGACTGACGTAGACGATCCCGATGCCCTGGGCGTGCAGGTCGCGGATCACCCCGAACAGGGTCTCCACCTCGCGCGGCTCCAGCGACGAGGTGGGTTCGTCCATGATCACGACCTTGGCGTCGATCATCACGGCCCGGGCCAGAGCGACCATCTGCTGCGCGCCCAGGGCGAGCGTGCCGAGCTGGCGGCGCACGTCGGTGGTGACGCCGTACCGGCGCAGGATCTCGCCGGCCTCGCGGTGCATCCGGGCCTCGTCCAGCAGCCCGAGCCGGGTGCGCGGCTCGCGGCCGAGGAAGAGGTTGTGCGCCACGCTCATCAGCGGGATGAGGTTGACCTCCTGGTAGATGGTGGAGATCCCGGCCCGCTGGGCGTCCATCGGTGTCGCGAACCGGGCCGGCTCGTCGCGGTAGCGCAGCTCGCCCCCGTCCGGTTGGTGGACGCCGGTCAGCACCTTGATCAAGGTGGACTTGCCGGCGCCGTTCTCTCCGACCAGGGCGTGCACCTCGCCCGGCCGGAGAGTGAAGGAGACCCCGTCCAGGGCGCGGACGCCCGGGAACTCCTTGCTGACATCGAGGACTTCCAGCAGTGCCATGGACCCATCCACTCGCTCTCGGCGCTACCCCAGCGGGGCGGCGTTGTTCCAGGTGACGTCGGCGGCGTAGCCGGCCGGGTTGTCCCAGGCGTTGCCGCCGCCGTCGGTGGCGATGTAGACGGCCTCCGCGTAGTGCCGCCAGTGATAGCCGGGGTAGTTGATCGACTCCAGCGACACGTTCCCGCCGCCGCCGTTCCGGCCCGGCTGGGCGCAGAAGGTGGCGTCCTGCGCGAACGTGGCCGTGCCGTCGTTGGTGGCCGTCTGCAGCCGGTAGTTGGCGTGCCGCAGGTAGCGGCCCGGGAAGTTCACCGACTCGAACGTGTAGCAGGTGCTGTCGGCCAGCCCGGCGCGCACGGTGAAGGTGGCGTCCTGCCGGTCGACGAGCGCACTGCTCGTGCTGATCACGTCGGTACGAGCCAGCGAGTCCCGGTGCCGCAGGTAGCGGTTGTCGTAGCCGGCGGTGGTCACCCGGAACGACCGCTTCTGCCCGACGGCCAGGTCCGCGCCGCTGCGCCACAGCGGGTTGCCCACGGTCCAGGTCGCGTCGTTGGTGAACGAGCCGCCGGTGTTCTGGTCCATCCAGACCTCGGCGTTGCGGTGCCGCAGGTAGTAGCCGGCCATGTTCGCCGCCTCCAGCGAGGTGCCGCCGCCGGACAGGCCGGGCCGGGCACAGAAAGTGGCGTCCGCGGTGAAGGTGTCGCCGGTGTTCGCCTCCCGGTAGACCCGGTACGCCCGGTGCCGCAGGTACTGCCCCGGGAAGTTGCGCGACTCGAACGAATAGCAGGCGCTGTCGGACAACCCCGGGCGGACCCAGAACGTGGCGTCCTGCTTGTCGCCGGCCGGACTGGACGCGTTGATCACCGAGGTGACCGCGGCGCCGTTCGCGTGCCGCAGGTACCGGTCGGTGTAGCCCGGAGTCGTCACCCGCAGCGAGGCCAGCCGGCCGACCGGCAGCGTGGTGCCGGCCGCCGCGCCGAGCACCCGCAGGTTGACCGCCCGCACGCTGGCGAAGTTCATCTTCTGCACCTGCCGGTCGTAGGTGTAGAAGCCGTTCAGCTCCTCCTCGACGTCCGTCGGTTCGGTGTAGACGGAGCCGGACAGGCCGTTGGCCGCGATGAGGTCGGCCAGCTTGCCGGTGATCTGCACGTAGCGGTTGGTCAGCGCGGTGGCGTCGGGCAGCCACTCGTAGGCGAACTTGCCCGCGGTCGGCCACTCGTGGTTCGGCACGCGCAGGCCGAGGCCGCCGTACTCGCCGTTGACCGCGATGCGGGTGGCGCTGGGCGCGCGGGTGATGCCGGGGCCGACGTACATGTGGTCGTCGATCACGTCGCCGTTGCCCGGGTCCGGGTCGGAGTCGCAGCAGTTGGAGCCCGAGTTGTGGTTCACCAGCCGGGTCGCGTCCCAGCTCTTGACCAGATCGGCGATGCGGCCGGCGTCGTACTCGCCCCAGCCCTCGTTGAACGGCACCCACTGGACGATCGACGTGATGCCCTTGTGCTCGTCGACCATCTCCTTGAGTTCCTTCTCGTACCGGGTGCGCCCGGCCGCCGAGGGCTCCCGGCCGCTGGCCAGCGCCGGCATGTCCTGCCAGACCATCAGGCCGAGCCGGTCCGCGTGGTAGAACCAGCGGTCGCTCTCCACCTTGATGTGCTTGCGGACCATGGTGAATCCGAGCGCCTTCTGTTGTTCCAGGTCGAAGCGCAGGGCGGCGTCGGTGGGCGCGGTGTAGATGCCGTCCGGCCAGAAGCCCTGGTCCAGGGTGCCGAGCTGGAAGACGAACTTGCCGTTGAGGGTCGGGCGCAGGGTGCCGCCGAGCATGGCCTTGCCCAGCGAGCGCATGCCGAAGTAGCCGCCCACCGCGTCACCGGAGGCGAGGGTGACCCTCAGGTCGTACAGGAAGGGGTCGTCCGGGCTCCACAGACGGGCGTTGGGGACCGGGACGCGCAGGGACGCACCGACCGTACCGGTGGCTGTGCCGACCACCGTGCCGCCGGTGAGCACCTGGGCGGTGACCGCCTGGCCGTTCGCGTTGGCCGCCTGCACCACCAGGTCGAGCGCGCCGGCGGCGACGTTCGGGGTGGTGTCCAGCCGGGTGATCCGGGCCGGGTTGGTCGGCTCGAGCCAGACGGTCTGCCAGATGCCCGACGACGGCGTGTACCAGATGCCGCCGCGGTTGGTGCGCTGCTTGCCGACCGGGATGTCCTGGCCGTCGGTGGGATCCCAGACCCCGACGATGACCTCGTTGGCGCCGGCCCGCAGGGCGCCCGTGACGTCGTAGGAGAACTTGTCGTAGCCGCCCTCGTGGGTGCCGAGCAGGGTGCCGTTCACCCAGACCTTGGACTGCCAGTCCACGGCGCCGAAGTTGAGGTTCACGTTCCGGCCGGACCAGCCGGCCGGAACGGTGAACGTTCTGCGGTAGTACATGTAGTTCTCATGGCGCATGATGCCCGAGAGAGCGCTCTCGATCGGGTACGGAACGAGTACCTCTTCGCCCAGCGTCGTGTTCACCGGCGGCGTGTTGATGTTCGACGCCCCGGCGAACTGCCAGATGCCGTTCAGGCTCTGCCAGTCGGGCCGGGTCAGCTGCGGGCGGGGGTATTCCGGCAGCGGGTTGGTGGTCGAGACCTGGTTGGTCCACGGGGTCGTCAGCGGGGGAGTTTTGGGGACGAAGGCCGCGGCCGGGGCGGTGGTGGCGATCAGCGCACCGGCGGAGGCGGCGAGGGCGGCGGTGGTCGTGGCGATGAGGCGCCGCCACGTCCGGGAGCGGGGAACGGTCATGAGAGCACTCCTGGGGGAGAGGGTGACTCAGTAGGCGCTGGCGAGGTCCGTCTTGGCGTTGCTCTCGTCGTACTCGCGGTCGGAGATGATGATGTCCGCGGGGATCGGCTCGCCGTTGAAGAACTTGGTGGCGGTCTGGAAGGCCAGCGGGCCGAAGCGCGGGTTCGACTCGATGACGGCGGAGAACCAGCCGTCGGCGATGCCCTGGACCGCGCCCTTGGTGCCGTCGATGGAGACGATCTTGACGTCGCCGGCCTTCTTGCCCGCGCCCTTGAGCGCGACCTCGGCGCCGAGGCCCATCTCGTCGTTCTCCGCGTAGATGCCGTTGATGTCCGACTTGGACTGCAGCAGCTGCTCGGTGACCTTCTGGCCCTCCTCGCGGGAGAACTGGCCGGTCTGCTCGAACACCAGCTTGATGTCCGGGGCCACCTTGGCGATCTGGTCCTTGAAGCCCTTGGTGCGCAGCGTGGTGACGTTGTTACCGGGCGCGCCGAGCAGGATCGCCACCTGGCCCTTGTTGCCCAGCGCGGCGGCCAGCTTGTCGGCCGCCCGCTTGCCCTGCTCCTCGAAGTTCGAGCCGATGAACGTCAGGTAGTCCCGGCAGGGCGTGGCGTTGATCTTGCGATCGATGGTGATGATCGGGACCTTCTTGGCCGCGGCCTTGGCGAAGACCGAGTCCCAGCCGTCGGAGTTCAGCGGGGCGATCACCAGCAGCCGCACGCCCGAGTCGATCATCTGCTCGACGTCGCTGATCTGCTTGTTGAACTGCGAATTGGCGTTGGTGGTGAGCAGGTTGCCGGTGGGGATGCCGAGCTTGGCCGCCTCGTCCTTGATGGACTGGGTCTCGGCGATCCGGAACGGGTTCGCCTCCTTCTCCGACTGCGAGAAGCCGATCTTGGCGGTCTTGAGGTCGACCTTGCTGCCGCCGAACTGCTCCAGCGTGCAGGTCGCCGCGCCGGGCGCGGCGGACTGGACGACCTGGGCACCGGCGGAGGCGGGCGCGCCGCCCGCGGCCGGGGTGTCGCTGTCCTCGGACTTGGCGCAAGCGCCCGCGCCGGCGAGCACGATCAGCGCCGTGCCGAGGGAGAGGGCGGCCGGTCTCCAGTGTCCGGACAACCTGGTCATGGGGGCTCCTCAAAAGCGGTATAGAAGCTTTACTATCTGGAAACACATTCACGCACTATCGAACTTTTCCTGTCAAGGTCACCGTCACAAACAACCAGAACCGAACGCGCAACTCTCCTGAGAAACGCGTTGATCGCGGTGAAAGAGCAGCTCAGGAGCTTGGCACTACGGTGCGTAGCCTGTGTCGACAGATTTGTTACCGCTCACATTTGGACATCGACGGTCCTCAGCGGACGGTGGCTCGCGGAATCGTGCCGCGGGCCGGCTCGACGCCGTACTCGCTCAGCCGCAGCCGGGTCCGGCGCAGGTCCCACCGCGCACCCAGCACCGTGTAGAACTCAGCCGCCTCGCCACCGGTCGCCGCCGCCTCGTGCGGACGGCGGTTCGCGGCCAGCAGCACCGCCGCGTCCTCCAGGGCCGCGGCCAGCTCGGGCACCCGCCCCACCGCCCGGTAGTGCGCGGCCGCGGCCAGCGCCGGCTCCGGGTCCTCGGTCAGCAACGCCCGGCACCGGGCCGCCGCCGCGAACGCCCGGGCCGGGCGCACCTCCTGGGCCGCCTCGGCGGCACAGATGGCCGCCGCCCGCTCGGCCACGTCCCGCCGGTCGGTGCGCAGGGCCAGCCGCAGCGCGTCGGGCAGCCACTGATGGCGCAGCATCATCGGGGCGTACGCCGGGGTCAGCAGCGGCGCCAGCTCCCGCAGGGCGGCCCCCGGCCGGTCCTGCTGCTCGGCCGCCAGGGCGCGCGCGACCAGCAGGAAGTCGCAGCTCTCCCGCTCGGCGTCGGTCACCGGCAGCGCGTTCGCGGCGTCCAGGTGCGCCGCGGCCAGACCCCCGTCCTCGCGGTGGCCGGCGATCAGCGCCGCGACGCCGTGCAGCAGCATCCCCACCGCGCCCGGCTCGCGCATCCCCAGGAACGTGACCCCGGGCCCGTCGTCATCCACCGCGCTGACCTCGGCGGTCGCGTCGTCCCAGCGGCCCAGCCAGTAGTACTGCACCGCGGAGGCGACCTGGAGACCGGCCGGCAACCGGTGCCGGATCGCGAACAGGGTCGCCTCGCGCAGGGTCCGCTCGGCCTCGTCCAGCCGGTCCAGGTTCTGCAGCGTGAACATGCGGTTGTCGAGCAGGTCGAAGTACATGCCGGCGAAGGTGGGATGGTCCCGCATGATCTCCAGGGCCCGGTCCACGTACTCCAGGGCCCGCTCGTGGTCGCGGCGGATCGAGTTGGTCAGCCACGTCGTCTGCAGGGCGAACGCCGCCTCGTAGGGCCGGCGCGCCGCCACCGCCTCGTCGTGCACCTGCCGGGCGGTCCGGTCCGCGCGGTCCAGGTCGTCCAGGGAACCGCGGCGGAAGTTGGCCAGCAGCACCCGGTGCCGGGTCCGCCAGATCTCGGGGGTCGCCGGGTCCTCGATCGCGCCGGTCAGCGCCTCGATGGCCGGGCCGGGCTCGCCCCGGCGGAACCGCATCGCCGCCAGCAGCTGCCGCATCTCGGCCCGGTCGGCCGGATCGGTGGCGACCGACAGCGCCTCGCGCGCCTCGTCGATGGGATAGCGCCCGTCGCGGAACTCGACCTTCACCAGGGCGATCAACAGCGTCTCCCGCTGCCGCGCGCTCGGCAGGCCGGTGCCGAGCACCAGCCGGATCAGCTCCCGGGCGGTTCCCGGGATCCGCTTGACCACCTCGGCGTGATGGTCGGTGAGCCAGCCGGTCACCCAGGCGTCGGGCACCGGTGGCACGGCGGCCAGTTGCTCGGCCACCCGGGTCACCGGGCTGCCGCCGGTGGCGAGGATCTCGGCGGTACGGCGGTGCAGCGTCGCCCGGACCGCGCGGGGGATGCTCTCGTACAGCGCCTCGCGCAGGAACGGGTGCCGGAAGGCCAGCTCGGTGCCCGCGTCCACCACGACGTTGGCCGCCAGCGCCTCCTCCAGGTTGGCCATCAGCCGGAACGCCGGCCGGCCGGTCACCGCGACGACGTCGTCGACGGCGAACTCGGTGCCCAGCAGCGCGGCCAGCCGCAGCACCTCCCGGGTGTCCCCGGTGAGGAAGTCCAGCGTGGTCCGGACCACCGCGAGCAGCGACTCCGGCGCCCGCACCGGCACCGACTCGTCGATGTCGGCCCGGCCGCCCGCGACGGTCACGACACCCCGGCGGACCAGCGCCGCGGCCATCTCCCGGGCACAGAGCGGATTGCCGCCGGAATGGCCGACCACCGTCCGCAGGTGCGGGCCGACCGGGGCGCCGACCACGGCCGCGACCAGCTGCTCGGTGGCCGGCCCGGACAGCGCCCCCAGGCTCAGCACGTGGCCCCCGCCCGTGCGCACCCCGCGGCGCAACCGGGCCAAGGCGCGCCCGTTCGGCTCCGGGCGCGCCGCCGCGACCAGCAGCAACGGCATCTGCCGGGTGGCCGTGACCAGCCGGTCCCAGAGCAGCACGGTGGCCTCGTCGGCCCACTGCAGGTCGTCCACGACCAGCACGACGGGGGTGGCCGCGCAGGCCGACCGCAGGTAGGCCAGCACCCGTTCGGCCGCCAGCGCCGGCCCCGCGTCGTCGTCGCCGTCCCCGGAGGCGGCGTGCAGCTCCGCGGCAAGCGCGGCCCGGCGCGGATCGTCCGAGGTGGCCGTGAGGCCGAGCGCGCGCAGGAGCACCTGCAACGGCGTGTGCCGGTCCAGCTCGCCGGCCACGCCCCAGCACAGGGCGCAGCCGGCCTCGGCCGCGTCGCTCAGGGCGCGGGTCAGCACCTCGGTCTTGCCGATGCCGGGCTCCCCGTCGATCCACACCGCCGCCCCGGCGCCGTCCGCGGTCGCCCGGACCAGCCCGCGCAGCAAACCGACCTCGTCGGCCCGCCCGAACAGCGGCCGGCCGGACAGCCCGTCCCGGACCGCCCGGGCCACCGGGATGGGCACGACCGCGGCGGGCGGCGCCGGGGGCTCGGCCGGCGCCATCGAACCGTCCAGCACCCGGCGCTGCAACTCGCGCAACGCCGGCCCCGGCTCGACCCCCAGCTCGGCCCCGAGGACCCGGCGCGCCGCCTGGAACGCCTCCAGGGCGTCGGCGCTGCGCCCGGCCCGGTACAGCGCCTGGATCAGCAACTCGTGCAGCGTCTCGTGCAGGGGATGGTCGCGGACCAGCCCGGCCAGCTCCGCCACGAGGCCGTCGTCGCCGAGCTCCATCGCGATGCGGGCCCGGCGCTCGACGGCGGCCAGCCGCAGCTCGGTCAGGCGGGTCCGCTCCAGCTCGATCCGGTCGCCGGTGATCTCCGCGTACGCGGCGCCGTGCCACAACCGCAACGCCTCGTCGAGCAGGCCCGCCGCGGCGGCCGGGTCGCCCGCGGCCCGCACCTCGTCGGCGCGGGCGCAGAGCCGGGCGAACCGCTCGCTGTCCAGCCGACCGGGATCGATCCGCAGCGAGTACCCGGCCGGGCCGGAGGTGAGCACGCCGGCCGCCGGCGGGTGGCCCGGAGCCGCGGCGAGCACCCGCCGCAGCCCGGAGACGTACGTGTAGACACTGCCGGGGGCGGTCGCCGGCGCGGCGGCGCCCCACACCGCCTCGATGATCTCGTCCCGGCTGACCAGCCGGTTGGCCTCCGCGACCAGCACGGCGAACAGGGCGCGCTGGCGGGCGGGACCGAGGGCGAGCTCCCGGTCGCCGTACCAGGCCCGCAGCGGACCCAGGACCGACACCCGGAGCTGCTCGGGCGGGGAGTCCGTCATCTGTCCTCCGATAGCCGCGGCGGCGGGGCCTGCCTCCGGCGGAGGAGACCGGGGTACGGGTCAGCGGATAACAGAAACTCTGTCACCCAGCAGGGCCGCCCGGCTGAGCCCGGGCGCGGTCGGCTCGCCGGGCAGGTGCGGCCGGAGCCGGGTGATCATCATCCGGAACCGGAACAACCACGGCTCCGGCAACCGGCGGGCGCTGAGCACCGCCCGCACCACGTCGGCCGCCGCGACGTGCTCGCCGCGCCGTTCGAGGCCGCACGCCATGATCCAGCGCATCTCCGCCTCGACCGCCACGTCCGTGGTCCGGGCCGCGACCCAACCGGCCTCGGCGACCGCGTCCCGGCGCTGGCGGTCGAGCAGCCGGGCCAGCCGCGCGGTCAGGTCGAGCCGGGACTGCTCGTCGAGGGCGGGCTCCGTGCGTACCCGGCTGAGCAGGCTCACCGCGACCTGCGGGACCCGCGCCGAGAGCTGATCGAGGTGCCCGGCGAGCCAGCGGCTCGCCGCGGGGTCCAGCGGCACCGGCCCGGCCAGCAGCTGCCCGGCCACCCGGTCCGGCGCCCCGCCGGCCTCGGCGAGCCGGCCGGCGAACGACCGGTGCAGCATGATCCGCAGTGCCGCCGGGGTGCTCTCGTGCAGCACCCGCCGCACCACCGGGTGCCGGAAGACCAGCACCTCCGGGTCGTCGGTGAGCACGGCCGCGGCTCGGGCCGGCCGCAGGACGTGCCGCACTCGTGCCGCCGGCTGATCGGTCACGGTGGCGATCTCGGCGACGGTGCAGCGGTCGCCGAGGAACGCGGCGGCCCGCAGCAGGTGCCGGGTCTCCTCGTCGAACGGGGCGAGGTGCGCGTCCACGGCGGCGACCAGCTCGGCCGGCGGCGCACCCCGCTCGCCGTCGTCGTGCCGGGTCGCCGCCAGGTGCCGCAGGTAGTACGGGTTGCCGCCGCCCTCGGCGAGCAGCCGCTCCCGGGCGCGCGGGTCGAACGGCTCCGGCGCCACCGCCCGCACCAGCGCCGACGCCTCCCCGGCGGTGAGCGGCGCCAGCGAGACGATCTCGTCGGCGGGCACGTCGGCCAGGGCCGGGTCGCCGGGCCGGGCGGAGGCGAGCAGCAGCAGCGGCAGCTCGCGGGTCAGCGCGTGCAGCGCGGCCCAGACCCGCAGCGTGCCGGGATCGGCGCGATGCAGGTCGTCGGCCACCAGGACCAGCGGGGCCTCGGCGGCGGCCCGCCGGATGAGGTCCACCGCCCGCCGTACGGTGCGCGGCGCCGGGCCGTCGAGCGCGTCGGCGGCCACCGTGAAGAGCCGCCGCACCAGCTCCCGGGTCGCGTCGCCGGACATCGCCGACTCGGCGCATTCCAGCAGCACCCCCAGTGGCATCCGGTGGGCCAGCTCGTCCCCGACGCCCCGGCCCACCCGGATCCCGGCCGGCCGGGAGCCGCCCAGCGCCCCGGCCAGCAGCGCCGACTTGCCCATGCCGGGGGTGCTCTCGACGCGGATGCTGCGACCCCGGCCGGCGGCCACGTCGCGCAGGGCCGCGCGCAGCCCGCGCAGCTCGGCGTCGCGGCCGGTCAAGGTCGCCGGCGCGGCGGCGGCCGGGCCGGCGGGGCCGCGGGCCGGTCCGGGCGCCACCTCCGTGCCGGTGAGGATCCGCAGCCGGATGGCCCGCAGCGCGGCGCCGGGCACGGTGCCGGTCGCCTCCCGCAGCGCCTCGCCCAGGTCGTCGTGCACCCGCAGCGCCTCGGCCCGGCGCCCGCCGGCGCACAGCGCGGTCATCAGCATGCCGTGCAACGTCTCCTGCAACGGGTACGCCCGCACCAGCAGCCGCAGCGCCGCGACGGCCTCCTCGTGGCGGCCCAGTTCCAGCAGCAGGGCCGCCTGCCGTTCGGCGCTGGCCAGCCGCAACTCGCCGAGCCGCAGGCGCTGGGCGGCGGCGTACGGGCCGGGCACCCCGGACAGCGCGTCGCCCCGCCACAGCCGCGTCGCCGCCTCCAGCGCGGCCAGCTCGGCGAGCCGGTCACCGGCCGTCCGGTGCCGCCGGCTCTCCTCGCGCAACGCCTCGAACCGGAACGCGTCCACGTCCTGTTCCCGCACGTGCAGGCAGTACGTGCCGCCGCCGGAGGTCAGCACCCGGCCGGCGGCCCAGCGGTCCCGTCCCGGCTCCACCACCCGGCGCAGGGTGGAGACGTACGTGTAGACGTTGCCCGTCGCGCTCGCCGGGGGCTCGTCCCCCCACAGCGCGGTGACCAGCTGCTGCCGGGAGACCGCGTGACCGGCGTGCAGGGCCAGCACCGCGAGCACCGCGGCCCGGCGCGCCGATCCCAGCCGGAGCTCGCGGCCGCCCCGCCACGCCCGTACCGGTCCCAGCAGGCGAAGGTCCAGGCCCTCGTGCTCCGCCGTCATGGCTTTCCCAACCTCGTGATATTCGCGCCGCCCGATGACGCCATTCCTACCCGATGCCGGCAAGCGCCGAATACCGCTCCTTCTCTCTTTTCTTTGCGTCACGAAATCACTACGCGCTTTCCGGCCGATCGCGGCCGGCCCGCTGGGCAGAGTTACTGGTGGGTCGGGGCACTCCGGCCCGCGACAGGTTCCGTGCGACGCGTGGTCCTGATGGACTCGCTGGCGACCGGCGGCGTGGCCCGCCGGCCGGCCGCCCGGCGCGTCCTCGTCGGGAAGCGGCTGACCGGCAACCCGGGCGAGGAGGCCAGATGAGCGGGGACGGGCCTGCCCTGCCGTTCGCCGGGGAACTGTTCCTGCACCTCGCCGCGGAGGGCCGGCTGGTCGTCGACGCCGTGGACGCCGAGGCCGCCATCGTGGGCCTGGAGCGCACCCTGGCCCAGATCCGCGCGCGGCTGCGCATTCTCGGAATCTGGCAGCAAATACCCGCGCGCCGGGTCGGCGACCTCCCCGGCGATCTGGCCCGCGATGTCGTCGACGCCGTTTTCACCGAACAATTGGCGCCCGGTCAATTAGCCCGGGCCGCCGCCGAACTGCCGATGTACATCGCCGCCCTGCGGCGGGCCAGCGCCGCGCCGGAATCCGGCGGCCGCCGCGAAAACCGGTAATGAGCTGCGTCGATCCGCCGCAGTGGGCGGCGGGCCGCCGGCCGTGAAGGTCGCGTGAAGGTTTCCTGAAGGCCACCTCCGGAAGATGGGCCCGGCCGCATCGATCAACCGGAGGTAGCCGTGGACCAGGTTCGGGTCGCCCTGCAGGCGACGGACCCGCTCAGCCACGCGGGACTCGCCAGCTTTCTCCAGTCCCGGCCGGAGTTCACCCTCGTGCCCGCCGACCGGGCCGGGGCCGCGGTGCTGGTCCTCTCGGCCGACCGGCTGAGCACCGACGTGGTGGCCACGCTGCGCCGCTCGGCCACCGGGCCCGGGGTGCCGGTCGTGCTGGTCGCCCCCGAGATCAACGAGGCGGAACTGCTCACCGCGGTCGAATGCCGGGTGGTCGCCGTGCTGCCCCGCGCCGCGGTCACCGCCGAGCGGCTGGCCCACAGCGTGCTCGCGGCGGCGTCCGGCGGTGGCGTGATGCCCCCCAACCTGGTCGGCGAGCTGCTCAAGCACATCGAGCGCCTGCAGCGCGACGTGCTGACGCCGCACGGGCTCACCTCGTCCGGCCTCACCCCGCGCGAGCTCGACGTGCTCCGGCTGATGGCCGACGGCCTGGACACCAGCGAGATCGCCGGCCGGCTGTGCTACTCGGAGCGCACGGTCAAGAACGTCATCTACGGGCTGACGCACCGGCTGAACCTGCGCAACCGTTCCCACGCGGTCGCGTACGCGCTGCGTACCGGAATGATCTGACCGTTTTGCCGGCGGCGGCGCCGGGGTAGTAGCCCTCGCATGGCCAAGACCTGGAAGCCCGTGGACGAGCACGGCGCCCTGTCCGCCGCGGACCGCAAGGAACTCCCGGACAGCGCCTACGCCTTCCCGGGCAAGCGCAAGGAGCCCCTGACCGACGCCGACCACGTGCGCAACGCGATGGCCCGCTTCAACCAGACCAAGGGCGTCACCGACGCCGAGCGGGACCAGGCCTTCGAGAACATCAAGGCGGCGGCCGCGCACTACAAGATCGAGATGACCGAGCGGAGCTGGCGCGAGTTCGGCAGCTGACCGCGGCGCGCGGGCCGGTGAGTTAAAGGTTCTCACCTTGAACCACGGCTGTAACGTTGCCCCATGAGTGCGGGAGGGATCAGGGACCGGTTCCGGGCGCAGATGCGCCAGGAGGTCAAGGACGTTGCGCTGCGCCAGCTCGCCGAGGGCGGCCCCGGCGCGCTGTCCCTCAACGCGATCGCCAAGGAACTCGGCGTCTCCGGACCCGCCCTCTACCGCTACTTCTCCGGCCGGGACGCGCTGCTCACCGAGCTGATCCTGGACGCGTACGCCGACCTGACCGCGGCGATCTCCGCCGCCGCCCGCCGCCTGCCGGCGCTGGCGGCGGCCTACCGGACCTGGGCGACCGCGCACCCGCACCGCTACCGGCTGCTGTTCGGCGCGCCCCTGCCCGGCTTCGACGCCCACGACGAACGGCTGGCCGGCGCGGCGCAACGGGCGGTGGACGTCCTGCTCTCCGGCGTCGGCGCGGGCCCGGAACCGGCGCCGCCGCTGGCCGGGGAGCTGCGCCACTGGGCGCACGAACGCGGCGCCGACGGGACCGACCCGGCGGTCACCCTGCACGCGGTCGCCGCCTGGAGCCGGCTGCACGGCTTCGTCAGCCTGGAGATCGCCGGCAACTTCCGCTCGCTGGGGCTGGACCCCGACCACTTCTTCGCGGCCGAGGTCGACGCCCTCAGAAGTGCGCGATGATCCGCCGCGCCGGCCCGTCCACGGTGAGCCGCCCGCCGTACGGCAACACCCACTGTGGATTCGTGTGCCCGAAGTCCACCCCGAAAACGACCATCGCGCCGGGGTTGTAAGCCTCGACCGCCCGCAGCACGGCCGCCCGCTGCGCCTCCCGGTACCGGTCCCGCTCCTCCCGCGGCCGCGGATCGCTGAACACGGTCCCCTTGGCGGTGGCCACGACGATCGCCGGGAACTGCTCCAGCAGGCCGCGCTCGCCGAAGTTGCGCAGCATCCGGAACACGTCGGTATCCGGCGGCATCTCCTCGGACGTCTCCAGCAGCAGCACACACCCGGCGTAGTCCTCGGCCGGCCGCACCCAGCGGCCGGCCGCCAGCGTCCAGTGCAGAATCTCCAGGTTGCCGCCCCACGTCGGCGCGCTCACCACCCGATCGGCCCGGTGCCACACCCGCCCCGGGCTCGGATAAGGCTCCGGAGCCTCGGTCAGCGCCGCCGGCTCGGTCCACGGCACCTCCTCGTCGCTGAACTGCTCCACCGGGCGAACCTCCAGGTCACCGCCGGTGAACAGCGCCGCCCGCAGCGAATCCACGGTCGGCTGCTGCACCCCGCCGCCCCGGCCGAGCTGCACCATCGTGGACATTCCGTGATAGGCGGCGACGCCGTGCGTCCAGAGCCAGTTCAACAGGTTGGTGTTGTCGGAGTAGCCGAAGAAAGGCTTGGGATCGGCCCGGAACGGCGCCGGATCGAGATGCCGCAACACGGTGATCTGGTCGTCCCCGCCGATCGTCGCGAACACCGCGCGGATGGCCGGATCGGCGTAGGCGGCCATCAGATCCTCGGCCCGCGCCGCGGCGGAGGACTGCCGGCGGGTGCTCGGATACTCGACCGGCTCCAGGCCGAAGGTCTCGCGGAGGCGCCGCAGTCCCTGCTCGTGCACGGCGGGGAAGAGGGCGGGGGCGGCGTGCGCGGGCGAGACGACCGCGACCCGGTCACCGGGGGCGAGTTTCGGCGGGGAGAGGAAGGTGGGTGGCATGGTCTTCATTCAAGTACGGGGGGCAAGTGGTTTGCGCGCGACCTTGCGTTGTGCCGACTGGGCGTCGCGCTGACCTCGCCCCTGTCCACCACGCGCTTTGTGCCTCGGGCCGATGTTGCCGCCCGAGTGGCGCTGCCTCTCCACCGTGTTCGGCTGCTCGCGCCCGGCGCCATTGCGGCCGCGAAAGAATTTCCGGGTCATGCTCGCGATGCGGACCCCACCCTTGATCCCCCGTCGCTGAATCTTGATGCGCCATGGCCCGGAACCTGACCCAGCCTCAACAAGATCCGCGAGGAAGGTCAGAGCGTGGTGTGAGCGCCGCGCGACCGCCTTCCCGCCACCAGCCCAACCGAACCAAGACCCCGACGCCGGCTCCCCTTACTCCTCGCTGCGAGGGTGCAGCGGCGGCCCCGCCACGTCGCAGTACCGGCGGCTCGGAACACCCACAGGCTCAGGCCCAATCTCGTCGGCAGTCCTGGTTCCAGCGGAGCGAGCGTGCTCTTTCGTGGCTGAGGCGTGGCCCGGAAGGCGGCTAGGGATCAGCGCCCCGGCCACAGCCGCCCCGGCCAGCATCAGGGCCGCGCAGATCATCAGGGAGTTGCGGTACGTCGGGTGCAGATCCGCCGCGTCGGTCAAGTCGCCCGTGCCGATGCCGGCCGCCAAGGGCAGGACCGCCACGGCCAGCAGGCCGGCGGCTCGGGCCACCGCGTTGTTCACGCCGCTCGCGACTCCCGCGTAGCGGTCGTCGAGGGAGCCCAGGGCCGTCGCGGTCAGCGGGGCCACCAGCAGGCACAGGCCCAGGCCGAAGACGATCACCGGGGGCAGGACGTCCGTCCAGTACGACGCGCCCGCGCCGATCCGGCTCATCCACAGCAGGCCCAGCGCGCAGACCAGCGGCCCCGCGGTCATCGGCAGGCGGGGGCCGATGCGCTGGCCGAGGGCGCCGGCGCGGGCCGACAGCAGCAGCATCAGCACCGTCACCGGCAGCAGCGCCAGGCCGGCGGCCAGCGGGCTGAAGCCGGCCACCACCTGCAGGTTGAGCACCACCAGGAAGAAGACGCCGCCGTTGGCCGCGTACACCAGGAAGGTGACCAGGTTGGCCCCGCTGAAGGCCCGGGAGCCGAAGATGCCCAGCGGTAGCATGGGGTGCCGGGAGCGCCGTTCGGCCAGCACGAACGCGGCCAGGCCGGCGGCGCCGAGCAGGAGCGGGATCAGCACCTGGGGGCTGCCCGGGCCGTGGGTGGGCCAGGCGGTGAAGCCGTACGTCAGGCCGCCCAGTCCCGCGGCGCCGGTGAGCACGCCGGCGACGTCGAGTTCCCGGGGCGCGGCCGGGTTGCGGGACTCCGGCACGTGCCGGCCCGCGACCAGCATGACCAGCGCCGCGAGCGGCACGTTGATCAGGAAGATCAGCCGCCAGTTGCCCACCTCGACCAGCCAGCCGCCGAGGAACGGGCCGAGCGCCCCGCCGATGCCGCCCAGCCCCGACCAGGCGCCGATCGCGCGGGCCCGGTCCTCGCGGGCGAACGACGCCTCCAGGATGGCCAGCGCGCCGGGGGTCAACAGGGCGCCGCCGATGCCCTGCAGCACGCGGGCGGCGACGAGGATCTCCATGGACTGCGCCAGGCCGCACAGCAGCGACGCCAGGGCGAACCAGCCCACCCCGATCAGGTACACCCGTTTGCGTCCGAAGCGGTCGCCGAGCGAGCCGCCGAGCAGGATGAGCGACGCCAGGCTGAGGGCGTACCCGTTGACGGTCCATTGCAGGCCCGCCGCGCCGCCGCCGAGGTCCTCGCCGATCGCCGGCAGGGCGATGTTGACCACCGTGGCGTCGATGAACGCCAGGCTCGAACCCAGCACGGTGGCCAGCAGCACCCAGCGCCCGGTGGCGCTGCGGTAGGTGATCGGGGCCGCCGTCACCGTGCGCCGGCCGTACGGGTGCGGGCAAGATTCATGTCCCGGACCCTACGCCGGAAGGCGGGCCGGTCAGGCGGTGCGGCGGACCGGGCGGGGGAGCGGCACCGGCACGCCCCGGGGCAGGGCCGCGCGGGCGGCCAGCAGCGCCGCGGTCGCGGCCGTGGCCGGCCTGGTGGTGGTGGCGCCGCGGCGGGCCAGCAGGAGCTCCACGCGGTCGAACAGCTCGGCGCGGTGGTACGGCTTGGTCAGGTAGTCGTCGGCGCCCGCGTCCAGCGCGGCCAGGATCCGGTAGTTGTTGACGTCGGCGCTGACCAGCATGATCGGCAGGTCGGCGGTGGCCGGGTCGGCGCGCAACCGGCGGCACAGGTCGATGCCGGAGACGCCCGGCATGCGCACGTCGATCAGCGCCGCGTCGACCCCGCCGGCCTCGATCGCGCGCTGCGCGGCCTCGGCGTCGGCAGCCTCCACGACCTCGTGGCCGAGCCGGGCCAGCGCGAGCGCCATCAGCTCACGGTGGTCGGCGTCATCGTCGGCGATGAGCACGGTGGGCACGGCAGCACCTCCAGCCATGGAACGGGATCTGCAGATCTGATCGGCACACCCGCCGCAGTCGCTGAGGCGTTACCCGGTTTTGCCCACATGAGCTCCGGGCGGTGTCCCGCGCGGCTCACCGGCCCCTCCGGCATCAGCGGAGCCTTCCACGTCGTGGTGCCGCGCCAGCAGCAGCACCGGGCAGAGCACGTCGGCCAGCTCGTCCGGCGTCGGATCCTGGGTGCGGGCCTGGCCGCAGAGCATCGGGTACGCCTGAGTCAGCTCGCCGCTTCACTAGAAACGTACTGTCCACCCGCGACGAACCGGCACCGTCACGTCAGGTGGGCGTCGAACTCGTCGAGGTCGGTGACGAACCAGATCTGCCGCCCCCGGTTCGACTCCTCCACCAGGGCCCGCAGCGCCGAACTGCCGGCCAGGTGCCCGGTGATGTCGCCGACGATCGCGAGCCGGACCCGGTAGTTCACGAACTTCTGCATGATCGCGCCGGCCAGCCCGGTGCCGAGCGTGAAGAACCGCGGGTCGAGCCGGGCGACCGGCAAAGCGACCACGTCGCTGCGGGAAAAGGCCGCACCGATGAGGTCCAGGGCGTCCTGCTCGGTGGTCACCGGCGGGCCGTCCGGGGCGCAGATCAGCACCGGTACGCCGTGACGCTGCTCCAGCCGGTCGGTCATCGGCCGGCCGCCGTGCCGAACAGCCCGTTCTCCGGGCCGAGGAGCCCGTCGAGCAGCTGGAGAATGTCGGCGGTGGCGGCCGGACCGCCCAGGATCACGATTTTCATCCGGGATCGTCCCTCGTCGTAGATGGTCTGCAGGCGCAGCGGCCCGGGGGAGCCCCGGGGCGCCTGGGCGCCGGCGGTGAGCAGGGTGCTGAGCCGGTCGGCCGCACCGGGCGCAAGACCGTCGATCTGCACGATGCTGGACACCTCGGCATGCCCGGCCCCGCCCGCCCCAGCCGCCGCCGGGGCGGGCGCACCGATGAGCGCCTCGAGATCCCCGCGGGCGATCCGGTACTGCTTGCCGATCTTGACGGCCTTGAGCCGGCCCTGCCGGACGTAGGCGCGGACAGTGCGCACGTGCAGCCCCAGCAGCTCCGCCACCTGTTCCACCGAGTACATATCGTTACTCATCGCACCTCATCCGCCGCCTGATAGGGAAGGATACGGCATGCCAGCGCGGTTGGCGTGGCGGTGGTGTTCGAGTCCGCGGTGATCAGTGCGGCCGGTGTGGGCAGGTGGGTGGTGGGGTCGGCGGCGATCAGCGCGGCCGGTGTGGCCATCGTGTTTGGCTCGGCCGCGAACCGGTCGAGGCTCGCGTTCACCGGCTCGCGGATCGCTTCGATCGCTGAGGACCCGCGGCGCGGCGGCCCGGCGGCCTGGGCGGCGCGGCGGCCCGGCGGCCTGGGCGGCGCGGCGGCCTGGCGGCCTGG
>NZ_BOMQ01000062.1 GCF_016862275.1 Actinoplanes nipponensis | reverse complement strand
GGCGGCGCGGCGGCCTGGCGGCCTGGCGGCCTGGCGGCCTGGCGGCGCGACGGTGCGGCGGTGCGGCGGTGCGGCGGCCCGGCGGTGCGGCGGTGCGGCGGCCTGGCGGTGCGGCGGCCCGGCGGCGCGGCGGCCTGGCGGTGCGGCGGCCCGGCGGCGCGCATGGCCCCGGCGCCGCACGATGCGCATGGCGGCCGCGCGGCCGCGCCCGGCGCCGACCCGCGAGGGCGATGCGGGTCACGCCGGCCTGTCCTCGCACCGGCCCCGCGGAACGACTGCGCCGAACGACGCCCGGCCACGTCGACGTAATGCAGCGGCTGCCGCCGGCCTCGCCTCGCCCGCGAGACATCACCGCGATCACGCGGATCGTCGGCAAGGCCCCCGACCGGACCGCACGGCCCCATCCCGCCTCGGCAGCCCCGGCCGCGCACCCCGGCCAGGCCCCGCCCGGAGCGCGACAAGCGGCTCGAGCAGGCCACTCGGAGCGCGGCAAGCGGCTCGAGCAGGCCACCCGGAGCGCGGCAAGCGGCTCGAGCGGCCGGCTGGGCGGTCGGGACTGGTCCGGATCGCCCGGGTTGCCGACCGCGGAGGCGGCTCAGGAGG
>NZ_BOMQ01000061.1 GCF_016862275.1 Actinoplanes nipponensis | reverse complement strand
GCCCGTCGGGACCGCGATCATGAAACTCAGGAAGCTGAAGAACGGCAGCAGCACCTGCCCGGTGGCGAACATGTGGTGCGCCCACACGCTCATCGACAGCGCCGCGATCAGCAGGGTCGCGCCGACCAGGCCCTTGTAGCCGAACACCGGCTTGCGGCTGAACACCGGGATGACCTCGGTGATGATGCCGAAGAACGGCAGCGCCACGACGTAGACCTCGGGGTGGCCGAAGAACCAGAACAGGTGCTGCCAGAGCAGCGGGCCACCGGTGTCCACGTCGAAGACGTGCGCGCCGAGCACCCGGTCGGCGGCCAGCGCGAACAGCGCGGCGGCCAGGAACGGGAAGATCAGGATCACGAGCAGGCTGGTGACCAGGATGTTCCACGTGAAGATGGGCATCCGGAACATCGTCATGCCGGGCGCGCGCAGCGTGATCACGGTGGTGATCATGTTGACGGCGCCGAGGATGGTGCCGACGCCGGACAGCGCCAGGCCGATCACCCACATGTTGCCGCCGATGCCCGGCGAGTGCAGGGAGGTGCTGAGCGGGGTGTACGCGAACCAGCCGAAGTCGGCCGCGCCCGACGGCGTCAGGAACGCCGCGACGGCGATGGTCCCGCCGAACAGGTAGAGCCAGTACGCGAACGCGTTGAGCCGCGGGAACGACACGTCGGGCGCGCCGATCTGCAGGGGTACCACGAAGTTGGCGAAGGCGAACACGATCGGCGTCGCGAAGAACAGCAGCATGATCGTGCCGTGCATGGTGAACAGCTGGTTGTACTGCTCCGGCGACAGGAACTGCATCCCCGGGCGGGCCAGCTCGGCCCGCATGAGCAGGGCCAGGAAGCCGCCGATCATGAAGAACACGAAGGACGTGATCATGTACATGATCCCGATCTGCTTCGCGTCCGTGGTGCGCAGGACCCGGGCCAGCGCCGAGCCGCGGACCGTGCGCCGGACCGGCCAGGGCCGGGTCACGACCGGACCAGGGGCGACCGGACTAGGGGCGACCGGGCGCGGGGTGACAGCAGTCATGCCTGAATCCTCCACCTGACAGGTGGGCCTCGCCTACCCCGCGCACGCGACTTTTAACCCCCCGATTTTCATCGACGGTTTGACATGCCGGCGACCGGGGTACGCGCGCTGCTCCGCACGGCCCGGGAGGGGTGAGAGAGATGCTCGACGAGCGGGATCGCCGCGCTCTCGCGGCGATCGAGCAGGAACTGTCCCGGCAGGACCCGGTGCTCGCCGCCCGGATGGGCGGGCCGGACCGTCCCGGGCCGACGGTCCTCGCCCTGTGCGCGTCGCTCTACGTCTCGCTGCCGATGGTGACGCTGTTGTTCGGCTGGGTGGCCGCGGTGATCGTCTTCGACGTCTTCGCGGTGCTCCTGGCGCTGGTGCTGGTCCGCCGCCGGCGGCGCCGGGCCCGCCCGTGACGGTTCAGCAGGCGTCGGGACCCAGCCGGGTGCGCAGCTTCAGCAGCGCCGCGGACAGCAGCCGGGACACGTGCATCTGCGACACCCCGATCTGCGCGGCGATCTGCGTCTGGGTCTGGTTGCCGAAGAAGCGCAGCGTCACGATGGTGCGCTCGCGCTCGGTGAGGCAGGCCATCGCCGGCCCGAGGCTCAGGTGCAGCTCGGTGCGCGCGTAGTCGTCGTCCTCGGCGCCGAGGGTGTCGCCCAGCTCCAGGGTGCCGCTCTCGGTGCCGACCGGCGTGGAGAGCGAGGTCGTGCTGTACGCGCGGGCTCCCTCCAGCCCCTCCAGCACCTCCTCCTCACCGACCTCGAGGTAGGCGGCGATGTCGGCGACCGTGGGCGCCCGGCCCAGCCGGTGGGCCAGCACCGTGCCGGCGTCGCTGATCGCCATCCGCATCTCCTGCAGCCGGCGCGGGACCCGGATGGCCCAGGCCCGGTCGCGGAAGTGCCGCTTGATCTCGCCCAGGACGGTGGGGATGGCGAACACCGTGAAGTCGACGCCGACCTCGGCGTCGAACCGGTCGATCGCCTTGATCAGGCCGACCGTCGCGGCCTGGATCAGATCGTCCAGGGGCTCGCCGCGGCCGGCGTAGCGCCGGGCGAGCCGGCGGGTCATCGGCAGCCAGGCCTCGATGGTCCGGTCGCGCAGCCGGGGGCGGGCCGGGTCGTCCTGGGGCATTGCGGCGAGCGCGGCGATGAGCGCGACCCCCGGCTCCGCCGTCGTCGCGGCACCGGAGTCGACGGGAACCGAGGGGCCGATCGGCCGGATGGCGGGTGCGTACATGATGGTTCCTCTTCTCGGACGCTACGTCTGGGTATCCGTTGCCGGACCACCCGCGCTGCTGCCGAGGCGGAGGAACGCGTCTGGGCGTCAAGAAGCGTGAGGTCCGCACCACGACAGGGACATCGCAGGGTGGTGATCTCGGCGCCTTCTTGACCGATGTCGTCGACCGTAGCCGAATAGTTGAGCTATGACTAGCCGAAAGTATGAGTCTCTTCCGGCGTGTCGTATGAGCGAGGTCTCTCCCCCGCCCGGCCCGGTCGCCCCGCGGGGCGACCGGGCCGGGACCGGGCCGGTCGGCCGGGTCAGCCGGTCGCGCGGGGCCGGGTGGTCACCGCGGACAGCGGCGCGGCCACGTCCTCGAGCGACTTGCCCTCGGCGTCGATGCCCAGGAAGATCTCGACGATCCCCCCGACGACCATCACGCCGGCCCCGATCAGGTAACCGATCAGGAGCTTGCCGGTGTCGCCCTCGCCGATCAGGTAGCCGTAGAACACCGGCCCGATCGCGCCGAAGCACTGCGCGATGGCGAAGAAGACCGCGATGGCCTGGGCCCGGATCTCCAGCGGGAAGATCTCGCTGGCGGTCAGGTAGGCCGAACTGGCCCCGGCCGAGGCGAAGAAGAAGATCACGCTCCAGGCGATGGTCTGGGTGATCGCGTTCAGCAGCCCCGCGTCGAACAGGAACGCGGTGATGGCCAGCAGCACCCCGGAGAGCAGGTACGTGCCGGCGATCATCTTGCGCCGCCCGATGACGTCGAAAAGGTGCCCGATGGCCAGCGGCCCGATGAGGTTGCCCAGCGCGAACGCGATGAGATACAGCGGCGCGTCCTCCTTGTCGACGCCGTAGACGTCGGTCAGCACCAGCGTGTACGTGAAGAAGATCGCGTTGTAGAGGAACGACTGCGTGATCATCAACGTGGCGCCCAGGATCGACCGTGACGGGTACTGCTTGAACAGCACCCGCAGCAGCGACAGGTAGCCGTGCGACGCGGCCGGCTGGATCTCGATGGTTTTCGACTCGTCGACCGGGGGGAGCCGCCGGCCGCTGCGCTCGACCTCGTGCTCGATGATCCGGATGTTCTCCTCGGCCTCCGCCTCCCGGCCGTGCATGATCAGCCAGCGCGGGCTCTCCGGCAGGTGCCGGCGCAGGTTCCAGATCAGCGCGCCGAGCACCGGCCCGATCAGGAAGCCGATCCGCCAGCCGATGTTCAGGTCCATGTGGTTGAGCAGCACGAAGGTGCCCAGCGTGCCCAGGATGGCGCCGCCCCAGTAGGTGCCGTTGACGCCGATGTCGACCCGGCCGCGGTACTTGGCCGGCATCATCTCGTCGATGGCGGAGTTGATCGCGGCGTACTCGCCGCCGATGCCGGCGCCCGCGATGAACCTCGTGACATACAGGAAGACCAGCGCCATGGTGCCGTTACCCCAGGTCAGCGCGGTCAGCGCGTTGCCGGCGAGGTAGACGCCGAGGGTGACGACGAACAGGTTCTTGCGGCCGAGCGCGTCGGACAGCCGGCCGAAGAGCAGCGCGCCGAAGACCTCGCCGAGCAGGTAGACGGTGGCGATCGCGCCGACCTGGGTGGTGCTCAGCCCGAGGGTCGCCTCGTCGGCCAGCACCGGGCCGATGGCGCCGGCGATGGTGATCTCGATGCCGTCGAGCACCCACGCGGTGCCGAGCGCCATGATCATGCGGGTGTGGAACGGTGACCAGGTGAGCCGGTCGATGCGAGCCGGGATCAGGCTGCGGATGGTGCCCGTGCCGGGCGCCGAACCGAGGGACTGGGCCATGGATGCCCCTCCATTTCTGCGGACGTGTCCCCCGACTACCCAGCGATCTCCCAGCTAGCCCTCAGCGGGTGCGGATTTTCCGATCCGCCTCGCGCGGTCACGGACGGCAAGAGGTCCGGCGCGGGAACTCGCGCCGGTGGCCACCCGCGGTGGACCCGGGTCAGGCGCCGATCGGCACCGCGCCGGCGGTCCTCGACGCGGCCAGGACCTCGGTCGTCTCGGCGGCGCCGACCGGCCGGCCGAAGTGGAAACCCTGGCCCTTGTCGCAGCCCAGACCGCGCAGCAGGTCGACCTGCGCCGGGGTCTCGACGCCCTCGGCGACCGCGGCCAGCCCCAGGTTGTGGGCCAGGTCGACGATCGTCCGGACGAACGACACCTGGCGGTCGGCCGGGCCGGCGCCGTCGGGCAGGAACGAGCGGTCGATCTTGAGGATGTCGATCGGCAGGTCCCGCAGGTAGGCCAGCGAGGAGTAGCCGGTGCCGAAGTCGTCGACCGCGACCCGGACGCCCTCGCGGCGCAGCGCGCTCAGGTGGGCGATGGTCCGGTCGTCCTGGTTGGCCGCGCCCACCAGCATGCCCTCGGTGATCTCCAGGATCAGCGCCGTCGGGGGCAGGCCGGCGTCGCGCAGCGCCCGGCGGACCGTCATCGCATAGTCCGGCTCCATGAGCTGGCGCGGGGAGACGTTGACGGTCACCGCCGTGCCGTGCTGGCGGTGCCAGCCGGCCGCGTCCCGGCAGGCCTGCCGCAGCACCCACTCGCCGAGGGCGACGATCAGGCCGCTGTCCTCGGCGGCCGGGATGAACCGGTCCGGGCCGATGACCTCGCCCGGCGCCGGGAACCAGCGCACCAGCGCCTCGACCGCGTCGAAGCCGCCGGCGCCGAGCGACACGATCGGCTGGTAGTAGACGCTGAACTGCCCGGCGGTCAGCGCGTCGCGCAGGCGCTCGATCAGCTCGGTGCGCTCCAGCTGCCGCTCGCGCAGCCCGGCGTCGTAGGTGACCGCCCGGTCCCGGCCCGCGGCCTTGGCCTCGTACAGGGCCAGGTCGGCGTCGCTGAGCGCGTCGGTGCCGGCGGCCGGCCCGGCCAGCCGGCGTACCCCGATGCTGATCGTGACGTGCAGCCGGTGGCCGTGGATGTCGGCGGGCAGGCGTACCCCGGCCAGGATGTCCGCGCAGCGCCGGGCCACCGTGGCGGCCTCCGCGTCCGGCAGGAGGACGGCGAACTCGTCGCCGCCGAGCCGGGCGAGCAGCGCGCCGGGCCCCACGGTCTCGCGCAGCCGCTGCGCGACGGCGACCAGCAGCGCGTCGCCGATCGGGTGGCCCAGGCTCTCGTTGATGTGCTTGAAGCCGTCGACGTCCAGCAGCAGCAGGCAGCCCGGGTCGCCGCGGCGCAGGTGCTCGCGCAGCTCCCGGTCCAGGTACAGGCGGTTGGGCAGCCCGGTCAGCGGGTCGTGCAGGGCGAGGTGGCTCATCTCGCCCTGCAGGACGGCCTGGTGATCGACCGCCTCCTGCAGTTCGGCCGCGCGCCGCTGGACGAGGGCGCTGGCCCGGATCAGGCGGGCGACGAGCAGCACCGCGGTCATCGTGGTGGCGCCCAGGGGCACCACCACGTCGAGGACGTCCAGCTCGCCCTCCAGGATGTCCTTGACCAGGTCGAAGCAGGTGGCCGCCGGGCCGATCAGCACGACGGCGAACAACCCGGCGACGGTCCACCGGCCGGCGCCCGCCGGCCGCCGGCCCGGGTCGGCGCCGGGCTCCCGAGCCATCGACGGGTGCAGGGCGGCGGCGCCGAGCAGCAGCAGGAAGGTCAGCCAGCCGAAGGCGCTGAAGGCCGATCCGGCCCACGGACCCCCGTTCATCACCGACACGATGTAGGCGATGTCCGCGGCCAGCACCGCGAGCAGGGCCAGCACGATGAGCTGTTGAGCGCGACTGAGGGCGCGCGTGACCACGCGCAGCCGCATCGCCGTGGTGATGATGAGCAGGTCCAGGACCGGGTAGACCAGCACCCCGGCGGTGGTCGACCAGTCGTCACCGTCGTTCACGAAGGGGTCCAGCATGAACACCCAGACGAGCACGACCGCGGTGCACGCGACGATGCCCGCCTCGGCCATACCGGCCAGGACCGCGCCGCGGCGGTCCGGCGCCGACAGGATCGCCACGGCCGCGGCGACCAGCAGGTACATCGAGAAGTAGACGGCATCGGTCCAGGAGATGCCCGAGTTCAGCACGGCCGTCGGTGGCGCCATAACCCATCGGAGGTGGGCGGCGGCGCCACACCCCATGCCGGCAGCCAGCACCCACCAGCCCAGCGGGTGAGCGGGCCGGTACGTCCGGACCCCGGCGATCACGGCGCCGATGACGCTCAGGCTCAGGGTGGCGTAGCCGACCTCCCGGCCGGTCGCCCCGGCCCGGCCGGCGAGCACGGTCACGATGCCGCCCGCCAGCAGGAACCACCCCCACGCCGGGAGCGTGCGGGTGCGGCTGGGCGCCGGCCGGCGATGGCCTCCGGAGGTACCCCGCGCAGCTGCCATGTCACCCCGTCTCACGTTGGCGGCCGGTCCCGAGAAGTCATCTTCCATCGGCCGGGGTGCAGCCGGGTTGCGATCGCCGGTATACCGCGGGTGCCGAATGCCAGGTCCGACCGTTCGGGAGCGGCCCGGACAGCCGCGGGACGGCCCCGCGGCGGTTGCGGCCGAGCCGCGGTACGACCCCGGACGGTGATCCGCGACAATGGGTGACGGATGAGCGGCGGGGCAAGCGGAAGGCGGAGTGAGATGGCATTCGAATGCACCGTGGAACGCCAGGGTGACACCGTGGTGGTCACCCCCGAGGGCGACGTCGACCTGGAGACGGCGACGTACCTCCGCGAGGTCCTGCGCCGGGTGGTGGCCGACAAGCAGGGCGGCCGGATCGACGTCGACATGCACGCCGTGACGTTCCTGGACTCCTCCGGCATCGGCATGCTGGTCGCCGCCCGCCGGGCCGCCGAGCTCAAGGACATCACGCTGCGCCTGCGCGAGCCCGGGCCGATGGTCCGGATGGTGCTCGAGGTGGCGAACCTGGACGGCCTGCTCATCGGCGCCTGACCGGGAGACGGCGGGCGTTCGGGCGTGTAGCCCGGCCGACGCCGGGTAACCCCGCGGTCCGTGCGCAAGGGTGAGGAGACGCAGTGGTGACCCGATCGCAGCCTCCGGCACAGGCTGGGCCGCCGGACCAGGACGGCCTGGCGGACGCGCTGATCCTGCTGGCCGGTACGGCCGACGACGACTCCACCATCGGCGCGCGGCTGGGGCGGATCACCCAGCTCTGCGCCGACCTGCTCGACCCGGTCGCCTTCGCCTCGGTGACCCGGCAGTTCGAGGGCCGTTACAGCACGGTGGCGGTCAGCAGCGCGCTGGCCCTGGCCGTGGACGAGGCACAGTACGCCGACAACGCCGGGCCCTGCCTGGACGCGCTGGACGGCGGCTCACCCACCGTCGTGCCGCACATCGACGCGACGATGAGCTGGCCCGGGTTCCGCGACGCCGCGTACCGGCTGGGGCTGCACTCGTCGCTGTCCATCCCGCTGTTCGCCGGCCGCGGCCTGCCGGTCGCCGCGCTCAACCTCTACGGTCACGACCCCGCGGCGATGGCCCCGCTGAGCGCCGCGGTCCTGGACGCCTACGAGGAGTCGCCCGAGCGCCTCCCGGCCGGCCCCCGCGGCGATCTCGGCGCCGGGGCGCAGGCGCTGGTCGACGGCATCGTCGGCGCCTTCGCCGTCCGGGCCACCATCCAGCGGGCGATCGGCATGATCATCGCCGAGCGGCGGACGAACCCGGACCTGGCGTACGCGCTGCTGCGGTCGCGGGCCGCCGAGACGACCGGTTCGCTGATCGGGGTGGCCACCAGCCTGGTCACCGAGGAGACGCCCTGAGCGCCCGCCCACCCGCCGCCCCCGACCTGGTGTTCGTGGGCGGGCCGGTGTTCACCGCCGAACCGGGGCAGGACCGGGCCACCGCCCTGGCGGTGCGCGACGGCCGGATCCTCGCGGTCGGCGGCGCGGAGGTGGCCGAGCTCGCGGGGCCGGGCACCGAGGTGGTCGACCTGCGCGGGCGGCTGCTGCTGCCCGGCTTCCAGGACGCCCACGTGCACGCCGTGATGGGCGGTGTGGAGCTGGGCCAGTGCGACCTGACCGGCACCACCGAGCCGGCCGAGTACCTGCGCCGGATCGACGCCTACGCGCGGGCCCACCCGGAGGCCGCCTGGATCGTGGGCGGCGGCTGGTCGATGGAGAGCTTCCCCGGCGGGGTGCCCGGCCGGGCCGCGCTGGACGCCGTGGTCGGCGACCGGCCGGTCTACCTGACCAACCGCGACCACCACGGCGCCTGGGTCAACAGCGCCGCCCTGGCTCTGGCCGGCATCACCGCCGCCACCCCGGACCCGCCGGACGGCCGGATCGACCGCGAGCCCGGCGGCGCGCCCGGCGGCGGTCTCCAGGAGGGTGCGATGGCGCTGGTCGAGGCGCTGCTGCCGGCGATCAGCCCGGGGGAACGGCTGGCCGGGCTGCTGCGCGCGCAGGACCTGCTGCACACGCTGGGCGTGACCGCCTGGCAGGACGCGATGATCTGCGCGAGCAACGGTTACCCGGACATCTCCGACGCCTACCTCACGGCGTCCGCCGACGGCTCGCTCGTCTCCTCGGTCGTCGGCGCGCTGTGGTGGGACCGCGAGCGCGACGCCGGGCAGATCCCCGAGCTGGTGGCCAACCGCGAGGCGCTCAGCGCGGGCCGGCTGCGCTGCGGCTCGGTGAAGTTCATGCTGGACGGGGTGGCCGAGAACTTCACCGCGGCGATGACCGCCCCGTACCGCGACGGCCACGGCTGCGCGACCGCCAACAGCGGCCTGTCGTTCATCGATCCGGCCGCCCTGCGCGACTACGTCACCGCGGTGGACGCCCTCGGCTTCCAGTCGCACTTCCACGCGCTCGGCGACCGGGCGGTCCGCGACGCGCTGGACGCCGTCGCCGCGGCCCGGGCGGCCAACGGCCCGCGCGACACCCGGCCGCACCTGGCCCACCTGCAGGTCGTGCACCTCGACGACGTGCCGCGTTTCGCCCGGCTGGGCGCGACGGCCACCATCCAGGCGCTGTGGGCCGCGCACGAGCCCCAGATGGACGAGCTGACCCTGCCGTTCCTCGACCCGGACCTGGCCGGGCGGCAGTACCCGTTCGGCGACCTGCGGCGCGCCGGGGCGACCCTCGCGGCCGGCAGCGACTGGCCGGTGAGCAGCCCGGATCCGCTGCAGGGCATCCACGTCGCGGTCAACCGGGCGCTGCCCGGCGGCGGGGCCGAGCCGTTCCTGCCGGCGCAGCGGCTCACGCTGGCCGCCGCGCTGACGGCGTACACCGCGGGGTCGGCCTTCGTGAACCACCGCGACGACACCGGCACTCTGCGGGCCGGGCAGCAGGCCGACCTGGTCGTGCTGGACCGGGATCCGTTCGCCGCCGAGCCGGCCGCGATCGCCGGGACGCGGGTGGCGCTGACCTACATCCGGGGCGAACGGGTCCACGCCGCCCCGGACGCGTGAGCGCTACCGCTCGCCGGGCGTCTGGCCGTCCTCGTCGTCCGCCTCGTCCCCGGCCGCCTCGCGCGGGCCCTCGACGCCGTCCTCCAGCGGCCGGCGCTGCGCCGGGACCACGGCCTCGGGCTCGGGGTCGGCGGAGCCGTGCCGGCCGGCCGACTCGTCCGGGGCGGGCAGCTCGCCGACGACCTGCGGCTGGTCCACCCAGAGGGCGCGCAGCTGGCCCTGCATGAAGCTCATCAGCCGGCCGCGGTACTCGCGGTCGAACTGCTCCAGCGCCTCGATCTGCTCCTGCAGGGCCTCCCGCTTGACGCCGAGGCTGCCCACCACGTCGTCGTAGCGCTGCTGGGCCTGCAGGCTGAGCTGCTCGGCGTTGGCCTTGGCCTCGGCGGCGACGGCGTCGGCCCGCGCCTGCGCGTCGAGCACGATCTTCTCGGCGTTGCGCCGCGCCTCCTCGGCGGCGGCCCGGGCCTCCTGGCCGATCTGCTCGGCGCCGGCGCGCGCGTCGTAGAGGACCTTGTCGGCCTCGCGGCGCACGTTGTGCGCGTGGATCTGGGCGTCGCGGGCGATGTTCTCCGCCGCGGCCAGGGCGTCCGTACGGATCTTGTCGGCCTGCTGGTGGGCGGTGGCGACGTGCTCCTCGGCCGTGCGCTGGGCCATGGTCAGCACCTGGAGGGCCTGGTTGGGCAGACCGGGCACCGGAGTCGGCGAGACGAGCGCGTGCTCGGAGGTGGCGCCGTCGGGCGAGGTTCCGAGCATCACCTTCACGCGATCCTTCATCCGGTTGTCAGTCACAGGAGACCTCCGTACGTGCGGCTTCGCCGCGGCGGCTGCCGGCCGGCGGAGCCCTCGCCGGCGAGCGGGGGCGAACCCGGCCGACGCGGCTGCCGGCCGGCGTACCGGCCGGGCGCCGGTCATGATCCGCGGCATGTTACCAAGCCGCGGCGGCCGCCCGCGAGGAGCCGAACAGCGTGACAGCTCGGCCCGTTCGGGCCGCCCCGGATGGAGAAACTCCTGGTAGAGGGCGTGGGGCGGCTCGGCCTCCATCGTGGAACGGCGGCTACTGCTCCGGGGCGACCACGTGCCCGTCGGCGGCGTCCCGCACGATGATCGCCTCGACCGGGCAGGACTCGGCGGCGTCGATCGCGGCCTGATCGGGCGCGATGGGGGTGCGCAGCGGCACCGAGATCCCGTCGTCGAGGGCGAACAGGGCGGGGGCGATGCCGGCGCACATGCCCGAGCCGATGCAGGTGTCCGGGTCCACCGCCAGGCGCCAGGCGGCCTCGGGCGCGCTCACCAGGTCACCGGCAGGCTGCGCAGACCCCGCACCAGCAGGCCCGACTTCCACGGCAGCTCCTTGTCGTCGACGGCCAGGGCCAGACCGGGCAGGCGCCGCAGCAGGGTGCCCAGGGCCACCTGCAGCTCCATCCGGGCCAGCTGCGCGCCCAAGCAGTGGTGCACGCCGTGGCCGAACCCGATGTGCGGGCCGGCGCCGCGGGTGAGGTCCAGCCGGTCCGGCTCCTCGAAGACCGCGGCGTCGCGGTTGGCCGACGACAACGCGGCGATCACCGGTTCGCCCGCGCGGATCCGTACGCCGCTGAGCTCGAGGTCCTCGGTCGCGTACCGGGCGAACGCGGAGGCCGCGCCCAGCGGCACGTAGCGCATCAGCTCCTCGACGGCGTCCGGCACCAGCTCGGG
Organism: Actinoplanes nipponensis; assembly: GCF_016862275.1. Lineage (GTDB taxonomy): Bacteria > Actinomycetota > Actinomycetes > Mycobacteriales > Micromonosporaceae > Actinoplanes > Actinoplanes nipponensis. The sequence goes on along the minus strand of NZ_BOMQ01000061.1, from coordinate 201,927 downwards.
CCGCGCGCGCAGGACGGCCAGCTGCTCGGGGTGGGTGAGCAGCACGTACATGAAGTTGGAGATCTGGGTGACGGTCGTCTCGTGGCCGGCGGCGAGCAGGCCGGCCGCCAGCTCCACCATCTCCTGCTCGGTGAGCCGGTCGTTGTCCTCGTCGCGGGCCTGCACCATGGCGCCGATGAGGTCGTCGGTCGGCGTCTCGCGCCGCTGGGCGATCAGCCCCGCCATGTACGCGTGCAGGCTCCCGAGGTACCCGACGATGGTCTCCTGCGACAGCGACGTGGTGGAGATGATCGCCTCGGACCAGGTACGGAACAGGTGCTGGTCGGTCGGTGGCACGCCCAGCAGCATGCAGATCACCCGGACCGGCAGCGGCGTGGAGAACGCCTCCACGAGGTCGGCCGGCGGCCCCGCCGCCGCCATGGCGTCGACCAGCTCGTCGGCGATCGCCGTCGTGGCCGGGCGCAGCTGCTCGACCCGGCGCGCGGTGAACGCCTTGGCGACCAGCCGGCGCAGGCGGCTGTGGTCGGGCGGGTCCATCGACAGGATGCCGCCGCCGATCTGCTGGGGCGAGGTGCGGGGCTCGTCGCGCCCGACGCTCAGCGCGCGGCTGAACCGCGGGTCGCCCAGCACGACCTTGACGTCCTGGTAGCGGGTGGCCAGCCAGGCCTCCTCGCCGTACGGCAGCCGGACCCGGGTCACCGGTTCCTCCCGGCGCAGCTCGGCGTAGAGCGGATCGAGGTTGAGCCGGTCCGGTTCGCTGAACGGATATCGCCGGGCCGCACCGAGCTGCCGGGTGTCTGTCATCGCACGCTCCCGCCATCGTGGACGCATCGATTTGCACGTTGAGCAATTCGCCAGACACGGATGGTAGTGCGCGATTCCCCCGGGACAACACCCCGTTCATTCAAGTTCATCGAAGGATTTCCGACAGTTCGCGCCCGGCCGCGGGCCACGACCGAGCGATTAGCGGGCTAATGCGTCTTTAGGGCGTTAATTCCGTTTAGCATGCTGGGGATGATCGGAAAGCGTGAGAATGCTATGAGAAGTCGCCGCTGGTTGACCGTCGTGCTGGCGGTCGGAATTGTCCTGCTGGCCCCGGCGGCGGCCGCTGACGCCTCCGCCCGGCGGCCGGCCGCGCTCTGGGAGATGAACGAGCGGCCCGGCGCGCGGACCATGGTGGACAGCAGCGGGCGCGGCCTGCACGGCCGGATCGGCTCGGACGTGCACACCGGCACCCGCGTCCGGGGCGCCACCGGGTTCCGCTTCGACCGCGTCGAGCCCGACTCGCCGCCGCCGCGCCCGGGACAGCTGGCGACCGTGCGGGACGCGGGCGCCCTCGACCCCGGCACCCGCCCCTTCGCGGTGACCGTCCGGCTGCGCACCACCCACAAGTTCGGCAACATCATCCAGAAGGGTCAGGCAGCCGCCGCCGGCGGGAACTACAAGCTGCAGATCCCCGGCGGCATCGTGGAGTGCGTGTTCCGCGGCTCGGCCGACTCGCTGCTGGTCTCCTCGCCCCGGCGCCTCAACGACGGCCGCTGGCACACCGTGCGCTGCGCCCGCACCGGCTCCGGGCTGACGCTGACCGTGGACGGATCGACCGTGGCCCGCCGGTCCGGCTGGACCGGACGGATCGCCAACTCCTGGCCGGTCAGCATCGGCGGCAAGACCGACTGCGACCAGATCGACGTGGGTTGCGACTACTACGCCGGCGACCTGGACTACGTGCGGATCGACGCCGGCTGACCGCGCCGCCGCGCGGTTGGGGCGGCCCGCCGGGCGGACGGGAGCACCGGGAGACCTGATGCCTCCCGGTGATCCGGCCGTACGCGCGTACCGGGCTCAGGCGGCGAACCGCGTCCGGCGCCGGCGGGCCAGCAGCAGGCCGGCCGCCCCGGCCAGCAGCAGCGCCGCGCCGCCCGCGCCCAGCCGGGCCGTGTCGGCGCCGGTCACCGGCAGGCCGCCGCCCTCGCCGCCGCTGAGCGCGACGGTGATCTGCGCCGAGTCGTTGGCGCCGTTGCGGTCGATGGGGTCGCCGTCGCGGTACATCTCCTCGTTGATCCGGACCCGGCCGGCCGCGGCGGAGGCGTGCTCGCGCACCCGGAAGGTGAAGTCGAACAGCTGCCCGGCCTTCGCCTTCGTCCGGCCCTCGTCCAGCAGGCACACGTAGTCGGCGGCGCCGGCGAGGTCCTCGTCGAAGTCCTCGGGATCCTCGACCTCGAGCATGGCGGGGAAGCAGCGGTCGTCCACCGCCACGGCCTCCAGCCCGGCCGGGACGGTGACGTGCGTGCCGGGGTCGGTGTTGTCGAAGGTCCAGTGGTAGAGCGTGCCCGGCCCGTCGTTGCGGAAGCCGACCCGCGCCTGGACCTTCTCGCCGGCCCGGCCCGCGACGGTCGCGCCCACGGCGACCAGGTCCGGCCGCCGGCCGCCGACGACGATCTCGCTGACCAGCAGGTTGTTCCCGGGCTCGGTGTCGACCTGGCCGGCCGCCGCCCGGGCCACCGGCTTCCGCGGCGGCGCGACCGCCAGGCGCACGGCCGGCCCGGTGCCCTGGGGGCCGAGGATCTCGTCGCCGGCGCCGGGCGCCGCGTCGAGCAGCTCACGGAAGTCCGAGGTGGTGTACCAGCCGCCGACCGCGCCCGCCGTGCTGCCGGCAGCGGCGTCGGCCGGGATCTTCAGGCGCATCGGCGTGGACAGCTGGTAGCTCGCGCCGGGCGCCAGCTCGTCGGCGAAGGTGCAGACGATGAGCGCGCCGTACGTGCAGTTGCGGAACCCCGGGCCGGTCAGCAGGCTCGGGTGCCAGCCGATCATGACGAGCGAGACGCCCTTGACCGGGTTCTCCCCGGCGTTGGTCACGCGCAGGTCGGTGTCGACGCCGGCGCCGGGCGACACGGTGACCGGCTCGGCGACGGTCCCGGCCAGGTCGACCCCCTCGCCGACGGTGACCGTCGACTGCCCGGTGGCTGCCGGGCCGGCGCCGAGCCGCGCGGTGAACGCCAGCTTGCCGGTCGCGCCCGTCGCGGCCCCGGGCCTGGCCCGCGCCGAGAGGGCGAGCAGCGGCACCAGGTTGGGGCCGGGCTCGAGCTCCAGGTCACCGGAGATCCGGCAGGTCCGCACCGTGCCGGCGACGTCGCAGGACTGCTGGGCCGCGCCCTCGAAGTCGGCGAAGAGCTCCACGGTGGCGACGTCCGCGGTGCCGGCGGTGTCGACGGTCACCGTCAGCGGGCCGAACTGCGCCGGCTCGTCGCCCGGCACGTCGATCCAGGCCAGCAGCGCGTTGACCTTCTCGGCCCGGCCGGCCACCGACACGTCGGGGAAGTGCAGGCGGACCGCGGGGTCCGCGGCCAGCGCGGGCGTGCCCGGTACGGCGACCGCGGCGGCCGCCAGCAGGACGGCCCCCGTCGAGGTCAGCAGGCGGTGCAGGACGCGGCGCATGGTGGTGGTTCCTCCCCGTGAACGAGCTGAGCCGCGTGAGCATAAGCGCCGATGATCATCGGCGGACCCCGCCGTTCGGTCAGGTAGGGCTCCGCCGTCGCCCGGCACGGCGACGGGGCGCGGCGCTGGGTGGTCGCCACGCCCCGTCCTCAGGGCCGTTCCGCCGGGCCGGCGGCAGCGTCATGCCGCGCGGCCCGTCACGGACGGCCGGGTCCAGCGATCGACCGCCGTCGTTAGCCCATTCTTGGGTGGCCCTTCGGCCCCCGTCAACCACCGAATTCCGGAAGTTTGCCGTGATGTTTCGGTTGCCGTCACCCGCGCATTCGTTGGTGGCGACGGCATTCGATCAGGCCACGGACGCCGTCACGGTTGATCAGCGCCGCGCCGGAGCGCCCCTGCCGCCGGAAGTTGCGCTCACCTTCCGGGAGGCCTGCCCCTGGCCCGGCGGCCCGGCGCACGACACCATGGCCCGATGACCGTTCCCCGCCCGCCCGCGCCCTGGCTGCTGCGCCCGGTGAAGCTGCCGGCGACCACGCCGCCGCCCCTCACCGGCGCCTGGTCCCCGGCCGACACCCGGCTCGACGACGCCGAACTGCTCACCGTCCCCACCGGGCACGGCCCGGAGGACGTCGCGGTCGACGCGCACGGCCGGGTCCACTCCGGCACGCACGAGGGCCAGATCTGGCGCTGGCCGGCCGACGCCCGCGCCGGCGCCGTCCCCGACCTGCTCGCCGAGACCGGCGGCCGGCCCCTGGGCATCGAGGTCGACCCGCGCGACGACAGCCTCGTCGTGTGCGACGCGTACCGGGGGCTGCTGCGGGTGACCGGCGACGGCACCGTCACCGACCTCGCGCACCGGGCCGGCGGGCGGCGCATCCTGCTCTGCAACAACGCGGCCGTGGCCCGCGACGGGGTCGTCTACTTCACCGACAGCTCCAGCCGCTTCCCGGTCTCGCACTGGCGCCGGGACCTGCTGGAGCACCGGCCCAACGGGCGGCTGCTGGCCTACGACCCGGCCTCGGGGCGCACCGACGTGGTGGCCGAGGGCTTCCACTTCCCCAACGGCGTGGCGCTCACGCCGCAGGAGGACGCGCTGCTGCTGTGCGAGACGGTCGAGCACCGCCTGGTCCGGGTGTCCCTGCCGGACGGTGCGGTGCGGGTGCTCGCCGACCTGCCCGCGTACCCGGACAACATGGCCCCGGTGGGCGACGGCACGTACTGGATCGCCCTGGCCAGCCCGCGGGTCGCGCTGGCCGAGAGACTGCTGCCGCACCCGCAGCTGCGGCGGATCGCCGCGGTGCTGCCGACGCGCCTGCAACCGCAGCCGGCGCCGTACTCGATGGCCGCCCTGGTCGACGGGGAGGGCGCCGTGCTGCGCGTGCTGCACGGCCCGGCGGGCCGGTACGTGATGGCGACCGGCGTCCGCCAGCACGGCGACACGCTGTGGCTGGGCAGCCTGACGGAGCGGGCGGTGGCGCGGGTGTCGCTCTCCTAGGCTGTCGGCAACGACTCCATCAGTTGGTCAGGATGCCGCGGGCCGCGCGGCGGCGGGTCTTGTCCGCGTACAGTCGCTCGTCAGCGACCGCGACCAGCGCGGCCAGGTCGGCGCCGTCGTCCGGGGCGGTGGCCGCGCCGCAGGAGGCGCCGATCCGCGCGGCCAGCGCGCTCCGCAGGCGATCGCCGGCGGCGGCCGCGGCGGTCGGATGCCCCGGCAGGACGATGATGAACTCGTCCCCACCGGTCCGCGCGACCAGGGCATCTGGTGGCAAGGTGCGGATCGCGGTCTGCACCGCCCAGCGCAGCAACTGGTCGCCGGCCGCATGGCCCCGGGTGTCGTTGATCAGCTTGAAGTCGTCGAAGTCGAGGCACAGCACCGACACCGGGTCGTTGGTTGTCGCGCGGTCCAGCAGCGGCACCGCCTTCTGCTCCATGCCGCGCCGGTTGAGCGCCCCGGTCAGCGGATCCAGCTGGGCGAGTTCGTGCAGCTGGCGCCGCTGGGCGGCGACCGTGGCCGCCTGCAGGGAGCAGACCGCCACGATGACCAGCATGCCGCCCAGGTTGACGAAGACGTAGCCGGGCCGCGGCGGCGTGCCACCCCACGCCGACGCGGCATAGACGGCGATCAGCATCGCCTCCATCCCCGCCATCACCCGGGGCGGACAGGTCACCGCGAAGAGCAGGCTGGGGGCGAAGAACCCGAGCGCCGCCGGGGAGTCGGCCCCACCATCGAGCAGGGCGCCGACCCCGACGATGAGCGTGGACACCACGCCCACCGCCAGCATGATCAGCCTGCCGCCGCGGGCGGTGGTGAGATCCTGCGCGGCGGCGATGACCACGACGCCGATCAGCGCGCCGACTGCGTACAGCGTCGCCATGGCTCCGCGGTGCGGCCCGCCCCAGGTCATCGCGGCGTACGCCAGCGCGATGCCGTTCGCGGCGACACCCATCGCGCCGCTGAGCACGATGCGCCAGGCTCGTCCGCTGTTCCAGCGCTTCACCAGCAGATCCACACCCTGGTTGATCGGCAGCGCGGCGCGACGGGAGAGTTTTTCGCCGCAGGGAACCTGCCGCCGCCCGTCGAGCACCACGCCACCGCTCAACCTCACCGATGCGCGGCTTAAATGGTTATTTGCCGGTATCCTGGGTTCCCGCACAGGTCGACCCAGGGCGGCGAGATGACCCACGCACAACCCGACATCCCGGTGCCCGAGGAAATGCAATGGGCGCTGAGCGAGGCCGGCAAGGAGGCCGTCGCGGTCGCGCCCGGCTGGTTCCGGGCCTGGCCGTCGGGCGACGAGAAGTGGTCCGTGGTCAACCTCCGCGCCGCCACCCAGGTCATCGTCAACCACAGCCGGGAGGACGACCGCCACCCGAACAGCTGGACGGTGCGCGCGCTGTTCGGCGACAAGGCGGTCGAGCTGCGGGTGGGCCCGTACGACAACAAGGCGCAGGCGATCTGGGTCGCCCACGCGGCGCTGAGCCTCGCCTTTCGCGAAAACGGCGGCTGAACGGGCCGCCGGCGCCCCGCGGGGGTACGGTCGGCTGATCCGGCGGCCCCTGGAGGTGGCGACGTGAGCGAGAACGACGAGTCGCGCGCCTTTGCCCGCATCGTGTCCCAACTGCGCAGCGAGGATCCCCGCTTCGCCGCCGCCGAGCGGGCCCCGAGCCGCCGCCGGGCCCGGACGCTGCTGCTCATCGGCGTCGTGCTGTGCGCCGTGGCGGTGCTGCTGATCGCGTTCGGCGGCCCGAAGGGCGCGGTCATCGCGGTGGCGCCGTGGCTGGCCGGCCTGACCGCGGTGATCCGGAGCCGGGCCGGGAACTGACGCCCAATCTGATTTCTCTGAGTCATCAAGCGAGCACTCAAAGTCATATTGAGCACATTCCCTGAATTTCCGAGGCCTAGACTCCGAGTACTACGCACGTGCGCACTTGAATCGGCGTTCCCGCGGACAACAATCGACCCATGACGTACGGCAAGAAGGATCTCCCCTTCCCCTATTGTCAGGACTTTTCCGGCATCGTGACGCGAGTCAAGGGTGTTCGGGAGTCGACCCGCGCCGCCCTGGTGAACTCCCCCAAGGTCGCCTCCTACCTCAAGGCGGGAGCCAACCTGGTCGAGCAGAACCTCGGCGCGAAGGACTCGGTGGTCCCGGCCGGCGACGGGGGCCGCAAGCCGTACTGGTCGGGGCTGCGCTTCCTCACCGAGCGCGCCCTGTCCCGCGAGATGGAGAACCTCGAGCCGCCGTTCCTGCGCCAGAAGGGCGACGGCCCCTACCGGGCCACCTGGGCCAGCCACGACGACTACCTCAACGACCTGCTGACGTTCCTGTTCCACGCGATGAACTACGACCCGCAGTACGGCGCCGACCTGGAGACCCGCGGCGACTGGCTGATCAGCACCGAGCCCGACTTCGCCGACGCCCTCGACCGCGCCTCCTACCACGAGCTGCAGGCGATCTGCCGGATGCCGCTGTTCCGGCTCCAGCTGATCATGGTGGCCACCGCGGACCGCAACGACGGCATCCACGACGCGATCGCCAACAACTACGCCGGCGCGCTCGGGCCGTGGACCAAGATCTACGAGGCGACCATCGCCGCCCGCGGCTACCAGCTGCGCAAGGGCATCACCATCGAGCAGTTCGCCAACATCCTGGCCGCCATCACCGAGGGCTTCGCCGTGCACCACCTGGGCGACCCCCACGCGGGCATCATCGGCGACGACCACACCCGGGACAACCTGATCGGCATGGCGGTCCTGGCCGTCATGAACAGCTACCTGGAGCCGGCCGGCGAATCCAGCGGGCGCACCCTGCGGGAAGAGTTCGAGCGCCTCGCTCCCCGGCCGCGACCTGCCGAGCACGCCTCCGACGACAGCGGGGACTGACATGACGACGACCGCGACCGGCTCGGCCACGATCCATCCCGCCCGCGAGCCGTCCTTCTGGGACCGGCAGGGCGACCTGATCATGCGCCGGCCGTTCAACGAGTGGACGTTCACCCACATGAACTGGCTCATGCCGACCGAGTACGTCCCCCGGGGCGGGCGACACCTGCCGCTGCCGCTGAGCCCGTGCCCGCTGGACCTGACGTACCGCTTCGACGACCGCGACCTCACGCTGACCGACCTGCACCGGCGCACCTTCACCACCGCGTTCGTCGTGCTGCACCACGGCGAGATCGTGCACGAGACGTACCCCGGGGCCTTCGCCGGCCCGCGCAGCCGGATGCAGCTGTTCTCCATCTCCAAGTCGGTGACCTCGATGCTGATCGGCATCGCACTGGCCGACGGGGCCATCGGCAGCGTCAAGGACCGGGTCACCGACTACCGCGGCGACTTCCGCGGCACCGCCTACGAGGAGTGCACGCTGGCCGACCTGCTCGACATGACCAGCGGCGTCGGCGACGCCGAGGTGTGGGACGTGCCGGACAGCGGCATCAAGCGCTTCGAGCAGGCCGTCATGGGCGGCGGGGACGTCACCCAGGTGGTCCGGTCCGCGCCGCGCCGCTCCGCACCCGGCGAGAGCTTCAACTACTCCACCTTCGACGCCCAGATCCTCGGCTGGGTGCTGGAGGCCGCCACCGGCCGCAGCCTCGCCGGCTACGCCGCCGAGCGGCTGTGGAACCACATCGGCGCCGACCGCGACGCCTACTACTGGCTCACCCGGGCCCGTCCCCGCACCGCCATCGGCGGCGGCTCGTTCAACGCCACCGCCCGCGACGTCGCCCGGCTCGGCCTGCTCATGGCCAACGACGGCGTCGTCGACGGCGAGCAGGTGGTCCCGCGCGACTGGGTGCGCCGCAGCCGCGGCAGCGAGCTGCCCCAGCTCTCGGTGGGCGCGCTCGGCCCGAGCGGCTACGACCACTACGGGTACGCCAACCAGTGGTGGACGCTCGGCGAGAGCTCGTTCCACGCGTTCACCGGCCTGGGCGTGCACGGCCAGTACCTCTTCGTCGACCCCGCCGCCGACGTCGTGATCGTCAAGTGCAGCGCCTGGCCCACCCAGGACGACGAGCGCCGCGACCGCGAGACCATCACCGCGCTGCGCCGCATCGCCGACCACTTCGCCTGATCGTTTTCCCGTTCCATTCTCTGTTCCTTTCTTCCCCTTCCGCCATTGCGCCCGGGCTCCCGCGCGCCCGGATTCACCCGTCCTCGAAAGGCCTCCGTAGATGAACTCTGCCCGTTTCCATGCCCTTGTCGCCGCCTTTCAGGTGGCCCTGCTGAGCACCGCGATCCTGTTCTTCGCGGGCTCACCGGCCAAGGCGGCCGTGGCACCCGGCACGGTCCTGCTCAGCGTCACCGCCACCCTGCCGGCCGAGCTGGGCTCCCTGGGCACCGCGAAACGCATCGCGTACGTGTCCACCTCGGCCACCGGCAGCACCATCACCGCCACCGGGCTGATCATCACGCCGAGAACCAACAAGAAGAACCGGACCGTGGTGTGGGGCCACGGCACCACCGGGCTGGCCGACAAATGCGCGCCGTCGGCCAATCAGGCGGTCTTCTGGCCCGAGGCGCGCGCGGCCATCGCGGCGTTGCTGGCCAAGGGCTGGACCGTGGCCGCCCCCGACTATCCGGGCCTGGGCACCCCCTCGGCCCACCCGTACCTGATCGGCCTGTCCGAGGCCCGCTCCATGATCGACAGTGTCAAGGCAGCGCGGAACCTGGACAGCAAGCTCACCACGGCGTACGCGGTCGACGGCCACTCGCAGGGCGGCCAGGGCGCGCTGTTCGCCGGCCAGCTCGCGCCGAGCTACGACGGCGCCCTGGTGCTCAAGGGCGTGGCCGCCATCGCCCCGGTCTCCAACGCCGACATCTTCGCCCCGCTGATCCCGGGCACGCCGGGCCAGGGCTACCTGGTGATGGCCCTGTACGGCCTCAACGCGGTGGATCCCGCCTTCAACCCCGCCTCGGTGCTGGCCGCGCCGGCCCAGCAGCGGACCACCGTCCTGCAGTCCGGCTGCCTGTACGAGATCCTCGACGCCTACGCCGGGCTCACGGCCGAGGAGCTGCTCGTCGGCGGCGCGCTGCCCGACCCGGTGCTCGCCGAGCTCGCCTCCCACGACAACCCGGCGCAGACCGCGCCCAGCGCGCCCGTGCTGCTCGTGCAGGGCACGGACGACGAGGCGGTGCCCTACTTCCTCACCGCCGACGTGCTGCTCGGGCAGCTGCGGGCGTACCCGACCGCGACCGTGGACTTCGTCGCGGTCAGCGGGGCCAACCACGACGGCGCGGTCTTCGCGACGACCACCCAGGTCGCCGACTGGATCGCGGCCCGGTTCGCCTGACGGCGGGCCGGCCCGTGGCGGCGTCCCGCGCGTCCGCCCCTCGCGCGGGGCGCCGTCCACCCTCCTCAGACCATCCCCTCCTGTGAAGGCACGAGCCATGAACTTCTCCGTCAGACCGCCGGCCCGCTCGTTCGCGACCCGGGCCGGCGCGCTCAGGATGCGCCGCTACCTGCACGGCCGGACGATGAGCAGCCCGCCCGCCTCGCCGCGCTCGGCCGAACTGTGGGTGCACGGCATGACCGTCGCCCAGCTCAAGGCGCTGGCCTGGGGGTGCACGCCGTACCGGGCGCGGGCGGTGGTCGAGCTGGCGCTGCGGGCCCGTCGCGAGGACGCCGCCGTGACCGCCCTGGGCGAGCTCAGCCTGCTCCCGCCGCTGCAGGAGGGCCGGCTCTTCCACCTGGTGACGCTCTCCTGGGCGGCCATCACGGCCCTGCTCGCCGCCGAGACGGCCCGCTCCCGCCACCTCGCCTACGCGCGCTTCGCCGACCTCGGCCCGGACGACCAGCAGGCCCTGCTGCTGTACCTGAACGCCCCGACCATCGAGGAGGCGCACCCGCGGCTATGACCGCCTCAGCCGCCGGTGGTGACCGGCTCCGCGGCGCCGCGCCGCGCGCCGTGCAGCCGGCGCACCACGGCCGTCGCGAGATCCCCGGGGCGCGGGCGCCGGCCGAGCAGCCGGGTGAACGGGCTGTGCCGCAGCACGGTCCCCGGGAAGCTGCCGTGCACCCGGCCCCCGGCGCGGGGCTCGTCGAGATTGTCCGCACCGGTGTCCGGGCGGTCCGTGCGCTGGCTGCTCACGCCGAACCGGCGGAGCGCCAGCACCGCTTCCGTCAGCCCGGGCGCCAGCCGCTGGCCGAGCATCAGCGCCGCCGCGGCCCCGCCGACCGGGATCTCGCGCCGCGGATGCCGCGCCGCGAAGACGATCGAGTCGGCGACGACCTCCGGCGCGTACACCGGCGGCGGCGGCTTGACCATGACGCCCAGCTTGCTGCGGGCGTGCTCGAAGAAGGGCGTGTCCACCGACGCCGGCAGGATCGTCGTCACCGTGATCGGCTCGCCGTCCTGGGCCAGCTCCGCGCGCAGGCAGTCGTAGAGCGCCCGGACCGCGAACTTGCTGGCGGCGTACGGGGCCTGCAACGGCACGGCCCGCACCCCCTCCGCCGAGGAGACCCCGATGACGGTGCCGCCGCCCGCGCGCCGCAATGCCGGCAGCGCGGCGTGCACGCCGTGCACGTGGCCCAGGAAGTTGACCCGCATCACCCGGTCGAACTCGGCGGCGGTGATGTCCTCGACCCGGCCCCAGACACCGACGGCCGCCACGGTGACCCAGGTGTCGATGCGGCCGTACTGCCGCTCGGCCAGCGCGGCCAGCGCGCCGACCGCCGCACGATCGGCGACGTCGGTGGGCACGGCGACGGCGCTCCCGCCGGCCTGCCGGATCTCCCCGACCAGCGTCTCCAGCGCCGGCACGCCCCGGGCGGCGCAGACGACCCGGGCGCCCGCGGCCGCGAAGGCCAGGGCGCTCGCGCGGCCGATCCCGCTGGACGCGCCGACGATCACCACGACCTGTTCGGACAGCGGCTTTCCCATACGTACCTCCTCCGACGGTGTCCCCGCCCTACCCCGTGTGTCGCGCACTACGCCTGTGGCGCTGTGTCGGCCCTCACCAGGGGGCGGGGATTCGCCGGAGCCCGGGCACAGTTGAACCACAGGATGCACAGAGGAGGTGAAGAGGATGCAGGAGTCCGCTGACGACGTCACGCGCGCCGAAGCGCTGTTCGCCTCGGATCTGCAGGCGGCGGACGTCGAGGACACCGACGCGGTGGACCGCGCGGTCGCCGCGCTGCTGCGGCGGAACGGTCCGCGCGGCTGTTCGGCCCGGATGGCGTACGAGTTCGGCGAGCACCCGGACCTGGCCGCCGAGCGGATGCGCTGGGCGCGGCGGGTGGTCCGGCAGCGCGTCGGCACCGCATAGTCGTCGCGTCCCGGGGTCACGCCGCAGACGGGCGGCGACTCGGGCATCGGGCGGGCGGTCGCCATCGCGTTCGTGCGGCGGGGACCTGCGGCCCGGCTCGACGATCATCAACACCGCGTCGATCCAGGCGTACCAGCCGACGCCCGAGCTGCTCGACCACGCCACCACCAAGGCCGGCATCGTGGCGTTCACCAAGGCGCTCGGCGCCGGCCTGGCCGAGCAGGGCATCCGGGTCAACGCGGTCGCGCCCGGGCCGATCTGGACCCCGCTCATCCCGGCGACCATGCCGGACGAGAAGGTCGAGTCGTTCGGCGCGGACACCCCGCTGGGCCGCGCCGGGCAGCCGGCCGGGCTGGCCCCGGCGTACGTCTTCTTCGCCTCGCGGGAGTCGAGCTACGTGACCGGTGAGGTGCTCGGCGTGACCGGCGGCAAGCCACTGGCCTGACCGCCGGCTCAGGCCAGTGGCTCCTTGCGGCCGTGCTGGGCGTTGTAGACCTCGGCGGGCACCCGCAGCCGCTCGTCGGCCAGCAACCGCCGGACCCCGGCCAGGTCGGGGCCGGCGGTCGCGGCGGCCAGCTCGTCGAAGAGCGCCACGTCGACCGGGTCCCCCGGCTCCGGCATCGCGCCCCACAGGTCCCAGGGCAGCAGCTCCATGTTGTCCAGGGCGGCGGCGTCGCGCATCAGGTTGGCGGCGATCCACCAGGCGCCCGCCTCGTGGATCGAGGTGAGCCCGAACCGGTCCGGGTCGGCCCGCCCGGACCGGGTCAGCCGCCACCCGTCGCCGGCCACGACGAACTGCTCCCGGGGGACGTCGGTCAGGTCGAAACGCAGCCCGAGCTGCTCGCGCTGCAGGTCGTCGATCTGGGCGTCGAGCAGCTTCCAGCGGCCGCCGTCGCGGTACTCGGCGACCCAGTGGTCCTCGTACCAGCCCGGCGTGAAGTACGCCCCGAAGCCGCAGCGGGCCCGGGCCGGCACGCCGCGCGCCCGGAACAGGGCGACGGCCAGCACGGAGAAGCCCCGGCAGTTGGTGGCGACCCGCCGGTCCGGCTCCCGCGGCACGTCCAGCGGCCGGTCGTCGCGGCCGACGACCGCGTCCAGCACCTGCTCGGCGCGGCGCAGGTTGACCCGGTCGCGGTCCGGCTCGGCCAGCGTCACGCCGTACGCCCCGGCCCAGAACTCGTGGATCAGCAGACCCTGGACCACCCGGGCGATCCCGGCGGCGTCGGCCGGCAGGCCGCCCACCCGCTCCGCGTGCTTACCGACCGCCGTCATGACGCCCGGTTCCACCCACTCGGCACCCATCACCGTCTCCTCCCGTGTCGCGATGCCTTGATCCAAGTGCCTGCCCCAGGGGCCGGGTCAAGCCGCCGGGGCCGTGGGAGGATGGCCACCATGCCCGAGGCCATGTCGCTGGACCAGATCAGGACGGCCATCGACGCCGTCGACGCCGAGCTCGTGCGGCTGCTGGCCCGCCGGGAGGGCCTGGTCCGGCAGGCCGCGCCGCTCAAGCGGGACGCCGGCGCCGTGCGGGCCCCCGGCCGCGTCGAGCAGGTCGTGGCCCGGGCCCGCGCGCTCGCCGCGACGGCCGGCGCCGACCCGGACGTGGTGGAGCGCATCTACCGCGCGATGGTGCAGGCCTTCATCGACATGGAGCTCGCCGAGCACCGCCGCACCGGTCCCGGCATCGACCACGGCGCATGACCGGTAGGCTCGGTCCGGCCCGCGACAAGCTCGGTCCGGCCTTCGACTGGGGAGTGATCGTGTGAAGACCTCCGTGCCACCCGCCTCCTTCGGCGCGCGGGAGCGGTGGGTGCTGCTGGTGGCGAGCGCCTGGCTGGTCAGCGGCCTGCAGCTCGACGCGTACGCGCACGCGACCACGCCCGAGCTGGAGACGTTCTGGACGCCTTGGCACGGCGTCCTCTACTCCGGAATCGCGGCGTCCGGGCTGACCCTGGTGTGGCTGATGCGCCCCCGCCTGCCGGTCATCCCGACGTACAGCACCCTGCTGGCGCTGCCCAACGCGCTGCGCATCCCGCTCGCCGGCATGGCGTTGCTGCTGGTCGGGGGCGGCGTGGACACGTTGTGGCACAACGTCTTCGGCATCGAGCAGGGGCTGGAGATCTTCGTCAGCCCGAGCCACGAGCTGATCATCCTGGGCATGGTGCTGGTCGCCGCCGGCCCGGCGCTGATGCTGGCCACCCGGCCGGGCCGCGGCCTGTCCGTGGCGGACGGCACCCTGGCGACGATCTCGGCGCTGCTGGCGGTGCTGCCGCTGCACATCTATTCGCTGCACGCGTCCGCGTTCGGCATGACGTTCTTCGGCGATCCCGGCGCCGAACGGTTCCGGATCTTCTCGGCCGACGCCCAGGTCGTGCACGGCTACCTGTTCAGCACGGTGCTGCTGCTCCTGCCGATCCTGATCATGGGCCGGCGCTGGCGGCTGCCGTTCGGCGTACCGGCCGTGCTGGTCGCCGTGCCCGCGGCGCTGATGCACCTGATGTTCAACTCGCAGCAGAGCTGGTGGCTGCCGCTCACCGTGGCCGGCGCGGCGGCCGGCGCCGAGCTGGTGCTGCGGCTGGCCGGGCGGGCCGTGCGCTGGCCGGCCGACGGGCGCTGGTTCGCGGCCGGGCTGGTCGCCCCGCTGATCGTGTGGGGTGCGGTGCTGGCGGTGGCCACCCGCACGGTGGGGGTGAGCTGGAACGTGCACATGGTCAGCGGCCTGCTCACCCTGGCCGCCCTCACGGGCGGGCTGACCGCGCTGGTCACCCGCCGGGTGCAGCCGGCCCCGGCCCGCCCCGGCCCGGGGCCGGCCACCCCGGCGGCGGCCGACGACGAGTCCCGGACCGGTGTGCCGGCGTCGTGAGCGTGCTGCGCTGGTGCGGTGTCCTGCTGGTGGCCACGAGCGGCCTGCTGCTGGCCGGGGCGTCCCCCGCGGCGGCGCACGCCGGAGGTCTCACGGCCACGGACGCCCGCAGCCGCGTGGTGACGGTGACGCCGGCAGTCCCCGGCCTGGCCGTGACGGCCATCGAGGACGGCGCCCGGCTGCGGCTGCGCAACGGCACCCCGTCCGCGGTCACGGTGCCGCCCGGCGGCGGCGCGGCGACCCCGGCCGTGGTGCCGCCCGGCGGCGAGCTGACCTGGGCCGACACGAGGAGCACCCCGGACGGCCGCGCGGTGCCGCCGGGCGGGACGCAAAGGTGGTCACTGGTGCTGGACGCCGGGGGTACGCCGGTCACGGTCACCGGGGAGCTCGTCGGTGAGCGGCCGCCCGCCCCGGCGCCGTGGTGGGCGGCGGTGCTGGTGACGGCTGCGGCCGTACCGCTGGTCGCCCGCCGCCTGCGCCGCCCCGACCTGGCGCTGACCGCGGCCGGCCTGGCCGCGATGGCGGCCTCGGTGGCGCACGTGGCCGGCTCGACGCTGGCGGTCGAGTCGGCGCCGCTGCCGGGCACGTTCCTGAGCGCCTGCGGCATCAACCTGCTGAACTGGCCGCTGATCGTGGGCGGCGCGGTGGCGGTGCTGCGCGGCCGGCCCGCCGGGGTGCTGGCCATCTGCGCCGGCGCGGCGCTGACCGCCGTGTTCGTGCTGCCGGACGTCACGTCGCTGCACCGGGCGGTGCTGCCGTTCGCGGGACCGCCGGTCGTGGAGCGGCTGCTGGTCGTGGTGACGCTGGGCGCCGGGGCGGGGGTGGCGGTGGCGGGGGCCTCGGTGCTGCGCCGGCTGGCGCAGCGGTCCCCGGCCGAGGAGGCCGTGTGACCGGCTCGCCCGGCCGGCCCGGCCCGTTCGGCTCTCCCGGCCCGCTCCGCTCGGCCGGCTCTCCCGGCGCGGTCGGCTCGGTCGGCTCTCCCGGCTCGGTCGGCTCTCCCGGCTCGGTCGGCTCGGTCGGCTCGGTCGGTTCGGTCGGCTCGGTCGGCTCGGTCGGCTCGCGTGGCCCTCGGGCGCGGGTGGGTCGGTGGCTGGCCGTTCTGCTGGCGGTAGCTCTGCCGGCCGGATGCGGTGGCGCGCCCTCCTCGCCGGCCGCGACCACCGGTTGTGCCTCCCCGGCGCCGGACGATGTGACGGCGGCGGTCCGGGCCGGCCGGGCGGACCCGCCCCCGCACCGGGTCGCGGTAGCCCTGCACCGCCCGGTGACCGTGCGGGTCGAAGCCGACGCGGACGTGGAGGTGCACGTCCACGGCTACGACCTGGAGACGCGGGCCGCGCCGGGCCGTCCCGGCTGTGTGACGTTCATGGCCGACCGCAGCGGCGTGTTCGACGTCGAAGCGCACCCCGAGACGCTGCTGGTGCAGCTCGAAGTGCGGTGACGGTCCTCGCCCACGGGGTCGGCCAGTCGCAGGACCTGCCGCTCCCCCTCGACCTGGTGCTGCAGGCGGGCGCGGCCACCGTGGTGGTCTCGTTCCTGGTGGTGGCGGTCTGGTGGAAGCATCCCCGCCTCGGCGACCCCGGCACCCGCCCGGCCCGTTCCGGCCCGCTCCGCCATCTCGTGCTGGCGGCGGCCCTGTACGTCGTCGGCAACGCGTTCCTGGGGCCACGCGGTCCGGAGAACCCGGCCGCGCACGCGCTGTTCGTGTGGCTGTGGGTGGGACTGGTGCCGGTCAGCGTCGTGTTCGGACCGGTGTGGCGCGAGGTCAACCCGCTGCGGACGCTGTTCCGGCTGCTGCGGCTGCCGCCCGGCGGATGGTGGTCGGCGCCGTCGCCGGCGGGCCGAACGCCGGCCGCGACCCGGTGGCCCGCGGCGCTGTTCCTGCTGGCCTTCGTGTGGCTGGAGCTGGTGGTGCCGCACCACGGCGAACCGCTGGTCGTGGGCTGCTGGCTGCTCGGGTACGCGCTGCTGCAACTGGCCTGCGCCGCGGTCCGCGGCGAGGAGTGGTTCGCCCGGGCCGACTGCTTCGAGGTCTACTCCGACCTGGCCGGCCGGCTCAGCCCCCTGCGACACCGCAACCCGCTGGCCGGCGTGGCCCGCACTCCGCCGGGCCCCGGCCTCGCCGTGTTCCTGGCCGTGTGGTGGGGTTCGACCATCTTCGACAGCGCCTCGGGATCCCCGGCCTGGGCGGGCTTCCTGCAACGGGCCGGGCACCCGGTCGGGTACGGCACCGCGGGGCTGGTCCTGCTGTGCGCGGCGGTGCTGCTGAGCGTCCGCCTGCTGTCCGGGCGGCTGGACGTGACCGCCTCGCTGATCCCGATCGCGGTGGGCTACACGCTGGCCCACTACGTGTCGCTGCTGCTGGTGGAGGCGCCGCGCGGGGTGCTGCTGGCGGTGCAGCAGTGG
This sequence comes from Actinoplanes nipponensis, assembly GCF_016862275.1. Taxonomy (GTDB): domain Bacteria; phylum Actinomycetota; class Actinomycetes; order Mycobacteriales; family Micromonosporaceae; genus Actinoplanes; species Actinoplanes nipponensis. The sequence goes on along the minus strand of NZ_BOMQ01000061.1, from coordinate 184,462 downwards.
GGCCTGGCCGAGGATGCGCGGTGGGACGTGGCGGTGGCGCCGGGCGTGCTCGCCGGTGCGCAGATCGCCCTGATCCTGACCGGGCACGTGGTGGGGGTGGTGGTGGCTCATGAGCTGGCGCTGACCGGGACGCCGGGAGCGGCGGCGGGGACGGGGGCGTCGAAAACGGCCGGAGCGGTGGCAGCGGCCGGGGCGGCAGCATCGGCGGGAGCCTCGGCAGCGCCGGGAATGCCAGGGCGGCCGGCGCTGGCGGCGCTGGCGGACGAGCTGCCGGTGGTGCTGCTGATGATCGGCTACACGTGGGCCGGGCTGTTCCTGCTCTTCGTCCGGTGACCTGCACTCAAGTATATCGATGAATGAGCGTATGAATCACCGGATCAAGCCGGTGGTTCGCATACAGTTTTAGTGCCGTTCCAGGCGCCGCTGCAGCCGAACCAGCGGAAGGACCGGACGCGTCGATGACCCGCCGAAGACCTCATCCTGCGGCTGTCGCGGCCAGATCGCCCCTGCGATTCTTCGCCGTCGCGCTGGGACTCGGTGCGGGGGCCGGCATCGTGCTCTGGTCCCCGTTGATCATGTATCGGGTGCTGGGTAAGTCACAGCCGTGGGTGATGCTGGCAGACGTCGGAGAGGCCTACGGGGGCGCCTCGGCCCTGCTCTCGGCTGCCGCGTTGTCCGGAATCGGCGCTTCTCTGTTCCTGCAGTCACGGCAGATGCGTCAGGAGCTCATGAGCCTGGACAAGCAGCGGCACTTCGAACTGGTCAAACTGGCCCTGGAGAATCCCGAGTTCGTCGAGGTGATCGACGGCAGCCCGCTGGACGCGCAGGACGGCCGGCAGAAGATATACGCCAACCTGACCCTCACCTATTGGCTTGCGATGTGGGAGCTCGGAGAAATCGGGGAAGCTGAGCTACGGACGCTGACCTCGCACATGTTCCGGAGCGGTATTTCGCGCGCGTGGTGGGGCCAGGTCAGCAGTCGCTGGATCACGATTCGCGGCCACCGGCGGCGACGGTTCGTACAGATCGTGCGCGAGGAATGGGCCACCGCCGAGGGGCACGCCTCCCTCGAGGCCATACCGGGCGGCGCCGAATCCCACCGATCGCGGAGAGATGTGACGGCGTACCCCCGCACCGCGACACGCTGGTGTGCAGCCGTGGCAGCCATGGCCGTGGTCGGCGTCGTCGCCGGCCGGACGCGAAGAAGACGGGCTAGCCGCCACTCCCGGGCCGGTCCAAACGGCCGCTCTTGATCTCCGTTACCAAGGCTGTGAAGCTCTCGAGGTCACAGGACAACACAGCGCCGCGCGGATCCTTGGAGTCACGGATGTACACCGTGCCACACGCGCCGTCGCGGGCCACCTCTACACAGTTGGCAGTGTTCAGCGATCGAGCGCTCTTCCGCCAGCGCAGCCCGGCAGGTACCTGATCAATTCCGACTCCGCACACGGGCCGCTCAACCGGATTGCCGGCCGCGGGTTACGGAGCTGCCGGGAAGCTCACAGCGCACCCTCCTCGACCGTGAACCGGGCGGGCCGCTCGTGTATGGGCCGGGTACGGCGTATCCACGCTGATGGGCGCACCGAGGACTCCGGGTGGAACTCAGAACACCAGGTTGTGGGCGTCGTCGGTGAGCCTCTCGAGCGTCGGCTCGTCGACCTCCGGCACGACGTAGCCGCACCGGCGGATCCGGGCGAGGAACTCCCCGGGCAGGGCCACGTTGTGCCGGCCGGCGTAGTACGCCAGGTCGTCACGCCACAACCACTCGCCGTCGGTGAGGACGGTCGGGCCGCCCAGCACCTGGCGCGAGCTGTCGAAGACGTCGTCCTGCACGTCCATGAAGTCGATGAGCACGTGACCGGCCCGCAGGTAGGCCACCACCCGGTCGATGTCCGGAAGCGGCTGCTCCAGCACGTGCTCGCGGATGCCCTCCTGCTCCGCCTGTCCCCGGACCCGGCCCAGCTCGGCGAACATGCCGGCGGTTCTCATCGTTGCCGACCCTGTGGATGCGTTCGGCAGTCGCCGGTCAGTGGGCGCCCCGTGGGCCGAAGAACACGAGGTGCTCGGCCTCGGCGGCGCACGCGTCCAGGGTCGGGTCGTCGACCTCGGGCACGACATACCCGCGCCGGCGGATCAGCGCGAGGAACTCCGGCGGGACCTCGACGTCGTGCCGGCCGACATAATGGGCGAAGTCCTGCCGCCACAGCCACTCCCCGTCGGTGAGGACGGTCGAACCGTTCAGGATCTGCTCGGCGGGCTCGAACACGTCGTCCTGAAGGTCCATGGCGGCGATCAGCTTGTGCCCGCCGCGCAGATAGCCGACAACATCGTCGACATCGGGTAGCGGTGCGGAGGCGACACTCGCCCGGATGCTCGGCTGGGGAGTCGGCGGCCGCAGCCGCCCCAGCTCGGCGAACATTCCCGCGAGCTTCATCATGCTCCGCCTCCCGGTGTGAAAACCTTCCAGACTCCGCCGTTGAACACCGTCAGCTCCCGCTCCGGCCCGCCGCGCAGGGGGACGCCGACCGGCTGGGTCGGGGCCATCACCGGCACCCCGAGGATGTCGGCGACCTGCTGGGCCGCGGGCAGCGTATCGAGGCCGTCCTCGACCCGGCCGGTGTGACACGACACGAGTCGCACGGGGCCGCCCGCATAGCCGGGATCGGCGCGGATGGCCTCGGCGATCTGGTTGGCGTGGGTGTAGTTGCCCGGGACGTCCGCCCCGTTCTCGCCGATGAGCCCCGGGCGGAACTGCCCGTTGGGCAGCCCGTGGACCACGGCGTCGTGATAGCCGGGTTCGGGCCGGGCGGTGTCGAAGTTGAGCATGGTCGCCGAGTCGTAGCCGACCGCCGTCCGGTTGTCGCCGTGGTACACCGGATCGCCGCCGGGCAGCACGTCGTCCGGCGTCCGGGCCGGGGGTTGTGGATGGGCGCCGGGGTTGCGGCTGCGCGCGCGCCGGTCGCGTCGCGTTCCCATCGGGCTGCCGCCCCGCCCCTCGCGGAGCCTGCCGACCGCCTCCCCCAGCCGCCGCATCGCCTCGCCCAGATGGCGCAGGCTCGCGATGAGCGACTTGAGCCAGTGCGTGATCCGCGCCGCCCACGACGCGCACAGCGTGCTGACCTGCTCGGCCACCAGCGGGGTGGCCAGGCCGGCCGTGGCCAGCAGTTCGCCCGCGTAGACGATCAGGCGCGAGACCACGGTCGCGATCGCGTCGCGGACCATCGTGCGGACGGTGCCGATCAGCAGGCCCGCGCCCTCCGTGATCAGGGCCATGCCGTCGGCGGCGCGGCCCAGCGCGAGCAGCGACTGCGCGCGCCGGTCGGCGTGGGCTCGGTACGCCTCCGCGGCGGCGCCGGTCCATTCGTCCAGGTCCCAGCGGACGAGCCGGGTGGCCTCCTCCGCGTCGTCGCGCAGGCTGCCGGCCACGTTGCGCCAGGTCTGCGCGTGGGCGGCGATCTGTGCCGGGTCGCCGGCGAGCCAGTCGAGCGCCTCGGACAGCGGTTTCACGTGCTCGATGAGCCAGGCGATGCCGTACTGGAGCAGGCCGCCGACCGGGTCGGACATGAACGCCAGGGCGTCGAGGCCCGCGCTCAGGCCGCCCAGGGCGCCGTCGATCCAGCTGCCGTGCTGCACGCCGGAGACGATCTGCTCGATGTCCTCGGCGATCCAGACGCCCGCCCACGGGGAGGGCGCGGCCGGCGCCGCGGTGGCGATCAGCGGGTTCGTCACGGTGCGCCGCTGCCCGTCGCCGCGCCGAAAAGCATGCGCCGGACCTTACCGGAGGCGCGCCGGGTCATCCGCGACGGAGGTCGGCCTGGGCGGCGCGCAGCGCGTCGACGGCGGCGTCCGTGCCCGGGGGCCGGGCCCGGTCGAGCTCGCGCCAGGTGTCCTCCAGGGCCTGCTGGAGCCCGACGTGCTGACGCCGGAACTCGGCGCGCAGCTTGTCGATGCGCCTGATCCAGCCGGCGGCGGCCGGGGCCGGCCGGTCGGGCTCGGGGGCGGCCCGCGCGGTGGCGGGCACGATGGCCGCCAGCGGGCGGCCGTCCTCGGTGACGACGGTGGTCTGCCGGGTCAGGCCGGCGAGCCGGGCGAGCTGCACGAAGCGCGTGCGCGCCTCCACCAGCGACAGCTCCAGGCGGGCAGGGGGCAACGGGGTGGCGGGTTCAGCCATGCCCCCGATGATGCCGTCACCCTCTGACATTTTTCGGCGGCGTGGGGCCCGGCGCGGCGCCGGGCCCCCTCGCCTCAGACCCGCGACAGCGCCCGGTCGCTCACCACGCACTGCATGCCGAACTGCCGGGCCCGGCGCATCGCGAAGTCCGTCAGCCCCGGCGTGTCCGCGTAGTCCAGCGCGTACAGGTCCAGCTCGAGCTGGAGCAGCTGCTCGGCGATCTGCGCGTGGAACTCCAGCACGTCGGCCGGCCACGGCCCGTAGCCCTCGTCCGTCCAGCGGGCCGAGAACGACTCGAAGACCACGCCGTCGACGAGTTCGGCCAGCCGCGGCAGCATGCCGAAGCCGCGGTTGGCCAGCAGGTAGCCCGGCTTGGCCTCGGTACGGATCGCCGCGACCAGGGTGAGCAGGTGCGGGACGTCCTCGGGGTAGGTCAGCTCGACGTTGAGGGTGTCCATGAACAGCCCGGCGAACCCGGCCGCCATCGCGTCCCTGGCCTGGCCGATCACGTGTTCCACCCAGAGCGGGTGGCCCACCTCGACGAACGCGCCGCCCCAGTCCGGGTTGCGTTCCTGGCGCTGCCACGGCGCCGGCGGGCCCTGGTCCTCCGACAGCGACAGGTAGCCCAGCGTCTGCACCCCCTGGTCGGCCAGCTGGGCCAGCTCCTGCGGGCTGTAGAACTCCGGCTGCAGCACCACCCGCGGGTACGTGGCGAGCTCGTCGAGGTGCTTGTCGCCGTAGTAGAAGCAGATCGGTGGTTGCTCGCTCATGCCGGCGCTCCGTTCTCGCGGTACCAGATGTACGTGCTCCGGACGCCCTCCTCCAGCGGCACCGCCGGCTCGTAGCCGGTCAGCTCGCGCAGCCGGGTCAGGTCGGGGCAGCGGCGCGGCACCGAGCCCGCCGGCGCGGCCAGCGGCTCGATCGCCGGGCTCACCCCGGCCAGCCGCAGCACCAGCTTGGCCAAGTCACCGATGTTCGTTTCGTCGCGGTCGTTGCCGATGTGGACGATCTGTCCGGCGGCCGCCGGGGCGGCCATCAGCCGCAACATCGCCTCGACCGCGTCGTCGACGTGGCAGAACGCCCGGAACTGGTCGGCGCCCGGCACCCGGAACGGGTCCTCGTGCGCCGCCCGCAGGGACATCTCCGGGATGACGTGGTCGGCGCCCATCCGCGGGCCGTACACGTTGTGGAACCGGCCGACCACCGCGTCGAAGCCCTTGGCCCGGGCGGTGTGCAGGAACGCCGCCTCGCCGAGCAGCTTGCTGACGGCGTACGCGAACCGGGGCGCGGTGATGTCGGAGATCATCACCGGGATGTCCTCCCCGGTGGGCACCGCCACGATGCCGGCGTCGACGCCGCCGGCGTACACCTCGCTGGTGGAGGCGAAGAACACCCGCTCGCCCGGCGCGACCCAGTCGAGCAGGTGCATCGCGGCCAGGGTGTTGACCCGGACGACCCGGGCCGGGTCGTTCTCCACGTTGCGGACCCCGACCACGGCCGCGAGCAGGTAGATCTGGTCCCAGCCGTGCGGCAGGCCGGCGTAGGTCACCGGATCGGTCAGATCGCCCGAGATCACGTGGACGGCGTCGGCCGCGCGCAGCTCGTTCAGGTCCCGGTCCTGCCGCCCCCGGGAGAAGTCGTCCACGATGGTGACCTGGTGGCCGTCGGCGACCAGCCGGCGCGCCAGGTGCAGCCCGATGAAGCCCGCCCCGCCGAGCAGCAGCGCCCTCACGCGGCCACCTCCGCGCCGGTCCGGGGCAGGTAGCCCAGGCCCGCGTACCGGATGCCGGCCGCGGTGACCGCGTCGGCGTCGAGGACCCGCCACGAGTCGTAGATGAACGCCGGCCGGGACTCGCCGAGCAGGTCCGGGAGCCGGATCGCCCGGTAGTCCGGGTGGTCGTTGATCACCAGCACCGCGTCGGCGTCGGCGAACGCCTTGTCCAGGCTGACCGGGTCGCCGCCGTACTGGCGGATGACGTCGTCGCTGACCATCGGGTCGTGGCCGGTCACGGTGATGCCCGCGGCCGAGAAGGCCGGCATCATGCTGGCGATCGGGGTGCCGCGCATGTCGTCGGTGGGCGGCCACCCCTTGTACGCCCAGCCGAGCACCGCCAGCCGCTTGCCGCGGGTCTCGCCGTGCGCCTCCTGCAGCATCCGCACCACGGTTTCGGCCACGTGCACCGGCATGAACTCGTTGAGCTCCCGGGCCCGGCCGACCAGGAACGGCTCCCGCCCCGCGGCACTGTCGATCATGATGTACGGGTCCTTGGACAGGCACCCGCCGCCGACGTACCCGGGCTTGGACAGGTCCGGCCGCGGGTAGTCCGCGTTGGCCGCCCGGATCACCTCCAGCGGGTCCAGCCCGTGCCCCTCGGCGATCAGCGCGATCTCGTTGCCGAACGAGTAGATCAGGTCGGTGTGGCAGTTGTTGGCCAGCTTGACCAGCTCGGCGGCCTCCAGGCCGGACACCGGCACGATGGTGCGGGCCAGGCCCGAGAAGAACGCGACGCCGGCCCGCAGGCTGGCCTCGTCCAGGCCGCCGATCACCTGGGGCAGCTCGACCAGCTCGCGCAGCGCCTGGCCCTGGATGGTCCGTTCCGGGGCCATCACCAGCTTGACGTCGTCGCCCCAGGCGGCGCGCAGCTCCGGCAGCACGACCCGGCGGCTGGTGCCGACCGGCACGGTGCTGCGGACCACGACCAGGGTGCCGGGGCGGCACCGGGCCGCGACGCTGCGGGCGGCGGCGGCCAGGTTGGCCAGGTTGGGCCGGCGGGTGCTCTCGTCGACCGGGGTGGACACGCTGATCACGGCGACCTCGACCGTGTCCGGCGGCAGCTCCGGGCCGACGTGGATGCCGGTGCCGATGTGCTCGGCGAACACCTCCTCGACGCCCGGCTCGAAGATGTGCGACCGGCCGTGCGACAACGTCTCCAGGACGCCCGGGGACACGTCGCAGCCGTGCACGACGAAGCCCTTGTCCGCCAGCGCGGCGGTGAGCGTCAGGCCGACGTAGCCGAGGCCGACGACGCCGATTGTTGTGGGCATGTGCCATTCCTTCCGGTTCATGGGCAGGGCTGGGTGAGACGGTCGAGGGCCAGCACGGTGACCGTGCCGGCGAATCGTTCGCGGCGGTACCGGCCGCAGGCGGAGCGGATGTCGGCCGGCCGGGTGGCGTAGTCGACGCCGAGCACGAACTTGCCGGCGTCGCGCAGCGCGCGGGTGTCGGCGAGGTTCTCCGCGCAGAAGTCCTCGCGGCACGGCTCGTCGGTGGCCCGGAAGAACAGCTCCTCCATGGCGATGCCGTCGATCGCGGCGGTGTAGCCGGGGAAGCGGCGCAGCTCCGGGGAGTTCTGCGGGACGATCAGGAAGCCCGGGCGGCGCTGCTTGGCGTACGCGCTGATCCGCGCGATGAGCGCGGCCATCTCCCGGCCCAGCGCTGCCCGGTCGCGGCCCTGGGCGTAGCCGGGGTCGAGCTCCTCGTAGGCCAACGGGGTGTCCAGGTAGGCCCCGTCGAAGCCGGCCCGCAGGGCCTGGTCGACCCGTCCCCGCAGGACCCGTTGCCACCAGCGCTCGTCCCAGTAGCGGACGAAGTACTCCCCCGGCCAGTCGGCCCACTCGTTGCCGATCACGTCGCCGGCGTCGCGGCGCAGGGCCGGATACTCGGGCCGGAAGTCCTCGATGCTGCCGATCTCGAAGTAGGCGAGCACCCGCTGGCCGGCGGCCTGGACCCGGCGGATCTCGTCGGGGCGGAAGTAGTCGGTGTGCGCGTCGCGGGCCAGGTCGACGACGGCGAGCTGGTAGGGCCCGGCGGCGATGTGGTCGAGCCGGCCACCCGGGTAGTCCTGCAGCTGGTAGGCCCAGCGGGTGATCCGCCCGGGCGCGGGCCGCGGCGGCAGCGGCCGCGGCGCCGCCGAGGCCGCGGGGGCCGAGGTCGCGGGGGCCGAGGCCGGCGCGGATGCCGACGGCGGGGAGGACGGGACCGCCGGCGAGGCGGCGGCCGTCGGGGCGCGGTCGGTCCCGGTACGGGTCACCAGGATGCCGCCCGCCGCCAGCGCCGCGACCACGGTCAGGCCGGCGAGCACGATCCCCCGCCGCCGGCGCCTCATCCGGCCTCACCCGCCGCCCAGATGTCCTTGATCGAGGCGCCCAGGTCGCGGCTCGGCCCCCAGCCCAGCTCCTCGCGGGCGCGGCGCACGTCGGCCTGGATCCAGTCCACCGCCGCGGACCGCCGCGGGCCGGCGCCCTGCTCGCGGATGTCGCCCCCGAAGCCGGCCGCCTCCGCGAGCAGGCGCACGGCCTCCCGCGCGCGGACGGCGTGCCCGCTGCCCACGTTGAACACCCGGTGCCGCAGCTGCGGCGGGCGCAGCACGGCCGGCACGATCGCCGCGAGGTCGCGGACGTCGACGAAGTCCCGGTACGCCGCCAGCGGCCCCAGGGTGATCTCGCCCGCCCCGGTGGCCAGCGCGGCGCGGATCCGCTCGGCGGCGCGGCCCAGCATGGTCTCCCCGGACATCCGCGGGCCGATCGGGTTGAACACGCGCAGCGACACCGCGTCGACCAGGCCGCTCTCGCCGGCCAGCTGGAACAGCCGGGTGCCGGCCAGGTGGCTGACGCCGTACGCGGCCACCGGGTGGGCCGGGTCGTCCTCGGTGACGGAACGCCCGGGCGCGACCACGCCGTACTCGCCGGCGGAGCCCAGCCGGACCAGCCGCACGCCCGGCCGCGCCGCGGCCACCGCCTCCAGCAGCTTGGTCGCGACCAGGGTGTTGCCCCGCACCAGCTCGGAGTCGGTGCCGCCGAGGCGGCCCACGCAGCTGACGATGGCGGTGGGCGCGTGGCCGAGGATGACCTCGACCAGCTCGCGATGGTCGCCCTCGATCAGGTCGTGCTCCTCGCGGCCGGGGCAGAACACGGCGCTGACCTGCGGGTCGGCCTCCAGCGCGGCGCGCACGTGGGCGCCGATGAACCCGGAGGCGCCGAACAGCACGACCCGCTGGCTCATACCGGCTCCCGGGCGGGCTGGGGCAGCAGGATCGGCAGCAGGCTGTCGCAGGTGCGGTTGGCCTCGTCGTAGTCCTCGGGCCGGCCGATGTCGAGCCAGAAGCCGTCGAACGGGTAGGTGGCCGGGTGGTCGCCGCGGTCCAGCAGGTCCAGCACCAGCTGGTCGAACCCGAACGGCAGACCCGGCGGGTACGGCGTGAGCGCCCGTCGCGACATGCCGTAGACGCCCATGCTGACCGGGTAGCTCAGCACCGGCTTCTCGCGGAAGCCGACGATGCGCCCCTCCTCCACGTCGAGCACCCCGAAGTCGATCCGGTGGGTCTGCGCGGCGGTGGCCACCGTCAGCGGGCTGGCGCCCAGCATGTGCGCGGTGAGCAGCTCGGCGTAGTTGAGGTCGGTCAGGATGTCGCCGTTCATCACCAGGAAGTCGTCGGGCAGGGTGTTCTTGATGCCGAACAGCGGCCCGATGGTCGACAGCGGCACGTTCTCCTCGATGTAGTCGATGCGCAGCCCCCAGCGCGCCCCGTCACCGACGAACGCCCGGATCAGCGGGCCCAGGTGGTTGATGGCCAGCGTCACGGAGGTGAAGCCGAACGACGCCAGCTGATCCAGCACGATCTGCAGGATGGAATGGTTGTCACCGATCGGCATCAGCGGCTTGGGCAACGCCGTGGTGTACGGCCGCAGCCGGACGCCTTTGCCGCCGGCGAGGATCACTGCGTGCATCGCTGACCTGCCTCCCCACGTGGTCGGAACTAGCGGTAGTGCCGGGCCTGGCCCAGGATCGGGACCAGGCCGAGGCCGAAGAGCGCCTGGAGCAGCAGCACGCTGCCCAGGTAGAGCGAGGTGTCGACGAGCGCGGAACCCGGGCGCCCCAGCAGCGGGGCGGCGCCGAGCAGCGCGCCGAGGCCGACGTGGACGGTGATCGCGGCCAGCATCGAGGCGCACAGCCAGCCGAAGCGCTCCCGCCCGGCCAGCAGGAAGGCCAGCAGGTACGCCCCGCCCAGCGCGACGTGCGCCGCCGTCATGACGATCCCGGCGCCCGAGAGCAGGCCCAGGTACGCCAGCGCGGCCAGCAGCGCGGCCGCCGGGACCGCCGGGGCGAGCAGGCAGATCGCCACCTCCTGGCCGAGCAGCAGCCAGACGCCGCGGACGAACTCCCGGGGCCGCTCGACCCGGCGGACGAGCGCGACCGCCCGCGGCCGGAACCGCTCGGCCCGCCACTCGACGACCCCCATCGTGAGGATCAGCGGCGCGGCGGCGATCGCGATGTCCAGCCGGCCCAGCAGGTACGGCGCCTCGGCGTGCAGCAGCAGCACCGCCGAGCACAGCCCGTACGCGCTGACCCCCAGCAGGGCCGGGACCTCGGGGCGCAGCGCCACCCGCAGCGCGGGCTCGGGACCGCTGGCGGCGCGGCCGCGGTGGACGGCGAGCAGCACCGCGACCAGGAACCCGGCCAGCACGCAGCCGGCCGCGACCGCCACCGACCAGGGCCGCAGCCCGCGCCCCAGGACCAGGTAGGCCGCGCCGGCCAGGAAGGCCGGGGTCATGGCCAGGGCCAGCCACTGCTCGCGGCGGTAGATGACCAGCACGGTGCTGGTGAGCTGGTAGGCCACCTGGCAGGTGATCATGGCGAGCAGGGCGGGCCCGCCGCCGGTGAGCCGGACCAGGACCGCGCCGGCCACGGCGCCGGCCAGCGGGGCGGTCACCGCGGCGGCGGTCAGGATCCGGGCGGCGGAGCGGGGCCGGCCCAGACCCAGCATCCGGTACGCCGCGTGCGCCGCGGCGCCGGCGTAGACCCAGCCCAGCGTGCTCGCCAGCACCAGGCCGAGGACCAGCGAACGCCGCCCGACGATGGCCAGCACGGCCGGGAACGCGGTGCTGGGCAGCACGTACAGCGGGCCGTGGGCGATCACGCGCAGGCTGTCCCGCCAGGCCCGGGGGTCCCGCGCCGACGCGCCGCGCGCCGGGGGCAGGATCGGGCCGAGGCGCCGGAACACCTCGGTGGCCAGGGCGAAGACGTCGTGGTAGCCGTACTCGACGCGGGCGCCCCGGTCGGTGAGCCCGTCGGCCTCGAGGGCGGCCGCCACGTGCAGCGAGTCGACCGCCCGGCCGAGCTGTGGGCGTACCCGTTCCACCAGGTCGTCCAGCGGATCCGTGGAGATCTTGGGAAGCAGCACGGTGTGCTCGCCCGGCCCGGTGGTCCGGGTGGCCGCAGCGGCCGCCATGATCGAGCCGAGCCGTCGGCGGTTCGGGTCGACGTCGCTGTCCAGGCTCACCGCGCCTCACCGTCCAGCTGCAGCTGCGCCCCGGAACCGCGCTGGGTGGGCACGGTGAACCGGCCCTGGGCCCGGCCGCGCAGGTGCCGCGGCGGCGGGGAGGCCTTGAGCGGGGTGGCCAGACCCTCGTAGACGTTGCGGTACATCTCCAGCGAGCGGCGCAGCGTGAAGTGCTCCAGCACCCGGGCCCGGGCCATGATGCCGAACCGGCGGCGCATCTCGTTGTCGCGCAACAGCTTCACGCACGCCTCGGCCACGGCGGCGTAGTCGCGGGGCGGCACGACGAAGCCGGTGTCGCCGACCGCCTCGGCCACCCCGCCGACGTTGGTGCACACGGTCGGGCGCCCGCAGGCCATGGCCTCCACGACCGTGTACGGAAAGCCCTCGGAGATGCTGGTCAGCGCGACGATGCTGCCGGCGTGGTACGCGTCGACGGCGTTGCCGACCCGGCCCTCCAGCACCGCGGCGCCGGTGAGCCCGAGCTCGGTGATGAGCCGCTCGCAGCTCTCGTGGTAGATCCGGTTGACCGCCGGGGTGCCGCCGAAGATGCGCAGCCGGGCCTCCGGGATCTCGGCCCGGACCAGCGCGAACGCCCGGATCAGGGTGTGCAGGTCCTTGAGCGGGTCGACCCGGCCCATGTACGAGATCGTGGGCAGCTCGGGCTCGGTGGTGGCGGCGGGGAACTCCTCCGGCTCGACCCCGTTGTACATGGTCCACATGCGGTCCGGGTCGGCGCCGTTGTGCAGCTGCCAGCGCCGGTTGTACATGGAGTGCGGCGCCAGCACGTCGGTGATCAGGTAGGCGGCGCCGGCCAGCTGCCGGAAGAAGCTCAGCACCAGCACGCGTACCGGGTGCGACGCGTCGTCGTGCAGATGGGCGATGTAGCGCTCGCGCAGGTAGATGCCGTGCTCGGACATGACCAGCGGGGTGCCGTGCTTCCACTTGGCGGTCATGCCGACCAGCGTGGCCAGCCCGTTCATCGAGGAGTGCACGATGTCGGCCGCGACCGGGGCGGCGCTCAGCGGGCGCAGCATGTGCTCGATGAGCCAGGCCGCCTCGACCGCGTCGGCCACCGTGGGCGCCGGCCCGACCTCGTCGACCCGCAGGTCACGCCACGCGTCCAGCATCATCGTCAGCGCCTGGTTGGACAGCAGGGCGCCGCTGAGGTCGCCGCCGTCGTCGGCGTACTCGAACATGCCCCGCAGGGCGAGCAGGAACATGCTGCGGCTGACCGCGCTCTGCTCGGAGCGGGTGGCCTCCAGCGGCGTGACCAGCGCCCGCAGGAAGACCTCGTAGGACTCGGTGAAGGACGCGCCGGGCCGGCCGGCCCGGCGCCGCCGGGGGCGGCGGCCGCCGGGCGGCCGCGCACCCCACAGCGGGATCGAGTGCACCGTGTCGAGGTTGGTGGGGGCCGGGAAGACCGACTGCTCGGCGCCGTCGACGGTGAGCGCGACGACGTCCCAGCGGTAGTCCGGCATGCCCTTGATGAGCTGCTCGCACCAGACGCTGACACCACCCATCGCGTACGGATAGGTGCCCTCCGACACCAGCGCGATCTTCACCGGCCCCCCTCTACCAGGTCCTGCTCGTCACAGGTGCGGGACCGCGGTGACCGTGACGGCCGTGTTCGCCGCGAGGGCGAGCGGGGTCGTCACGTCGGTGCCGTACGTGCTGGAGCCGGCGCCCTGGGCGCCGCTGATCTGCACGGTGCCCGCGGCGGGCGAGGTGACCGTGATGGTGCCGGTGGACCGGTCGTAGACGGGGTCCACGCCGGCGCCGAGCTGCGCGAAGTGCGCGGTCCGGGTCGTCGTGTACGCCGCCAGCGACGGCCAGTCCTCATTGAGCAGCGGCACCGAGTAGAACGCCTCGTACTTGCTCATCACCGCGTCGATCCAGTCGCTCAGCAGTGTCCGGCCCGAGCCGTAGTCCCGCACGTTGCCGATGTGGAACGTGTGCGTGTAGATCGCGCCGGACGACACGTGGCCGAGGGCCACGCCGGCCTCGTAGTCGATGATCTGCTCGTAGGTCAGGTTGGCCGGCCAGTACGGGAAGCGGCCGGCGGGTCCGTAGAAGGAGTTGTAGAACGCGGTCTCCTCCTGCGGCGTGGTGACGAAGTACGCGATGTTCGTCGGCCAGTCCGGCACCACCGAGATGCTCGGCTCCAGCGGGTGCACCGTGGCGGCGTTGAGGTGCGCCGGCACGTGGCTGGCGAACGACATGTTGCCGTGCAGGTACCTGACGTTGAGGTCCTTGGCCGCGCGCAGCAGCTCCGGGTTGGAGCCGGTGAGGCCGTGGTCGACCGGCGGGCTGGTGTCGTCGTTCGGGTTCGGGTTGTAGACGCCCAGGCCCGAGTACTCCGGAGTCTTGAGCACGCTGTCCGGGGCGTTGAGGCCGATCGCGTTGCCCGCGACCCGGTTGTCGTTGATCTCGCCGTACGAGGTGGCGTAGTTGGTGTGGTTCAGCTCCGGGTGGTTCAGGGTGTGGTTGATCCACCGGAAGTTGTCCTTCAGGCACTTGCTGGTGGCGGTGAGCTCGTTGACGCCGCCGTTCGGGCTGCACGCGCTGCCGGCGAACGGGTCGATGTCGGCGCCGTTGTACGCCAGGTTGAGCTTGAAGTCCGCGGCCTGCGGGTGCGCGGCGCGCAGGGCCACCTGCTGGTTGTCGAGGTTGACGGTGTCGTGCCCGCTGACCTGGAAGCCCGGCGTGTACTCGACGTGGCCGTCCGGGTAGTAGTGGTCCGAGGTGTTGAACCAGTCGTCGACGTCGACGTTGAGGTGGTGCCGCTGCTCACCGAGGAACATGCCCTTGCCGGCCCACCGCAGCATGCCGTAGACCAACAGGTCGGAGTGGGTCAGGTACTGGTTGGAGGTGAACGTCAGCGCGAGCCGCTCGCGGCCGTCGGTCGAGGTGGTGCGCACCCCGAGCACGTCCGAGCCGTTGGTGAGGGTGGCCTCGGCGCCGCAGCCGGGGGTGATCGCGGTGCGGTAGACGTACGACTGCACCAGCGGGATCTGGATGCCGCTCTTCAGGTAGTCGAAGACGCCGGCGCCGGTCGCGGTGAGCGAGAGGTTGATCGGCGTGCTGCCCACCGAGGTCTCGCCGTTGGAGGTGAGGCAGTAGTTCTCCGGCCAGGTGCCGTAGCTGGTGTAGAGGGCGGCCTGGCGGACGCCGAAGTTGCGCTCGTAGGCCCAGAGGACGTTCCACTCGCTGGGGTCGAGGCCGGTGAGGTAGCTGCCGTTGGACTCGTAGACCTGCATGCTGTTGGTGAGCAGGATCGCGTTGTAGCGGCCGACGCCGTCGGGGCGCACGAGCGTGCTCGTGGTCAGCGGCGTGGTGGCGTCGTAGAGCACGTCGTAGGCCGCGCCCACCCGGTCCAGCGTGGTCTTCCAGGTGGCGACGCCGAAGTCGTCGGCGTTGGTGCCGATCACCAGCGCGCGCAGCGCGACCTGGTCGTTGAGGCCGGCCGCCGCGGCGGCCTTGGCCGACTTCGCCGGCTTGACGACCTTGACGGTGCCGGAGCGCCGGGGCAGCGGGACCGGCCGCGCCGCGGCGGGCCGCGCGACCTGGGCCAGACCGGGCACGTTGGGCGGCTGGCCGGACGGCTGGGCCGGCGCGGCGGCCCGCTGGGCGGCGGCCGGGCCGGCGGCGCCGAGCAGCGCCGTCACGACGGCCGCCGCGACGAGGGTGAAGCGCGCCGAGCGACGGCGCGCGGGACGTGTGGGGACCATCCAAGACCTCCAGAGCAGGGAGGGATCACCACAGGTGCCGTTAAGAAAAATTGACACAGAGCGATCCCCGAGGTGGCCCGTGCTGAAGCCACGTTGGACGGTAGCAATGAACGCGGTCACATTCGATGGCCCGCTCGGGACGTGATTCAGCAGTTGACCGGTCCATGGTGGAGTGCTAGAGCCGTCGATATCTCGACACTGTTTTCACGACCGTCTACATTGCAGACTGAACTGTTAAGCAGCACCTGACATGGGGGTGTTCTTAAGTGATCTTAATGGATGCGCAATAAACCGGACACGTGATCGACGCATCACGGTCCGCAGTGGATCTTGCGCCAGCGAGCGCTCGGAGATCCACTTCACCCTCCCGGTGATCGACTCAGCGCGTTGATCCACGCAGAATTCACCGGATTCGAGGTCGATCGGGCCATGCCCGTATCCTCCGTTGGGACAGGCTTTTCCGGACACTCGCGGGCGTGGCGGCCATTGACGGACGCGGACGTCCCGAACGAGCAAAGAAATGCGCCGGCCCGCTCTTTGCCGGTATCCGGGAGGCCGCCGATTGGTTCACCGAAAATTCACGGCTGAGTGGAAGTTTCGCGGCCCACCCCGTCGCTCCGTAATGCCGGCGGTCCGGTGGCCGGGCCCACCCGCCACAATGACCGGATGACTCACTTCGACGGCCTCGACGACCTGCTCGCCCGCGACGAGCTGGGCACGACCGGCTGGCACCTGATCGACCAGCGGCGGGTCGACGCGTTCGCCGACGTCACCGGCGACCACCAGTGGATCCACGTCGACCCGCAGCGGGCCCGCGAGCAGGGACCGTTCGGCGGAACGATCGCCCACGGCGCGCTGACGCTGTCGCTGTGCACCGCCTTCGTCAGCGAGATCGTGCAGGTCCGCAACGTCACCCACGTGGTCAACGGCGGCTTCGACAAGGTCCGCTTCCGCGCCCCCGTGCCGGTCGGCGCCCGCCTGCGCGGCACGGCGAGGCTGGTGGCGGCCCGGCGGATGGCCGGGGGCGCGCGGACCACCATCCGGATCACGGCCGAGATCGAGGGCGGGAACCGGCCGGCCTGCGTGGCCGAGCAGATCCTGGCGTTCTACGGCTGACCCCGGCCGATCGACATGTACTGCACGGTGTCACCCTTGAGCTCGAACAGAACGGTCCAGCCGGCGTGGCCCGGCACCGGCAACTGGTACGCCGTCTTGGAGCTGCTCGTGAGCCCCTGGCCCGCGTACGCGGCCTTCAGCGCGGCCAGGCTGGACCCCCGCTTGACGCCGGCCGCGGTGACGGCGCCCGCCGGCGCGGCGATGGCGTCGAGCTTGCCGTCCCGGAACGAGGCACCCCCGGCGCCGAGAAACGCCTCCAGCCGCTCCACCATGCGCTGCGCCGAGTCGGCGTACGCCTTGGCCGCCTTGGCCGAACCGGCGGCGGAGGTGTCCGTACCGGCGTCGGCCTTGGCCACGGCCTGCTCGAGCTTCTCGTCGGCCGCCATCCGGGCCGGGTCGGGCTTGGGCCCGCCGACGAAGGAGTACACGGTCTTGCCGAGCACGGTGGAGACCGGCTCGGTCTGCAACTCGCCGGTGGCCAGGGCCTCCCGCTCGGTCATGGTGATGCTGAGCTTGCCGAAGGAGTCGGGGCCGAAGAAGCGGGCCGGACTCTGCTCCGGGACCGCGGCGGCCGGGCCGTCCGCGGCGGTGGTCCTCCCCGGGGCCGGGGTGGTCTGGCAGGCGGTGGCCAGGCCGGCCAGGAGGAGGGCGACCGCGCCGGCGAGCAGCCGGCGGCGGTGGGCGATGCGAACTGTGTCCCCGTTTTGCATGCCGGGGAGCCTAGACGCGGGCCACGGGCAAGATCCAACGACATTCGCCGATCGCTCCGGGAAGCTCGACGGGCCGAGTGACGGGATCCTCAGGTGCCGCCGGGGGCCGGGTTCGTGGTCCAGAGACGCCCGCTCTTCGCGTAGTCCGCATCGGCGCGATCCACGACGAGGATCGTCTCGCCCGTCCGCGTCGTCCGTGGCGTGGGATGGTCGACGCCGAGAACCCGGATGGGGTTGCCGGTGGCCTTGTCGTACAGACTCGGCACACCGACGAACTCTCCCGGGCGGACGGCGCCGACGACGACCAGGCCGCCGCGCGCGGCGATGTCGAACACCTCGTTGACCTGGAACTCGGTCGCGGTCATGGCTGGTTGTCCCGGAGGCGCTCCAATGCCGGCCCCTCGCTCGCGTATGCGGTGTCTTCCAGTTCCCGCAGCGGACGGCTCAGATGCTCGCCGTCACGCTGCTGCCGGACGTGCGTGTGCTCGTGGGCGATGGTAGCCGCCAGGGATTCCTCGTCGGCGAAGCTCGCGGGGCCGAGACGGATCTGCGCCCCGTGGAGTTCCGACGGCGTGTAGGCGCCGGCGTCCATGTGATCGAGATACCTGATCTCCTCCGGATCGGTGATGATCACGACGTCGACGTCCCGCAGGTCGATGCCCATCCGTCCGGCGATCGCCTGGACGTTCTCCAGCGTCATCGGGGTGCCCGGCCCGTGGTCGAGGACGTCCCGGTTGGTGCGCACCGGACTCTTGCTGAAGTAGGGCTCGGCCCCGGCTCCGGGTGCCCGGTCCGGCCGCGTCCGAGGTCGCCGACGCGGTCCCCCAGCCGCCGCATCGCCTCGCCCAGCCTGCGCAGGCTCGCGATCAACCCCCGCAACCACCGCGCGATCCGCGCCCCCCACGACGCGCACAACGTCGTGACCTGCTCCACCACCAGCGGCGTGGCCAGCCCCGCCGTCGCGATCAGCTCCCCGGCGTACCCGATCAGGCGGGAGACCACCGTCGCGACCGCGTCGCGGACCATGAGCCGTACGGTGCCGATCAGCGCCCCGGCCGCCTCCGTCATCACCGCCATGCCCTCGGCCGCCGTGCCCAGCGTCCGCAGCTTGCGCGCCCGCTGGTCGGCGTGTCCGCGGTACGAGGCGCCGGCCGCGCCGGTCCAGTCCGCGACGTCCCAGCGGGCCCGGCGGGTCAGGTCGGCGGCCTGGTCGTGCAGGGCGCCGGCGACGTTGCGCCAGGTCCGGGCGTGGGCGGCGATCCGCGCCGGGTCACCGGCGAGCCAGTCGAGCGCCTCGGACAGCGGTTTCACGTGCTCGATCAGCCAGGCGATGCCGTACTGCAGCAGCGCGGCCGCCGGGTCGGAGACCAGGGCCAGGCCGTCCAGGCCCGCGCCGACCACGCCGAGCGTGCCGTCGATCCAGGAGCCGGCGCGGACGCCGCCGATGATCAGCTCGATGTCCTCGGCGATCCACACGCCCGCCCACGCGTCCGTCATCGGCGGGCTTTCGTCAGCCGGCCGCCGGGGCCGACCGGCGCAGCAGCTCGGTCATCTCGGCGGGTGGCAGCGGCCGTGCGAACAGCCAGCCCTGCCCGGTGTCGCAGCCCAGCGCCCGCAGCCGTTCCGCCTGCAGCCGGGTCTCGACCGCCTCGGCGGTCACGCTGATGCCGATGGCGTGGGCCAGCCGGATGATCGTCTCCACGATCCGTTCGTCCACCGAGTCGCCGCCCGCCGGGTCGCGCAGGCCGTCGACGAACGGGCCCGCGAGTTTCAGCGTGTGCACCGGCAGCCGGCGCAGGTAGGCGAAGTTGGAGTAGCCGGTGCCGAAGTCGTCGATCGCGATCCGGATGCCGCGGTCGGCCAGGCTGGCCAGCGCCTGCAGGGGGCCGTTGGCGTCCATGATCGCGCTCTCGGTCAGCTCCAGGACCAGCAGCGACGGGTCCAGGCCGGTACGGGCCAGGATGCCCTCGACCTCGTCCGGCAGCGCCGGCTCGTGGGCCTGGGAGACGGTGATGTTGACGCTGACCGACAGCTGCAGCTCCGGGAACTGCCGCGCCCAGTCGGCGGCCTGCGCGCACGCCTCCTCCAGCACCCAGCGGCCCAGGGGCACGATGATGCCGGTCTCCTCGGCCAGGGTGATGAACGCGTCCGGGGCCAGCTCGCCCAGCACCGGGTGCTGCCAGCGCAGCAGCGCCTCGACGCCGGTCAGGCGCTGGTCGGCCAACGTCACCAGCGGCTGGTAGACCAGCGAGAACTCGCGGCGGTCGAGCGCGTCCGGCAGGGCGGCGGCCAGCGCGTACCGGGCCGCCTGGCGGGCGTTGCGGGCCGCGTCGTACATCACGAAGCGGCTGCGGCCCTCCGACTTCGCCACGTACAGGGTCAGGTCGGCGGCCTTCATCAGCTCGGCGGCGCTGGTCTCGTGGACGTTGCTCTCCACCACGCCGATGCTCGCCGAGACCCGCATCCGGTGCTGGCCGAGCTGGTACGGCTCGGCCAGGGCGGCCAGCGTCTTCTCGGCCAGCGCGGTGAGTTGCTCCGGGCCGCTGGAGCGCTCGATCAGCAGGACGAACTCGTCGCCGCTCATCCGGCCCGCGAGCTGCCGGAAGTCGGCGGCGCACTCGCGCAGGCGCTGGGCCACCGCCACCAGCAGCTCGTCGCCGATCTGATGGCCCAGGGTGTCGTTGACCCGCTTGAACCCGTCCAGGTCCAGGTAGCACAGTCCCACCCGGGCGTCCGGGTCGGTGGTGGCGAAGATCCGGTCGAGCTGGTCGCCGACCATCGTGCGGTTCGGCAGGCCGGTCAGCGGGTCGTGGGTGGCCTGGTGCTCCAGCCGGTGCTTGAGCCTCCGGCGGTCGGTGATGTCCTGCACCATGGCGATCGTGAACTCCGGCCGGCCGGCCTCGTCGCGGATCAGCGACACCGTCAGGTCGGTCCACACGACGGCGTGGTCCTTGCGGTAGTACGCCTTCTCCATCCGGACGTGGTCGTACTCGCCGCCGATCAGCGCCTCGTACAGCTTCCACATCTCCGGCGGGTCGTCGGGATGGCTGAGCTGCGGCACCAGCAGGTCGCACATCTCCTCGCGGGTGTAGCCGAGCAGGTCGGCGAAGGCCTGGTTGACCTGCACGATGCGCCCGTCCATGGTGCTGATCCCGATGCCGATGGCCGCGCCGTCGAACAGCGCCCGCAGCCGGGCCTCGCTGGACCGCAGCGCCCGTTCGGCCGAGGCGTGCGCGCTGAGCACGGCCTTGCCCAGCAACTCCTGTTCGGTCATGGTGGCGGCGCGGATCGCCGCCGCGTACCCGGCGGCGACCGCGGCCTGGATCTCCACGACGCGCCGGCCGGCCGCGGCGCCGGCCGCCGCCGGCAGGTCGGTGCCGATCAGCGTGATGGTGGCGGCCAGCACGGCCGGCTCGGTCAGGTGGGCCTCGACCAGCGCCGATCCCACCTCGCCGGCCGCCCGCGGGTCGAACGGCTCGGCGTGCGCCGCCGCGGCGAGCCGGTCGGTCAGCCGCCGGAGCAGGGCGTCGAGGTCGTCGGTGTCCATCGGCACGAAGCCCTCGTGGGCGACCAGCCGGCGCCAGTGTGCGGCGAAGCCGGACAGCCCGGCCGGTGCCCGGCCGTCGTGCAGGCCCATGCGGCGCTCAGTCTTTTCTGCCGACACCGGCGTAGGCGCCGACCTGCTCGGGATGCTCGTCGACCGGGTCCTGCGGGTCCGGGCGCCACTGCGGAATGAACACCAGGCCGGGCTCGACCAGGGAGAAGCCGGTGAAGTAGGCGGCGATCCGGTCGCGCGGGCGGAGCACGATCTCGGTGGCGGTACGGGCGGAGAGCCGTTGCGCCTCCACGACCTCGGCCGGCTGCCCGTCCGCAGTGGCGTGCGAGATCAACAGGTAGCTGCCGGGCGCCATGGCCTCGCGCAGCGCCGCCACCGTGCCGGCCGGGTCGTCGTCGTCCGGCACGAAGTGCAGCACGCCGGCCAGCAGCACGGCGACCGGCTGGGCGAAGTCGATCAGACCGAGCTTCTCCGCCTCGGCCAGCACCCTGTCCACGTCGCGCACGTCGGCGCAGATCACGCCGGCCCGGTCGACGCCGGCCAGGATCGCCCGGCTGTGCTCCACCGCGACCGGGTCGATGTCGACG
The DNA here is from genome assembly GCF_016862275.1 of Actinoplanes nipponensis. Classification (GTDB taxonomy): domain Bacteria; phylum Actinomycetota; class Actinomycetes; order Mycobacteriales; family Micromonosporaceae; genus Actinoplanes; species Actinoplanes nipponensis. Next base: position 163,314 of record NZ_BOMQ01000061.1, on the reverse strand, counting down.
TAGACGACGGTGGAGTCGGCCGCCGCCTCCAGCGCGATCTCGTGGACGTTGCCGGCGGTGGGGATGCCCGAGCCGATGTCGAGGAACTGCCGTACCCCCTGGGCGACCAGGTAGCGAACCGCCCGGCGCAGGAAGACGCGGTTGGAGCGCATGGTCTCGCCGATGTTCGGCGTCATCGCGGCGATCTGCTGGGCCAGCGCCCGGTCGACGGCGAAGTTGTGCGCCCCGCCGAGGAAGTAGTCGTAGACGCGCGCGGCGCTGGGCCGGTTCACATCGATCCCGGCTGGTACCCAGTCGGCCTGTCCGGTCACGGTGGAGCCTCCCTGTTCGCGGCGCCGCGGCGCGGTCGCCTCTACACAACGGCGCGCAAGACCACAACTGTCTATCGTTCCCACCCGCGCTTGGCAACAGGTTCGACCCCGTTCGGGGAAGGTCCATCGTGGTCGGCGGGAAGGTGTGGCCGTTCAGGCGGGCAGGCCGTCCAGCCGGGCGAGGACCTGCAGCATCACCTCGTCGGCGCCGGCGCCGATGGAGGTCAGCCGGGTGTCGCGGAGCAGCCGGGCCGTCCACGTCTCCTCCAGGTAGCCCATGCCGCCGTGGAACTGCAGGCACCAGTCGGCGACCTCGCGGATGAGCCGGCCGGCCTTGAGCTTGGCCACCGTGGCCATCCGGGTGATGTCCTCGCCGGCCATCAGCGCCTCGCAGGTCACCAGGTTGTGGCTGCGCAGCAGCTCCACCTCCGCCTGCAGCTCGGTGAGGCGGAACGCGACGTACTGCCGTTCGGCGAGCCGGCGGCCGAAGACCTGGCGGTCCAGGACGAACCGGCGGGTGCGGTCGAGGGCGTACTGGCACTGCCCGACGGTGGTGTACGCGGCGAACATGCGCTCGGTGACGAACTGGCGCATCTGCTGCTGGAAGCCGCGGCCCACCTCGCCGATGGTGTTGTCCACCGGCACCCGGACCTCGTCGAGCACCAGCTCGGCGGTGTCGGAGCAGCGGTTGCCCAGCTTGTCGAAGGTGCGCACCACGCCGAAGCCGGGCCGGTCGGTGGGCACGACGATCTGGGACATGCCCCGGTAGCCGCCCTCGTCGGAGGTGCGGGCGAGCAGGCAGACCCAGTCGGCCTGGGCCCCGTTGGTGATGTACGCCTTGCGGCCGGTGATGACCCAGTCGTCGCCGTCGCGGACCGCGCGGGTGCGCAGCTGGGCGACGTCGGAGCCGGTGTCCGGCTCGGTCACGGCGATCGAGGTGACCGCGGCGCCGGCGATGGCGGGCGCCAGGTAGCGCTGCTTGAGCTCGGGTGAGCCGTACTCGTGCAGCGACGGCGTCGCCATCATCGCCTGGACCCCGATGGCCATGCCGACGCCGGCCGCGTGCATGCGCCCGTACTGCTCGGCGGCGACCAGCTGGAAGCTGTGGTCGGCGCCCTCCCCGCCGTAGGCCGGGTCGTACTCCAGGCCGAGCAGGCCCAGGGCCGCGGCCTTGGGCAGCAGGTCGTGCAGCGGCACCCGGCCGGCCGCCTCCCAGGCGTCGACGTGCGGGTTGACCTCGGTGTCGACGAACCGGCGGACGCTGTCGGAGAAGGCGCGGTGGTCCTCGTTGAGCCGCATGGGCCGACGCTAGCGACGCCGCCGGGCAGAAACAAGCGCGCTTGCTTGTTTTTTGCACCTGTGCCACTGTCGGTTGCCATGAGCCCCGAGATGCTGCGCGTCGGGAACTGCTCCGGGTTCTACGGCGACCGCCTGACGGCGATGCGCGAGATGCTCGAGGGCGGCCGGCTGGACGTGCTCACCGGCGACTACCTGGCCGAGCTGACCATGCTGATCCTGGCCCGGGACCGCGCGAAGGACCCGGACGCGGGCTACGCCCGGACCTTCCTGGCCCAGCTGCGGGACTGCCTGCGGCTGGCGCTGGACCGCGGCGTGCGGATCGTCAGCAACGCCGGCGGGGTCAATCCGGGCGGCCTGGTCGCGGCCGTCCGCGCGCTGGGCCTCGACCCCCGGATCGCCCTGGTACGCGGGGACGACCTCACGCCGCGCGCCGGCGACCTCGGGCTGGGCGCACCGCTCGGCGCGCACGCGTACCTCGGCGCCTTCGGCATCGCCCGGGCCCTGCGGGCCGGGGCCGACGTGGTCATCACCGGCCGGGTGACCGACGCCTCGCTGGTCGTCGGGCCGGCGATCGCCCACTTCGGCTGGGACCGCGAGGACTTCGACAAGCTCGCCGGGGCCACCGTGGCCGGCCACGTCATCGAGTGCGGCGCCCAGGCCACCGGCGGCAACTACGCGTTCTTCACCGAGCTCGACGACCCGCTGCGGCCCGGCTTCCCGATCGCCGAGCTGCGCCCGGACGGCTCCAGCGTCATCACCAAGCACCCGGGCACCGGCGGCGCGGTCACCGTGGGCACGGTCACCGCCCAGCTGGTCTACGAGGTGGCCGGCGCCCGCTACCCGGGCCCGGACGTCACCACCCGGCTCGACACGGTGACGCTGCGGCCGGCCGGACCGGACCGGGTGGAGATCAGCGGGGTACGCGGTGAGCCGCCCCCGCCGGACGTCAAGGTCTCGTGCACCTCGGTCGGCGGCTACCGCAACGAGCTGACCGTGGTGCTGACCGGGCTGGACGTCGAGGCCAAGGCCGCGCTGTTCCGCCGCCAGTTCGATGCCGCGCGCGGCGCCGAACCGGCCGAGGTGCAGTGGGGCCTGGCCCGGCTCGACACCCCGGACGCGCCGACCCAGCAGCAGGCGTCCGCGCTGCTCACCGTGGTCGCGCGGGACCCGGACGAGAAGGTGGCGGGCCGCGCGTTCAGCAACGCGGCCGTGGAGCTGGCGCTGTCGTCGTACCCGGGCTTCTTCAGCACCACCCCGCCGGAGCGGGCCCGTCCCTACGGCGTCTTCACCGCCGGGTACGTGCCGCAGGCCGTCCCGGCGCACGAGGTGGTGCACGACGACGGCACCGCCGAGCGGATCGACCCGCCCCCGGTGACCCGGCCGCTGGCGGAGCCGCGCGCCGATCCGCCCCCGCCGGTCGCGCCCGGCCCGACCCGCCGGCTGCCGCTGGGCACGCTGGCCGGGGCCCGCTCGGGCGACAAGGGCGGGGACGCCAACGTGGGTCTGTGGGTACGCGACGACGCGGCGTACCCGTGGCTGGCCGCGCTGATCACCGAGGACACCGTCCGCACGCTGCTGCCGGAGGCGGCGGCGCTGCCGGTACGGATCACCCGGCTGCCCGCCGTCCGGGCCGTCAACGTCGTCATCGAGGGCCTGCTCGGCCGGGGCGTGGCCTATCACGCCCGCTTCGACCCGCAGGCCAAGGCGCTCGGCGAGTGGCTGCGGTCCCGGCACGTCGACATCCCCACCGCGCTGCTGGAGGCCCCGTGACCGTCCTGCGGTCGACCCTCGATCCCGCCGCGCCGGAGGCCCGCGCCGCCCGGCAGGCCATGCTGGAGGCGCTCGACGACATCGGCGCCGAGACCGCGAAGGCCGTGGCCGGCGGCGGCGAGAAGGCCGTCGCCCGGCACCACGCCCGCGGCAAGCTGACCGCCCGCGAGCGGATCGAGCTGCTGCTCGACGAGGACGCGCCGTTCCTGGAGCTGGCCGCCCTGGCCGGCTACGGCTCGTCCTTCGCCGTGGGCGGCAGCGTCGTCGCCGGCATCGGCGTCGTCAGCGGGGTGGAATGCCTGCTGATCGCCAACGACCCCACCGTCCGGGGCGGCGCCAGCAACCCGTGGTCGCTGCGCAAGACGCTGCGGATGCACGAGATCGCCCGGCACAACCGGCTGCCGGTGATCTCCCTGGTCGAGTCGGGCGGCGCCGACCTGCCGACCCAGAAGGAGGTGTTCGTCCCCGGCGGCGCGGTGTTCCGCAACCTCACCCAGCTGTCGGCGGCCGGCATCCCGACGATCGCGCTGGTCTTCGGCAACTCCACGGCCGGCGGGGCCTACCTGCCGGGGATGAGCGACCACGTGGTGCTGATCGAGCGCCGGTCCAAGGTCTTCCTGGCCGGGCCGCCGCTGGTCCGGGCGGCCACCGGCGAGGAGTCCGACGACGAGTCGCTGGGCGGCGCGGAGATGCACGCCCGGGTGTCCGGCCTGGCCGACCACTACGCCGTGGACGAGCCGGACGCCATCCGGATCGGCCGGCGGATCGTGGCCCGGCTGAACTGGCGCAAGGCGGCCGGCCCGGTCACCGCCGCGCCGCGGCCGCCGCGGTACGCCGCCGACGAGCTGCTGGCCATCGTGCCGCCCGGGCTCAAGGCGCCGTTCGATCCGCGCGAGGTCATCGCCCGGATCGTCGACGACAGCGACTTCGACGAGGTCAAGCCCCTGTACGGCAGCTCCCTGGTGACCGGCTGGGCGCAGCTGCACGGCTACCCGGTCGGCATCCTGGCCAACGCCCGGGGCGTGCTGTTCAGTGCCGAGGCGCAGAAGGCGGCCCAGTTCATCCAGCTCGCCAACCGCTCGCACACCCCGCTGTTGTTCCTGCACAACACCACCGGCTACATGGTCGGGGCCGAGTACGAGCAGGGCGGCATCATCAAGCACGGCGCCATGATGATCAACGCGGTGTCCAACTCGACGGTGCCGCACATCTCGCTGCTGATCGGCAACTCGTACGGCGCCGGCCACTACGGCATGTGCGGCCGCGCCTACGACCCCCGCTTCGTCTTCGCCTGGCCGAGCGCGCGGTCGGCGGTGATGGGCGCCCAGCAGCTCGCCGACGTCACCACCATGGTGTCGCGGGCCTCCGCGCTGGCCCAGGGCAAGCCGTTCGACGAGGACGCCGCGCAGGTCCTGCGGCAGGCGATCGAACAGCAGATCTCCGCGGAGGCGATGCCGATGGTGCTGTCCGGGCTGGTCTACGACGACGGGATCATCGACCCGCGGGACACCCGCGACGTCCTCGGTCTCGCCCTGTCCGCCATCCACACCGCGCCGGTGTCGGGCACCGACGCCTTCGGCGTCTTCCGGATGTGAGCCCCATGACCCTCAGCAGCGTGCTGGTCGCCAACCGCGGCGAGATCGCCCGGCGGATCTTCGCCACCTGCCGCCGCCGCGGCCTCGCCACCGTGGCCGTCTTCTCCGACCCGGACGCGGACAGCCCGCACGTGCGGGAGGCGGACAGCGCGGTGCGCCTGCCCGGCGCCGCGGCGAGCGAGACCTACCTGCGCGGCGACCTGATCATCGCGGCCGCCCGGCGGGCCGGCGCCGACGCGATCCACCCGGGCTACGGCTTCCTCGCCGAGAACGCCGGCTTCGCCCGCGCGGTCGGGCAGGCCGGCCTGACCTGGATCGGGCCCGGCCCGGAGGCGATCGAGGCGATGGGCTCCAAGATCGAGTCCAAGCGCCGGATGGCCGCCGCCGGCCTGCCCGTGCTCGACCTGCTGGACCCGGCCGCCGTCACCGAGGCCGAGCTGCCCGTGCTGATCAAGGCGTCGGCCGGCGGCGGCGGGCGCGGCATGCGGATCGTCCGGACGCTGGCCGAGCTGCCCGCGGCGGTGGAGTCCGCCGCGCGCGAGGCGGCCGCCGCGTTCGGCGATCCGACCGTCTTCTGCGAGCGGTACCTCGACTCCGGCCACCACGTCGAGGTGCAGGTCCTGGCCGACGCCCACGGCACGGTGTGGGCGCTGGGCGAACGCGAGTGCTCCCTGCAGCGCCGCCACCAGAAGGTGATCGAGGAGGCGCCCGCCCCGCTCGTCGACCGGATCGGCGGCGACCTGCGCGAACGCCTGCACGCGGCGGGCCGCGACGCCGCGGCCGCGGTCGGCTACCGGGGGGCCGGGACGGTGGAGTTCCTGGCCGCCGCGAACGGCGACTTCTGGTTCCTCGAGATGAACACCCGGCTGCAGGTCGAGCACCCGGTGACCGAGTGCGTGACCGGCACCGACCTGGTCGGCCTCCAGCTCGACGTCGCGGCGGGGCGCCCGCTGAGCGGTCCGGAGCCGGCGATGACCGGGTACGCCGTCGAGGCCCGCCTGTACGCCGAGAGCCCCGCCGAGGACTGGCGCCCGCAGACCGGCACCGTCGTCACCTTCGACGTGCCGGAGGTGAGCGCCCGGTTCACCCGTCCCGGGCCGGACGGGCTGCGCCTGGACTCCGGCGTCGAGGCCGGCAGCGTGGTCGGCGCCCACTACGACGGCATGCTCGCCAAGGTCATCGCGTACGCGCCGACCCGGGAGGCCGCGGCCCGGCAGCTCGCCGCCGCCCTGCGCCGCACCCGCGTGCACGGGGTGACCACCAACCGGGACCTGCTGGTCGCGAGCCTGCTGCACCCGCGGTTCCTGGACGGCACGGCCGACACCGGCTTCTACGCCGCCCACCCGCCGGCCGCGCTGACCGCCGGCGCCGGGCTGGAGCCGGCGGTCGGCGCCCTGGTCGCGGCGCTGTCCGACGCCGCGTTGGTCCCCGGCCCGGCCCGCGGCTTCCGCAACATCCCGGTCGGCTACCGCAGCCGCCGCTACGCCGCCGGCGACACCGAGATCGAGGTGCGGTACCGCCTCGGCCGCGACGGCCTGGAGGTGGCCGGCCTCGCCGACGTCGCCCTGGTGGCGGCCACCGCCGACGCCGTGGTGCTCGACCTCGACGGGGTCCGCCGCCGCTGGACGGTGGGCCGGTTCGCCGACCGCGTGGTGGTCGACGGCCCCGGTGGCTCCGTCGAGCTGCGCCGCGTCCCCCGCTTCACCGATCCGTCGGCCCGCCCGGTGGCCGGCGCGCTGGTGGCGCCCATCCCGGGCACCGTGGTGCGCACGGACGTCCGGGTCGGCGAGGCCGTCGTGGCCGGTCAGGCGTTGATCTGGCTGGAGGCGATGAAGATGGAGCACGTGGTGCGCGCGCCGGCCGCCGGCACGGTGACGGCGCTGCCGGTCCCGGTCGGCCGGCAGGTCAGCCAGGGCACGCCGCTGGCGGTGGTGGCGTCGGCGGATGACTGACGACTCGGCGCCCAAGCAGGACCGCTCGCGGGCGACGCGGCGGCGGCTGCTCGAGACGACCATCCGGTGTCTGGCCCGGCACGGATGGGAGGTCTCCACGGTGGCGTTCATCGCCGCCGAGGCCGGCATCAGCCGCGGGGCCGTGCAGCACCACTTCCGGACCCGCGAGGCGCTCATCCTGGCCGCGCTGGAGCACATGTTCGAGGAGCGGGCGGCGTTGCTCGACGCGCTGCCCGATCCCGGGGGCGCCGACCCCGACCGGGTCCACGCCGTGGTGACCGGCCTGGTCGACGCCATCGGCGGCGAGCTGTTCCGGGCCGCGCTGCAGGTGTGGACGGTGGCGGCCGCCGACCCCGAGCTGCGGTCCGCGGTGGTGCCGCTGGAACGGCACTTCGCCCGCGGCGTGCACCGCCGCGCGGTCCGGCTGCTGCGGGTGGACGACACCGACCCGGCCGTGCGCGGCCTCATCCAGGCCACCCTCGACCTGGCCCGCGGCCTGGCCCTGGCCGACGTCCTGACCGACGACTCCCGCCGCCGGGCCCGGGTCGTCCGGGCCTGGTCGGATCAGCTGGCGGCCGCCCTCGCCGCGAGCGTCCCGGACTGATCATCGTCGATGTCTTGACACCGGGTCCGGGGCTGGGCTGGGCTGGTCCGGACAGGAAGGTGCCGACGATGACAGCATCCACCACCAGGCTCCGGCGCCTGGTCACCGCCGTGGTCGCGACGTTCGGCGTCGCGAGCCTCACCCTCACCGGCTCGGCCGTCGCCGCGGGGCGGCCGGCCGCCTGGGCCGGCACGTGGAGCACCGGCGTGACCGGTCCGGCCACCGCGCCCAACCCCGAGACCGTGTTCGACAACCAGACCCTGCGCCAGATCGTGCACACCAGCATCGGGGGCCGCTCGCTGCGCGTGCGGCTGTCCAACGAGTATGGCGCCCAGCCGCTGGTGATCGGCGAGGCGCGCGTCGCCCGGCACGCCGGCGGCGCGCGGATCGTGGCGGGCACCGACCGCCGGCTCACCTTCGGCGGGCGCTCGTCGGTCAGCATCCCGCCCGGCGCGCCCGCGCTCAGCGATCCCGTGGCGCTGTCCGTGCCGGCGCTGTCCGAGCTCGTGGTGAGCATCCACCTGCCGCGGCGCACCGTGGCGGCCACCGTGCACGGCTCGGCGTTCCAGACGAACTACGTCGCGGCCGGCAACGTCACCCGCTCCCCCGACCTGACCGGCGCCGCCACGACGACATCCTGGTACTTCCTGTCCGGCGTCAGCGTGGCCGCCCCGCCCCGGGCCGCCGCGGTCGTGACGTTCGGCGACTCGATCACCGACGGCGCGATCACCACGGTCGACGCCAACCACCGCTGGCCCGACTTCCTGGCCCGCCGGCTGCAGCAGGCCGCGCCGGACACCCTCGGCGTGCTCAACAAGGGCATCGGCGGCAACCGCCTGCTGTACGACGGCAACACGCTGCCCGATCCTCCGTTCGGCGGCATCGGGCCGCTCTTCGGCGACAGCGCGCTGAGCCGCTTCGACCGCGACGTGCTGGCCCAGCCGGGCGCCCGGGCCGTGATCGTGCTGCTCGGCATCAACGACATCGGCCAGCCCGGCTCGATCGCGCCGGCGTCGGAGGCGGTCACCGTCGACGAGCTGATCGCCGGCTACCGGCAGCTGATCGCCCGGGCGCACGAGCGCGGCCTGCGGATCATCGGCGCCACCCTGACCCCGTTCCAGGACACCACCATCCCGGGCTACTACACCGCGGCCAACGAGGCCAAGCGCGCCGCGGTCAACCGGTGGATCCGCACGAGCGGCGAGTACGACGGCGTCATCGACTTCGACCGTGCCGTCCGGGACCCGGCGCAGCCGCTGCGCATCCGGCCGCAGTACGACAGCGGCGACCACCTGCACCCCAACGACGCCGGCATGCGGGCCATGGCCGACGCCGTCCCGTTGCGCCTGACGGCTCAGACCGCGTAGGCCAGCGGCACCGGCAGCGGCTCGTCGCCCCACGCGCCGGTCAGGACCGGCCCGGTGACCCGCTGGCTGGTGCCGAGCCGGCGCAGGACGGCCAGCTCCACGTCGTCCGTCACGATCACGGTCGGGTCCTCGTCGACGACCCGGCGCACCACGCCGGCGGCCGGCACCGGGGCGTCCCCGGTGCCGCTGCCGCAAACCGTCATGGCCGGCCGGCGGGTCTCCCGCCGGCCGTCGACCTCGAAGTACTCCTCCGCCTGGGTGCCGCCGGCGTGGATCACCCGGGACAGCTCCGCCGCGTAGACCGGGTCGCCGCAGGCGTCGTAGAGCCAGCGGCGGCCCAGCACCGAGTGCTCGGTGGTGGCGATCAGCCACTGCTCGGCGCCGTCCAGGGGCGCGGGCCGGTAGCTCAGCGGGACCTGCAGCACCGGGCCGTCGCCGGCGCGCACCAGCATGGTCTCCAGGCCGACCGCCCCGGCCGGGTCGTCGAAGCGGTACGCCGAGACCCGCACCAGCTCGGCCGAGGGCGTGCCCTGGAACCAGGGGCGGCCGGGCAGCCAGCCCGCCAGGAGCTCGAGTTTGGTCGGGGTCACGTCCGCGCGGTGCAGCAGGGCCATGGGCCGAATCTAGAGGATCGGCCCCCGGCCCGGCGGGCCGGCTACCCCGGGGTGGTCGAACCAGGCCACCCGTCATCGACCCGCGACCGCGCTGTCACCGCGTCAGAGGGTGCGGCGGGCCGGCCCCGCGTCGCCCCAGACGGCGAGCTCGCCGCGGGCCAGGCACACGATCAGGAAACCGTCCGGTCCGGCCACCGCCCAGGACTCGACGTCGGGATCCGCACCGACCCACAGCTCCGCCCCGCTGCCGAAGGTGATCCGCAGCTCGCCGTCCGCGCTCACGCAGGCCGAGCGCACGACGTCGCCGAGCAGCGTCGCCAGCACGTCGGAGCAGTTCTCGCCCGGCTCGACGTCGGCCGGCCCGTGCGGCCCGGTGAGCCGGACGGACGTCTCGACCAGCACCTGGCGACCGCCGGTGAAGTTCAGCACGACGGCGTGGCCGAGCCGCACGTACTCCAGCTTCCGGCCGACCAGCAGGTCGATCGAACGCGCTTGCCGGGGGCGCCGTCCGGCGTCCAGGTCGGCGACCATGACTGGCAACATGAGGACCTCGATCGGCTCGTCGAACACTGACGGCAGGACCGTAGCCCGCGTTTTCATAAGAGATCCTTAAAGGCGCCGGAAATATCCGCGCCGGCCGCTCGGTGACGCCGCGCTGTGCGCCGCTCACCCAGCGCATCGACGCCCATCGACCGTTCGGGGGACGCGCGCCGTTCACGGCCCCCGCTGTCGTCATGCGGACACGAACCGGGAGATCCATTGTTTCCGGCCCGCGGAAAGGCATTGCTAGCTTTTACCTCCCCGGCCGGCCGGAACTGCGCCGCATCCGCCGGCGACGTTTCTCCGGAGGTGATGGCCATCGGCACGGCACCGACATCGCGACACAGCCGGGCGGGCGGGGCCGGCCGTTTCGGCCGCTTCGCCGATCCGGGCCTGGCCGGCCTGGTCGGCCTGGCCGGCCTCGTGCTGGCCCTGATCGGCGTGGTCATCGCCTTCCTGTCCTGGCGCGGCGACGAACGGGAACGCGCGGTCGGGGCGGCCCCGCCGGCGCGCGGAGCAGCCCCGAGCGTTCCGTCGACAGCGCCCCGGGACGACGACGCATCGGCCGAACTGTCCGCCCTGATGCGTGACCCCCTCGTCGACTATGCCTTCGATCTCCCCATGCGGGGCGGATACGCCTACGAGATCGACACGGACAACCACCGGGTCCCCACCAATGACGGCTTCGCCGAGGCCGATCCGGGCGACCCCGACCGGGACCTTTATCGCAGCGGCTCGGAAAGCGAACTGCGGAAATGGCAGCTATACGTTCCGCAGCCGCCCAAAAGGGATATGAAACCGGGGGTCTTCCAGAGGATGAGGGCGGACGCCACGCCGGCGGATTGCCGGCGGCTGGGCGGCGACATCGGCCGGGGCTCGATCGACGCCACCCTCGATGCGGTGGACGCGAAGGCGTGTGTCAGGACCAGTGCGGGACGCTGGGCACTGATCGCCGTGACCGGCGTACCGGATCCGTCGGACGACCTGCTGCACGTTCGCGTGGCCCTGCTCCGGCGATGACGCCGGCCGGGGCGCGTCTCAGCGCGGCGCGGGGATCGCCGGGTGCGCCGGCGCCGTACGCCGCGCCCGGCGGGCGCCCCGCAGCACCTTCACCACCATCGCCGGCCGCAGCAGGGCGGACCCGGGCGCGAGCAGGTGCTGGACCCGGACCAGGGTCCGGACCACCTCGGGCGAGACCTGGGCGGCCCGGAAGATCTTCCGCTGGTACCAGTGGGTCAGCGCCAGGGCCCGCGGCCGCGGGCCGGCCGTGCCCGGATACGCGAAGTCGGTCGAGGCCGCCATCCGCCAGGCCACGGTGATCAGCCTGCCGGTACGGCGGTAGAAGTCGCGCGCCATCGCCACCCCGGCGCCGCGGTGCCGGTCGAGGCACCCCGCCAGCGCGACCGCCTCCTGGGCGGCGACCGTGATCCCGTGCCCGTACACCGGGTTGAAGCTGCACAGCGCGTCGCCCAGGGCGACGTAGCCGGCCGGGATCCGGCGCAGCCGTTCGAAGTGCCGGCGCCGGCTGGCCGGATAGGTGTAGGCGACCGGGTCGGACAGCGGCTCGGCGTCGCGCAGCAGCTCCGCGATCACCGGCTGCGGCAGGCTCTCGGCGAAGCGCTGGAAGCCGGCCGGGTCGGTGGGCGCCTGCGCGCCGTGGAAGCCGCCGAGCGTCACCAGCCACCGGCCGCCCTCGACCGAGAAGGCGGCGCCGTAGCGGCGGTGCTGCGGTGGGCTCTCGGCCACCACGACCAGGCCCGGCCCGCTCAGGCCGGCGGGGCGGCCGCGTACGAGCCGGGTCGTGTAGTGCACCCGTACGGTGATCACCGACTCGGGCGGCGGCGGGAAGCCGAGGTCCCGCAGCCAGCGGTCGGAGCGGCTGCCCCGCCCGCTGGCGTCGGCCACCAGGTCGGCGGCGAGCGTACGGCCGTCGGCCAGCGCCACCCCGGTCACCCGCTCGCCGGGCCGGCCGGTCAGCCCGGCCACCGCGGTCTCCTCCAGCACGGCCACCCGCGGCACGGCCCGCAGCCGCCGGCGCACGCAGCTCTCCAGCAGCGGCCGGCTCATCGCCAGCATGCGGACGCCGCTCTCGGCCCGGGTCCGGTAGCCGTCGAGCTGCCAGACGACCGCGTCGCGGGCCACGTCGACCCAGCGCGCGCCCCGCTCGACCAGCTCGCCGGTCAGGCCGGGGAAGAGCTGCTCCAGCGCCTCGCGCCCCACCGCGAGCAGGGCGTGCGGGTGGGCGCTCTGCGGCACGCCGCGGCGGCTGTCCGGGCCGGGGGGCAGGCGGTCGCGGTCGACCACCGTGACCCGCTCGAACCGGTCGGCCAGCACCCGGGCGGCGGCGAGCCCGGCCATGCCGGCGCCGATGACCACGGCGTGACCCGTCGCGCCCGGGACGGCGGCGGCTTGCTGCTGCACCCCTCGATCGTGGCACCGCCGGGGCCGGCCGCCTGTCCGAGATCCGTCAGCCGCCGGCGGGCCGGTGCGGGCCGGCGGAACCTGGCAGGATCGGTGCGGTGACGGGCTCCCTGTTAGCGGTCAGCGACCTGCACGTGTCGTACGCGGAGAACCGCCGCGTCGTCGACCGCCTGCGTCCCGATTCCGACGCGGACTGGCTCCTGGTGGCCGGCGACGTCGGCGAGATCTTCGCCGACGTGGAACGGACGCTCGCGCTGCTGCGCGGCCGCTTCTCGACGGTGGTCTGGGCGCCGGGCAACCACGAGCTGTGGACCTACCCCGCGGATCCGGTGCAGCTGCGCGGGCGGCAACGGTACGACGCCCTGGTGCGGATGTGCCGCGACAACGGCGTGCTCACCCCGCAGGACGAGTATCCGGTGTGGCGCGGCGCCGGCGGACCGGTCACCGTCGCCCCGCTGTTCGTGCTCTACGACTACTCGTTCCGCGCGCCCGGCACCAGCACCAAGCAGGAGTCGCTGGCCAAGGCGTACGACGCCGGGGTGGTCTGCACCGACGAGATGATGCTGCACCCGGACCCGTTCCCCGACCGGGAGTCGTGGTGCTGGGCCCGCATCGCCGAGACCGAGCGGCGGCTGGCGGCCACGGATCCCGCGCTGCCGACCGTCCTGGTCTCGCACTGGCCGCTGGTCCGCCAACCGACCGAGATCATGTGGCATCCGGAGTTCGCGCAGTGGTGCGGCACCGAGCGCACCGCCGACTGGCACCTGCGGTTCCGTGCCGCCGTCGCCGTCTACGGGCATCTGCACATCCCGCGGACGACCCACTACGACGGCGTCCGGTTCGAGGAGGTGTCGCTCGGCTACCCCCGCGAGTGGGGCCGGCGCGGCCCGGAGCCGCAGCCGATGCGCCGGGTGTTCGAGGAGGCCCGGTGATCGACCGGCTGCTGCCGCCGGCGGTGGTGCCGGTCGAGGCGTTCGCCGACCGGCCCGGCGAGCCGGTCTTCCCCGGCGAGCAGGACCTGATCGGCGACGCCGTCGAGGGCCGGCGGCGCGAGTTCGTCACCGGGCGGCGGTGCGCGCGCGAGGCGCTGGGCCGCCTGGGCCACCCGCCCGCGCCGATCCGGCGTGGTCCCCGGCGCGAGCCCTGCTGGCCGGCCGGCGTGATCGGCAGCATCACGCACTGCGCCGGCTACCGGGCCGCGGCCGTCGCCCGCGCCACCGATCTGGCCGGGCTCGGCATCGACGCGGAGCCGCACGAGCCGCTGCCCGACGGCGTCCGGGCGATGGTGACCGCGCCCGGGGATGCCGAGCTGCTCGACGAGCTGGCCCGCCGGGACGCGTCGACGCACTGGGACAGGCTGCTGTTCAGCGCGAAGGAGTCCGTCTACAAGGCCTGGTATCCGCTCACCGGGCGCTGGCTCGGCTTCGAGGACGCGCGGCTGAGCATCGACCCCGCCACCGCGACCTTCACCGCGTACGTGCTCGTGGACGGCCGCCGCGATGACGGCGGCCCGCCCCTGACCGAGGTGACCGGGCGGTTCCTGGTCGAGCGCGGCCTGATCCTGACCGCCGTCACCGTCCCCGGTTGACCGCGTGGCTGCGGCCACGTTCCCCCGGCGGTACGGTCGCCCGGTGACCACCGAGCCGCCGATGGCGTGGACCGAGGCGCGGGCCGTCGCGTACGCCGCGGGTCGGGCCGCCCGGCCGGAGCCGGTCGCGGCGCCGCTCGCCGAGGCCGACGGGCTCACGCTGGCCTCCCCGCTGACCGCCCGCACCGACATGCCGGCCTTTCCGGTGTCCACGGTGGACGGTTACGCCGTCCGTGGTCCCGGGCCGTGGCCGGTGGTGGGGCGGGTGCTGGCCGGCTCCGTCCCGGAGCCGCTGCGCCCCGGCACAGCCGTGCAGATCGCCACGGGCGCGATGGTTCCCGCCGCGACCGAGCACATCATCCGCGTGGAGGACGCCGACCAGCGTCCCGGCGGGCTGGTGAGCGGCGTCGCGCCCCCGGCCCGGCAGTGGCGCGAGCCCGGTGACGAGGCGGCCGGCGGGGACGAGCTGCTGCCCGCGGGCGTGCCCGTCACGCCGGCGGTGATCGGCCTGGCGGCGATCAGCGGGCACGACACGCTGCCGGTGACGCCGGCCGCGAGCGCCGCCGTGGTGGTGTTCGGCGACGAGCTGCTCACCGCGGGCCCGCCCGGCCGGGGCCGGATCCGCGACGGTCTCGGCCCCCAGCTGCCGGCCTGGTTGCGCCGGCTGGGCGCCGCCACCCCGGCCGGCCTGGCCGGGCCCGGCCCGGTCGAGGACACCCTGCCGGCGCAGACCGCGGCGGTCGAGGCGGCGCTGAAGCACGCGGAGGTGGTGTGCACGGTCGGCGGCACGATGCACGGTCCGGTCGACCATCTGCGGGCGGCGCTGGCCGCGCTGGGCGGGCGCCACCTCGTCGACCGGGTGGCCGTCCGGCCCGGCTGGTCCATGCTGCTGGCCGAGATCCCCGTCCCGGGCGGGCCGCCACGGTTCGTCGTCGGCATGCCCGGCAACCCGCAGTCGGCCATCGTGACGCTGGTCTCGCTGGTGGCGCCGCTGCTGGACGGCCTGGCCGGCCGCGCGGAGCGACCGCTGCCGACGGTACGGCTGACCGAGCCGGCGCGCGGCCGGGGCGGCGCCACCCACCTACTGCCGGTCCGGGTCGAGCACGGCGCCGCCACCCCGGTACGGCACGCCGGCTCGGCGATGCTGCGAGGGCTGGCCCGCGCCGACGGCTTCGCGGTCATCGCGCCCGGCACGGACGGCGCGGCCGGCGACGTCCTGCCCTGGGCGCCCCTGCCGCTGGTGCCGGGCGGGCGGCCGTGACGCCGGGGAGCGTCGGGTGGGGCGGACGTTTCCGGTCGGGTCATCAACGAACGACCGGCATTTCCACCTGGTGCTTCGTACCTTCGAGTGGCTGAGGGTGACAGACGGGGGTTGATGCCGGCATGATCAGGCGCTCCACCGCTTCGTCACGAACCGCCCTTGAGATTGGTCAGGTGAAGGTGCGGCGGCGTTGACGTCGGGCGGGTTGTCGGCGGGTCATGCCGGCGGTCGCGGCCCAGCGGATGAGGGCCTCGGCGACCTGCGGCTGGCGTTCGTAGTCGCGGGCCAACCGGCGGTTGGCGGTCAGCCACGCCAGGGTCCTGTCCACGACCCAGCGGCGCGGCTGCACAGCGAATCCTCGCTGGTCGGCGGGCTAACGCACGAGCTCGACGGTGGTTTCGAGCGACGCTGAGCGGGGCTGGCCTACCGCCGTCGCGGTCCTGCCACGAGGCGGCCAGGACGGCGACGGTGATCAGCAGCCCGGCGGTGTCGGTGACGATGAACCGCTTCCTGCCGTTGATCTTCTTACCCGCGTCGTAGCCCCGCGAGTCGTGTCCGACGGTGTCGGCACGTTTGACACTCTGGGATTCGAGCACTCCGGCCGACGGCTCGGGCTTGGTCCGCAGCCCGGCGAGCAGATTCTCGGTGACGCCAGCGTCTTCCCAGCGGGCGAGATACCAGTACACGGTCTGCCGTGGCGACAGATCCGCCGGCAGGTACCGCCCGGGACAGCCCGAGCGGTAGAGGATCGCGTTGACGATCTCGCGCCGCGGGTGCTTCTCAGGCCGGCCGTCCGCACTCGGCTCCGAAGCAGGTCCTTGACCAGGTCCCACTGGGCGTCGCTCAGGTCGGACGGGTAACCCACGGCGCGATGACACCGCGCCACCCTGCCCGACCCTTGCGATGGTCGACGAACTGCTCGTCGAGGGCCTGCGTCCCACCGTGTTGGTTGCCGACGCCGGCGAACTCCGCCAAGCGCGACGTTCTTGTTCCACCGGGTCCGCCCGGCCGGGCCGGCCATCCGCTCGGCCCATCCGGGCCCCGACCGGCTATCGGCCCTGCCTGCGACCACGGCGAAGCGCACCCCGATCCGGCCCCACCGGCCGAATCCACTTCCCGCAAAGCTTCCTACGTGCCCGCGCCGAAGTACCGCTGCGCCTCGCGGATCCCCCGGCCGAGCGCCTCGACCTCCTCGTGGGTGTTGTAGAGGTAGAACGACGCGCGCGTGCTGGACTGCGCCCCCAGCGCACGGTGCAGCGGCCAGGCGCAGTGATGTCCGGTGCGCACCGCGATGCCGAGGTCGTCGAGGTACTGGCCCACGTCGTGCGGGTGGACCCCTTCGACGACGAACGAGACCGAGCTGCCCCGGTCCTTGGCCGTGCCCGGCCCGAGGATCCGCACCCCCGGCAACGCGCCGACGGTGTCCAGGGCGTGTGCCGTCAGCTCCTCCTCGTGGGCCGCGATGCGGGCCATGCCGAGCTCGGCGAGGTAGTCGCACGCCGCCGCCAGGCCGGCCGCCTGCGCCGCCGGCGGGACGCCGGGCTCGAAGCGCTGCGGCGGCGGCAGGAACGACGACCGCTCCATGGTGACCACCTCGATCATCGAACCCCCGGTGAGGAACGGCGGCATCAGGGCCAGCAGCTCGGCGCGGCCGAAGAGCACCCCGATCCCGTACGGGGCGAGCATCTTGTGCCCGGAGAAGCAGAGGAAGTCGACACCCAGCTGCGTGACGTCCACCGGGAAGTGCGGCACCGACTGCGCCGCGTCGACGGCCACCAGCACCTCCGCGTCGTGCGCGACCTTGACGATCTCCGCCAGCGGCGAGACGGCGCCGGTCACATTGGACTGGTGGGTCAGGGCGAGGAACCTGGTGCGCGGGGAGATGAGGTGGGCCAGGCGGTCGGCGTCGAGCCGTCCCTCCGCTGTGACCGGCGCCCAGCGCAGCGTGGCGCCCGTACGCTCGCAGAGCTGCTGCCACGGGACCAGGTTCGCGTGATGCTCCAGCTCCGTGACCAGCACCTCGTCGCCCGGGCCGAGCCGCAGCCGGCCGGCGGCCGAGCCGGCGAGGGTGGCGTTGCTGATGGCGTAGGTCAGCAGGTTGATCGCCTCGGTCGCGTTCCGGGTGAAGACGATCTCGGCGGGGGTCGCGCCGAGGAAGGCCGCGACCCGCTCGCGGGCGCCCTCGTAGGCGTCGGTGGCTTCCTCGGCGAGCAGGTGCGTGCCCCGGTGGGCCGCGGCGTTGTGCTCCAGGTAGAACTCGCGCTCGGCGTCGAGCACCCGCAGGGGCTTCTGCGACGTCGCGGCCGAGTCGAGATAGATCAAGGGCCGGTCCCCGCGTACGCGGCGGCTCAGGATCGGGAAGTCCGCGCGGATCGCCGCCACGTCGAACCGCCGCGCTGCGGAGTCGTCCTGGGTCATGCCGTGCTCCCGTCTCAGCCCGTCACCCGGGCCGCCACCTGCTCGCGGAGTTCCGCCTTGTCGACCTTGCCGACCTTGGTGTGCGGGAAGCCGTCGGTCAGCTCCAGCCGGTCGGGCAGCTTGTAGTCGGCGAGGCCCTGCGAGCGCAGGAACGACCGCAGCGCCTCCAGCCCCGGCGCCTCGCCCCGCGGCACGACCCAGGCGCAGGTCCGCTCGCCCAGCAGCTTGTCCGGCATGGCCACGACCGCCACCTCGCGGACCGCGGGATGGGTGATCAGCAGGTCCTCCACCTCGCCGGCCGACACCTTCTCGCCGCCGCGGTTGATGACGTCCTTGATCCGTCCCTCGACGACCATGTTGCCCTCGGGTGTGAACCGGACCAGGTCGCCGGTGCGCAGGAAGCCGTCAGCGGTGAACGCCTTGGCGTTGTGCTCGGGCACCCGGTAGTAGCCCCGCAGCGTGTACGGCCCCCGGGTGAGCAGCTCGCCGATCGCGCCCGCCGGCACGTCGCGGTCCCGGTCGTCGACCACCCGCAGCTCGTCGTCCGGACACAGGGGACGGCCCTGGGTGTGGATGATCACGTCGAGCGGGTCGTCGAGGCGGGTGAAGGTGAGCAGCCCCTCGGCCATCCCGAACCAGTGCGTCAGCGTGGCGCCCAGCTCGGAGTAGATGCGCCGGGCGACCTCCGGGGCGAACCGGGCGCTGCCCACCTGGATGAGCAGCCGGGAGAAGTCGACGTCGTAGAAGCCGGCCGACTCCAGCCACATCAGCACCAGCGGCGGCATCAGCGTGACGAGGGTGACCGCCTCCTCCTCGATGAGGTCGAAGCAGTCGTCCGGGCTGGGGCTCGGCGGCAGCACCACCTTGCCGCCGACCAGCAGCGTGCCCAGCAGCCCCGGGCAGCCCAGCGCGGCGTTGTGCGCGATCGGCAGCGCGGCGAGGTAGGTGCTGTTCTCGTCGTGGCGCAGCCCCTCGGCCGTGGCCCGCAGCTGGTACGCGTAGTCGTCGTGGGTCCGCGGGATCAGCTTGGGCAGCCCGGTGGTGCCCCCGGAGAGCAGGAAGAACGCGACGTCCGCCGGGTCGGGCCCGGGGAGCGGGCACGGCTCGGCCTCGACGTCGCGCAGCGCGGTGGCCTCGCCCGGATCGCCGTCCACCAGCACGTGCTCCACGGTCTTGACCCGGCCCGCCACCTCGGCGGCCAGCGGGCGGTAGTCGAAACCCTGGTGGACGTCCGGGATCACGTACGCGACCGCCTCCGCGGCCTCGCACAGGTAGACGATCTCGTTGCGGCGATGGTTCGGCAGCGCGAACACCGGCGGCGCGCCCAGCCGGAACAGCGCGATGCTGACGGCGGCGAAGGCCGCCGAGTTGGGCAGCTGCACCACGACCGGGTCGCCGCGGTCGATGCCGAGCGCCCGGAACCCGGCCGCCAGCCGGTCGGCCCAGGCGTCCAGTTCGGCGTACGTCCAGCGGCGCTGCTCGTCGTCCACGATGGCCACGCGCGGCTCGGGCGCGGCGGCCCACCGTCGCAGCAGCTCGCCCAGGGTCTCCCCGCGCCAGTACCCGGCCTCGCGGTAACGGCGCGCGAACTCCTCCGGGAATCCGTCGAAATCCAACATCGCGTGGTCTCGCTTTCCATGCTCCGGCTGAGGTATTTGACCACCGATCGCCGGTGCACGCCACGAACCCGCCTTTCCGGGAGTACGACCGCGGGATACCGTCCGATCGTCCGGCCGGGCACGGGGTTCCGGCCGGGGACAAGGGGACCGCGATGTACAACCCGCGCGACGGTTTCCCGCGCGTCGTGCCCGAACTCGTCTACGCGGACGTGGCCGCCGCGCTCGACTGGCTGTCCCGGGTGTTCGGCTTCCGGGAGACCCTGCGGCACACCCTGGACGACGGCCGGGTGAGCCACGCCGACATGGACACCGGCGGTGGGGTGATCATGCTGACCGGCGCGGGCGGCGAGCTGCGGAGCGTGGCCGACGACGGGCACGTGTGCAAGAAGGTCATCGTGTTCGTCGACGACGTCGACGGCCACTTCGCGGCGGTGCAGCGGGCCGGCGTCGCGACGCTGCACCGGCCCACGGACAAGCCGTGGGGCCTGCGGCAGTACATGGTGCGCGACCGCGAGGGTCACATGTGGGAGTTCAGCCAGCACGTGCGCGACGTCCCGGCCCGGGACTGGGGCGCGAGCGAGCGGCAGACAGGGAAGCGAGGCGGCCCGACATGATCGTCCGGCCCAAGATCGAGCAGTACGCCGCGGAGCACACGAGCCCGCCGTCACCGCTGCTGGCCGAGGTGGCCGCCGCCACCGAGTCGGCGACCGAGCGGCCGGAGATGATGGTCGGCGCGCTCGAGGGCGCGCTGCTGGCGATGCTGGTCGCGATGCAGCGTCCCCGGCGCATCCTGGAGATCGGCACGTTCACCGGCTACTCCGCCCTCAGCATGGCCGAGGCGATGCCGGCCGGCTGCCGGATCGTGACGCTGGAGGCCGACGCGCACCACGCCGCGCTGGCCCGCCGGCACTTCGCCGCCTCGCCGTACGCCGACCGCATCGAGCTGTGCGAGGGGCCCGCCCTGGACACGCTCGCCGGCCTCACCGGCCCGTTCGACCTGATGTTCTTCGACGCGGACAAGCGGTCCTACATCCGCTACCTCGACGCGGTGCTGCCCCTGCTCAGCGAGCACGGTGTCGTCGCCGTGGACAACGCGCTGCAGTTCGCCATCACCACCAACGCCGAGGACGCCGCGTCGATCAAGGCGTTCAACAGCCACGTGGCCGGCCGCGCCGACCTGGTCCAGGTGCTGCTGACCGTCCGGGCCGGACTGACGCTGATCCGCCGCGCCCCGGCCCGCTGAGCCCCGAGGCCGCGGGCCCGGCGCCGGCCGGTGGGTGGAAGATTGCGGCGCTCGACTAGCCCGGCACGGCCTGACAGCCTCGGCAGGCATGAAGTCACCGCACCGGGCGGCGGAACTCCCGCCCTCCTGCCCCTTCGATCCGGACCAGGCAGCGACGGTGTCGGACCCGTACCCGGGGTACCGGTGGCTGCGCGAGCAGGCGCCGGTGAGCTACCTCGCCAACCATGACCTGTGGGTGGTGTCCCGGTACGCCGACGTGGTCGAGGTGCTCAGCGACCCGTACAGGTTCTCGTCGCAGCTGGGCATGGGCGCGGTGCAGAGCCTGCACGCGCCCCAGTCGGTGGACTACCGGATCGGCGCCCCCGGCGTCCGGGTGCTGATCGCGACCGACCCGCCGGAGCACAGCCGGCTGCGGCGCGCCGTGCTGGCCCCGTTCGGGCGCTCCGCGATCGCCCGGCTGACCCCGCGCATCGAGCGGGTCGCGGCGGACCTGGTGGCCGACCTGGTGGCCAACGCGGAACGCGGCGACGCGGAGATCTACCGCGACCTCGCCGC
The DNA here is from genome assembly GCF_016862275.1 of Actinoplanes nipponensis. GTDB lineage: Bacteria > Actinomycetota > Actinomycetes > Mycobacteriales > Micromonosporaceae > Actinoplanes > Actinoplanes nipponensis. The sequence continues at coordinate 142,157 of NZ_BOMQ01000061.1, read as the reverse complement.
TCCCCTGCCCGTGCTGGTGCTGGCCGAGCTGCTCGGCGTGCCCACCGGGATGCGCGACGAGTTCCGCGAGTGGGCGTCGGTGATCACCGACGATCTCGACGCCAACGGCGCCACCGACACCCGGCTGGGCCGCGGCTACGACATGTTCCGCTACTTCTACACCGAGATCCGCCGGCGCAAGCACGAACCCAGCGACGACCTGCTCAGCGTCGTCGCCGCCACCGACGCCGCCGGGCTCTCCGACCGCGAGGTGATGGCGTTCTGCGCCTTCCTGCTGGTCGCCGGCGTGGAGACCACCACGAACCTGTTCACCAACCTCATCGACACCCTGGTCCGCCGGCCCGAGGTGCGCCGCCGGCTCTGGGCCGCGCCCGAGCTGGCCGAGCCGGTGGTCGAGGAGGCCCTGCGGTACGACACGTCGGTGCAGGGGCTGTGGCGGGCCACGGTGGCCGACGACCGGCTGGGCGGGGTCGACCTGCCCGCCGGCGCGCGGCTGCTGGTGCTGTTCGGCTCGGCCAACCGCGACGACGAGACCTTCGCCGACGCCGACGCGTTCGACCTGGAACGCTCCCCGAACCCGCACCTCGCGTTCGGCTACGGCCACCACCGCTGCCTGGGCGCGGGACTGGCCAAGGTGGAGCTGGTCGCGGCGCTCCGGGCGCTGGTCACGGCCACCGGCGGCCTGGCGCCGCGCGGTAAGTTCGTCCGCCGCGACAGCCTGGTGCTGCGCGGCTTCTCGGCCCAGCCGGTGACGGTATGGCCGAGGTGAGGCGCGTCCCCGCGTCGGTGGCCCAGCGGCTGCTCTGGGTGCTCGAACAGTGGCGGGGCCGGCACGGATCCACGAACTGCCCGGTGGTGCTGCGCCTGCGCGGGCCGCTGGACACCGAGCGCCTCGGCGCCGGCCTGGCGGCGCTGCACGCCCGCCACGAGAGCCTGCGCACCACGTTCACCGGGCGCGGCGCCCGGCTGACCCAGCTCGTGCAGGAGCCCCGGCCGGTGCTGATGGAACGCCGGGACATCAGCTCGCCGGACCCGGCCGGCGCCCTGCGCGAGGCGGTCACCACCGAGGTGTTCCGGCCGGTCGACGCCGAGCAGTGGCCCACCCGGGTCACGCTGTTCCGGCTCGGCCCGGACGACCACGGCCTGTGCGTCAACCTGCACCACGCGGTGACCGACGGCGCCTCCTGCGGACTGATCGTGCGGGACCTGCAGTCGCTCACCGGCGGCGGCCCGGCGCTGCCCGCAGTGCGCTGGCAGTACGCCCAGTTCTGCGAGTGGCAGGAGAAATGGCTGGCCGGCGCGGAGATGGCCGCCGACCGGGCGTACTGGACGGGCCACCTGACCGGCGCCCGGGTCCCCCGGCTGCCGCTGCGGCCCACGCCGCCCGGGGCGCCGTGGGTCAGCGCGAGCGTCACCGACACGATCGACGCCGCCACGGTCTCCGCCCTGGGCCGGATCGCCCGGCAGCACCGCACCACCGTCGCGTCGGCCATGCTCGCCGTCTACTACCTGGTGCTGCGCGAGCTCACCGGCGACGACGACCTGGCGGTGGCCTCGTTCATGGCCAACCGGACCCGGCCCGAGCTGCAGGACACCGTCGGTCTGCTGGCCAACATGGCGGTGCTGCGCACCCGGATCGACGACCCGGCGGACTTCGGCGAGGTGCTGCGCCGCACCCACGCGACGGCGATGGACGCGTTCGTGCACCAGCGGATGCCGTACCAGCTGCTGCGCGGCGACATCCTGGCCGAGCACGACCGGCGGCCCGACGACGTCATGTTCCAGCTCGTGCCGCAGCTGCCGGCGCGCCTGCGGGTGGCCGGCGCGGAGGCCGAGATCGTGGTGGTGGACCAGCTGGGCAGCCGGTTCCAGTGCGAGTTCCAGCTGTACCCGCAGAACGGCGGGCTGCGCGTGGTGCTCTGCTACAACCGGGCCCGGCTCGACGACGCGGTGGCGACGCGGCTCGTCGGCGACTACGTCCGCACCGCGAAGGCGGCCGCGCAGCAGGAGGCCCGGTCACCGCGAGGGTGACCGGGCCTTCGTCCTGCGGCGGCGTCATCGGGGTTCCATACGCCCGACACGGGGCGATGCCGGCCCCTCGCCCGCGCCCTCCTTGATTCAGAAGCCCGGAACCCACCGGGTTCGGGCCGGCCCTCGCTGCCCGGGCGCTGCCGGGTCCCTCGCCGTCGCGCCCCGCCAGGTTCAGCCGGTCCTCGCTGCCGGACACTGCCGGATCCCTCGCCGGCGCGCCGGGGTCACCCAGCCGTTGCTGCCCGGGCGCTGCCGGGTCCCTCGCCGCCGCGCCCGCCAGGTTCAGCCGGTCTTCGGCGCCCGGCGCTGCCGGGCCCCTCGCCGGCGCTCCTCTACCGGCTTCAGATGCCCTCGACGTCCGAGCCGCGCATGCCGGTGAGGGTGAGGAAAACCGCCTCCAGCGACGGCTTGATGACGTTCACCGCCTCGACCCGGCCACCGCCCGCCGTCACCTGCGCGATCGCCGCGGGGATGTCCTCGCCGTCGATGACCTGGACCTTGCCGTCCACGGTCACCTCGATCCGGGCGCCGCCGTACTCGGTGATCAGGTCCTCGACCCGGCCGGCCGCGATGACCTCGCCCTCGTGGATCAGCACCACCGAGTCGCACACGGCCTCGATGTCGCGCAGCTGGTGGCTGGAGAACAGCACGCCCACGCCGGCCGTCCGGCGTCGCTCGACCGCGGCCAGCACCGCCGCGCGGGCGGCGACGTCCAGGGCGGCTGTCGGCTCGTCGAGCAGGAGCAGCCGCGGTGTCGCCATGAGCGCCGCGGCCACGTGGACCTGGCGCTGCTGCCCGATCGACATCTCCTTGGGCAGCTTGGTCAGCAGCGGTTCGATCTCGAGCTCGGCCGCCACCTCCGTGAGCATCCGCTCCGGGTCGGGCACCCCGGAGATGCGCCCGAAGAAGGTCAGGTTGGTCGCCACGTTCAGCCCCGGGTAGAGCTCGATCTCCTGGGTGGCGATCGAGATGGGTGACGTGCCCGGGGTGGCGCTCGCGGCGATCTGCACCTCGCCCGCGTCCGGCCTCAGCAACCCGGCGATGCACCGGGTGGCGGTGGTCTTACCGGCGCCGTTGCGGCCGATCAGGCCCACCACGGAACCCGAGGCGATGTCGAGGTCGAGGTTCTGCAGCGCGACCACGTCGCCATAGGACTTCCGCAGCCCGCGCACGCGCGCGGCCGGCTGACTGGAGGTGACGGCGACGGATCCCAAGGCTTTCTCCACACTCATGCGCTCTCCCGGCGGCTCACGAAGGGCGGCCCAGCGGTCTCGCCCATCCTGCCATCGAAGCCCGTATCGGTCGCCCACCGCGAGTGGCCAAGCGCGGACGGCCGCCCGGACGGGGCGGCGCCGCTGCTGTCCAAGTGAGTAAAGCCCACAGTCGACACCCCCCGGCGCAGCCGCCGGCGCGGGCCGCCAGTGGCCGATTTCCGCCCGGTCGCCGGTGGATATCGCGCTGCTTTCGACGGGGGTCCCACCATGGTAGGAATCGCCTATGACCAGTCTAGAGCAGCAAACCGCAGTGGAGCGGACGGCGGACGGAAAGTACCGAGCGGAAGTCACCGAGGACTGGAAGATGTGGGTTCCGGTCGGCGGTTATCTGAGCGCGATCGCGCTGCGCGCCGCCCAGGCGTCGAGCTCAATGTTCCGACCGGTCAGCATTACGACCCACTATCTGAGCGAGGCGACTTTCGGCCCGGCCGAACTCGAGGTCACGCCATTGCTCAAGACCGAGCGCGCCGATTCGCATCTGGTGAAGATGACGCAGAACGGCAAGGACATCCTCGTCGCGATGGTGTCGGGCGCGGCCACCGGGCACTGGAGCCCGAACGTGACCTGGCGGGAGGCGCCCCAGTCGCCGCGGCCGGAGGAGCTGGAGGACACCATCCTCGACGGCGACGTGGTCGAGCTGATGGGCGAGGAGCCGTTCTGGAAGAACATCGAGTTCCGAATGATCCGGGGACTCAACGGCCCGCACGACTACCCGAACGTCGACCACCTCACCCCGGAGCAGCAGAAGTACACGCCCCGCCGGGACGCGCACATCCGCGGCTGGCAGCGCATGCGCGGCGGCGAAGGCCTGACCGACCCGTGGGTCGACGCCGGCCGCTACCTGATCATTACCGCGGCGATGCAGTTCCCGGTGGTCGCCGACCCTTTCACTCCCCCACTGACGTTCATCGCACCCACGCTGAACCTCACCGTGGACTTCCACACCTTCCACCCCGAGGCGGGCTGGCTGCTCGCCGACGCCAACGGCACCTACGTGGGCGACGGCGTCCTCGGCGCCGACACGCGGCTGTGGACCGAGGCCGGCGAACTGCTCGTCACCGCCAATTCCCAGATGACCTACCACGATTTCTCGGAGCCCAAGGTCAACGAGGGCAAGGAGAAGAACTGGTTCGAACTGCGGGATTCCTGACCGATCCCTTCGACGGGCGCCGCCGGCGGGCGGCAGTGCCCGCTGCCATTCCCGCCGCTCGGTGCGGCGTGGCCGCGGGCATTGCCGCCCGCTGCTATTTTGCGCAGTGTCCACACCGTCCGCATCGCGTTTCCGGCAGCGCTAGAATGGCGCGTCCGACAGCGTTGAGCGAACAGGGGCGACAATGGGCATCTCCGAGTCAGCGAACCGGCCGACCGTAACGCCGAGAATCATCACCGACGACCCAGCGGGCGTCGCCGATTTCCTCCGTCGGGTCCTCGGCGCGGAGGGCGAGGCGGTGGGCGACCGCCCGGTCGAGCTGCGCCTCGGTGACTCGCTCGTGCTGGTCAGCGACGGCGGCGGCGTGCACACCACGACGCCTGCCTTCCTGCTGGTTCAGGTGGAGGACACCGACGCGGCCTTCGCCCGGGCGGTCGAGGCCGGAGCGACGGCCGAGGAGAGCCCCACGGACATGCCGTGGGGCGACCGGCGCGCGACGGTACGGGACAAGTGGGGGAACACGTGGCAGCTCACGACGTCGCGGTCGTGATCGGTCCTCGGGCCTGAGGGACAGTCGCCCACCCGCGGGCCCCGCCTCGGCCGAAGCGGGGGTCTTGCCGCCGCTCGGGCGCCTATGCCGGAACGATGGTCCGGGGTGGGGCCGGATGGCACGGAGCGCTGAGCACGGCCCCGGGAAGCCGCCGACACGGCTGAGTGGAGTCACCGACCCGGCCGGACGGGCGGCGCTGCGCAGGCCGCGCCGGTACGTCCGGCACGGCACGGCACGGCCGGCACAGCACGGCACGTCCGGCACGGCACGGCACGGCACGGCACGGTACGGCCAGCACGGCACCGCCGGCACGGCCGGCACGGCCAGCACGGCACGGCCAGCACGGCGCGACACGGCCGGCACAGCCAGCACGGCACAGCCAGCACGGCACGACACGGCCGGCACAGCCAGCACGGCGCGGCACGGCCAGCACGGCACCGCCGGCACAGCACGACACGGCCAGAACGGCACCGCACGGCCAGAACGGCACGCCGGCACGGCGAGCCTTCGCGGTGGGGATGCGGGAAGGAATGCATCGGCATCCCGCCGGGTCGGCATTGACCGCACGGAGAGCGGGCGGGATCGATGAAGCAGTGCGAAGTTCCGCTCGACGCCGTAGCGCAGCCGGCCCAAGCCCTTGATACCGGGCGCGTGTGAGGCCGGCGATCGGTGGGCAGCCGTCGAGCAGGTCGAGTGCACGACTGATGTCGCGCCCGCTGGCGCCCAAGCTGAGCATGGAGACCGGTGTGCCGCTGCCGTCGCGGATCGGGTGATGCTCGTAACCGCACCCGCCGCGGTGAACCGGCGCCGCCCGGTCATGCCTGAGCCGAAGCCGAGTTCCTGCGGCAGCTCTTCCCCGGCGAACGAGACCGAACCACCTTCGTCGCGCCGTGCCGCTCCGGGCTCACCGCCGCTGGCTCCGGGCGCCGGCTCCAGGCGCCGGCTCCAGGCGCCGGCGCCTTCCACGTCGGTGGGCGCCGGAAGCATGGCAGCGGCCGCCACCAGCGCCGGGAAATGGGCGGCCCGGATCCCACCCCGCTGTACAAGAGGATGGGATCGGGCGCCGCTCCGTCCTCAGCCCTGGAACGACACCGGCAGCGAGGCGATGCTGCGTACCGTCGTCGTCGGGAGCCGGACCGGCGTGCCGGTCATGCGCAGCGCCGGCGCGTCGTGCAGGGCCCGGACCAGTTCCCCGAGGGCGAGCTGGCCGAACAGCGACCCGACGCACGAGTGCGGACCCCAGCCGAAGCCGAGGTGCTTGTTCGGCTTGCGGTCGAGCACCAGCTCGTGCGGCCGCGGGAACTGATCCGGGTCGCGGTTGGCGGCGGCCAGCACGATGAACACCGGGTCGCCCTGCTGGATCGTCACGCCGCGGATCTCCGTCGTGCGGGTCGCGACCCGGCTGGTGGCCTGCGTCGGTCCGTCGTACCGGATGAACTCGTCGATGCCGGTGCTGAGCAGGTCCGGGTTGCGGAGCTCGGCGAAGACGTCCGGTCGTTCGATGAGCAGCCGGACCAGGTTGCCGGACGAGGCGTAGATGGTGCCGTAGCTGCCGATGAAGAGCAGGCCGACGCTGTTCTTGATGACCGGCAGGGGTACGCCCAGCTCGGCCGCGCGTTCCTTGAGGGTCAGCATCGTGCCGTGGGTGTCCTCGGCGTTGAGCCACATGTCGACGAGGGCGCCGAAGCCCTCCCGGATGCGGCGGCCCGCTTCGGCGTCGTTCTCGCCGAGGTCCGCGTCGAACTTGCGGGCCATGCCCTCGCCGATCGCCTTGAAGATCCGCGGGTCGGGCTGGCGCACGCCGAGGAACTCGGCCGTGATCGTGCCGGCGAGCGGCGCCGCCACCTCGACCATCCAGTCGAACGACGGCTCCGCCGCGACGTTGTCGAAGATCCGGTCGATGCAGGACCGGACGCTGCCGCCGATCTCCTTGAGGTCCTGGGAGTGGATCGAGCCGATGATGAGCCGGCGCAGCTCGCTCTGGCGCTCCGCCTCCAGGGTCTGGATGCTCGCGTCGGTGTCGCCGGAGACCTCGCCGACCCGGCGCGGGTCGCGGACGAACAGCTCGGCGTTCATGAGGACGTCGCGGCAGTCCTCGTAGCGCGTGATGATCCAGGCGCCCACCTTCTCGTGCCAGAACACCGGGTCCTTCTCCTGGAGTTCGGCGTACACCGGGAAGGGGTTCTCCAGCATGGCGGGGCTGAGCGGGTCGAATTCCGTGGCGGAGCTCATGGACGGTTGCCTTTCGGGGGTCGGCGGCGGCGGGTCAGCGGACCGAGACCTGCACCTGCGTCGGGCCGCGCCGGTTCAGCAGGGTGTTCCAGGTCGGCTCCTCGACCAGCGCGAGGTTCGGGAAGCGGCGGACCACCCGGCCGAAGGTCAGCTGGCCGTGCATCCGCGCGAGCGCGGCGCCGAAGCAGGTGTGGATGCCGCGGGCGAAGCAGAGGTGCTCGTTGGCGCGCGGCCGGCGCAGGTTGAGCTCGTCCGCGGTGGGTCCCCACTTGTCCGGGTCGTGGTTCGCGGACGCCAGCGACATCACGACCGCCGTGCCGGCGTTGATGGTGCGGCCGTGCAGCTCGATGTCCTCGAGCGGGTAGCGCCCGGTGATCTGCAGCGGCGCCTCGTAGCGGAGCAGCTCCTCGACCGCGTTGCGGTCGAGGTCGGGGTCGTCGCGGAGGTCGGCGGCCTGTTCCGGGTGCCGGGTGAGCTCGAGGATGCCGTACGCGAGGTGGCTGGCCGTCGGCTCCGGGGCGGAGACGTTCAGCAGCATGACGTGGTTGACCAGCTCCTCCTCGGTGAACCCGCCGGTGGTGACCGTGAGCAGCCGGGAGATGACGTCGTTGCCGGGGTTGGCGCGCTTGTGGGCGCACACGTCCCGCAGGTACGCCCGCATCTCGTCGCGGGAACGGACGATCGCGCTGGTGACCTCCGGGCTGGCCACCGGCTCCGTCAGGTTGACGATGTCCGACACCCAGGCGTGCACCTGGGCCCAGTCCTGCACCGGGATGCCGAGCAGCTCGCAGATGGCCTGGAACGGGATCGGGGTCGCGACGTCGCCGAGGAAGTCCGCCTGCCCCTTCTCCTCCAGCACGTCGAGGTGCTCGTCGATGAGCTGGGTGAGCCGCGGCCGGTACGCCTCGATGTGCGCGGGCGTGAGCCCCTTGGCCAGCTGCTGGCGCCACTTGGTGTGCTGCGGCGGGTCGCGGAACAGGATGACGGAGATGTCCTCGTACTCCAGGTCCTGCTCGGGTCCCAGCTTGAGGTTGCGGTGGTCGACGCTGAACCGGGCCCGGTCGTGCAGGAAGCGCTCGATGTCGTCGTACCGGGTCAGCAGCACCACACCGTCGGCGCCGATGATCTGGTGGCACGGGTCCTCGGCGCGCAGCTCCTTGAAGACCGGGTACGGGTTGGCGATGAACGCGGGGTCGAACGGGTTGTAGACGACGCTCATCGCAGTCCCGCCTTCTCGGAGTCGCGCGGCAGACCGGCCGCCGCGAGGTCGTCGGCGTACCGGATGACCTCGCTGCGCGGGTGGACCTGTTCGAGGGTGGGGATCAAACCCTTCGCGATCTCGGCCGTGATGTCCGGGTTGATGCGCAGGATCTGCTGGGTCAGCTCGCGGGCGTACGCCTTGTCGCCCTCGCGCTGGTGGAAGGCGGTCAGTCCGATCCGGACGAGGATGTTGTCCTCGTTCTCCCGGCGTACCTTCTCGAGCAGGTCCATCGCCTCGGTTTTGCGCCCGGCGCCGAGGTTGATGTACGCCAGGGCCATCAGCAGCCCGTGCGGCGGGCGGGGGTCCAGGCGCAGCGCCCGCTTGATCGAGCGGCTGGCCTCCAGGCGCTGCTTGCCCTGGGCCAGGGCCACTCCGCGCAGGGCGTGCGGCCAGGTCACGCAGGGGTCGAGGGCGATGGCCCGGTCCTCGTGCCGGACCGCCTGGCGCCAGTTGCCCCGGGAGATCTCGACGACGCCGAGGATGCCGTGGCAGACGCCGGCGTCCGGGTCGATCTGGACGCCCTTGGTGGCGAGCTCCTTGGCGTGGTCCAGGTGGCCCGGGGCGAGGCTCCAGCCCTGCGAGTGCTCCTGGGTGTACGTGCCCGCCAGCAGCCCGTACGCGCTGGCCAGCTGGGGGTCGTCGTCGATGGCGCTCTGGAACAGGGCCCGCGCCGCCAGCAGGTCTTTGTGGTGCAGCTGGCGCATGTGGTAGTAACCGCGCCACAGCGCCTCGACCGAGCGCAGCTTGGTCGGCGGCTTGGCGAAGCGTTCCAGCTCGGCCGACTCCAGCTCGAAGCCCACCGCCCCGAGGATCTTCTCGACGATCTCGACCTGAACCGCGTGGGTGTCGGTGAGCTCGGTCTCGAACGACTCCGACCACAGGGTCTTGCCCGGGTGGGCCTCGATGACCTCCGCGTGGATCCCGAGCCGGTCGCCGCTGCGCGACACCGAGCCGCGCAGGATGTACCGCACGCCGAGCTCGGTGCCGACCTTGGTGGGGTCGGGGTTGGTGCCCTTGTAGGAGAAGGCGGAGTCGGCGGAGATGACGAACACGGCCCGGCTGCTGCGCGCGAGGTTGTTCGTCAGGTCCTGCGTGACACCGTCCGTGAGGTACTCGTCGTCGGCGCTCTCGCTCTCGAACGGCAGCACGACGATGGACGGGCCTTTGTCGGGGGGTGCCGGATTCTTCGGCGGCCTGCTGATTCCCAGGGCGTCGACGACGAGGCCGCGAAGATAGGGGCGGACGTCCCACCGTGCTTTGGTCATGGCCTCACCCTCAGGGGTCGTCCGGGGGAGCAACCTCGTCCCCCGATGGGTTGCTCATGGGTATCGCAGCCCCTTCGCCGAACGCAACAGCGGCGACGTCCACGCGGCCGTCGACAATGGACGGCGGCGTACACCCTTGACAATCAACGGCCGCGGCCCCGGCCAGGGGCGACTGCGCGTTCGCCACAGTTGGCCGGTCCCCCGGGCAAGCCAAAATGATCATGGTGTGGCCGCCCGGTCGCTTGCGACTATTCCGAATTCCCTGATATCGAATTCCCTGTATCGGCAGAGAAGGAGAACGGGATGCCCGACGATGTCCGCACGGCCAGCCGTCCCCGCATCGACATAGAATCGGTGCGGCGACTGACTGAACTGGCTGACTACGTTATTCCCTTCGCAATTCGAGCTGTCTGCGATCTGGGCGTCGCCGATCACCTCGTCGACGGACCGTTGCCCGTGGCAGACCTCGCCAAGCGCTGTGACGCCGAGGCGGGGGCCCTGCTGCGCGTGATGCGTGCGGTCGCCAGCAAGGGAATCTTCACCGAGTGCGAGCCCGGGGTCTTCGCCCTGACCCCGCTGGCCCAGCCCTTGCGCACCGACCATCCGGTGTCGGTCCGCGACGCCTATCCGTTCCTGGTCGGCGATCTGCATGCGTGGGCGCGCTTCGACTACACCCTGCGCACCGGGCGCTCGTCCTTCGAGTACGTCCACGAGATGGGCTACTGGGAGTACATGGCCCAGCATCCCGAGGAGAGCAAGCGGTTCGACGGCTCCCAGGCCGCCGGCACCCGCCTCGAGGTGCGCACCCTGCTGTCGTCCTACGACAACTGGGCCGACGTCCACGAGGTCGTCGATCTCGGCGGCGGCAACGGGATGTTCCTGGCCGGCCTGCTGGCCCGGTACCGCCACATGCACGGCACCCTGTTCGACCAGCCGCACGTGGTGGCGAACGCGCCCAAGGTGTTCGAGGAGGCCGGGCTGACCGGTCGCTGCGACTTCGTGGGCGGCAGCTTCTTCGACGGCGTACCGCCCGGCGCCGACGCCTATCTGCTCAAGCGAGTGCTCTGGTCCTGGGTCGACGACAAGGCCCACGAGCTGCTCACCCGGGTCCGCGAGGCGATGCGCGACGACAGCAGGCTGCTGATCCACGAGCCGGTCGCCTACCCCGGCGACACCGACGAGGTCGGCAAGACGTACGACCTGATCCTGCTGGCCATGGGCGGCGGCTGCGCCCGGCCCGAGGAGGATCTGCGCGCGCTGCTCGAAGGCGCCGGGCTGCGGCTGAACCGGGTGATCCGGACGCCGATGTTCCCGCTGATCGAGGCCGTGCCCGCGACCTGAGCGCGCGGACGGCTCACGATGGAGGCCGGCTCGACCGAGGTCGAGCCGGCCTCCTTCGGTGTGTGTCTCAGCCGCGCAACGTCGACGGCAGGCCCGGGCGGCCGGGCCGGACGGTCGCGTGCAGGAAGTCCTCCACGAGGCGCAGGTACCCCGCGCAGTCGCTCCGGTGGACCTCGTGGCCGCTGTCGGAGAACTCGTACGCGGCGCAGTGCCCCGGCAGGAGCCGCCGGGTCAGCTGCCAGTCGCCGTCGCTGAGCATGCTGCCGCGACGCGGGTTGCCCCGCAGGACCAGGGCCGGCAGCTCCAGGCGGGCCAGGTGCGGCAGGAGCGGCCCGGCGCCCGCGCCGTCCTTGATGACGCTGAGGTAGACGTCCACGTCGGTGCCCCAGGCGTCGGCCAGCAGGCTCTCCCGGTCGGCGGGGTGCCAGCTGCGGCAGATCAGGTCCACCCAGCTGCGGGCGTACTCCCGGGAACCGCGCATCATGCGCAGGAAGTCCCGGACCACCGGCTGGTCCTCGGTGGCCGCCATGTCGGACGGCAGCTCCTCGAGCACCAGCCCGCTCAGCGCGGGCGGCACCCGGCCGCCGGAGGCGCCGGTCGCCAGGGTGAGCGCCACCGCGGCGCCCCAGCAGTGGCCGATGAGCAGCGGAGCCGGCAACCGCAGGGCGTCGATGAAATCGTGCAGATCGGCGGCGACCTCCGGCAGGCCGTAGGAACCGACCGGCGGTCTGACACTGGCCCCGCTGCCCCGCAGGTCCGGGGCGAGGACGTGCAGTCCCGCCGCGTGCAGCGCCGGCGCGACCCGCGACCACGTGGCCGAGGAGCTGCCGTTGCCGTGCACCAGGATCACGCTGGGGGCTTCGGGCCCGGCCGCCCAGCGGCGGTAGTGGAACCGGCCCGCGGGCAGCTCCACGTAACCGGACTGCCCCGCGTCAGCCGTCACTGGGCGGTGTCCTGCCGCGCCGCCCGCGCGCGGCCGCCGTTGGCGTGGACCATCGCCGCGATGCTGCGGATGTCGCGGAAATTGCCGGCGTAGAGCTCGGCGGGCGGGATCGGCGAACCGAGCTCGTCCTCGATGAAGCTCAGCAGCCGGGCCGTCTTGAACGAGTCGAGCACGCCCCAGGCCAGCAGCGGCGTCTCGTCGGTCAGCTCGCCGGCGGGGTCGCCGTCGAGGAACTCGGTGCGGATGAACCCCATCAGCTCGTCAGCCACCTGGCTCTCGGGCACGGTCACGCCCTCGTCTCCTCTCCGCCGGCCGGCCGGTGATGGCCGTTACCGGCGAGTGCCTTGCGGTCCACCTTGCCGTTGCCGGTGCGCGGAAGCCCGGCGACGAGGTGGAACCGGTCGGCGATCATGTACGGCGGGAGCCGCTCGGCGCTGTGCCGCTTGAGCGTCAGCACCCCGGGCGTCCGCCCCGCCACGGGCACCACGTACGCCTCCAGCCGGGCGTCCGTGCCCACCCCGGTCGCGACGACCGCGACCTCCTCGACATCGGGGTGGGCCGCGAGCGCCGACTCGACGTCACCCGGCTCCACCCGGTATCCCCGTACCTTCACCATCAGGTCCTTCCGGCCGACGTAGTCCAGAGCGCCGTCCGGCAGCACCCGGACGATGTCGCCCGTGGGGTAGGGCCCCCGCTGCCTGGCACGGCCCCAGTAGCCGAGCATCACCGTCGGGCCCTCGACCCACAACTCCCCTTCCTCCCCCACCCCTGCGCGGCCGCCGTCGGCGGTGACCGCCCACACGGTGTCGCCGCTGGCCGCCGCGCCGATCGGCGCCGGCCGGTCGCGGGCCAGGTCGGCCGGCCCGACCTCGTGGAAGGTGCACACGTTGGTCTCGGTCGGGCCGTAGAGGTTGAGCAGCCGGGCGCCGCTCCAGGCGGCCAGCCGGCGCACGTGGACGATGGGGAAGGGCTCGCCGGCGAAGAGCACGGCGCGCAGGGCGGGCGGCGCCGGCCGGTCCAGCAGGCCGCCCTCTCGGATCATCAGGGTGAGCGCCGAGGGAACCGAGTACCAGATGCTGATCCGCTGGGCGGCCAGCAGCTCGACCAGGTTCCGGGGCGCGTACGCGAGCTCGTTCGGGATGAGGTGCACCATGGCGCCACCGGCGAACGCCGCGTAGATGTCCAGGACCGACAGGTCGAAGGTGAGCCCGGCGTGGTTGGCGAACCGGTCCTGCGGCACCACGGCCAGCTCCGCCGCCGCCCAGCGCACGAACGCCAGGGCGTTGCGATGGCTGATGCACACGCCCTTCGGCACCCCGGTGGAGCCGGAGGTGTAGAGGATGTAGGCCAGGTCATCGGGGCCGGCCGGCTCGTTGACCGGCTCCGCGTCGGCCGGCAGGGCCTCGGCGAGGTCCAGCCGGGGAACCTCCGGCTCCGCGCCGTCGCCGTCCGCCGGTGGCCGCGATCCGGTCACGCACACCAGCCGGGCGGCGCAGTCCCGCACCACGGCCGCGGCCCGGGCGTCCGGGGTGGCCGGGTCGACGGGGACGTAGGCGGCGCCCAGGCGCAGCACCGCCTGCATGGCGGCGACCACGTCCGGCGACTTCTCGGCCCGGATGACCACCCGGTCGCCGCGGATGACGCCGGCCGCGCGCATCCGGGCGGCGAGGGCGTTGGCTCGGCGGTCGAGCTCGGCGTAGCTCAGCACGCCGGCCGCGCCGGACACCGCCGGCCGGTCCGGATACCGCGCCGCCGCGTCGATGGCGAGCTGGTGCAGCGTCATAGCCCGGCTCGGTTGACGATGATCTCGCGCTGGATGTCGCTGGTGCCGGAGAAGATGACGCTGGGCACCGAGTCGCGCAGCTGGGCCTCGACGCCCGCGCCGGCCAGGTAGCCCGAGCCGCCGAAGACGTGCACGGCGTCCAGGCTGTTGGCCACCGTCGCGTCCGACACGGCGAGCTTGGCCATCGCCGTCGCCGCGGGGTCGGGCCGGCCCTGGTCGAGCAGCCAGCAGGCGCGGTAGAGCAGCAGCCGGGCGGCCTCCAGCCGCTGGATCATCGTGGCGATCCGGTGCGACACCGCCTGGAACGCGCCGATGGGGCGGCCGAACTGCCGCCGCTGCTTGGCGTGGGCCACGCAGCTGTCCACCTGCCGGCGCATCTGGCCCAGGTAGACGGCGGGCAGACAGCTGCGCTCCCAGGCCATGGAGTGCTGGAAGATCGCGCTGCCCTGCCCCTCGGCGCCGAGCCGGTACCGGGCCGGCACCCGGCACTCGCGGAACTCCACCCGGCCGGCCGGACAGGCGTGCAGGCCCATCTTGGCGAACGGCTCGCCGACGGTGACGCCCGGCAGATTCCGGGGCACCGCCAGCGCGGTCTGGCCCAGGAAACCGGAATCGGCGTCGGACGTGCCGTAAACGACCAGGACGTCGGCGACCGGGGCGTTGCTGGCGTACGACTTCGCGCCGTTCACGACGTAGTCGTCGCCGTCGCGAACGACCGTGGTGCGCAGCGTGCCGATGTCCGAGCCGGCTTCGTCCTCGGTCATGGCATTGGCCGCGATCAGTGCGCCGTTCGCCATTCCCGCGAGCAGTTCGCCGCGCACCGGGCCGGCGCCGAAATCGCGTACCGGCACCGCGCAGGCCAGCAGATGGGCGGCGACGGAGAAGGCCAGGCCGGTGTCGGCTCCGCCCTCGGTGAACGCCTCGAGGCACAGCGCCGTGTCCAGGGCGCCCAGCCCGCCCCCGCCGTCCTCGGCCGGCAGGCACAGGCCGGTCATCCCGAGGCGTGCGGCGGCGGCCCACTGCGCACAGGTGAACGGGGCGAACTGTCCCTCGCTGCGGACGTCCGGCGACTGCGCGCGAACACCGGCGAGCACTTCGTCGAAACGCTTGCGCTGCGCCTCGCTGAGATCGAACTCCATACGCACACCATCTCGTCCGGGCGGAAAAGGGCATGGTCGGCGACGCGGCCGTTGGCAATGTGACACAGCGGCAACCGGCTGTCGAGCGCGTCAATTCCTCACCCGGTGGGCGAAAGGCCCGCGGGCTCTGCCCCGATGGGGGGAAATGCCCCTGCTATCGGCGCACTGGTCCGTGTTCGGCCGGATTGCCACCCGTACACAACGGACTCTTCGGTAGATCAACCGACATGCCGTCGGTATCGCTGAATACATCGGATGCGGCCCATTACCTCGCCACCGTGCTGCCCGCCACACCGTTGCGTCGACCAGCCGACAGTTGCCGCGCCCTATCGCGCCGGCCGGGCCCGGACGGGCGGCCCACGACGGCCCCGCCGGCGAGGTCCTGACCGATTTCGCCAACCACCCGGTCGGGGCGCGGGCCGGGCCCGCGAGCGGCCGGCCAGGCCCGGCCGGCCCGCGGCCCCCGGCTCCACCGCTCGTCGCTCCAATGATCGACGATCATGATCGCGCAGATGCGCAATCCCGCACTCATTTAATCCTCAACTAAAGTAGTCGGCACGCTCACCGAAAAGATCACGGCAGCCGTTATCGAGATCTTGGTGTCCAACTTGGACATCCCTTTGAAACGATCACCGACAGAGATCGAACTGGCGGTTGACAAACCCTTCACCACGGAGAATGTTAAGGACACCCGCTAGGGCAGGGGTTATACACCATGGCAACGGGGGGAAACACACGATGGCTACCTGCGTGGATGAAGAACCACCATTTCGCGGCTCGGTGCTCGTGGCGACTTCGGCACCGGCGCGGCTGATCGGGGAGACCGCAAGCCTTCCCATCGAGCATTTGTTGCCCGCCGATTCCCCGCGACTGCAAGGCGAGGATCTGGAGCATATCCGCTCGCTCGCGGAATTCACCGACGAGTTGCCGCCCATTCTTGTGCACCGGCCGACCATGCGTGTCATCGACGGCATGCACCGCCTCAAGGCGGCGATCCTGCGCGGCGAACGCACCATCGAGGCGACGTTCTACGACGGCGACGACGCCGAGGCCTTCGTGATGGCGGTCAAGGCCAACGTCAAGCACGGCCTGCCGCTCTCGCTGTCGGACCGCAAGGCCGCCGCGGCGCGCATCGTGCAGTCCAGCCCGCACTGGTCCGACCGCGCCATCGCCGAGGTGTCGGGGCTCTCCGCGAAGACGGTCGGGGCCATCCGCTCCGACTCCCTGTCCGAAGTTCCCGAGGTCTACCACCGGATCGGCCGCGACGGCCGGGTCCGCCCGCTCAGCACGGTGGACGGCCGGCGCTTCGCCAGCGAGCTGATCACCCTCAACCCGGAGTCCTCCTCGCGGGAGATCGCCCGTAAGGCCGGCATCTCCCCCAGCACGGTCCGCGACGTTCGCGACCGGCTGCGCCGCGGTGAGGACCCGGTGCCGACCCGCCGGCGCGCGGGCAGCCACACCGAGCGGCACACGCGTGAGCGCAAGCTCCAGGAATACATCAAGGCGGAACAGTTCCCGTCGCTGCGGTGCCGTGACGAGATCCTGCAGAATCTGAGCCGGGATCCGGCCATCCGCATGACCGAACACGGCCGCGCCATGTTGCGCTGGTTGCATTCGGAGAGCAAGCAGGTCGAGAAGGACTGGGGTTCGCTGGCCACCCGCCTGCCCGATCACTGCATGTGCCTGGTCGCCGATCTGGCCTGCTCGATCGCCGAGGCCTGGCTCGAATTCGCCAGCGAAATGCGCAGCCGCGACGCTCTCGAACAGTGCTGACGGCCACCGGGAGCGGAATCCGGCGGCCCCGGCGATGACCGAGGCACACGAGCCCGGCCCGGACCGGCTGTGGGGCGAGTCCTGGTATTTCGACTTCGCGGCCATGGACGGTTCCGTGGGCGGCTTCGTGCGCGTCGGGGACTATCCGCGGCTCGGCCGGCGCTCGTTCTGGGCCTATCTCACGACCGGTCCGCGGGCGGTCGGCTGCACCGTCGAACGCCCGCTGTCCGGCGACCGTGGCGCGCCGTGGGGGACGGCCGATCCGTCCCTCCGGTTCCTGGTCGAGCCCTCCGCCGGCGGCTGGCACCTCGCCGCGGACGGCGCCGAATTCGCCCTGGACCTCACGTGGCGCGCGCAGACCGCCGGATACGCCTACGAGCGCGGCAAGCGGCTCGAGCAGCCGGGCTGGGCCGTCGGGACGGTCCGCGTCGACGGCGCCTGCCTGCCGGTCAACGGGCCGGGCCAGCGGGACCAGTCGTGGGGCATCCGCGACTGGGGACGGCTGGGCTGGAGCTGGTGCGCCGGCTGGCTCTCCGACGGCACCCGCTACCAGGCCACCCTGCTGGACGCGCGGGGCCGCATCCCGCCCGACGGCTACCTGCTGGCCCCCGGGGGGCCGCCCGAGCCCGTACAGGACGTCGCGGTCGAGGCGCACGCGATGCGGATCAACGACACCCTGCTGGAGTTCACCGACGTCGGGCACGTCACTGTGGACCTGCCGGCCTCCGCCGGCGGGCCGAGCCGGCTGGTCCGGGCCATGACGCTCGTCCGGGCCGGCGGGACCCTGCACGGCGTCGGCTGGCGGGAACGCAACGTGCCCGTGCGCGGATCCCGCTGAGCGCCCCGCGCCGGCCGGCCCCGCGCCGTGTCTGACTGACAACTTTCCCCAGTCGCGCGCCCATCTTCCGTGGTTGCGCGGGGACCGGCCCGGTGGCGAGGATTCGGGACGACGCCTGCTGCGCAGCCGCATTCCAAGGCACCGCGCAGCACACCGGACTGCCGTTGAGGGGATCATGACGAAGCCGCGAGTACTGGCGATTGCCGGCCACGAAGCACGCATCATGAGGACCGATCCGTGGGTCGTGGTGATCCTCATCATCATCCCGGGCCTGCTGCTGGCGTTCTTCTCCGACGGCCTGGTGGGCGGGCCGGCGCAGGCGGTCCCCGGCATGGCGGCGCTGTTCGGCTTCTTCGGGCTGTCGGCCATCGGCATCGCCTTCTACCGCGACCACAGCTGGATGACCTGGGACCGCCTGCGGGCCAGCGGCACCCGGCCGATCGACGTCGTGGTGGGCAAGCTCATCCCGCTGTCCGTGGTCTTCCTGGCCCAGTACGCCCTGCTCTTCCCGCTGAGCTGGATCATCTTCGACCTGGACTTCCACGGCAGCATCCTGGGCGTCGCCCTGGTGGCGATCGCGCTGGTCGCGGTCGAGGTCGGCTTCGGGCTGCTGCTGACGGTGGTGTGCTCGGGCATCAACCAGCTCAACGCCCTGATCAGCATCGCGGCGCTGCTGCTGGTCGGCGTCGGCGGCGCGCTGTCGCCGGTGGGATCGTTCCCGGGCTGGGTGCAGGCGATCGCGCCGGCCTCGCCGGTGTACTGGTCCTTCAAGGGCTTCCAGCGGGTCATCGTGGACAACGGCAGCGTGGGTGACGTGTTGCGGCCGGTGGGCATCCTGCTGGCCATGGCCGTGGGCTGCTTCGTCCTCTCCGCCGTCCTGTACGACCACGAGAAGCGCAAGAGCTTCTTCGCCTGACGCCGCCTCCCCCGTACGCCTGGACCTCACGACGAGCGGTTAATTTCCGGTCCGCCCCGCGATACGCTGACCGTCCGTCGGCCGTGCCGGGCGAGAAGGAGACGCGTGAGCGACAACGTCCCGACCCCGAAAGAGTTCGAAGACACCGTCCGCCGCGTCGCGCGTGCCCTCTGGCCGAGCGCCGCCCGGGGCGGCGCCGAGATGGTCAACAACCGCGAGGTCGACGGCGTCTTCCGCACCGACGAAGTCATCCACATGGTCGAGGCGACCATGAACGAGAAGGTCGACAAGGCCCGTCAGGACGGCCCCAAGCTGCGGGACCACCTGAAGAGGAACAGGTCGGGACGGGGCCTGTTCGCCAAGGCGTGGTTCGTCACCTACAAGGATCCCACCGCCCATCAGCGGGAGGTGCTCCACAAGGAGTTCGACCCCAACATCGAGGTCATCTCCTTCGAGCGGTTCCGCGCCAAGCTGGTCGACGCCCGGGAGTACCTGGAACTGCGCGACAAGGTCGACTGGGGAAGCGCGTCGAACCCGCAGAGCCAGAGCAAGACCAAGCTGCTGCCGTACGTCCCGCTGACGATCGAACCGGTGCTCGACGAGGCCAGCCGCGACGGGCGCCGCACGCGGGTGAACTCGCGCCCGGCCCTGCCCGGCACGCTGAACGTCGAGCAGGTGGTGGCCCTGGTCGAGAAGGGCGAGCGGGTCGCGCTGCTGGGCGACTACGGCGCCGGCAAGAGCATGACGATGCGCGAGCTGCACGCCCACCTGGGCCGGCGCTACCTGTCCGGCGCGTCGCTGCGGTTCCCGATCACGCTGAGCCTGCGCAAGCACTACGGCCAGGACGATCCCGACGAGGCCATCCACCGCCACGCCAAGTACATCGGCTACGACCACCCGAACAAGCTGGTCCGGGCCTGGCGGGCCGGGTACGTCCACGTGCTGCTGGACGGGTTCGACGAGCTGGCCGCCCCCGGCTGGAGCGGGAGCCTGGACCACCTGCGCGAGAACCGGCGCGAGGCGACCCGGCTGATCGCCGAGTTCGCCACCAACACCTCCGAGGAGGCCGGCGTCGTGGTGGCCGGTCGCCGGTTCTACTTCGACTCCCTCCAGGAGATGAGCGGCAGCCTGTTCGACCAGCGCGACCACGTCCGGCTGGCGCTCAACAGCTTCACCGATGCGCAGACCCGGCTGTTCCTCGAGTACTTCAAGAAGTGGGACTACGCGCTGCCGGTGTGGCTGCCGACCCGGCCGCTGCTGCTCGGTCACCTGGCCGCCGAGGAGCTGCTCGACGACATCGCCCGGCAGGCGCCCTCGTCGCGGGCCGAGGGCTGGGACTGGCTGCTGGACCGGGTCAGCGACCGCGAGGCGTTCATCAAGCAGGGCATCGACGGATCCGCCGTGCGCGCCGTCATCGAGAACCTGGCCAGCATCGCGCGCGGCACGCTCAACGGCGTCGGGCCGGTGACCCCGTTCGACATCGCGAACGCGTTCACCGAGGTGCGGCACAAGCAACCCAGCGACAAGGACCTCACCCTGCTGCAGCGCCTGCCGGGCCTCGGCGGCGAGGAGGAGGACCTCGAGAACGGCACGCGACGGTTCGTCGACGTCGATCTGGCCAGCGCAGCGCAGGCCGCCCACGTGTCCCAGTTCATCCGCAACCCCTTCGCCGACAACGCCCACCGGCGGGCCCACGAGTGGACCTCGTCGATGGAGCCGCTCGGCGTCGAGGTCGCCGCCCACCAGACGGCGGAGGTCGAGGACGGTCAGCTCAAGTCGGCGCTCAGCGCGGCGTTGCGGGCCGACTGCGACGAGCTGGCGGCCGACATCGTCCGGGTCGCCTCCATCAACGGGATCGACATCTCCCGCTCGCCGAGCGGTCCGTTGACCATCTCGGAAGCCATCATCCCCAGCTTCGACATCGGCGAGGACGGCCCCGACCTGTCCGGCGTCTCGTTCAGCCACTGCATCTTCCTGGAGCTCACCGTCTCCGGGGACCTGGCCACCGACCGCATCCCGTTCTTCAGCGAGTGCAGCTTCGAGTCGGTGCTGGGCCGGCTGGGCCCGTCCGATCTGCCGGGGTCGCGCTTCTCCGACTGCGAGTTCAACGACTTCCCCGACAGCGGCGACAGCAACGCCGCGATCCTCGACTCCTCGAGCCTGCGACCGGGCACGCGCGTGGTCATGATCCTGCTCCGCAAGCTCTACCTGCAACGCGGCAGCGGACGCCGGGACAGCGCCCTGCCCCGCGGCATGAAGACCGCCGACGCCCGCCTGGTGCAGCCGGCGCTGCGCCTGCTCGAACGCGAGAACCTCGTGTTCCGTTCCCGGGTC
This sequence comes from Actinoplanes nipponensis, assembly GCF_016862275.1. GTDB lineage: Bacteria > Actinomycetota > Actinomycetes > Mycobacteriales > Micromonosporaceae > Actinoplanes > Actinoplanes nipponensis. The sequence continues at coordinate 121,327 of NZ_BOMQ01000061.1, read as the reverse complement.
GGAAAATCACTCATCTGGCTGCCCGACCGCAGTTCGGGGCCCCGGGTCCGGGCCTTTCTCCTGTCGCCGCGGGCCGGGGACGACCCGCTCGTCGAGGCGAGCGCGGCCATCACCGGCTGACACCGGCTGCCATTTATCGCATGGCTCGAACAATGCCGGCACAAGCCGGCCGGGCCCGGAAGAACACGCGCACAAGAAGGCGCCTTCCGCAGTCCTGTGACCGACTGCGAAAGGCGCGAGAACGCAGATTGCGGAAAAGACGTCCGGCGGTCAGGTGGCCAGGCCGTGAATGCTTCCCAGGGTCTCGGTCAGGGGCTGCCCGGAACCGCCCCAGCGCGTCTTGATCAGCTCCGCGGCGATGGACACTGCGGTCTCCTCCGGGGTCCGCGCCCGCACATCGAGCCCGATCGGCGAGTGCAGGCGGGCCAGCTGCTCGTCCGTGACGCCGACCTCCCGCAGCTTGGCCGTGCGGTCGTCGTGCGTACGCCGGCTGCCCATCGCGCCGATGTAGCCGGCCGACGTGCCGAGCGCGACCTGCAGCAGCGGCACGTCGAACTTCGGGTCGTGGGTGAGCACGCAGATCGCGGTCCGCGGGTCGACGGTGGCCTCCGCGAGGAACTTGTGCGGCCACTGGACCACCACCTCGTCGGCGTCGGGGAAGCGCTTGGCCGTGGCGAAGACCCCCCGCGCGTCGCACACCGTCACGTGGTAGCCGAGGAACTTGCCGACGCGGGCGACGGCCGCGGCGAAGTCGATCGCGCCGAACACCAGCATCCGCGGCGGCGGCGCGAAGGCCTGCACGAAGACCGAGACCTCCTCCATCCGGCGCTGCCCGTCCGCGCCGTAGTGCCGCTGGCCGGTGAGACCCTGCGCGAGCATGCCCCGGGCGTCGTCGTCGATCGCGTGGTCCAGACCGGCCGAGCCGAGCGAGCCGGAGGTGCGGTCGTCCCAGATCACCCGGCGGGCGCCGGCGCCCCGGACCCCGGAGACGACGGTCGCCACGGCGACCGGTTCGTGCCGGTGCACCGAATCGGCGATGGCCCGCAATTCGGGAAAAGTGCTCTGATTCACCGGCTCCACGTACACGTGCAGGATTCCGCCGCAGGTCAGGCCGACCGCGAACGCGTCGTCGTCGCTGAAGCCGTACTTCTCGAAGAATGGCTCGCCGGTTTCGATCGCCTGCTTGGCGACCTCGAACACGGCGCCCTCCACGCATCCGCCGGAGACGCTTCCGACCACCTCGTCCTGCCCGGATACCGCCATCGCGGCGCCGGGCTGCCGGGGGGCGCTGCGGAATGTGTTGACGACCGTGGCCAACCCGAAGGTCCCGCCACTTTCGTACCAGTCGAGGATTGGCTCGAGCACGTCACGCATCGCTGTTTTCCTTTGTTCGGCACCAGCACTGCTCGGCAACGGAACGCGAATACGACAACAGTACGCTGGCGCCGGAACGCAGCAAGCGAAAGAATGCGCACCATGGCGGCGCAACCGGCGGGATCGACGATTCCGCGAACCGCGGACGTGGTGATCGTGGGGGCCGGCGCGGCCGGTGCGGTGCTGGCCGCCCGGCTGGCCGCGGCCGGCGCGGGCACCGTCCTGCTGGTCGAGGCCGGACCGGACTACCGCAGCGCGGACACCCCCGCGGCGGTGCGGGGCACGGACGTCAGCCGGGCGCTGGCGGTGCGTGCCCTGCGCTGGCCCGGCCTGCGGGCCCGGCTCACCGGGGACCAGCCGCTGCGCCCGTACGTGTGCGGGCGCGGCGCCGGCGGCAGCTCGGCGATCAACGGTCAGCTCGCGGTGCGCGGCCCGGCGGCGGACTTCCGGGCGTGGGTGGACGCGGGCCTGCCTGATTGGGGCTGGCCGGAGGTGCTGCCCGCCTTCGCCGGCCTCGAACGGGACCCGGACTTCGGCGACCGGCCCGGGCACGGCTCGTCCGGCCCGGTGACGATCTCCCGGGCCGCCGCGGACCGGCGCGGGCCGCTCAGCGCCGCCTTCGCCGCGGCCGCCAAGGCCGCCGGCCACCCCGAGCATCCCGACCTCAACGCGGCCGGCAGCACCGGGCTGTCCCCGACCGCCTGGCATCGGCGGGACGGCACGCGGGTCTCCAGCAACGACAGTCACCTCGAACCGGCCCGGCACGAGCCCCGGCTCCACGTCGCCGGGGATCACACCGTGTCGCGGGTGCTCTTCTCCGCCGGCCGGGTACGCGGCGTCGAGCTGATCACCGGTTCCGGCCGCGAGCTGGTCTCCGCGCCGGCGGTGGTGCTCTGCGCCGGCGCGGTGCACTCCCCCGCCATCCTGATGCGGTCGGGCGTGGGGCCACCGGAGCAGCTGGGCGCGCTGGGCATCGAGGTCGTCGCCGGGCTGCCCGGCGTGGGCGCCGTCCTGAGCGACCATCCGGCGATCCTGCTGGAGCTGCGGCTGACCGATGCCGCCGCCGCGCGGGCCCGGGAGACCGAGTCGGGCTGCTTCCTGGTGCGCCTGCGGTCCGGCCCGCAGGCCGGTCCCGCCGACGACATCCAGCTGCTGCCGCTGGACCGGACGGTGGGCCCCGCCGCGGCCGGCCTGCTGGTCTCGCTGATGCGGCCGGTCAGCGTGGGCAGCCTGCGGCTGGGCGGCGCGGACCCGGCCGCCGACCCCGTGCTCGATCTGGGCCTGCTCACCGAGCGCGCCGACCTCGACCGGCTGGCGGCCGCCGTCCGGCACGCCGCCGACCTGCTCGCCGGTCCCGCCCTGCGCGGGACGATCGCGAGCGCGCCGGCGCTGCCGGACGGCGACCTCGGCCGCTGGCTGCGGGAGAACTGCCGGCCCCAGTACCACCCGTCGGGCACCTGCCGGATGGGTCCGCCGGACGATCCGGCCACCGTGGTGGACCAGGAGGGCCGCGTGCTCGGGGTGGACGGCCTGTGGGTGGCGGACGCCTCCGTGCTGCCCCTGCCGTGCGGGGCGCCGCCCTACCTCACGACGGTGATGCTGGCCGAGCGGCTGGCTGCAGCCGTTCGGCGTCGGCTCGGGCAAGGGCGGTGAGGATCCGCTCCGGGTCCACCGGGGTCCGGTCGACGCGGGCGCCGACCAGCGCCAGGGCGTCCGCGACCGCGTTGAACACGCACGGCAGGGCGCCCACCGCGCCGCCCTGGCCCATACCCTTGTGCCCGCCGGGCGTCGGCGACGGCGTCTCGATGTGGGCGCACTCCACCGCCGGCGCCTCGACGGCCGTCGGCACGGTGTAGTCCGCCAGCCCCAGCGTCAGCGGGCGGCCCTGCTCGTCGTAGCGCACCTCCTCGAACAGCGCGCCGCCGATGCCCTGCAGCACCCCGCCGGCGACCTGGCCCTCGACCACTTTGGTGTTGATGATCCGGCCGCAGTCCTCGGCGACCACGTACCGCTCGATCCGGACCAGGCCGAGCTCGCGGTCGACCTCGACCAGGCAGCCGTGGCAGGCGTTGGACCACGTCACCGGCGGCGCCTTGAACCGGCCGACCGCCTCGAGGACGCCGGTGTCCCCCGCGGTGCGGGCGGCCTGGGCCAGCTCGGCCCAGGTGGCCGCGGCGGCCGGGTCCAGGCGGTCGGCCAGGGCGCCGTCGCGCGGCTCGATCCGCTCGGCGGGGACGCCGAGCAGGCCGGCGGCGAGCTGCCGGGCCGTCGTGAGCAGCTCGCCCGCCGCGGCGCGGCAGGCGCTGCCGGTGATCACCGCGGTGCCGCTGGCCCCGGTCCCCCGCCCGTACGGGGTGTCGCCGGTGTCGCCCTGCACCACCCGGACGGCGTCCACGGCCAGCCCGAGCTCGCCCGCCACGACCTGGGCCATCGTGGTCTCGACGCCCTGGCCGCCCGAGCCGGTGGCCAGGAACGCGGTGACCGTGCCGTCCGGCTCCACCCGCAGCCGCGCGGTGTCGGTGGAGATCGGGTCCATCGTGCCGATGCTGGACGGCTCCACGCAGAGCGCGAGCCCGAGCCCGAGGAGCCGGCCCTCCTGCTCGAACAGCCGGCGCTGACGCTCGCGCAGCCGGTCGTAGTCGAGCAGCCGGGCGACCTCCTCGAGGGTGTCCGCCGGCGTCACGTGGTCGAGCATCAGCCGGGTCGGCAGCGAGTACGGCAGCTCCGCGGCGGACAGCACGTTGCGGCGGCGCAGCTCCAGCGGGTCGAGCCCGACCGCCCGCGCGACCTCGTCCAGCATCTCCTCGCGCGCGACCGTCGCGAACGCCCACGGCCCGCGATACGCCCCGCGCGGGCAGGTGCTGGTCCGCACCGACCGGAAGCGGAAGGCGTGCTGCGGGATCCGGTACGGCCCGGTGAACATCATCCCGACGAACGGGCCCGCCTTGGCGATGACGCCGGTCGGGTACGCGCCGGTGTCCTCGAGGTGGTCCAGGTAGGACCCGAGGAAGCGCCCGTCCTCGTCCAGCGCGAACGTGCCGGTGCCGACGTCGCCGCGGGCGTGGGTGCTGGCCGTGAAGTTCTCCCGCCCGTCCTCGATCCACTTGATCGTGCGGCCGAGCACGTACGCGGCGAGCGTCACGGTCAGCTCGTCCCGGCCGGTCCAGAACTTCTGCCCGAAGCTGCCGCCCACGTCGCGCGCGGTGACCCGGATCCGCTCGGCCGCCAGCCCGGTGACCCGGGACATCGCCAGCTTCGCCTCGTGCGGGTTCTGCGTGGAGATGGTGGCCGACAGCTCGCCGGTGCCCGGGTCGTACGAGGCGACCACCCCGCGCGTCTCCATCGGCGCGTTGGCCTGTCGCTGCTGACGGCAGGTGGCCCGGACGACGTGCGGCGAATCGTCCAGCGCGCGCCGCAGCTTGGGCCGGACGGGCGACGCCATCTCGGTGCAGAGGTTGGTGCCGGTCTCCGGGTACACCAGGTTCGTGGTGTCCTCGGCCGCGGTCTCCGGCTCCAGCACGGGGCGGGCCGGCTCGATCTCGACCTCGATCAGCTCCAGCGCGTCCTCGGCGACGTAGCGGTCGCGCGCGACGACCAGCGCCAGCGGCTCCCCGGCGAAGTGCACCCGCTCGCCGGCCAGCGGCAGCAGGCGCGGGTCGTCGTCGGCCAGCCGGGGGGTGGGCTGCATCGGGCCGGCCCGGTCGTTCAGGTCGGCGGCGGTCAGCACGGCGACGACACCGTCGAGGGACCGTGCCGCGCTAGCGTCCAGGCGCAGGATCCGCCCGGACGCGACGATGCTGCGCAGGAAGGCGGCGTGCAGGGTTCCGGGCGGGGAGACGTCGTTGACGAACTCGCCGCGGCCGGCGAGCAGGCGCAGGTCCTCGCGCCGCAGGGCGGCCTGTTCGGCCGGTGACGGCGCTGTCCCGCCGGCCTCCGCGGCGCGGGCGACCGCCTTGATGACGTTGGTGTATCCCGTACAGCGGCACAGGTTGCCGCACAGCCCGGCCCGGATCTCCGCCTCGGCCGGCGCCGGCCGCTCCCGCAGCAGCTCGGTGCCCCGCATCAGGAAACCCGGGGTGCAGAATCCGCACTGGATGCCGTGCTCGGCCTGCAGGGCCGCGGCCAGCGGCGACAGGGCGCCGTCGGGGCCGCCGAGGCCCTCGGCGGTCCGGATCTCCGCGCCGTCGGCCTGCACCGCCAGCAGCAGGCACGACAGGACGGTGACGCCGTCCATCGAGACCGTGCACGCGCCGCAGACGCCCTGCTCGCAGCCGACGTGGGTGGCGGTCAGGCCGCAGCTCTCCCGCAGGAAGTCGGCCAGCGTGGTCCGGGCCGTGGTGGTGGCGCTGCGGGGCTGACCGTTGACGGTCATCTTCACGTCGATGTGCTCAGGCATGCGTCACCTTGTCTCGAGCCGTGGCGACCGCCCGGGCGACCGCGCCCCGCGCCAGCGCGCGGCGGGACACCCCCCGGATGGTCGGCGTGTCCGGTGGGTCCAGCCCTTCCACCGCGGCCTCCGCGACCTCGTCGGGCGCGGCGCCGCGGGCCAGCGCCGCCTCCGCCGCGGCGGGCCGGACCGGCGTCGGGGTGACCCCGAACAGCACGATCCGGCCGGTGGCCGGGCCGAGGACCACCACGGCGCCGGCCAGCGCGGGACCGGTGGCGCGCGGGGCGATCCGCTCGATCGCGTACGCCGCCGGCGCGGACGGGACCGGGAACTCGACGGCGGCGAGCAGTTCCGTCGCGCCCAGGGCCGTCCGGTGCGCGCCGAGGAAGAACTCCGCGGCGTCGACCTGCCGGATCTCGTCACCCCGGACCTCGATGCGGGCGTCCAGCGCGACCGCGACCGCCGGATACTCCGCGGCGGGATCGGCGTACGCCAGCGCCCCGCCCACCGTGGCCCGGTGCCGCACCTGGACCGGCCCGGCGAGCGCCGTCACCTCGGCCAGCAGCGGCAGCGCCGCCCGTACGGCCGGGTCGTTCTCGACGTGCCGCAGCCGGGTCAACGCGCCGATGCGCAGCCGCGAGCCGTCGCGGGTGACGAAGGCCAGCTCCGGCACCCGGTTCAGGTCGACGATCCGGGGCGGCCGGACCGTACGGCTGGCCAGCAGCGGCATCAGCGTCTGCCCGCCGGCCAGCAGCCGGGTCCCGGGTCCGTGTTCGGCCAGCAGGGCGACGGCCTCGGCGGCGGTGGCCGGGGCGTGGTAGGCGAATCGGGCGGGTTTCACGTCGTGCCGACCTCCGATGTCGTGCCGGATGGTGACCGCTCAGCCGGTCGTGTACGAGGCGAGGAACTCCTCCACCTCGGCGACCGTCTGCTCGTAGCCGTAGTTGCGGTAGGCGTAGCCCTTCGCGACGAACGGGGCCCCCGCGTAGAACATCTCGTACTGGTGGTGGCGGCCGGCGAACTCGGACCCGACGGCATCCCACACGAGCTTGAACAGCTTGACCCGCTCCTCGGCGCTGACGCCGGGCGACTGCACGTACCGGTCGATGTCCCGGCGGGTGGCCGGGGCGAGCATGTCCCCCACGCCCGCCGGCAGCTGCAGCACCCCGCCGCCGGCGAGCTCGCGCACGATGGCCAGCACCCGCGGGTACAGCTCGGCCTGCAGCCCCATGGCGCCGTAGAGGGCGCGCGCCCCGGGCCGCCACATCCCGTTGGCGTCCGGGGCCGCCTGGTACTCCGCCGCCAGCACCGCGGACTCCACGATCGAGGCGAGGCTGGCGAGCTCGCCCAGCTTCTCCTGCACGCCGGGGATCTTGTCGACCTGGTTGACCGCGGTCAGCTTGCGGGCCAGCCCCAGGATGAACTGCAGCTTCGCCACGAACCGGATCTGCGCCTGGCTGTTGCCCATGACGTGCGCGCCGGTGTCGAAGAACTGCCGGCGCAGGCCGGCCACGTCGCGGTCGACCAGGACGCGGTCCCAGGGGACCAGCACGTCGTCGAACACGACCAGCGCGTCGGTCTCGTCGTACCGGCTGGACAGCGGGTAGTCGAAGGCGCTGGTCGCGCCGGTCGCGTACGGCCGCCGGCAGTAGAGCTTCAGGCCCGGCGTGGCCAGCGGCAGCAGGAAGCTGACCGCGAAGTCGCGGTCCTCCGGGGTCAGCGGCTTGATGCAGGAGATCAGGATCTCGTCGGCGACGGCGGCGCCGGTCGCCAGCATCTGCGCGCCGCGGACCACGATGCCCTCCGGTCGCTCCGCGACCACACCCGTCTGGATGAAATCCGCGTCCCAGTCGTGCGCCGTCGCGGCCCGGGAGAACTGCGGCGGGATGATCGCGTACGTGAGGTACAGGCTCTCGTCGAGCAGCCGCCGGTAGTGCGCCGTGACGTTGGCCGCGAAGTCGTGCGGCTCCCGGGCGAACGCCTGGGGACAGGAGGCGAAACCGGCGAGGAACGCGCCCACGTGGTCGGGGCCCCGGCCCACCCAGCCGTGGCTGTGCCGCGCCCACGTCTCGACGGCCCGGCGCCGGGCCACCAGCTCCTCGTGCGAGCGCGGGATCGAGAAGACCCGGTTGGCCTCCCGGCCGGTCTCCGGGGCGAGGTAGCTCATGTCCCGCAACGGGTCGGCCGCGAGGTCGTAGAGCTCGGCGACGGTCCGCGCGACCGGGGCGAAGGCCGGATGGGTGGTCACGTCGTCGACGCGTACCCCGTCGAGGTAGATCTCCCGGTCATCCCGCAGGGATGCCAGATACTCGTCACCCTTGCGCATCGGATCCTCCTCAGCGGCGGTGGGTCGGGCCCGGACCGCACGATAACGTTGCACCGACGATTGCAGGAAGGGACCAAGATGGCGGAGCGATCGGCAGCGCCCGGCGACCCCTACGGCGGCCGGCCGCCGACCAGTCACGAGCGGCGCAGCGGGCAACCCTGGGACGCGTCCTATCAGGACGGTCCGGCGCCGTGGGACATCGGCGGGCCGCAGCCGGCGGTGGTGCGGCTGGCCGCCCGGGGCGGATTCGCCGGCTCGGTGCTCGACGCCGGCTGCGGCTCCGGCGAGAACGCCCTGCACCTGGCCGGGCTGGGCCTGCCGGTCCTGGGCGTCGACGTCGCGGAGACGGCGGTGACGCTGGCCCGGCGCAAGGCCGAGCAGCGCGGGCTCCGGGCCGACTTCGCGGTGGCGGACGCGCTGCGGCTGGAGCAGCTGGAGCGCCGGTTCGACACGGTGCTGGACTGCGGGCTGCTGCACAGCTTCGACGGCGAGGAACGGCTGACCTACCTGGCCGGCCTGGCCGCGGTGACCGAGCACGGCGGCACCCTGTACGTGTTGTGCTTCCGTCCCGGGCCCGACGCCGGCCCGCACCCGGTGACCGAGGAGGAGCTGCGCGCGGCCCTCACCGCGGTCCCCGGGTGGGAGGTCGCCGCCCTGGAGCCGGAGCGCAGCGAGACGCGGTTCCACGACAACGGCGCGCCGGCCTGGCTCGCGACGGTCAAGCGGAGCTGAGCCGCCCCGGGCGGGCGGGGCTGGCCGAACCGGGACGGTTGCTGCCCGCCGCGGCGCGCCGCCATCCTTTCTCGAAGGTTGCCGCGACCGTCGAGAGGGGACCGTTCCGTGCTCGGACTCGCCCAGCGTGCGATCGAGATGAAGTGGCCGATGCTGCCGCTGCGTCCGGTCGCGGGCCGCTACAACCCGTACGACCCGTCGTACATCCGCGACCCGTACCCGTGGCTGGACCGGCTGCGCGCCACGGCCCCGGTCCACTACAGCCGGGTGACCGGGTCCTACCTGGTCAGCAGCTACGCCCTGGCGACCGAGGTGCTCGCCGACCGCCGGTACACCGGCAACCGCAAGCTCGACTCCTCGCTGCGCAACCGCATGTTCCTGCGCTTCGGCAAGTTCAGCCCGGCCGAGGAGAAGGCGCAGGACAGCACCCTGACCAACGTCTCCGACGACATGCACCAGAGCATGCGCAACGCGATCAGCTACGACTTCGGCAAGCGCCGGGTCACCGCGCTGCTGCCCCGCATCGAGTTCTGGGTCGACCGACTCCTCGACGAGGCCGCCGCCCGCGGGACCATCGATCTGGTCAACGACTTCTCGGCCAAGCTGCCGGTGCTGGTCGTCGCCGAGCTGCTCGGCTTCCCGCCGCAGGACGCGCGCCGGCTCCAGGAGTGGTCGGACAGCTACCTCGTGCTGGTCGATCCCCTGATCAAGGGCGCCGGCGTGGCCCGGATGAGCGGGGCCTTCCACCAGTTCGACCCGTACATCGCCGACACGCTGAGCCGTAAACGCGCCGAACCGGGCGACGACCTGATCACCCGGCTGCTGGAGCGCCACCGCGAAGGCGAGTTCGACGCCGCCCAGCTGCGCACCCTGATCATGATGCTGATGGTCGCCGGGCACGAGGTGATCACCAATCTGCTGGGCAACGCGGTGGCCACACTGCTGCGCTTCCCCGAGGAACGCCGGCGGCTGCAGAAGGAGCCGGAGCTGATGCCGACGGCGATCGAGGAGTTCATCCGGTTCGAGTCGCCGATCCAGGCGGCCTGGCGGATCGCCAAGGAGGACCTGGAGATCGAGGGCGTCACGGTGCCGGCGCGGCGGGCGGTCACCGTCCTGATCGGCGCCGCGAACAACGACCCGGCCCAGTTCACCGACCCGCGCCGGCTCGACGTGGGCCGCGCCGACAACCGGCACCTGGGCTTCGCCCTCGGCTCGCACTACTGCGCCGGCCCCTGGCTGGCCCGCGTCGAGGGCGCGGCCGCGCTGTCGCGCTTCCTGGAACGGTTCCCCGACTTCCGCGGCGACGCGACCCGGCTCCGCTGGAAGCCGGCCGCGGGTCTGCGCGGGCTCTACGAACTGCCGCTGACGCTGTGAGGGCGCTGCAATCCGTCGCGGAGCTCACCCCGGCCTGGTGCACCGCGGCGCTGGCCCGGTGCACCGGCGGCGCCGCGGTCGCCGAGGTCGCCGCGACCCCCCTCGGCACGGGTCAGATGGCGGACACGTACCGGTTGCGGCTGAGCTACGAAACCCCCGACGCCGGGCCGCCGACGTGCGTCGTCAAGCTCACCGCGGCCGCGCCGGAGAGCCGTACGGCCGCCAAGGTGACCCGCGCGTACGAGGTGGAGGCGCGGTTCTACCAGCACCTCGCGCCGCGGATCCGCGCCCGCATCCCGCGGTGCTACGCCTCCTGCTACGACGAGCAGTCCCGCGCGTTCACGGTGCTGCTGGAGGACGTGGGCGCCGGCCGCGCCGTGGACCAGGTCGAGGGGTGCGACAGCGTCCAGGTGGACCGGGCCGTCGACGAGCTCGCGGCGCTGCACGGGCCGCTGTGGGCCGACCCGGCGCTGGCGTCGCTGGGCTGGCTGCCCCGGCACGACGGCCCCGACGCCGCCTGGATGGCGTCGCTGGTCCGCCGGGTCTACCCGCGCTTCCTGCGCCGGTTCGGCGACCGGCTGCGGCCGGAGGTGATCGACGAGCTGGACGCCTTCGTCCCGAACGTCGAGCAGTACCTGCGGGACCGCCCGGGCCCGCGCACCGTGGTCCACGGCGACTTCCGCGCCGACAACCTGGTCGCGGACCGGGGGCGGATCACCGTCCTGGACTGGCAGACCGCGGCCCACGAGCCCGCGGCCACCGACCTCTCCTACTTCCTGGGCGCCAGTGTCGATGTCGCGATGCGCCGCGAGATCGAACACTCCGCGGTACGGCGATACGTCGCCGCCCTGAGCCGTCACGGGGTCACGGTTTCCGTCGACGACTGCTGGCGCGACTATCGCCGATACGCATTCGGCGGCCTCTTCATGAGTATTGTCGGATCGACGTTGGTGACCCGGACCGAACGCGGCGACGACATGTTCGCCACGATGACGAACAGGCACGGAATGCACGCCGCCGATCTGGGCTCGCGCTCATTTCTGCGCTGACCGGCCGACTCAGTCGCGGCTTTCCGCGGCGTCCTTGGCGGCATTCTGCTCGATCAGTCCGAGCACCAGGTCCTCGATCTCCTCGACCGTGGTGATGTGCTGCACCTGCGCCTGGTCCAGCGGCGGCAGATCGAACTCGTCCTCCAGTGCGAAACCCAGCTCGAGCAGGGCGAGCGAGTGGTATTCGAGGTGCTCGACCAGCAGGGTCCGACCCTCCTGGACGCCGCCGGGGTTCGGCGCCACCTGCAGGATGATCGAGCGGACCCGCGCCCGGACGTCTGAATCGGCCGACTTGGCTTCGATACTCATTCAGTCTTCGCCACCGTTCTCATCATCAGTTGGCTGCACTGTGCCCGTCGCGACAGCTGCCTTAGTGCGCATGATGACTCAAGCGCCGCTGATCCGACATCCTGAACGGGTCGCACCGCGTTTGCTCACCCCGCGCGGATCGGCCGCGGATGTCACGAAAGGAAGTGTCCGAAGTGATCACCAATCCACTGACCTCCTGGATCGATGTGCCGGCAGCATACCGGGGCATCCGGTTCTGGCGGAACGATGACTGGGAGTGGTGGGCGTACAAGGACCTGGCCGCGTTCGCCCGCCGGATCGCCGGGGGAATCATCGCGGCCGGGGTCCGGCACGACGACCGGGTGCTGGTCATCGAGCGCACCGGGCCGGAATTCGTGGCCGCGCTGTACGGCGTGATGCTCGCCGGGGCGATCCCGTGCCCGGTCGCCCCGCCGCCCCTGTTCCAGAGCGAGATGCACTACGCCCGGCACCTCCAGGCGATCAGCGAGGTCGCCGCGCCGTCCCTGGTGATCACCTACGCCACCCTCGCCGAGCAGCTCACCTACGGCGGGTACGAGACGCAGGTCCGTACCGCCGCGCAGCTCGCCGCCGGCGACGAGGCCGCCGCCCGGCCTCCCGCCGGCGCCGCACTGCTGCAGTTCACTTCCGGTTCGAGCGGCCGGGTCAAAGGCGTCCGGGTGCCGGTCTCCGCCCTGGCCTCGAACGTCTCGGCCATCCGGGCCTGGCTGGAGATGGGCGAGGGGGACGCGACGGCGTCGTGGCTGCCGGTGCACCACGACATGGGCCTGATCGGCTGCCTGCTGACGCCCGTCGTGCAGCAGCGCGACCTGTGGCTGCAGGAGCCGGCCGACTTCGTCCGCGACCCGGCCCGGTACCTGGCCTGCTTCAGCGCACCCGGGGCGGCGATGACCGCGATGCCGCCGTTCGGCCTGGACTACATCGCCCGGCGGGTCTCCCCCGAGCTGCTGGCCGGCTCCGACTTCTCCGGCTGGCGGGCCCTGATCATCGGCGCGGAGCGCATCGACATCGAGGTGCTGGAACGGTTCATGGCCCTGATGGGCCCGTTCGGCTTCGACCGGCGGGCGCTGCTGCCGGCGTACGGGCTGGCGGAGGCGACGCTCGCCGTCACCGGCCTGGCCCTGCGGGAGAACCTGGCGACGGTCCCGGTCGCGCCCCACCTCGTGTCGCTCGGCGAGCCGGTGACCTCGACCGGCGCGGACGCGCGCGACGTCGTCGGCTGCGGCCGCGCGCTGGACGGCGTCACCGTCTCGGTGGTGGACGACGCCGGCGAGCCGCTGCCCGACCGGCACGTCGGGCAGATCGTGGTCGGCGGCGCCTCGGTGGCCGAGGGCTACGTCACCGAGAACGCGACGAGCCTGACCGAATGGCGCGACGGTCTGCTGTGGACCGGCGACGCGGGCTTCCTGGACGACGGCCAGCTGTACGTCATCGGCCGCCTCGGCGACGCGATGAAGGTACGCGGCCGGACGGTCTTCGCCGAGGACATCGAGAGCGCCCTGGTCGAGGCCGGCGTACCGCGCCTGCGGGTGGCGGTCCTGCTCGGCTCGACGGCGGCCGGCCCGACCGCGGTGGTCCTGCTGGAACGCCCGCAGGCCGAGTGGATCGAGGCGGCCCGGACGGTCTCCCAACGCATCACGGAGGGGGTGGCGATGGAGATCCTCGACGTCCCGCGGCGCTCGATCTACCGCACCACCAGCGGCAAGCCCAAGCGGCGGGACATGTGGTCGGCTTACGTGGCGCACAACATCGAGGGCACCGAGGTCGTCGGGGAGCCGGTTCCTAGCGTGGGCAACTGACGGTCCTGCGCACTCGCCCATCGTGGGGTGTGTTTCCGTTTGTTGTTCCGGGGGCCGGCGCCAGGAGTGGGCGCCGGCTCTTTCGCTCGCTCACCGCTGAGCTGGAGGCTGACGCTCGCTCGCCCCCCGCGCCGGCGGCGTTGCCGTCGCTGCATGCCCGCCTCTCCCGCTCGTCCGCCGCTTCCGCTCGCCCACGGCCGCGACGAGCGCTGCCTTGCCGTCGCTACCGCTCGGGCCGGGCTTGTCGGCTCATCGAGGCTTTTGTTGCGACCGGGGTTCTGCCTCACGCTCGCCCCGCCCGAGATCGGGCGCCTGCCCCCTCGTCGCCAACGGCCGAACTGGACGCCTGCCTCCTTCCCGCCCACCGGCGAACCGGCGCCGGCGGCCTTTCAGACCGCGCCAGCAAGCGACCAGGGTGGGCCCTCGTGCCGTCGCAGCCGGCCATTCCGCCTCACGAGGGCGGCTGGGTCGACGTCCTCTTCTCCACGGTGCTTCTGGAACAGATCCGCGAAGAGTGCACTGGACGGCGGGCGGTTGCCAGCGGGCTGCGGGCGGCAGGCGGCAGGCGGCAGGCGGCCGCCAGCGGGCGGCAGGCGGCGGGCGACGGGCGGCAGGCGGCGGGCGACGGGCGGCCGCCAGCGGGCGGCAGGCGACGGGCAGTGGGCGGCAGGCGACGGGCAGTGGGCGGCAGGCGACGGGCGACGGGCGACGGGCAGTGGGCGGCAGGCGACGGGCGGCGGGCGACGGGCAGTGGGCGGCAGGCGACGGGCGGCAGGCGACGGGCGACGGGCGGCAGGCGACGGGCGGCAGGCGACGGGCGGCAGGCGGCAGGCGGCAGGCGACGGGCGGCAGGCGACGGGCAGCCGGCGGCCGTCAGCGGGCAGCCGGCGGCGGGCGAACGGCGGCAGGTAGCCGTGCGAGGAGGAGCCAAACAGTGGCGGCCGGACGGCAAAAGGCGGGCAAGCGATGTGCGAGCGGCGAAAGGCCGGCAAGCACCGGACGGCGGCCGGACGGCGCCAGCGGAGGAGCGGCAGCCAAGCGGTGAAGGCAAGCAAGCGACGGGCAGCGACCGATCGGCGCGAGGGGACGAGCGACGAGGCAAGCGGCCAGCGAGCGATAGGCAAGCGGCAAAAGCAAGCAAGCGCCGGACAAAAGCGGGAGTGGGCGAGTGACGAAAACGTCCGGTCGGCAAGCGGCAGGCGAGCAACCGCAGGCAAGCGTTAGCCGGATGAGCAGCCGCGAGAAGGCACCCGACGGCAGGCGCGCCGACCCCAACACGCCGCGCCGGATCGGCCCGCGCTCCAAGCGGACCGAGCCGCGCTCTAAGAGCCGGCCGACAACCGGAAGCCTCAAGCACAGGCACGCGGAAGCAGCACCACCAACCCGGCAAAGACGCAGCGAAGGCCACCCCAACCGTGCCCGTCACCACCGTGGTGGAGCACCCCCGCCGACCACCCCACCCCCGATCAGATGCCCCCCAAGACCACTCAAGCCGGACGGATCCGGATCGGCACGCTCAGGCAGGATCGGAAGTTCGGGATGTGCCGTCGCACCACCGGCCCGTCCGGCTCGACCTGCGCGAAGTGCCGGGACACGAACGTCAACACCGACGCCGCCTCGGCCCGGGCGAGCGCCGCGCCCAGGCACAGATGGATCCCTCCGCCGCCGAAGCTCAGGTGCGGGTTCGGCCGGCGGGTCAGGTCCAGCTCGTGCGCGCGGGCGAAGCGTTGCTCGTCGTGGTTGGCCGAGCCCAGGTGCAGGATGAGCACCCGTCCCGGCCGGATCGTGCGCCCGCCGACCTCGATCGGCTCGTGCACCATCCGGCTTTTCACCTGGACGGGGGCGTCGAAACGGAGCAGCTCCTCGACTCCCCTGGTGGCCAGTTCCGGGTCCGCGCGCAGCAGCGCCACCTGGTCCGGGCGGGTGGACAGGGCCGCGAAGCCGTTCGCGAGCAGGTCCGTCGTCGTCGTGAAGCCGGCGAACAGCAGGAAAACGATGTTGTCGATCAGCGACTGCCGGCTGACCGTTTCCGGGTCGACGTCGCAGAGGCGGGAGATGACGTCGTCGCCGGGGACGCGTTCCTTCTCCGCGAACAGGGCGGTGATCTTCTCCTGCATCCACTGCAGGGCGGCCACGGTCTCCCCGCGTTCGGACTCCGGCAGGTACGTCGCGAAGGCCTGTGACAGCTCCCGCGCCCGGGGGCGTACCTCGTCGAGGTTCTCCAGGTCCAGGCCCACGAAGTCGGCCAGCACCCGGATCGGCAGTTTGTCCGCCAGGTCGCTCACCGCGTCGAACCGGCCCGCCTCGACGGCCGGGGCGAGCAACTCCTCGACCATCGAGTCGACCTTGCTGCGCCGCTCGCGGACCGCGCGGGTGGTGAACTCGGGGTTCAGCAGGCGGCGCAGCACCGTGTGGGCCGGCGGGTCGCGGTTCAGCAGGACGTGCCCGAAGAAGTCGGCCAGCGGGCCCTCGCCCAGGGCGATGCGGTGGTAGTCCTCGCTGAACTCCGCGCCGAGGCGGTCATCGTTGATCAGGGGGGCCACGTCGGCGTACCGGGTCACCACGAACTGCGCCGGGCCGCCCCGGCAGAGCGGGCCGGCCTCGCGGAGCTTCCGGTACGTGGGGTACGGGTCATCCAGCAGCGCCATCTCGGCCGCGTCGTACTTGGGGGGCAGGCTCACGGGTCCGTCTCCTTGCCTGGTCGTCCGCCGTCGGCGCCGAGGTGGGCCAGCGCGGCCCGGAGCACCGCGTCCCGCTGCCCGATGAGGTAGAAGTGGTCGCCCGGGAAGACGTGCAGCGTCATCGGCCCGGCGGTCATCTCCGTCCACGCCCGCATGTCGTCCGGCCCCACGTCCGGGTCGTCCGCGCCGACCAGCCCGACGATCGGGCTGTGCAGCCGCATCGGCGAGGGCCGGTAGCGGGCGACCGCGCGGTAGTCGCTGCGCAGCCCGGCCAGAACGGCGTCGCGCGCGTCGGGCCGGTTGATCAGGGCGGCCGGGGTGGCGCCCAGCCGCCGCAGCTCGCCGATGAGGGCCTGGTCGGTGAACTCGGTCAGGCCGTTGCGCAGCGGGCGGTTGGGCGCGGGGTGGCTGGACAGGAACGTGGCCACGGGCGGGGCGCCCAGCGCCTCCAGCCGCAGGGCGGTCTCGTACGCCACCACGGCGCCCATGCTGTGACCCAGCAGCGCGATGCGCCGCCCCGACGCCAGCCAGGACTGGCCGCGCAGCGCCGTGACGACGCCGTCGGCGAGCCGGTGCACGTCGTCCACGCAGGGCTCGCGCAGGCGGTCGAGCCGCCCGGGATACTGCACCGCGCTCAGTTCCACGGTGGCCGGCAGCGGTTCGCCCCACGAGCGGAAGAACGACGCGGAACCGCCGGCGTGCGGGAACGCGAGCAGCACGGTGTCGGCCTGCGGGCGGGGATGGGCGCACCGCAGCCAGGTCCCGCTCGCGTACCGCCGGCCGTTGCGCGCGTTCATAGCGCGCCCTCCTCCATGCCCTCCGCGTCGTCCTCCACCGCGTCGCGCGGGCCGGCCGGCACGCGGGAAGCGGTCCGGCCGTCGACCGTCCGCAGCTCGGTGACGGCGTCGGCCGTCTCCAGCCGGTCGCACGCCCACTCCGGGTCGAGCACGTCGGCGGCGAAGTGCCGCCCGGGTGGGACCGCGCCGTCGAGCACGGCCCGGGCCGTCAGCGCCGCGGTCGCCCCGGTGAGTTCGCTGGAGCCGCGGCCCGACAGGATCAGCGTGGGCAGCGCCGGGTCGTCGCGCAGCTGGAACACCAGCCGCTGGTAGCGGCTGCGGCCGAACAGGTCGAGCTCGCTGGCCCGGACCACGTCCGCCGGGCCCACCGCGCCCGTGCGGGCGGCGGCCAGCGTCTCGCGCAGCCGGGCGCCCGGGAAGACGGTGTAGAAGACCAGTTCGGCGAGCCCGAGGTGACGCGCCACCCGTTCCATCTCCGGGCTCAGGTACGGCACGCCGCTGGCCTGCTCGGAGAAGTACGGGACCGTGCCTTCGAGGGCGGGCGCGCCGGCCCGTTCCACTCGCGACCCGTCGCGCCACACGGCGAAGGTGCGCCCGGCCGATCCGTGCACCACGGCCAGGTAGTCGGCGGCCCCGCCGAGGGAGAACCGGTCCTGCCCGCCCGCGTAGCAGACCAGCCGGCCGCCGGGATCCTCCACCAGCCGGCGCGGCAGCAGTCCGGTCAGGCCGGGCAGCATGCCGGCCGACAGCACCACCGGCGCGGCCAGCTCGACGCCCGCGAGCAGGTCGTGGACCGGCTCGTCGCCGCCCGGGTCGACGTAGGGCACACCGGCGGCCGCGGCCGCCCGGGCCAGCTCCGCCCGGCTCTCCGGCGGCGCGGCGGTGCAGTTCACGACCAGCCGTACGGAGCCCAGGAAGCGTCGCACCGCGGCGGGCTCACCGAGGTCGACGGCGACCTCCGCCCGCGCCGGGTCCCGGCCGGCGACCACGACCGGTCCCAGGCCCCACGCCCGCAGCTGCGCCACGGTCGCGCGCCCGACGGACCCGTACCCGCCGATCACACCGATCGCGGTCATGGGCCTTCCCGCAGTTGCGCGGCCAGGGCCATCACGGACGGGCCTTCCAGCAGCACCCGCAGCAGCGCGTTGTACGACATCGGGCCGGCCTCGGGGACGTGCTCGATCAGCAGCCCGGCCAGTTGCGAGGCGATCAGCGAGTCGCCGCCCAGGTCGTAGAAGCCGGCCGAGCGGCCGACCGCCGGCAGGTCGAGGACCTGGCAGTAGAAGGCCGCGAGCCGGCGTTCCAGGTCGTCGACCGGCTCGTCGGCCGTCGGCTCGGCCGTGCCGCTCGACCGCGGGACCAGGCCGCGCAGCCGGTCCCGGTCGACCTTGCCGTTGGCGGTCAGCGGGAGGCGGTCGAGGATCTGCACCACGCCGGGCACCATCACGGCCGGCAGCCGCCGGGCGGCCGCGTCGATGACCTCCTGGGGGCGCAGCGGCACCCGGTCGGCCTTGACCTGGCAGGCGTAGACGTGCAGGCCGATCTCGGTGAAGACGTCCCGCTCCTCCGGCAGCGCGAACACCAGGTCGTCGCCGAGCAGCGCCAGCCAGTCCGAGTGGGCCACGAACGTCTGGTCGCGCCCGTGCCGCAGGTCGGTGAAGTCCTCGGCGCGGCCGTCGGTGAGCATCAGCTCCATCGAGGTCATGATCTGGTAGTGGTCCCGGGTCATCTCGGCGAACAGCAGCCAGCCGCCCGGGGCCAGCAGCTCGCGCAGCGCCTCGACGCTGTGGCCGACGTTCTTCGTCGCGTGGAAGACGTCGCCGAGGATGACGGCGTCGAACGAGTTGGGCGAGAAGCCCTGCGCGCGGAAGTCGGTGTCGATGTCCAGGGTGGCGTAGCGCACCCAGGGGTACTCCGCGAAGGACTCCTTGGCCTTGTTGAGGAAGAACTGGGACAGGTCGGTGAACACGTACTCGACGTCGGATCCGGCCAGCGCCGGGATGACGTCCAGGCTGGTGCCGCCGACGCCGGCGCCGACCTCCAGCACGCGGAACGGCTTGGCGCTCGACCGGGCGATGGTGGCGATCGCCTCGGCGAGGATCCTGTTCGCCCAGCGGTTGAACAGCGTCACGTTGTACAGCGACTCGCCGATGTCCACGCGCCCTTCCGGGAACAGCAGCTGCACCGCGTCGGCGCCCTCGCTGCGCAGCACCTCCGGCAGGCTCCCGGTGCACGCCTTGAAGTAGTCGTGCACCTTGGCCGAGGCCGGGTCCAGGCGGGCGACCAGGTCGTCCACCTCCCGCCAGGCCGCCTCGACGGTGGCCGGTTCGACCCGCAGCTCCGCCCGGTAGCGGTCGGCGTCCTGGAGGATCAGCAGGCCGTGCTCGGCCAGCGCGCGCACCCAGCGGCGGACCACCCGGTGGTGCCGCGGCGGCGCCCCGGTCCGGGTGATGATCTCGGCCGTGGAGTGGACCTCCCGCGGGCCGGAGAACAGCCCGGCGTGCTGGAAGGTCCGCAGCATGGACAGCAGCGCGATGTCGTCCAGGCGGCGCAGGTAGGCGACGTACTCGGCCCGGTCGACGCCGGCGGTGCTCCGCTCCCCCACCGCGGCGGCGGCCTCGGCGGCGACCGCGCCGACGTCGGCGCCGTCGCGGTCGGCCCGGGTGCCGGGCTCGACGAAGGCCACCAGCCGGCGGTCCGTCCGCGAGACGTCGTCGACGATCACGGCCGCGCCGGCCACCTGCCGGTCGGCGATCAGCGCCGCCTCCACCTCGGCCAGCTCGATCCGGTGACCCCGGATCTTGACCTGGTTGTCCTGGCGGCCCAGGAACTCGATGGCGCCGTCGGGCAGGTAGCGGCCGAGGTCCCCGGTGCGGTAGAGCCGCTCCCCGGTGTCCGGGTGCGCCACGAACCGCTCGGCCGTGCGGACCGGGTCGCCGAGGTAACCGAGGGCGACGCCGGCGCCCCCGATGAAGATCTCGCCGGGGACCCCGTCGGGGCACTCCCGCCAGCGCCGGTCGAGGACGTACATGTGCTGGTTGGCCAGCGGCTTGCCGTACGGGATGCTGCGCCATCCCGGGTCGACCGCGCCGATCGGGTAGCTGATCGACCAGATCGACCCCTCGGTGGCGCCGCCGAGGCTGATCAGTTCCAGCTCCGGCACGAACCGGCGGATCCGCTCGGGCAGGTTCACCGGGATCCAGTCGCCGGACAGCAGCGCCAGCCGCAGCGACGAGACGTCGGCGCTCGCGGTGGCCAGGAAGTCGGCCATCATCTGCAGGTGCGCCGGCACCGAGTTCCAGATGGTCACCCGGTGCGCGGCGATCAGCTCGGCCCAGTGCGCCGGCATGCCGCGCTGGTCGTGATCGGGCACGACCAGGCAGCCGCCGACGGCCAGCGGCCCGAACATGTCGTAGACCGACAGGTCGAAGCCGAGGTTGGTCAGTCCCAGGATCCGGTCGCCGGCGCCGGCGCCGACGCCGAAGCGCCGGTTCATGTCCTCGATGGTGGTCAGGGCGCCGCGGTGGCTGATCTGGACGCCCTTCGGCGAGCCGGTCGAGCCGGACGTGTAGATCACGTACGCGAGGTCGGCGGCGGGCCGGGCGAGCGCCGCGCGGCAGAACGCCGCGAGGTCCACCTCCGCCGCGCCGCCGCCGGTCTCGTCGACGACCACCACCCGCAGGCCCTCCGGCCAGGACGACCCGTCGCGCAGGTGTTCCTGGGTCACCACCGTGGTCACCCCGGCGTCGGCCAGCATGCGGTCGCGCCGCACGGCCGGCTGGTTGGTGTCGATCGGCAGGTACGGCGCCCCGCTGAGCAGCACGCCGAGCACGGCGGCGAGCTGGCCCGGCCCGCGATCGGTGATCACCGCGACCGGGGTGGTGGCGCCCGGCCCGGCCTCGCCGAGCTCGACGGCGACGCCCACCGCGCGGCGCAGCAGCTCCTCGTAGGTCATCGAGCCCCAGGAGCCGGCCAGCGCGGTCAGCTCCGGCGCCCGCAGGGCCTGCTCCACCAGCGGCTCGTGCAGCAGCCGGTGCGCCGGAAGGCCGGGGACGTCGGTGGCGTTCGCGGCCCGGCGGCGCTCGGCCTGCCCGGCCGGCAGCGGTACGGACGCCGGCCGCTCCCAGCAGCCGGGGTCGTCCGCCAGGCCGTGCAGCAGCCGCGCGAAGGCGTCGAACATGTCCTCGATCAGCCCGTCCGGGAACACTCCCTCCCGGACGTCCCAGTTGACGATCAGCGACCCGTTGGCGACCAGCGCCTGACAGTCGATCCACACCTGCGGGGTCTGGGTGAGCCCGTGCACCAGGGTGGCGTCGCGCCAGAACTCCGGCTCCCGGTTGTCGAGCGCGATGGCGCTGGTGAACACCACCGGCATCAGCGCCTCGGCCCGCCCCCGGCGGGAGCCGAGCTCGCGCAGCACCTCGATGCCGGAGCAGGCCCGGTGGTCCATGTCGGCCCACAGCTGCGCCTGCAGCGCCTTGGCCGCGCCGGCGAAGGTGTGCTCCGGCCGCGGCCGGACCTCCAGCAGGTCCACGGAGGTGAAGTCGCCGACGATCTGGTCGATCCGCGGGTGCACGGGCAGGCGGTTGAGCATGGTGACGCCGAGCGTGAAGCCGTCCTGCGCGGTCCAGCGGCTGATCGTCTCCGCGTAGGCGCCGAGGACCACGCCCGACGGGGTCAGCCCGTGGCCGGCGGTCAGCTCCTGGAGCCGCCGCCACTGGTCCGGCGCGAGCCGCGTCTCCCACCGGCGGAACTCGGCGTGCCCGCGCTTGGCCACGTCGGAGCGCAGCGGCAGCTTCGGCGCCGGCGGCAGCTCGTCGATCCGCTGCCACCAGTAGTCGTGCGCGCGCCGGTAGCCGCGGCGGTCGCGCAGGCGCTGCTGGGCGGCCAGGTAGTCGCGGAACGTGACGTCCAGCGCCGGCAGTGGCTCGCCGGGACGGTGGTAGACCCGGTGCAGCTCGTCGAGCAGCAGCTGCACGCTCATGAAGTCGGCGATCAGCAGGTCGAAGGAGACGTGCAGCACCGACCGCCCGGCCGTCTGCGACAGGCGCACGTCGAACATCGGCCACCGGCCGGGCTCGTACGAGCGCCGGGCCATCTCCCGCCGTACCGCCGCCACCTCGTCCGCCGCCGCCGCCCCGGACGCGGACCGCAGGTCGCGGACCGGGATCTCGTAGCGCGGGGTCTCGGGCAGCACCTGCTGGTGGCCGCGCTCGTCGACCACCGCCCGCAGCATCGGGTGCCGGTCGATCAGCTGCTGCCACGCCTGCGACAGCCGGCCCGGGTCCGCGTCGGCCAGGTCGGCCTCGAGGTAGACCTGGCAGCCCACGCCGCCGTAGTCCAGGCCCTCGTTGCGCCCCAGCAGATAGGCGCTCTGCACGTCGGTGAGCGGGAAGGGGTCGCCGGCACGGTCCGGCTCGGCGACGAGCAGCGTCTGGTCGACGTCCTCGCGCAGGTACTCGAGCAGGGCCGGCCGCAGCCGGCGCAGCTCGGCCCGGTCGTCCTCGCCGAGCGCGCCGCGCGGAGCGCGGAACCGCAGCTGGCCGTCCGCCGCCCACAGGTGCACGCCGGCCGCCTCGAGCCGGTCGACCAGCTCCGCGGGGTGTGCGCTCGCGCTGTGTTCTGTCACTGCCCGTCCTCCCCGGCGAGCTCGCTGCCGGGCAACGGCTCTCGAACGTCGTCCACGACCACCCCCGAGGCTCTCGCGCGTCCAGCTGTCACCGGGGCACCGAACCGGCTGACGCAGTACACTCGCCGACTCGCCACTGTGCGGGTGGATCGATGCAGGTGGATCGGCGCAGGTGGATCGGCCGGCCTCGGGGCCGCGGCAAGGTCGATGCCACGATGGCGTGAGCCGACCGGCGGTCGCAAGCGGTCGCGTTGGCCCGTCCCGCAGGCCGCCGGGCCGCTCGCTCCCGGCGCCGGCTTCACGTAGCGTCCCGGGCGGACGGCCCGGCCGCACCGGCGGGTGTCCGAGTGAGGAAGTCGCGCAGTTGGTCGCGCGCTGCCGCGACCGCGGATCCGACGACGGACGGGGACGAACGCCGTGGGCGATCTGGAGGACGACACCGCGGTCGAACGCGTCGGCGACGGCCGCTACCGCGCCCACGTCTCCGCCGACTGGGCCCTGGTCGGGCCGGTGGGCGGATACCTGGCCAGCATCGCGCTGCGGGCGGCCGGCGCGCACGCCTCCCTGCCGCGCCCGGCCAGCATCAGCTGCCAGTACCTGTCCCGGGCCCGCTTCGACGCCGTGGACATCGAGGTGGTGGACCGGCACACCTCCCGCAGCGCGCAGTCGCTGGCGGTGGAGGTCACCCAGCACGGGCGGCTCGTGCTCACCGCGCAGGTGTGGGCGGTCGCCGAGGGCATCGCCGGTCCCGAGCACCGGCTGTCCCACCCGCCGCCGGTGCCGCCGCCGGAGCAGATGGCCGAGATCGTGCTGGACCCGGCGGTGGCCAACAGGATCGCCACGACGGCCACCGCCACCGGGCGGTTCTGGCGCAACCTCGAGCTGCGCTGGGTCGCCGACCACAGCCGGCCCGAGGGCCTGCAGATCCACAGCTGGGTGAAATTCCGGCCGCGCGCGTACTTCAAGGACCCCTGGGTGGACGCCTGCCGGGAGGTGATCAGCATCGACACCGGCATCCTGCCCGCCGTCGCGTGGGCCCTGCCGGGCGGCGCCCGCTTCGTCGCCCCCAGCATCGACCTCTACGTCGCCTTCCACGAGCCGCCGCCGCCCGAGGACTACCTGCTGGTGACGGCCCGGGGCACCGCCGCCGGCGCCGGTCTGCTGAGCGGGACGGCGGAGACCCGATCGCTCGACGGTACCCTCAGGGCGAGCGGCGGATCGCAGCTCCTGTGCCGGATGCTGCAGGCGTGACGCCCGTCCGGCCCGACCGTGCGGCAAGGAGGCGCTGTGACTTCGGACGCGACCGGCTGGGGTGGACCGCTGTACGCGGCCGCCGACCTGGTGACCCCGATGGCCATCCGGGTGGCGGCGACGCTGCGGCTCGCCGACCACATCACCGCCGGGACGCGCACCACCGAGGCGCTGGCCAAGGCGGCGGAGGCCGATCCCGACGCCCTGGGCCGCCTGCTGCGCCACCTGGTGAGCGCCGGGGTGCTGACCCGGGCCGCGACCGGCGAGTACGGTCTGACGCCGCTGGGCGACCAGCTCCGCGACGACGACCCGGCCGGGCTGCGCCGCTGGCTCGACCTGGAGGGCGCCCTCGGCCGCGCCGACCTGTCCCTGGTCCAGCTGCTGCACACCGTCCGTACCGGTGAGCCCGGGTTCCCGCAGCAGTTCGGCCGCTCGTTCTGGGACGACCTGTCCGCCGACGCGGGCCGGTCGGCGTCGTTCGACGCCCTCATGGGCGCCCGGCTGGAGGGCGACGCGGCCGTCATGGCCGGCGCGTACCCCTGGGGCGAGCTCGGCCACGTCGTGGACGTGGGCGGCGGCAACGGCAGCCTGCTGATCGCTGTCCTGCGGGCCCACGAGGGGCTGCGCGGGACGGTCGTCGACCTGGCCGGCCCGGCCGAGCGGGCCCGGCAGGCGATCGCCGCGGCCGGCCTGGAGCACCGGGCCGAGGCCCACGCCGGCAGCTTCTTCGACCCGCTGCCCGCCGGCGCCGGCGGCTACGTGCTCTCCGGCGTCCTGCACGACTGGGACGACGAGGACGCCGTGCGCATCCTGCGGCGCTGCGCCGAGGCGGCCACCGGGGGCGGCCGGGTGCTGGTCGTGGAGGAGGTCCTGGGCGACGACCGCAACGACGCCCCGGACACCGCGGGCGACCTGCGGATGCTCTGCTTCGTCCGGGGCCGCGACCGCACCCTCGACGAGCTGGCCGCGCTGGGCACGGCGGCCGGCCTGGCGGTCGGTTCCGTGGTCCCGGGCACGCCCCGCTCGATCATCGAGATGCGCGCCGCGGGTTGAGCCTCAGCGGGCGCGGAACTCCACCGGCAGGCTGCTGTAGCCGAAGAGGAAGTTGGAGTAGATGCGCCGCGGCGGGCCGGTCACCTCGATGCCGCCGACCAGCTCCCGCAGGCAGCCCAGCAGGGCGGACAGCTCCGCCCGGCCCAGGAAGGCGCCCAGGCAGAAGTGCGGGCCGTGCCCCAGGGCCAGGTGCCGGTTCGGCCGGCGCCCGAGGCGGAACAGCTCCGGCTCCGGGAACTCGGTCTCGTCGAAGTTGGCCGACGTGTTCCACAGGGTCACGATGTCGCCGGCGCTGATGTCCACGCCGGCGACGGTGACGTCGGTGGCCGCCCGGCGGCCGAAGTGCATGGCCGGCGTGGTCCAGCGCAGCGCCTCCTCGGTCGCCGCCTCGACCGCCACGGAGCCGTCGAGCAGCGCCTGCCACTGGTCGCGGTGGCCGGCCAGGGCCAGCACCGTGCCGGTGGCGGCCACCCGGCTCGACTCGTCGCCGCCGATGATCAGGCTGTAGCAGTTGTAGACGACCTCGTCCTCGCGCAGCGGCGCGCCGTTGACGGTCGCGTGGGCGAGCGCGCTCACCACGTCGTCGCCCGGGTCGCGCCGCCGGGCCGCGACGAGGTCGGCGAAGTACAGCAGGATCTCGTTGCGGGCGGCGATCGACTCCAGCGGCGTGGTCGTGCCCGTGTCGGAGCTGAGCGCCAGCTTGTTGCACCGCAGCAGCATCGGCCGGTCGGCGGTCGGCAGGTCCATCAGGTCGGCGATGGTGTTGATCGGCAGTTCCTCGCCGACCCGGGCGGCGAAGTCGAAGGCGCCCGCGCCGGCCACCTCGGCGATCAGCTGCCGGGTCCGCTCCCGGACCCGCTCGGTGGTCCGGCTGATCACCCGGGGCGAGAACGAACGCTGCATGACCGCCTTGATCTCGCGGTGCCGCACCCCGTCGGTGACCTCGAGCATCTTGCCCGCCGCGGAGTCGCCGCCGGCGAGCAGCGTGGTCAGGACCGTCCCGCCCTCTGACGAGAAGTGCTCGGCGTCGCGGTAGACGGCCAGGGCGTCCGCGTAGCGCGGCAGGACCCAGAAACCCGGCACGTCACCCCGTGGGTGGTGCCAGTGGGCCGGGCCGCGGGCGCGGAACGCCCGCCACATCGCGTGCAGGTCGTCGCGCTGGAAGGTGTGCGGATCGGTCAGGTCGATCAGGTCGAGGTCAGCGCCGCTCACCGCACCATCGTGCGGGGCGCCCCGGTGCGCCACAACCGCCGCCGGCGGACGAACGACCGCGCGATTGACTTGGTCATCGCGTTCGGCGAGGGTCGGACCGGCGCGGGCTCGCGGTCCGGGCGGGTGCGGTCACCCACCAGGGTGGACCGGTCGCAGGTGGACCGGTCGCATCGCCGGCCGTGGCGTCGCCGGAGACGGGGGAGGCAAACGGGTGGGGCTGGTCGTCGCGGTCACCGGAGCCGGCTCGGGGCTCGGGCGCGCCCTGGCCGTACGGCTGGCGGCCGACGGCACCCGCCTGATCCTGGTCGGCCGGCGCGCCGGGCGGCTGCGGGAGACCCGGGACGCCTGCGTCGCCGGCGGCGGCAAGGCCGGCGACATCGTGGAGCTGCCCCTCGACCTGACCGGGCCGGACGCCGCCGCCGCGGTGGCCGAGGCCGCCACGACCGCCTTCGACGGGCTGGACGCGCTGGTCAACAACGCCGCCCAGGCCCGGTTCGGCGCCCTGGACCGCACCGGCATGGCCACCTTCGCCGGGCTCCTGCAGGTGAACCTGGTCGCGCCGGCCGCGCTCAGCCAGGCCGTCGCCCCGCTGCTGCGCCGCAGCCGCGGCACGATCGTCAACGTCGGCTCCATCGGCGGCCTGCTGGCGGTGCCGGGCCGCTCGTACTACGGCGCCGCCAAGGCCGGGCTGCACCACCTGACCCGGTCGCTGGCCCGGGAGCTGGCGCCCGACATCCGGGTCAACGCGGTGCTGCCGGGCGCGGTCGACACCGAGATGTACGACGACCTCGGCATCGATGACGACGACGTGGCGCGCCTGCGCACGGAGATGGTCCGGACGACGCCGCTGGGCCGGATGGGCCGCCCGGAGGACGTGGTGCCCTGGATCGTGATGCTGCTCGGCCCCGCCGCGGCGTGGATGACCGGCAGTCTGCTGGTCGTCGACGGTGGACGTTCCTGCTGAAGAACCGCTTCCCGCTCGAGGTGACGAGATGCTCCTGGACGACACGACGGAACGAAGCCGCCGGCTGCCGGTGTCCTGCCTGCACGAGATACACCGGCTGGTGACCGGCCATCCCCGCGAGGCGATCGCCCTGCACGTGGGCGAGCCGCACATCAGGATGCCGGCCGCGGCGGCCGAGGGCTACGTCGCGGCGATCCGCGACGGGCGGACGGCGTACGCCGACGCGCCGGGCCTGCCGGTGCTGCGGGCCGCGCTGGCCGAGCGGCTGGCCGACAACGGCGCGCCCAGCCCGGACCGGGTGTTCGTGACCCCCGGCTCCTGCCAGGCCATCAGCGCCATCTTCCAGTCCATCGCCCGCCCCGGCGGCGAGGTGATCCTGCCCCGCGTGCACTGGCCCATGCACCTGCAGCAGATCCTGCTGGCCGGGCTGGAGCCGCGGTTCGCCGGCTTGCCCGCCGCCGGCCGGCCGGTGACCGAGCTGCTCGACGAGGCGGCCGGCGAGCGCACGGTCGCGCTGCTGATCAACTCACCGGCCAACCCGTCCGGGCACGTGTGGAGCGCGGCGGACCTCGAGCAGATGTACGCCTGGGCGGCCCGGCGCGGCGTCTGGATCATCAGCGACGAGGCGTACGAGGACTTCGTGTACGAGGGCGAGCCGTGCCGCATCGCCCAGCTCGACCTGGCCGTGCCGCCGGCCGAGCGGATCGTGTTCTCGGTGCACACGTTCTCCAAGGGCTTCTCGATGACCGGCTGCCGCCTGGGGTACGCGACGGCGCCCCGCCCCGACCGCGCCGAGCTGCTGTCCCGGGTGCAGGAGGCCACCCTGGTCGCGCCGGCCACCCCGGTGCAGTACGCCGGCCTGGCCGCGCTGGGCGCCCCGGAGCACCTGAGCATGCATCACGCGTACGTGCGGGCGACCCGCGACGAGGCGGTGAAGCTGCTCACCCCGTTGGGCGTGGTGGGCACCGAGCCGCGCGGCGGCTGGTACCTGCTGCTGGACCTGTCCGCGTACACCTCGGACACGTACGCGTTCTGCCGCCGGCTGCTCGCGGAGACCGACGTGGGCATCGCGCCGGGCCGGGGCTTCCTGCCCGCCGGCGACCCGGTGGCCGAGACCCTGGTCCGGGTGACGCTGTGCGCCGAACGGGAGACCACGGTGGCCGGCGTCCGCCGCCTCGCCCGGTTCCTGCAGTCGTCATGACCGGGACGCTCAGCTACGACGAGTACCTGCGGCTGGACGACGTCCTCGGCGCGCAGCACCCGCTGACCCCGCGGGCCGACGCCGAGGTGCACGCCGCGGAACGCTTCTTCATCATCTGCCACCAGACCAGCGAGCTGTGGCTGTCGCAGGTGTACGCGGACCTGCGGCTGGCCGCGGAGCTCGTCGGCCGGCGGGAGCTGGACCGCGCCGTGCCGTCCGTGCGGCGGGCCGGCGCGATCCTCGATCTGATCATCGCGACGCTGCGGGGCATGGACCACCTGAGCCGGGACCACTTCGACGCCTTCCGCCCGGGCCTGGACGGCGCCAGCGGCGCGCAGTCGGCCGGGTTCGGGATGCTGCTCAAGGGCCTGGACAACCCGTACGTGTGGGAGCTGAGCCGGCGGCTGCAGGAGTGCGACCCGCGCGAGGTCGGTCCGGACCGGCTGGTCCGGGCCTGGGACGAGCTCGACGAGTTCCTGGCCCGCACCGAGGCGTGGCGCGGGCTGCACGTCGACGCCGCCCGGCGGCTCGTCGGCGGCCGGCGCGGCACGGGCGGCACCAGCGGCGTCTCCTATCTGGAGGATCGTCGGGGCGCCCTGGCCGCCGGTTGAGCGGTTGCCCGGCGCTGTTGCCAGCCGATGGCGATCGCTGTGTCATAGCGGGGATGCTGGCAACGATCCGTATCCACCTGCGAACCAGGGAGAGCCTGTGGACCAGGGCGAGACGGTGACCCGGGCGCAGGGTCCCACCGGGACCGCGCACGGGACGCACCGCAAGCCGTCGACGCCGCCGTTGACCGGAGCGTGGCTGCGCGACATCGTGGCGCAGCTGCTGTCCGTGCCGGCGGCGCAGATCGACGGTCGGGCCAACGTTTTCGAGCTGGGCCTGGAGTCCATCGCCATCATGCGGGTGGCCAACCTGTGCCGCCGCGCCGGCGCCAAGGTGAAGTTCAGCGCCCTGGCCCAGGCGCCGACGATCGACCAGTGGACCGAGCTGCTGGCCGGGCAGGCCGCCCGCCCGCCGGCGCCCCGGCCGCGGGTGCCGGCGTCGAGCGAGGCCCTGGACCCCGACGCGACCTTCCCGCTGGCCCCGATGCAGCAGGCGTACTGGATCGGCCGGCTGGACGGCCAGCCGCTCGGCGGGGTCAGCGCCCACTTCTACGCCGAGTTCGACGGCGCCGGGGTGGAGCCGCGGCGGCTGGAGGCGGCGTGCCGGGCGTTGTTCGCGCGGCACGACATGCTGCGCGCCCGGTTCCTGCCCAACGGCCGCCAGCAGGTGCTGCGGGAGACGCCGTGGCGCGGGCTCACCGTGCACGACCTGCGCGGCCACGTCGAACCGGCGCTCAGCGAGCTGCGGGACAGGCTGGCCCACCGCCGCTTCGCCATCGAGGCCGGGGAGGTGTTCGACGTCCAGCTGTCGCTGCTCGACGACGGGCGCACCCGCGTGCACGTGGGCATCGACATGCTGGTGGCCGACGCCCAGAGCTACCAGATCATCCTGGCCGAGCTGGCGCTGCTGTACAGCGACCCGCGGGCCGCGCTGGAGCCGCTGCGGTACTCGTTCGCCCGCTACCTCAGCGAGGACGACGACCCGGAGGCCTCGGCCGAGGCGCAGGCGTACTGGCGCGAGCGGCTCGACCGGCTGCCCGGGCCGCCGCCGCTGCCGGTCGTGCCGGAGGCGATCACCCGGGTGCACGCCGGGGTGGACCGCCGCTTCCGCGAGGTGCCGGCGGCCCAGCGGGACGCCCTGGCCCGCGCCGCCCGCGCGCACGGGCTCACCCTCGCCTCCGCGCTGTGCGCGCTGTTCGCCGAGGTGCTGGGCCGGTGGGCGGCGGAGCCGCGGTTCCTGCTCAACCTGCCGACCTTCGACCGTCGCGAGCACAACGACGACATCGCCCGGCTGGTCGGCGACTTCACCAACGTCACCCTGCTCGGCGTGGACACCGCGGGGCCGCTGTCGTTCGCCGAGCGGGCCGCCGGGGTGCAGGAGCAGCTGCGCTCGGACCTGGCGCACGCCCGGTACTCCGGCGTCTCGGTCCTGCGCGACCTGGGCCGCCGCGATCCCGGCACCTGGCTGCGCGCGCCGATCGTCTACACCAGCGTGATCGGCATGGGCGAGCTGTTCGGCGACGGCGTGCGGGCCTGCCTCGGCGAGCCGGTGTGGACGTCGTCGGAGACCCCGCAGGTGTGGCTGGACCACCAGGTCATCGAGGGCGCCGGGGGCGGCCTGCTGATCAACTGGGACGTGGCGCGCGGGGTGTTCCCCGAAGGGCTGGTCGACGACATGTTCGCCGCCCACGGCGCGGCCCTGCGGTGGCTGGCGGAGCACGACGACTGGGGCGCCCCGCTCCCGCTGCCGCTGCCGGCCGCCCAGCTGGCCGTACGGGAGAAGGTGAACGACACCGGCGGCGAGACGCCCGCCGGGCTGCTGCACGACGCGTTCTTCGCGCGGGCCCGGCGGGAGCCCGACCGCGTCGCGCTGGCCTGGGGCACCGACGGTTCGGCGACCTACGGCGAGCTGGCCGCGGCGGCGTTGCGGGTCGCGGGCCTGCTGCGGGCCCACGGCGTGGGGCCGGGGGATCCGGTCGCGGTCACCGTCGCCAAGGGGCCGGAGCAGATCACCGCCGTGCTCGGCGTGCTGGCGGCCGGCGGCGTGTACGTGCCGGTGGGCTGCGACCAGCCGGACCGGCGGCGGGACCGGATCTACGCCGACGCGGGCGTGCGCTGCGTGCTGGTCTCGGGCGCGGCGGCCGGACAGTCGCGGCCCGACGGGCTGCCCGTGCTCGACGTGGCCGCGCCGGCCGAGGCCCTGCCGGCGCCGGCGCCCGTAGCGGCCGGCGAGCTCGCCTACGTGATCTACACGTCCGGCTCGACCGGCGAGCCGAAGGGCGTGGAGATCACCCACCGGGCCGCGCTCAACACGATCGTGGCGGTCAACGAGCGGTTCGGCGTCGGCCGGGACGACCGGGTGCTGGCCGTGTCGGCGCTGGACTTCGACCTCTCGGTCTACGACATCTTCGGCCTGCTGTCCGCCGGCGGCGCGGTGGTCCTGGTCGAGGAGCGCGACCGCAAGGAGGCGCGGTCCTGGGCCCTGGCCGCCCGACGCTGGGGGGTGACGGTCTGGAACTCGGTGCCGACGCTGCTGGAGATGTTCCTGTACGCCGCCGAGGGCGTCGACGAGCCGGTCCTGCCGCGCCTGGTGCTGGTGTCCGGCGACTGGGTCGCCGTGGACCTGCCGGCCCGGCTGCGGGCGTTGCGCGCCGACGCGCGCTTCGTCGCGCTCGGCGGCGCCACCGAGGCCGCCATCTGGTCGAACCTGCTGGAAGTGGGCGAGGTCGAGCCCGGCTGGCGGGCCATCCCGTACGGTTTCCCGCTGCCCCGCCAGCAGTTCCGGGTGGTCGACGAGCGGGGCCGCGACTGCCCGGTGTGGGTGCCCGGGGAGTTGTGGATCGGCGGCGCGGGCGTCGCCCGGGGCTACCGCAACGATGCCGAGCGCACCTCCGCGGCGTTCGTCACGCACGAGGGCGGGCGCTGGTACCGCACCGGCGACCGGGGCCGGTACCTGCCGGACGGGATGCTGGAGTTCCTCGGCCGCACGGACGCCCAGGTCAAGATCAGGGGGAACCGGATCGAGCTGGGCGAGGTGGCGGCCGCCCTGCGCCGGCACCCGGGGGTGAGCGACGCGGTCGTGCTGGCCGCCGGGGACAAGCGCGACCAGCTGGCCGCGGCCGTCACCGGTCAGCCCGAGGGCGGACCGGAGGCGCTGCGCCGCACGGCGGCCGAGCTGCTGCCGCCGTACATGGTGCCGGACACCGTGGCGGTGGTGGAGAGCTTCCCGCTCACCGGCAACGGCAAGGTGGACCGCCGGCAGCTGGCCACCCTGCTGCGGCGCGACGAGCCCGGCCAGCCGGCCGAGGCGCCGCGGACGCCCACCGAGCTCAGCCTCGCCGAGCTGTGGGCGGCCCACCTGGGCCGGCCGGTCCACCGCCGCGACACCTTCTTCGACCTCGGCGGCGACAGCCTCACCGCGACCCGGGTGCTGGAGGCGGTGCGCAAGCAGTTCGGCGTCGTCGTCTCGCTCCAGCAGCTGTTCGCCGCGCCGACGGTGGAGGAGCTGGCGGCGGCGGTGGAGGCGCAACGGGCCGGCGCCGGGGACACCGAAGAGGGCGAGATATGACGACGGTGTCGTCGGGCTCGTACCTGCGGGTGTACAGCCGGCCGCCGGAGGCGGCCCTGCACCTGGTCTGCTTCCCGCACGCCGGTGGGTCGGCGGCGGCGTACCGGGACTGGGCGCCGCTGCTGCCGGCCTCGGTCCGGCTGACCGCGATCCAGTACAGCGGCCGGCAGGACCGGATCAACGACGTGGTGCCGGCGTCCATGCACGAGCTGGCCGACGAGATCTGGCGGGCGCTGTCCGGGCACGCCGGCCCGATGCTGCTGTTCGGGCACAGCTTCGGCGCGACGGTGGCGTTCGAGGTGGCCCGGCGCCTCCAGCAACGCGATCCGGGACAGGTGCTGCACCTGGTGGCCTCCGGCCGGCCCGGACCACGGGCACAGCCCCGGACGGCCAAGCACCTGCTCGGCGACGACGAGCTGTGGGCGGACATGCTGCGCCTCGGCGGCACGGACGGGGAGCTGGCCAGCCTGCCCGCGCTGCGCGAACTGGTGCTGCCCGGCCTGCGCCAGGACTACTACATCATCGAGACGTACGAGCCGGCGCCGGACGCGACGGTGTCCTGTCCCGTCACCGTGTTCCTCGGCGCCGACGACGCCGAGGTCGAGCTCGCGCAGGCGCAGGCGTGGGCGCTGTCCACCACCGGCGCGTTCCGGTTGCGGGTCTTCGACGGCGACCACTTCTACCTGTCCGCCCGGCCGGCGCGCGTCGTCTCGGAAGTGCTGTCGCTCGTGCCCGCCGTCCGGTGACAACCGCAGCACCCCCGCAGGAGGACCGATGGGATCCACGGCAACCCGGCCCGCAGCCCCGGCGCTGGACGACGTCTGCCGGGCCGCCGACCCGGACCGGCGCACCGTTCTGCTGCAGGTGGCGCTGGCGGTCGTGGCGGGGGCGCTGCGGCGTACCGACGCGGTCACCGTGGCCGCCCGGGCCGGCACCGGTCCGTGGCGGCAGCGGGAGCTGGACCTGACCGGCTGCGCGACCCTGGCCGACGCGCTGCGGTCGGCGGCGGGCACCCCGGAGACGGAGCCGGCCGAGCCCGCCGCCGACGTGGCCGCGGTCGGGTGGATCGCCGACGGCCGGCCCGGCTCGCTGACCGTCCGGCTGGACGAGGCCGCGGCGGGCCGGTCGCCCGGCGCGCCCGGCCTGGCCGCGGCCATGCTGAACCGGGTGGCCGAGCAGCTGCTGGCGTCCCCCGAGACGCCGCTGGCGCAGCTGCGGCTCGTCTCGGGGCCCGACCGCGAGCGGCTGACGGCCTGGTCCGGCCACGAGCAGCCGGTGCCGCCGGCGGGGGCCGCGGAGCTGTTCGAACGGCAGGCGCGGGCCCATCCGCAGGCGACCGCGCTGGTGTACCGCGACCGCGAGGTCAGCTACGCCGACCTCGACGCGCAGGCCGACGCGCTGGCCGGGCACCTGGTGGGGCTCGGCGTGCGTCCGGAGGTCATCGTCGCCGTGGCGGTCCCCCGCTCGGTGGAGCTGGTGGTGGCGCTGCTGGCGGTGCTCAAGGCGGGCGGGGCGTACCTGCCGCTGGACGTGGCGTACCCGGCCGAGCGGCTGGCGTTCATGCTCGACGACGCGCGGCCGCCGATCCTGCTGACCACGGCGGCGGACGCCGCGCATCCGGCCTGGCGGAGCCGGCCGATCACGATCGTCCGGCTGGACGACGAGCGGCCGGTCGCGGCCCTCGACGCGGGCGCGGATCATCCGGTACGCGCCGACGGCGCCACCCTGGACGACCCGATGTACGTGATCTACACGTCCGGCTCGACCGGCCGCCCCAAGGGTGTCGTGGTGACGCACCGGGGGGCGGCGAGCCTGGCGGCGACGCAGGCCGCGGCGGTCGGCACCGGACCGGGCGACCGGGTGCTGCAGTGGGCGTCGATCAGCTTCGACGCGGCGTTCTGGGACCTGTCGCTGGCCCTGTTCGCCGGGGCCACGCTGGTGCTGGCCGACGGCGATGACCTGTTGCCGGGCGAGCCGCTGGCCGAGACGCTGGGCAAGCACCGGATCACCCACGCCACGCTGCCGCCGGCCGCGGTCACCGCGCTGCCGGACGTGTCCCTGCTGGCCGGCGGCACGCTGGTCTCCACCGGCGACGTCTGCACCCCCGCGATCGTGCGGCGCTGGGCCCCGCACACCCGGGTCATCAACGGCTACGGCCCGACCGAGACGACGGTGGGCGCCACGATCACCGCCCCGCTGCGGCCGGACGGGGTGCTGTCGGTGGGCCGGCCGTTCGTCAACGCGACAGTCCGCCTCCTGGACCATCGGCTGCGCCTGGTGCCGCCGGGCGTGCCGGGCGAGATCTGCATCGGCGGGCCGGGCGTCGCCCGCGGCTACCTCGACCGGCCGGAGCTGACCGCCGAGCGGTTCGTGCCCGACCCGTACGGGCCGCCGGGCACGCGGCTGTACCGCTCCGGCGACGTCGGGGTGTGGGACGACGACGGCGAGCTGCACTTCCTCGGCCGCGTCGACAACCAGGTGAAGATCCGCGGCTTCCGGATCGAGCTGGGCGAGGTGGAGGCGGTGCTGCAGAGCCACCCGGCGGTGGACCACGCGGTCGCGGTGGT
Organism: Actinoplanes nipponensis; assembly: GCF_016862275.1. Lineage (GTDB taxonomy): Bacteria > Actinomycetota > Actinomycetes > Mycobacteriales > Micromonosporaceae > Actinoplanes > Actinoplanes nipponensis. Next base: position 86,428 of record NZ_BOMQ01000061.1, on the reverse strand, counting down.
CCGCAACGAGGACCCCGCCGACCGCTACGTCGCCGCCTACGTCCGGCCGGTGCGCGGGTCGCGGCTCGACGACGAGGAGCTGCGCCGGCATCTGCGCACGGTGCTGCCCGAGCACATGGTGCCGGCCACCATCACGCTGCTCGACGAGTTCCCGGTCACCGCCAACGGCAAGATCGACCGGGAGGCGCTGCCGGATCCCCGGGTCAGCACGTCGGCCGGCGCGCCGGCGACCGGGCCGGAGCGGCAGTTGTGCGCCCTGTTCGGCGAGATCCTGGGTCTGGAGACGGTGGGCGTGCACGACAACTTCTTCAGCTGCGGCGGGCACTCCATCGCCGCGGTGCGGCTGGTGAGCCGGATCCGCGCGCAGTTCGGCGTCGACCTGCCCGTCCAGCAGGTCTTCGAACATCCGACGCCGGCCGGGGTCGCCGCCCTGCTGGCCGGCTGAGGCGGTCGGCGTGCACGGCCCCGACCACGCCCGGCCTGGCTACCCTGCGGGGATGGAACTGGTGGGTCTGGTCCTGGCCGCGGGCGGCGGGCGGCGGTACGGCATGGCCAAGGCGCTGGTGGCGTATCGCGGCCAGCCGCTCGTGCGCCACGCGGTGCGGGTCGCGGCGGAGGGTGGCTGCGCCCGTACGCTCGTGGTCGTGGGCGCCGAGGCGGACCGGGTCCGCGCCGCCGCGCCGGAGCTGGCGTTCGTCGACAACCCGGAGTGGGCCACCGGCATGGCGTCTTCGCTGCGGGCCGGCCTGGCGGCGCTGGCCGGCACCCCGGCCACCGCGGCGCTGGTGCTGCTCGTCGACATGCCCGGCGTGACGCCGGCGGCGATCGCCCGGGTGGCCGCGCACGCCTCCCCCGGCGCGCTCGTGATGGGCGGCTACGGCGCCCGGCGTGGCCATCCGGTGCTGCTCGGCCGCGACCGCTGGGCCGGGGTGGCCGCCTCGGCGACCGGCGACCACGGGGCCCGCGACTACCTGCGCACGCACGCCGGTGAGCTGACGGTGGTCGACGTGGCGGACGTGGCGGACGACACCGATGTGGACACCCCGGAGGCGCTGGCCCGCTTCGCGTAGGTTCCGCCTCGTAGATCTTGGCTACCCGGTACGGCGCGGAGCCGGTCGAGCATGTCGCCGAGGTCGAGGGTCGCCTGGAAGTGGGGTGCCCAGGCGCAGCGGGTTGGGCAGCTCTTGGCTGCGGGATCGCACGCCGGTGGGCGCCCTCCGTTACGGCCTTCGCGGAAGCGGTTGGCGATCTGATCGCGGGGCTGTGGGATCGTCGCGGTGATGTGTTTTGTCCCGCAGGAATTGGCCGTTGGCCCGTGACGAGTACGCCCGATCGCCGGGTCGGGCCGGGCGACGCGGGCCTGATCAAGCAAGGGGATTAGGGAGTGTTTGGTAAGTCAGCGGAGCCACTCGCCGATGGCGGCGACGCGGACGGTGGCTAGGTAGCGCACGGCCAACTTGTCATACCGGGTGGCCACGGCGCGGTGTCGTTTGAGCCGGTTGATGCCGCACTCCACCGCGTGACGCTGCTTGTAGATTTCCCGGTCGAACGCGGGTGGCCGGCCGCCGGTCGAGCCGCGGCGTAGCCGGTGTCCCACCTGATCGGCAGGTTCGGCGATGGTCGCCCTGATGCCACGTCGGCGCAGCTCGGCACGGTTGCTGCGGGAGCTGTACGCCTTGTCGGCCAAGACCCGGTCCGGGCGGTTTCTGGCCCGCCCCGGGCCTTGCCGCGGCACCCGGATGCCGTCCAGGACGGCGGTGAACTGTGCGCTGTCACCGGCCTGACCGGCCGTGACAAGCATCGACAACGGGCGCTGACCCTGCTCGCAGGCCAGGTGCAGTTTCGTGCTCAGCCCGCCGCGTGACCGGCCGAGACCGTGGTCGTTGGGTTCGGTGTCCACTCCACCCGGCGGATGTTTCTGAACGTCCCCCTTTTCCGGGCACCGGCTGCGTGCTGATACGCCCGGCAGACCGTCGAGTCGACCGACACGTCCCAGGTGATGATCTGCTCAGCGTCGGCCCGAGCCTGCAACCGGGTCAGGATGTCGGCCCAGACGCCGTCACGCTGCCACTGCCGGAACAAGCCATACGCCGTTTCCCATGGCCCATAGCGTTCCGGCATGTCGCGCCACGGCGACCCGGTCCGCACCCGCCACCGGATCGCGTTGATCACCGTCCTGCGGTCCCGCGGGGGACGACCCATCCACACCTCCGGCAGCACCGCTTCCAGCTTGGCCCATTGATCATTCGTCAGGTCACCACGCGCCACGCATGCTCAACGAACGATCAACATTCCAAACACTCCCTAGCTGTGGGGTGTCGGTGGCCTGCCCGGGCGTGATCCGCGTGACGAGGGACCTGCCGCGGCCGCCGGCCAAGATGGGGATCTTGATGATCCGCCCGTTGCGGCAGCTTTCGATGCCTTCCCGGGCCTACCCAGCCCAGGTCCCGTCCGCGGCCCGGCGGCGGCACCTCGGGTACGGGGTCTTCCCAGGTCCGTAACGCTCGGGCAGGGCCTGCCATGGTGATGCGGTGCGTTTCACCCACCAGATCACGTTGATCACCTGCCGGTGATCACGCTGCTGACGACCCACGAACTGACTGCGCCGGCAGCAATGGTGTCAGCGCAACCCACTCGTCATTGCTCGGATCGCCTCTCGCCACAAGGAGTCGCCTCTCGCCACGAGGAGTTCAACGATCGACGCTCATGATCGCCAGCCATGATCTGCGGGACAGAACCGCCCGCGCGCCCTCGGCGGCTACCGCACCGCCATCAGGACGCGGTCCGACATCGACTGCCAGATCGTCCCCACCTCGCGGAAGCCCGCCTCGCGCAGCGCCGCCACGTGCAGGTCGAAGCCCGGCGGGGTCTCCTGTCGCTGCTTGCCCGCGAGCATCTTCGCGCGGGCCTCGAGCAGCGGCGCGAACGCCGGCTCCGCGCCGAACGCCTCCCACCACTGCTCCGCCGTCTCGATGCCGCGGGCGGCGAAGGCGGCGTCCGTCCACTGCTGCTCGAGGACGTGCTCGCTGAGCCGCGCGAACGTGGGCAGCGCCGCGCTGAAGGCGAGGTGGTCGCCGTTGAGGAGCAGGCCGCCGGGCGGCAGCAGGACGCTCAGCTCGCGGTACAGGCGCAGCAACGGCTCGGGCCACATCCAGTGCAGCGCCGTCGAGCTGAGCACGGCGTCCACCCGGGTCTCCCCCAGCGCGGCCAGCCAGTCCGGGGTCGCCAGGTCGGCCTCCACCCAGCGCAGCCGGCCGTCGACCGTGCCCAGCGCGCCCCGGCCCACGGCCAGCATCACCGGGTCCATGTCCACCGCGACTGCGCGGGCTTCCGGGAACCGGGCGAGCAGCCGCCGGCTGAGCGAGCCGGGCCCGGAGGCGAGGTCGAGCGCCACGAACGACGGGGGCAGCAGCGCCTCCAGCGCGTCGAACATCGCCGTGAAGCGCGCCTCGCGTTCGGGGACGTAGCCCTCCTGCTGGGCGTCCCAGCGCCGCAGCCAGCCGGCCCAGTCGATCTGCTGCTGCACGTCCGTGTCCATGCGGCCTCCTGCCCGATCGGGAATATGGGTCCTCGCCGACCTACCCTCCCGCTCGCCCCGCATACGGTCAAGAATGCGACAAAGCAGTGTGCACCGCGAGATGTCGACCCGCGCGGCCCGCCGCCTCACACTTCACGGTGCTGCGTCGTCGTAGCTGGGAACCGACGGCACCGACCGAGGAGCGACCGGCCATGGAACCAGTCACCGCCGCCATCATCTACTACAGTGCCACCGGCACCGTGCACGCGCTGGCCCGTGCCGCCGCCGAGGGCGCGGAGAAGGCCGGCGCCGCCGTACGGCTGCGCCGGATCGCCGAGACCCTGCCGGACGAGGTGATCGACGCCAAGCCACCCGCCTGGACCGAGCACCGCGACGCGTCGGCCGGCATCGCCGTGGCCGAGCTGGACGACCTGGACTGGGCCGAGGTGGTGCTGCTGGGCACGCCCACCCGCTTCGGCCTGGTCTCCAGTCAGCTCAAGGCGTTCATCGACAGCACCAGCCCGCTGTGGTCGCAGGGCCGGCTCGCCGGCAAGGTGTACTCCGCCTTCACCGCCTCCAGCACCGCGCACGGCGGTCAGGAGTCCACGATCCTGGCCCTGGGCAACGTCTTCTACCACTGGGGCGGCATCATCGTGCCGCCCGGCTACACCGACCCGATCCAGTTCGAGTCGGGCAACCCGTACGGCACGTCGCACGTGGCCGGCGCCGGCGCGCCCGGCGAGGTCGCCCTGCAGGCGGCCCGGCACCAGGCCCGGCGCGCCGTGGACGTCGCCACCGCGCTGAAGGCCGGCCGTGCCGCCGTCCGGCCGACCGCTCGGTGATCCTGGCATGAGCACCTCGCCCGAGCCCGGATCCGACCCGCTCGACCCGGGCCTGGACGCGGTCATGAGCGAACGGCGGCAGCTGATCAACCTGGCCTACCGGCTGCTCGGCTCGCTGGCCGACGCCGAGGACGTGGTGCAGGAGACCTACGCGCGCTGGTACGCCCTGTCGCGCCGGGAGCAGGCGGCGATCGAGACCCCGGCCGCCTGGCTGACCAAGGTGGCCGGCCGCATCTGCCTGGACGTGCTGGGCTCGGCCCGGGCCCGCCGCGAACGCTACGTGGGCGAGTGGATCCCGGAGCCGCTGCCCGACAGCACGGAATGGGTGACCGGCCGCTCCCCCGGCGCGCCGGCCGACCCCGTCGACCGGGTCACCCTCGACGAGTCGATCAGCATGGCCTTCCTGGTGGTGCTGGAGTCGATGACCCCGGCCCAGCGGGTGGCGTTCGTGCTGCACGACGTCTTCCGGTACACCTTCGCCGAGGTGGCCGAGGTCGTCGGCCGGACCCCGGCGGCGTGCCGGCAGCTGGCCACCGCGGCCCGCCGCCGCCTGCGCGAGGCCGGGCCGCCCACGCCGCCGACGGCCGACCAGGCCGGCCTGGTCCGGGCGTTCAAGCTGGCCTGGCAGGCCACGGACGTCCCCGCCCTGATCGGCCTGCTGGCCCCGGACGCCACCGCCACCGGCGACGGCGGCGGGCTGGTCAGCGCGGCGCCGCGCCCGGTGCGGGGCGCGGAGCAGGTCGCCCGGTTCTTCACCGAACGGGCGGCCGTGACGCCCCGCCTGGTGCTGCTGGAGCGCACGGTGAACGGCCGGCCGGGGCTGGTGGCCCGGCTGGACGGGATGACGGTGTCGGTGATGGCGTTCGAGGTGGTGGGCGACCGGATCCAGCACATCTGGGCGATCCTCAACCCGGACAAGCTGCGGCCGTGGATGGACTGACCAGCTGTAGTGATCACGCGCGTCGTTGATGCGGCATGTCGGCTTGAGTATCGCGCGCCACCGGCTGCCGAAAATCGGTCCGACGAAAAGACCGACGCCTGCGCCGGCTTCCCCCGCCGAGCGGGTGATCACCGACCACGCCCCGTGCCACGGCCGTGGCCGGGCATGGCACCAGGCCCGTCCGACCTGCGTGTCCGGCCCCGTTCGACCGCCGATGCCGGCCCTGGACCAACGGCCGAGCAGAACGCTCCAACCGCGCCAGGCGCGACGAAGGGATCTACTCCAGGCCCTCCCGCTGGTTACCCACCGATCACAGACCTGGAGGACTCCGTCCCCGTTGGCGCCGGCCGGCCGGGGGACGCGTCGGGCCCGGCCCCGGCGCGCGCCGCCCCACCCGAGGAAAACTTGAATTATTCCAAACAAGTGCCCTAAGGTCGTCGGATGACGTCCGACTTCGAGGCCCAGCTGCGCTCGGCCTCGCTGCGCGTGACACGCCCCCGCCTGGCGGCGCTCGCCGCGCTGCGCGATCACCCGCACGTCGACACCGACACGGTGATCGCGCTGGTTCGGGCCGACAACCCGACGGTCTCGCACCAGACTGTGTACGACGCGCTGCGCGCGTTCACCGAGGCCGGCCTGGTGCGGCGCATCCAGCCGGCCGGCGCGACGGCGCGGTACGAGTCGCGGGTGGGAGACAACCACCACCATGTCGTGTGCCGTTCGTGCGGTGCGATCGCCGACGTCGCGTGCGCCGTCGGCCCCGCACCCTGTCTCACCGCCTCGGACGACCACGGTTTCGTGGTCGATGAGGCGGAGGTCGTCTACTGGGGCACCTGTCCCGGCTGCGCGACCGAACGCCGTGCCACCGACCCGAGAAGTTCGGAAGGAAACAGATGAGCGACACTCAGGACAACGCCCCGGCCAGCGCGCAGGGCGTGGACAAGATGGCGGCGGAGGGCTGCCCGGTCGCGCACGACTCCGTGACCGCGCACGGCAGCGAGAGCGAGAACCCGGCGATCGACTCGCCGACGCCGAAGACCGGCGGCCGCCCGCACACCAACCGGGACTGGTGGCCCAACCAGCTCGACCTGTCGGTGCTGCACACCCACTCGTCCAAGGTCAACCCGCTGGGCCCGGACTTCAGCTACGCGCGGGAGTTCGCCAAGCTCGACGTCGAGGCCCTCAAGCGGGACATCACCGAGGTGCTGACCACCTCGCAGGACTGGTGGCCGGCCGACTTCGGTCACTACGGCGGCCTGATGATCCGGATGAGCTGGCACGCCGCGGGCACGTACCGCATCCATGACGGCCGGGGCGGCGCCGGCGACGGCGGCCAGCGTTTCGCTCCGCTCAACAGCTGGCCCGACAACGCCAACCTCGACAAGGCGCGCCGGCTGATGTGGCCGGTCAAGCAGAAGTACGGCCAGCAGATCTCCTGGGCCGACCTGCTCGTGCTGGCCGGCAACGTGGCCCTGGAGTCGATGGGTTTCCGGACCTTCGGCTTCGGCTTCGGCCGTGAGGACGTGTGGGAGCCCGAGGAGATCTTCTGGGGCCCGGAGGACACCTGGCTGGGCGACGAGCGGTACGTCTCGGACGACACGATGGCCGAGAACGTCGGCGCGACCGAGATGGGCCTCATCTACGTCAACCCGGAGGGTCCCCGCGGCAGCGCCGACTTCCGGGCGGCGGCCCACTTCATCCGGGAGACCTTCGCCCGGATGGCGATGAACGACGAGGAGACCGTCGCGCTGATCGCCGGCGGCCACACCTTCGGCAAGACCCACGGCGCCGGCCCCGCCGACAACCACGTGGGCCCGGAGCCCGAGGGCGCCCCGCTGGAGACCCAAGGGCTGGGCTGGCTGAGCACGTACGGCAGCGGCAAGGGCCCCGACACCATCACCAGCGGTCTCGAGGTCACCTGGACCGACCGGCCGACGCAGTGGAGCAACCGGTTCTTCGAGATCCTCTTCGGCTACGAGTGGGAGCTCACCACCAGCCCCGGCGGCGCCAAGCAGTGGGTCGCCAAGGACGCCGAGGAGATCATCCCGGACGCCTTCGACCCGGCCCGCAAGCACAAGCCGACGATGCTCACCACCGACCTGTCGCTGCGCTTCGACCCGGCGTACGAGAAGATCTCGCGCCGTTTCCTGGAGCACCCCGAGGAGTTCGCGCTGGCCTTCGCCAAGGCCTGGTACAAGCTCCTGCACCGCGACATGGGCCCGGTCAGCCGCTTCCTGGGACCGTGGGTCGCCGAGCCGCAGCTGTGGCAGGACCCGGTGCCGGCCGTCGACCACGAGCTCGTGAGCGAGGCCGACGTCGCCGCCCTGAAGGCCAAGGTGCTGGAGTCGGGCCTGACGGTCGCCCAGCTGGTCTCCACCGCCTGGGCCTCCGCCGCGAGCTTCCGCTCCACGGACAAGCGCGGCGGCGCCAACGGCGCCCGGATCCGGCTCGAGCCGCAGCGCAACTGGGAGGTCAACCAGCCCGAGCAGCTCGCGACGGTGCTGGGCGCCCTCGAGGGCATCCAGCGGGAGTTCAACTCCTCCGGCGCCGCGAAGATCTCGCTGGCCGACCTGATCGTGCTGGCCGGCTCGGCCGCGGTCGAGAAGGCCGCGCTGGACGCCGGCGTCAAGGTCGCCGTGCCGTTCCGCCCGGGCCGCACCGACGCCACGCAGGAGCAGACCGACGTCGAGTCGTTCCGGGTCCTCGAGCCGCGCGCGGACGGGTTCCGCAACTACCTGCGCCCCGGCGAGAAGACCCAGCCGGAGGTGCTGCTGGTCGACCGGGCGTACATGCTGGACCTGACCGCGCCCCAGATGACCGTGCTGATCGGCGGCCTGCGGGCCCTCGGGGCCAACGCCGGCGACAGCCGGCACGGCGTCCTGACCGACCGGCCCGGCGTGCTCACCAACGACTTCTTCGCCAACCTGCTCTCCCCGGGCACGCGGTGGAAGACGTCGCAGTCCGACGAGCACGTGTACGAGATCCGCGACCTGGCCACCGACGAGGTGAAGTGGACCGCGACCGCGGTCGACCTGATCTTCGGGGCCAACTCCCAGCTGCGCGCCCTCGCGGAGGTCTACGCCAGCCAGGACGCCCGGGACAAGTTCGTGCACGACTTCGTCGCGGCCTGGACCAAGGTCATGGAGCTGGACCGGTTCGACCTCGCCTGATCCCCCGCTGACCGCCGGGCCCGGCCGATCCACTGCGATCGGCCGGGCCCGTTCGCGTCGGCCGGCGTCACGGGCGTGACCGGCGGCTCGTGGTGAGGCTCACGGAGCGCGTGCCGGGAAAGCCCTGCCGTCCCGCCGTCGCCGGGCGATGGTCCCGCTGCAGCCGCAGAAAGCGGCTCCGGGGCGCGACCCCGCCCCGCAAGCGCGGAGGAACGCGGCGATGAGCGACGGCGAGCACGGCGGCAGCCGGGAATCCGGCAGCACCGGCGACCGGCCGGCCCTGCGCGAGGTCGCCGATCTGCTCCTGCTCACCGCGGCCGCGTGCGAGACCCCGACCGCGGCCCTGCGGCTGGCCGCGAGCCGCTCCGGGCGCCAGGTCACCGATCGGCTCACCGATCTGCTCGGCACGCTGGTCCGGGCCCGCTTCTCCGGTACGCCGGCGAGCCGGCTGGGCGCCGCCGGCCTCACCGCCGTCATCCAGCACGAGGTCCGCACGCCGCTGACCGCGATCCAGGGGTACGCCGAGCTGCTCGCCGACACGGCCGGGCCCCTGCCCGAGCGGCAGCTCGACGCCATCCGCCGCAATGCCCGGCGGCTCACCCGTACGGTCGATCACCTGCTGTGCAGCATCGGCGGCCCGGCCGGCACCGTCGCGCGGCGGCGCGCCGTCGACCTGACGGCGCTGACGGCGGCCTGCGTCGGGCGGCGCCGGGAGCGCGACGCCATGATCGTTCAGTTCCCGCCGGCGCCGGTGCGCGTCCACGCCGTGCACCGGGAGCTGGCGTGTGCGGTCGACAACCTGATCGACAACGCTGTCACGCACACCGCGCCGCACACGCCGATCACCGTCACGCTCACCACCGACGTGACCCTGTCCGTGCGGGACGCCGGCCCCGGTATCCCGCTCGCCGAACGGCGCCACCTCGCGACGGCCTTCTACCGGGGGCCGGAGGCGCGCGCCCAGGAGCGACCCGGGCTCGGGCTCGGCCTGATGCTCGCCGACCGGATCGCCACCGCCCACGGCGGCCGGCTGCGGCTCGACACGGCTCCCGAACGGGGCACCGTCGCCACCCTTCACCTGCCGCCCGCCGGGAACTGACGCGCGCGGACCAGTCACCACCCTCGAGTTCAGCGGAGAAGGCCCATGCACCTCGGATTGCGAAATGTCAGGATCGGCGCCCGCCTGATCGGCGCCATGTCGATTCTGCTCCTGCTCCTGGTAATGATCATCGGCGTAGGGGTCTCCGCGATCAGCCGCCAGCGCGCGGCCGGCCGGACGCTGGCCGCGGCGGCGACCGCCACCCGGGTCGCCATGCAGGTCAAGTTCCGGGCGGCGGACTTCAACGGCTGGCAGACGGCGTACGCCTTCGACGTCGCCCGGGGAATCCCCGGCGCCGCGGCGGACAGCGCCGATGCCCGCCGGTCGTTCCTGCGGTCGGTCGCCGCCTTCCGGGCCGAACTCGCCGAGCTGGGCGCCGTCCCGCTGACCGACCAGGAACGGCGCACGGTCGCGCAGGCCACGAAGCGCCTCGACGAGTTCATGACCCTCGACCGGACGATCGTGGAGGGCTACCGCAGCGGCGCCCCCGGCCGGGTGACGGCCGCCCACCGGCTCGTCGCCGTCGAGGAGATCAAGATCTTCGATCAGATCGCGGCCGACGTCGACACCGTGACGAGCGCCATCGACGCCGAGGCCGACGCGGCGATCGCCGATGCCGAGAAGGCGTCGCAGCGGGCCATCGGGCTCATCCTGCTGGCCGGCGCGGCGGCCCTGCTGGTCGGCGCGGCGCTGGCGTTCCTGCTGGTGCGGTCGATCACCCGTCCGCTGGCCCAGCTGAACCACCGGCTCGCGGAGATCGCCGACGGCGACGGCGACCTGACCCAGCGGATCAGCGACGACTCCCGGGACGAGGTCGCTCAGGCCGCCGGGGGCTTCAACCGGTTCGCCGACCGCATGCAGGGCCTGGTGTCGGACGTGGCGGCCCGGGCCCAGGATGTGGCCCACGCCGCCGAGGAGCTCAGCGCCGTCAGCACCCAGCTCGCCGGCGGGGCCGAGGAGACCAGCGCCCAGGCCGCAGTGGTCAGCGCCAGCGCCGAGGAGGTCTCCGCGATCGTCAGCACCATGGCGACCGCCGCGGAGGAGATGACCGCTTCCATCACGGAGATCGCCGGCAGCGCGAGCCGGGCGACCGAGGTCGTCGGCGACGGCGTCCGGTCGGCCCAGGAGGCGGGCGCCACCGTGGCCCGGCTGGACGCCTCCTCGGTCGAGATCGAGTCGGTGGTCAAGCTGATCACGACCATCGCCCACCAGACCAACCTGCTGGCCCTCAACGCCACCATCGAGGCGGCCCGCGCCGGCGAGTCCGGCAAGGGCTTCGCCGTGGTGGCCGGCGAGGTCAAGCAGCTCGCGCAGCAGACCGCCACGGCCACCGAGGAGATCGCCGCCCGGGTGGCGGCCATCCGGTCCGGCAGCGAGGAGGCGGTGGCCGCCATCACCCGGATCGGCGACCTCGTCGAGGAGATCAACACCACCCAGCTGACCATCGCGTCGGCCATCGAGGAACAGACGGCCACCACCGGCGAGATGAGCCGCAACGTCAGCGAGACGGCGACCGGCGCGAACGAGATCGCGGCCAACATCCTGGGCGTCGCCCAGACCGCGCAGGACACCAGCACCGCCGCCCAGACGACCCGGACCACGGCCGAGTCGCTCACCGCGGCCTCGGCGCAGCTCCAGCGACTGGTCGGCTCGTTCCGCTACTGATCGCAGACAGCCGGTGCGTCCCTCCGTTCAGGACGGAGGGCTAGGCTCACACGGTCCCCGCCGACCACGCCTCACCCTGGAGCCCGACGATGACCGATTCGCCCGTCAGCGCCAAGATGGACACCAGCGTTCCGCACTCCGCCCGGGTCTGGAACTACTGGCTCGGCGGCAAGGACAACTTCCAGCCCGACCGCGCCGTCGGCGATCAGTTCGCGGAGCTGTACCCGGACATCAAGCTGGTGGCCCGCTCGTCGCGGGGCTTCCTGAAGCGGGCGGTCACCTTCCTGGCCACCGAGGCCGGCATCCGGCAGTTCCTCGACATCGGCACGGGCATGCCCACGGCCGAGAACACCCACCAGGTGGCCCAGGCCGCCGTCCCGGAGTCCCGGATCGTCTACGTCGACAACGATCCGCTGGTGCTGGCGCACGCCCGGGCCCTGCTGACCGGCACCCCCGAGGGCGCCACCGAGTACATCGACGCGGACCTGCACGATCCGGCGGCGATCCTGCGGGCCGCCGGCCGCACGACCCTCGACCTCTCCCAGCCGACCGCGCTGATCCTGATGAACATCCTCGGCCACGTGGCCGACCTGGACGAGGCCGTCGCCATCGTGCAGCAGCTGATGGCCGCCCTGCCGTCGGGCAGCTACCTGGTGACCGCCGACGGCACCGACGTCATCGACGGGCCGGCCTTCACCGAGGCGATCGGCGTGTGGAACGCCAACGCCCCGCTGGCGTACCACCTGCGCCACCCCGACCAGCTGGCCCGGTACCTGACCGGGCTGACCGTCGTGGAACCGGGCCTGGTGCCGTGCTCGCAGTGGCGTCCCGCGCCCGGCGCCTCGCCGGAGGACCTGCGGGCGGTCGACGAGTACGGCGCGGTCGCCGCCAAGCCGTAGGGGCGCATCATGGGGCTCATGACTCCTCGTGGCGCGACCGGCCCGGTCGTCTCCCCCGTGTCGTCCCCGACGGCCCTGCGGCTGGCGGGCGTCCGTCTGCCGGTGGTGGGCACGGCCCGGGTGTACACGTGCGGGATCACCCCGTACGACGTGACGCACCTGGGCCATGCGGCGACGTTCGTGTGGGCGGACCTGCTCACCTCGGTGTGGCGGCTGGCCGGGATCGAGACCGTCACCTGCCGCAACGTCACCGACGTCGACGACGTCCTGACCCGGGCGGCCGGCCTGCGGGGCCGGGACGTCGCCCAGTTCGCGCTGGAGCAGGAGTACGCGTTCGACAAGGACATGAGCGCGCTGCGGCTGCGCCGCCCCGGGTACGAGCCCCGCGCACGGCACTACGTGGGCGCGGTGCAGCAGCTGACCGCCGCGCTGCTGGCCGCCGATCGCGCCTACCTGCGCGAGGGGTACGTGTACTTCCGCGGCGCCGAGGTGGCGGACCGGTCCGGGTTGTCCCGCGAGGAGGCGCTGGCCCGCTGCGCCGAGTTCGGCGACGACCCGTACGACGGGCGCCGGGACGACCCGTTCGACGTGGCCGTCTGGCGGCCGTCGGCCGAGGCGGAGCCGGCCTGGCCGAGCCCGTGGGGACCGGGCCGGCCGGGCTGGCACGCCGAGTGCGCGGCGATGGCCCTGACGGTGCTCGGCGCCGGCGTGGACGTGCTGGCCGGCGGCGAGGACCTGGCCTTCCCGCACCACGCCTACCAGGCCGCGCTCGCGGAGGCGGTGACCGCCGTGGCGCCCTTCGCCCGGGCGCGCCTGCACGTCGGCGCGGTCCATCAGGGCGGCGCCAAGATGGCCAAGAGCACCGGCAACCTCACCCTGGTCGCCGAGCTGCTGCGCGAGCACTCGCCGGCCGCGGTGCGCCTGATGCTGCTCGGCCGGCCCTGGCCCACCGCCTGGGAGTACCACCCGGACGAGCTCGGCCGGGCCGCCGAGCGCCTCGACCTGCTCTACGCGGCGGCCGGGCGCTCCGGCGGTTCGGAGGCGGCCGGCTCGGCCGCCGTCACCGCGGCGCTCCTCGACGACCTCGACGTCCCCCGGGCGATCGAGGTCGCCCTGGACGCGGGCGGCGAAGCCGCGCGTCTGCTGCTGCGGGTGCTGGCGGTGGCGTGACCCCGTAGCGTCGCCCTCCCGCGTGTCGTCGCCGGGGCCGCCCGGCGGTGGTGGCCGCGCGCTGGACGTGCGCGCCGCCATCGCGTACGGGTGGGCGGTGCGGGACCGGCCTACGTCGGCTCGTCGGCGGGCAGCGCCCGGACGAGCAGGTACTGCTCGATGCCGAACCGGCGCCAGGTCCGCTGCAGCCGGGCCGGGATCAGCGGGAACGCCTCCTGCGCGCCGACGATCCGCGGGTCGGTGATCAGATAGTGCCGCCCGTGCACGTCGAGGCTCGCCCGCCCGGCCGCGCACACGTTGCGCAGCCAGTCGACACCCGTGCCGTACGGCAGCGGGATCACGAAGCCGTCGTCGGCGACCGGCTGGGCCACGACCGGCGTGGTGAAGGACCGGCCGGAACGGCGGCCGGTGTGCCGCAGGGCGGCGGCGTACCAGTGCCGGCGGCCGGCCAGCAGCAGCATCACCGGATTCAGCACGTGCTTGTTGAAGGTGCGCAGGGCGTCGCGCTTGCCGGATGCGGTTCTGGTCATGGCCCCTCCCTCGGTGGCGCGGGTGTCGATCCCCGGCCGTGGCCGGGACCTCCCGTCGGCGGAATTCCGTCCTGCGGCCGGCGCGTGAGGGCGTGCCACACGTCGGCGAGCACCGGTACGCCCCGGCGGTCGTCCATCTGCCGCAGCGCGACCAGCCCCACCACGACGCCCGACCCGCCCGCCACCAGGAACAACAGCCGGCTCGCGGCGACCGGCACGGTGACCGGTCCGAGCGTGACCAGGTACGCGGACCCGGCCCCGACCAGCAGCCCGGAGATCGAGACCGCGATGAGCAGCACCGCCCGGGCGCTGGTCTGCACGAAGGCGAACACCCGGCCCCGCAGCTCGTCCCCCACTTCCGCGCCGATCAGCGTGATGCCGGTCAGGAAGGCCGACCCGGCGCCGAAGCCGACCACCAGCACCTCGAGCAGGGCGCCGGACAGCCGGGGAGTGACCGCGAGCAGCACCACGGCCCCGCCGGCCAGCACCACCGACAGCGCGAAGAGGCGATGGCGGGACAGCGGCCCGGCGACCCGCGGGCCCGCGACGACGCCGAGGCCGAAGCCGGTGAACAGGGCGGCGAACAGCAACGCGAAGGTGGCGTCGCCGCCGCCGAGCGAACGCGCGTAGAACTTCGCCGCGCCGACGACGATCCCCGCCCCGGCGAACGCGCCGAGCAGGCCGACGAGCAGGCCGCGCAGCAGCGGCGTACCGCTGAGATGGCGCCAGCCCGTCAGCAGGGCCTGCCGCGGCCGTTCCGCGGCCGCGCCGTCGCGGCGCCCGGAGATCTCGCGGACCCCGAAGGAGACGACCGCCGCGGAGGCCAGGAAGGTCAGGGCGTCGAAGTACAGCGCGAACGCGGTGGCGTCGGTGCGGCCCACGCTGGGCAGCCGGGCCAGTCCGGCGAACGTCAGCGCCGCCAGCACCGGGGTGAGGCCGTACGTGGTGACGATGGTGAGCTGGTTCGCCGTCTCCAGCCGGCCCGGCGGGATCAGGTTGGGCACCGCCGCCTCCTTGGCCGGGGTCCACACCATCGCGGCGGCCTGGGCCAGGAACGACGCGGCGGCGGCCCAGGCGACGACGCCGGCCCGGGTGGGGAGCACCGTCGCGGCCAGCGGGATGGAGGCGTACAGCACGAAGCGCAGCACGTCGATCGTCACCATGGTGCGCCGCCGGTCGTACCGGTCGGCCAGCACGCCGGCCAGCGGGCCGAGGATCAGCGACGGCAGCAGCTGCACCGCGATGATGCCACCGAACGCGGCGCCCTGCGCCGCGGGCGACCGCAGCTGGGCCGCCGCGAACGTCGACGTGGCGAGCAGACCCAGCCAGTCACCGAGCGAGGAGAGGCCGAACACCAGCCAGAGCCGGCGGAACGGCCGTAGCTGGACCACCTCCGCCAGCGCCGAGCGGGAGACGCGGTCGGTGCTCGCCACGGTTTCACCATGACGCCCGGCCGGCGACCCGGACCAGAGGCGAAGGGCCCGGCCGGCCGCGGAGCCGGCAGCCGCGCCGGCCGACCGGCGCGGCACAGGTGCGCTATGTTGCTGCGCGTGCCGTCATCCGCCGTCGAAGAACGTCATGCGACCTGGTTGGAGCTCTTCTTCGACCTGGTCATCGTGGTCGCCGTGGCCCAGCTGGCCGCTCTCCTGCACGACGGTCCGGGCCGGCGCGAGGTGTTTCTCTTCGTCGTGTGCTACTACGCGATGTGGAGCGTGTGGACGTCGTTCACGCTCTATGCCAACGTCTCGGGCGACCTGACCCGGATCCGGTCCATGCTGCTGGCCATGTTCGGCATCGCGATCATGGCTGCGGCGGTGCCGCACGTGATCCGCGGCGACCCGGCCTGGTTCATCGCGGCGTACGTGTTCTGCCGCCTCATGGGCGCGGGTTCCTGGAAGCGCACCAGCCGCATCATGACCGAGTGGCCGGGGGTCCAGCAGGCCGCCGGCGTGATCCCGTGGATCGCGTCGCTGGGCTTCGAACCGCCGGTGCGCTACTACCTGTGGGCGGCCGGCATCGTGCTCGACGTCGTGGTGTCGCTGGTCCGTTCCCGGCACCCGGAGCAGTTGCTGGCCGAGGAGCAGCGGGAGCTGGAGGAGGCTCAGCGCCACCGGGACCGGCGCCTGGGAATCCTGCGCCGCCTGCGCCTGTCCCGGCCCGGAGTCCCCGCCGCGGCGGCTGCGCCGCGGCTGCAGGCGGCCCGTCCCGACCGGCCGCACCTGGGCGAGCGGCTCGGCCTGTTCGTGATCATCGTGCTCGGCGAGGCGGTGGCGCAGCTGATCGACGCCGCGTCCGACGTCGAGCGCTGGGAGCTGGGCCTGATGGCGACGCTGGCGGCGGGCTTCGGCCTGCTGGTCGCCCTGTGGTGGCTGACCCTGCGGTACGGCTCGGACGGGGCGCCGACGTACGGCACCCGGGTGTTCACGTTGCGCCTGACCATGCCGGCGCACTACCTGATGACCGGCTCCATCGTGCTGATCGCCGCGGGGCTCGGCGTGCTGGCCGACCACGCCGGCGAGCCGGTGCCGGAGGCCAGCCGGTGGGTGCTGTGCAGCGGCGCGGCGCTCTACTTCCTGACCGTCAGCCTGCTCGGCGCCCGCGGCGGCGCGCCGAGGAGGTGGCTCGCCGGCTGGGGACTGCCCGCGGTCGTGGCCTCGCTGCTGCTCGGCGTGTTCGGCGGCCCGCTGGCGGGCTGGGCGCTCGCCGCGAGCCTGTTCGCGGTGGCGGGATGGCATGTGCTCTACCGGCCTGGCTCGGCGGCCGCGGAGACGGAGCCGGCGGCGGCGGAGATGGACGTCTCCTCGTAGCACCGGCCGCGTCGGGAGCCGGCCTTCGATGCCGGGGTACGGAGCCGGCCCGCCCAGGTTCTGCCTCTTGGACCGACGTGGCGATCATGGGCGTCGATCGTGGATCAGGTGTGGCGCGGTGCTCTGGCGCATGGTGCTGAAGTGACAGCTCCCCGGCGGGTCAGC
The DNA here is from genome assembly GCF_016862275.1 of Actinoplanes nipponensis. GTDB lineage: Bacteria > Actinomycetota > Actinomycetes > Mycobacteriales > Micromonosporaceae > Actinoplanes > Actinoplanes nipponensis. The sequence continues at coordinate 69,624 of NZ_BOMQ01000061.1, read as the reverse complement.
CCGGCGGCCGACCGGCAAGGCCGTGGCGCACCGACTTCCGCCGGTGCGCCACGGTGACCTGCTGGGCCCGTACGGTCGCTATCTGCTGTTCGCGATCTCCTGCAGGAGCGTGTCGCAGAAGGCCGGGAGGTCGTCGGGCTTGCGGCTGGTGACCAGGCCGTCGTCGACGAAGACCTCCTCGTCCACCCAGGTCGCGCCGGCGTTGGCCCAACCGCAAGGCCTTGCGGTTGGAACACATCGCCACCACGATCCCGCAGCCGCCCGACCAGATCGCCAACCGGCTGAACAAAGGGAACCTACGCCCGCTCCCCCGCCGCGGGAGCAGCCGGCAGGAGGCTACCGGCCCGCGCTCGGACAGCGTCGACGCTGTCCCAGTCGGCGCCGCTCAGCGTGGTCAGCGCGGCCGGGAAGACACCGTCCTGCTCCTTCAAGATGTGGTCGCGCAGGAGATCGAGGATCTCCGTCAGCTGCCGGGGCCAGCCGGGATCGTCAGGGGTCGCACTGCTCGCCGCGCCGAGCACCGTTTCGATGCGGCGGTGTTCGGCTTCCAGGACGGCCACGTGGTCCGGGAACTCGTCGGCCAGCAGCGGGAACAGACCGTGCTCCTCGACCTCGGTGTGCGGGACCAGGACGGCAGCGATCCGGCGGGCCAGCTCGGCCATCCGGGGGACGTCGCCCGCGGTGTGCGCGGCCCGCACGTCCCCGATCATGGCGACCACCATGTCGTGTTCCCGGGTGAGCTCGTCGATGGCCGTGACGGACTGACAGCCGCAGTATTCACACATGAGAAGCCTTTCCCGTTGAGGACCGGCGGGGCGTCCGGCGGCGCCGAGACGAGATCATTGTGGTTCAGGCCGAGACGGGTTGCCGGCGCAGGCGGATCTGCCACACGTCCGGGCCGGACTCCAGCCATTCCTCGGCCACCTGCCCCGCATAGCGGCTCTCGATCTCCGCGAGCAGCGGCAACGGGGCGTGCGGGGCCACCAGCACCAATGCGGAGTCGGCCGGCAGCGCGTCGAGAGCGGCCAGGACCCGGCCGTGCCGCTCGCCGTGAGGCAGCTCGCGGACGTCGAGCCGCGGGTCGATGGTCAGCGTCGCCACCCCGCCGTCGGCCGCGGGGGCATCGCCGCCGCAGCCGCAACCGCCGCAGCCGCACTCTCCGCCGGAGGGCTGACCGGCTTCCGCGCCGATGATGTCGTGCATACCGTCGAGCAGCCCGGCCAGCGACACCTGGTCGGCGGTGACCAGCAGAGGCACCACCAGCTCGTTCTCCTTGGCGAGGTGGCTGGCGAACACGGCCTGCAGGGCGTACGCGGTGGCCGCCGCCACGACCGGGGAAACCGCGGCTTCCAGGTCGGTGACCAGTGCGGCGATGACGCGATGTTCGCCGAGCATGCCGTCGACGAGCAGTTTCCCGCTGGTCAGGTCGGCGGCTGCCGGGTACAGGGATGCCTCTTCGGCGTACGCGTGCGGCAGCAATTCCTCGTGCAGCCACGTCGTCAGCTCGTCCCGGTGGGCCCAGGTCCGCTCCGGGAGACCGGCGTCGGCGGCGTCGACCAGGCGGGTGACGTGGCCGGTCAGCGTGGCGGCGAGCTCGCGGTGGTGGCGCACCACGGCCTGCGCGGCCTGCTGGTCGGCGACGAGAGCGGACGGTGACATGGACCCTCCCAGAGTTTTGATGCCGTTCGGCGTTATAACGTTACCCAACAGCAAAACCCCTGCGCCAGGGCCGGAGTGGGAGACAAACACCACGTCGTGGGACGGCGGGCTCAGCCCTCCAGGCTGGGCAGATGATCGGCACCGGTCAGGGAGACGAAGTTCCACAGCGCCTCGGTGGTCGGCCCGACCGTCCGGCCGGCCATCCGGACGAGCAGCCAGTGCCGGCGGATCGGCAGGCCCTCGACGTCCAGCACGGCCAGGCGCCCCTCGTGGACCTCGGCGGCGATGGTGTGCGCCGAGATCAGGGCGATGCCCAGGCCGGCCATGACCGCCTGTTTGATGGTCTCGTTGGAGTCCAGCACCATGCCGATGGTCGGCTCGTGGCCGGCGGTGTCGAACATCGCGTCGAAGTGCAGCCGGGTGCCGGCGCCCGGCTCGCGGACCAGGAACGTCTCCTCGGCCACCCGCGCGAACGGCAGCCGGCCGGGACCGGCCAGGCGGTGCCGGGGCGAGGCGATGATCACGTACGTGTGGTCGCCGAAGACCTGGTGCTCGACGGCGAGCCCGTGCGGCGGCCGCCCCATGATCGCCAGGTCGACCGTGTAGTCGTCCAGGCGGGCCACGATCTCCTCCCGGTTGCCGATCACCAGGCCGACCCGCACCCCCGGGTGCGCGAGACCGAACGCGGCGAGCAGGAACGGCGCGAAGTACTGGGCGGTGCTGACCACGCCCGCCGTGACCCGGCCCGCCTCGGCCGAACGCAGCGCCCGCAGGCCGTCGTCGCAGGCGGTCAGCTCGGCGCGCACCCGCCGGTGGGTCTCGATGAGCAGGCGTCCGGCGTCCGTGGGGCGCTGGCCGGCCGGGCCGCGTTCCAGCAGGGGCAGCCCGACCGCGCGTTCCAGCCGGCGCAGCTGTTGGGCGATCGCCGGCCCGGTCAGGTGCAGCCGGGCCGCCGCGCCGGCGAGCGACCCGGCCAGCGCGGTCTCGGCCAGGAAATCCAGCTGCCGGAGGGTGATGTCCTTCATGACCGAAGCATAGGTTTGCTATTCCTCTCGGCAAAAAAGCATGCCTTGGCTTTACCAGCGCGTCCGGCCCACACTCGGTCATGGCCGTCCCCCAGGCACCCCTCGCCCCGACGCTGACCGGAGATCTCGCCGCGTACGGCCGGTGCAGCCGGCCCGCCCGGGCGGCCGCCGACGTCGTCGCCCGGCTCGCCGCGGCCGGCGCCGAGCTGGCCGGCCGGATCGCGGCCCTGAACACCGAGCCGTGCGTCCTGGAGCCGTGGGCGCGCGCCCGCTACCGGGACGGGCTGGCCGGCGCCGACGTCGCCGTCGCCGGGATGGCGGGCGAGGCCGCGCCGGTGCCCCTCACCCGCGGCGGAAGCGTCGTCATGACCCTGGTCGCGGTGGACGAGCCGGCCAACCTGGCCATGAACGCGCCGGTCGGCACCATCTTCTCGGTGCTGCCGGTCACCGACGCGGTCGGCGGCGGGCTGCTCCAGCCGGGACGGCGGCAGCTGGCCGCCGGGATCATCCTGTTCGGCCCGGCCACCGTGCTGGCGCTCACCTTCGGACAGGGCACCGACGTGTACGTGCTGGGACCGGACGGCTTCGTGAGCACCCGCCGCGGCCTCGTGCTCCCGCCCGAGCCGGCCCTGTACGCGATCAACGCCGCCAACGCCCGGCACTGGCACCGCGGCATCCGGTCCTACGTCGCCGACCTGGTCAGCGGCAGCAGCGGCCCCCGCCAGCGGGACTTCAGCATGCGCTGGCTGGCCTCGCTGGCGGCCGAGACGTACGGCATCCTGACCCGCGGCGGCATCTACCTCTACCCGGCCGAGAGCCGCGTGCAGCACGGGTACGGCCGGATGCGCCTGGTGTACGAGGCGAACCCGGTCGCGCAGCTGTGCGAGCAGGCCGGCGGCGCCGCCAGCGACGGGCACACGCCGATCCTCGACCTGGTCCCGGCCGCGCTGCACCAGCGCACGCCGCTGGTGTTCGGCTCCCGCGCCAAGGTCGAACGGGTGCACCGCTATCTGGCCGGGGCGCCGGCCCGGCACGAGGACTCCCCGCTGTTCGCCCATCGCGGCCTGTTCCGCTCCTGACGCAGACGGGAGAACCCGTGTCCATCCGGCACCCGATCATCGTGGTCACCGGCTCCTCGGGGGCCGGCACGACCACCGTGAAGAACACCTTCGTGCAGATCTTCCGGCGCGAGGGGGTCCGCGCCGCCTACATCGAGGGCGACGCCTTCCACCGGCACGACCGGGAGGGCATGCAGGTGGCCATCGCCGAGGCGGAGGCCCGCGGCAACCCCCACTTCAGCCACTTCAGCCCGGAGGCCAACCTGCTGGACGAGCTGGGCGAGACGTTCGAGGAGTTCGCCGCCAAGGGCACCGGCCGCACCCGGCACTACGTGCACGACGAGATCGAGGCGCGCGCCTACGGCTGCCCGTCCGGGACGTTCACCCCGTGGCGTCCGTTCGATCCCGACGTCGACGTGCTGTTCTACGAGGGCCTGCACGGCGCCGTGGTCACGCCGACGGTGGATCTCGCCGCGTACGGCGATCTGAAGATCGGTGTCGTGCCGGTGATCAACCTGGAGTGGATCCAGAAGCTGCACCGTGATCGCCGGCACCGCGGGTACTCGCCGGAGGCCGTCACCGACGTGATCCTGCGCCGGATGCCCGACTACGTGCGCACCATCACCCCGCAGTTCGCCCAGACCGACATCAACTTCCAGCGCGTGCCCACGGTGGACACGTCGAACCCGTTCGTGGCCCGCACCATCCCGGCCGCATCCGAGTCGCTGGTGGTTATCCGGTTCCGGGACGCGAGCGACATCGACTTCCCGTACCTGCTGACGATGATCCACGACAGCTTCATGTCGCGGGCCAACTCCATCGTCATCCCCGGCGGCCGGCTCGACATCGCCATGCAACTGATTCTGACCCCGATGATCCAGCGGCTCGTGGAGAGCCGCCGGGCCGCCTGACCCGCGCGACGAGGAGAGACAGATGACAGTGACGGCACCGGGCAAGATGTACGAGGCCGGCGTGCAGGCGTACGCGGCGACGTACTGGGATCCGGGCTACCAGCCCGCCGAGACCGACCTGCTGGCCTGTTTCAAGGTGGTGGCGCAGGCCGGGGTGCCGCGCGCGGAGGCCGCGGCGGCGATCGCCGCCGAGAGCTCCACCGGCACCTGGACGACCGTGTGGACGGATCTGCTCACCGACCTGGAGCACTACAAGGGCCGGGCGTACCGGATCGAGGACGTGCCCGGCGACCCGGAGGCCTTCTACGCGTTCGTGGCCTACCCGCTCGACCTGTTCGAGGAGGGATCCGTGGTCAACGTGCTCACCTCGCTGGCCGGCAACGTCTTCGGCTTCAAGGCGATCCGGTCGCTGCGGCTGGAGGACGTCCGGTTCCCGCTGGCCTTCGTGCTGACCTGCGGCGGCCCGCCCAACGGCATCCGGGTCGAGCGCGACAAGCTCGACAAGTTCGGCCGGCCGCTGCTCGGCTGCACCATCAAGCCGAAGCTGGGCCTGTCGGCCCGCAACTACGGCCGCGCGGTGTACGAGTGCCTGCGCGGCGGCCTCGACTTCACCAAGGACGACGAGAACATCAACTCGCAGCCGTTCATGCGGTGGCGGGACCGCTTCGAGGCGGTGGCGGCGGCGGTGCGGCAGGCCGAGGAGGAGACCGGGGAACGCAAGGGCCACTACCTGAACGTCACCGCCGGGACCGTGGAGGACATGTTCACCCGGGCCGAGTTCGCCCGCGAACTGGGCATGCCGATCATCATGCACGACTTCCTGACCGCCGGCTTCACCGCGCACACCTCGCTGGCCAACTGGGCACGCCGGCACGGCATGCTGCTGCACGTCCACCGCGCCCTGCACGCCGTGCTGGACCGCAACCCGCGGCACGGCATCCACTTCCGCGTGCTCACCAAGGCGCTGCGCCTGGCCGGCGGCGACCATCTGCACTCGGGAACGGTCGTCGGCAAGCTGGAGGGCGACCGGCAGGCGACCCTGGGCTGGATCGACCTCATGCGCGAGTCGTCGGTGGCCGAGGACCGGTCCCGGGGCATCTTCTTCGACCAGGACTTCGGGCACCTGCCCGGCATGCTGCCGGTGGCCTCCGGCGGGATCCACGTCGGCCACATCCCGGCCCTGGTGTCCATCTTCGGCGACGACTCGGTGCTGCAGTTCGGCGGCGGCACCCTGGGCCACCCGTGGGGCAACGCGGCCGGCGCCACCGCCAACCGGGTCGCCGTGGAGGCCTGCGTGCTGGCCCGCAACGAGGGCCGCGACCTCGACCGCGACGGCGACGCGGTGCTCCGCGAGGCGGCCGGGCACAGCCCGGAGCTCCACGCCGCCCTGCAGACCTGGGGCGACGTCCGCTTCGACTTCGACATCGTCGACAAGCTCGCCCATGCCTGAGGAGGCCGTTGTGCATGCTCCGACCACCCGGCGGTACGGCACGTTCTCGTACCTGCCGCCGCTGAGCCGGGCCCAGGTCCGCCGCCAGCTCCAGCACATCGTGGCCGCCGGCTGGATCCCCGCCGTCGAACACGCCGCACCGACGGCGGCGCCGGCCGCGTACTGGTCGATGTGGAAGCTGCCGCTGTTCGGCGTCCAGGACGCCGACGCCGTGCTCGACGAGCTGGACGCCTGCCACGCGGCCCATCCCGGGCATCTGGTCCGGGTGCTCGGCTACGACCCGCGTCGCCAGACGCAGGGCCTGGTCTTCGTGACCCACCGCGAACCCGCCGCCTGACCGCCCGGGCCGGCGGGCCCGCCGCCGAGCCGAGAGCGGCACCCCCTAGCGACGGCCCCGCAAAATTCGGCGACACCGGCGGCCGGGCCCGCCAGGATGGCCGGCATGGAGGAGGTCGAGGTCGTCGTCGCCCACACCCAACGCGCGACCCTGCGCGTCGGCGACGTGTTCCTGAAGGTCGACGGCGACCCGGCGCACGCCGACATCGAGGTGCGGGCGATGGACCTGGCGCCGATACCGACCCCGCCGATCCTCTGGCGCCGTCCGCCCGTACTCGCGATCGCCGCCGTGCCCGGCCAGGCGCTCGGCATCCTCGGCGAACCGTCGGCCGCGTCGCCGGCGGCCTGGGCGGCGGCCGGTGCCGCCGTCCGGAAGCTGCACGAGGCGCCGTTGCCGCCGTGGCCGGGGCCCAGGCTCGACGACGTGGCGGCGGATCTCGACCGGGAGTGCGCGTGGCTGCTCACCCACGCCGTCCTGCCCGCCGAGGTGATCCGGCGCAACCGCGCGATCGCCGGGGCCGCGCTCCGGCCGTGGCAGCCGGCGTTCATCCACGGCGACCTGCAGATCACCCACGTGTTCGTCGACGGCGACGAGGTCACCGGGGTCATCGACTGGTCCGAGGCCGCCCCGGGCGACGCGATGTTCGACCTCGCCACCTTGACCCTGGGGCACGAGGAACGCCTGGACGACCTGCTGGCCGGCTACGGCGCCGACGCGGACCGGGACCTGATCCGCGCCTGGTGGTCACTGCGCAGCCTGGGGGCGGCGCGCTGGCTGATCGAGCACGGCTTCGACCCGGACGCGCCGGGGTGCGAATTCGATGTGCTCAGGTCCCGGATGCGGGAGCCCTAGGGTCGGTGTCCCCGATTGCCGGCTCCGCCGCTTGGGGACACTCGAGGCGGCGGCTGGTGTGGCGCGGCCCGGACGTCGACGAGCTAGCTGTCGATGTCGGGACGCTGCGGCATGGGAATGACATAGTCATGGATCCACTCGCAGAAACCGTCGAGACCGATGTTGCCGATGATGATCAGCATCCCTGCGGTCACGACTGTTCCGCTGGTCTGCAGCCAGGGCAACGCATCGGTGATCGCACCGGCTCCGGCGACAGAGGCGGCACCCACGAGGCTGCCGGGCGTCAACAGGTCTTTCGACAGGCCGCCGGATCGGGAAGACTCTGCTACCGCTGCCGCGAGCCTGAGGTCGCCGCACAGGTATTTGTACGATGACTTGGCCATGCAACGCCACAGCCCCTTCTCGGAGTGCATGAGGTGGAGCGCGTAACGGACGGTTTCGGGATCCGGGGTGCCCGGTGCCTGCATCCCGATTTCCGGGTGGAGATCCGGATCCACGATCAGGTCGCGGAGCAGCAGGTACTGCCAGGTGTTGGTCCCCGATGCATCGATTGAAGCGAGCGCCCACCCTCTCCGTGCTCCCATGCTGGGATCCACGGCAGGCTCCCTCGTCCGGTGATCTCAGTGACACGTCCGACCAGGCTCCATCGGTACGGTGACTCCGGTGATCACTTGCCACCGGAAGTTCTCCGAGGAGGATTCGTGCCGCAGCTGCTGAGGGTGCAGAGCTTCAACGTTTCGCGTGACGGGTTCGGCACCGGCGAGGGGCAGAGCCTGGAGCGGCCCTTCGGCCATGCCGACCCCACCCCCCTGTTCTCCTGGCGTGCCGCCACCGCCGGTTTCATGTACCGCACCGAACCCGGCGGCACCCGTGGCCTGGACGACTACCTGGCCCGCGACTACGACCACAACATCGGCGCGGAGATCATGGGACGCAACAAGTTCGGCCCTCAGCGTGGGCCCTGGGAGAACCACGACTGGCAGGGCTGGTGGGGGGACAACCCACCGTTCCACACGCCGGTCTTCGTGCTCACCCACCATGAACGCCCGTCGTTCACCCTCTCCGACACCACGTTCCATTTCCTCGACGCGAGCCCGGCCGAGGCGCTGGAGCAGGCCAAACGGGCCGCCGACGGCCGCGACGTACGCCTCGGTGGCGGAGTCGCCACCATCCGGGAGTTCATCGAGGCCGACCTGGTCGACACGATGCACATCGCCGTCGCGCCCGTCGACCTCGGCCGAGGCGAGCGGCTGTGGGACAGCCACACCGACCTTCTCGACCGCTTCCACCTCGAGTCGGTGCCGAGCCCCAGCGGCATCACTCACCTGCTGTTCTGGCGACGATGACCGCCGACCCCGAGCGACGGGATCGCCCCCTGCCGCACCGGGGGCGCCCGACCGCTCGTCAGCTGCGCAGTTCGGCGTCCACCTGATCGACGACAGTGGGGTCCGAGGAGCGGAACTTGCGGGCGAAGAGCTTGCGATACGGCGTCGGTTCACCGTCCGGTATCGGCAGGGTCCCGGCCGTCGTGCCCGGCAGCGGCAGGTGCGGCGCCCAGCGCGCGCTCTTGAGCTGGTCGAAGTCGTTGTCCGACAACCACCGCGGGTGTCCCGGGCGGTCGTTGTCCCAGTTCATGTACCAGGCGCCGGATGGGCACGGCGCCAGCGCGTCCCCTCCCAGCAGTTTCGGGCTGCCCAGCATCGATGCCGCGAAGGACTCGTCGGGCACCAACGTGGTGGACCAGAACCGTACGAGGTCGGGCCGCTGGTCGACGAGCCGGTGGAGCGCCCGGGCGTGGGCCCGGGAGTAGATCTTCCACTGGGAGGCGGCGCGGAGGCTCAGGTCCTCCGGCACGCTGCGCTTCCACGGGAACCGCAGTGGCACGTCGCGCCAGTAGAGAACCTGGTGTGCCCGGGTGAGGAAGCGATGTTGGAATCGCCACAGTCCGCCGTCCGGGTGACGCGCCGTGTCCCAGGACGCGACCGGCACCGGAGTGTTCTCGATCCACGTCAGTCCGTCCCACGCCCGCAGCTCCTGCACGATGTCCGCCATCGGCAGGAGGGGATAGTCGGCGCCGGACAGCACCGCGATGTGCCGGGCGTCGGTCCACGTCGTGGCGATCTTGAGGGCCTGCAGCTCCGCGGTGACCAATGACCAACTGGTGACGGTCGTTCGCTGCCTCGGCGCCACCCGTACGCGGCCGGGCAGGCCGTCGACCATGGCCGCGAAGCTCCGGTCGTCCGTTCGGGCATCGCAGTGCAGCACCACCGGGGTGTCGTCCAGGGCGGTGATGAGGCGCCTCAGATGGACGGGATCGGCATGGGCCAGGATGACGACGGCCAAGGGGGTCACGGGAGCCTCCGATTCGTTGCCATGGTCAGGTGCCGGCGCCTTCCGGCCGATACCGTGCGCCGCTCGAATATCGCGGCCCACGCTGCGGGAACCCCGCCTTGATGAGATATCCGGTATCGGTTCGACAATCGAGGGATGTCATCGTCGCTCGATCAACTCCCGGGTCCGAAGGTGATCAATCGGTTGCCCTCGAAGGGCCCGCGAACGTCGGCATTCACGAGGAGACGCACCATACTCGACCGCCCGACCGGCGATCCGCTCCGGGCCGCCCACCCCGGGGCCGCCGACAAGGTGGCGACGAGGGAATCGCCGCAGTTGTTCCAGGTCAAGCGGCTGCCGCCCGGTCCTTGGTAAAGGATCGGATACGGCGTCCGGCGCGGACACGCCCACCTTTGCGGTCGTTCGATGAGTTGTGTGGATCAACACACCTGCCCGGACAACCGGACCCGGAACGTCATTTAGGCGTTGAGCACCTTGACGTCCCTATTCGCTGCCCTACGCTATGGGTCGAGCAAAATTGCACGTCGCGACATTCGCGAAGGTCCTTCAATTCGAGCCATTATCGTCTTGGCTCAGCACTGCCCGGAGAGGGAAATGGCAGAATACATGAGTCGCGCACACAAGACCCCGGGCGAGGCGGAGAACACCTTCGGCTCCCGCCGGCCGCGCCCGAAAGTCAGCGTTGTGGTGCCGGCCCTCAACGAGGAGAAGAACCTGCCCCACGTGCTGTCCCGGATACCCCAGGTCGACGAGGTGATCCTGGTCGACGGCGGTTCGGTGGACGACACGGTGCAGGTCGCGCGCCGGCTGTGGCCGGGGATCCGCGTCGTGACCCAGAACCGCAAGGGCAAGGGCAACGCGTTGGCCTGCGGCTTCGCGGCCGCGGTGGGCGACATCATCGTCATGATCGACGCCGACGGCTCCACCGATCCCGGCGAGATCCCGCTGTTCGTCGACGCCCTGCGCGGTGGCGCGGACTTCGCCAAGGGCTCGCGGTTCGCGTCGGCCGGCGGCAGCGCCGACATCACCCGCATGCGGCGCGCCGGCAACAAGATGCTGAACGGCATGGTGAACGTCCTGTTCGGCACCCGCTACAGCGATCTCTGCTACGGCTACAACGCGTTCTGGGCGCACTGTCTGCCGATCTTCGACCTCGACAGCACGAGCCCGCGGCCGGCCGGGGACGGGCGGTTGTGGGGTGACGGGTTCGAGATCGAGACGCTGCTGAACCTGCGGGTGGCCCGGGCCGGGCTGAAAGTGCGGGAGGTGCCGAGCTTCGAGCATCGCCGCATCCACGGCACGAGCAACCTCAACGCCGTCACCGACGGCCTGCGCGTCCTGCGCACCATCGCCCGGGAATGGCCGCGCCGCCAGCCTCAGGTGTCCGTGGCACGCTGTGCCGCCGCACCCGGCGGCGTCGCCCCGAGCGAGGACGCGCCGGACACCGTCAGCTCCGGAGCCGGCCTGTGGTGAGCGCCGATCCGGCGGCCTCCTCCGCACCGGTGGCCGCAGTGGCCACCGCGCTGACGGCCCCGCAGACCTCGGCCAGCGTCGTCATCTGCTGTTACACCCAGCAACGATGGGCGGACCTGACGGACGCCTGCGCGGCCGTGCGCGATCAGGTTCGACCCGGCGACGAAGTGATCGTCGTCGTGGACCACAACGACGCGCTGCTGGCCCGGGCCCGGCAGGAGCTCGACGGCGTGCGTGTGCTGGCCAACCAGGGCGTCCGCGGGCTGTCCGAGGCGCGCAACACGGGTGTCCGCGCCAGCGCCGGCGACATCGTGGTCTTCCTCGACGACGACGCGGTACCGCGGGCCGGTTGGCTCGAACGGGTGCGCCACGCCTTCACCGAACGGCACGTCGTGGTCGTCGGCACGAGCGTGGCGCCCCGCTGGGAAGGCGGCGCCGCGCCGGGCTGGTTCCCCGCCGAGTTCGGATGGGTGGTCGGCTGCAGCTACCGCGGCTTGCCCACCCGGCGGTCGCCCATCCGCAACCCCATCGGCGCGTCGATGGCCGTCCGGCGTTCCGTCTTCGCCGCGGTGGGTGGTTTCTCGGACGCCGTCGGTCGGGTCGGAGCGCTGCCGGTCGGATGTGAGGAGACCGAGTTCTGCATCCGGGCGGCCAGCCGGCGCCCGGAGAGCCGGGTGGTGCTGGAGCCCGACGCCTACGTCGACCACTTCGTGCCGGTCGCCCGGCAGACACTCTCGTACTTCGTCAGGCGCTGCTACCACGAGGGACGCTCCAAGCGCGCAGTCGCCCGCTTGACCACCACGCAGGCGGCGCTGGCGGCGGAGCGCCGATACGTCAGGGCCGTGCTACCGGCCGGGGTCCTGCGCGGAATCGGCGGTTCGGTGCGGCATCCGCGGAAATTCCTGCAGGCGGGCGCGATCGTGGTCGGGCTGTCGGCGACCGTGACGGGCTACCTCTCTCCTCGCCGGCCGCCACCGCGACCGCAGCCCGGCGCCGGCCCGCTGGGCACCGACACACCGCGCGGTCTGTGACCTCGCAGGGCGGCGCACCGGCTACCCGCGAGGTCGTATCAGCACACGCGTCGACCCATGGGGTGCCGCCCCCGTGTATGACGACGAGCCGTGGTGAAGACCACGCAGAGAGATGGGCCGTGAACTCTACGACCTGCATGTTCAGCATCATCGTGCCGACGTTCGATCGACGCGACGTCGTGCTGGGAAGCATCCAGTCGATCGCCGCCGCGGAACGGCCGTGGCCGTGCGAGCTCATCGTGGTCGTCGACGGATCCACCGACGGCACCTACGAGGCACTGTGCGACCTCGAGCTGTCGATCCCGCTCGTTCGCCTCCGCCAGGGCAACACCGGTGCCGCCGCCGCCCGCAACTGCGGCGCGCGGGCAGCCCGCGGGCGCTACCTGCTGTTCCTCGATGACGACATGTGCATCGACCGTCGGTTGCTGATCGAGCACGAGCGGCTGCTGGCGGACGGGGCCGACGCCGTGGTCGGCGACATCCCCCTGCATCCGGACTCGCCGGTGACGCTGCTGACCAGAGGGGTCGCCCGGTGGACCGAGCAGCGCCGCCGCCGGCTGGCCCGGCACGGCGGACGGCTCGGCGTCGCGGACTTCCTGACCGGGCAACTGTCCGTGCGGGCCAGCTGCTTCGCCGCTGTCCACGGCTTCGACGAGAGTCTCACCGCGGGCGGGTCCTTCGGCGGGGAGGACACCGACTTCTTCTTCCGGCTGCTGCAGAGCAGGACCCGCGTCGCCTATGCGGCGGGCGCGATCTCCCATCAGCGGTACGTCGTCAGCCCCGCGCAGAACATCGCCCAGTGGTGGCAGGCGGGGTGCGCCGACGCCCGGTTGTCCCGCAAGCACCGGGCGATCGGATCGGGCCTGTGGGACCAGCACCGGGGCGACACGGTGACGGGCCGCCTCGTCCGCCTGGCCGCGACCGGGCCACCAGCCGTCCGCCGGCGGGTGCAGTCCGCAGTCGTGCGCCGGGTCGAGGACGGGCACATGGATCGGCCCACCGAGTGGCTCTTCGCGCGTACCCGGGACGTCGCCTACTGGGCGGGAGTGCGCGCGGGGGGCGGCATCACCCGGCATCGCGGGACGGACCTCCGCATCCTGGCCTACCACGCGGTCCTCGACATCGACGATCCGGTGGTCGGCCCCTACGCGGTGCACCCGCAGCGTTTCGAGGAGCAGATCATCCGTCTGCTGGCCGACGGGCACACCTTCATCGACGCCGGGCAGCTGCTGTCCTTCCTGGACGGGTGCGGTGCGTTGCCGGAGCGCAGCATCATGCTCACCTTCGACGACGGCTACGAGAGCCTGCTGCAGCACGCGGCTCCACTACTCGCCCGGCTCGCCATACCGGCCGTGGTCTGTGTGGTCACCGGTCAGCTCGGCGGTCACAACGCGTGGGACGAGAGCCGGGGGGCGACCCGGCAGTCCCTGCTGAACGGCGCGCAGCTACGGGCGCTGAGCCGGGACGGTTGGGAGATCGCAGCCCACTCCCACACCCACGCCCATCTCAGGTCGGCCGACGGACGGCAGCTCACCGGGGAACTCGCGCGGCCGCGCGCGGATCTCGCGGCGCTCGGTCTGCCACCACCGCGTCTCATCGCCTACCCGTACGGCGAGCACGATTTCCGGGTCCGCCACGGCGTCCGACAGGCCGGCTACAGCGCGGCGCTCGCGTTGACCGGACGGGTGCCGACGCCCTCGGCGGCGAACAGATTCGCGCTGCCGCGCATCGAAGTGGGCCAGGAGATGTCGGTGAGCCGGCTCCGGGAGCTCCTGGAGCGACCGGAATCGAGGTGGGAGTGCCGGCCGGGCCCGATGGTGCGGGCCGCGACCCGGTTCGGACCCGGCCGGCTGATCGCACCGTGGCGCCGGCCCGCCCGTAACCCGCCGGCGCCGGCCCTGACCAGCAGCACCGATCAGATTCGGAACGGATAGAAGTGCGGAAGCCCAAGATGGAGTGGCCAGTCGATCCCGCCGCGGCACGCGGTGGCATCTGGTGTTGCGAGTTCGAACTGTCCGGCGGAGGGGGCCTGACCTCCGTCGTGCCACCTGCGGGCGAGGACCGCGCCCGCGTCCTGGTACGGCTGCACCGAGAACCCATCGGTTACGTCACGGTGCCCATGCCCACCGATCCCCACGACGGCAGTGCGCTGGTGGCGGTGGCGTGGGAGCAGCTGCACGAGCCCATCCAGGCTCATCTGCGGGCGGAGGGGCAGGCCGCCACCCCCGTCGGCGGGCGGCCGCCGTCGGCCACCGACCGGTGCCCTGAACAGGTGGAGCCGGCGGAGCTCGTCTCCGTGGTGGTCTGCACCCGCAATCGCGCCGACATGCTGGCGGCCTGCCTGGAGCGGCTGGCCGCGGTGACCTACCCGGCCGTCGAGTTCCTCATCGTGGACAACGCCCCGGACGACGCGTCGACCCGCCGGCTCGTCGAGAGCATCCAGCGGGACGACCCGCGCTTCCGGTACGAGTGCGAACCACGGCCCGGTCTCTCCTGCGCCCGCAACAAGGGCCTCAGCGCGGCGCGGGGCACCTATCTGGCCTACACCGACGACGACGTCTCCGTGGATCCGTACTGGGTGCACGGGATCGTCAAGGGTTTCCGCCGGCGCCCCGACGTGCGGTGCGTGACCGGCCTGGTGTGCACCGCCTCGATCACCAACGATGCCGAGTCCTACTTCGACGCCCGTACGTCGTCGTGGTCGTCGCGGTGCGCGCCGCAGTTGTTCGACATGTCACCGGCCTCCCGGCGCGGCGTCCTCTATCCGTACTCCGCGGGAATCTTCGGCACCGGGGCCAGCTTCGGCTTCATCCGGGAGAGCCTGATCGAACTGGGCGGGTTCGACGAGGCGCTGGGCGCCGGCACCCGGACCCGCGGCGGTGAGGACCTCGACGTGTTCGTCCGGGTCCTGCGGTCCGGCGGGGCGATCGCCTACGAGCCCTCCGCGCTGGTGTGGCACCACCACCGGGCCGATCTCGCCTCGCTGGCCCGGCAGATGTACGGGTACGGCACCGGGCTCACGGCGTTCCTGACGAAGCTGTTGACGCAGCGGTCCACCCTGCCCGGGGTCCTGGGCCGCCTGCCGGCCGGAGCGGTCAAGCTGGGCCGGATCCGGCTGGACACCAACCGCCGGCTCTCCCCCGGCGCGGCGGCGCCGCCCGGGATGCTCCGTCGCGAGTTCGCCGGCTTCGTCGCCGGCCCGCTGCTCTATGCGCAGGCCCGACGCCGGGCCAGGGGTAACGGACCGAGATCGGCCAGCCCGCCGACGCCGCCCCGCGGGACCGGCCGGTGACGACCTACCGTGGTGTCGTCGCCCGGACCGGCCGGCTGAGCCGCCCCGCCGAGCCCGAGGACCGCACGGCGGTATCGGCCGATCACGTGGCCGGTGCGCCGCCCGGGACGGCCACCGGCCGGGAGCTGGGCCGGATCTACCGTTCCCGGCCGCGCCGGGACTGGAACTTCACCGAGAATCTGTCGTCCAGCAGCAACGCGTCGCCGTACACGCGCGACACCTCCGACCACCGCTTGATCATTTCAGCGTCGAGCCTGGTGATGCTCATGGTGGGCAGCATCGGGTTCGCGGCGCAGGCGCCCGTCGCGCGGACCGTCGGTCTGGTGTTCTACGTCCTGATCGGGCTGGGCGGAGCGCCGTGGGTGCTGGCCAGGAGCATGCGGCTGCCCACCCGGCTCGCCATGACCGCCCTGACGACGCTGTGCGTGCCCACGTTCGTGGGCACCGTGATGTTGCAGACCCGGGCCTGGCATCCGGCCACGGCCTTTGTCGCCCTGGCCGTCGTCACCGTCCCGCTGCACGTCCTGGGTTGCCGGATCGCCGTGCGGGACCGCCGATCGACGCGTGGCCGTGCGAACCCGCCCGGAGCGGACCGGCTCGTACGGCTACGCCGCTCGCTGGTCCGGCTCGCCCGTAAACACGTCAACTTGTCGCTGCTGCTCTCCCTCGGCGGCGGTGCGATCTGCCTCGTCGCCGCGTTGACCCATCGCCACACCGACCCCGGGCTGTGGGGCTTCCTCCCGGTCATCGGACCCCTCTGGTACGCCGGTCTGCTGCTCGTCCTGCTGTCGTTCGCCGTGTCCCGGGCCAGCAGTGACGCCTCGGTCGCGATCGCGGTGCTGATCCTCGTCCTCATCCTCACGGGCACGCCGGCGCTCGTCTACGACGGTCCGCGCTCACAGTCCGCCTCCAAGCACGTCGACTTCGTGCAGCAGATCCGCACCGTGCATCAGATGAACACCACGGTCGCCGTCTACAGCGCCTGGCCGGGCTACTTCGCCGCCATGGCCTGGGTGAGCGACATCGCGGGCATCCGCGATCCGATGCGGTTGGCCCAGGCGTGGCCCGTGCTGCTGGGCTTCTTCCGGCTCTGCGCGCTGCGGTTCCTGGCCGGCACCGTGCTCAAGTCGCGCACGACCGCCTGGGTCGCCGTGGCGCTGGCCGTGCTGGCGGACCCGATCGGCGCCGACTACTTCTCCCCCCAGTCGGTCGGTTTCGTCCTGGGTCTGCTGATCGTCGCCATCGCGTTGTCGCACTACGACTCCCGGATGAAGGTGGTCGCCCTCACCGGCGCGGGCTGCGCCCTGGCGACATCGCACCAGCTGAGCCCGTACATCGTCGGCGGGACGATGTGCATCCTGGCCGTCTTCCGGCAGATCCGGCCGTGGTGGCTGCCGGCCACCGTGCTGGCGCCGGCCGTCGCCTGGGCCGCATCACACTGGTCGGCGCTCAAGGAGTTCGTGTACTTCGGGGAAGTGGGCAACGCCAAGAACTTCCGGCCGCCCGCCACCGCCACCGCCCCGGGTCTGGAACGGCTCGTCGTGGTCGACCTGACGGTGTGGGCGCTGGTCGGCGGCATCCTGATCCTGGGCGCCACCGCGGCCGCGGTGGTCTACCGACGACGACGCGGCATCGAGGTGTGGGCGCTGGCCTGCGCGCCGATCTCGGGCCTGCTCGTCATCGCGGTCAACCCGTACGGCCAGGAGGGCATCTTCCGGGCCACCCTGTTCGGCCTGCCGTGGCTCGCCCTGCTCGCTGCCCAGTCGTTCCGCAGCATGTCGGCGAACCGGCCCAACGTGGCGTTGGTGGCCATCCTCGCGGTCCTGAGCACGACCTTCCTGGTGGCGTCGTTCGGGATGGATGCGGCCAACGTCATCCGGCCCACCGACCGGCAGGCGTTCCACCAGTTCCGCAGCACGCCCATGCCCCCGGGCAGCGTCGGCTACCTGCTCATGCTGGGCCCGGGTGATCTGCCGAGCAGCCCGCCGACCGAGGACCTGACGCATCTCTCGGTGGAACGCGAGACGGTGGAGCCGCCCGGGGCGGTCCCGCCGGTCGAAACCGCCACGGCCCGGTCCCGCCGGCTGACGAAAGCCATCGTGGCCTACTCCCGGCGGGACGGCCGTCCGGCCCGGATCTTCGCGCTCTGGTCGCCCACCTCGTCGGTCTACGGATGGGAGTACGGACTGGAGCGGCCCGAGACCTTCGCTCGGCTCCGCGAGGCCCTGCGGACCATGCCGGGCTGGTCGGTGAGGTACGAGGCCGGGGGTACGGTGCTGTTCGAGTACCACCAGCCGCGCCGACGGTCGGCGGCGCCGCGATGACCCGTACCGTGAAACCCCCGGTGGTGGACCACCAGCTCTCCCGCCTCTTCGGCCGCGATTCGCTGTACATGGTGCTGTGGGCGGTGCAGCTGCTGGGCGCGGCGATCCTGACGCCGGTCATCACGCGGGTCCTGGGCAGTGGCGAGTTCGGCGTCGTCGCATCCTGCAACGCCGTCATGCAGGTGCTGTTCGTGGTCGGCGGTTTCGGCCTGCAGACCGCGATCCAGCGGCAACACGAACTACCCCACGGCCGGCGCGACGCGGCCAAGGTGTTGGCGGTGTCGGTGGCACTGACCGCTTCGGTCACCGTGGCGGCGCTCGGCACCGTCGCGTTCTGGGCCCGGCCCCTCGACATGCTGGACCAGCTCGTCGCCCTGCGGATCTCCGTCGTCTGGGCCGGCCTGTCCGCGATCACGGGGGCGTCCCTCGCGCTGCTGCGCAGCCAGGAACGTCTGCCGGCCTTCGCGGCGGTCAGCCTGTTCCAGTCGGTGGTGGCCGAGGCGGCCAGCCTCGGCCTGATCGCCTGGCAGCACCCGAGCGCGGAGAACTTCCTGGCCGGCCAGACCGTGGCCCAGTTGGCGGCCATGGTGCTGGGCCTGATGCTCGCTCCGCCCCGCTCCATCGACCGCCGCGACCTGCCGATGGTGGCCGACGCCGTGCGCTTCGCCGTCCCGCTGGTGCCGGCGGTGCTGGGCACCTTCGTGCTCTCGACGGCCGACCGCCTGCTCATCCAGGGTGCGATGGGCGAGGACGCCGTCGCTCGGTACCAGGTGGCGTACAACGTGGCATCGATGCCGCTGCTGTTGCTGTCGGTGCTGCACTCCACCTGGATGCCGCGCTTCTTCGCCCTCGCCGACGGCGAGAACCGCATCCGGGTCCTGGCGGCCAGCCGGGACATCCTCTACCGCCTGCTGGTGCCGTTGTTGATCGGATTCGCCGCCGGCACGCCGCTGATCCTGCGGGTGTGGGCGCCGCCGTCGTACCGGCCGGAGAGCCTGTCGATGGTCGTTCTGCTCGTCGTGGTCACCGCGGTGCCGTTCGCCGCGCATCTGGCGGTCAGCCGCGCGTTGACCGCCCGGGACCGCACGGCCGACATCGCCGTCTGCACCCTCGTCGCGGCGGCCGCCAACGTCGCCCTCAACATCTGGTGGATCCCGCGCTTCGGACTGGAGGGTTCCGCGGCCGCCACCCTGGTCGCCTACTGCCTGCTGTCCGTCGTCCTGACGGTGCGGGCGAGACGGTGGGCGCCGGTTCCAGCCTCCGACTGGCGGCTCCGTCTGCAGCTGGCCGTCGCGGTCGCCGTGGCGATCGCGACTGTGGAACTGTCCGCCGACGGGGCGCTGATGTGGGTGCGTGCGGCGATCGTCGCCGCCACGATCACCTGGTTCGCGCGCATCGTGCTCCCCGTCGTCCGCCGGTAGACCGGTTCCCCGGGTCGGGCGGGCACCGGCCGGCGCGATCTCGCGTTGCACGGGGTGCGTTCGTTCGTTGTACCCACGCTTGGCAACGTCCGACCACCCGGCGGCGCGCCCTCACCTGGCGATGGAGGATTCGTGGCATCAGATCGGCCTTCCCGGAGGTTGTCCCGCTTCGTCTCCGGCGGTGGCCGGAGGATGACCGTGGCGGCGACCGCCACGGTCATCGGCATCATCATCGCCGTGCACCTGGCGACCCCGCAGCACCCAGGGCACCCGAAGCTGTCCTCGCCGACGCCGGCCGAGGTCGGTGTCTCGGCGCCGGCCGGGCAGTCGGCCCGGCCGCGGACCAGCACCGGAACCCCGTCCGGGAAGCCTCCGGCGGCCACGACGCCCACCCCCGCGCCGCCGGTCGCCCGGGCCGTCCCCGAATTCCGGCTGTTCCCGGAAGCCGTGTCCGCCAACGCCGTCGCCAACGGCTCCGCCGTGTCCAGTCCCGCCGGATGGTCGGCGCACTCCGACGACGGCACCGTCAAGGTGACCCGAGCCATCCGGCTCACCGGTCCCTTCACCCACTCGACCGGGGTGTCGTTGACGCGGGCCGGCGGGGCCGGCAGCTGGGCGTTCAGCCTGGCCTCCCTCCGGGGGGCCCGGCGGTTCTTCGTCGTCGGCCGGACGTACCGCATGCAGGTGTGGGTGCGTGACGGCCTCGCCTCGGGCCAACGTGTCGGCGTGTTGCTGGCCAACGGGAATTACCGGCACCGTCCGACCGACACCACCGCGTACAGCGCTTGGCGGGACCGCGCGTGGCACCTCGTGACCCGCACCTTCGTGTGCACCAGCAGAGCGTCGGCGGACACGGCTTTCTACCTCGCCCTGCCCGCCGCCGGCTCGTTCGCGTTTCAGCTCACCGACGCCCGGGTGCATGAGGTGAGCGCGCCGGAGCCGGCCAGAATCACCGGCCCGCCGGTCCGCCGGATCACTTTTGCGGGCCGGTCCGGGGCGTCACCCGACACATCGACGTGGAGCTACGAGACCGGCGGTGGCGGCTGGGGCAACGACGAGATCCAGACGTACACGGCCCGGCCGCAGAACGTTCAGACCGACGGAGCCGGACGGCTGCGCATCGTCGCGCGGCGGGAGCAGTACCAGGGCACCGACCGGATCACGCGCGGCTACACCAGCGCCCGCCTGAACACCAAGGGGAAGGTGTCCGTACAGCCCGGTTCGTACGTCGAGGCCGCCATCACCGCGCCGACCGGCGCCGGTCTCTGGCCGGCCTTCTGGATGCTCGGCACCGACATCGACTCGGCCGGGTGGCCGGCCTGCGGCGAGCTGGACGTGTTCGAGGGCCAGGGCGCCGCGCCGGCCACGGCCCACGCCGCGGTGCACATGTCCGGACTGTCGGCTCCTGACCGCGACCACGGGTACGGCTGGGACGAGGCCGACGGCACCACCCGGCTGGACTCCCGCAGCCACCGTTACGGCGTCTATTTCGACGACCGGACCGTACGGTTCTACGTCGACGGTAAGCCGACCCTTTCGGTCTGGGCGTCCGATGCCCGGGCCTCCGGGCGCGCCTGGCCGTTCGGCAAGCCGCTCTACCTGGTTCTCAACGTGGCGGTCGTCAAGAGCTCCGCCGCGTCGCAGACCTCGTTTCCCAAGACCATGACCGTCGGCCCGATCTCCGTCTGGGCCGGCGGCATCCCGTTCTGACCCGCCGCTGCCGCCACCCCCCACGACACACCAGCAAGTTCTGCCACTTCGCTGACGCCGCAGGTAGGCAACGCGGAGCACACCAGTTGCCACTTGGTGCACTGCTTAGTCACCCGTAATGCGATCCGATTTTGCCTTCGACGCCGGAACGACAATTCCGAAACGCGAAGGAAGAATCCATGATTGCCGCCAGGATCGTCGCAGGAACAGTGCTCGTCACCACCATGGTCAGCCTCTCGACACCCGCCCAGGGCCACCCCCAGCAGCGCCGGACGACCGCCACCACAGCCGCGGCGACGACCGGCGCCGATCTCGTGGTGAACGGGACGGGAGCCCTGGGCACCGTCGGTTGGAGCGGCGGCTCGGAGGCCGGAGCATTGTCGTTCCAGTCGATCTCGAGCGTGACCGGTTTCTCGGTCGCCACGCAGGGGATGCAGATCAGCCGTCCCGGCGGGACCGGCTCCTGGGCCATGGCCCTGGCGGCGCTCCGCTCGCCGGAGACGATGTTCACGGTCGGCAAGACCTACCGCATGCAGGCCTGGGTCCGGGACATGAAGGGCAGCGGCGCCGAGGTGGGGATGCTGCTCGCCAACGGCAACTACGGCCACCGGCCGACCGAGGTCAGCGTGAGCGCGGGGTACCGGGACAGCGACTGGCACCTGCTGAGCCGTACCTTTGTCTGCACGACGGCCGCCTCGTCCGACACGGCGCTGTACTTCGACCTGCCGCGCTCCGGCGCCTTCACCGTCCAGATCACGCGCGCCAGCGTGCAACAGGTGGACGCCCCGCTGCCGGCGACCGTCACCACCGCGCCGACGAGCGCCATCACGTTCGCCGGCAGTGCCGGCCGGACACCGAGTACCCAGGCCTGGAACTTCGAGACCGGCGGTAACGGCTGGGGCAACGGTGAACTGCAGACCTACACCGCGAGAAGCGCGAACGCCCAGCTCGACGGCAACGGGCGACTCAGGATCATTGCCCGCCGGGAGACCCTGACCGGCGCGGACGGCATCACCCGCGGCTTCACCAGCGCCCGCCTGAGCACCCGGAACAAGGTCGCCATCGCCCCCGGGTCGTACGTCGAGACATCGATCACGGCACCGACCGGTGACGGCGCGTGGCCCGCATTCTGGCTGCTCGGTACGAACATCGGCAGTGTCGGCTGGCCCGCTTCCGGCGAGCTGGACATCCTCGAGGGGTGGGGCACCCGACCCACCGTGGCGTTCAGCGCGGTCCACATGGGATCGCTGGCCGACCCCAACGCCCACGTCCAGTACGGCTGGGGCGAGGCCGGCGGCACGACCGACCTGGGCCAGCCGCTGGACGCGAAGGC
This sequence comes from Actinoplanes nipponensis, assembly GCF_016862275.1. Classification (GTDB taxonomy): domain Bacteria; phylum Actinomycetota; class Actinomycetes; order Mycobacteriales; family Micromonosporaceae; genus Actinoplanes; species Actinoplanes nipponensis. The sequence goes on along the minus strand of NZ_BOMQ01000061.1, from coordinate 47,396 downwards.
TCACCTCTACGGGGCGTACTTCGACGCCAACGTGGTGCGGTTCTACATCGACCGCAAGCCGACCATGACCATCTGGGCCCAGGACGCGGCCAACGCCGGCCGGGCCTGGCCCTTCGGGTCCCCCCAGTACATCGTTCTCAACATCGCGGTTCCCGGCGAAACCGCGACGACGACGGCCACCTTCCCCAAGGTCATGACGGTGGGCACCATCTCCACCTGGAAGGGCGGCGTCCCCTTCGCCTGACCAGGAGACCCTGACGGCATTCCGGAATGCCTGACGCCGATCCACGCCGCTGACGGGGGTTCTTCCCCGTCAGCGGCTTCGCGTGCGCCCGGCCCCGCTGATCCCGGGTTCAGGCCCGCCGGTAGGTGACGTCGAAGTCGTGCATCCACTCGCCGTCTTCGACGAGATAGCAGGAGCTGTCGATCGTCCGGCCGTCCTCCGAGAGCGTGCCTTCGAAGCGCTGATCGAAATCGTCGGGGCCGGTCGCCTGGCGCCACCACTTCCAGACGCGGCCCCGAAAACTCATGTGGAGCACGCGCGAGACCGCGCGGGAGTCGAAGTAGTGCGCGGTGAAGTCGCCCTCGGCGTCCTCGTCCGCGGCCATGATCAGGACCACGCCCTCCGGGAACATCGGGTTGTCGACGATCGAGCGCTGGAGAATCACCGTCTCGTCACGGAGCCACTCCAACGTCATGTCGCCCTTGACCTTCGCCTCGACGTGCCGCGGCGCGTCGACGACCTGGCTCCAGCGGCCGATCAACGGTTCGAGGTCCTTGATGTCCGGCATGAGCCCGAGGCTACCGGCGCGCGCAGGACGCCGACAGCTCGTCACCGAGACGCACACCAGGGGTGCCGGTCCGGACTCAGCGGTCGCCCTGAGCCGGGGTGAGATCGGTGATGTCGCGCCCGCCGCCACCGGCGAAACGGTCGGCGTCCGGCCCGCCGGTCAGCGTGTCGTCGCCGGGCCCGCCGAGCAGCGTGTCCGCACCGGCTCCGGTGCTGATGGTGTCGCGGCCCCGGCCGCCGGAGGCCACGTCGTTGCCGGCGCCGGTGGTGATCCGGTCGTCGCCGCCGGCGTCGCAGACCAGGTCGTCGCCGCCGAGAGTGGCGGTGACGTCCCGGCCCTTGCCGGGGAAGACCAGGTCGGCGCCCTCGGTGCCGGTGATGGTGTCATCGCCGGAGCTGCCGGCCACCACGGTGAAGGTCCGCGGGCTCGCGCCGGGCGGGGTCACGGTGAGCGTGGACCGACCGGCGACCGGCCTGATCGTCACGGTCCCGGCGGTGACCGAGATCCGGCCAGGCGGGAGCACGGCGGGGTTGCTGCTCCGCACGGTCGCCCCGGCCGGAATGCTCACGCTGCCACCGGTGGCGGTGCACTCCATCTCCACGGGCGCCTGACTCAGCAGCACCGTCGCCTGAGTGGCGTCAACGGCCGTGACGATGTCGGCGCGGCCGTTGCCGTCGACATCGCCGACCCCGCGGCGCCACGGATGCAGGCCGTCGGGTCCGACCGGAACCGGCGTGATGGCCGGGAAGGCCCCGTGCCCGTCGCCCAGCCCGACCAGGAGCTCGGCGTCGCGACGGAACGCGACGTCGCGGTGGCCGTCGCCGTTGAAGTCACCGATCTGCGGTTCGTCCGCCGGGTAGCCGAGGATGCGCTGCGGAGGCTGGAAGGTGCCGTCCCCATTGCCGCGGACGAGTTCGACGATGTGACCTCCACCGTCCGCGTTCGAATCGACGACGATGTCGATGAAGCCGTCGTGATCCATGTCGTCGGCGTCGACCACATTGATGTACGGCATACTCGTTCCCGCGGCGCCCGAGCCCCGAGTGAACGTGCCGCCGGCCGAACCCAGGAAGATGGCGACCCCTCCCCGCCGGGCGGTACCAAGATCCGGGTGGCCGTCGCCGTTGAAGTCGGCGACGACGACCGCGTCGACTCGCCGCGGGCCGCCCGTGATCCGGACGGAGACGGTCGCGCCCCCGGCGAAGGTGCCCTGGCTGGTGCCGTAGGTGACGTGCAGCAGCTCGGCAGCGGAGTCGAGAACGATGGCGTCGTCGCGGCCGTCGCCGTTGACGTCACCGAGATACTGCGCGCCGGTCGGCGTGACAGTGGGAACCGGCTGGAAGCTCGCGCCGGGACCACCGACGAACACCGCCTTGTCGGTGACCAGGTCAGGGTCGCCGTCACCGGTCACGTCACCGAGCAGGAGGGTCCCCTGGATCGGCAGGCTGCCGGTCGCGACGAAGGTCACCGGCGGCGGTACGGACACCTCCGCGGAGGCCGGCGACGCCGCCCCGACGAGGATCAGACACGCCAGGGCACACACGGTCGAACGCATGGACAAGCACCTTCCGAGGGGGGGAATGTACTGGTCAACGATCACGGCGTGCCCGCGATGCGTGCTGCCGGGGCTTCCTAGCGTGCGGTGACGACCAGAGCGGTCATGGTGGCGGCGACCGGGGCCTCGCCGAAGCGGTCCGCCACCGCCTGGGTGACCGCCTCGGTGACCGCCGGCAGACCGGTGGCGTCCCGTGCGACGATCTCGTGACGGAGGGGCGTGCCCTGACAGAAGCCGACGGCCACCTCACGTGCGGACGGCGCGGTGCTGGGCAGCGTCACCGACTCCACGGTGATCTCGGTGAATCCGGCGGCGCCGAGATCCTCGCGGATCGCCGCCGGGTCATGGTATCCGTGCGGGACCCGGGACATGAACCGCGGCGGGTCGTCGGGGAAGCGCCGGGCGAGCGCATCGGCGACCGCGGCCACGATCGGGCTGGTCTCGATCCGGTCCCAGACGCTGAAGATCAGCGTGCCGCCGCCGGCCAGGACCCGGCGCATCCCCCGGTACGCCCGATCCTTGTCGGGCAGGAACATGACACCGAACTGGCAGAAGAGCGCGTCGAAGCTACCGTCGCCGAAGGGCAGCTCCTGCGCGTCAGCCGTCCGGAACCGCACCTGCCCCGCCCGGACGCGCCGCGCCGCCATGTCGAGCATCGCCTGCTGCAGGTCGGTGGCGACGATCCGGGCGCCGGGCGAGACCGCCCGCGCCACCTCGGCCGTCGCAATGCCGGTGCCGGCGGCCAGCTCCAGCAGCCGGTCAGCCGGCCGGACGGCCAGTCGCCCGGCGAGGTCTTCGGCGTACGGCCGGAACAGCAGCGGACCCAGGCACCGGTCGTAGATCTCCGGGATCGAACCGGCGAAGTCCCGATCGCTCATGCGGACCAATCTAGGTCCTCTCCGCCCGCCGTCCGCGAGGCGCGAGCTGGTCGATGACCGTGGCAGCCCCGTCGGGGTCCGGACCGCCGCAGGCGCAACAGCGTGGTCCGGCCCGTGGGGCGCCGAGGTCCGGGTGAGCCTGCAGCCATTGCGCGTACGTCGGGTCGCGGTGCACGGTGTCGAGGTAGGCGGCGGCGGCATGGGTCAGGACCTGCGGGGCGTGAGCAGCGGCCGAACCGTCCGGATGCCAGCCCAGCAGGTGCCGCCACTGCAGTGGAGCGCCGGACAGGGGACGGCGGACCATGTCCGGCGGTGGGCGGAACGTGCCCTGGCACAGGCCGACCGCATAGCCGGTGGCGACCAGGTCGAGCCCGGTGCGGACATCCGTTTCGAGCATGTCGACGGCGATGAAGCCGACCCGGGCGCAGGCCGCAACGAAGCAGTCGGTGAAGCAGCCGTCACCGGCGCTCGCCGCCCAGCGGCGATCATGCAGGTCGGCCAAGGCGATCTCGGGCCGACCGGCCAGGGCGTCGTGCTCGGACAGCAGGGCACAGACCGCGTCGACCGCGATCGTGCGCCAGGTCAGCCCGTAGGCCGGCGGCGGCAGCGTGTCGCCGCACACCCCTACGACGGCGTAGTCCAGTCGGCCGGCCGCCAGCATTCCGGCCAGTTCCTCGACGTGGTACGAGGAACAGGTGCTCACTTCGGGCTCGGGCCGCTCCTGCAGCAGACGGTGGACCAGTCCGCCGAGGACCGGCCCGCCGGTGGTACCGATGCGGTACCGGCTCAGGGGGGCATCACCGTGGTGCCCGGCCAGCCGAAGGGCCTCCTCCTGCAAGGCGCCGGCCGCGGGAAGCAGCAGCCGGGCCCGGTCGAGCACGAGCCGGCCCAAGGGTGTCGGATCGGTGCCCCGGCTGCCGCGTACGAAGAGCTTCCCGCCGACGGAGTGTTCGATGCGGTTGAGTTGAGCGGTGAGCGCCGGCTGGGCGATCCCCAGCGCGGACGCGGCCTTGCTGACGCTGCCGGCCGCCGCGACCGTGCACACGATCTTCAGATGTCGCAGCTCCAGTTGCATGCCGGCGACCCTATGACCGTGGTGAAGGCGAGCTTGTCGCCGCGCAGCGCATCGGCACAAACTGGCAAGTGCTGACTGCGGCCCGACGGCTGCCCGCTGCTCACTGTCCCGGGCGGTACGAATGCCGTCGCCGACCACCTGACCTCCGCGCCGTTCGGTGCTAGCGTCGCTGACCGTACCGAGGTCAACGGCGCTGAAGGACGAAGGCCGAGCCGAGGAGGTTCCATGCCGGCCGACCGGCAGCCCGCCCAGCGGGCCTGGATCGAGTACGGCCGGCGGCTACGCGCCTGGCGGCGGCGCGCCGGCCTGACGCAGCGGCAGGTCGGCGACCACCTCGGTTACCACCACACCGTCATCAGCAAAGTGGAACAGGGCCTCCGTGAGGTGCCCGCGGGAGCCGCGCCCCGGCTGGATCGCCTTCTGCGGGCCGGTGGGGAGCTGATCTCCGTACCGGATGCCCGTGCCGACCGCCCGGAACCGGCCGACCTGGCGCTCGCCGAGTCGGGGTTCCTGCCCTTGCCGCACGGCGGCGGCACGACCCTGGTACGCCCGACCGACTGCGGCTGGCCCACGTCGCTACCCGAGCACGGGCTGCTGTGTCCTCGCCACGGCGACACCGGTTGCGCGGTGCCCGGCCCCGCAGCGGCGCATCAGATGACCGTCGCTCTGGATGAGCGTCTGCGGCGTGGCCTGCCGATCGGCAGCGACCCCGACGTTGTGCACAGTCTTGCGGCGACGCTGATCGGCTGGAGCCGCCGGGGAGCCGAGGAGACCCCGGAATCGATCGACGGCCCGGCCGGGGCAGTCCTGCGGGTCACGATGCGCTGGGCGCGGGCCGAGCAGGCCGCCGGGCGGCCGCCGCTGACCTCGCTGCAGTTCGCCGCCCACTTCGCCCAGCTCCTCGGACGCCTGCAGATGCAGCGCGGCCGGCGGGCGACCGCCATGGCGTGGTTCACCCAGGGTCTGCGCTGGGCGGCGGTCAGTGACCAGCCCGCGGCGCGAGCCACCCTGCTCAGCGACATGTGCACCCTGACCCGCCTCGACGACGACGCCGGCGGGGCTCTGGCGTACGCCCAGGCGCTCGAAGACGTCGACCCCACCCGGACCTGGACCACGCTGCTCGCCCATCTGTACCAGGCACGCGCCTACGCGCTGCGAGGCGACGCCGCCGGTTGTCACCAGCACCTGGCGCGCACCCGACGGGACCGGCCCCGGCTCGGCGAGCGGGACCGTCTGGAAGCCCCGTGGCTGGACGGTGACAGCGGCGACCTGCGCCTCGAGACCGGTGCTGCGGGCGCCCTGCGCGACCTCGCCGTCCGGACCGGCGAGCGACGCGCCGCAACCCGCGCCGTCGCCGCCTCGGAACAGGCCCTGACCTGCGCCACGACCCACACGCGGTCCACCCGCGTCCTCCTGAGCCTGCGTCTGGCCGACAGCCTCGCCTGCGCCGGAGACCCCGAACAGGCAGTCGCCACCAGCTCCGCGGTCCTGGCCGAAGCGATCAGTAGCGGCAGGTCCACGATCACCGAGGAACTGCGCGGGCTGCGCAGCAGACTGTCGGCGCGCTGGGCCGACTCCGCACCGGTCCGCGCCTTCGAGACCCGGCTCTCGCAACTGAGCTGATGACCAACGAGCGTGGCAACGCTTGCCGCAATTTGCCGTTTCACCATGTGACCCGCCAGGTGTCCCGTCGTCGTGTCCCCCATCGACACGGGACGTGGCCTGAAGGCGCCTCATCCAAGGCATCAACCATCCCGGCTACGCCTCGGCGACCAGCCGCAGCTCCGGGGTGGAATCCCGGCCGGATTCGGCTCGTGAGCTACGGCCGGCCCCGTCCTGCAAATAGCGAAGGCGGTCTGGTCAGTCCGAAAGCCCCTGGCTAACGTGGACATCCGATTTGGTGAAACGGGGGAAATTGCATGATCGTCAAACGTTTACTGCGAATCCTGGCCGTGACAGTGCTGCTCGTGGCCGGTTGGCAAGCGCCGGCGACGGCCTCGCCCGTCTTCTCACCGAGCGACTGGAACGCCGCGCTGGAAAAGGTGATCCACGCCGACGTGACCCAGTCGGTCACCCTGCCCAACGGCGACGTGCTGTGGGTCTTCGGTGACACCACCCGCATCAACGGGGTGCCGACCACCGGCCCGTACGGCTATCCGCACGACGCGTTCGCCCGGCAGACGGCCGGGACGCTGACCTTCAAGGCACTGCCGGGACCGTACGGCTACGGCTGGCAGCAGGTGCCGAACTGGTCGGACAACACCTATTTCTGGATGTCCACCCCGATCGTGGACAGCGGCACCCTCTACGTGCTGGGCGAGCGGATCCAGGGCGTGAGCCCGTTCACCGTGGTCGGCTCGTACGTCGCCGTCTTCAACGCCTCGACGCTGGCCTTCCAGCGCATCGTGCCGGTGCCGACCGGCGCCACCGGCAAGACGAAGTGGGGCGGCGTCGCCCGTACAGCCACCGGCTGGTGGATTACCGGAACACACGGCGTGCCGTGCAGCTATGGCACCAACTGCTCGGTGGGTGACATGGCGTTCGTCCCGTTCGGCGGCCTGGCCACCACCACCCAGTGGGGTGTCCACAACAACGTGATCCCGGCGACCACGAACATCGGCACCACAATGGCACTGCGGCGGACCCCGGCCGGCTGGGACATCTTCACCAAACGGGGAGGCGCGTACGGCGGCACCGAGATCGAGCGGCTGACTGCCAACAGCGTGACCGGCGCCTGGACGGTCAACGGCACCTGGCCCGCCCCGAGCCCGGCGGACACGGTCACGTACGACGTGGCGGTGCATCCCGAACAGGTCGCGAACACCGGCCAGATCCTGACGTCCTACAACGTCAACGGCAACGACACCGAGTACCACCCGCGGTTCCTCTATCTGTCCCTGTAGGAGATCGGGACCGCGCCTGCGGAGCATCCGTGGGTCCGCCGGCCGGTGGTAAAGGCCCCCGCCGGGGCTGCGACCGGCCGGCAGGACCCAGCCCAGCCCGGCGACCGCGCTGCGGCCGTGCAGAATTGCTGGCGGGAAAGCACCGCGTTCAAGCCGCTGGTCATCCCGGCCGGTCCGCACCTTTGCGCAGCAGCACAGCGCTTGGGTGACCGGCCAGCAGACTCAGGGGTTCCACCAGGGGACAGCCACATAACTCTGGCACGCGTCCAGGGCCGCCAGGAGTGGCACCCTGTCAGGTCCGCTTCTAGGACCACCAAGCGTAGTGGGCCGGGCGCATCGGTCAGATCTGGGTCGTCCTCGGTGAGCCCGATCGCGGCGACGATCGCGGCTCGCTCGTCCGGTGTGCCGGGTGACGCAGTGTGGCGAGGCCGCAAGCGGATGGCGGGCAGCCGCAGCAGTCGGCAGGTGGAGTCGACGGCGGCGTCAGCGGCCTGCTGGGTAAGTACTCGGTGTCGTGTCATGACCCGGTCCCTTCGACGGTGCGGCGATAGCGGAGGACCTGGTCGTAGGCGCTGACCGTGAGCAACGGCCGCCAGTCGGGTGGAAGTTGCGCCAGCCGCCGCTCGGTCAGCGACACCTCGTTCCCGGCCGGATGCCGCATCGTCGGGCCATCGGCTGGCCGCTGTTCGCCGGACTCGGCGAACTTGCGAGCCTCCAACGCGACCGCGTCGGCGGTCAGTACGCCGGCGCGGACCGCGGTGGCCAGGCTGGCGACCACGTGCTCGTGGGGCATATGCCGGTGCAGCAGCAGTACTTCGACCAGGGCTCGGTGCCGGCGGCGTCGCCGTGAACGCGACGGACTGTTTCCCACCAGGGGTCATGCAGGCCCTCAGTCCTCCCAGACCGATGCCCCACCGACAAAGCCACTGCGCCGACCGCGAGCGTCGCTTCCTGCACACCACCAACGAGTTCCTCACCGAGCGCGGCGGCGCCGACCGCAGGTCACAGGCCACGTGCAGGCGAACCTCAACGTCGTCAACGACCACAAGATCATGCTTGCGGTCATCACCCAGCCGCTGCCCTGAGAAGTCTGTCGTGGAACTGGCAGGCTCGGCAAGGACCTGTACGTCTCCGCCATCGCTTCGGCGCGATGGGCATGGGCCAGAGCTACGGCCCCGGGGCCCGACCGCGACGCCAACATCGCGCTGCCGCGCTCCGCCGGCGCGCATGGCGTCACCTTCTTCGACACTGCCAAGTACTCGCTGTGGTGGAAGCGCCCCGAGACCGAGATCATCCCGATGGGCGGGGAACTCAGCATCGGCCTGGTCCCGTACAGCCCGCTCGGCAAGGGATTCCTCACCGGAACGCTCAGCACCGACACCGTCATCCGCCGCGGGAGGTGGCGGCTCGGCCGGTGAGTCTGGTGCTGTTCGGCGTGTCAGCCGACGCAGGCCTGGACCTCACCGGCCGGCCGCTGCGCCAACGCCGGTCCCGACTCGAGGACCTGCTCGCGGGCACTCCGCCGGCGTGGGCGGTGGGCCCGCAGACCCACGGACGTGGCGCCGACGGAGCTTGAGCTAAGGGAAACTCCAAATTGGCTGGTGTCGGTGTAGGGCTGCCGGTACAAGACCGGTACGCGCCACCAGTACGCGTCCAACTGAGCAGGTCCGCGCTTCCCTATGACAAGGTTAGTCCAAGCTGGCAGCCGTGGGCGACGGCAAGGACCGTTTCGCCTGGCATTACGCCTCATTGCATCCAGATGCGCCCGAGCTCGTCGTGCGGGTCCTTCGAGTCGCATTCGCAATCTCGGTGGGACAGTGGTTGAGTAGCTGCCCCTTCCTGGCAACGAAAGCACGGACTAGGTGATCTGCCGGTACGCATCAGCCAGGTCCAAGCGGTCACGACGCTCATGAACCACACCGGCCTACCGAACACGCCGTACCGACGCAGAGTCGGACATGCTGTCCGCCCCATCAACATCTCCTGAGGCAGGATTGGCATGGTGCAACTTGCACAACCGTTGCGGGATAGATATGAAAATCTCCGCTCACGGGTCTACCGGTGCGGTTTGACGTCGAGCAACATGTGATAGGCGGAGAGGTGGGGCGGCGTATCGTCGCGGCATCAGAAGTTCGCACCGTTTTACTTGCGATGGGTACTACCTGCATGCCGCACCTCGACGCAATCGCACGCCTTCGCGCAAGCGTAATAATGATTCCCTCACAGTTGGTGATCTTAAGTCTGTCCAATGTTTCCGATGAATTTCCGTCATCAGCACTGTCGCGCGTGACGCTTACACGAGGGAGACACCATGTCAGAGATCGCCGTCCAAGTGGTCGCCGACTCTTCCGGCAATCTGTCCAGACGGCCGACCACTCCGGAGCCTTTCGAAGCACGCATCGACGAGCTGTCGGCGGCGATCGCCCAGGTAGCTGAACGACTTCGCCAGGAACTCGACACCGTGGAAGCGAGTAAGGACCACGAGCAATGGCACCTGGGCGAGGTGCAGGTTCAGTTCGGAATGGCCCTCAAGGCGAAAACTGGCATTCTCGTTGTCACGGCCGGGGCGGAGGCAACCTTTTCCGCCTCCCTCAAGTGGGTGTCTCGCCCGTCCGCATAGGTACATGTGCGCGCATAGGCGCGCCTGAGTGTTGCCGGAATTCCGCACCGAGTTACGAGAACGGATTGCATATCCCATGACCCTTGCCGACGGCCACAGGATGTCGAAACTCCACCTGGAGGGCTGGTGACCCTCGGCGTCGCACGTCTGTTCGATACCCCGCTACAATCGGGTAATGCATCTTCGGGCACGGCATTCGCGGTCTCTCCAACGTTGGCGTTAACTGCACTGCATTGCGTGTCTGACTTCGATGGTTTCACGGAAAGCGCATCCGTCACTTGCCAGTCACTAACCTGGTTGAGATTTGGCAAAGGCGGAGCGGTCCGAGCTCAAGTCATCGGGTACGACACAAAGCTTGATGTGGCGCTATTGCAGATGTGTGACGCCTTGCCGCCAGAGATCGAGCCGATCGCGCTGACGTCAGGTTGCTTCGAGCAGGACCTCTGGTACTCACTTGGCTTTCCTGACAGCGTGGTCGCCAACGACGGGCTGGATGGCTTCGCAATCAGCGGGCGCGTTACCTATGCATATGCGACTATCCGTGACGGTCAGTCCCCAGCAATTCAATTGAGCTGCCGACAGTCTGCGGCGGGCGCACCCCTCGCTGGTGTCAGCGGCGCGCCCGTCTTGCTTAGCCAGCCGGTGCGTGCCGTCGGCATCATCCGTTGGGAGCACCCTTCCGCTAAAACCAACGGGCTGGCCGTCGGTGCGGAGATATATGCGTCTCCAGTCGGTGAAGCTGCCCAGGCGCTGCCGCGCATTGCCGAGTTGATTCGTCCGTCAGCCGGTCCTCAGCCTCAACGCAATGCCTCAGCCGAGCGTCAATTGATGCAAAGCCTCCCCTTGTCGAGCAAGGGAAGGCTAGGTCGACCACTGGTGCGCCTAGGGGCGGTCGCGCTGATCGCCGTCCTTCTCACAGGTGCCGGCTCAACCGCAGTGGCTAGAACCATCTGGGACCACAAACCTGACTTGCCAGCTCCCACCAATTCCTCCGGAGTTGGAGTGACGAAATCGTCGGCACCATCTAGGCCCAGAAATTCGAAGAAGCCGGCTTCGACCCACAAGCCGACACCAACGCGGACCAATCCGCCCGACGTACCGAACTTTCAACCACCTAGGGTCCAATCACGAAGCTGCGCCGATACAGAGATAAAGCTTAATCCGTCGTCAGGACCTGTGGGCACGACACTACGCATCGTAGGTTCGTGCTTCGAATCCGGCGAACGCATCGAGATAACATTTCACACTACGGTGATCAGCCAGCCGACGGCCGACGAGGACGGATCGTTCTCCACGACAGGGAAGGTACCCGAAAGCTACGCAAAGTTTGGAAGCAACCAGTATCGAGTAACCGCCTCCGGCAAGCAAAGTGTCCGTTTCGACTCGCAGCCATTCGACCTCACCGGCGATTAGCGTGTCGGTGCTCAGTGTAGATCGGACCAGGATCCTTCGCGGTTGCCCGGCTCAGAAGATGCGAGGATCGGTCACGCGAGTCCCGGTCATGGTCGCCGCACCAGCACCAAAAGAGTCACTAAGTCGATGATGATTTGTCGGGCGCCTGAACGGGACCCGTCGACCTGGCAACCGTCGATCGGCTTTGCGGACGGTGCTCAACGACTGTGCGTCCTGGGCCCGTAACAGCGAGGTATGGAACCGCTGAGCCGGGCCTGACGTGACCGGGGCCGCTACCGTGTTCGCATGCCGCTGCCCGTGGTCCTGGTCGTCGTGGACGGTGGCGTCGAGTTCCGGTCCCTGCCGAACCGGCTGAGCAGGATCAGCGCGATCCGCGTCGCCGAGACAGATTTGACCGCTCTGGCCGACTACTTCACCCAGGCCTTCGGATTGTCGCAGACGGGAACGTTCGAGCGGCTCCTGGCCGCATTGGCGGTATTGGCCGAGCGGGGTGAGATCAAGAATCAGTACATCAGCAATGATGGGCAGGTCGCGACTCATTGCCGACGGGCCCGTGTCGGCTACGAAAAACGATGGTTCGACACCGAGCGGTGGCGCACGCTGAGGCGGCGGGTGCCGCTGTTCGCGGCGACCGAGCCGAACGGTTTCCTGCGGACGTTGTCGGTCGAGCTGAAGGCGGCGGACGCCTACGAATCGGAATTCGATGTGTTCCTGCAGGAGGAATTCTCCGATCCGGGTGCCGGCTATCCGGATGTCATCTACTCCGGGTACAGCAACCACGTGCACATCAGCTACGAAACCCTGGCAGCTGTGGCCGGCCTGTTCGAGGACCGGTTCGCTCCGCCGGACACCGACCGGCTCGATGAGCGCGCCGCGGCGCTCCTGACAGAGCTGGTCGCGCGGGGTGAGCTTGGTAGTCACCTGCCGCCGGGTGGTAACCGGGACCGTCTCATCGCCTGGTGCGCGGACGCCTCCGTGGTCGCGCGTGGCGACGGCCAGCCCCGCAAACACGAGATCCTGCGGGTCGATGACATGGTCCTCGAGCTGGTGTTCTGGGCCGACTGGCGGCCCCCGGTCCTCTGGTTCACCGAGGCATACCGTGCGCGCGAGGACCGGTGGGGCGGTACCCAGTACCGCGTCACCGCGCCGATCGAGGACCTGCCCGTACTGGTGGACCGTTTCGAGCAGCGGCTCGGCCTTGCACCCGGCCCGGGACGCGTCGATGACCGGTTGATCGCCTGCTTCGACGCCATGGCCACCCACGGCCATCTTCATGGCAGGGCCGCCAGGCTGGGCAATCGGGATCGGGTCGCGGCGTGGATCACCGACGCCGGCATCACCGCCACGGTTGAGGGCTTCGCCCGCACCGAACAGATCCTCAAGCTGTACCGGCCCGGCAGCGACTGCCTGTTCGAGCTCGTCCTGACCATGGACGCCTCCGCTCCCGGCGACCGCGGCGTCGTGTTCAGCGAGAAGTACGAGTACCTGCCGCAGACCGGCGATGCCGGACGCGAATACAGCTACAGCGTCATGACGCCCTACACCTCCCTGCCGGCGCTGGTCGCCGACCTCGAGACCAGCCCCGGTGAGGGAGATCTCGAAGAACGCCTGACACGGTGCGTGAAGCACCTGGTCCAGACCGGTGAACTCGCCGGGGACCTCGACACGGAGGAAGCGCGGGACCGCGTCGCAGCCCGCTTCGTCCACGCCGGTGTCCCTGCCATCACCGACTCCTCGCACTGGATCAACAGCGACTGAGCCACCACTTTGTCGCTCCGCGCGCACCGGCACCGTCGGATCCAGGCGGACATAGCTCTGATCGGCGACCGATCACCACTGTGTTGTGCTGTAGTTCTCACCGCCGATGACGCCTCATAATCGTGCCGGCTGGGGAGCAGGCGGGGTGATTGCAGGTGATCCGGATGTCGCTGCCGCTGTCATTGGCTTCTCTACCGCCGCTGCCGGCCGGTACCGGGATGAGGGTTTTCGACGGCGCGCGATTGGCGGCGTACCGCCGGACCCGCGCATAGCGCCCGATTGGACGCCTGAGCGGCTGCAGCGAGCCGCCCCGACGGCGAGGTGTGTCGATCGCTGCTGCTAGTCCTGGTGCGTACGGTCTCGATGTCGAGCGGGTGCACCGCATCCGCGCCTTCCAGGGTGCGGATCCTCACAGACGGACCTGGCTCCTCGGCCGAGATCAGCGCCTCGCGTCCGCCCGCTACTCTCGCTCTGGCCGTTACCCAACCGATCGGAGCGTGCGCTGCGATGAGCGCCATCGAGGATCCCGACCCAAGCCGTGAGTCCGTCGGTCCGGACCGGCCAAGCGATGATCTGGAGCACTGGCTGTCGGATCTGCGCACCGAAGTGTCCGCTGACCCGTCCGGATGGATCGACAAGGATTCCGCCGGCGAGCAGCCGACCCCTGGCCAACGGGGTGCGAACGCCCCCCGGCCGAGCAGCAGTGGGCGGCACCGGGCTCCGGATTAGGCCACCCACCAGCGGATGCGCTGGTCCGGCCGGCATCTCCTGTGTTCAGGCCGGCGGCGCTCCGGCAAGGCGATAGGCATAGCTCGCATGGCGGGTCACCGTATGACGGACTGCTTCGGCGGCCGTCCGGCCGCGTGACCGGCGGTCGCATGCCACCGGAGAGTCGCACCACTCTGCGGTGGACGGCCGGAGACAGGGTGCAAGCGCCATCCTCTACCCGTCCAGCAGATCAGCCAGGGTCAGCGTTGCCGGGGCGAGTCCGCCGAGGTCGTGGGGGTCGAGCCGGCCTGGCTGCCGGCGCAGGGCCTCGGTGCCGTGCACGCTCCACGCGGACGGGACCCGGCCAGTCAGGTGTACGGCTATCAAAGCCGGTGAGAACCAGTGGCGAAGGCCAGCCGGGTCAGCCGTCCGGATGCGGAAGCCGCGGTCGAAGTCCGGGTTCCCGATCGCCGCCTCGTCCAGGCCGCGGCGGGAGCTCCGCAGTCGGGCGGCCGGACGGCGAGGTTCCACCTGCGTAGTCGGCAAGGGGCGGACGAGGTTGTGCCGATGAAGGATCGTCGCGTGCTCCGAGGGCACCTCGGCATGGCGCTTGGAGCCCGGAAAGCTGCGGAAGCGCACCCAGCCATCCGCGTCCTGGCGCAGGCGGGCCCCGATCGGCTCAAGAGGCGACCAGCGTGCCTGCCAGGAGTCCTGCAACCGGTGGCGGCCGCCGGGCGGCGGCAGTATCCGGAATTCGTCGGCAGGAACGGCCTGCCGCCCTACCTTTGCCTCGGACGACTCCCAGGCTTGATCGGCTGCATTGACATCGGCATGTTGGCGCGACGTCGAGCGCCCCCGGTTGGCGTCACAGGCCGTGACGATCCTCCGCCGGCCGCAACGCACGGCCGGCGGAAGATGAGTGTGTTGGCCTACGAGCTCTGGATGACGCCGATCGCGACGAGGACGAAGGCTGTGATGATGACTGCGACGCGGGCGTAGTGGTATCGGTCCCAACGGGCATGCTGTTCGCGCCAGTCATCCGGCGCTTGTTTGGGCGTCCAGTTTTTCGAGCGGTTGTTGATGGGCACCAGTACGGCGATGGACATGACGACGCTCAGCACGAACAGCGCTACACCGCCGATTAGAGCGCTCATGCCTGGTTCGCGATAGTGATTCACGGCCAGTGCGAGAGTGAGGATGAGCGACGCTATGTACCAGACCGGCATGACGCGGCCGAGAACGCGTCCGCCGTCTGCCCGTCCAGCCAGACCGCCGTTGCCCGGTAGCCGGTCGAGGATGGGGTTGACGAAGAAGGCGACGCAGAACTCAACGCCCACCATGACGCCCGCAACGGTGAGCGCGGCGACGGCCAGTGCCATAGTCATGCGCTCATGAGACCCCAACACTGCAAACTTCGCTAGTACTGACAATATTGTCAGCACTAGACTGCGGTGGAGACCCTCTCCCAGCTGCCGGAGTGATTAGCATGAGTCAAGGTTCCCGCGAAAGTGCACAGTGTCCTGTTGACGCTGCGGTGAGTGTCATCGCGGGTCGCTGGAAGGGCACGATTCTGTGGCGTCTGGTCGACGGGCAGATGCGCACCGGGGAGCTCCGGCGCAGTATCCCCGGCATCACGGAACGCATGCTCATCCGGCATGTGCAGGAGCTGGTGGCCGACGGCATCATCGACCGGCACGACGCGAAGGAGGTACCGCCGCGCGTCGCCTACTCGATCTCAGAGTACGGCTGGACTCTCGTGCCACTCGTCGCGCAACTATGCAGCTGGGGAGAAGTGCACCTGGCCCGGACCGCGCCGACGCGATCGACGTAGCCTCCGAGCCGAGACGAGCGTTGCGGCGAGCGCGGGCCTCGATCCGGCGCGCGAGCAATCTCAGTCACGATCATGCGCGCCCCGGTGCAGCGTTTCGTCGAGTGCTGGTTCAGTATTTCTGTATGAGGATCGGACCCCGGTACGGCAGCGACCCGCTGATCGTCCTCGACGGTGACCCGGCGGCCGTCGTGGCGCCTCTACTCGGCCAGCGTCGGCGGTTGGCGGACACCCTTGCCGGCTTCGATGAGGCGGCATGGTCGGCGCAGAGCCGCTGCACGGCTTGGAGCAACCAGGACGTCGTAGTGCACCTCAGCATCACGAACCGTTTCTGGGCACACTCGATCAACCAGGCCCGGCTGGGCCGACCCACCAGGATGCTGGCCGACTTCGACCCCGTGCAGGACCCGGATGCCCTCGTGCGGGCCGTTCCACGGGAGCCTGCGGCAAAGACTCTCGCCGGGTACCGGTCCACCACCGAGGCGCTGGCAGACTGCCTGACGAAGCTGAGCCCGCAGGAGTGGGCGCTACCAGCGGAAAGCCCATTGGGTCACGTACCGGTGACTGTCCTGGCCCATCACGCCCTCTGGGACGGCTGGGTCCATGAACGCGACATCGCCGCCGGGGTCGACGCACGTTGCGTCACGGTCGACGATGAGGTGCGCCCGGCGTTGCGGTTCGTCGCCGGGTTCACGGCCGCCCTGGGGATAGTCGGCGCCACAGGGGTGCCTCGGACGCCCCGCCGGGCCGCTGTCGTGACCGTTGACCCCGACGTCGCCTTCACCGTCGAGGTAGACGACCAGGTGCGTGTCACCGACGGTGTGGCACCCGGCGCCCCCGTCGCCCTGCAAGGTCGGACCATCGACGTCCTGGAAGGGCTCAGCGTGCGCGCGCCCTTGCCCGTCGACGCCGAGTACCGGTGGTTGACAGACGGCCTCCAGCGGACCTTCGAATCGGCCGCAGATCCCCGCCCTTGACCTGTGCGGCATCTGATGACCCACGCCCGGCGCTCCGGTGCGGGGCACGGTATAGACCGTGCGTTATCAGCGGCGAAGAAAGACGTTCTGGTACCCGACTCTTGCCACTGTGTGAAAACCACGCAGGTGTGCGCGGCAGTGACAATCGTGACCCGACGCCGCCAATCGTCAGGCATTGCGGACGACGGGCCGTCAACGGGCCTCCGTAGAGCCCACGACCTTCTTCAAACCGAGGGGTTTTCGGGGGCGACCTCGCACCAACGAAAACGGTGACCTGCGTTTGTGGACGGCGAGGCGCCGCGCCACCGGCGCACTCCGCCAGCTCGGCACCGCAGTCGCTCAGCAGGCCGATCCGGAGCCCCCGCCGCCGGAGTTCCGCCGGGACGCCGAGCGCGTGGTGCCGCGGCTTGCGGAGGCGGGCATGACCGCTCCGGCGATGCGCGAGCGCGACGGGGAGCTGGGCGGATGACGGGTTCGCTCCGCAGGAAAGCGCCACCGCCCTCAGCGTGCTCTCCGTCCGCCGTGAACCCTGACGGTGCGCTCGCCGAAGCTCCCGGCCAGCGCCTCCCAGAACCGTGGCCGGCAGACGCCGAGCAGCTCGCCGGTGCGGTGCGCGAGGGGCTCGCGATACTCCTCAGCGCCGGGGTCGGTCAGCGTGCCGACGTAGCCGAAGATCACCGCGCGCCTGACCCACACACGGACGCGCCGGAGACCCCCCGTGGTGCGAGGGCCTCCGGCGAGGCGGTTCCCTGCGGTGGATCAGGATCCGCGAAGGGTCAGGTTGCCGTTGTCCGCGGCGCCGCTCTGCGAGCCGCTCATTTCGCTGGCGCGTTCGCGGCGCCGCATTCCCCCCGGCTTTATCCGGCTGGCGTTTCGTTCACACCCAAACCACGCAGGACGTCATCGCGGTTCGCGTTTCCGCGCAGCGCGGTCAAGGAATTCAAGCGGCCCAGCAAAGTCGTGGAAGATGCGGGGCATTTCAAGTCCTGAATCGCCGACAAGGTCTTTTCGAAACGCTGGATGCGGCTTTCAAGGTCCGTTCCACTCGGAAGGTTCGCATTCTTGAGCGCTACCTGCGCGTTCGCTTGGGCTTGAGTGGGTGGGCAACGACCGGGAACCTTCACCCCGGTAGGGCCCACGCGGTCGGCCGTCGCGTTCGGATTGCCCGGGCTGAAACCCAGCGCCGGCACCAAAGCGCTGATGTTACCGGAGCCGGCTCCGGCGTTGCCCTGTTCGGCGGCCTGGCTCATCCCCGTGCCGACCGCGAGCGCCGAGCCGAGCAGCGCTACGACGGCACTTCCAATCACCAGCTTGCGCGTCCGGCTGCTGACTCCGCGTCGATACATGCACGGCTCCTCTTCGTCTCGGTACTGCTTGTGCCGAGATATACGGGCAATGATGTGGCAGCAGTTCATGACGTTGAGCAAGCGTTCCTTAAAGTTTCTTTAACGCAACTCCCGGGGCGTGCAGCCGCCAGCATCGTCGCGTCCACGTCCGCACGGCCCAGCTACGCCGCAGCGCCGAACCCCTACAACACGGCGGCGACCTGCACGCCCCATGGGACGGCCTGTTCATCACCACCAAGAACGGCCGGATCGGTAGTTGCAGTGCCGACGCTTCTTCTGCCAGGGGCTAAGGGTGGCCGCAGGCCATCGCGAAGCGACGCGGAGCGTCCTTGACGCCTGGTACCGGTGCTGACCATTTCCGGAGTCCGCAGGACTGCCGCCGGCCGAAGTCCAGCTCTATCTAGGAGCGAGGATGGAATGCCATGGTGCGGCCCGCCGCGCCGGCCGAGACCAGCCGGAGTCCGTCAGCAGGCCGGGCGCGAGCGGGCACGGTCGCGCCGCGTCAGCGGCGCCGGGTGTTCCTGGCGGCAGCTACCGGTGGACTCCCCGCCCTGGCGGAGCGTCTACGGCTGGTTCAAGCGATGGAAGGATCGCGGGGTCACCGAACGGATCCTCGACGAATTGCGCGAGCAGATCCGGTTGGCCGAGGGTCGTAACCGCAAACCCTCGGCCGGGGTATCGACTCGCAGTCGGTCAAGGCTGCCGACACCGTCAGCTGGGACATCCGCGGCTGCGACGCGGGCAAGAAGTCAACGGGCGTAAGCGTTTCGTCGTCACCGACACTCTCGGCCTGCTGATCAGCGTCACTGTTCTGGCCGCGTCCTGGCAGGACCGTGACGGCGCCAGAACGGCGCTGCTGAGCGTCTACCTGTTCACGCCGATCCGGTTCGTGTTCGCTGATCAGGGCTTCGCCGGCCGGTTGCTTGACTGCGCCGCCGCACCTTGGACATAGTGATCGACATTGTGCGCAAGCCACCCGAGCAGCGCGGGTTCGAGGTTCACCGGAAACGATGGGTCGTCGAACGGACCCTTGCGTGGCTCACCGCCCATCGCCGGCTGGCCCGCGACCACGAACGCGACCCAGAGGTCTCCGAGGAGCTGATCCGCTGGGCCGCGATCAACCATGCTGCGCCGTATCGCCCGCGGCAAACCCGCCGAACGCCAGCAACGCCGCGTGTGACAAGCCCGACCTACACCCCTCAGAAACACTCACTAAGAGTCCTAACACGATCTTTGATTACGGGATTTGATCAAGCGGCGCCAGTAGATGAGGGCGCAGGCGAGGCTGACCAAGCCGTCGTGGATGTCCAGGCGTCGTTCCCAGCGAATGGCGAGGCGGCGGAACTGGTGCAGCAGCGCGATGCTCTGCTCCACGACGTAGCGCAGCTTGCCCAGGCCCTTGATCCGGCCGCTTGCCACGAAGGGGTAGATCAGACGGAACAGCCACGCGCAGCTGTAGCGGATGTTGGGCTCGAGTTCCTGCTCGTGCGAAAGCAGCCAGCCCTCGCAGATGGTCTGCGCGGTGCAACTCGGCCGCGGCTTCGACTGCCGGGCATCACGCTGCCGGCAGCGCCGGTTATACACGGCCTTCGCCATGACGAACGACCAACACGGACCGCCGCACCTGCATCCGGACCCCCGTTGCTGTCGTTTCATCTCCAGCCAGAACCCCCGAACAACCCCTGTCACATGATCTTGATCGCGCCGGTATCAGACATGGCCCCGCACCTCGGCTCCCCCAGTGACGGCTCCAGGATGAGAGGAGCCTTCACTTCGCCACGATGACGCCCACGGAAAGGCAACCGGAAGGCCTCGTGCGTCACCCAACGGAGTGCGGCTCACACGATTCTGATGACCACGCGGTCGTAACGGGTGAGTGGGAATTCGCCGTCGTCGGTGCCTTGGAGGATGATCGAGATAGTCTCGCCAGGTTGCGCATCCGCCGGGACGGCGACGGTGGCGCGTCCGTCGCTGCGGGTCGTCAAGGTTGCTGCGCCGGGGTGGGTGCCTTCTTCGCGGTACTGCCACCAGCTTGTTGCCACGCGGTCTCCGTCGGGATCGTGCGTGCGTGCTGCGAGCTGCACTGATGTGCTCGGCCGGGCAGTCACCACGCCGCCGGGAACAATCCGCACGGTGGGCGCGTGGTTGGCGGCACGAAAATGGGGAGTGAGTGTCCACTGAATACGGGCCGCGAAGTCGTTCTGCGCGGCTGCCGCCCACCGTAGGGAAACCTGACGACCATGCCTCAAAACGAGGGGTTTCCGAGGGCGACCTTCACTCAACAAAAACGGTGACCTGCGTTTCCGCAGGTCACCGCCTTTTCTTGTCGGGCTGACAGGATTTGAACCTGCGACCCCTTGACCCCCAGTCGCGTTGCAATTCGGTTAAGCACTGTCAGCCTATGTCTAAATGTACACAAGAACGGACAGGATGGCACCACCGTGCCGCCCGATTTCACCCAATCCAGCGAAAGTTGATCATTGCTGTGACCAGGGGTGTGACCACGGCAAATCAAGTGCGCTGGCTCCCATTCTGCACGCGAGCCATTTGAGCCGTAATTTATCAGGCATCCACGACGCGCAAGCAGAGATTTCGCCGGACGCGATTAGGGCGCGCGTCACGGCTGTACCAAGGTGACCACTTGACAGCCCATGAGAGGCGCACCTCTCCCCCCGAGGCTGAAAGTACGCGGATCAGACTCGCGTCGCCCCGCTCACAGCTTACATCTATTCGAGCCTCTCGAGTCTGACGCTGGAGGGAGCACCGAACCCGGAGATCGAGAGTCAAGTCGATCGTTTTTCTGCCATCCCTGCCGCCTGATGTCAGCGGTCCAGCACCGCGGTTATCCCCGGCGCTCGGCGACCATTCGGCAGGCTTCGGACGAGCACCACCGCAGGTTGCCGGTGTGGTTGCCGTCGTGATCGCGTACTACCCGGGTGGCCAGCATGTCGAGGTCGCGTTCTGCTATGTGTTTGTCGTTGAGTAGCTGCTGCCAGGTCTCCGTATTCGAGTCGAGCTCGTTGTGTGTGATCACCTTTTCGCCTTCTGGGGATTTGATGTTGATGGGCGCTGGCGAGGAAACCTGCGGCCACGGCGAGGACAGCGGGTCTACTCAGGCTGCTTGTCCGAGGGCAGGTGAAGCAATTGGCGCCGGCCCGGTGGTCCAATGCTGCGATAGCAGTTCCAAGGGGCGTAGTGCGGACTGGGGTACGAAATACGCTGGTGGGCGTCCGCCGTAGCCGTGTAGCCAGTAGCGGCGTTTGGCTTGGCCGCCGGTGATGTAGCCGTGGATGCGAAAGTGCGGGGAACGACCGGTGACGAGTACGAAGGCGTCGCTGTCTCGGTCTCCTGGCCGAACGATGAGTTCGTTGTGGTGCCTCGACCTGGTGCGGATTTGTAGCTCTCCGACGTCGCCGCCGTGTTTGAAGGTGTTGACCGGCATGGCCCAGTAGCGGCCGAGAGCTTTCGCGGCAGCCATTTCGCCTGCGGCGCCCTCGATGTGAATGCTCCAGGCGTTGTCCGGATCGGCTTCGAACTGGTCTCCCAGTCGGAGCCGCATGGATTCGATTTGTCGGAACGCTCCGACCATGGCCGCGTGCTGCATTTCCATGGGGCTCAGTGATACTTCTACAACCAACAGCGTCCTCCGATCAGTGATGACGTTATGACGTGCGCAGCCGGACCCAGGCGATCAGCGATGCCGGGTCGGTGAAGGCGTTGGGAAGGTCGTCGTGGCCCAGTCGGGCGGGAAGTGCCGTGGTGGTCAGGGCGACGGCTATGCCGCTGGTCCGGATGATCTGTCGGAGAACATGTTCGGGGCACCGATCTAGCGACCAGCTGGTGTGGGCGGAACGTCGGCCGGTCGTGGTGACCGTCAGCCGGTCTCCAGTGAGCCGCGCGGAGGTATGACGGGCTTGCCCTGGGAATTGTCCGTTGGGTGCGGCGAATCGCAGGCGCCGGAAGCGAGTGAGCGTGACGTCCTGCCAGCCACCGCCTTTCTCCCTGCGTAAGACGAGGTGTTCGCACGAGGGGTTGATCACGACGACCGGCAGGTCTGTGTCTGAGGGCTCGCCCCGCTGGCCCTCACTCAAGTAGCCGGCCGCCAGCGAGCAAGTCGGGCCGGTCAGGGCGATGGGCGGTGTGCCGGACGGGCGGCAGGTCGCGTGGTGCAGCGAGACGATGATCTCGTCACGGCCTTTGGCTTCGTCAATGTTGATATCGGCCTTGGTGCCCAAGGCAAAGCCGCAGCTCTGGCAATTGACCGGCCAGAGCCGGGTCAGCCAGGGTTGGAGTTGGTCCCGGGCGATCGTGACCGCCAGGCTGTCGGCCACCGTGATGCTGTAGGAATTGATTCGCTGGAGTTTCTCGGTGGCGAGGGCATCGAAGTCGAGGCCGCGATGTTCGCCCGTCGCGCCGCTACTATCGCTGTCGATACGGGAGTATCCGGGCAGGCCAGGACCGGCCCAAGTCACCTGGCCGGCAGCGGCGAAGCCCTGCCGACGTGAGTTCTGCAGTTCGGCGTGCCGGTCGGTGTCGTCGTACTGCCGGCCTTCCGGTGAACGCACCCCGATCATCGGGCCGAAGATCACGATGACCTGCCCGTTCGTGCTGACCTGTTCCCGCCACCGTTTCGGTATCGACACCGCGCCTGTGGCGACGACCTGGCCGAATGGGTTCGTCAGTTCCACCCCGTGGCTGGTCGGGCGTACGAGCCAGTCACGGGCGACGGCCGGTACGGTGTCGGTCGTCGTCAGCCGGTGCATGCCGGACCCGATCACCATTTCGACGCGGGCTTCGCTCCTGACGCCGCTGTCGCCGCGGGCCATGCCGATCATCCTGCGTGGCTCCAGCAGCAGAACCGGGAACGACTGTCCGGGGTGATCCGGGATCGTCCATGGCAGTCGCAGCGCTGGATCATCGCCGAACGTAGCCTTGGCGCAAACGCTGAGGTCGCCGAGCTCGCGTTCCAGGTCCTCGGTGGACCGGACGACCTGCGCCCCCAGTGGCGCGCCTTGGTCGGCCATTTCACTCTCGTCAGGGTTCGGGAAGGTCGCCGAGGCTGGCTGCCCGCCGAGCTTGGCCCAGGCCCCGTACACCGTCCCTGACCGCATTGCCTCTGCAAGCAGCGCCATGTCGATGATCGGCGCGGCTGGGACGGAGCCGCAGAACAGAATCAGGCATCTGCCTGCGTAGCGCATCTGGTCGAGGAGCTCGGCCTGCACTTGGGCCAGCTGGTATTGCAGCATCGGGCCTTGCAGGACTACTGGGCCACGGCCGCGGGCGGTGGGTACCTGGGCCGCCCAGGTCATGACGTCGGCCTCAGGCATCGGATGATCGGGGGTGAGTTGGGTGAGCCCGACCAGTGCGGCGGATTCCTCCCACCACGCCTGCCAGCGGCCTTCGACGACGTCGCCGATCTGTACGTCGACTTCGGGGTTGAGAAGGATTGTGGGGACTCCGCGGACCTGCGGATTCGGCGAGTCTTGCTCGCCGGCGGGGACGACGGGCAGTGAGAAGACCGTGAAGTGGTACTCGGTGGGTGGTGCGACGGGCCGCCGGCCTGCGGGGTGAATGATCAGGGACGACGATTGGCACGACGCGTGAGCCGGCATCACCAGCAGTGGATCGGTGGCGGCGGTGTGCACGGTGATGCTGACCTGGGAGTCGGTAAGCGTCGTGTGGCAGATGGGGCAGTCACCACTGGGCTGGATCCGGCCCGCAAGATCATCGGTCGCGCGCTGGCCAAGGTGGCGCCGGACTTCGGGTGCGATAAGGAGTTGGGCCGCGTCCACTGTGGGGCCTTCCGCCGTCGTCAGGAGCGATTCATTCCCTAACGACGCATCGGCGTCGGCCAACCTCACTGCCTGGCGACAAGAAATCCCAAAAAAACCTGGGCCGCAACACCGGGCTCGGCAGCGGCGGACTCAAGTTCCTCCTGCCATTGCAGGTCAGCGAGGGGTTGAGGCGAGAACCAGGTACGTCAGAACGCTTCGACGAGCTCCTGCATCTGCATGCGATCATGCTCCGCAGCCTCGGGCCGTGTGGGCAGCGCGATGAACTCGGCGACATACTCCAGCGCGTCTCGATCGCCGCCGTCAGCGGCGCTACGCCAGCAGACCGCAGCTTCCTTGTCATAGCCGAGCAGTTCGAAGAGCTCAGCCGCGCGGCGGGCGCATGATGGGCTCGACAGCGCATGCCGCAGGTGGTGACGCACCTCGGCAACCGGACTCAACCGCAGGTCGGCAGAGAGCGTGCAGTCGTCGGAGCCCGCCCCTTCGAGACCATCGGGCGCCGCGGCCGCCGCGTTGGCTATCCGCCGGAGCAGGTCGTGGGTATCGACTTGCCCGACTGTGGCGGTGACGCGCGCGGCATCGCTGCGCAGGACTTCTTCAACGTTCATCGCGCCGCTCCTTCGTGGGAGGCGCCAGGTGGGCCAACTCTGTCCGCAACCGCTTCTTCGCCAAGGAATGATAGTTGTGCACGCTCCCCGGGCCTATACCCATCACCCGCGCGGTCTCGGTGAGCGACAGGTCTTCGTAATAGTAGTGGTAGATGACCTCGCGTTGCTGCGGCGCCAGCCCGCGTACGGCGGTGCGAACCTGATCTTCCAGGTCTATCTCCGCGTCACCAACGGGCGCGGGGGCAGCGCGATCCTCATGATCGGAGACCAGGTCCGTCGGAGGACGTGCACCACGCCGGCGCAGGTCGTCGCGAAAACAGTTCAGCAGCGTACGCGCCGCGTATCCGCGGCGATCCGCGATCGCCGTGCGACCGGTCGACCAGTTTCTGAACAGCCGGACGAAGGTTTCCTGGACGAGATCCTCGGCCCACTGCCGGTCACCGCACCTGACGTACGCGGCCCTCAGCAGCCAGGTGACGTTGGCTCGATAGAACTCTGTTTGATCCGCCTGGATCACTACGACGTCGTTGCTACTCATCCGCCCCCGTCCAATTAGCCACTCCGACGGGTCCCACCCGCACGGGCGCGACACCTGCCCTCGCGACCGAGGTGCAGACCACCGAGCAAATGAACGACCAAAGTCACACTACGCCATCGCGCAGTGACTCAGCGACATGTCTCGATGGCAGTCGTCGAAGATTGCATCTCGAGAGGGCCACGACGGCGCTCGTCCGACATGCGGCGGAGGTCAGCAGAACGACACGAGCCGGGCGGACACCGATATCCACTGATCGGTGCCGAGATATGGCGCGCACCGCCCGCAACGTGCTGTCGGCGCCGCCCAGTCAATGCCGGTGCGGCGCCTCCATCCTCTGGAGAGAGGCCCAGCTCGCGGCGCTCTTGACCGACACGATCTTCAACGACGGAAGTCGAGGCAGATTCGTATGAGCCGCGGCTGGGAGGGGGTCCCGCCTCAGCGCTGCGGCGCGCTTCAGATTGAGGTGGTGGCGACGAGGACGGCGGTGTTGTCGGTGGCAGGCACGAGTCGGATTTCGTCGCCGGGTTGCGCGTTCTGCGCGGTGGCGGGGTCGGCGAGTTTGGCACTGGCGTAGAACACCCGTCGTTGGGCGTTGAGCTCGACGACTCCCCCCATTGATGGTGACCGTCATTGGTTGGACGAGCAGCAGGGCGGCCTCGGGTGCGTCGGCAGGTGGGAGATTTTCGGGGGTGCCGAGGGTCATGGTCACTTCGGTCCAGGGCACCGTGATCTGCTCCCCACGTAGGAGCCGGGCTGCGCGGAGGATGGCGGACAGTTCATCGAGATCGGCGGTGTCGACGTCGGGGATGGTGATGCGGGCGATGGTGTGCCGCTGAATGTCGGTCAGGGCCTCGACGAGGTGGGCGACGTTGCGTGGGCCGGGTCCTTGGTCGATGTCCTCGAGGGTCCAGGCTCCGGTCAGGGCAGGCCCGCCGCGTACGGCGAGCAGTAGTTGGGTACCGGTGGTCATGGCGGCTTTGAACTGGACGGCGGGCAGTACGCCGGCGGGGCTTTTCCCGGCGATGGGCTGCGGTTCGACGCGGATCTCAGTCTGCCCGTCCGGGCCGTTCATCAGCATGGTGAAGGTGAGCGCGCCGCTGCGGTCCTGGCCGGAGAACCAGACGCCGGCGTTGAGGCCGCGGGCGAGTTCGACGTCGACGAGATCCAGGGTGTGAATCGTTCGGCCGTTGGTGTCGAGTAGCCGCAGTTCGAGGTCGGGCAGGTCGGCAGTATTGCTGGGCAGGGCCATCACGGTGAAGCGGCCGTCGCCGGGCGCCGGGTGGATGCCTGGCGGCCCGTTGACGGAGGCGACTGTGCCGGGGATCTCGGCGAAGGGCGCTCCGAAGTCGCGGAAGGCTTCAATCGCTTCCTGCTCGGGGGATCCCTTTTCCACGGTGAGACGGATCGTGGTGCCGATGGGCCGCAGCTGCAGCGCGGCGGGACTCCTTGGGATGATTCGCATGACCCGGAAGTAGTCCTCGGTGACCTGCCGGTATTCGATAAATGCCGCGTCCGTCTGGGCCTGCATGGCGGCCTCGAGCGGCTGGTCGCGCAGGTGGCCGGCGCGCAGGTCGATCTCGTAGCGGTAGAACGGGTCGACGTCGTTGAGGGCGGTCGACAGGGCGATCATGCGTGACGTGATCGCGTCGAGCAGGTCTTCGGCCGCGACGGCGTCGGGCAGGTGGTCGCCGCCTCGGAAGGCGCTGGTGATAGCGCGGTGCAGGCGCTCGCCGCCGTCGCCGAAGTAGAATTCGACCAGCGCGGGGTTCTCGGCGGCCATGGTCTCGAGCGTGGCGCGGCCCATCCAGTCGGTCGGGAACTGCGCATCGGCAGTCAGGCTCTCCAGCCACTCCAGGGCCTCATTGCTGGGATTCCACGGGCAGACCAGAGTCCATGACTTGACCGGTGCGTGGGGTGCGGTCTCCGAGCAGAACGTGGCCCAGGACTTTCGGATCTGCATCTTCTGAGCGCTGGTCAGCGGACCGGAGAAACGCTTGACCTGAAAGAAGCCGATCCCGTCCGGATGAACGAGCCGCACGTCGACGCCACGGTCGCCGCGCGACGGTGTGATCCGGTTGCCGGGCCCGGGGTGGCGTAGCAGCAGCAGCGCCGCCACGAACTCCTCGATCTTCTCGCCTGACTCGAGTTCCCAGTTGATGCGCACCATGACGTACAGGAGAGCAGATACCTCTGACAAACGGCTTCGGCGCGGTAGATGCCCTCGTCGAGTTCGATCAGCAGGGGCACGCGCGGCTTTCAGGGCTCGGTGCGGGGCACGAGCGGCGCGATGAAACCTGCAGCCGAAACGTCTCAAGTCCGGCTCGGCACGGTCGATCAAGCGGCCGAGAACCCGACGACGGGATCACACCCACCCCCCGGGCTGTGCACCGACGTCATCGAAGGAGTGACCCATGCGAGCGAGTACGTCAGGCAGAACCGCGGCCACCGGGCTGACAGTTCTGCTCGCACTCGGCGCTCCCATTGCCACAGCCGCCCCTGCCGCAGCCAGTGGAGTCGTTTCAGTCCCGGCGCAGGTCAGCGACGCGACGATCGTCCCGGTGGTCGTACGCGCCGACACGGTCACGGCGATCAGCGCGGCCAAGCAGGCAGTACTGCGCAGCGGCGGCACGGTGAAGAGCGACCTTGATCTCATTCAAGGGTTCTCGGCCGCCATGCCGAGCGCCGCGGTGGATGATCTGACCGCCATTGCCGGGGTGCGGGTCACCCGCGATGCCGCCGTGCGGATGAAGGGCATGGACAGCTGGGCCAATCAGGTGGGCATCACCATGCTGGCTCCGGTCATCAAAGCGGCCGGCGGTGACAAGGCGGACAAGGACAACCCGGACGACGGAGTCACCGCCACCGGCTCTGTCCTCACCGGCGCCGGCATCGGAGTCGCACTGATCGACTCAGGGGTCGCGCCGGTGAAGGGCCTCAACAACGTAGGCCAGATCATCTACGGGCCAGACCTGTCCTTCGAGTCGCAGAGCGCGAACATGCGCAACCTCGACACCTACGGCCACGGCACCCACATGGCCGGCATCATCGCCGGTAACGACCCGACCAGTGGTAGCGGTCTGCACGGCATGGCCCCCGAGGCGAAGATCATCAGCTTGAAGGTCGCCACCGCCGACGGCGCCACCGACGTGTCCCAGGTGATCGCCGCGATCGACTGGGTGGTGGCGCACCGCAACGATCCCGGGCTGAACATCCGGGTGCTCAACTTGTCCTTCGGTACCGACTCGGTGCAGTCGGCCGCACTGGATCCGTTGTCGTTCGCCGTCGAGCAGGCCTGGACCAAGGGCATCGTGGCAGTCGTCGCGGCCGGCAACGACGGTTTCACCGCCGCCAACTTGACCATGCCGGCCGCCAACCCGAAGGTCATCGCCGTCGGCGCCGCGGACTCCATGGGCACCGACGCCCGAAATGATGACACCGTCGCCACGTTCACCAACCGTGGTAACGCCGGACGGCACCCCGACGTGCTCGCGGCCGGACGATCGATCGTGTCGCTGCGCGCACCCGGCTCCTACATCGACCGCACCTACCCGAGCGCCCGGATCGCGACCACCCTGGATCCTGAGCAGCGACTGTTCCGCGGCAGCGGCACCTCCCAGGCCACCGCCGTCGTCTCCGGCGCCGTAGCGCTGCTGCTGCAACAGCGACCCAACCTGACCCCCGACCAGGTCAAGGCACTGCTCATGTCCACGGCTGTGCAGATCAAGAACGGTGACCCGTACGCCGCCGGAGCCGGCCAGATCGACATCGTCAAGGCCGCCAAAACGAAAACACCGACCACCCAGCAGACCGGCACCCCCGCCACCGGCCTGGGCACCCTGGAAGCCTCCCGCGGCTCAGCGCACGTCTACGACTCCGCCACCGGCGCTGCCCTGGCCGGAGAAACGGACATCTTCGGCAAGGCCTGGGTCCCGGCGACGTGGACCGCCCAGTCCAAGGCCCAGCGCAGCTGGACCGGTGGCTCCTGGAACGGATCGGCCTGGACCGGCACCGCCTGGGGCGCCGCCGTGGTCGGCCAGCAGTCCTGGGCGCCGGTGACCTGGAGCGGACGTTCCTGGTCCGGTAGCACCTGGACCGGCCGGAGCTGGTCCAGCGCGGTGTGGAACGGGCGCAGTTGGTCGTCCGAGACGTGGCTCGGCAGGTCCTGGAGCGGCCGCAGCTGGTCCTCCGCCGGCTGGACCGGAGAACCGTGGCAGTAGTGGAGACGGCCGGGCTGCGCGCCACCGGTGTGGCAGTCCGGTCCCACCGTTGTCCCACCGTCATTCGACCCAGCGGCAAGGACCGCACCTGCCGGTCTGCGACGTCTCGTCGCTTGATCCCTGACAAGTGCTTCACTCATCGCGGCGGCGGTGCTATTGGCCCGGTACTCGCTGTCGCGCTGGGGTGAGCATCCGGTTTCAGCGACGCGGCGCGCTCGTTCTCGCCCTGCGTGCTGACGACTGCCTGCGAGAAGTCGGGCACGGGCAGCATCTGATCGAGGCCAGCCGCGGTGAACGCGACCTCGACCATCAGTCCCGCGACGGCAGCGTTCCGCCTGGAGGAACGCGACGAGCCGCACGTGGTCGGGACCCCCGCACGACGACGTGGTCACCACGAGTATGGGCTTCGCCCGGGTCGACAATCTGATCGCGTCGCTGCCGGGTCGCGCTTGGTCACCCCGGCTCTGCACAGATGTCACCAAGACCGTCTACTACAGGCGCCGACCGGTACCACCCGGTGGTCTCCAACGCGTCAGTTCCGTGGTCGGGTGGGGTCCGTTCGCGTGGCCGGTCGACGGTTTTGCCGTGTCACTCGATCCGTAACGCTGATTGCCCGGGGCACCGCGTGTCCGACGCCCGCGTTCGCATTGATCCATTGCCCTCGGGCGTCGTCCATGGGTATCCGCCGATCGTCCAACAGCCGCCGTAGCGTGCGGCCGCAGTCAGCGCACCGGCCGTGCTGGGCGACCACGCCGCATGGGTGCTTCGACTCGGCGGTGACGATCACCGGGCCGCCGCACCGAGCACACTCGACATCTCCCGCCCCGTCCACACGCCCACGTTAGGCGTGGAGTACGTCGAGCGCGACTGCTGAGGGCGTGACGGTCAGCCGCTCATGAGGTCTCCGACACTCTGGGCCGTTAGCAGCACCGCAGAATTCACGCCTCCGCGCGAGACCTCGTCCTGAGAGCCGGAGAACCTCCGACTTAACGTGGGCGACCATGGGCTGCCCGGCGGAACGCTTCGGTCGCTGCCGGATCATGGCCACACGAACGACGACAGCGACCGTGGCCGGGTTCGCTCACCAGCGGAATCCCCATTCTGTCGGGGGCCGAGTGCGCTGTGACCGTGGTCGTGTCTGGGACGGCGCCGATCTGGGCACACCGCGCTGGGCAGTCGAAAGGAACTCCTCTCGGCTGTACTACGTCCGACGGCTCTGCACCCGCTACGACCGCCGAGCCGAACGTGGCCGCACCACGGCGGGGATCTCCTCAGCAGCGGCCCGACCCACTGCGATGACGTATCGGCGGCCGAATCCGTGAACAGCTCAGCCCATCCTGCACCTACCAGCAGCATGTTCGTACACAATTGTCACGGATGGCCCGCTGCCTCGTCTTCAGCGTTGTCTCAGCGATTGCTGGTCATCGTGATGGTCACCCCGGCCACTGCAGGTGGCTGGTCGAGCTGACAGGGAAACCATGGCGTACAACACCATTGCGGCACCGCGTACGCGTGACTGGCTGACCAAGGTCCCGGCGATCACGGCCACGTTCTGGGTCATCAAGGTGCTGTCCACGACCATCGGCGAGACCTTCGCCGACTACCTGGCCGTCAACGTGGGCCTGGGCCCGCTGGTCACCGATGCCCTGATGATCACGGTGCTCGCCGTCGCCCTCGTCCTGCAACTGCGGACACGTCAGTACACGCCGTGGATCTACTGGCTGTGTGTGGTGCTGGTCAGCATCGTCGGCACCCAGATCACCGACTTCTTCACCGACACCCTCGGCGTCAGCCTCTATCTGAGCACCGCCGTCTTCGCGGTGATCCTGGCCGCCGTCTTCATTCTCTGGTACCGCCAGGAGCACACACTGGCGATCACCTCGGTCGACACTCCGCGCCGGGAGGGCTTCTACTGGGGCGCGATCCTGACGACCTTCGCGCTCGGCACCGCCGCCGGTGACCTGGCCACCGAGGCCCTCGGCCTCGGCTTCCGCAACGGCGCACTGATCTTCGGCGGCCTGATCCTGCTCACCTGGATCGCGTTCAAGGCAGGCGCCGGGCAGGTACTGACCTTCTGGATCGCCTACATCCTCACCCGCCCGCTCGGCGCGTCGCTGGGTGACCTGCTGACCCAGGCCAAGGACTTCGGCGGCCTCGATTTGGGCCCGAGCACCACCAGCCTGCTGTTCTTCGCCGTGATCATCGTGTTGGTCGCCCGCGAGCAGATCCTCGCCCACCGGCACGGGGTGGCGGTCAAGGGCGACGGGCCGATCGGTGGGCGACGGGCCGACGTCGTGTGGGCTGCTGCCGGCGCCGTCCTGATCGCAGCTGTCGGCGTGGGCCTGAGCAGTCTGCACGCGAACCCGACCAGCACCGACGGCGTCAGCGCGGTCGCCGGCGGACCGGTCGCCACGCCTGGCGTCGGCAACGGCACGGCACCAGCGGTCGCGCGGCTGCCGAAACCCACTACCCGCCTCGGCAACCTGACCGCCTTCGCGACCATCACCACCGATCTGCAGACCATGGTCACCAACAACGATCTGGCCGGTGGCAAAAAGCGTGCCAAGGACCTCGAGGTGAGCTGGGACGACGCGGAAGCCGGCCTCAAGCCCCGCGACTCGGGCAAGTGGCACCG
This sequence comes from Actinoplanes nipponensis, assembly GCF_016862275.1. Classification (GTDB taxonomy): domain Bacteria; phylum Actinomycetota; class Actinomycetes; order Mycobacteriales; family Micromonosporaceae; genus Actinoplanes; species Actinoplanes nipponensis. The sequence goes on along the minus strand of NZ_BOMQ01000061.1, from coordinate 15,754 downwards.
GCTCGACGACGAGATCGACGCCGTCCTGACCTCATTGCGGGCCGGCAGTCCGCGCCAGGCCGACTGCGCGGCCAACCTCGCCGCACTCAAGGCGACACTCGATCAATTCGACGGCGTCTGATTCCCCATCGACCCGGCCGACCATGGCGAAACAGCGTCGAGTGCCGGCCGGGTTGTCGACCTTGGCCGGTGCGACGGCCGGGTTCACCCGGAGTGCGGCACATCACCGACGGCAAGCTGGCCACCCCAGAGCTGGGGCCAGCGCGCTGGGGACGGTGAACGCAACGCCGGCCACGGCCGGGGCGGCGGGTCGCGGCGGACGCCGCATCTTCCTTCGGACTCCGAGAAACCGACCATGAGCGCCCTGATCCACGGCTTCTTCGCCTGCTGCCTCGCCACGGGTCCGTCCTGATCGTCGCGGCACGACCAGTAGCTCCGCCACCGCAACGGCAAGTGCTGTGCGCCCTCGCGGTCGCGGGACTGCTCGTGCTGCCGCTGTCCTCCAGCTTCCGAGACTGCATGGGGTCGGTCGTCAGCGGTGACCCCCACGTGAGCTCGATCCCCGTGTTGGCAGGCATCGTCGGGTTCAGCGCCCTCACCATGTTCAGTGTCGCGCGGGCCATCGGCCTGATGACCCGATGAAGCGGCTGATCGTCAGTCGCGGCGCAGCATGCCCGCCGCGACCAGTTCCACAGTCACCGCGACCGCGATCGCCTCCACCGCCAACAGAGCGACCAGCACGAGCAGCTGGGTGGCGCCCGCCTGCACTGGTGTGCCGCCGCCGAGCAGCACCCCGACGAATGCTCCCGGCAGGGTGACCAGGCCGACGGTACGGGTCTGGTCCAGCGCCGGGACGAGCGCCTGTCCGGCGGTGGGCCGGCATACCTCGAGCGCGGCGTCGCGGGGCAGGAAGCCCAGGGCGAGGGCCGCCTCGTACTCGCCGTGGCGGTCGCGCAGCTCATCGAGCGCTCGTCGGCCGGACAGCGAGGTGGCGGTCATCGCACCGCCGATCAGGATCCCGGCGATCGGCAGAACCGCGACGGTGGTCCACGGCATGGTGTGCGCCGCGACGATCCCAGCGCCGACCGGCAGCGCGCCGATCGTGATCGGCGCGGCCACCGGCCAGCCCCGGCGCAGCGTGGTGACCCGCCGTGCGGAGGTGGCGGTGGCAACCGCGAGCATCACCGCCACGAACGCCGCGGTGGCCCACCAGCTGCGCAGCACCGCGGCGATCAGCAGGGAGACGGCGCCGAGCTGCACGACCGCCCGGACCGCCGCGGTGACCACGGCCCGGCTCACACCCAGCCGGCCGACCAGGGCGACCGCTGCGGTCAACACGACCAGGACGGCCAGCACGACGGCGAAGCTCGGCCCGACAGTGATCGCGCTCCGGCTCACAGCGTCCCCCTTGACATCTCCCACAACCTGTAGGAGCTTAGGCCGAAGTTAGGTAAGGCTAAACACCAAGGGGTACCAGCGTGAGCACCGCCTTCTTCGCCAGCTATCTCATCGGGCTCCGCGACGGCCTCGAAGCCGCCCTGGTCGTCACGATCCTGCTCACCGTGGTCAGCCGGTCCCAACGCCGCGACGCGCTGGTTCCACTGTGGACCGGCGTCGGCTTGGCCGTGGTGGCCGCGGCAGGCCTCGGCGCGATCCTGACCTGGGTCGCCACCTCGCTGCTGTCCGGGGTGCGGCTGGAGTGGTTCGAGGCGGTCACCTCGTTGATCGCCGTCGGGCTGGTGACCTGGATGATCTTCTGGATGCGGCGCAGCGCCCGCACCATCAAGGCCGACCTGACCGGACGACTCGCCGACGCGCTCGGGATGGGCCCGGCCGCGATCGCCGCGCTGGCGTTCGTCGCGGTGATCCGCGAGGGCGTCGAGATGGTGCTGCTCGTCTTCGCCTCCGCCCAGGCCGTCGCCCAGACCGCCGCACCCCTGGCCGGCGTGATCTCCGGGGTGGCCTCCGCGGTCCTGCTCGGCTGGCTGATGTACGCGGCGGTGGCCAAGGTCAACCTGGGGCGGTTGTTCACCTGGACCGCAGTGCTGCTGATCCTGGTCGCCGCGGGCATCGCCAAATACGCGGTGCACGGCTTCCAGACCGCGGGAGCGCTGCCCGGCGGCACGGACGTCGCCTATGACCTGTCCACGACCGTCGAGCCGACATCCTGGTACGGCACGCTGCTGGCCGCAACCGTGAACCTCACTCCCAGTGCCACGGTGCTCGAAATCGCCGTCTGGACGGCGTACGCGGTCGGGGTGTTGATTCTGTTCTTCCTCCCCGCCCGGCGCTCGCCGGTCGTTGCCGCGCCAGTCACGAGCGACCGTCCGGAACCGGCCTGACCCAGGGCTGGGTCCGAGCTCACTTCGCCGGACCCGGGAGCGCACCACAGCCGGCAGCGATCACCGGGACGACGACCGCGACCAGCAGCCACGCGCCGAGTACGTCGGTGGGCCAGTGCACCGTCAGCGCCACCCGGCTGACCCCGACGGCGGCCGCCCAGGCACCGGCGATGCCGACCAGGATCAGGCGGTCCCGGCGCCGGTGCAGTAGCGGCCACCCGACCAGGACCGCGATCAGCGCCGCGGCGGCGGCAGCCGTGCTGTGACCGGACGGGAAGGACCAGCCCGAGGCCGAGGTGAGCCATTCGACCGGACGCGGGCGGGCCACTGCTTTCATGATCAGCACCCGGACCTCGACGGTCATCGGGATGGCCACCGCGACGAAGACGGCCTGCCGCCAGCGGCGCCATCGCAGCAGCGCCAGGCACGCCACCGCGGCCACCGGGCCGATGTACGTCGTGCTGCCCGTCCGGGTGATCGCGGACATCGCCGACTGCCAGAGCGGATGCGCCAGCGCGAATCGGTGCGCCGAGCCGCTGATCACCGCGTCGGCACGTTCCAGCGCACCCAGGTGGCCCAGCACCGTCACGGTCAGCAGAACAAAGATGAGGGCGGCCAGGCCGGCGATCGTGAGCGCGGCTCTGTCGGTCCGATGCAGTTCGAGCGGGCGGAGAATCACTCCCCGACGTTATCTCCTACAACCTGTAGGCCTGCTGAACGGATAGCATGGCCACGGAGGTCTCGAGATGGGAAATACACCGGCCGGCCGGCGGGCTCGCGGCTCCTTGGAGTCCGAGGTCATGGGCCTACTCTGGGGCCGCAGCGAGCCGTTGACGGCAGCCGACGTGCAGAGCGCGATCGGCGGTGATCTCGCCTACAACACCGTGCAGACCATCCTGATCCGCCTGCACGAGAAGAACCTCGTGAACCGGCGCAAGGCCGGCCGCGGGCACGTGTACTGGCCGGTCGAGGACGCTGCCACCACAGCTGCGAAACGCATGCGGGCCGCTCTGGCCGACCCGGTGGACCGGCACGCCGTCCTGCAGCAGTTCGCCGCCTCGCTGGACGAGGACGACGCCGCCACGCTCCGCAGGCTGCTACAGCCGTGAACGTCGCGATCTACCTACCGCTGTTGCTGGCGTTGCCGCTGACGTTGACCGCCGGCTGGCTCGCGGCCCGCGGCACGCCCGGACTGATCGCCCGCGGGCTCACCGGGTCCGCTTTCGTCGCGGCAGTGTCCTCGACCTGGTCACTGGTCCTGCTGGCGCTGACCTTGCTCGACGACCTGCCACCGCTGTCCGCCCTCGACGACCATCCGACGCTGGAGTTGCCCGAGCCGGTGCCGGGACCGGTCGCGCTGATCGCCGCCCTGCTTCTGGCCTGGGGCGCCGTCCGGCTGGTCCGCGACATCCACCTGCGCACCAGCACCCATCGCCGGCTACGGGCCGCCGGCACCCCGCAGGACGGCCTGGTGGTGGCCGACTGGTCGGCGCCACTCGCCGTCGCGGTGCCCGGCCGCCCGGGGCACCTGCTGGTGACCAGCGGCATCCTGCGGCTGCTCGACACCGACGAACGCCGGGTGCTGTTCGCCCACGAGCACGCCCACCTGGCTCATCGCCACCACCGCCTAGTCGCCCTGACCGGGGCCGCGGCCGCATTGAACCCGCTGCTCATCCCGGTCCGCACGACAGTCGCCTACCTGGTCGAGCGTTGGGCCGACGAGGACGCCGCCGCGGTCGTCGGCGACCGGGAGCTGACCGCGAAGGCAGTGGCCCGGGCCGCCCTCGCGACGGTCGGCCCCGGCCCGAAGGCCGCACTCGGCATGCACGGCGGCGCAGTCGTGAACCGGGTACGCGCGCTGATCGCCCCGTCGCCCGAACCGAGGCGGGGCCGCCTGCTCGGGCCGTCCCTGCTTGTCGCCGGATGCCTGGGCGCCACCGCCGTGGCGACGGCCGAGTTCGTCGCGCTGGCCCGCGCTTGGCTCTGACCGCAGGGTCAGCGACCCACCCGGACGCCGCGCAGCGGGGCCGCCCCGGCGGACAGTCCGGTCGGGCGCAGCCCGTACATGTCCTGCAGGGTGCGCAGCAAGCCGTAATGAGTGGCGCGGGCCGGATACCGGCTCGGTTTGATGCCGGCGCCGGCCACGACCGTCGGGATGTGGTTGCCGTCAGTCTGGTTGTCCTCGTCGAAGGTGAGGACGAACAGGCTGTTGTGAGTCTTCGCCCAGGCCACGTAACGGGCGAACTCTTTGCGCAGCCAGGCGTCGGCGTTGGCCTTGGGGCAGTCGTGCATGTCGTGGCAGAGGTTCGGGATGACGAACGCCACCGTCGGCAGCTTGCGGTAGTCGCGCGGAAATGCCGTGTACGGCTGGCTTGCGCTCGCCGGGACGTTGCTGAAGTTGACCCACGGGACGTGCCGGCGCACGTATCCCCCGTGCCCGCCGTGCGTGCAGCCACGCCAGCCGGGCCGGGGCAGGTCCTCGGAGTAGCCGGTGAAGCTGTAGCCGGCGTCGATCAGCTGGCGGCCCAGGTTCGGCCGGGCGCCGAGGTTGTGCGGGCACTTGTTGTCCCGTACGCCCTGGGTCGAGCCGGAGAACAACGCCAGGTAGTTGGGCTGGCTGGGATGGGTCTCGGCGTAGAAGTGGGTGAGGTTCGCACCGCCCGCGGCCAGTTCGTTGACCCATGGAGCCTTGCGGTGGCCGATGACCGCGTCGTACCGCTTGTTCTCCAGCACCACGATCAGCACATGATCCGGCCTGGTCGCGGCCCTGAGGACCGCCACCGGCCGGGCCTGCGTCTGCCGTTCGGCCAACGTCATGCTGCCGAGCAGCAGGACGGCGGCTACGGCCGCACCGGTCCGTCGGAATTGAGTCATGAAACTCCCTCGTCCTGTCCCCGTCTTCCCAACTCCTACATTTTGTAGGATTTGGTCCGATTCGAGGACAGACACGCTGGAGCGGTCAGTGTTGTTCGGCCTGCGCGCTGCGGGAACGGCGCCGCGCCCGCAGCAGTTCCACGGCCACCGGGACGACCGACACGACAACGATGCCGATCAGGATGAGTTCGATGTTGGAGCGCACAAAGGCCACCTGGCCCAGGAAGTACCCGAGGGTGGTGACGCCACAGGACCACAGCATGCCGCCGATCACGTTGTAGATCAGGAAGGTCCGGTAGTGCATGTGGCTGGCGCCGGCGACGATCGGGGTGAAGGTCCGCACGATCGGCACGAACCGGGCCAGGACGATCGAACGGGCGCCGTAGCGCTCGAAGAAGCCCCGAGCGCGGGTCAGGTTTTCCTGCTTGAACAATCTTGAGTCGGGCCGACGGAACAGGGCCGGGCCGAACCGGCGGCCGAACAGGTAGCCGAACTGGTCGCCGAGCACGGCCGCGATCGAGACCAGCAGGCAGATCAGCCACAACGGCTGGTGCAGGTAGGTACCGTCGGCGACCAGCAGCCCGGTGGTGAACAGCAGCGAGTCGCCGGGCAGGAAGAACCCGATCAGCAGCCCGGACTCGGCGAAGACGATCGCGAGGATGCCGATCAGCCCGAACGTGGAGATCAGATGCTGCGGGTCGAGGAATGACGGCATGGAGGCATGCCTCTCAGATCGAGGGAAACTCGAGGTTTGCCCGCCTCGGCGGCAACGAAACCTACAACTAGTAGGACTCGTGGTGCTGCCGTCACGGTAGTCCGGCGATCCTGAGAAATCGGTGAGAGCCGTCCGCTCTCGCGCCTCCGGCGATCCGTCAGGTCAGGCCCGCAGCCGCCGATTCTGACGTTCGACCAAGACGGGGAACGACGAGAACGGGGACGGGCCATGCGCATCAGATCGGCAACGGCGGTGACCGGCGCGCTGAGCGCGGTCCTGATGCTCGCCGGGGGGTGCGCCACCTCCTCGGCCACGGTCTCGGCCCGCGGCCCGGCAGCCCCGGCATCACCGGCGTCCGCGACCCCGGCCCGGGTCATCACCCTCGCGCCCCCGAAAGCGAAGACGGTGGCACCGGTCTTGAGAAACACCGGTACCGCGTGGCCGGCGATCCTCGCTTCCCTCTCGGCCTACGGCCAGTGGTCGCTGGCGAACCCCAACCCTGCCACCATCGCGGCAGTGGCCGTGCCCGGCTGCAGCACCGCGAACCAACTTGGTGAGCAGATGTCCGGTCTGCTCGGCAGCCAGGCCACGGTGACGCCGAGCCCGGTGGTCTTCGGCGCCTTCACCAGTCCCTCCCCGGTCGCTGCCGGCGTCAGCGAGATGGTCCTGTACGTCAGCGCGAGCCGGCCGGCCGAACCCGTCATGAGCCGTCACGGCCAGCAGATCAACACCTTTCCGGCGCTTCCTCCGACCGACCTCGAAATCACCCTGAACCGCGGCACCGATCAGAGATGGCGATTCTGTTCCATCGAGTCGATCGGTGACGGCGCCTCGGAAGACCCGACGGTAGCCCTGCTGTAGCCGGTGAGGTCGCGACTGCGGCGTTCCCGGATGTGCGCGAACACCATCAGGGCGAACAGCACGGTGAGCAGCACCACCGACGACCCGAGCGTGCCCAGATCGAGACCGCCCTTGGCCACCGGCTTGGTGAGAAAGTCGCCGGCCGTCGCACCCAACGGGCGGGTCAGCACGAACGCGAGCCAGAAGAGCACCACATTCGGTACCGCCGGCACGTACTTGAGACCGAGCAGCACCGCGAGCACCGCGGTGACCAGCAGCGCTCCCCCGGCGTAGCCGAGCCCCGAACTGTCGGACAGGAAATCACCCACCGACGTGCCGAGGGTGTTGGACACCAGGATTGCCGCCCAGAACAAGGCCTCGCCACGGAACGTGTCGATGTCGGTGATCGCGAAGGTCAAACCCGAGACCCGCCACACCACGAAGATCACGATCAGCAGGGAGACCAGGATGGCCGCTCCGACGGGATAGCCCAGACCCAATCCCTGCGGTCCCCAGCCGAGCGCGTCCGTGCCGGCCGCCAGGTAGCTGGTGTCGCGGTTCATGAAGTCCGACATCGTGGTCCCGGCCATGCTGGTCGACAGGATCACCGTCCAGTAGAAGAACGGGTTGTACCGCCGCGACCGCAACTGCACCACCAGGGTCACCACGAACACGGCGAACAACGCCAGGGTCGTCAGGAAGTAGCCCAGCTTCAGGGTCTGCGCGAACAGGTCGCCAGCGGTTTCGCCGAGCGTGGTCGCGGCGATCTTCATGACCCAGAAGGCCAGGGTCACCTCGGGCAGCTTCTTCAGCAAGACGCGGCCCGCGCCGGCCACGTCGGCTTCGGTGAAGACTTCCGGCTGATACCTCAAGACACACTCCGATCGACGACGGCAAACGCCACCAACGTACGGAATGTCCGATAAGAGACGGCTGAATGGCCCGTCGTGACCTCGGCGGCGCTCAGTCGTTGCCGCCGGGCAGCGGCAGACTGATCCGCATGGCAGCGCCCACATCAAGGTCGTCGACGGTGAGCGCGCCGCCGTGGGCGGTGACGATGTCGCGGGCGATCGGCAGGCCTAGACCGGTGCCACCGGCTGCCCGCGACCGGCTGTCGTCCAGCCGCACGAAACGGTCGAAGATCCGCTCCCGGTCGTCCTCCGGGATGGGCGGGCCGTCGTTGCTCACGCGCACTTCGGCCGCACCGTCGACCACGCGTACGGTCAGGGTGACCGTGCCGGCGGCGTGCCGGGCCGCGTTGTCGACCAGGTTGCGCAGGACCCGTTGCAAGGCATCCGCGTCGCCGGTCACCCGCACCGGCTCAATATCCGCGCGGACGGTCAGCCGTGGATGCTGCACAGCGATCCGTTCGCGTTCGGCGTAGGCCAGGTCGTCCAGGTCGACGTCCTCGCGGCGTACCCGCAGCCCGTCGTCGTCCACGCGGGCCAGCAGCAGCAGGTCCTCGACCAGGCGGGCCATCCGGGCGCTCTCGCGGCGGATCCGGGCCACCGACCGGGCCGGCGCCTCGTCGAGGCCGGCGCCGTCGAGGAGGTCGGCGTTGGCCTGCACGGTTGCTAGGGGGCTGCGCAGTTCGTGGCTGGCGTCGGCGACGAAGCGGCGCTGCGCCGCGGACGCGGCCTCGATCCGGTCCAACATCGTGTTCATCGTGGAGGCCAGCGCGGCGACCTCGTCGTCGGCGGCCGGGACGGGCAGCCGCGTGTGCAGGTTGCGGGACGTGATCGACGCCGCCTGGGCGCGCATGTCCTCGACCGGGTGCAGAGTGCGTCCGACGAAGAAGAACGTCGCCGCGCCGACGACGACCGCGAGCAGCGGCAACCCGACCAGCATCGCCGCGATGACCGCCTCGGTGCCGTCGTCGAAGGTGTCCAGCGACGATCCCACCAGCACCGTCTGCAATCCGGCGGCCGTGTTCACCCCGACCGCGACGACCTCGAACAGGTCGTTGTGTGCGAACGTCAACCGCTGTTGCTCGGTCAGCCGCCGGCCGGCGGCCGGCCGCAGCGCGGAGATCGGCGCCTGTCCGGCGAGCGCTTCCGAGGCGGCCGCGACCCCGCCGGCGGTGTCGACGACCTGGACCACTGTGCGTTCGGGGGCCGACGGTCGTAACAGCGCGGTGAGGTCGTCACCGCCGCGCAGGGCGGTGACGACCTGGGTGGCCCGGTCCGTGGCGGCGGCGGTGATGGTGTTCAGCAGGACTCTGCGTGCCGTGACGAGGAGCACGCCACCGCACAGCAGCGACGCCACGACCACTACGACCGCGGCGGCCAGGGCTGAGCGCAGCCGTACGCCCAGCCGGCGCTTGAGGCGCCGCACCACCGCCAGTTCCCGCATGCCGTCACCGTAACGACCGCGGCACTGAAAGATCGCTGAAAGATCGGCGTTCAGCCGCTCTTCAGGACCTGGCGTGCAGGTTCGCCGGCAGTCGAAGAGGAGGCCGATCGTCGTGAGCACCCGTCCCCTGACCATCGTCGAGGCGCCGCGCGTGTTGCGGCCTGCTGCCCCCGAGCCTCCTGGACGACGACAGCACCAAGCAGTCGTCGTGTGGAACCTCGACGGCACTCTCATCCGCCGCGACACCCTGCTGCCGTTTCTGCGCCAGGTCTGCGGGCCGATACAGGTGGGCCGGGCGGTCGCCGTTGCCACCGGCCGCCGCCTCGCCCGCTCCGGCCACGACGGCCCGAGGGCACGGCTGCTTCAACAGTTGCTCGGGGCGCGAGTGACCGCGGAGGTGGACGTGGTCGCTCGCCGGCATGCCGAGGACCTGTTCGCTCACCGCCTGCGGGCGGATTGTCTGCGTCGGTGGCAGTGGCACCGCCACCACGGTCACCGGCTGGTCATCGTCTCGTCGTCGCCGGAGGTCTACGTGGGCCACCTCGGCACACTGCTGGGTGCCGACACCGTGATCGCCACGCGGATGGCATCGGTGAACGGCCGGCTCACCGGGCGGATCAGCGGCGGCGACCGCCGCGGCGCCGAACGGGCTCGGCGAGTGCTGGCCCACACGATCGAGCGGCCAGCGGGCCTGCTCTGGGCGTACGGCAATCTGCCCGCCGACCGTGACCTGCTCGACCTCGCCGACATCGCCATCCAGGTGCGCCCGCTGCGGCACCTCAACGCGATGACCGACGCGTGAGCGGCGAGTCCAGCGCATCCTCAGCCGCGATGGTTCAGGCTGACAGGGAACAGGAGGTCGCCATGCGGGTGCTCGTCGTTGAGGACGAGGTGGAGTTGGCCGAAACCATCCGTGACGGGCTGGCGGCGGAAGGCTTCACCGTCGACCTGGCCCACAACGGCATCGACGGGCTGTGGAGTGCCACCGAACAACCGCATGGCGCCTACGACGTGCTGATGCTCGACATCATGCTGCCCGGCCGCAACGGCTACGAGATCTGCCGCGAACTGCGCGGGCGCGGCATCTGGACCCCGGTGCTGATGCTCACCGCCAAGGACGGGGAGTACGACCAGGCCGACGCGTTCGATCTCGGCGCCGACGACTACCTGATCAAGCCGTTCTCGTTCGTGGTGCTGATCGCCCGGCTGCGCGCGCTGGTGCGGCGGGGCGCGCCGGAGCGGCCGGCGGTGCTGCGGGCCGGTGACCTGTCGCTCGACCCGGCGGCGCGGCGGGTCGCCCGCCGGGACACGCCGATCGCGGTCACCCCGCGCGAGTTCGCGATGCTGGAGTTCCTGCTGCGCCACGCCGGGCAGGCGATGACCAAGACGGCGATCCTGGAGAACGTCTGGGACGCCCACTTCGCCGGCGACCCGAACATCGTCGAGGTCTACATCGGCTATCTGCGCAAGAAGATCGACCACCCGTTCGGCCGCGCGGCCATCGAGACCGTACGCGGCTCTGGCTACCGCCTCGCCCCGGAAGGCGGCTGACCGGGTCAGCGTTCTCTTACCAAGAGGGCTCCGACACCGACAACCACATCCCCACGGTGGTCCTGTCCCCCACCACCGGCCACGTCGTGGACACCCGGGCATACGACCACTGCTCGACCCTGCGCACCAGCGAAGACCTGCTGGGCCTGACCCCACTGGGCTGCGCGGCGACAGCCGTACCGATGACCGCCGGCCTTCACCTTTGACCTACAAGTTGTAGGAGTATTGGGATGGGCGTTACCGGGCTGTAACCGGCCGGCCATGGGTGGTACCGAAGGTCCTGGGCAACGTCCACCACGCGAGGAGACTCATGCGCCCGCACCCTGTCGTCAGCCTTGCCGCCGGGATCACCGTGACCCTCGGCGCCGTCGTAGCCCTCACCGCACCGACGGCGGCCAGCGCCGACCGCGACGACCGCCACCGGTCCTCCTACACCGTCGGCCTGTTCGGTGACATGCCCTACGGCGACTACGGCCGCGCCCACTACCCCGCCGTGATCGCCGACATGAACGCCGCACACCTGGCATTCTCACTCTTCGACGGCGACACCAAGAACGGCAGCGAACCCTGCTACGCCGACCCGCACCCCGAGGACCCGGCGAACCCGACCCCGGACAAAGCCGTCGCCGACGCCACCCACCCCGACGTCTACAAGTCCACGCTGAGCCTGTTCGCCCGACTCGACGCCCCAGTGATCTACACCCCCGGCGACAACGAATGGACCGACTGCGACCGGCCCAGCACCCTCGGCGGCCTGGTGTCGGACTCCAGCGACCGGCTCGCCTACCTGCGCAAACTGTCCTACCCCGACAACCGCAGCCTGGGCCGGCACAAGATGACCGTGATCCGGCAGAGCGCCGCCTACCCCGAGAACGTCCGCTTCGCCAAGGGCCCGGTCACCTACCTCGCCCTCAACATCCCCGGCAGCGACAACAACTTCGCCGACGGCGCCAAGAACGGCCCCGCCGCCGAGGGCCAAGCCGAGTACGCGGCCCGCAACGCCGCCAACCTCGCCTGGCTGCGGACCGGATTCGCCGCCGCCAAGGCCGCCCACTCCAAGGGCGTCCTGATCGTCACGCAGGCCGACATGTGGGACCCCAGCGCCGTGCTCACCCACTACGCCGACACCAAGGCCGAACTGTTCCGTCAGACCACGGCGTTCGCCGGGCGGGTCGCGCTGGTCAACGGTGATTCGCACAGCTTCGAGACGACCAAGCCGCTCACCGACTACGCGACGGTCAACGCCGCCGGGTTGGCCGGGCCCAACGTGGTGGAGAACTTCACCCGCGTCACCACCTTCGGCGAAGCCCAGAACCACTGGGTCAGCCTGACTGTGGACGCCCACGACCCGAACGTTTTCACCTTCGAGCAGCACCTGATCGCGGCGAACATCCCGGCTTACACCCCGCCGTCAGCACCCTGACGCCCCAGGGCGGGCGGCCGGGCTGCTGCCGTTCGCCCGGCCGCCGGTCAGCGCGTCGGTGCCGCTGCCCTTAGCCGTTCCTTGCGGTCCAGTACGCGCACGTGGTCCCTTCCGTCCTGCTTAGGTTGCCGCCGAACGGTGAGAGCCGGCGCGATTTCGCTCAGTGTTCCGTCAGAGAGCGGACCCCTCCTGGACGCTTAGGTGAGGCATGCCTTACCGTCACCTACAACTTGTAGAACTTCATTCGAGAACGGAAGATCATGCGCGCTACCTACCGGGTGCTCGCTCTCGTGACGGCCGGCTCGCTCGGCGTGTCCCTTGCGGGGTGCGGCTCCGACGACTCCGCCGGCACCGCTACGGCCGGCGATCCCATCACGGTCACGGCGACCGACACGCTCTGCGAGATCGCCACAAGCACCCTGGATGCCGGCACCAGCATCTTCTCGATCACCAACAGCGGCACGAAGGTCAACGAGTTCTACATCTACGGGCCTGGCGACCGGGTGCTGGGCGAGATCGAGAACATCGCCCCCGGGTTGTCGCGCGAGTTGCATGTCGATCTGCCCGCCGGGTCCTACGAGATCGCCTGCAAGCCCGGCATGATCGGCCAAGGTATCCGGAACCCGATCACCGTGTCCGGCTCCGCCGCTCCGCTCGCCGACGACGCCGCGCTCAAGGACGCCACCACCGTCTACACCCGGTACGTCAAGAGCCAGACCGCCGCCCTGCAGACGAAGACCAGCGAGTTCGTCGCCGCCGTCAAAGCCGGCGACATCGCCCGAGCCAAACAGTTGTACCCGATCGCGCGCACCTACTGGGAGCGCATCGAACCGGTGGCCTCCGTCTTCGGTGACCTCGACCCACGCATCGACGGACGCGAGGACGCCGCACCGGACGGCCAGACCTTCGGCGGCTTCCACCGCCTCGAGAAAGACCTGTGGGCCCCGAAGCCGGACCTGAGCAAGGACGGCCCGATCGCTGACCAACTACTCACCGACGTCAAGGAGATCGTGCGGAAGTCGAACGCCGAGCAGCTCACCGCGCTGCAACTGGCCAACGGCGCGAAGGGGCTACTGGACGAGGTCGCCAGCGGCAAGATCACCGGCGAGGAGGACCGCTACTCGCACACCGACCTGTGGGACTTCAACGCCAACATCGAAGGCTGCCAGGCCGCGATAGCCGCGCTTCGCCCGGTGCTGGAAAAACGCAACCCGGCCTTGGTCAAGACTCTGGACACCGAGTTCGCCAACGTCGACGCGGCGCTGACGAAGTACCGCTCCGGCAACGGCTGGAAACTGCACAGCGAGCTGAGCCAGACCGACCTGAAGGGTCTGTCGGACGCGGTCAACGCGCTCGCCGAGCCGGTCAGCAAGGTCGCCGCTGCCCTGGCCACGAGGTAGCCGGCGGAGACTGAGGGCCGCTGACCGCGGTGTTCGCCTCACCATGCCGTCGACAGGTATCGGCATCGGTCACCGGTGCCTTTCCCTCTATACGTTCATCGCTCGTTCGACCTTTCCCAAGGGCCCCCACGACCTGCCGGCACGATGAGACTTCGTGGGGTATCCGGCCAAGCGTTGCGGAGAACGGCGACGCGGTCGTTCAGCCGATCTTCAGGGCCCGGCGGCGAACATTCCCGGATGGCAACTGATGTACGTGCCGGGCATCTGCGTGCCACCGGGCTGGTGAAGGTGCCGCAGGTGACGGCGCTTTTTGGATCATCAAGGTGCTCACCACCGGGATGGGCGAGACCGCTTCGGACTTCCTGGCGCACACTCTCGCACCACCGGTGGCGGTCGGCATCGGCGCGGCCGGGCTCGCCGCCGCGTTGGCCGCACAGCTCTGGGCAGCCCGCCACCGGGCGGGCATCTACTGGTTCGCGGTGGTGATGGTCAGCATTTTCGGCACGATGGCCGCCGACGTGCTGCACGTCGCGCTCGGCATCCCGTACGCGGTCTCCACAGCTGCTTTCGCGGTCGCGCTCGCCGCGATTCTCTGGCTCTGGTACCGCACCGAGGGCACCCTGTCGATCCACACGGTGACCGCGGGTTCGCGCTCAGTCGCCTTGCCGAGTCAGTGACCCGCTATGAGGAGGTCGGCGATGTGGTTGGTGGCTTGCAGGCGACGTGTGGCGCTGACCCGGGTGTAGTAGCGCATCAGGGTGGCCGGGTCGTGACCCAGCCGTTCCGCAACCTCATGAATGCCGAACCCGGCGTCGAGCAGGTTCGACGCGATCAGATGCCGGATTTGGTGCGGGCCGAGTGGCCGGACGCCAGCCGCGACAGCGATCTGGTTGAACCGGCCGGTGACGTTGTCCGGCCGCAGATGCCGTCCCGTACGGCCGGTGAACAAGTACCGCGACGCCCGGCCCGACGTCGCTCCGCGGGTCAAGCCCTTAAGGGTGTCGTCGTCCAGGATCAGCGTGCGAAAACCGTTCGGCGACTTCGGCGGCTTCACCCGGACACGGCTACCCGGATCCTCGACAACGATCTGGCGGCGCACCTTCAATGCGCCCTGGTCCGGTTCTAAATCGCCGTACCTCAAGCCGCACAGCTCACCACGCCGTAGACCCGCGACCATCAGCAGCCGCCACATCGGGTACAACCGATCACCCCGAACATGATCGCTGAACCGCTGCGCTTCCGCGAGCGTCCAGACCGGCCGCTCATCATCGCTCTCCCGCGGCTTGTGAACGCCCAGATTTATGCCGACCTGCTCCCGGAACGCCTTGTCCAGAATCAGATGCAAGGTCCGCAACGTGCTGCGCGAGTAGCCGACAGTCTCCAACTCCCGGTAGGCGCGCTCGACCATCCGAGCGCTGAGCCGCGACGCCCGCACACCACCCACGTACGGGAAGATCAAACCGAATAACCACAGGTAGCCGTACACCGTGTTGGGCTCAAGCTCTTGCTGACGGGCAAGCACCCACCCCTGGCAGATCTCCCGGACCGGATCACTCAACCGCGGCTGCCGATGCAGCGCATCACGCTGCCGGCACAGCCGCTCGAACTCCGCCAGCGCCGCCTTCTCATGGACGAAGCCGGTCCGTCGCGCCTGTCGCCTGATCCCGCTGTCATCACGTCCCAGCTCCAGCCGAAACCCGAACAGCCCTGTCACCTGATCCTGCACGATCGCCTCGGGTACGAACATGACCCACACCTCGATCCCGCCACACGGCTCCCCCATGAGAGGAGCCTTCGCCTCCCATGAAGGAGGGTTCCGCACCCCAAGGCAACAGGTCCGGCAGCGCATGTCCCTCGATCGGGGCACGGACACCGACCAAACGAGCGAAGATCACCGTACGAGCGTTCGTGTCACACAGGTGTCACGGCCATCCACGATGGACGGCAACGCCGCACGCCGGGCGACATGATCCAGTCACGTCCGCAGTCAGCGCACCAAGATGCGTCTTACCTGGTCAGGGGCATACCAAACGATCAACGCTTTGCACGTAGCCCCGCCGCTGATCAACTCGCAGCCAGCGAACGCGGGGCCGAAAGAACAAGCCGTACGAGCGTACGGGCAAAATCGAGTGTCACGCTAGGCGCCGGAGAGTTAAGTCGGTAAATGAAAAAGGCCAGCTAAGCTGGCCTTTTACAAAGTCGGGCTGACAGGATTTGAACCTGCGACCCCTTGACCCCCAGGGGGGGGGGGGGGGGG
>NZ_BOMQ01000060.1 GCF_016862275.1 Actinoplanes nipponensis | reverse complement strand
GGGGGGGGGGGGGGGGTCGCATTACAATTCGGTTAAGCACTGTCAGCCTATATCTAAATGTACGCGAGATCGGACAGAACGGCATCGCCGTGCCGTCCGATTTTACCCAGTCCAGCAGAAGTTGATCAACGCTGTGACCAGGCGTGTGACCACGGCCAATCAAGTGCGGTACATGCCATTCATTCCATGGCAATTCCTGAAGGCTTAAGATCTCCGCATTTGCAGAGCCCATGGAGAGTAAATGCCGGGAACGAGCGCCAGAGACTCGCCGCTCGCGCAAGATACGTAGGCAGTCTTGCAGGATCGGGCACTTGACACCCCATGAGGACCGCAGTCCTCCCCCGCCAGCGATAGACGCTTCCAGGTGGGAGGCCTCACGCTGATCAGATTCTAGCCCCTTTCTCAGTTTTGTTCCTCTCGGTCGCTGTCACAACTCGTCGAAGTCTGGCGTCTCTCGATCCTCGTTCCGCAATGCCAAGGGTCGGACCTTGGACGCCACGAGGCGGGTGGACGAGCAGAATGCGACTGGGTAGGTGGTCGGTCCCTGGTTGACCCTCGGTCAACCAGGGACTCGACTTTGTCATCGCTTGGGACGACGTGCGCTCGGCAAGGGTCGGCTGGCCACGGTTGGCTGTCCGCTACGCCAAGGGATCATTGCCGCTAGTTCCTGGAGGATCCGCGTACGGTCGACCGGATCCGTGTTACGGAGTGAGACCAGAGCGATCACGAGAAACGCGCCGACAGGTGCGACTGCGGCAAGAGTGATCAATAGGAGGGGCATGAGGGCACGCATGACTATCCCCAATTCGGGCTAGTCCGTGGTGCTCATCTCACGGGGGCGGCGAAGCACGCTCGAGCTTAGGACATCGATTTTAGCAGCCGCTCGACTTCCCGCTCGGGGAGGTCGGGCGGGAGTGGCGGCACGTGGATGACGGATTGCTGGTTCGAGGGGGGCGACTGAAGGCTGTGTTTGACGAGCGAGTGGATGTCCATGTAGTACGGGCGTCGGCAGCCGCAGGATACTTCGGTCACTGCGAAGCCGTTCCCGGCGACCATCGACATGGCGAACGGCCGGGTGAATCTCCACAACCCGCCGGCTCGTTCGACCAGCTCGATCCGCGCCACCTCAGGGTTAGCGCGAGGTCGCGTATCAGAGGAGAGCACCTCGATGGCGCTGTCGTAGCAGGCTTGTCGCTCATCGACGGTCGCGCAGTCTTCCATCGTGTCGAGGTAGAGTGCCGCAGCTTCGCGGCGTGCTGTCTGAGGTGGTTGGCGGTGCCCCGCGGACCAGATCCAGATTCCGTCAGTCAGTCGGTATACGGCGCCGAGTAGGCGTCCGTCCTCGGGGCAGCGGCTCTCCGCGAGTCTGGTCAACTGCCGGCCGCGGTGGGCGATCAGGGCGAGAACACTACGTTCACGGTCATCGCTCATCGAGTACCACCTGCACTCCCTCTGAGGTGAATCTGTATGCGGATCGCTGGGGCGCGCCCCGCTTCAAGAAACCTTTGACCGGCAACGCTTCCACATTCCAGCTGTCTAGGGATGAGGTAACGTCTGCCCTGATCCCGGCGTGGGCGAGCGCCAGCATCTGTACCTGGTAGGCGCGGCGGCATTTGCACGAGGTGTAGGCGAACAGCGGAAGGCCGTTGCAGAAGAACTGCAGGGCGTGACGGTATCCTCGCCACGGTCCGACCTGGAAGCTACTGTCATGCAGGATGCTGTGGACCTTCACGACCGATGCTGGGTTCTCGAAGCGTGTCGCTTCGCCAAGGACCTCGTCAGCGAGTTGGTCGGCCTGTTCGTAAGCGTCTGGGCTGAGTTCCTCGTCGACGTGGAGGTCGAGATGCCAAGAGCCGATCTCCGTCCGGCTTGCCGACGGTGACAGGCGGCTGCCGGCGTGCCACCCCCACAGGCTGTCGGAGAATCGGCAGACTCCGGCGAGGAGCCGGTCGTCATGCGCGCAGCGAGACACTGCCAGGAACTGCAGCTTGCGCTTGTGTCTGGTGAAGAGATTTAGAACATGCTGCTCGCGTTCGTGGTAGTCCGTCTCAGCTTCGGCGCCTGCGTCGCTCATGTGGAACAGCGTGACACGGACGGTCTCGTCGAGTCGTTGTCGTAGCTGTTCGAGCTACGCAGGCTCGGGGCGTTGCTGCGTACGGGCTCGGATAGCACGAATCGCGTGCACCGCGGCAAGCCCAATCTCGGGGTCTTGGAGGTGTGCCTGCAGAAGCGTAGCGCTGTCTTCGGTTCCTATTTGAGCGAGGTCTTGGATGAGTTCATGACGTGAGCCGCCGAGTCTTCTTTTGTCGAAGGGCTGGGTGGTCGTGGTGGGGTGTTTCACACACCACTCGATGAGCTGTCGCATCTGTTCGGGCCACACGCTCAGCAGATATGCGTACGGTGTTGGGTTGAGGACGATGAGCCCGAATTGACCCGCGGATCGCACTTGCGCGACGGCATCGATCGCGGCCGAGGGATTCGGTCCGAGCAGTTCGGTCCATAGCGCCGTTACTTGCTCTGACGATGTTTCGATGCCCTTAAACGCGGCGAATAGCAGCTCATCGACGATTCGCCAAGATCGCTCAACGAGATCACTGTCGGAGGACAATGCCGGCGGTAGCCGATCAGCGAGTTTCGCCCACCCGTAGATCGCGATCAGGTGGGCTCTGATGGCCTCATGCGGAAAAGGGTTCTCCCAGTCAAACTTGAGTATGGCGTCGCGTAGGACGTCGCGTGCGTCGTCGGTGATTCGGTCCAGGTGGATCACGATCACTTGCATGACCGTGTCCCGGTACATCGGTGACGTGACGTTTCGTCCGGCCATGACGTGCAGCCTCAGCTGGTCCCCGCCGTCGAGTGAGGAGATCACCTCGGCGTATGGGCCGTGCAGGCGTTGATCTTCGAAGGGCATGCCGATCATGTGTTGCGCGGCTTCCCATGCGTGTGGGTCGTTGGGCGCGGCAAGGATTTCGGCTATCTCGGCGCGGATGTCGGCGTGGGTTTTCAGCGGTTCGAGCCCGTCATAGGCCGCTAGGACCTCGAACAGCAGGCTGTTCAACATGATGTTGTCCTTGTCGCACTCCTCCAGCAACGACTGCATGCGTCGTCGTGTGGTCTCGTCGGCTTGACGTGCCGTCCATAGGGCGGTGTCGAGTGCCGCAAGTCTTAGGTGGTAGGCGGTGACCTTCCAGGCGGCTTCGAATAGATCTGGCAGTAGAGCGACGTCCGCTGGATCATCGGGATTCACCAACCGTAGTGCGGCTGTGAGCCGGCCCCACCGGGGCTGGCCTCCGTACTCCCAGAGCCTGCGCGCGGGTGACGGTAAGAGTAGAGGTCGGTGGGACGTCCGCCAGCCAAACTCGCTCGCCTTGACGACGACAGAGGCGGGAAGCTGGCGGCGCTCACGGTCATCAAAAAAGACGGCTCCGCCGTAGGTAGCCTCCACGACAGTGCTGATGGACCTTCGGTTTCCACCGGCCCGGAGCCGACGCATCTCGTCGGCGCAGCGACGGTCCGTGGCGTCGAGCAGAGCAGCGACATCGTCGACGAAGACGCCGTCGGCAAGACACTCCCCCGCCGCACGCAGCAGTGCCAGATCCAGGTCACTGTGCTTGTGAGCATTCGCCCAGTAAAGCCGGGACAAGCCCTCAGGCGTGCTGGCTACATCGATCAGCTGAGCCTCGTTGACGCGTGCCGCCGCCTGGGCAAGCTCCGCTCCCACCTTGGCGACGATGCCGTGCGCGGTGTCGGCACCGAATTCGCCGCGTGCGGCGGCACGCAGCAATTTGACGTTCGCGAGGTCGAACAGCAGGTCGCGACGGCGTTCGGCGTCGATCTCCAGCGCGACAACATGGGTGGGGAGGTCTGTTCGCCTGACGTCACGGAGAGCCTCGGCCAGCATGTGACCGTCGTCGGCGTCGAGGACTAGCTGCTCCGCGGTAAGGAATCGTCCAAGGGACTCGTGGGTGAAGGCAGCGCGTCCTTGGACGGCCGTCATCAGCGGCGAGCGCAGCACGGCGTCCATGTCGATGCTATTTCCGTCGGATGCCTTTGCTCTGCGCAGTAGCAGACGCACCTCCGCAATCGTGAGCGATCCTCGCATCATGGCGTCCATTTGCGACGCGAGTCGGCGGAGGCCGGCTCGGGTCGTCTCCGACGAGCACAGTCGGGTGATGTACGCGTCGTACAACTCCGTTGAGGTCGCACCAGGCCGAAGCGATTCGCCGCACTCGGCCGCCATAGACAGTTCCATCGGCGTCTGAAACGCCTCGAGACCCGAGACCGCGTCTTGAGCGCCGTACGCTGCAACCAGAGCGCGACGGCCGTCCTCATCGGGAAGCATTGCCTCGACGGCGATCGCGGCCTCGTCTGATTGGTCAACTGGCTCCGTCGAGGTGATCACGACGGCCGACGGAAGGCGCAGCCGCAACGCGTCGAGCTGTTCAAGCAGCACTTGACGGTCGGCGGGCGCGCACTCGTTGAATCCGTCGAGGAACACCGCGATCGGGAAGCCGAGGTCGGCCGCGGTGTGCAGCAGCGGTAGGGCCGCCTGCGTGGTGAAGGGGGCGACTGCACGTGATAGCGCGTGACTGAGCCGGCCTTGGTATTCGTCGCAGCGGACCCACACAGGAATCCCGCCGGACGTGGCGACCATGATGGCAGCGCGTGTGGCCATGAAAGTCTTCCCGGTGCCGCTCGGGCCGAGCAACACCATCGTCTGCGAGCGCTGCGCTGCTCGCTCGAGGAGCTCGACAGGGTCAGACACGATGGCCTCGCCGCGCCGCGCTGGCAGTGCCACGAACGTCTTGAGCTCGCGGCTGCGTGCGGCCACGAATCGGCGCTGGTAGTCCTCAACAGTCTCCCGGCTTACCCGGTGGCGTTCGTCTTCGCCGTTGATAGATTCGGGCATCAGCTGTAGGTGGCGGATGAACGCCGACCAGTGCTCGTTGCTCCACCCCAGGCGCGGACCGTCGGTGCAGAGCAGCTCGAGGAGTTCCTCGTATCCGAGCACGTCGACGTAGCGGTATGGCTGCAGTCGTGAACCTGCGGGCACCCCTGGGTTGACACAGATGACCGTATGGATGTCGGTATAGAACTTGCTCGCGCGGCGGGGCGCGTCGCCTGCCCGGGCGAGGTCGTGCATGTCGTCGCTGATGGCTTGTGTCGTCGAATGGGCCTGCCGGTAGTAGTTGCGTTCGAGTGAACGACGCCGCCCGTCCGGTAGTTGTTGCTCCCACGCCCCGTTAGCTCCTCCGAGCAGTGGAAGGGCCGGATCAGCCGTCTTTAGCTCGACGTGAACGAGGCGATGCCTGGTGCTGATCAGGAAATCCACCTGACGCTGATCGCGGCCGACCATGAAGTTAGCCAGGACGCGGGCAGCACAGTCTCGCCGTTCGAGATCGGCCCGCACCCGACGAAGAAACCGGAGCTCGTAGCGATCCTCGATCGGAGCGCCGAAGAACACCTCGCACCGTTGCATGATCACCGCCGTGGCAGACCGTTTCCCGCTGACCGCAAAAAAGTATCTGACGCAGACCCGAGACTGCGCATGGCGACCGCTGTGAGGTTCCGCGAGATTCTTCGTCGCAGTGACTTGGTTTTCCCAGCTTTCACACCGCAAGAACACAGAGGTGGTCGCCCGCACAGTAGAGAGCGGCCGTCCGGTTGCCTCACGCCCGGCCGGCCGGCGAAGCGCTATGTGGGCGGCGTGAGTTCTAGCTGCTCCTGCAGGGCGCGCAGCACCGAAGCGAGCAGCATGACCGCGACGACGGCGTTGCCCGGCGTGTAGTGAGCGACGTGCGCTTGATGGACGGCGACGTGCCGGCTCAGCTCCTCCGGTGCCGGATTGCCGTTGCTGGGGTACCACGGCACAAAGAAGGGCCCGATCGGCGCCATGGCGGCGGTGAGCCGCATATCCTCCACGGTGACCTTCTCCGGGTCCTCGACCCGAAGCGCGGCGGCGATCCGCGTGTACTTGCTCCTTGACCCCCCGGGCTTGGGCTCCTTGGGTGGGATCAGCCGGGTCACCACGGTTTCGACGATGACGACGGCCAGGGCCTGCGCGGATTCGTGGTGCCCGGCGGCGAAGGCGTCGATCGCTTTGAGCCCGAGGGGCACCTGTTCGGTCATCTCGGGGTGGGTGACTTCGGCCAGCACTGCGCGGCAGTCCTCGGCGATAGCGGCGCGGTGTTCTACGAGGATCTTGAGGCGGGTGTCGCGGTCAGGTGAGGCGAGCAGGTCGGTGAGGATGCCGGCGCGGGGCACCCAGACCAGGGGGATTCCCTCGTCCTGCATCACCGGCCACGCATCGACCGGGTTGATGCGGCAACCGAGCCAGTTCGGCGGGTACTTCTGAGTGAGCAGTTGGAGGCGGTCGCTGAGCCGGGGCAGGCGGGCGATTTCCTGTGACAGCTGCGCCAGCATTGCCGTGGTGTCGGGCATCGCGGCCAGAATGGCGCGCCGGAGATGGTCGTTCACCTTCGGCGAGGCCGAACGCGGAAGGTCAATCTTGACCGTTGGCAGCCGAATCTGGATTTGCTTCACCCAGGCGTCGATCTGTGGCTGCAGCGCCTGGGTGAACGCGTCGCGCAGCGGGGCCAGCGCCTCGGGCGGGATGACCGGGCCGGCCTTTGCTGGCGGCTGGTCTTCATCGTCGCCGGGATCACCGTTCCAGTGCTCGCCGGGTTCGTCAGTCGTGCCGATGTTGCCGCTCCTCTCATCCCTTCCGAACGCATGTTGGGAAGGGATGATCATACCGGCGGTTCGAGGTGTCATCAGAGCTCGGCTCGATCGCCGCGCCAGAAGGCCAGATTTAGAGCATCGGTGATCGATCGGATGATGATAGGTGAACCAGTAGCCTCGAGGGGAGGTCGCGGGGCCTCAACGGCGAACGCCGACACATCGCGAGGTGCAGCATCGTGAACATCGCGCTTCTCTTCGACGCGTCTGATCCGACACTTGGGTCTGACTACGGCGATGAGGTGATGCGACGGATCCTGCGAACCGGGGTGCTGCAGCGTCGTAAAGCACACGTCCGGGTCTCCATCGGCGACATTCTCACTCGCATGCTCACCCCCGACTGGCCGGTATCAAAGATCATCGCGCGGATCTATTGCCCCACCCGGTTTGACCGGCTACGTCGGGATTTGCTTGAGCGGACAGTCACCGATTCGACCGTCTTCTGCTGGCTGCTGCAGAACCTGACCGAGGACGTCGCAGAGGAGGTGAACGCCGCGCTGGCTGGGACGGCCGGCTATCTGGGTGCTATGAACGTCTCGTTCGGGGATCCGGTCCAACTAGCCATGTTCCGGCAGTCACTGCCCGAGTACATACGATTCCGGGGAATTGCTGCGGCGGTGCTTTATACCGGCGACAACCTTGACCCGGACCGGGCGCTCGACGAGCTCCTCGCAACCGAAGGCATGACCGTGACCTACGAGGACATCGGCGCACGCAAGACTGCCTTCGACCGCTTCACCGACCCAGCTCATTTCCGGCGCATCGAGTACTTCCAGGACACCGCCGCCGCGTTGGACGGTACTTCTGAGGCACTGCTGTCAGAACTAGCACTCGTTATCGAGGAGATCCACCCTGAGCTCTTCAATGCTTTGAACTCAGCGATGCGGGCTATCGTCGGCGCCGAGACTGGCGAGGACCTCGCTCACGCAGCCCTCTCGGGTCGCAGATTCCTAGAAGCCCTGGCCAACTACTGGTATCCGCCGCGCGACCAGCCGGTCGATGGGCGCAAGGTCGGACCGGCGCAGTACCGCAACAGGCTGTGGGCCTATTTGACGGAGGCGGCCGCGACCGCCGAGCCGCCGACTGCCGGAGAGGTCCGGGGGTTGGGACTCACGTTGGACGATCTCTTCGACCGGTTCAATGCCGGCGTGCATAGCACCTTGAGCCGCTCGCGCGTAGAACAAACCTTCGCTGCCTTGCTGGCGTGGCTAGCGGCGGCGATT
The DNA here is from genome assembly GCF_016862275.1 of Actinoplanes nipponensis. Classification (GTDB taxonomy): domain Bacteria; phylum Actinomycetota; class Actinomycetes; order Mycobacteriales; family Micromonosporaceae; genus Actinoplanes; species Actinoplanes nipponensis. The sequence goes on along the minus strand of NZ_BOMQ01000060.1, from coordinate 121,507 downwards.
CGGCTCAACCCGAGCGCCGCTGCTCGGCCGTATCTTGCTTACGAGCCAGAGCTGATGGACTACTACCGGAAGTTGGCGCAAAGTGTCCTGCGCCGGGCAGCGCAGCAGGCCTCCCCATCGAGTCGGGCCAACGAACAACCTCACGACTCGTGACAGGGTGCTAGGGATTCTCCCGCGCTACCAACCGTCCGCTCCGAGCCCCGGGAGTTCGGCTATTTGCTTGTTTCTGGCTTGTCCGCCTTCACCAGAGTTCCAGATGTCTCGTCCTTGACGTATGTGCGCTTGGCGTTCTTCGCAAGCTTCTGCTCCACGGCCTCCTGAAGATCGACGCCGGTCATCTCGGCCAGGGACATGACGTAGATCGCGACGTCCGCCAGCTCTTCGCCGAGGTTGTCGTGTGTGCGGCGCCAGGCGTCAAAGGCTTCGGCTACCTCGCCTTGCAGCAGGCAGAATTCCAGGGGTACTTCGCTGGTGTTGAACCCCTTGGCGAGCTTGTTTTCCCAGGTCAGCTTCTGGGCGGACCTGATCTCCAAGGCGGCCTCCGGGTCTTGATGGGCTGTGGCCGCAGCAGCTTATCGAGCTGGTTCGTGGTGGGTAACCCGTTGTCGGCGTGTCATGTGTCCTCGTCCGGGTGACTCGTGGAGATGTGCAGGACTGTCGTCATGGTCTCGATAGCTCTGAACAGGTCGTCATAGCGTTCACAGATGAGCGCGAGATCGTCGATGCTGGGAAGGTTGCTTTCGCCGCGGGCGGCGAGGCGCCTACGGATCTCGGCTGCTGGTGCGGTGACGTGGACGAAGACACCACGGCGTTCGATGACCTCTCGTACCAGAGTGGTCATGTGCTGGTAGCTGAGGCGTGCGTGCCCGCGGTAGATCGGGCCGTAGACCAGTTCGCTGAGGAAGCAGCGGTCGAAGACGAGCCGGCCGGGTTGGTCGAGCAGGTTGCTGTAGGCGGTGGGCAGGTCGGTTCCGGGTGGGGTCAGCGTCGAGTGGATGAGCGTGGCGCAGGTTCGCTCGGCGGTCGCTGTGGCGAGGGTGGTTTTGCCGGCGCCGTCGCAGCCTTCGAACACGATGGTGTCGTAGGCGGCGGCCCAGTCGAGGTCCCGCATCATCGGGTTCTGGTGTGGTCAGCGTCGGTGAGGTGCTGGGTGACGGAGTATTGGATCATGAGGTTGCGCCAGTTGGGTTCGCGTCCGTGTGCGAAGGTCCAGACGGTGTTGGGGCAGTAGGCGAGCACGCGTCCGCCGGCGGCGACGGTGGCGCCGATGAGCACGGCGGCGCCGGGTGGTGCTTCGGGGCCGCTCAGGTCAGCGATCAGGGTGTGGCTGCTCAGGGCGTTGTTCCAGTCAGCTGTGGCGGCTTCCACAGGCCGGGGTGCGGTGAGCCGTTGGGCGTCGCGGCGTTGGGTATCAGTGGTGTGGTGCCGGACGAGGTCGTGCCAGCCAGGTGTGGAGCCGTACGGTGACGGTTCGACGAAGACGGTGCCGGATACTCGATCTACGGGCGTGCTGATATCGGCGGTACCGGAGGCGGCGCGGTCGAGCAGCCGGCTGACGGCTTGGTCGATGCCGTCGCGGACCTGGGCGCGGTTGCGGGCGGCGAAAGTCTCGAAGCGGTCGGCGCCACCGCTCGAAGGGCCGAGGCGGTGAACACGGACGACGTCTGTGGCAACGGTTTCGATGAGCGGATCGGCGAAGGCGAGCTCGGCTGTGGTGTCGCCGAGGCCATAGGTCTGGAAGTCGGTGGTGAAGATGACGACGGGGACGCCGAGGGCGGCGGCGTAGCCGATCTCCATGCAGACGCCGTCGTCGAGGCTGGGGCCGTGCAGGATGGCGAGCAGTCCGTGCAGGTTCTGCAGGCGTTGGCGGTCGAGGTCGAATAGCCGGCGGCCTTTGACGTCGGCGACCAGGTCTTCTTCGTCGGTGTCGCAGAAGGGCAGGAACACTTTGTCGGGGCCGGCGCGCTCGGCGAGTGCGGCGGCGGCTTGGGCGCCGAGGTGGCGGTCGTGGGCGGCGAAGAGCCGGTGCGCGACGTAGAACATCCGGGTCGCTCCTCGAGGGGTGGAGGGGCTGTTACGGGGGTGCGTGGTGCAGGGTGATGCCGGTGGTGGTGACGCGTGCGGTGGCGGCCTGTGCCGCGTGGCGTAGTGCCGGCGTCTGCGGTTCGCCGCGCAGTGTGGAGGCGAGGAAGGTGCCGGTGAAGGTGTCTCCGGCGCCGGTCACCTCGACGGCTTCCGCCGGTATTACCGCAGCTTGAGCCACCTGCACCCCGTATCGGTAGAGGACGACGGGGCGGGGGCCGTCGGTGACGGTCACGGCGCGAAGGTCTGCGGCGTCCACGGTGCGGGTGAGCACGGCGTACTCGCTGATGTCGGTGAAGATGATCTGCGCGTACGGGAGCAGCGGTCCGGCCGCGGTGATCATGTCGGCTGCACTGGCGGTGATGAAGTCGATGCTGAAGGGCTGGCCGCGGGCGACCAGGGCGGTCAGGACCGGCACGGGATCGAGGGGCCGCCGGCAACAGACGTGTATGAAGCGATGGTGCGGGGCTTGATCGAGGGCGTGGCCGGTGAGTAGCTCGGCGGCGCCGTAGTCGGCGTCGACGGCGGTCAGGTTGTGCTGGTGGTCGTAGCGCATGCGGAATCGGCAGGAAGGTTGATCGACGACCGCGACGCCGGTGAGATCCAGTCCTTCCAGCTGGGGCGATCGCAGCGCGCCGGTGAGGTCGGCGCCGATCACCGAGATGGGGGTTGCGGTTACGCCGACGCGGGAGGCCGCGAGTGCGATGTAGAGCGCGGCGCCGCCGAGGAGCTGGCGGTGGGCCTGGCCGGGGTATTCGGCGGTGTCGTGGGAGATGTTGCCGATGACCCCGAGGGTGCTCATGCCATGGCCATCGCCGGGCTGTGCGTGCAGTCCATGATCTGGTCGCAGAAGGGACGCTCGCTGCAGACGCGTGGGTGGGTCTGGTTGAGGTAGCGGCGTTTGAAGTAGATCAGCACGAGGTGCACCCACCAGGACGGTGTGGTCTGCTCGGGCAGGGTGACGACGTGCCGCTCGCCGGCCAGCCGGATGTAGCGATCGCCGTGGGCGTCGGCGTGGGCTTCGAGGTAGAGGCGCATCTGCTCGTGCGCGATGGAACCGGAGGACAGCACCAGGCCCAGGGCGGGCGCGAGGCGGGTGATCATGCCGGAGTCGACGGGGATGATGCCGCAGTGATAGCCGCGGGCGTACAGCAGGGAGCACTGGGCGACCTTGTAGGAGGCCTGCGCGACGTGGGTCGCGAAGTCGGCGATGACCGTGGTGGCGTCGTCTTCGAGCAGGTAGGTGCTGTCGCGGTCGTCGAGGAAGGCGGTCAGCGATCGCAGATAGCCGATGCGGGCGGCGGGCAGGCCCAAGGGCTGGACGAGCGCGGCGATGTCGGCGTCCGGCATGTCGGTGAGGGTGTCGAACCCGATCTGGGCAGAGCGGGTGACGACGCTGGAGTAGGTGCCGATCATGGCGTACGAGATGCGGGTGCTCCAGCCGGCGGCGAGCATGCGCATCCGGAAGTCGGTGATCCGGGTCGGCCACCACTGATTGTCGTCGTGGTTGGCCTGCACATCGGCGGTGACATCGTCTTGACCTGCGGCCAGTGTCACCAGGCGGGTCAACCGGAGTTGGGTTTCACTGTCGGCCTGCGTCGGGTTCATCGTGCCTCCACAGCTCGGGCGAAGCGTACGGCGCTGTAGGCAAGAGCCAGGTTCGATGAAACCACGGGTATACCGAGTTCCTGCTGCAACAACGCCGTGGCCTCGATCGTGGGCCAAGCGGTGCAGGACAAGACGACGGCGTCGGCTCGCGAGCGGGCTGCGGCGTCGATGCTGTGGACAAGGTCGGCGATCCGGCGGGGGGTGACGGCGGTGAAGTCGTCCAGCAGAGCGAGGTCGAGGCTGGCGTGCCCGGCGACTTCGAAGCCGGCCTGACGCAGACGGGTGGCTTGGATCTCGGTGTGCCGGCTCGGATACGGGGTCGCCAGGACGATGGTGGACGCGCCCAGCTCGCGAAGCAGAACCTGCAGAGCGTCGAAAGCGTCCACCACGGCGGTGTCCTGGTACGCCTCGGGAGTGAGGAATCCGGTGGACGTGCAGGCCACCAGCGTGCCTGCCAGGGTAAGCCGGGCGAACTGCTGCAAGGTGGCGGGTACGGCGGTGGCGATCTCGGCGAGGAAGTCGTCGGCGTCGCGGTATCGGCGTGCGGGCACCAGGCGGGCGTAGTGGAACACCACCTGGTCAAGTCCGAGCCTGGGTAGTTCCGTTTCGACGAGGGTGTTGCCCCAGGGAACGAGGACTCCCACATGCGAGGGCCCGCGCAGTCCGGCATGGAGTTCTTTCAGCAGCGCGAGGGTGTCGGTGGCCGCGTCAGGCGGCATCGCGGACTCCGTAGATGAAGCGGGGTGCGTGTTCGGTGACGGTCAGGTCAGCCGAAGTGAAGCGCGGCACAACGGCGTCGCGTTCAACGACCTGGATCGGATAGGAGCCAAGACGTCTGAACCAGGTCCCGCGACCGGTGACGAAGAACGAGTGCAGGCCCTGCAGTCGCAGACCGACGGGGTAGATCCGCTTCTTCATGGGCTGATCCCAGATGCTGTCGATGTCAGCCTTCCACGTGCTGAAGTGCTCCTGTGACGGCGGTGTCTCCGCGGTCATAGCTGCAAGCGGTGTGGCGGCGTAGGCGCGGGCCTGTCGCACGTTGGTTCGGTGGCACATCACCCCTGCTGCCATGAGTTCGTCCAGGCCGCGCAGGTTTTCCAGGTGGGTGCGATGGGTCTCGCCGGGCAGCCCGTAGATGATGTTGATCCCGGGCAGCAGGGCCGGCAGGCCGGCGGGCCCGCGCTGGCTGCCGACCGCATTGACGTTGTCGATAGCTCGGCGCAAAACCTGCGGGGTGCAGGTCAGCGCGTTCTTCTCGATCACGGCCGGATCGAAGGACTCCATGCCCATCGGGGCGCAATTGCCTTCACTGCAGTAGTGGGCCACCAGGGCGGCGATGCGCGCTCCGGCGGGTGAGGCCACAGCGAGGGGGTCTGCGTTGTCGATGTGCAGGACCAACAGATCGGGGCAGGACTCGCGGATGCCGGCGAGGAGCCGCTCGATCTGCTCGACGTCACGGTTCCAGGTGGAGAAGAAGCAGGTCTGCTGGCCCAGGCGAAGGTGGCGTATGCCGGCGGAGTACAGCTGCTGCACCTCCTCGAGGATGTCCTGCAGATCGCGGAACGCGACGGTGGCCGACTTCACCGGCTCGTTGCAGAAGCTGCAGAACCGGCGGCGGGTGCAGCCGCGGTAGAGCTCAATCTCCCCCACCGGTTCCCAACCCAGCTGGGCGACCAAGTCGGTGAACGATTGCCGGTCGGCGCGTAGCTGTCCGTACGCAGCGGCGGCACGGCTGCCCGAGACCAGGTCCGCCGAGGTGATGGTGTGCGTGTGGAGGGCGTCGAACAGCCCGGCGTATTGGTCGGCGTGCTCGAGAACATGGTTCGCCATGGGTCCTAGTAGCACGCGGCGCCCTCGTACGCACGCCAGGATCCGGATGATCTCGTCGATGGAGCCGTTGTGGGCGTGCAGATGCACTGACGGGACCGCATCGCCCGCTACGACGACAACCGTGGTCGCGTCCTGCAGCAACTTGATCGCGTTACCGCGGTTACTCGACGCCGAGTACGTCAAAGGATCCGACTGCGGGCCTGGCGTCAGCGGCTCACCGCCGTTGAGCTCCCACCGCAGGTCATCGATGGTCACATAACGCACATAGATGGCAGGGTTGGCGGATCGCAACGCCGACCAGCTCTGCCGCACGTATGTCGACAGGTACGGGGGAACGCCCAGGCCACTCGGTTCGACGGTGTAGCAGTCCAGGATTACCGCAGTGTCCACGCGACAGCCCTTCCACGAGCGTCAAATCACCATGCGGCCCCGGCTTCCAGGCACTCGCAATCCGGTAACCTATCGTCACGCTACGGTGACTCAAGGTAGACCACAATGGAAGGCCGAACTGGATTTAATTTGCGTCGATCTATAGGTTTCGGCTGCGGCGTAGGGCATCGAAGGCAGCACTGGGAGGTTGACCGGCACTTAACTGCCGCCACCGGCGGCCTCGTGCAGAGGCTTGCCGAGGGATGGTGTCGCTCCTGCCCGGATGGTTCGGTGGGATTGCCGACAAGGTTGACCTCATCGTCGGGCGGCAGCCATGGCCGACACAAAGACCGGCCGTCAACCTGCACGTACGGCAGTGATGAGGTGCCGTACGGCTGAGGCGGCCACGGCGAGCGGAATCCGTTCCTGCTCCACGCGTCGGTGTCCGGTCCAGTCCTCGGCGATCAGGTTGAGGTAGAGCTCGGTTTCTGCGGCGGTCAGCAGCGGTACGGGACGCGGTGTTCGGGCCTGCAGCGGTCGGCCTCGGGCGTCGAGGTTGGTGCCGTACTTCTCCCACCGTTCGTAGGCGGAGGGGACCATGAGAATCGAGGTGGCAGGGATGCCGGCGGCGCGGAACTCGTTGAGGATCTCCAGGCCGTCGGCGTCCATGTCGCCCCAGTAGATGACGTGGTCGGCATGGGTCAGCCAGGGCAGGCCGGCGATGGTGGTGCCACCGCGTCCGACGCCTTCGATGCTGATTCCGGCGTCCAGTTCGGGGAAGTGGATGGCGGTGTCTTTGTTCTCGGAGATGATCACGACTTCGGGCTGGTAGGCCGGCACAATGGCGTCGCCGAGGGTGGCGGAGTCGTGATGCCGGCCACCGGCGCCGCGGTGGGTCGGGTCGAGGTAGGTGAAGTGCACCCGAGGTGGGTGCGGTGGCAGTAAGCGCAGATCGTCGCTTCCGGACAGCCGCCGTACCAAATGGTGGCGATGGTTGAGCCACTTGGCGTGCAGGCCCTCGATCGGTACCTGTCGCGGAGTCAGCCCGGTGGCGTCGTTAGTACGAAACCAGGTGGCGGCGCGCCGTAGCAGGTCGAAGTCCACGTCGTCGAGGGTGTCGACGGCGGCGACGGTCGGGGCGAGCAGGGTCGGGGCCGCGAGGTGAGGAAAGTCGGCGGCCAGGATGCTGGCACGACGACGTCCTTGCTCGAGTCTGTGTGGCCAAGCCCCGCCAACCAGGTGCGCTGCTTGATCGGCGTGCATGACGATGACGTGGGTGGGAAGGGCTTGGTCGGTGCCGTGGACCCGGCGACTGGCGGTTCGTAGCGCTACGTCATGACCAGCGCTCCAGCTACGCCAGGTGGCTGCCCACGCTGCAGCTGCAGCGAAGTTGTCGGCCAGTTGGGCCGAGGCGGGTTTACCGAGTGCGAAGGCGTGCGGCCAGGCTGCTGCCGGGTCCTGGTCTTGGTCCGCGGCGCGGCTTGGCAGCTCGGCTGGCGCAATGGTGGTGCTTTGCGGCCACGTGTTGGCGAGGCGGCGCTGTATGTCGGCGAGGACCTGATCGATCGTCTTCATTCGCGCTTGGCCTCCGTCGATGACCCTGGAGGCATGGTGACGGTGAGTGGCTCACGTCTTCTGGGGATGAGCGCCGCTTGGTCGATGTCGCTGATCCGGGTGACGAAGGAGTAGTGGGTGTTGGTGTTCTTCGTGATCGCCAGCAACTCGTCCATGTGCGGTTCCAGGGCGGTGACCTTGTCCAGAGGTGCGCCGACAATGAGCTGGAAACCGAGACCTTTCCATGCTTGTACGGCGCGGCCGGCGAACTCGGCGTCAGATTTGACGAAGCCCTCGTCGAGGAAAACCGGCGCGAATCGGGGCCGGGATCGCAGTTCGTCGCCCAGGCGGAACCGCAATGCGGCGCCGACGATGAAGGCCACCAGTTCTTGACTCTCGCCACCGCTCTTGCCGCCGAGGGAGGAGTGGATGCTCAGCAGTTGTCCGGCGGCGTCGTAGCGCTCGGCGGTGATAGCGACGTGGCGCCGGACGTCGAGCAGCTGATCACGGTTGCTCAGCTCGGGTATGGCCCGCGGGTCGTTACGGCGGCGCAGGCGGCCCATGAACTGCTGCAGTTGCTGGAAGCGTTGCTGCATGAGCTGTTCGGGCAGGTCTCGGGTCGCGGCAGAGGACAGGGCCCGCAGATCGCGGCGGAACTGTGCCACGGTCTCCGGGGTCGTGCGGCGCAGGTTGATCCGCAGCCGGTCGCGGTTGGCGCCGAAAGGCAGCTCGTGCAGGATGGCGTTAATCGGTTCGAGGCGTTCCTCGATCTCCTCGATGGACGCCTCCATGCTGCCGGCGAGGGGGACGAGGTCCTCGCCGCTCCAGGCCATCAGGCGCCGGCGCCATTCTTCGCGGCGTTCGTGCAATCCGGTGGTGAGGATGGCGTCGAGGATCGCGGCGTAATCGGGGTATGACGCGGCGGTGCGTCCGAGGTTGGGGTCGTCGAATTTGACCAGGTAGGCGGTGAAGATCGCCGCGAGGTCGGCCTCGAGGCTGGTGATCTGTCGGCGGGCCGATTCGGCGGAGGTGAGCAGGCGCTGGCGTAGCCGGGCGAGGTTCGTGATGAACTGCTTCAGGTTGCTGGGGTCGTCGGGGCGTACAGCATTGACGAAGTGCTCGTCGAGGACTTCGGCTTGTTCTGCGGTGAGCACCACGTGTTGATCACTGCCGAGGCGTTGCAGGTCCGCGCTCACGGTCGCATGTCGGTCGGTGAGCGTTTCGGCGTGCTCGTGCAGCTCGTCGGCGTGTTGTTTGACGCGGTAACGGTGTTCGCGGGCCCCTTCCAGCTGGTCGTGCAGCTGCTCGATGCGCGTTTGCAACTCCTGCAGCCGGTCATCGGCGTCGAGGACGGCGCGGCGTGCTCGGTGCAGGTGTTCGATGCGCTCGTCGGAGCCGACTACGTCAATGTCGGTGAAAACGGTGGCATAGATGGCGTCGTAGGCGCTGCGCTGATCGTCAAGGTCGGTGCGGCGGGCGTTGTTGCTGGTGAGGTCACGGTCGATCTGGCCGAGCGTGGAAGCGATCGAGCCGAGTTCACGGTCGATGTCGGCCAAGGTTTCGGTGTTGCTGAACCCGATGATGTTGGCCTGGTCGTTGCGGCCGTGGGTTCCGCGGCTGCCGTTGCGGGTCTGTCCGGCGAGGGTGACACGGTAGCCGCCGCTGTTGAGCTGCTCCGGTGTCGTGACGCACAGAGCGTTACGGGCAGGCTCGGACAGATGCCGTCGCACCCATCCGGAATATGGCGACTCCTTGAACAGAAGTTTCCCGGCGATCCGGTCCGGGTCACGCTCGACGTGGCCGTCGTCGCCGGTCGGCACTCCTTCGAAGGTCAGCCGACCTTTGAGGCGAAGCGGGTCGATCGCTGCCGAGAACGCCGCAAGCTCGTGCTTGGGTACCAGAAGCAGCCGGGCGCTGGCGCCCAACACCGTTTCGATCGCGGTCCTCCACGCCACGTGTTCAGCAGGGACATCGATGAGTTCGGCGAGAAACGGCAGGTCTGCGACATCGATGCCGGATGCGTGGGCGACCTCGCGGCGCATGTCGTCCAAGTGCTTGGGTACGCGGCCAGCGCGCCCGGCGAGGGAGGCGCGTTCCTCGGTGAGGACGGTGCGGCGCTGCAGCAGCGGAAGCTGCCGTGCCATGATCGCGTCACGGTCAACGGTCAGGTCGTGGGCGGCCTGGGGATAGTTGTCGAGGAACACCGCAGCTTGTTGCTGCAATGCGGCGAAGGCGTCCTGGTCGGCCAGCGGCGCATCCAGAGCTGTCGTGCGTTCGGCCAGCACCGCGCGGCGGGCCAGTCGTTCGTCGCGGCGTTGTTGTTCCTGATTGATCTGCTGGGCCAAGTCTTCGAGCTGTCCGCCGCCGGCTTCGCGGTGGGCCTGCGCGGCGGCGCTGTGCTCCTTCTCCAAAGTGTTCACCGATGTGACGGCGCTAGTCAGTTGCGCGGCGGTGCTCTTCTGCTCCCGCTGGTTGGCGTCGAGGGCGCCAGCAAGCAGGCGGTCCTCGCGGCGCAGCGACCAGAGCAGGATGGGCGTGTCGCCTGTGCGGTCGGGGCCGAAGGTGTTGATCTGTTCCACGGTGGTGTGCGCGGTCTGCAGCAGGGTGTGTTTGGCGGTGATCGGGGCGAGCAGGTCGGCCTTCTGCTGTTCGGTGTGCATCGCCAGGTAGGCGGCTTCCAGGTCGTCGAAGTGGCTGATCGCCCGGTCAGCGGCCTCGTAGGTGGCGGGTCGTTCAAGGACCATTTCCTTGTACAGCTCGTCGACGGTACGGATCTGGTGCCCGGCTTGGATACGCACCAGCAGCCGCAGCGCCTTTTCGCCGTCGCCGTTGGCGCCGATGCCCAACTGCGTGTGCAGCCGGGCCGCGAACGACGCGTAGGTCGTGTGGGTGAGCAGACCGGGAAACGCAGCCTTGAGCAGTCGTGGCTGGAACTGCTCGTCGGCATAGCCCGCCAGCTCCGTCAGGTCGAAGCGCCCGTCGATGGTGGCCATGCGCATGACGATGTCGACCACCTGGGCGGCGCGAGCCGGGACGAAGTAAGCGCGCAGGGCGGTGAACCGGCGATCGTGATCGTCGACGAAGGTCATCGCGACCGCTCCCCAGGTCGGCCGGCCGGCCCCACGCAGCAGCTTGGGCCGTTCACGCCCGTGCTCGTCGGCGGTGGTGTCGGTCTGCCCTCGCAGATACGACAGCAGGCTGCGTTGCTCAGCGCTGCGGGCGCGGCCGGTGACGGCATCGTTGGAGGCGCCGTTGAAAGGGGTGTCGGCGGGCATCATTAACGCGATGTAGGCGTCCAACAGGGTGCTCTTGCCCGTGCCGGAGGCTCCGGAGATGAGGGTGGCGCCGCGGTGGAAGTCGAAGCGTGCTTGGCCTTCGAAGCCTCCCCAGTTCACCAGTTGGAAGGACTCGGCTCTCCATTGCAAGAGCCCGTCAGTGGACGGGGGCGTCGGCCTAGTCACCGGGAAGGGAAGCTGGCCGGCTGCGGGCTGCTGCTGATACAGCAGCGGCCCGGCGGCAAGCAGTGGAGGCTGTTCGTGCTCGCTGATGGTCACCGGGCGTCCTCGTCGCTGATGTCGGTGTCGCCGGCGTAGGCCGTCAGGTCGGCGGGGTCCACACCGGTGCCGGGGTCGGAGTTCTGCGATTGCAGCCAACGCAGCAGCTCCTGCAGTTTCTCCAGCGGGAGCACCACATCAACAGCCGGGCTGACCTCGAACTGTTCGGCGGCGCTCGCTCCGACGAGCAGACCCGCACGGTTCAGGTTCTCGATGGCATTGGCGGTCCGGCGTGCGTCGCCGGCCTGATCGGTGGCGTGCTCGGGGCGTAGGGATGCGACATGCTCGAGCAGGTCCTGGCGGTCCACCAGGGTGCGAGACGTGCCTGCTGCCTCTTCGGAACGGGCACGGCTGCGCAGGTAGACCAGCAGGATGGTTTCCTCGCGGCTCCATGCTGTGTCGTGCAGCAGCGTCGGGAAGCGCCCGCCGCCCTCGGGAACGGCCTGCCGTTTGTAAGCGACTTCCCGGGTGAGGTCGAGGTGCAGGTCCATGAACTGGTCGTTGAGCCGGGACCGGATCAGCCGCGGATCAGCTATCAGGGTGTGCCATTCCTTCGGGTGGCTGCGCGCGGTGATGAAGCGATTCTTGAGCAACGCGACGAGGGCGCGCCGCTGCGGGATTTCCAGGGCGCCTTCGTCGCCCTCGAATAGCGCGACGCTGCTGCTCAGCTCACGGTCTGGGGCGTCTGGGTCGTCCGATACGAGAGACTGGGTGTTGGCGGTGTCGTCGATGGTCACTCAGGCTCCTGCTGTCCGGGGTGTTCACGGTTGTCATCGTCGGCGGACATGCGGCCGGGCTCGTGCCGGTTGACAGCGATGAGGGGGACGTTCAGGTCTCGAGCAGAGCCGTCTGGGCGCACGGCGCGGTAGACCTCGTCGTGGTCGTGCTGCTGGTTGAAACCGCCTAGATTCGCGGCCAAGTGCAGCAATCCGAAGATCTCAACGGGTCGGCGCAACGGAATCTCGAGCCCGCCGAACAACTGCCCCAGCGAGTTCACAGGCTCATCAGCGCTGAAGGCCTGCTCGATTGCAGCCCGCAACTGGTCTAGCGACGGCCCGCCCTGCGCGAGGAGCTGCGCCAGAGACAGCCGGTCGGGGCGGTGATCGCCGACGTCGCGCAGCGCAGGCAATTCGGCTTCGTCGTTCGGGTTGTGGAACCGTTCCCTCAGATGGTGGATGTCCAGGCGTGGCGGCAGCAGAGGCAAGTCGACGGCGCTGCGAGGGCCGGCAGCGTTCATCCATCGGGCCAATTCTGCGTCGAGCTGCCGCAGCGTGGCGTCCAGTTCACGGTCACGGGCGGTGTTATGGGTCTGTATGTATTCCCGCAGTGTCGCGGTGACACGGTTGCGTTGAGTGAGCACTCCATCGATGCCGTTGCGGATCAAGGTGACTGTGCCGCGCAGGTCACGGCGATCAGCGGCGTTCAAGATGTCGTCGGCCACGGGATGATCGAGCAGCGCGGTCAAATCCTCCCGCAACTGCAGGAGCAAACCGTCATCGCGCAGAAGTGTGAAAGCGCCTTCAAAGGCTCGCCCCTCCGCGGTGGCGCTCATCAGTGAATCGGTGCGGCGAAGGTAGTCGTCGATCACTTCTCCGGTCGGCCGGTTGTCGGCGCGGAACGAGGCGAGGATCTGCGCGCGCAGCATGGCGAATGCCTCTTGCACCCGGGCGAAGTCGCTGGGCAGCGCGGCCACGAGCTGCAGTAGTTCGCCGAATCCTTCCAGCATGTAGTCAGCCGATACCTGCGGCAGGACACCTCCGCCAAGGAGGCGGTCACGTTCAGCAGACAGCCGTTCGATCTCGCTGTTGAGGATGCTGACCCGTGCTGCGCGATCGGGGTTGACTTCGGTGTTGAAACGGCGGACTGCGTTGACGATCGTGGCGATGCGGTGCTCGCTCAAACTCCCGCGTTCCCGCGTCAGACTCGTGACAAGGTTGAGGGCGTCCTGGGCGTGGCTGGTCAGCGTGTACACCTCGGTGCCGCCGTCTTCGACGCTTCGCACCAGCCATCGGCCCCTCATCCACCGCAGACACAGATCGCGGCCGGAGCCAGCCGGGAGGTCGGAAATGCCGGCGCTGCGAAGGTGATCGAGGTAGGTGTCGACCTGCTCGTGCAACCGGGCGGTCGGGACCGTACGCACGTCGCGGCTGAAGACGGTGCGAAACACGGCGATCACGACTCGGGCGTGGCCCTTGTAGAGCAAGGTGAGCGTCGGCTGGTCGAAGGCGCCCGCCACCCGGGCGAGTTCCCCCACGATGTCGGCCATCAACGCACCCCATGTCCGGCTGCCGGTAGCCGCGGGTCCGAGGGCGAGAACCGACGGCCAGCGCCTCGGAGAACCACGCGCCCCGTCAGGTCCCACAGCTCAGAAGGCATAGCGCCTAAAACGATCATCAGCTCCACGTCGCATCCCATCGATTGCTCGCCGGTGCGGCCTTGATGATGCCAGGGGGCTACGACAATTTTCTTACTCGAACGAATGTCCTACGAAGCCCGGACCCTAACGCGGTCATCTTTCATTGATTTGGATCATCGGCCGAGGCGCGCAATTGCGGATCTGCCCTGTTCTGTACTGCGTCTGATATCACGGGCACCCCAACCAGGTAAGCCCGGTCGGGTGATTGGAATCCCCGACAAGAAGGACAACAGCTCACCCGCGTCCCGCGCGAACGGGCCGGCGCGGGTCATCAAGATGATCGACCTACCCCTTTGGGGTACACGGCGGCCGGGGCCGGCGAGCAAAGCTCGGGTCATGGCTTCCATGACGAGAAGAAATACGTCGTTCTGCCTGCGGTGGCGTTACGCGGGCCGGTTGCAGTGCTGCACATTCCGCGGCCCCTCACCGGCGAAGGCTCTCGCGGCGAAGCAGTACGTCGAAGCGCAAGCCCACCAGCTCTTCAGCGCCGCGGTGTACGCGGCGATCGACCCGGGCTCGCCGAAGGCGCAGCACCGGCCGCAGTCGCCGCTGCTGCGCGATTGGATCGAGCGGTGGCTCGCGCTGAAGATCGACGTCTCCCCCACCACACACGCCGAGTACACCCGTCTGCTGCGCCACCGAGTGGTCCGGGACCTCGGTGATCTTCGCGTCGGTGACATCAGCCGGCACGCGCACCTGGATTCGTGGAAGGCGGCCCTCGCCGCAGAGTTGATGCCGGCCGGGGTACGGAAGCATTGGGCGGTGCTCAGCGAGGTCATGCGCGACGCGGTGCCGCAATGGCGGCCCGATAATCCGCTGCAGCGCCCGTACGGGCATCGCGGCAACGGGCTGCCGCGGCCGGCGCCGTGCCAAGTGTGCCTGCTCTCAAGGGCTCAGGCGCGGCTGCTGATCGACTGTTGCGCACCGCCGGCGCGCGGTCTCGTCGTGGCGGCGCTCGGGACGGGGATGCGACTGGGTGAGCTGCTCGGCCTCCGGGCCGTCGACGTGTGCCTTCGCGGTCAGGCGCCATCCGTACGGGTAACGCAGGTGCTGCATCGTGGCGGCGGGTTCGGACCACCGAAGACACCGGCGTCGCGGCGCACGATCACTCTCGCCGCCTCGACCGCCGCGGTCTTCGCCGAGCTCCTCGAGGACAAGCTGCCCGATCATCCGGTCTTCGCCGCCCCAAACGGCAGGCCATGGACAGTCAGCAATCTGCGACAGCGGTACTGGCAGCCCGCCGTGATCGCTGCCCAGCGTTGCCCGCAGCACCTACCGGCAAACCCATCCAGCTGGAGCAGCCGTACATCTGCGTCCACCTGCGGATGCCCGGAGCGGCTGCACACACGTCCGCGTTTTCACGATCTGCGGCACTCACACGTCGCCCGGTTGATCGCCGCCGGCTGGGATTTCTACATGATCCAGTTGCGGTTAGGGCACGCGTCGATCCGTACGACGTTCGATACCTACGGTCACCTGCTGCCACACGGGGAGCACGACCGGCTGACCGCGCTCGACGCATGGCTCGCCGGGGCTTCTCCTAAGTAGGTGCAGGTATGGAATAGGTGGACGTACGCCTGCACCACCCCCGGCATTAAACGGTTCCAGCCACCCGATCGTCGGACGCCTCGATCTCTCCTTCGAAGCTAGACCGATGCTGCCGATCCCGGGCTCGCCCTCACCGCCAACAGCGCCCAAACCCGGAACCCGGCGATGTGCTACAGCCACCCGGACAGCCGCCGCCGCCGACACACGGCAGCGGCGGTCACATCCTGCAAAGCATCCTAGGAACCTGGGTATGAGCTTGTTCTGTCAAGTGTTTGGAATCCACAGGGCCCGCCTCAATAATGAAGAGCGAATCAGCCAAAGCCGTAAGCGCATTTAGATGCCACTATGGACGTCCCCTGAGACCCCGTGACTGCCACCTGGGCGAGGTCGTCGGCCCTTCCTGACCCCCACACTGCCAGTTCGAACTTATACACGCTGTGACCTGTGCGTTTGCAAGCAAGTCCTGGTCAGGAGGTTTTCAGGGTGCTGGTTCTTACGCTCAGTAGGAACCGACATGCCCCGTTGGTGTTCGCATGCGTACACCTGTTCGGCCTACTTTCCTGGACATGGCATCTATGAAACCGCGTGGGCGGTCTTACGAGGTTCGGTGGCGTTCGGGTCGCCAGGGCGACTGGCAGACGTGCACGTTCTCTACCGAGAAGCTGGCGCAGGCGGCCAAGGATCTCGCCGAGGCGCGTCACCACAAGATCAGCGACACAGACGTGTACGCCGCGCTCCTGGGCATCGACAGGGTCGACGACGAGCCGGAGGACGAGCAGAGGGAGGAGGCGGAGCGCAGCCCGACACTTGGCGCCTGGGTG
This sequence comes from Actinoplanes nipponensis, assembly GCF_016862275.1. Lineage (GTDB taxonomy): Bacteria > Actinomycetota > Actinomycetes > Mycobacteriales > Micromonosporaceae > Actinoplanes > Actinoplanes nipponensis. Next base: position 105,725 of record NZ_BOMQ01000060.1, on the reverse strand, counting down.
GATGAGTGGCTGACGCTGAAGGTCGACGTTGCGGAAAGCACCCATAAGGAGTACGCCCGCATGTTGCGGGGGCGGGTGGTGCCCGTCCTTGGCGACCTGCGGGTGGACGAGATCAGCCGGGACAAGGACATCGACCCGTGGAAGGTGAACCTGTCGGCGGATCTGATGCCCGCCGGCGTGCAGAAGCACTGGGCGGTGCTGAGCATGGTCATGCGCGATGCGGTACCGCGGTTCCGGCCTGACAACCCGCTCGACCGGCAGCCGGGGCATCGGAGCAACGGACTGCCGAAGGTCTACAAGTACAACGCGTGCTTCCTGTCGACCGAGGAGGCGCGTCTGCTTGTCGCTGTGTGCCCGGACGCGATCCGTGATCTTGTGCGGGTGGCGTTGGGGACGGGGATGCGGATGGGCGAGATTTTCGGCTTGCGGGTGGGATCTTTGGAACTGCGTGGCGAGCGGCCGGTGCTTTACGTCGAGCAGACGTTGCGCCGTGGTGGCACGTTCGCTGAGCCGAAGTCGGAGCGGTCGAGGCGGTCCATCTTGCTGCCGAAGACGGTTGCCGCGTTGCTGGCCGAACGGACCAAGAACAAGCGCCGCGGTGATCTGGTTTTCGCTGCTCCTGGGGGTAAGCCGTGGGATGCGAACAATTTCCGTTCGAGGTACTGGGAGAAGGCTGTTGCGGCGGCTCAGCGGTGCGTAGCTCATCCGCCGACCCTGGCGAAGGTCGGCAATGGCAAGAAGGTGCGGCGAGTCAGTGACTTGGCGGTGTCGTCGTGCGAGTGCAAGACGCGGCTGCATCAGCGGCCGCGCTTCCATGACCTGCGTCATTCGCATGTTGCGTACCTTATTGACGCCGGGTGGGATTTCTTCGTCATTCAGCACCACATCGGGCACGCATCGATCAAGACGACGTTTGATGTCTACGGTCACCGGTTGACGCGCGGTGACAAGGCCCGCCTGAAGGCGCTTGACGAGCGGCTCACCGATGGGACGGTCACGGACATGCAGAGCGCGAAGAAGGGCCGCAAGAAGGCGGCGAAGAAGTCGAAGGGCAATATCTCACCCTTCATCGAAGGGATGGGCGAGGCTGCTTGACGCGGCCCCTCATCCGAGAGGGGGGTGTCGAGGCTCTTGGTGCTGCGCGTGAGTTGTTGAGGGTTCAGTGACCTTTCGGGGCCGGCTCGCGCGCAGCTCACTCGATACTTCGTCCGGTATTGCGGGTGCCTGGAAGGTTTTGGGTTCCATAATGGAGGTATGGGCATGGGCGATAAGCAGCTCCCGCGGCAGCGGTCACACGACTCGGTGTGTTTGCGGTGCCGTCGCCTTGATCAGTTGGTGAGCGTGCCGGCTGCGGTACGTGCCGGTCATTCCACCGGCGTGGTGCGAGGCAGCGTGACTGGCCGGTTCGGCTACGACGTTCCTGTGAGCGGTCGGGTGGTCCAGGTCAGTGCGTTGGCTCGTGCGTTGGCGGCGCCGAGGCGGCCGCGTGCCGCCACCGGGCCGGCCGTCGTGTTCGGTGGGTCTGCCCTGCTGGCGTTGTGGAATTTGCTGGTGGCGGTGTCGGATCCGGCTGGCGGTACGGCGTGGTTCGGGCTGGTGTTCTTTCTCGCCGTGGCGGCCGGCAGTGGTTGGGTGCTTCGGACGCGGCAGCGTCGCGTCCAGGTGATGGGTCCGTTGGTTGACGAGGCGGTCGGGCTCTGGCGGCGGTCGTGGTACTGCCGTCGGTGCGGTGTCGTCAGCGTCTACGGCGCTGGTGCGCCGACGACCGTGGCTGCGAGCGGGCTCGCCTCTGCGCTGATCTCGGTGGCTCAACAGCGCCGTCAACAGAGGGGGCTGTCTGTGCGGCCGTCGTCCGCGGGGGTTTTGCACTAGCTCGCACTTTGGAGCGCATTGCGGTGTCTGCCGGCGGTTACGGCAGCTTGGCAGCGAAGGCTTTCGCCTCGCTATCCGACTGCGTTCGGCACTCGATACCTGGCCAGTGCCTATGGCGGCCCGCTGAATGTCCGCACGTTACGACTATGGTGGAAGCTGTTACGGCAACGACCGAACAGGTTGTGAAAACGGGAGTGTTGATCTCATGGCGAAGCAAGTCATTACCCTATTGACGGACGATCTCGACGGCGGCGAAGCCGATCGCACCGTGGAGTTCGGGCTGGATGGGGTGAACTACAGCATCGACCTGTCGGAGAAGAACGCAGGCAAGCTCCGCAAGGTGCTCGACCCCTACCTCGAGAAGGCGGTCCGGGTCGGAAGGGGATCGGCTACCGGCCGTATCACGTCCCGTAGCGCCGCTGCCCAGCCGAGCCGGTCCAGCCGTGACCAGAACCAGGCGATCCGGGAGTGGGCGAAGAAGAACGGTCACGAGGTCTCGGACCGGGGCCGGATCCCGACTGGGGTGGTCGAGGCGTTTCACGCCACTCGCTGAGTCTTCAGCAGGACGGCCCGGTCCCAGGAGGGGCGAACGAGACGCCGTTGCGAATTCCACGGGGGAAGAACTCGCAACGGCGTCTCAACGAGCTTAGTCGATACCGGCACCCTCAGCTCGGCCGCGCCGGAGAGCCGGTGGCCGGGGGCGGCATCGCCAGCACGTCCCGCTGGGCGACGCGCAGCTCATCAGCAGCACGGTCTGATCCGCGGGGTACAACCCGGTCGAGGACAGCCCAGGCGTCGGTCAACGCGTGTTCCAGTTCGCCAATTCGCATGGCGTGCTGACGGCGTACCGCCTCTCGGACCTGTTCGGTTCGCCGCATCCAACCGGCAGCAGCATTCTCCGTGCGAGTCTCTTGGACCGGGGATGGCTCGTCGCCGCGCACCGCATCTACCGGGACGATCGCGGCTACCGGGCGCCCTCGATCCGTGATCACCGTGACTTGGCTGGTGACAGGAGTCAGCCGCACGATCTGGATCAATCTCGTCCGTACTTCGAGCAGTGGCAGTTCGATACGGCGGCGAGGTATCGGGGCGGCAGGTTCAGCCATGGGTCCATAGTGACGGCAGGCTATGACACTTTTCGGCGTCGAGCACCCCGACCGGCTGTCTGGCTTTCGGTCGGCTTCCGAGGCCATCTATGTGAGGGCCGTCGTTCAAGAGCCCTATTCCGTCTCTCGGACCACCCTGGCTGGCCTCATTTACCGCTCCTGGCCTAACGTTCCCGATCTGTCATCATCTGAGCTGGCCATGGCGACATGGCTGCCAGTGCCGGCACCTCGACCCCGGTAAGTACGCCGAAGACGGCGTCGAACACGCCGTAGGGTCGAGCCGTGCAGACAACTCCGCAGGCAGCGAGCCAGCCTGCTATCCGGTCAGCGCTGCCGCTGGCCTTTATGGCCGGAGCCGCGGTCGGCGTGCTCGGCGGCATGATCGGCCTCGGCGGCGCCGAGTTCCGCCTCCCACTGCTGATAATGCTTTTCGGATTCGCCGCTCTGCAGGCGGTCATCCTGAACAAGGCGCTCAGCCTCGTCGTGGTTCTCACCGCTCTGCCTGCCCGGCTGGCCGCTGTGCCGTTATCTGCGCTGACCCCACACTGGGGCGTGGTCGTCAACCTGCTCGTCGGCAGCCTCGCGGGCGCATGGGCCGGCGCCTCCTGGGCCACTCGGATGCGCTCCTCCACCCTCTACCGCGTACTCGCTGTGCTACTCGTCCTCATCGCCGCCGCGCTGATCGCCAACCACGTCGGCACCTTGCACTACGTCGACATGCCTACCGCCGCCACTGTCATCGCCGGCGTGATCGCCGGGTTCTTCATCGGCGTCGTCGCTGCCATCATGGGCGTCGCCGGCGGTGAGCTGCTGATCCCGACAATCGTGCTGCTGTTCGGCACCGACATCAAGATCGCTGGCAGCCTCTCGCTCGCCGTGTCGCTGCCCACCATGTTGGTCGCGTTCGCTCGCTACAGCCGCGACGGTAGCTTCACCGTCCTGCGGCGCTACGCCCGCGTCGGGATCGTCCTTGCTCTTGGCTCTGTCGCCGGAACCATCCTCGGCGGGCTCCTCCTCGGCGTCGTACCTGAGGCCATCCTCGTCCCTGGGCTGGCGCTGCTGCTCGTACTGTCGTCGGTCAAAGTCTGGCGTCACGCCAACGTCTAATCGACCTGTCCGTCGACGGCCGAACGGCGACCCACCCACAAACGCCGATGGCTGTCCCACCGCAGGCCCCTGCCTTGGTAGCCCATGACGCCTGCTGATTCCCTGCTCGACGGAATGCAATGGTCTACTCCCGCGGGTCAGCGTCCTGTTGCCTGTTGCCAGGCCGTGGCAGCGATTTGGGCGGCGTCCCAGGGGCTGCCTAGCGGTGGGGTGTATGACAGGTCGAGGTCAGAGATGTCGGCGACCGCGGCGCCGTAGCTGATCGCGGTGGCGTAGATGTCGATGCGCTTGGCGATCTCCGCGCCTCGGGAGCCGAGCAGTTGGGCGCCGAGGAGCCGTCCGGTGGCGCGGTCGCCGGTGACGCGGATCCGGATGGCGGTGGCGCCCGGGTAGTAGGCCTTGTGGTCGTCGGCGGTGGTTTCGATGGTGATCGGGTCGTAACCGGCTTGGCGGGCGTCGCCGTCGCGTAGACCGGTGCCGGCGGCGACGAGGTCGAACACCTTGACGGCCTGGGTGCCCAGTGAGCCGGCGAACTTGGCAGTGCCGCCTAGGGCGTTTATTCCGGCGACGCGGCCTTGTTTGTGGGCGGTGCTGCCCAGCGGTAGGTACACATGCTGGTCGAGGAGCCGGTGGTAGGTGTGAACGCAGTCGCCGGCGGCGTAGATGTCGGGCAGGTTGGTGCGCATCTGCCGGTCGACGGCGATGGTGCCGCGGATGCCGAGCCGGGTGCCCGCGGCGGCGGCGAGCTCGGTGTCGGGGCGCACGCCGGTGACGACCAGGACGATGTCACCGGGGTGATTCCCACGGTCGGTCTCGACCGTGAGCCCAGCATCGTCGGCATGGATGGCCTGAACCTTCGTGCCGTGCTGGACGTCGACGCCGTGCTCGCGCAGGTGTTCGGCCAGTGGGGCGGCGAGTTCGCCGTCGATGGTGGGCATGACCTGGTCGAGTTGCTCGACCAGGGTCACCGTCAGGCCGCGGGTGGTGAGGGCTTCGGCCATTTCCAGGCCGATGTAGCCGGCGCCGACAATGACTGCGGTGCGGGCTTGACGGCGTTCGAGGGAGTTCAGGACGGCGAACATGTCGCCCATGGAGTGCAGGACGTGGACGCCGTCGGCAGGGCCGAGCGTGTCGAGGCCGTCGATCGGTGGCAGGGCTGGCACGGCACCGGTGCCGATGATCAGCCGGTCGTAGGCGAACGTGACTGTGTCGGCTTGCGGGGTGGTGACCGTGACGGTGTGGGCGTCGGGGTCGATGGCGGTGGCGCGGTGCTCGAGACGCAGGTTGAGTCCGGCATGCAACAGGTCGGTGGTGCTGCGGTGCGCGAGTGATCGCCAGTACGGCACGTCGCCGGAGACGTGGTAGGGGATGCCGCAGATGCTGAAGTTCGGGTATCGGTCGGCGACCAGCAGCGTCACCTCGGCGCTGGGGTCGCGTTCGCGGGCGGCGAGGCCGGCGCTGATGCCGGCGTCGCTGCCGCCGATGACGAGCAGGTGCATGACGACGCCCTTTCTCGGGTTGGGCGGGCAGGCGCCATGGTGAGCCTGCGTCCTGGAGGTGGTCAGGCGTGGCGAAGCCGGCGGAAACCCGCCGCTGTTGTGCGGTGCGGGAGGAAGGACCGGCTCGTTGCAGTGCGAGAGAACCTAGAGCTCGAGGAACGAGGCGATGAAGCGCTCGGCATCCAGGGCGGCGGCGCAGCCGGTGCCGGAGGCCGTGATGGCCTGGCGGTAGGTGTGGTCGACGAGGTCGCCGGCCGCGAACACGCCCGGAACATTGGTGCGCGTGCTCGGGTGGTCGACCTTGACGTAGCCCTCGTCGTCCATTTCGACCTGACCCTTGAACAGCTCGCTGCGGGGGTCGTGGCCGATGGCGACGAAGACGCCGGTGACGTCGAGGACCTTGGTCTCGTCGGTCTGCAGGTTGCGCAGCCGGGCGCCGACCACCTTGCCGTCGCCACCGAGGATCTCCTCGACGACGCTGTTCCACTCGACCTTGATCTTCGGGTTGCTGCTCGCCCGCAGAGCCATCACCTTGCTGGCCCGGAACGAGTCCCGGCGGTGCACGATCGTCACCGTGTCGGCGAAGCGGGTGAGGAACGTGGCCTCCTCCATCGCGGAGTCGCCACCGCCCACCACGATGATGTCCTGCTTGCGGAAGAAGAAGCCGTCACAGGTGGCACACGACGACACGCCGTGACCGAGCAGCTCCTGCTCGCCGGGCACACCCAGCAGGCGCCAGGCCGAGCCGGTGGAGAGGATGACGGCGCGGGCGAAGTATTCCTTTTTGCCCACCCAGACGGTTTTGAGACCCTCGGTGCCGGCCTCGGTGGGGCGGTCGCCCAGCTCGACGCGGGTGACGTCGTCGGTGATGAACTCGGCGCCGAACTTCTCGGCCTGCTTGCGCATGTTGTCCATGAGCTCGGGGCCCATGATGCCGTCCGGGTGACCCGGGAAGTTCTCCACCTCGGTGGTGGTCATCAGCGCACCACCGGACTGCACACCCTCAATGACCAGCGGCTTGAGATTCGCCCGGGCCGCGTAGAGCGCCGCGGTGTAACCGGACGGACCCGAGCCGATGATGATCAGGTTCCGGACCACGTCGAGCTCCATGTCAGGCGGCCGGGACCAAGTCGGCGAGCAGCTTCTCGATCCGGGTCTTGATCTCGTCGCGGATCGGGCGGACTGCCACAACGCCCTGGCCGGCCGGGTCGTCGAGCTTCCAGTCCTCGTAGCGCTTGCCCGGGAAGTACGGGCAGGCGTCCCCGCAGCCCATCGTGACGATCACATCGGAGGACTCGACGGTGTCGTACTCCAGGATCTTCGGCTTCTGGTCGGTGATGTCGATGCCGACCTCGGCCATCGCCTCGACCGCGGCCGGGTTGATCGTCTCCGCCGGGGCAGAACCGGCCGAGCGGACCTCGACGGCGTCGCCGGCCAGATGGCGCAGCCAGCCGGCGGCCATCTGGGAACGGCCGGCGTTGTGCACGCAGACGAACAGGACGCTGGGCTTGTCACTCATCGGGTGTCTCTCCTGATTGCTGTTGGCGTTCAATGCGCGGTGGTAGTCGGTGCCGCGGTCGGCGTTGATCAGTGCACCGAATGGGTCAGTGGGGTGCTCGGCAGAGCTGGTCATGGCCGGGTCATAGCCGGGCCGGGGGTGCAGTCGCGTCCGTCGTGTCGTGGTGGACGACGACCTCGTCGGCGCTCTGTCCGACACCGGGGTAAAGGGCCAGCAGGAGCCCGGCGCCGATGATCAGGCCGATGATCTGGGCGCCGATGAAGCCGGGTACGGAGGCGGGGGCGATCCCGGCGAAGGTGTCGGTGAATGCCCGGCCGATCGTGACGGCCGGGTTGGCGAAGCTGGTCGAGGAGGTGAACCAGTACGCGCCGCCGATATACGCGCCAACGGCAGCCGGGGCGACCGCGGACCGGCCGGAGCGGGCCAGGGCGAAGATCAGCAGGATCAGCCCGGTGGTGGCGACGACTTCACCGAGCCACAGGTGCCCGGCGGCCCGGTCTTTGCCGGAGAAGTCGACGGCGGCCAGGTCGAACATCAGGTTCGCCAGGATCGACCCGGCGATCGCCCCGAGCGTTTGGGCGATGGCGTACCCGCCGAGGTGGGCGGCGCTCATGCCGGTGCCGGTCCGGCGGCCGAGGAACCAGTCTGCGGCGGACACGACGGGGTTGAAGTGCGCCCCGGAGATCGGCCCGAACGTCAGGATCAGCGCGCCGAGCGCGAACGCGGTGGCCACCGAGTTCTCCAGCAGCTGCAGGCCGACGTCGTTCGGCGACAGGGTGGTCGCCATGATGCCGGAGCCGACGACGGCGGTGACCAGCAGCGCGGTGCCGACGAACTCGGCCAGCAGCCGCCGCCAAGTCGCAACAGGGTTCATGAGTGCAGGCTCTCCAGATGCTCAGGGCAGATGCGGACGGGGTTCAGGCGGGGACGTGCAGGTCGTCGAGGAGCCGGCGGACGCGGCGTTCGAGTTCGTCGCGGATGGGCCGCACGTCGGCGACGTCCAGGCCGGCCGGGTCTTCGAGGTCCCAGTTCTCGTACCGGGTGCCGGGGAACACCGGGCAGGCGTCACCACACCCCATGGTGATGACTACGTCGGCGGCACGGACGACTTCGTCGGTCCAGGGCTTGGGGTACTCGCCGGCAATGTCGATACCGCGTTCGGCCATCGCGGCGACGGCGGCAGCGTTGATCTGGTTGCCGGGCTCGGAGCCACCGGACCAGGCTATGGCGTTGTCACCGGCCAGTTGGGTGAAGAACCCCAACGCCATCTGCGAACGGCCGGCGTTGTGGGTGCACAGGAACAACACCACCGGCTTACCGTCACGGTGATGCCCTTCCACCCGGGCTAGGGCCTGCAGGCGTTGCCGGGCGAACCGTTCGGCGAGCAGCGGCAGGAAGTTCGGGATGGCACCGATCGTGGCGAACTGGTCGTAGCTGGAGTGCAGGAACCGTTCGATCGTCTCCGCACCGTAGGTGCCGTCGAACTCGGCGGCGAGGCGCGTCGCCGCGGTCTTCAACGCGAGGGCTTGGTCGATCGAGAGGTCGGGACGCCAGTACGCGGTGGTGTCGGTCATGACGGGTCTCCGATGAGGGTGGGCGCGAGGCGCTCGATGCGCCCGGCCAGGTCGGTGAAGGCGGTCTCGAACGCGGCGTCGGTGTCGGCGCGCACCGGGTCGGGCACCGACCAGTGCAACCGGGGCCGGACCGTGCCGGTCAGGTCTTCGTGGGCGCTGTCGCAGACCGCGATGACCAGGTCGTTGTCGGTGATCACGTCGCTGACGTGGGCGGTCCCTGTCGCCTCCAGGTGCAGGCCGTGGCGTTGGGCGACGGTGACGGCGCGGGGATGCACCCGTTGAGCCGGATGCGTGCCGGCCGATGCGGCGGGCCGGTGGGTGCGGTCGGTCCACAGCGCTGCAGCGAGCTGTGAGCGGGCCGAGTTGTGGGTGCAGACGAACACCACCCGGGCCGTGTCGGGCAGCCGGGGCGGGGTGAGCAGGGCGAGGGTGTCCGGTCGTAGCCGTAGGTAGGTGCGGCGCTTATCGGCCTCCGAGCGGGTGCGCTCGATCAGCCCGGCGTCGGCCAGGACCTTGACGTGGTGGGCGACCAGGTTCGTCGGCATCTGCAGGTCCTGGGCGATCTCGCCGGGTGAGGCGTCACCGAGGCTCAGCGCGTCCACGATCGCGAGACGTGCCGGGTCGCCGAGTGCGGCGTGGATCCGCGCCCGCTCCCTCAGTGACTGCTGCTCAGTGTTCATTGACTCAATGGTCACTGAGTAAGTCGGATAAGGGCAAGAGGTCGCCGGGTTGTTCACCCGATGGTCATGTTCGCGGTGCGGGCTCGGCTTAGCCGGCGACGGCGACGGGCGTGCCGAGCAGGCCGCCGAGCAAGCGCAACACGAGCGGGTCGGCCTGGTAGTAGACCCAGCTTCCGCGACGTTCGGCGCTGACCAGGCCCGCCTCGCGCAGCGTGCGCAGGTGGTGCGAGATGGTCGGCCCGGACAACTCGAACGCGGGCGTCAGGTCGCACACGCAGATCTCCCCGCCGTCGGCGGAGGCGATCATCGACATCAGCTGCAACCGGACCGGATCACCCAGGGCCTTGAATGCCGGAGCCAACGCCACCGCTGCAGGTGCCGGCATGCGTCCGGCGTTGATCGGCGCGCAGCAGTCCTGCCCGACGAGATCCGTCAGGGTGACCTCAGCTGGTTTCGACATGTGTCGAGGTTGACACTTGTCGAAGCCGAGTGCAACATAGGACTCGTGGTTTTGACGATTATCTAAGCCGTTGCGGCGGTGGGATGACCGATGAGAGGTTCCAGCCGCTCAGCGCAGGCCACCGCTCGAACCGCTCGACCGTCCAGACGAAGGAGCTCCGCGACCATGAGTAGCGACATCACCGGCACCCCGGCCACCGGGCAGGAGCCGTGCTGCGGCACGACCGAAGCCGCCGTGCAGGCTGACGCCTGCTGCGCCCCGGCCGCGAAGACCGAAGCCGTCGCCGCAGGCGCTGACTGCTGCGCGCCCGCCACCGATGCACAGGCGGCCGACGCGGGAGGCTGTTGCGCCCCGGCCACGAGCACCGTGCAGGTCATCGCCTCCCCGATCCGGCTGACGCAGCCCGACCCCGCCCGCACGGCCTGGTCGCCGCAGGACGCGCCCGTCGTGGTCATCGGCGCCGGCCCGGTCGGTTTGGCCGCCGCCGCGCACCTGCACGAGCAGGGCATGCCGTTCCTCGTGCTCGAAGCCGGCACCGAGATCGCCGCGTCGGTACGTCAGTGGGCGCACGTGGGGCTGTTCAGCCCATGGCGTTACAACATCGACTCCGCCGCCCGCCGGCTGCTCGACGCCGCCGGTTGGGCCGCCCCCGACGACGAAGCCCTACCCACCGGCGCGGAACTGCTCGAGGACTACCTGCAGCCCCTGGCCAAGCTGCCCGCGATCGCACCGCACCTGCGCTTCGGCGCCCGCGTCGTCGCGATGACCCGCACCAGCGTGGACCGGGTCCGCACCGACGGCCGGGCCGACCAGCCGTTCATCGTCCGGCTCGCCGACGGCACCGACATCACCGCCAGCGCCGTCATCGACGCGTCCGGCACCTGGCGCACCCCCAACCCCCTGGGTGTCAACGGGCTGCCCGCACACGGTGAGAGCGACCTGGCCGACCTGATCGACCACGCCCTGCCCGACGTGCTCGGCGCCGACCGCGACGCCCACGCCGGCAAGCACACCATCGTCGTCGGCGCCGGGCACTCCGCCGCCAACACGCTGCTGGACCTCGCCCGCCTCGCCGACACCGCACCCGGCACCCAGATCACCTGGGCCGTACGCGGCGGGTCCGCGACGCGCGCGTTCGGCGGCGAGGACGCCGACGAGCTGCCCGCCCGCGGTGCCCTGGGCAGCGGCCTGCGCGCCCTGGTCGACACCGGCAAGGTCACCCTCGTCGAAGCGTTCGGCGTGCACACCGCACGACGCGCCGACCACGGCATCGAGCTGATCGCCGCCGACGGGCGCACCGTCACCGCCGACCGGGTGGTGTCCGCGACCGGGTTCCGGCCGGACCACAGCATCGCCGGTGAGCTGCGCCTGGACCTCGACCCGATCCTCGGCTGCACCCGCACCCTGGCCGACCTGATCGACCCCAACGAACACTCCTGCGGCACCGTCGCCCCGCACGGCTACCGCGAACTCGGCCAGCCCGAACCGAACTACTACGCCGTCGGCATGAAGTCCTACGGCCGGGCGCCGACGTTCCTCATGGCCACCGGCTACGAGCAGGTCCGCTCCATCGCCGCCGCCCTCGCGGGTGACTTCGAGGCTGCCGATGACGTGCAGCTCGACCTGCCCGAGACCGGGGTGTGCGGCTCCAACCTCGCCGCCGAGGCCGCCTCCCGCGACATCGCCGCCCGCTTCGGCCTCGCTGCCGACGTGCCGGCCATGCTCGCGGCGGCCACCATGGCGCTGCTGCCGACCTCGGCCAGCACCGGCGATGCCGTCCGCGCCGCCGCCGCCGAGATCGGACTGGACACCGAGGTCGCCCTGCAGATTGCCGCGCTCACCGAGCAGCCCGGTGCTCTGCCCAGCGTGGCCGGCCTGATCAGCCTCGCCCCGGCCGCCGGTGGCGCCTGCTGCTCGTGACCACACCCACCACCCAACCGGTAGCGCCCGCCAGTGAACTCACCGGCGGGCGCCGCCGCACCACCCTCGTCGCGTCGCTGGCGATCAGCCAGACCATCGGCTACGGCACCCTGTACTACGCCTTCGCCGTGCTCCTCGCCCCGGTAGCCGCCCACCTGCACACCAGCACCACCGCCGTCACCGGCGCATACACCGCCAGCGTCCTCACCGGCGCCGCCCTCGCTGTGCCCGTCGGCAGGTGGCTCGACCGCCACGGCGGCCGACTGCTAATGACCGCCGGATCCGCCGCCGGCGTCCTGCTCCTACTCGCCTGGTCCCAAGTCGACACCCTCTGGCAGCTCTACCTCGTGCAAATCGGCATCGGCGCAGCCAGCGCCGCCAGCCTCTACGAAGCCGCGTTCGCCATCGTCATCGCCGCCACCAGCACGGCACACCGCTCCAACGCCCTACTCACGCTCACCGTCGTCGCCGGCTTCTCCAGCACCGTCTTCCTACCCCTGACCGGGTGGCTCGTCGCCAACCACGGCTGGCGCACCGCCATCCTCGTCCTCGCCGGAATCCAGGCCCTGGCCGTCCCCTTGCATGCCTTCGCCGTACAGCGACCCGCGAATCACCACCACATGAACCCTGCCCGCGATGACGAGTCTCGCCCCGGGGTCGGAGCGGTACGCGCGGCGCTGGCCGACCGCGGATTCTGGCTCCTCGCACTCGGGTTCACCGCGCACACCGCCGCGATCACTGCGGTCACGGTGCACCTCGTCGCCGCCCTGATCTCCTGGGGACACCCACCCACATTCGCCGCCACCATCGCCGGACTCCTCGGCGCACTGTCTGTCGCTGGGCGCCTGCTGACCACCGGACTTCAACGCCGCTACCGCACCACCACTGTCACCGCCGCCGTTTTCAGCGTCCAAGCCGCCGCCGCACTGCTCCTACCGTTCGTCGGCGCGAACACCGGCGGCGCGATCGGCGCCGTCATCGGCTTCGGGCTCGGCTTCGGCGTCGCCACCATCGCCAAGCCCGTCCTGCTCGCCGAGCGCTACGACACCCGCCGCTACGCCACCCTCGCCGGCATCTTGGTCGTCCCCATGACCCTCGCCAAGGCCGCAGCACCCCTCGCCGCCGCCGGCCTACACACTCGGGCCGGCAGCTACACGCCGGTTTTGATCACGGTGGCCGCGTGCTGCGCACTCAGCGCCGCAGCCATCGCCTCCACGAGACCGACGCAGCGCATCGGCTCGATGGGCGGTCCCAGTACCTCTCGATGCAACGATCATGGTGCGCTCGGCGTGCCGGAATGACCATTTCGTACCGGCAGCACGCTCGGGCACAGCCGAACTACATCACTGTTCTTTAATCAAAATATTGCCGCTGAGCTGGGCAGACGCGATCGTGGAAGGACCGGCTGTGGTTTCGCAACGGATCTGTTCCAGGCTCGTCGAACTGATCCGGACGCCGCCTGAGCCCCACATGATGGCGTACGGCCGGCAGAAGGGACGCGCTCGCGCGACCGAGCCGGCCGCAGCCATCGAGATTCGCAGAGGTGGCCGCGAGCTAATGACCGGCCCTCGCCAGTACGCAGTTCGGCTACCGAGCGTAACTCCACGGGAGAGCTGGCGGGGTTCGAATCTGCCGATGTGAGCGCGTTGGCGAGGGCCTGCTATCGGGGCCAATAGCGGTTATTCGCACGTATTTCATCAAGAGCGAATGTGGTGCGTTCCTCGGCTGTCAAATCAGGCTTCCAGGCAGCTGGGTTGTAGATTTCCCTAACAGGGATGTCACCGAACCCCTTTAGGGGGACCGTCCTGGCCGGATGAAGCTCAAGAACGGTGGGGATCTCACTAGGAGGGTTCACGTCATCGAAAGAACGATCTCCCCAATCTGCGCTGGGCAGTGCAATTGCGGGCGAACCTCCGTCCGGGTTCTCTGACTTGATTCCTGCGCATCGTGCTGCCAGGGCGACCGCAGAGCCGAATACCGAAACGTTGTAACGGAGTGGGGTGCCAGCGTAACCCACGATCGTACGACCAAAGGCAATTCCGATATGCGGGCGGTACGCATGCGGATCGTTCCTGGACATGTCAATCGCGGCTTGGATCGCATCGAGGACCGGGTCTTCGGATCCGAAGTCTTTGGAAAATATGACCATCACCTCGTCGCCGATATATTTGTCGACAATCCCAGGGCGGCCCTTAAGGGCCTGAGACGTGACCCATCCGAAGAATATTTGCACAAAGACCAGCGTCTCAACTGGACTCATGCCAATCGTGCGTGTTGAAAATCTACTGATGTCGGCAAAGAGGATCGCGGCTTCTATCTCCGTTCCCTTAATTGGAACGGATGATCCATCCCCGCAATCTATTGCGGCGTCTACGTTGCTTGCATGCGAGGCTAGAAAGTCTTCAAGTGAGTGAAATCGCTGCCCAAGGCCCATGGGTAGAAATTTTATGTTGCGGAGACTCAGGTCGCGGGGTTATAGGCGAAGTTTTGCATAGAACCCGTCAAGCAGGATCGCACTCCTCTGCCGCATGCGTTCCGCGTCCAGAAGACCTTGTGCCAGTACCGCCGCTCGAACGGTGTCTCGCCGACGACATCCGGACGTTGGACTGGCACACTGAGTGGACGCGTATGGCGCGAGCCGGGATGTCGGGGAGCACGGGCATCGGCGGGAGACCGCCTGCTAAACGAGCATCCCGCCGAGGGGCGTGGAGCCCGCGAAGTGCGGCCCGAGCAGCAGCACTTGCACGCATCTCCCAAGCTAGGCGGCATGTAGGGCTCTCGCGCTCGCCCAGGACATAGTCGTCGATGCGCTGCGGCCGGTCACGATCTTACGAAGTACGTCAAGAGCTGCTAGGTGTAGTCGTGATCCTGGCCAATTGATCAACGTATCGGACCCCTCTGCGGCACGAGGCCCGATGACAACAGCGAGGTGTTCACTTAGGATGTCGCGATGACCACCAAGCGCATTAGTCCGGCAGTGCTTCACCCCTTGAAGGAAGCGCTGATATATGCGTATTGGTTCAAGAAAGACCTGCGTGCCTTCCTGAACTCGTGCCTTAACGATCGAGCTTTCGTGGCGCAGTTCGATTGGGAAGGGCAGTACAAGCGCGCAATTGTCGACCAGCTTGTTGACACCTTAGCGGCAGACCAGCATCGCTACTTTGACGAGTTGCTCAATCTAATTCTGGCAACTGCAGACATCCCTGATCCAGCCCACCTAAAACGGCTCGATGACGGTGAATCAAAGTATGCCAACGCTGTGGCGGCCATCAAGGTCCTCAGCGAGTCGGTCGGCCCTTACCGGCTACTGCGCTCCGAACACGAGGAGGCCGCGCGCCGACGCGAAGCGGACCGAGTTCGAGCCGAGTCTTTCCAGGCTATGAAGGCTAAGTTGGAGGAGCTTAAGCAAAAGTTCCATGAGATCCACACTCTGGCACCTCAGCCGCGTGGATACGCGTTGGAAGCGTTCCTAAATCAGTTCTTCGCGCTTTTTGACATAGACGCCAAGGCGCCGTTCGCCTTAAAGGGTGAGCAAATCGATGGCGCATTCACATTCGAGGGTGAATATATACTCGAAGCGAAGTGGCACCAGGAGAAGACGCCCCACGGTGACCTCGAAATTTTCTATGGCAAAATCGGACGTCGGCTCGACAACACTCTCGGCCTCTTTATCTCCATGAACGGTTTTCAGGACACTGTGTTCGAGATGGCCAGACAGCGCCGCCCTAACGTCATCCTAATGGATGGCGGAGACTTAAACGCGGTGATCGATGGGCGACTCGAACTTCCCGATCTCCTTAGGCGCAAGAGGCAGCACGCTGCACGGACCGGCGAAGTCTTCGTCAGCGCATACCAGTTCCTTGCGTAGATCGGCGGGTCCACCGAGTCGTCACCGTATGAAGCAACGCTGTCGGACCGCATGTTCTGCCTCATGGGTACGCTCGGCGTTACCGTTCATGCCCGAGCCGACTTACTCACATGCCGCCGAGCGTGCGCATGGGCCGCCGAACCACCACTCTACGTAACCGCGGGTCGGCCCGCGACTCACTTGATCGGGGCCGATGCCTGGGCGGTCGACGATGCAAGCTGGCCACTTCACGCGATGGCACCCCAAGGTAGAGAGGATCAGTTTGATTGAGACGAACCGGCTCACGCTCGTCTCAATCAAACTGATCCGCCCCAGGTCGACGCCGTCTGTTGGATCAACTTCGCTGAGGACGAACACCGACGGACGCTCGGTCACACGGAAGCAATGAGTCCTTGAAGGCCACACTCACCCATGTGGTCCGGGGGTCCGTCGTTTCTGTCCCTGCAGCCGCCCGGCCAAGCGGGGGTCAGGCGGGGTACCGCTCGGCGAGCCGGTCGAAGAAGGCGTCGAGCCGACGTGCTGTGTCGGGGCCGTCGACGAGCTCGGCGCCGCCGAAGCGGTAGACCTCGTAGCCGGTCAGCTGCAGCTCGCGGTCCTCGGCCACCATCTCGGCGTACCGTTGAGGGCTGGCGCGGCCGTTGTCGTCGGCGTAGTGCTGCCGGCCGTCGCACTCGATCACCACTCGGGCCCGATGCGGCAGCAGCATCAGGAAGTCCATCCGCTGGCGCGGCAGTGGCGCCGAGCCAGGCTGGTAGTGGCTGCGCACGTGCGGGTCGTAGTGCAGGTAGACCTGCGGGATCAGCGCCGGGATGTCCGGGCCGAGGCGCAGGTACCGGTCGGCGTAGGCGCGGAGCACCCGCCGCTCGGCATCGTTGTCGCCCAAGGACCTGTCCAGCCGCCGGTACAGGCTCGAGGAGACGGCCCAATCGTCGGCGCCGGTCATGCCTTCCCGGTCGGCCCACCAGCCGGTCAGCTCGGTCCAGGTCAGCCCATGCGCCGCCAGCGGCCGGTCATAGACCAGGCAGTTGTCCGCATTGCGGGTAATGCGCAGGTCGTTGTTGAGCGCGTCGACCAGCACGATCTCGGGCTTGGGCCCGACCGCGGCGAAGATCAGGTTCTTCATAGCGCCGCGGACGCCGCCACCGATGCGGCGGTGGGCGAACAACGGGGCGCCGCTGATGTCGTCGACCTGGACTAGCTCGTAGCCGTCGTGCACCAGCACGCCGTTGAAGAACTCGCGCAGCCGCTCGACCTCAGCCAGGTCGGTGCGTACGGCGGGGTGCAGCATCTCGCCTAGAAACCGCAGCAGTGCCTTGTCGCTGTTGGCCAGTCCGAACCGCGGGTCGCTGAAGATCCAGTCGTCGTCCCAGTCCTCGTTCATGACGCGGTGCTGAACGATGTCTTGACCCGCCGTGGTGTACCGGGAGTCGTGGCTGGGCAGCTCGTCGAGGTCATAGAGCCGGGCGAGGAAGTCGGTCTCCGGCAGAGCGCCACTCCAGAAGGTGTACGCCGGCGTCAGAAACTCCCGCAGGTCGTTCGGCACGGTGGCGCGCAGCCAGGCCATGCCGTCGAGCAGGCGGCGGCGGGTGACCTCGGTGATGTATCGGTCCGCAGCGATCGGGGCCTCCGGCAAGGCATCGAAGGACGGGTCGCCGACGAGCGGCCCTCTGGGAGTCTTACCGCCCGCCGCTGGGCGCTGTCCAACCGGACCGACAGAGTGCGAGTTCGCCTGCTGCCTGAGGCGCGAATCTGCTGGCGCTCGACTCTGCCCTGGGAGCAACGAGTCCGCCGTATCGTCGGGGCATGATCAATCCCGGAGCGAACTACCCTGGAGCGCTGCCTATCTCCGACGCCCGCGAGGACTTCGCCGCAGCTGCGCTTAAGGTGTTCCTCGCCGCGGTCCGTGAGCGCGCGGACGAGCTTGAGCAGCTGCCGATTCGGCATCGCGTCGCCAGGATCGACGGTGAGCCGGTACGCACACCGGATGACGATCGCGACGGCTGGTTCGCCTGGAGCCTGCCAATCTCCGACGGTACGACGGTGCGAATCCGCATCCCGGGGGTGGACTTACCTCGAATGCGAGACGACCTCAGTTCAACCGCCCCGTGCTTGTACGTGAACGCCAATCCGTGGGGTTGGGACGCGGCCGTCGGGTCGGTGGCAAACGAAGGGATGAAGCTTCGCTAGTCGCTGCAAACCGCGCCTCGGCTTTTGACAGTGACGTCCGGCGGCGCTGATCCGCAGCTTTATCGGGTGACTCGAGGCCGCCACGGCGCCAGTCCCTGTTCCTTGACGCTGCGGCCGTAGGGCCTCAACACGCGCTACGGCCAATGAGATCTGCCGGTCGGACTACGGCTGGCCAGTTTGCAAGACGATCTGGATTGCAGCTTGCCGTCTGATGTCGGTGAGCGCACTGATGAGGTGCACGATGATCAATACTGCTTCGTCGACGGGGTGCTGTTTCGCCAGGCGGTGCCAGACATCCTTGAAGATCACCTGGAGTGCCTCGTCGGCCGTCTCCGGAATGAGTTTTTGCAGGGCGTTCTCGATTGCTTGGAGATGTTCAGGACGCGCCCAAGGTTCGCAGATCAGAGCGGTGGCTACTCCGATGAGGTTCGTGCGGCGGTGTTCTTCTGGGGAGGCGTCGTGGAGCCCGCGAAGTGATAGCTGGATCCAGGCTGGTGTGGCGTCCGGCGGCGCTTGCCGAAGTGCTGCGCGAAGGACTGCCGCTGCTTGTTCGGGATGGGTCCAGGCGGCTGGTCGACTGAGAATGGTCGTGACGGGACCGGGTTGCCATTGTCCTTCTGCGGCGACGTCGGTAAGTAGCTGCAGGTCAAAGGGTAGGTCGACGGCGTACTCGACCGTGAGGTATGTAGTGCTCGTCGGCGGGCGCTGTCGTCAAGGTGACCGCCTTCCACCGCTGCGTCGAGGAGCGAGGCGGTGCCGAAGGTGCGTACGCCGTGGGCGTGGGCGAGTCGGCGTAGGCCGAGGTCGTCGCACCAGAAGGCGATGTCGTGGAATTTGGCTGCGTCGGTGTTGATCAGCCACGTGGGTGCCGGGTCACCGAAGTGTGTGGGGAGGTGCAGCAGTGCGGGGTGGCCGACGCGCCGCAGGTGGCGTGCGTGGGTGAGCATCGCGGTGATCTGTTGTGGGCTTGACCCGATTTGACGGACAGGGTCGATGTGTTGATCTTAGTTAGGCGGCCTGACTGGTTGGTTGCGGATGACGGCCGGTGGCTTCAAATGCCGCAGGGCTGAGGTAGCCGAGGCTCGAGTGCCGACGTCGGGTGTTGTACCAGCCTTCGATGTACTCGAATATTGCCTGGCGGGCGGCGGTATATGTCGGCCACGGTTGCCGGTGGATGAGTTCGGTCTTGATCGTGGAGAAGAACGATTCGGCGACTGCGTTGTCCCAGCACTGTCCACGACGGCCAACCGACAGGCGAACACCGTGGGCCGCGGCGAGACGGGCGTGCTGGGCGCTGGTGTATTGACAGCCGCGATCGGAATGAAAGACCAGCCCGGACGCGGGCCGGCGCCGGGCGAGAGCGTCGGACAGAGCGGTGTCGACCAGGTCGGTCTTGAGATGGTCGGCGACGGCCCAGCCCACGATGCGGCGTGAGGCCAGGTCGATGACGGTGGCCAGATACAGCCAGCCCTGCCACGTGGCGATGTAGGTGATGTCCCCGCACCACCGGGTATCGGCCGCGGCCGCGTCGACGCTGAAGTCACGGCCAACCAGATCGGGACGTATACCGGCGTTCGGGTCCGCGATGGTGGTGGTCCGCCACCGGCGAGGGCTCTTGCCGGCCAGCCCAGCGGCGCGCATCAGCCGGGCGACGCGTTTACGGCCATGACGCAGCCCCGCTTCGGCGAGGTCAGCATGGATCCGCGGCGCCCCGTAGGTGCCTTTCGACACCGCATGCACGGCGGTGATCCGCGCGGTGAGCTGAGCGTCGACGCGCTTTCGGCGGGACTTCGCGCCGGTCTTCTGCTGGTAGTAGGCGGATCTGGAGACTTCGAACAGCTCGCACGCGCGTTTGACGTTGTGCTTGCCGGCTTGCTCCGCCTCGATGAACGGGAACACGCTCACCGGGTCTCCTTGGCGAAGAAAGCCGTCGCCCGCTTCAAAATATCGACGTCTTCACGCAGTCGGCGGTTCTCCCGGCGCAGCTGGGCGAGTTCGTCGCGTTCGGTGCTGCTCAGCCCGTCGGTGCGGGTGCCGGTGTCGAGATCAGCCTGCTTGACCCAGTCACGCACAGCGGTCTCGGTCAGGTCGAAGTCCTGGCTGACCTGCCGCAGCGTGCGGTCACCACGCTGGCACAACTCGACGATCTCGGCCTTGAACTCCGGCGTGAACGACCGGCGCGGCCGTGCCCGCTTTTTTGCCATGTTCTCCATGATGATGGACATCCTCCCGGAGACCCCAGGTCCCCTGATCTTGGATGTCCGTCAAAACGGGGCACGCCCATTGTTGTTGACGTTGGCGTATGTCGTCGTCGGTCTCGGTGGCGAAGAGGCGATCTTGGTCGGGGTCGAATCCCAGGGTTCCGGCGGACGGCAGGTTGAAGTGGTCGTCGGCGGAGAGGATGTCTTCGAGGCCAGCGGCGGTGGTGAGTCCTCGGCCGAGCAGCTGCAGCAGTGTGGTTGCTACATCGGGTATGAGTGCCAGCGTGAATAGGGCGCTGGCGTCGAGGAGGCAGTCGTGGTCTATGGCGTCTCGTGCATGCTGAGCCTCTATGAGCAGGTCTTGCTGGATTGGTGAGGCGATCCTGTTGTACCCGAGTGGCCGGTACGGGAAGATCGCCGCATAGGGCTTGCCTACCAGTGGCGACAGCATGCCTATTGGCAGCAGATCGTCGACGATGGCATTGCGGATTGTTTGGTAGTTGGCTGCTTGCGCGCGCAGCATCGCCTCCATATCGGCGGGCACCACGTTGTCGTCGAAGGTGTATGTAGTGATGCGGTTGCTGTCCGGATACCGCTCGAAGAACGTGGTCCAAGCATCAGACACTTCGAGGCTCATCGGCTCCGGCAGGTCAGTGCGGTCGATGCGGGTGTTGATCGCGTTCATCGCCGCCAGGTGCAGAGCTTCGTCATCGGGGAAGGCGCGTAGCTGTGCCAGGGCAGTTCTGGCGACTTCGGCCGCGTCGCCGAACCTGCGGACGAGGTCGAGCAGGAACATCGCGCGTTGTGGGGTGGTGGGCTGGGGCAGCCCATGACGCTGCATGGTCTGCAGGGCAGCCTGTGGATCACCATCACGGAATTGGCAGAGGGCTAGGTTCCAACGGGCGTCGTCGTCTTCGTCGTCGAGTTCGAGCAGCGAGCGGCACGCGGCGATGGCACTTGTCCAGTCATGGAGGGCGATTTCGATGTCGACCAGCCGGCGCAGAGCAGTCGCTCGGCCGGGCCAGAGGCTCCCTGCTTCGGCAATAGTTTGTCGGGCGACCTCTTTAGCGCTTACCCAGTCTCCGTCCTGCATGTAGCAGTCGGTAGCCATCAGCAGTAGCCGGGGGTCTTTCCAACGTTGGGTGGCGTCCACGAGCACTTGCGCTGCGCGAGGCAGGTCACCCGCAGCGCGGATAAGTTCGGCGCGTCGGATAGAGGCCAACGGCGATTTGAGCTCCAGCCCGCGTAGCCGGTTGTCGGCGTCGGTTCCGTCGAGCAGGAAGATCTCCCGAACTTGGTCTATATCCGCCATGGCGTCGGGATACTTTTCCCTCATTCCTTCGGCGCAAGGGTGGGAGGCGCCGGAGAGGGCTAGATATCTCAATGCGTGGAGGCGTTGCCCGTCGGTGGTGGCTGCGTCGGCCACCCGCCTCCATGCTTCGATGGCTGATTCAGGAGGGCGGGGTTGGCCATCAAGTGACGGCCCGGACAGGATTTGGGCGTTGACCTGCAACTTGACGAATTCGTCCCCGGACTCGGCGGCTAGCTGCTCTGCCTGCACGGGCCGCCCAGTCACCGCTGCTGCGATGGCGGCGAGGGAGAGTACGCGGGCGTCAGCCGCTTCAGCCGGCGTTGCCTCACCGTCGGGTGGTGGACGCGTGATGGTCCATACTGCGGCAGGGTCATCGCCGACAAACATCGCCTCAGCTGCGGCGGCGACCGCCTCTGCGCTGTCGCCTCGCCACGAACGGCGCATGTTTCGTGCGTGGAGGGCCAGTTCCCGGGCGCGGGCGGCATCTTTCCACCGGCTGTCTCCTCCCCCTGTCTGTGATCGCTGCATGAGCAGCCGTGCGAGGGTGAGTAGGTTGCCCGACCAGAGGGTGCGATCGGCTATCGAGTCGAGGGCGGTGACGGCGTCATTGAGTCGCTCGAGGTTTGCGAATACGACCGACGCGACTAACGCTGCTGCGTCACGTTCCCAGTCCGTCGTGGGCCGAAATTGGGCGAGAACCGAAGCGGCCTCGTTCCATTCGCTAGCGTGGTTCAGTCGTGCCGCGGCGGTCAGAGGATAGCTGGGATCGATCTGGTCAGCTTCGTCGAGCAAAGCGAGTGCGGTGGTTTCATCCTCTGCGGCACCGGCGGTTTGATGGGCGCGGAATAGCCAGAACAAGCGCGGAGTGACACCAAGATCGAGCGCGGCACGGATGAACCGGAGCGCTGCCTTCGGCTGCCCGTATGCCAGCAGGATCTCCGCTATGCAGAGCTGCCCGTCGGCCGACAGCCCAGCAGCACCCGCGGGAGGCGCTGCGGCCCATTCCCGCGCCATTAGGAAGGGGTCGGTCGCGTCTCGGGTGAAACCGACGACGACCTGCCAAGTGCCCTGGTGGTCGATGTCGCCCTCGATG
Source organism: Actinoplanes nipponensis (assembly GCF_016862275.1). Taxonomy (GTDB): domain Bacteria; phylum Actinomycetota; class Actinomycetes; order Mycobacteriales; family Micromonosporaceae; genus Actinoplanes; species Actinoplanes nipponensis. The sequence goes on along the minus strand of NZ_BOMQ01000060.1, from coordinate 83,327 downwards.
AGTTGCCGGGCGAGAGGTGGCAGTCGTTTGAGTACGCGGTCGTCGCTCTCCATCTGGCTGATTTCGATCCGGCCAAGCTGATCGTGTAGGCCCTCGGCCGTATCTGCCAGCTCGTCGCCGGTGGCTGGTTGCGGCTCGGCCTCGCTAAGGAAGTAGCCGGTGGCCCACAAGGCGAACATGACCATGGTGAGCGCGAGCGAGGCCCAGACCGGGTGGTGCTGCACCCATGACAGCCAGGGCGGCAGCTTGATCACATCACTGGCAAGGTTGCCCGTGATGGACAGTGCCGTGCCAATCAGAGATGTCAGCAGTGCCACTGTGAGTGTCGGAAGGAAGGAAACGCGTCGCCGGCCAGCCAATTGATCCAAACCCCATCGGTGTAGGCGCAGAGAACTCGCCAGGTCACTCGTGCCACGGCACCAGTGCAAGGAGCTTCAGATGTTGTTGCATCCCCGGCTGCCCCGCGACACGCAGGCTATCGAAGGGGTACGACATACCTTCGGGACCGGCCATCAGTGGGCGGCGACGACAGCTGGCTCCGGATGCATATCACCGTTGTAGCGACCACTACTCCGCCTGCCTCGACAGTATCGAGCTTCACCTATGCTCGACGGCGTTTCGTTAGTCACCTCGGCATGATCGCCGCTTCGGATTCCTATCAGTCAGTGATGAGCCGGCAGGTGTTGCCCGAGGGCATGCGGATGCGGCCCACCTCGTCACGAGGGTGAGCCGCGTCTGCCTCTGTCCCGTCAGATACCGCTCGAACCGGCGATCTGCTCTGCCGGTGGTGCTTGCACGGTGACCGGAGTGCCGAAGTCGGAGTAGGTCAGGTCTAGCGGGTACGTGCCGCCTTTGGTTCTGGGGACGTCGAGGTGGTAGCGGGTGAGGCGGCCCTGGTTGTCGAGGTCGGCGGTGAAGGCCACGGTCGGTGCCGGTGCGGCGCTGGAGCCGCTGCTTGGGGTCGGCACGCTCAGTGCCTTGGCGACGGCGGCGGTGGCGAAGGCGCCGGTGAAGTGGCGGGCGCTGGGCCGCTGCACGTTGGTGGCTTGGGTGAGCGGGTTGGCCATCTTGGCGCCGTCGAAGCCCTCGGCGAGGGTGGCTGATTCGGCCTGGTTGATGCGCCGCCAGGGCTTGTTCGTGCTGCCGGGCAGGCTGGGGGTGTTGGTCTTGAGGTAGACGACGTCGCCCAGGACGCGCCATTCGATGATCGAGGTGCCGCCGTCGCGTTTGGTCGTGGCGGTGAAGGCGCCGATCTTCTTCGCCGGGTCCATGGCGCCGTCGAGCCGGGCATCGGTGGTGTCGATCTTGACGATCATGATCATCTGGAAGGTGTCGTTCTTGAGCCGGCTGGCGGCGTCGGCGAGCTGGGCGGCGGGCGTCTTCGTCGGTGGCGTACTCGTGCGGGACTCGCGCTGCTCGGTGCCGGTGCAAGCGGTCAGGGCCAGGACGGCGGTTGCGGCGAAGGTGCCGGCGGTAAGGGTGCGTCGTCGCATGGTGGCGGGTGCCTCCCGGGAGTGGGTTCTACCGATGGGTGTGTGATCGCGGTAAGGCGGCGTCGTGGCCCGATGGCACCGCCGGGTGGGTGGATCCGCGGCGGCGAGCTGGTCGAGCTGGTCGGCGTCGGAAGAGGTGGGTCGGTTGTCCGGGCCATGGCGGGCCGGGTGGCCGCCATTTCGGTGGGACGGCAGGGTGTCGCTGCGAACCGCGACGACACCCTGCCGCCGATCTGGGGACTTCCGCTGGCGCGTACGCCGCCTCAGAAGTCGGACACGCCGGTCGCGCCGGTGGCCCAGCCGGAGGTGTTGTACAAGATCCCGGCCCGCATCCGGAAGTACGTGCCGTCCTTGACGTTCGTGGCCGCGTTGGCCCAGGCGCCGGCTGCGATGGTGGTGTAGTAGTTGCAGGTGTTGCTGGTCTTGCCGAACATCACGCAGACGCGGATCTTGCCTCGCGTCGTGTTCTTGACGTTGATGTCGCGGCACTGGCTGGTGGTCTTGAGCACCGGCGTGACCGAGTAGTTGTACTGGCCGGTGGGGTCTTCGGGGAAGGCCAGGCTGCCGTAGCCGTCGAAGTGGAACGAATACGGGGACGCCCTGCATCCGGAGGCGGCCAGGGTCGACAGCTTGCCCGAGCCGGGGGTCGGGTCTCGGTAGGTGGCGGCTTGCGCGGGGGTGGCGCCCATTAGCGGCAGGGCCGCGGCGACCGCGGCAGCGAAGATCACCAGCAGCGGGGTGCGCCGGCGTTTCCGGGCCGTCACCCGGGTCGCGCTGATCGTCGTGTCATGCCGGGCCAGCGGTGCGGCGGCGTCGGCGACGGCCGTGGTGGCGGTGCGGGTCAGGGTGGTGTTCATCGCAGTGCTCCTTCGAGCTCGGTGACCGGGTGGTCGATGCGGTTGGTGATGAACTCAGGCGTGAGAACCTGGCCGGTGGGGCGCGTCGTGTCGTCGCTCGAGGCCAGCGCGAGCGTGGTATTGCTGCGGGCTTTCGCCTGTCGGTGGTGCCGTCCGGTACTGCGGTGCACAACGGGGGCGGCGATGACCAGCAGCGTCGCGAGGACCGGGAGGATGAGCAGCGCGTTGCCGAGGCCGATGTGCATGGCGGCGCCGCCGATGATGGCCGGCCCGGTGACGTAGCCGAGGTAGCCCAGCGCAGCAACGCGTGACAGCGCCGCGCCGGGTCGTGCCGGGTCTAGGCCGCCTGCGGTGGAGTAGAGCAGCGGGACCACGCAGGACAGTCCGGCGCCGAGGCAGGCGAATCCGGCGATCGCAGTGAGCGGGGTGCCGCCGATCAGGCCCAGGGCGAGGCCGCCTCCGCCGATCAGGCCGCAGCCGCGCAGCAGGGCGGCGGGGGCGACGGCGGCGGTGAGCCGGTCGCCGACGAGCCTGCCGAGGGTCATGCTCGCGGCGAAGGCGGCGTAGGCGGTGGCGGCCATGGCGGGTGTCGCGCCGAGGCGGGTGAGGTAGGTGCTGGCCCAGTCGGCGGCGCCGCCATGCACATCGGCCTCGGCAACGCGCTGAAGGCGAGCAGGCCGAGCAGCAGGATCCGGGTTCGCGGCCGGCGCTGCGCCGGCGCCGCCGTGGCGGTGGCTTCCTGACTGTCGGTGCTCACAATAGGCGCGGGGATGAAGCGGTGGATCGCCCACCCGGCCGCAGCGGTAGACATGACCGCGGCAGCGGCGAAGGCGTCGGCGACGCTGAGACCGATATGGGCGCAGGCGGCCGACAGCAGTGCCCCGGCAACACCGCCGATGCTGAACAGCGCGTGGAACGAGGTCATGATCGGCCGGCCGTACGCGGCCTGGCACGAGACCGCGGCGGCGTTCATCGCCACGTTGAGGGTGCCGTGCAGGATGCCGAAGGTGAGCAGGGCGGCGGCCAGCGTCGTCCACGTTGGGGCGTGGCCGGCGAGCAGGAGCGCCCCGCCGAGGGCCAGTGACGGGAGGACCATGACCGTAGTGCTGCCGTGCCGGTCGATGAGCCGGCCGGCGGCGCGCATGCCGAGCAGGCCGCCGGCGGCCAGGAGGAGCAGGCAGATGCTCAGCTTGCCGTCGGCCATCTTGATGTTGTGCTGGATGGTGGGGATCCGAGCGGTCCAGGTGCCGATGGTCATGCCGGCGATGGCGAACATCAGGCTGATCGCGAGTCGGTAGCGGCGCAGCACCTCGGAGACACCGATGCTCGTGCTGGACTCAGGACTGAGGGCGATGGTCATGGAAAGAACTCCACGGAGGGGAAGGTGGGGTTACGGCGCAGCAGAAAGGACCTCGCGTGCGGTGCCGGCTCGGGGGCCGGTGATGCCGGCGGCATCACCGGCCGCTGCGGTCAGCCGTGCGGTTCAGCCGATGGTGGCGCAGGCAGTGCCGTAGCTGGAGTAGCCGTTGGACGTGCCGGGCCCGGTCGCGCCGGTGTAGCGCCAGAACTTGGAGCAGATCTTGGTGCCCTTGGCGTAGTTGCGGTTGACGTTCCAGGTGCCGGTGGTGACCTCGGCACCGAAGATCGACTTGGAGCAGTACTCCTTGTCGTTGCCGCCGTTGGAGTCGGCGTAGTGCTTGCCGTTGATCAGCACTTGGCTGTGGCCGTACCGGCACGTCTTGGCGTAGAGCGCGACGCGGCTCTTGATCGAGTTGACGTGGAGCTTGGTGCCGTTGACGGCCACGCAGCTGGCGTAGGCGTCGCCCTTGCACTTGTCGGCGCTGGCCAGCGCGGGCGTGGCCACGGTGAAGGTCAGGCCCAGCGCGGCGGCGGCAACGGCGGCGGCACGAGCGAGGGTGTTGTTCATGGCTGCCTCTTTCCGGGAGGGATGGTGGTCTCCGAAGCCGCGGCACGAGCAGTGATCGGTGACGGCGTCACCTGAGCCGGCCGCGACCGCACCGACAGGTGTCCGCCGTCTCGGCGGGAGCAGCGCCGTTGGATACGGTGCGGGTCGAGACGGGTGCCGGGCTGGGTATCGCTTCCTTGACGACCCTGCCTGCTCAGAGCTCCGCGATATAGCTGTCCGTAGCTGTCTTGGGCTGTCCTGCAACGCGGTGATCCTCGACCGGGTCGGCACGCGCAAGCGTGGCGCGATGCCCGGTCGGCAGCCGCGGTCCGGCGTACCAAGGCATCAGCGGCGCGCTCGGCGCCGACTCGTCAAGCGGCGCGGTTCACTCGGGCTCGCCGGGTCCTCGACCATTGCTTCGCCGGTCAGCAGGATGGTCGTGTGCACGAGACAGTCAGCTCTTCGAGTCAGGTTTCCGCCGACGTTGACACCGTCGATCATCTGCCCGATTGGCAGCCGGGCGAGCAGCTGCGACGAACCGACAAGGCCGTCACCACTGCTGGCCGCTGGCGCGGTCGTGACGTGGTCGCCAAGCAGCTGACCAGTTCCGAGCGGCATTGGGTCAAACGCTTCGCGCACGAGGTCAGCGCCTACCGAGCGTTCGAGGCCACGCCGCCACCATGGCCGGTACCGCAACTCCAATACGCCAGCCAGCGTCTGCTGATCATTGAGCGGCTGCCCGGGGCGTCCCCGAACACAGACCGATACCCACCCCTGCTGGCCGAGCCCACCGTGACAGCCATGATCGACGCGCTGACAGGCTTCGCGGCGTGGCAGCCTCCCCCAGGACCGCTGAGCGTGCCCGCCACCGACTGGCCGGCACGGATCCGCCGCTACGCCGCGGCCGGGGATCTGCCCAACGACGTTCAGCAACCGCTACTGGAAGCGGTTGCCAGCGCTCCGCTGGTCTTCGGCCACGGCGATCCGTTGGCCAGCAACGCCTTGGCCGGTGCCGGTCATACGCTGATCTTCATCGACTTCGAGTTCGCCGGCATGTATCCGCCCGGCGCTGACCTTGCGCTTCTCGGGTTGTGGCTGGGCCGCCACGACCCGCGCGCCGAGCAGCGGTGCGCCCAGATCGCCGAGGCCGGCGGATCGCTGCACCGTTACCGGGCGATGCGGGTGCTGTGGCTCGCCCGCGAGCAGCGGCTCTACCAAACTCTGTTCGACATGGTCGACGACCACGAGCACCGGCAGTGGCTCGACGACCAAATCGCTGACGCGATCACCGGGCTACGCCGGACCGCAGGCCGTGACTGAGGCCGCGTCGATGCCGGACCACACCCTCGCGGCGCCCCTCGCCGGGTGCATCGCGGAGCGGTTCGGACTCGGCCGGGTGCTGTCGTGCCAGCAGATCCCCCAAGGTTTGATGAACCCGAACTGGCGGATGACAACCACCACCGGCAGCTATGCGATCAAACAGCTCCACGATCGGCCTGCAGAAACAGTGCGCGACGTCCACCAGGTCCTGCCTCGGCTCGCCGAGCACGGCATTCCGGTCCCGCTGCCCCGCACCACCACCCAGGGCGACACGGTGCTGGGCCTCAACGGCCAGTGGTACTCCGCCAGCGATTGGCTGCCCGGTACCCACCTCCACGGCCACGACCTCACGATGACGGCGTGCGCGCAGCTCGGCGAGCTGATCGGCCGGCTGCACGACGCCCTCGCGTCGGTCTTGCCCGAGGCGCCTGAACGGCTGCTCGACCGTCCGACCGGGGTCGGGGAGGCCCGGGCCCGGCTGGAGAACTACGCGCGGGCCGCCAGCAGCGCAGGGGACAACTTCGACGAGCTGGCCCGCCGCGAGATCCGCCAGCGGCACGCTCTGCTGGACCGTGTCGCAGACCGTCAGCCACCCGCCGGAGAGATCGGACCGGCCGGGTGGACGCACGGGGACTTGCAGCCGCTGAACATCCTCATTGACCCGAGCACTGCTCAGGTGAGCGCGATCCTTGACTGGGATCGGCTGGAAACGCGCGGCTACGCCGCCGAGATCGTACGGACTGCGACAATTTGGTTCACCGACACCGGCACGGGCGCCCTCGACCTCGACCGCATCGCCGCCTTCATCCACGGCTACCGCACCCGCCGCTCGATCAGCGACGAGCAGTTACTCGATGCCTCGCAGCGCCGCTGGTGGCACCTGCTCACAGGCACCTGGCAACTGCGTTTGCACTACGAGCAGCACGACCGCGGCTGCGATCACCTGCTCTTCTCCGACGGACGGCTACTGCGGTGGTGGCTCACCCGCACCGAGGCAGTCAACACCGCGCTCACCGCGAGCACGGCTCCACGCTGAATAAGCCTCCCGACGCGGGCTCCGACTGCCGCCGTCGAGCCGGCATGGACGGGGTCAACGCACGTCGTGTCGGTGACGGACCCATGCCTGATTGGCCTTATGCAGGCGCGACGTCCACTCGTCAACGCCAGTGCCGGCGGTTTCCGCCCACAGCCGCTCGTTCGCCTCCGCGAATGCAGTCACTGCAGCAATCGGCGCCACGGCGAACGCCGGCACCCGCGCGGCGATGCCTTCCGCCGCGTCGGGCTGGTGGCCGGCGGCGATCAGCCAGATGATCCAGTAGGCGGCGTCGAGCCACGCTGCGCCGCGGGTGGCCCACCCCCAGTCGACCAGCCAGGTCCGTTCGCCGATCAAGACGTTGGTGTTGTTCCAGTCGGTATGCAGCAACGCGTCGCCAGCGAACAAGGCTGCATCGTCGGGCCGCTCGACGTAGGCGGCGAGCCGCTGCTCGGCGCGACGCAGCTCCAGCGGCGGCGCCGCGATCGTGGCGAGCTGCTGCAGCAGACCGGCGACCACTCGCACGTCGGGCGAACCCGGCCGATAGTCGGCGGGACGGGCCGTCACCGCAGCGAACACCAGGACGTCCCAGCCCCGAGCGACAACGTGCGTCACCAGTGACGGCGCCACGAACTTCAGGTGCGGAGCGAGATCTGCCTCGCGCTGTTGTGTCCACACCCAGCGGTGATCAGCAGGCAAGCCCTTGACGAAGAACTCCCCACCGGCGGTACGTAACCTGGCCGAGAGCGCGTTGTTGAGACCACCCTCAACCGGTTCGACGGCGAGGACCGACCCGGTGGACTCTTCGATCAGCGACCGCACCGTCAACGGCAAAGACTCGTAGCGCGTACGTACGATCACCACGACTGCTCCCTTCGCCGACCGCACGGCACGGCTCGCTTCTTCACCAGTCGCGACACCGAGTGACCTCAGCGACAGCGCGACTACCGTACCCGCCAGTGCGCCCCGAGCTGGCCGCACGACCTGCGCTCGACCGGAACTTCACACCACACGAGCCGGGACAACGGATCCTCGTTCGACGTGCTGCGAAGAAGGGGTCACGGTTCGGCGACAGCCGCTTGATGCTGCCGGTGCGTTCTGATCCAGTCGTCGACATCCTCCGCGAACCAGACCTTTCCTTGCGCCAGGTCAGCAACAGGCCGGGGGAAATCATCGCGGCAGGTGATCTGGTAGGTCCGCTGCCGGCTCACCCCGCCGAGTCGGATGCGGATCTCGTGGGCGCCCAACAGTCGAATACTTCGACCCGTCATGCGACAATCCTAGTCTCTAGACTAGTAGCAGCCAACCGCGTATCGCACATCCAGGCGCTTGGTCGGGGCTTGCGCAGACGCGTTGGCAGCGATTCCGGACCTTGCTCCAGGCGCCGTCGAGTCCCGTGCCCACCTGCACCATCAGCTTCGGCGGGGACGTGACCGAGCTCCGGTGAATTCGGCAGGCCAACCTAGCGCAGCTATGACGGCGGTAGGTCAGCTGATGCGCGGCTTGCCGTGCCGACAGGGCTTGCCCACCCCATGCCTGCCGCCGTGGTCTCCGGATGGGTTCCGGGACATTGAAGTCTGCGTAGGCGATGGCGAGCAACGCCGGGGCGACAGGCAGGACGAGCACGACGGGCAGATAAGGCCTGGCTTCGACGACTCGGGCTTCCGTGTGCTGACCGGCGTGTGCGGTGTTCAGCACCAGACGTTGTTCTCGCCGGCGAAGTAGGTCCAGGGCCGGGTCCCGGCGGGCAGGTCCGCCTGTAACAGCACCGATAGATGCTGGCACCAGGTGGGTAGGTCTACTAGCTCGATCAACAGCCGGGCCAGCTCGATGACGTTCATGCTGGTGTAGCTCAGCTTATTGCCGGTACGCATCGACACCTGCAGCAGCGGCTTCGCCGGGTTTTCGGTGCCGTTCAGCTGTTGAAGCCAGCGGCCTTGAACGCCGACTTTGGCGAGCGCGTCAAGCAAAGTTTCCGGGGCCATGCAGACGGTGTAGAAAATCACGTCGGTGATGAGCCCGACGGCTAGTTCCGGCTCGATCGGGTAGATCGCCCAGGGCGGCTCGGCCGGTGACCGGGCGGCTCGGTCCACGCTGTTGAGCGCGATGATGTGGTGTTCCGAGCGGATCGCGGCCCGGCGCTGTTGCCGCTTGGTCTCAGCTGCGAAGCGGGCGTTGAACTGATGAGGCGAGAAGTGGTCGGGGGCAGAGGAAAAATTCACCGCCACGATCGCCCGTCGTCCGGGAAGCTGGGCTCCCTGGATACCCCGCTTATGGGCGAGAATCAAGATCTCGCGCAAGCCCTTCATGTTGGCTCGATAAGCGACGTTGGACGGAACCAGGGTATAGCCGCCGGCCGCCAGCGGGCCGCCGTTGATCAAGGCGTTGACAGTGTCGAGGATCTTCTGATCCTGCGCCTTGTCGCGATACCGATCGTTGGTCTTGATCTCGCGCAGCAGGACCCCGCCGTCCTTGCCGAAGATGCTGAGGTCGCCGATACGCAGGGCAGAGGTCGAGTCGTGGTGCAGCACGAACTCGCCGTTGTCCCGCCAAGCTTCCGCGATGATCTCGCGCTCCCGCTCGAGTCCCTTTTTGTCGAACATCGGCCCAGCTGGGTCGCTGCGCGACAGCGCGAAGATGATGTTGCGTTCGTAGCCGAACATGCGCCAGGCCAGACCGTCGCCGACGGTACGCAGCTGGCGGCAGACCCGTTCGAACACCTCGTACTCAAGCTCCCATGAGTAAAGATCGAGGGGATCGAGTCCGCTGCGCAGTTCAGGAGCATGGTTCGGGATCTTGCCCGGTTTCTTGCGCAGCATCTTGCGGGCTCTGCTGACGGCACCGCGGTCTTGTTCTACTTGCAGCAACAGGTCAAGCAGGCGCTGCTGGAAGTGGTAAGCGTCCTCCGGCGACCCGCATTGCCGAAGCTCGCGTACCAGCTCGACCAGCTTTCCGATGGCCCACCGGTGAACCGGGTGGGTAAGCAGATCCTCCGCTTGCCCCTGGCCCAGCCGTTCGACTAGCGAGTCACCCATGTCCCATCCGTTTCTTCGGTGCGCATTCTCGCTGGTCACGGAAGAGCGGACAAGTAAATTCCCCGCGCCCCCGCGGCGCGTAAACGGGGTGCTGCGACGGCGGCCCAACGCACCGGCCCCTCCCGCATCGGCCGCACAGAGGCGATCCTCGCGCTGAACGAGAGCCCGGGTGAGACCTTCACCAGGGACGACTTCGAACACATGTACGATCCGCTGGTGGGATCGACCCGGCCTGAGCGCGAGGAGCCGCTGGCGCGTACGACGTACGTCGCGGCGGCGCGCCGCTACGTGAGCGCGTTTGCCACAGTGATCGCCCGCGGGGTGCCGGTCGATCCGGGCCGCAGCGCTCACGACGTGCGGGAGTGGCAGGTGCAAGACGTGCAGGTGCTGCAGGAACTGCACGAAGCGCTCGGGCAGATGCTGAGTGCACGGCGCGCCTACGACGCCGTTCGCCGCCACCGGTAGGGCCCCATGGTGCACCGCAGCCACCATGACGCCGGAGAAGGACCGGGCCGGCAGACCAGGACACCAGGCGCGGTAAATTCACCCCTGGCAGCTGGTCGGCGAGGCCGCGGGCAGGCCGTCGCACAGCAGCGGGAGCAGCCGATCAGGTTCGGTGAGCACGCCGTCCGCCGTCGTACGGCCACATTGTCGGCTCCCGGAAGACGATGCCGAAGTAGACCGTGCTCGGATCGAAGTCCCAGGTGGGATCGACCACGGTCCCGTCCGCAGTGACGCACCAACCGTGGGCCAAAGACAGCTGCCGGCTCCCTACGGTGGCGGTAGCGAAACCCTCGGCGTACAGCGGACCCTCGGCGGCGTACGTGGCCGCCGTTGTCGCGGCGTTGCCGTAGTACAGCCGGTCGGTCAACTTAGGCACTCGATCGGACGCCGAGCGGCGGTGAAGAACGCGCCGTGCGCGGCGAGCAGGTGCCAGGTGGAGCGGAACGCCCACCCCGGCGGCTGGGCGTTGACTTCCGAGACGGTGGCGCAGCCGTGGATGTAGGCGAGCAGGGTGTGCTGTGCCGCCGTCAGGGTGGTTCCGCGTCGTTGCTCCAGCGTCATCGCCGCTGGCCCCTGCTCCCGATTGGTCGCAGTGCAAGGTAGATCGCCGTATGCGGGCGCTACGCCCTTCACCGCCTCGCCTGCTGACCTGTTCGGAAGGGTACGACGAAGGCAATCCGCGACAGTTGAATACTCGATTCCAGATCGCCACTGAGCATCGCGGCGCCTTGCCGGCAGGACGAAATCCGCGAACGGGCGGCCGCCTACTAAAGCGTCCATTGCGGACTTTCTCGAAGTGGGTCATTGGAATCCACGCTGAGAAGCGCATCGAGGATGCGGTGGTCTTCCTGATAGATTGGAGAATCGCCAGCAAATTCACTCTCTGGCGAGGACCTGAAAATTAGGGGTTCTGCGCCGTAGCGGTTATGGACCGCCTGAGTGATCAATCTGCCAGAGGGGTCCTCGTCACCGCTATAGACGATATGGACTCCGTCGTCGACCAGCTTTTGGAGGAAGCAGTGGTCGACGGCGGACAGCGTGCCGGAGGTGCAGGCCAGCGGTCCACGGTAGCGGCGAATTAGCGCTTCTTCCAGAACCGACGGGTTCTCGACCACGCGGACCGTTTCGGCGTTGGAGAATTTCGGTGGGTTCATCGTCAGATCGTGCAGGCTGAGATGCAGTGGTCGAGGTGCAGCTCGTGCCTGGCGCATAACATTGTCGATCTGGCCCTGCCCGACGGCATCGACGCCAAGCACAATCACGGTACTGCTGATGCGGTCGGGGACAATGCCGCAGCGTGTCAGCAGGTGGAAGCGTTCGAGCGGGGTTCTGGCGACCGCGGGCTCCTCACCGAGAAGTTCGGCAGCAAGGAGGACGAGCTTGGAGCCGTTCCCCGGATGGCTGAAGTCGAAGTAGTGGGGATCCGCCGCGCAGTAATACGCGAGTCTCGGCAGCGGGACGGGCCGCCGCAGGGGAAGCGCGTCGTGGGCGCGCGACAGCGCGTTGATTAAGCGTCCGCGCTGTTCGAGGGTAGTGTCGGTCAGCCCACCGCTTCTCAGGTAATGAACCAAGGCGGGGGTCTTGGGCAGGCGAAGTTTAGCAGAGGTCCAGAAGTCAGCCTTCATTGTTCGCAGCCGACGTCGTGGCTGGACGACGTCGGGCAGTCCGACAGTGTCTTGCAGGATGGTGTGGAGATCGGTCTCGGGACCCAGAGCTGCTGCAAGTTTGTCGAGAGGCACTCTCACCCAACCATTGCTGGCGGACAGCCTGGCGGCTCGGCTCTGGGCGAACCATCCGTTTAGCCGGGCAAGCCCAGCGGTGCTCAGCTCGACTCTGACGGTGCGTATTTTCGTGAGGTCACCGGTATCGATCAGCCTGCTTTTGATGGCGTGCCACAGGGGCAAGAGGTGAGGGTCGTTCAGGTCGCTCATGCGGCGGGGCCGCCTTCGTCGCTGGCGTTGGCTCCTGGCACAGCGATGCGTACAGCTTGGGGCAACCCGGTCCCGTCCCAGATGTACGGGATGCTGAACCGGTTGCCGCCCGAGCTCTTGATGATCTTGTGGATGGCGGTCGAGCGCACCTCGGGCACGAGGAGTTTGTTCATGCTGGGAAGTGTGGAGATGACATCGAAGTCCCAGTCGCGAAGAAGGTGAAGGAGCATACGTAGATTGGTTTTGTCCAACGCCGCGTCAAGTTCGTCGATATAGGCGAGCCGAGGGCCGTTGTGGCCGGGGGTCGCGTAGAAGGAACGGATGGCGGCGAGCAGCGGCAGCATGCTGGCGAGGCGCTTCTCGCCGGTGGACAAGGTATCGAGCGGGTTTCTGCGGCTGGTGATCTCTTTGAAGACTTCTCCGGGGTGGGCGTCGTCGGAGAAAGCCTTGTGGGTGACTTCGATCTTCCAGGCGAACCAGTTGCGGTAGTCGAAGACGCGGGCGATCCGCTCGGCGGTCGTCTCATTGCCGGACTCGGTCCTCAGCCGCGTCGTGAAGAAGTTGTACATGTCGTCGTAGTTGCCGTCGGCGTTGGGCTTTTCGATGTGGTAGAGCGCTTCCACAGCTTCGGGATCGTCGGTCCGGCGGTCCCACGCGATGCGGACGCCGACGTTCTCGACGCCGGTCCTCACTCCTTTGAGCGTTTTAGAGATGCCTTTAACGATGTCGTCAGCGAGCTGGATCCGGGTGAGGATCTGACCGCGGAGCTGCTCGAGCAGAGATCCCTTGATCTCTTTGCGCAACTGCTCGTCGTAGTCGTTCTGTAGACGTTCGAGCCGGTCGCTGATCTCGTCGACAGCCTGCTTGAGCGACTTGCCGTTACCGGTGTCCGCGGCGGTAACGCTCTCAGCGAGCACGATTCGCCGCAGGCCGGCGGTGCCGAATTCTTGGTCGATGATGTGACGGCCCATACGGAGGAACACCTCGGCTACCCGGCGCAGTTCGGTGTTGAGCAGGTGGCCCTCACGCTTGAGTTGGTCGCGGGCGTGCTCAGTATTGCTGTGCCGTGTCAACCGTTGTGCGAGCTTGCTGCTCTGTTGTGAGTCCGCTGGGCGTTGGTAGCTGTCGCCGTCGGTGATGTCGGCGATCATGTTGTGGTCGAACAGCTCGTTGAGTTGCTCGTCGGCGATGCGCCGATCCTCGTGGGCTGCGTTGAGTACGGTCGCGGTCGTCGTCGCTCGTTCTTCGAGACGGCCCAGCAGAATCTCTGCGGCGCGCCTCAGTTCACGGTGACGCTCGGACTGCCGTCCGAGTTCCTCTTGGGCTTCGCCGTTAATGCGGAGCTCTTCGAGCATGTCTCGATAGGGCTTCTCGTAGAGCCTGGTTTCCTCATCGAGCTGGTACTGCTTAGCGTCGGCGGCTTCTTGTCTGTTCTGGGCTTCAACTTCGGCGCGCTTGGCTTGGCGGAGGGCCTCGGTTGCCGCGACTACAGCCTTCTGGGCGTGGCCGCGTTCCAGCTGCAGCCGCTCACTGCTCTGAACCCACGCAGCACACGAGGCGGCCAGTCGCCGGACATCTGCCCTGAAGTGGTCCAGGGCATCACGTTCTACCGGTAGCTGGCGACCGTCCTGGGTGGTAGCCACCCGTCGGCGCTCGGTGCGGGAAAGGTCGGTCGCCGTGCGGGCTTGTTCATAGTCGCCACGGGTTCGCCGTTCGGCTGCTTCGGCCTGCTCCTTGCGCACTTCCGAGGCGGCGAGCTCCTGGAGACCGGCTTCCAGCTCGGTGAAATGGGGCAGTGCTGCTCGACTGGAACGGACCTGCCGGTCGCGCTGCTCTGCCGCCGTCAGGGCGAGCTGCGCGGCGTCAAGTTCGGAATCGAGTGCCGCCTTCTCGCCGATTTGAGCAGTGCGGCTGGTCATCGCGGCGACGAGAAGTTGGACCACGGTCCGGCTCTCGTGCAGCTGCCGGATCGCCGTCGCGCACGCTCGGGCGGCGGCTTCGATGGCGGTGGCGTCGACCGGAACGCGGGCGGTTGCACACGAGGCGGCTGCCGTCTGCCAAGCGTCCTCGGCTTTCTGGGTGCTGATGCCGGCCCGCGTCGTGGCGTCGTGGTTGGCCGACTGGGCGGCGACGAGAAGTTGGACCACGGTCCGGCTCTCGTGCAGGTGCCGGATCGCCGTCGCGCACGCTCGGGCGGCCGCTTCGATGGCGGCGGCGTCGACCGGAACGCGAGCGGTTGCACACGAGGCGGCTGCCGTCTGCCAAGCGTCCTCGGCTTTCTTGGCGCTGATGCCGGCCCGCGTCGTGGCGTCGCGGTTGGCCGACTGTGCGGCCACCACTGCGGCGTTGGTCGCGACTAGCTGGTCGCGCTCGCGTACGAGGCTGTCGAAGTTCGGCAGATGCGCCTCCTGGCCAAGAACGGCAAGGAGCTCTCGCAGCTCGACGACCTTGTCCGATGCTGCCATAACTCGCGGCTCCAGCTCGGCAAGCTGCGCGCGTAGCTGTTCCAGCTCCTGGCGTTGCCGTTCGGCGCGTGCGGCTGCGCCGATGTATTGGGGTTGCCATCCTGCCGGCGCCGCTGCTGTCAGCCAGGGTGTGTGCCACTGGTCTGCGGCTAAAACGGTTCCGTCGATTGTCGGAGCGCTCAGCGAGATGCCGCGCAGGATCTGCTCGATGTGTTCAGCGTTGGTCTCGGCGTTCGGGTGCGCCACGAGAACATCAGCGAGGCTGGGCCCGCTCACTGCCGGAGCTGGCCGAAGCAAGGTGTCGCCCGGGTCAGCGTTTACGCAGTGGGGGTCGACCCAGGCGTCTAGGAGTCCGCCGACCAGCAAGGCACCTTCGATTGCGGCTTGGCGGTCCTCGGTGATTGATGGCGCGAAGTCGACGAGATCCCAGAATGGCGCGCCTTGTCGGCTAGATCGGTCGGGCCTCCAGCTCGGCGCAGGCGGCGTCGCTTGGCCGGTTTCCCGTTCAGCGATCTTGACGAGCAGTTGGTTACGTTCGACGCCGAGCTGCTCGGCGGCGCGCTCGGCGTGCATGATGCGGTCCCGCAGCGGAGGTTCTGCGCGTCTCTGGGCGTCGGCCACGCGCAGCGCGTGGGAGGAGAGGTCACCATCGCGGGCGGCTGAAAGGTCCGGTATCTCATCAGGTTCGAGCACGAGGACGCGCAGGCCGGACGTCCACTGCTGAACCTGACCCAGGAATGCTGCGACCTCGTCGTCGCGCCGGGTCAGCTGCCGCCGATGGATCTCACTGGCCTGCGAAAGGTTCTCTGCCGTGGCACCGGCATGGGCGGCGTCCTCGTCCGCGCGGTGCTGATGGCCTTGCGCTTCACCGATGTCGTCGCTGGCCCGCCGCAGCGCCCGTGCGCGCTCGTCCGCGTCGGTGATGGCCTGATCGTCGCCGGTGGGTTGTTCGAAGTCGTCGGTGACTGCAGCGTCCTGGAGGGTGGTGGCCCATCGGATTGTCGTCGACGGGGCGTCCGGCAGGTCTGCGAGTGTCGCGGTGAGTTGGCTTCCTGACCGTTGTGCAGCGTCGACCGCTCGGGCCGCGTCGGCCTCGGCGGCCACGAGCAGTTGTGCTGCCAAGTCTGCGCGGCGAGTAGCTGCTGCTGCGTCGGCTTCGACTTTTGCGAGGTTGATCTCGCCGATGGCTTTGTTGAGTGCTTGATCTGCCCATCGACTGACCTCGCCGGGGTTCAGCGGTATCGAGGCCAGCAAGACCATCGGGACGCGGCCCAGCACGGCGCCGTGCTCAGTGTTGAACTCTTCCAGCGTTCGCTGGGCGTCGGCGTCTTGCGTGTCGACGAGTTGCTGGTCTGCCTCGACCTGCTGTTGAGCGTCGCGGAGTTCTGTCGCGGCCGTGTGGTGTCTGCCTTCAGCCTGGTCTTGTGCGCGTTGACGGGCCTCGACCTCGGAGTTCGCTGCGTGGATCTTTTGTATCGTGGTTTCTCGCTGATGGACCCAGGTGGACACCGCCTCGGCCGCAGCGGGAATGCCGTTTGCTTCAAGGTGCGCATCCTGATCGAGCCCTGAGGTCAGCAGGGTGGTTACTTGTCGTATGGGTTCGCAGAAGGCCTCGGCCTTGACCACCTGGGCGTGCTCGCGTGTCTTGTTGGCAAGCGTCGACACGTGCCGGGCGTTCGTCGTGAAAACCTCAGTGGCCTCGTCTTGCTCTTTTCGGGCGCGACCGGACTCTTGAAGCCGCTGATCTGCATGGGAGGCGGCGAGTCTTGCTGTCTCCTGGGCGGCTTTGACCATTCCGGTCATCGCAGGCAGGTGTGCGCCCGGATGACCTTGCGTTCGGTTTTTGAGCACCTCGGCGCTGATGCGGAGCTTCGCCAGTTCTTGCTCGGCCTCGCGGTGTGCCTCGTCCGCCGCGGTTTGTCGGCGCTTTTCCTCACCGGTTTCACGTTCCAGGTCGGCGGCCGCTTTTTCGGCTCGTTGGACCTCGGCAGCAGCAGCCAATACGGCGTAAGCGATGACGGCTGCGGCGTTGTCGGCATAGCGGACGTACAAGCGGGAGAGCCGAACCAGCAGGTCGCGTTCGTGACCAGCTTTGTCGAGCTTGCCTTGCAGGTCCTCGAGCTGACCGAGGTTGTTGGCCAGCAGCCCGGTGTATTGCGACGGAAGGGCCGGCAGTGCAGATGTCAGAGTGCTGTGCATCTCGTTCGCCGTCATCCGGTCGTTGACGCGCACGCTGCGTAGCGCCCGCAGCACACTGGTCATCGCGTCCATCTGATCGCCGTCGATCATGGGGAATAGCTGAGTACGCACGGCCTCGGCATAGGCCGAGTCGTCGTGAACGCTGGTGTGCTGCCGGTTGGCGGCTTTCAGGAGACGGTCGTGCGAGGTGAACAGCTGCCCGTTGAGTGCGGTGAGCTGCTCGGTGAGTCCGTCGATGTCGGCCGGTACGGAGTCACGTTGAAGAATGAGCTCGCTACCGACTCGGGCGGGCACGGTGAACCATGCCTGTTCCAGTCGGTCGGCGTTAGCGCCGCGCCACCTGATCCACAAGCCGAGCGTGAACCACTGCGTCGCCTCGTCGGTGCCGCGAAGGCCGAACTCCAGCCACCAGAGACCCGTCTTCTCGCGATCCGGGTTGCGGTTGTGATGGCGATCGGCCAGGGTGCCACTGGCGCGCTGTGACATCGACAAGGCCGCCGGGCGCACATCGCCGTCGAGCATGGTCGGAACCCAACCGCCGCTGGTGAGCGACTTGCCGGATCCGTTAGGGCCGACGAGGGCTGTCCAGCCGTCGCGGAACAGAAATTGTTCGTCGATCCATGCCCAGGAGTTCACCACTCCGGCCCGGACCGGCTGCCAGCGGCCGGTCGCGCCTGGTTCGGCGTCGACATTCAGTGGGCGAGCGGTGTTGAGCCCGTCGAACAAGGTGACCTCTGTGGGCGGCTTGAGCTGGTCAGTCATGGCTACCGTCCTGTGTGAAAAGGTCGTCCGCGATGGGGGGCGTCGCTGCTTGTCGCTCAGGGCTGCTGAGGCGGACCTGCCAGAAGAAGTGAGCGCCGGTGGGAACCCACTCGGCGGGATTGTCGGCTCGGCGAGCGAGAACACCGGCCCGTTCCAGAGTGACCAGCGCGTCCTTGGTCAGGGCTTGGATCGAGCCGGCGGCGCGGTGGCTTCTCGCCCAGTCACTGTGAGCGGACATCGCTTGTTCGATGACGGCTACGCATTGCTCAATTTGAACGCTTTCGGGCCTGTGGGCCCGGAGCCAGTGCACGATCAGGAGTGCCGCCTGTCCTCGGATGGACTGAGTGTGCGGGAATTCCAGATCCGTCGTTGCTTGGTCAGCGTCGCAGGTGAGCCAGACATCGCGCCGTACGAAGCAGTTGAGTCCGGCCACCATCGCGGTCTGCAGGGCCTGCCGCCGTCCACCCGACGTGGAGAGATAGCGGGCCACTGGGCCTTCGTGGTTGAGCGTTACGGCGGCGTCGTCGAGTACGGCCCGCAGCGCCCGGTGGCGTCGCTGTAAGTCCTGCTGGCTCTCGGAGGCGTGCTCAGGCAGGTCTTGCTGGTCTTGGCAAAGGACGGCGACGTGGGTCTTCGGTTGATCGAGGTCGATAGGCATCTGGGAGAGGGCTGTTACCGCGAGGAAGTCGTTCAGCCGTTCCGGGTCACAAGTGATCACGACGTCGTTGCTGGCGGCATGCTCGTCGGCCGTCAGGGGTCGATCGGTGCTGATGACATGCCAATGCCGCAGGAGCTCCAGCGCTTCGACGAACGCCCGCCGGTGCTGGTCGGCGCGAGCCTTCGACTCGCCAGCTTCGGCGACAACTTTGAAGGCGGGCAGGGCATCTCGCGCTGACTCGCCGGCGCACACTCGAATGACTTCGCGTTGCAGGCCGCCGTAGGTGGCCATAGGTCGACGCCACAACTGCTCTCCGATCAAACTGAGCAACACCAGGACCAGCGGCGATGACGGGCCACCACCGGGGCCGGCGAGCACGCAGCGGTCACGCGGTGGTTCCTGCCGGCGTTTGAACAGCCTGATGAAGCGCCCAAATTCCGATGTCTTGACGTGCCACCCCGCGTTGCTCTGGAACCAGCCAAGCAGCTCCTTGTCGCGGTGCCGAGCCAGCCGGTAGATGTCCGGCCTCGACTCCTCGGTCAGCAGCGGCTCTTTCAGAAGGGCCGAGATGATGGGCGTCAGCTCGCTGCTTTGGGGATCTTCGGGCAGGTCGAACGCGGTATCCAAGTCGTTCATCGCGTGCCTGCCAGCCTGGGCTGATGGTCGATCTGTGAGATTTCGATCAGGACGTCGGGCGCTGTGAGGAAGCCATCACCCGCAAGCACGCGGTGCACGACACCGGGCCGGCCCGGGGCTAGCCGAAGCCGGCATCGCAAAGTCAACGCCTCTCCGTACCCAAGATCGGGGTCGAAACTGTCCATCGCCTCTTCGATCAGCTCGACCAGGATCTCGAGGTGCTCGTCGTCGACGCCGGTGAAGAAGTCCAGGTTCACGATCCCTGGGGTCACCAAGCCGGCAGACAAGTCGGCCCAACGCGCCATTTCTGCCAGGGCCGCCTGCTCTTCTGCCTCTCGTTTGAGAGCAAGATTCTCCAGCTGCCGGGCGGCGCGTGGGCCCGGTGTCGTCGTGGCCGGCCGACGGCCGAGCACGACAGGCATGGCAATGCCGAGTGTGTGCTCGGACCATTCCACCGGACGCACGTCGTCCTCGTCGCTGCTTCCTCGGGGATGCTGAGCGGCCCACAGCCCCGTCGCCGCGGCGAACACCGCATACGCGTCGGAGTCGTTCTCCTGGGCGTGAATCATGTAGGCCAGCTGCCGGAAGTCCGCGGCAAGATCACTCGCGCGGTGGGCGGCATGGTAGCGACGCATGATGGCAGACAGCAGGGCGTCGATGGCAAAGTTCGCCGAGTCGATGATCTTGTCGATGTTGCCGCCCTGCACGAACCATGCGTCCAGACTTTTCAGCTGCGTCACTGCGTCATCGACCCAGGCTGTGGTGTCAGCGAACACTGCGCCGGCGCCCGGAGCGGCGGCCTCGGCAATGACGTCGTACCCCGTCAGGCGGACGTCGTCCAAACTGCGCCGTAGGGGAACGAGCGCCGCTTGCGTGTGCTGAACGAACTGCCGCAGCACCGTCATGATCCGGCGCCGGCTCTCGCCGAACACCTCATCATCGGTGACGTCGTGCTGGTTGAGCATGCGAGTCGCCTCGTAGTAGTCACCAGCAGCATTGAGGAGCTGCGCGACATGTGACCGCACCGCCGCAACATCCAATGCCAGCCGCATTGGCTCGTCGTGAAAGTGCAGGAGCAGCTGACGCAACGTTTCTTGGATAGAATCGATTAAACGCGGCGGCAGGGCGAGCACACGGTTAAGATCATTAATTGCATCCCGGACCGACCGCACGATAATGCGGCCCTTTTTACTGAGCGACCACGCTTCCTGTCTGCGGTTGCCGTCCCGCAAATCCTCTCGCGCTGCCGTCGGGCTCAGGAACACCAGAACAAGCCGCATCTGAACCAGCTCGTCCAGGCGATCGCGAAGAAGCTCCGAGGTCATCGGCTCCTGATAGCCCTCCTGGGCCATCTGCGCCGCGATGTCCTGCATGGTGGACATCGCAGAGGTGCCGCTGAGCCGGAGCAACGCAGACAGGACAGCCGCGTAGTCTTCGCGGGCGTCACCACGAGGCTCCCCGGCAAACCTCCACATATCCGGCTCGATGCCCCGCCACCAGTCCGCGTTCATGATCCTCCCCAAGGTGTTTCTGATTCGGGCAGGAGTTTGGCAGGTGGGTACGACAAAAATGTGGCTACGTACATATGTGCTATCCCAGCGAATACTGCGATATCAGAAACTGCAGGTCAGGGAGCTGCGAGCCCGAGGTAAGTGGTTTCCAAGATCACGGCAGCGCGTCCTCCCTTGTGGAACGGACGTGCTAATTCGTTGGCTGGTACGGGCGCGGCGAGTCCGTTCGAGAAGCAGATCATCCGGCCGGGCGCGTGCATTTTGAAGTGTGATTGACCTGCCCGAATGCACCGAAGGATTCGATCCTGTCAACGGTCTTCGGCATCTCTGGTTGGCCGGGGACCGCGGCACGGCCCCGGCCTCGGAGCGCTGAATTCAACGAAGGGTGAGCTGGCGGTGCAGATGGCGTACGGTCAGCTCACCGAGCGCTGCACCGGTACCGAAGAGAAGCCCGGCGACGAGCACGCCCACGCCCGCCAGTACCGGCCGGGCCGCCGGTGGCATGGCAAAGCCCCATGGCGCCAGCACTGATGGGTGGTCCGAAGCGGGCCGCTCAGACCTCGTGTCGGGCGCGGCGTTGTGCGTCGACGGAATGACCTTGGTTGTGGCGGACACGGGCCTACGGCTTTCGCGTACGGCGCCGGCTTTTCCGGAGGGGTCGGCTGGCGCCTTCCTCGGCGTTGTGCTCGCTACGGTGGAGGCCGCTGCGGGGACTGGCAACCGGTAGACCTGGACAGCACGCTCGATGTAGGCCGTGCGGGGCTTCTGCGTCGCCCAGATCAGGACCTCCAGGTCGCCGAGATCGGCGAGCCGAGCGAACCGGCTGTCGTTAGACGCGGCCACGAACCGGCTGCACCCGGCGTCCGCCCTGCGCTGCGCTTCGGCCAGCAGCGCGTCGTCGGCGGCGTCCTTCGACCAATCCACGGTGAGCAGTTCGATGCCGTTGTCCTTCAGGATCTTCATACCGGCTGGGGTGATCCGGTTGCCGGCGCACGCGGCGACCGCCGTAACGGTGGGCCCGGCCCGGTCGATCAGCACCGGGATGCGTGCGGCCAGGACGCTGGACTTGGCATTGCGGCCGATCATGTTCTCCAGGTCGATGAGGAGAACGCCCCCACTCTTCGGCGGCCAGGTCCGCTGTGGGCTGCCACGCTCCGCGGGATCGGCCTGCCTCGTATCACTCACACCCGCCATACCGAACATTATGGGCATTCCGCTTGCCGACAGTCCGGACCGGCGCGCGGTCTGCAACCGAACCTCCCCCTGCCGCAACGCGTAGCGTCACGGGCGTGGGTAAATGGTTGGAGCCGGCACAGTGGTACGCGACTCTGCCGAGTTTCCTGTCCTCGGCGAGCGCGTTGATCACCAATCCTGCGGGCACTGCGGTACTGGCGGTGAAGCCGAATTATCGGACGTGGTGGAACGTGCCGGGCGGCATCATGGAGGCCGACGAGCCGCCGCACGTGTGTTGCGCTCGAGAGATTGCCGAAGAGCTCGGGGTTGAGGTGGCGTTGGGCCGGCTGCTGGTGATGGATTGGGTGGCTCCGAACGCCGTCCGCAAGGCGTGGTTCGGCTACGTGTTCGACGGGGGCGTCCTGACCGACCTATCGGGGATCGAGCTGCAGTCCGAAGAGTTGGACGCGGTCGAGTTCGTCGAATGCTCCCAGTTGCGGGACCGGTTCACGGCCAATACGGCCGACCGGGTGGAAGCTGCCCTGGCCGCGCGGACGTCCGGCGGTGTCGCCTATCTGCACAACGGCACGTACGTGGAGCAGGTGAGCACGGGAGCACGGGGCATGGGCCAGCCCGTCATCGATCGTTAGGAGATGTGCTCAGCCGAGCGGGGCTGGGCCCTCCGGCTCGACGCGAGCCCGATGAAGCTCCGCCGGCATCGCGGTACCTTACGGCGCAGCTGCGCGGGTACGACAGCGGAGTCTGCTGGACCGGTGTCAGGTCGGAGTCGCGCAGTTGTTTCAGCGTCATAGCGGGGTGCCCTCCCCCGGTTGTCGAAATGCACGGTAGGACGCAGAAGCTGGCGCCGCGTCCCTGCGCTGAGCGGCAGGCCACCTCGACAACCCGGATCAGGCTAAGGGTGTCGACTCACACAAAGGAATGACGGATGACTCGTGGCTGGACCGCGGTACCGCCTGTAGTGGCACAGGAAATCCTGCGGCGGGCCGGTGGCTCCAAAGTCTTCCCGGCGGCTACCGGCGATCATGCCGAGCTCGCCGTGAGCTTAAGCGGGCCGCGTGGACCGATCTTCGTCAAAGGCGCCTCGTCACCGCTGGGCGTGCGGTCACTGCGCTACGAGGTGCAGGCGAACCGGAACGTCAACCGGCGTTACGCCCCGGCGGTGCTCTGGGACCTCGAAGCACACGGCTGGCTGGTGGCGGGGTTCGAGCACTGTGACGGCCGACCCGGCGATCTGTCACCGGGCAGCCCCGATCTGCCCCTGCTCACCGCGGCCCTGTCCGAGCTCGCCGACCAACCCGCTCCGGACGGGCCGTGGTTGCGCCCGCACGCCCGACTCGGATTCGACCATCCGGAGTTGCACGGCGACACGCTCGTGCACACCGACCTGAACCCGGCCAACCTGATCGTGACCGCCAACGGCCTACGCGTCGTGGACTGGGCGTTCACCACCCAGGCCGCGCCGTGGCTGGAACTCGCTATGCTCGCCCCCTGGCTGATCGGTAGTGGTCACACCCCGTTACAGGCCGAACAGTGGCTGGCACAGCACCCGACCTGGGCTGACACGGACCCCGAGGTCGTAGACCTGTTTGTGACAGGCAACGCCGAGAAGTGGGCGCGTAAGTCACAGCAGAGCAGCGCCGCCTGGATGCGCGATCTCGCCTCCTGGTTCGCCGCGTGGTCGTCTCACCGCGGGCGGAACGTGTAACGGACGTTCTAGTTAACGGCATTGGACGGACCCCTTCACGGCGGAGGGCGTAGCGTGATCACTATCGGAAGGGACCGGCATTCCTTAGCCGGATTCACGAGGTGCGACTCTCCGGCTGATCCCACCGGACATCTCGTGCGCGGTGACCAGCACGGGCAGCCCGTAGGACGCGGGCCCGGCGCCGACGTAGCCCGCGGGATCAGATCACCCGGCCGCATGGTGCGGTGCGAGTGCGAGAAGCCCCAGGCGTAACCGAGGGCATGAGCCGACGGAGGACACCGTCATGGCCCGACTTGAACCGATGGATCACCAGGCAGCAGATCGCATCAGTGCTGCCGCCGTCCGCGATCCCAGCTCGCCGACCGCTGCCAGCGACTTCGATGACCGGGCGCAACAGGCTGCGGATCGCAACGATCCGCCACAGGATCCGGATAACTACGACGATTACGACACCGAGTAGTCGCCTTCACCGCTGTGCTCCGTCGCGTGGACCGCGAGACGGGGCACCGCGCCGGTGATCGACGTATTTTCGCACCGCCCCGGAATCAGCATCGAGCTCGCGACAGCGCCACGAGGTGCAGTTGAGAAGCGAGCCTGGCCTATGTCAGATGCAGGTGCGGTCGGTGCTGCGGGGATCATCGATGCGGGCTGCCCTGTAGATGTCGCCGGCCCGGGCGGCACGCCGCCAGGGCCGGGCTTTGGTCAAGGCGATGTTAAAGGCCGGGTCGTCACGATCGAGGTCAGTGATGACCAGATCTTCACCGTCGGCGGCGGCTTGGCGCAGCACGGTGCCGTCAGGGCCGATCAGCGAGGACGGCATCGATGCGGCGCATTGGGCCGGCAGGGCGGTGCTGATCCAGAACCCGTGGGTTGCGGCGTACCCGCGGGCGATCACCTCGAAGATCGGGTCCTCGGAGAAGGTGGAGAACAGCACCGCGTCGACCTCAAGCTCCTCCAGTTCCATCCACAGCTCCGGGAAATTCACCTCGATGCAGATCAACAGGCCCAGGCGCCAGCCGTCAACTTCGACCACGCGGGCCTGGGTGCCGGGGGTGTAGAAGCCGGTGACCTCGTTGTGCGACAGGTAGCGTTTGTCGTAGCGGTCGATTAGCTCTCCGCGGCCGCTGATTACCCACAGGCTGTTGTGCGGCCGGTGGTCGCCGGTGAGGCGGTGGTTACCGCCGACCACTACCCAGATACCGAGCTCGGCGGCCAGGGCCATAGTGCCCTCGAGTTGTTCGGTGACTGGGGTCCAGTCGATGCGCCAGCCGGCGTAGTGGCGCTTGGCCGGGCCGACGTAGCCGGTGAGAGCACCCTCTGGCAGCTGAATCAGCTGGGCGCCTGCAGCGGCGGCGGCGCGCATCGCTGCCCGGATCGTGGCACCGTTGCGCTGCGGGTCGGTGGTCACCCGGGTTTGGCCGATAGCGAGACGCAGGGGCGCGCTCATTTCTGCGCCCGGCCATGCATTAACTGCTGTTCGTCAAGAAACTGCAGATGGGCACCGAAGGAGCTGGCCAGGCTGTCCAGCAGGGCCTTTCCCTTAGCTGCGGTTGCCGCTGAGGGCTTGCCGATGACGCCGCTAGGCGTGTAGGCACTCATACCGCCCACCAGGAGCAAGGACCGATCGCCGCCGACATGGTCCTGCTCCAGCGCCCCGTCACGCAGGACCTCGGGGTATGCCGCGACCAGGATGGACGCCTCCAGTTCGCCGGCGTGCATGTCGTCGTGCGCGGAGGTCTCGAGCTCGGCGTCACGCCGGGCCGTGTCCCAGTCCGTCCGGGTCGGGAACAGCGTCATCGAGCGAGGCGCGTTCGCGTTGGCCGCCTGGACCACATTGCTCAGAACATAGTTGCCGCCGTGTGCATTGACGATCGCCAGGCGGTGCACACCTTGGGCATGCAGGGAGTCGGCTACGTCGGTGATGATGGCGGCCAACGTCTGGTGGCTGATGCTGACGGTGCCTGGCCATGCCGCGTGTTCGTGAGAGCAGGACATCGTCACGGCCGGCAAAAGCAGCACGTTGTAAATGGCGGCGATACGGGTGGCGATGGCCGTCGCGATGAGGGTGTCGGTCGCCAGCGGCAGGAAGTCGCCGTGTTGCTCGAAACTGCCGACGGGCAGGACCGCCGTCGTCGGACGGCACCGCCGTATGTCAGCAGTCGTGGTGTGCGGGGTCAGATCCACCGGCTCATCCTGGCATCTCCACGGCTTGATAGTGGTCGACGATGGCGTGCTTCGCCGGCGTGGATCAGCGGGGGCAGGTCGCCGTAGTGGGTCCATCGGATGCTGGTGTTCCGCAGGACCCCGCGCCGGCTATCACTGCAGCCGACGTAGACCTCATCGCCAATGACTACGCACGCCCGTGGCGTTCGCCGGCTGGCCGAAGCCAAGAGGCCCTCTCGGAACTGGCATGATGGCTGCTTGTCCGCGATGAGGAGATTTTGTGGTGTCTGCCGCTGATGTCAGTCCGGGTGCTACAGCGTTCCGGGCGGTCGCTCGTGCCGACGCCGGACTGTTCACCCATCGCTTCAACTATCCGGTAGCTGCCCGGCTCGCGTCTGCGTCGTTCCGCGCACGGCTGCGTCCGTCGGCGTTGACGTTGGCGAATCTGGTGCTCGGTGTCGGCGCGTCGGTCGCGGTGGTTGCGGTCACGCCGTGGCTCCACCGGGATCTGGTGCATGTCGGGGTTGGCGTGGCGGTGTGGCTGATCTGGCAGCTGGCGTACTGCCTGGACTGTGCGGACGGTCAGTTGGCCCGGGTGTCGGGTAAGTCGTCGCCCGCGGGTGGTCGGTTGGATGTGCTGTGCGATATTGCCGTGCAGGTCGCCCTCGTTGCTGCCGTGATTGCGGTGAGCGCGTCGGCTGGGCGGGAATATCCGGTGTGGCTGCCTGGGGTGTTCGCCGCGAGTTGGATGGTGAACATGGTGACGTCGGTGATGGCGAAGGAAGGGGCGAACGTCAGCCTCGTGACGTCTCGCTCGTTGCCGGTGCTGATCGTCAAGTTGGTCCGCGACTACGGGTTCATCGTCACGGTGATCGCGGCGACGATAGCGATTGCGCCGTCGGCGATGGTGTGGGTGATGGCTGGTTTCACGTTGGTCAACTGTGGGTTCTTGGCGGCCAGTATCGGGCTGACTGCCCGGGCGGCGTGGCGGTCTGGCCCGCCGACGACTTAGCAGTCGGGCTCCGCTGTACCCATCCTGCCGCGGCCATGAGTTCGATGACCGCCGCCGCGGTGGCGGCGGAGATGTCAAGGTCGGTGGCTTGTCGGGCTCTGGTGAGCAGTGTCGTGATGCCGGCGACGTCATCGATGGCGTGGGCGAGAGCGACGAGCCGGGCGTAGCCGGGCCCGGGCGGATCGAGCAGGGCGGCGAGGTCGCCGTGG
Source organism: Actinoplanes nipponensis (assembly GCF_016862275.1). Lineage (GTDB taxonomy): Bacteria > Actinomycetota > Actinomycetes > Mycobacteriales > Micromonosporaceae > Actinoplanes > Actinoplanes nipponensis. Next base: position 56,734 of record NZ_BOMQ01000060.1, on the reverse strand, counting down.
TGGCGCGCGGGTAGTGCCGCGGTCAAGTTCTGCAGGTTCCAGGGGCCTTTCCAGCGCCGTACGACGGGTGCCTCTGCGATCGTTTCCGGCGATACGGCCGGTTGTCGCACCGTTGGCCGGGTCGGGTTGTGCCAGCCTGCCATGGTCGCGACGGCGGCCTCGCTGACCACCTGCCGGTAGGCGGCCGTGCCGGGCAGATGCGAGGTGCGGGCTATGCGTGTGGTTGTGAGTTCGGCGTGGGCGGCAGATATTTCTGCGATGGCCTCGCCGCCGAGGCACAAAGCGGTGGCCGCCGCCGCGGCGGCCACGGTGATGCCGGCGAGGGCGGCGGGGTCGATCCGGTCGACGGTGTCGTATGAGGTGTGGTGGGCGGGGTCGGGCCAGCAAGATACGTGCCCGGAGGGGATGGCGATGGTCCGGTCGGCGAACAGCAGGTGGTCGCTAGCCCCGACGAAAGGTGTCGCCGTGCGGGGCCAGGTGGGTAAGGAGACGGCATGTGAGTAGGACCGTTGGTCGGGGCGGATGTGTCGGCACGCGACCGTCAGGGCGGCGGCCAGTGGTGCCGGGCAGTGGTCGGCGGTGTCCTCGAGGATCAGATGTCCGGTGCCGCCGATCATGTCGAGGCTGAGGACCAGGTCGGGTCTCTGATCAGGCCTGGCGAGGGCGATGTCGTGCAGGTAGGCGGCGGTGCCGACCATTTCGGGCGCCCACAACAGGTCGATGTTCGGGCCGGTGCCGGTCGGCCATAGTCGGTCGACGGCGTTCGCGATGGCCAGCAGGCCGGCGACGCCGGACGCGTTGTCGTTGGCGCTCGGAGCTGGGTGGCACAGGTGAGCGATGAGTAGCGCTCTGGCGGCCCCCGGCTGGCCGCAGTGGCGGGCGTGCACGACGGGCATCGTTGCCGGCGGGTCGTGTCGGGCAGCGATGCGCACCAGCCGGCCGGGCGCGGCTCGTAGTTGTTCTGCTTGGGCGGCGGAGAGGCTGAACCCGACGAGCGGACAGTCGTCTGGTAACTCGAGCCGAGCCACGACGTGATCGTCGAACTCCCCAACGGGTGATTCGATGGCGACGGCGACCGCTCCAGCGTTCGCGAGTTCATCGATCATTTTACTTAGGGCGAACCGCGGTTGTGGTGGGCATACCACCAGGGCGCCGTCCGGGTCATCGCCGAGCAGGGCGAGGCGGACGGTGCGCGGGGGTGTGGACGCGGAGCCTCGGGCCAACGCGCACGAGTGGGCCGGGTGGCCGGTGACGTGTTCGTCCGGGCTGATCAGGTCCAGCGATGCCGTGATGGGCGACCGGGCGGTCGGAGCGGTGAACGACCACCAGCGGTGGCCGGGTGGGTAGCGGCGCAGGTCGACAGTCAGGTTGAGCTTGTCCACGCGGGCCGCTACGTCGCCGGCAAGCTGATCGAGGCCTGTGCTGCCTTGTAGCCGGTCGACGGAGCTGATCCAGGTAACGGCGGCGAGCAGGGCAGCGGGGTTGATGTGTTGCTGGTAAGCCTGGACCAGGCTGGCGACCGTGGGCATCGGGTCTGCTCCTCATAGCGCAGGACCGGCCGGTGGAGCGCTGCGCTGGGCAGTGCCCCACCGCCGCCTGGTCATCGTTGGTAGAAGTCGACGTTGCTGCCCGGCTTGTAGGCGTGCAGGATGATGCTCTTGCGGGTGAGGCCGCGTTGCGGGTCGACCGGCTCGATCGAGTGCCAGGACGTGTCGCTGCGGACGACCACGACGCTGGTGCCGGCTTGAGGGATGACCGTGTCACAGATGTCGGTCATGTCCTTGCTGCGGTTGATGAGCAGCCGCCCGCCGGCGTTCTCGGGCCATTCGGGGGCCATGTAGATGATGTGCGAGAACAGTTTGCGTTCGTCGTCGGTGTGCGGGCCGAACCAGCACTCGGGCGGGTAGCGGTAGAACGCGGCGTGGATCTCCGCGCCGTCCAGGTCGAGGCCGGTCAGTTCGGTCATCGCTTTCAGGTAGTCCGGTGACCACAGCTCGGCGAGGAATTGCTGCCAGGGGCACAGGTCGCCCTCGCGGACGTCGAGGTCGTTGCGGACCTCCATCGTGAACTGCTTCTTGTCGTCGTCCTGGCTCAGCCGCTGGAACCCGGCGGTCGGGTAGGTGCTGCTGAGCGCGTCGCGGGCGGTGTCGTCGACGAAGGTGTCGCGGATGACCGCGTGCGTCCACGGGTCGGTGACCAGGGTCGCGGTACGGATGCCGGCGAAGTTGAGGAACGGGCGCCGCTGCTCACCGCCGATGTTCTCGGAGGGTGCGGTCAGTTCGGGGAGGCGATCAGCCATGGCGGGGGCTCCTCGGAGGCAGAGGCGACGATGGTCGGGTCGGCGTAGGCGGCGGCGAGGGCGGGGAACCGCTCGACGACGTGGTAGGCCAGGAAGTACATGGCCGAGCGCAGGTAGGACACCGATGCCTGCCGCCGCTCGTAGTTGCGCATCGAGTTGGTGACGTCCAGCGCGTCGATGAGCTTCTTGGGGATCCGATACAGCGGCGCGATGAGGTTGATGCCCTCGGCCTGCCGGACGGGGTACGGGTCCAGGTGCCGGCCGGTGAGCGCCTGGTAGAGCCGTTCGGCGATGACGTCCTCGAGGTTGAACCCGAAGATAATGCCGGTCCGGCCGGCGTCGCGGGCGACCGCGAAGTTGAGTTCCTGGACCCAGTAGGTGGCCAGAATCTCCGCCTCGTCATCGGGGAACTCGTCGCGGTAGCGCTCCAGGGCGGAGGCGAACCCGTTGGCGAAGCCGAGCTTCTTCGCGGAGTCGTCTTCGTTGAACACGGTGTACGGCAGCGCGAACCGCTTCGCGATGCCGATCGCGCTGTCGAGGTGTTCGGTCTCGTCCTCGAAGCCGTTGGCGGTGATCACGGCGTGGAACGCCGCATCGGGGTGTTCGGTCTTGTACCGGCCGACGCACTCGCCGACGATGCGGCCGTCGCCACCGCCGGACAGCGCGATCTGGATGTCGCCGCCCTCGGGGTGGGCGTGCCGGTAGTCGTGGAGGACTTTGCTGACCGCGGCGTAGACGTAGTCGATGCCTTCGGCGCGGGTGAACTGCACCAGCGTCGGCTTCTGGTCGGTGCCGTCGGCGGCGAAGATCTCCGCGACCGCGTCATCGCGGCCGGCGACCTGCACCGACGGGTTGAGGACACCGAAGTCGGGGTTGCGCAGGGAGAACGCGTTCACCCGTTGCCCGGTGCTGAGGACGGTGGCCAGGGACAGGAAACCGCCGTCCTCGTCGTGCAGCAGGAACCCTTGCGCCGGTAGCGCGCTGCGGCGCAGCGCTTCGAGGATCGATTCCCCGTCGCGGGTCTTGAGGTCGAAGTCGAATGCAGTGGTGCGGGCTCTGATGGTGCCCATCGAGCGTCCTTTCAGAGATGATGCGCCGCCGCCCGGGGCGGTGCAGGCGGGTGGGGGTGGGACCGCCCGGCCGGCGACGGCCGGGCGGTCCCACCGGCGGCCTACAGGCTGCCGATCTGGCTGGTCACGATGTGCCGCTGCTCGAAGCCGGTACGGGTGATCAGCGGAAGCTGAGCGGTACCGTGATCCGGCGACATGCGCAGCACGTCGGTGTCCGGGCCGGCCGTCGAAACGACGGTGGCCCAGGTCCGAGTGGTGACGGTCGTGGACGTCATGGGTCTTTCACCTCCTCCCATTGATGTGCAGGGGCTACCAGGCGGTGCAGGAACGTCCTCCCGCATGCGCCAAGCACCCGGCTCGGCCGTCACGGAAAGGGGGACCGTTGCGGCCTCGTTCCGGGTACAACAACCACCGTCGCTGTCCACCCCGGATGGGCTCTAGGCCACGGTGATTACTCACCGTGGCGTTCTCACGGTGAGCATGAAAGAAAGTCCAGCTCACGAACACCCATGCAGACAATCTGCTAGTGAGGCGCTACCGTGTGCTGCGACGAGGGATCGAGGTGACCCGATGCCAGACGCGGTCATTGACCCGCAGTGGCACACCGCCACCTACGGCGGATCACGGCTGCGTGACCTGCTCGACCGCCATGACATCGCCGCCGCGTTCTGCTACCTGCACGACCGCGGTACCGCCTACTCCCGTATCGGCGCCGCGACGGGGCTGACGGCCAGCCGGGTCTGCGAGATCGCCCACCGGCAACGCGTCGTTACCGACTACCGCGTCCTGGAACGCATCGCCGAAGGCCTCGCCATCCCCCGCCACTGGATGGGACTCAGCCGCGCCGCCCCAGCCCCACCATCGCGGCCGCCCAGTGAGCAGGCCGCCGGCGACGTCATCGATCACCGGGAACTGCTGGCCGCGGTCGCCGCCATCGCCGTCGGAGCCATCCCCACCGACGTCGAGCGCTGGCTACCCGACCTGGCCTGCTTGACCCCACCAGCAAACGTCAGTGCCGCCGACGTCGACACCGTCGAGACCATCACGACCGTGCACCGCCGCCGCGACGCCGTAGCCGGCGGTGGCGCCTGCCTGAACTCCGCCCGCGCCTACGTCGCCTGGGCCGGGCAACTCCTGCACGCGGACGGCTTGACCGACAATCTCGCCATCCGCCTGCACCACGCCCTGGCCGACCTGCACAACCTCGTCGGCTGGCTCGCCCACGACCTCGACGACCACGACACCGCCCGCCGTCACCTGACCCAAAGCCTCGTGCTCGCCCGCCGCGCCAACGCGCTACCGCTACTGGCCAACGGCTACTACCGGCTCGGCCGGGTCAGCCTCCACCAGCACCGCACCGAAGAAGCCATGCACCTGTTCGGCCTCGGACAACTCGTCGCCCAGCAGTCCGGCTGCCACGCCAGCGTGGCGATCCTGCACGCCAACACCGCCTGGGCACACGCGCTGCTCGGCCACGACCGGCACGTCATCGACAGCCTCACCCGGGCCCGCGATGAACTGCGCCAAGCCGACCCGGACACCGCCCCCACCTGGACCCAATTCGCGCTCGCACCCGCCGACACCCACGGCATCTCCGCGGTCGTCTACGCCGAACTCGCCCGCCACCCCGGCCAACACCGTCACGCCGACGCCGCCCTCGACCACGCTCACCACGCCGTCGCCTTGCGCCAACCACAAGATCAACGATCGCGGATCTTCGACCACATCTCCCTGGCCACCGCGAGTAGTCTTACCGGCGACCACGCCGCAGCCGGCCGCAACGCCGTCGCGGCCGTCGACCTCGCGGAGGATGGAATGGCGTCGGCACGCGTACGTGACCGCCTCGACGCGCTGTGGCAGCTGACGCAACCACACGCCGCCGAACCCGCGCTCGCCGCGTTCGGCCACCGGCTGCAGACCACCACCGTCTGATGACAACCGGCCTGTCCACCGCGGTCGAAACGGAACTACGTGACCGGCTCGAGGACGTCTGCCAGCACGCCGGAATCCCGACCGACAGCGCGACCCTGATCAAGTACACGATGAACGCTGTCTTCCGCGTCGACGACTACGTGGTGCGCCTGGCCCGCGGCGACCACGCCCGCACCCTCGCCCAGCGCACCACCGTCCTCGCCACGGAACTCGCCCGCCGCGACATCCCCACCATTCGCCTAGCCGCCGATCTCGCGCCGACACCAGTCCACGCCGGCGACTGGGTCGCCACCATCTGGCACTACGTTCCCATTGCCCACGAAGACCCCTGGCCGGTTGACCTCGCCGTACCGCTACGCGCCCTGCACGCCGTCGACCGCTTCGACACAGCGCTACCCACCTGGGACACCATCACCAAAATCCGCCGCCGCATCGCCAACGCGGCGAGCCTGCAGCCCACCGCCGCAGCCGAGCTGGACCAGTGGTCCGACGCCGAGCTGGGCGTACCCGCCGGCCGCCTACTGGAAGTGCTCCGCGACTGGTGCGACGACATCCACCGGCAGCTGCCCGCGATCCGCTGGCACTTGCCCGCCGGCCTCGTGCATGGTGACGCCCATACCGGCAATCTGCTGCTACGACGCGTCCCCCACCGCCCTGCAGCCGATCCGAGCGCACTGCTCTGCGACTTGGACGGGCTCAGTGAAGGCCCCCGCGAATGGGACCTCGTCCCCACCGCCCACGGCACCACCCGCTTCGGCCGGCCCCGTGCCGCCTATGACGCATTCGCCGACGACTACGGCTTCGACATCCTCAGCTGGAGCGGCTGGCCGTTGCTGGTCCGACTGCGGGAACTGCAACTGGTAACCAGCGTCATCGACTCGTTCACCGGCCGTCCCGCCGTCGCCAGAGAACTCGCCCTACGGCTCCGTTCATTGTTCGCAGACGACCCGCATGTCATCTGGACCCGCTACCACTAACTAGCGGCGGTCCACTCGACGGGGAGCACTCGATGAAGGCGCGGCAGAGCGTGGCACCGTGGATGCACACGACCTTGCTGGCTTGACCCCGACAGCCAGCCTCCGCATGTCGGGCATGGACGACGTCATTCCTCATTGCGTCGGTGACGGGCCCACGTCTCGCTGGCCTGCCGCAGGTACGACGTCCACTCGTCAGGGCTCGTGCCCGCAAGCTGCGCCCACATGCGCGCGTTGGCCCGGGCGAACACGGTCACCGCAGCGGCCGGCGCGGCGGCGAACGCCGGGAACTCCAGCGGCAAGGTTTCCGCAGCGTCGGGCTGGTGTCCGGCAGCGACCAACCAGGTGATCCAGTAGGCGGCGTCCAGCCAGGGCGCGCCGCGGGTGGCCCAGCCCCAGTCGACCAGCCACGTCCGCTCGCCGATCAGGACGTTGGCGGGATTCCAGTCGGTGTGCAGCAACGCTCGCCGGCGAACAGCACAAGCGTCTTCGGGTCGGGCGACGTAGGTGGCGAGGCGCTGCTCGGCGCGGCCTAGCTCGATCGGCGGTGCCGGGATAGTCGCAAGCTGCCGTAGCAGGGTCGCGGTGCCGCCACGTCGGGTGAGCCAGGCAGGTGGTCGGCGTGCCAGGCCCTCACGGCGGCGGACACCAGCACGTCCCAGCCACGGGCGACCACACGCGTCACCAGCGCAGGCGCCACCTCAACCACATGCTGGCTCGGAGCGGCGTTCGGTCTCACCGCGCTGATCGTGGTGGATGTGAACGTTCTCGCAACGCTGCTGAACACACGTCAGGTGGGTGGTTGCGTGGCGCGATGGAACTCGTAGCGTTCTTGGGCCAGGCCGTACTGCTCGAAAGTGCTGGCGTGGGTCGCGCCGGCGCGTTCCAACAGCCGCCGCGATGCCACGTTGACACGCTGCGTGGTGGCGATCAGCAGGTCCTCGCGCATATGGGTGAAGAACCAGTCGCGGATCAGCGACAACGCTTCGCCAGCCATGCCGCGGCCCCACCAAGCACGGCGCAGCTGGTAGGAGACCTCCCACGGGCCGCGCTTGCGGGCCAGCGATCCACTGCCGACCACGGTATCGCTGACGCGGTCGACGATGACGAACTCGCCCCACCTCGGATCAACCGCCTTCCTGGCAGCTCTACCTTCGGCGGTCGGCTGGTCTACCGGGCCGCCGATGTATCGGCGCACTTCCGGGTCGATGGACATTTCCACCAGGGCCGACTCGTCGCCGACTGCCGGCGCTCTCACCAACACCCGCTCGCCGAGTACGGCCGGGAGAAGCCAGCCGGGTCCTGGCTCAGGCCTTTCGCTCACCCCTGCGACTCCTAACGTGCGCACGTTGCTACATGATCTTCGCTTAGCATTGCGCCGACAGGCGCGGCCCCGTTGCAGTGACAGCGGCGTGCGTACTCGGCGTAACCGAGGCGGACGCGAGAATCGCCGGCTCTGCCGCTGCTCCTTATGCATCTCACCCTGCGGGAGTGCTCCCGCGATGACAATCCCTACCTGTCAGCCGGGGGTCCAGCCGTGCCCGTCCGCGACCAGCGGGGGAAGCTCGCCGCGGTGCAGAAGATCCTTCAGGTAGGCGTGTTCGCGTTCAATCCGGTCACGGTCCGAGCTGAGTGCCCAGGTGGTTCGGTCGTAGCAGCGGCCATCGGTGCGGGCGGGAGGATTCCACGTGATGGCGTAGATCCGTTCGACGGAGGGCATTCCGGCGGCAAGCACGTGCAGTTGCCGTTGTTGCCACCACTTCACCACGGCGATAACGGTGCGGACCGGGCCGAGGCGCTCTTCGATTAGTGGGCGGGCGAGTGCGACGTTCTCCACGGAGGTCCGAGATTCCCGCTCGATGATCATCTGGTCTGAGGTGATCCCCCGCGCCAGCAGCAGACGGGCATGTTCTTCGCTCTCGACGTGCTCAGGCCTGCGCCGATTCGGTCCTCCGGTGAGCACGACTGTCCGTGCGAGCTGGGTCTCGAGTACCTGGGCGGCAGGCAGTACGGCGTCAGGCAAGGTAGATCCGAACACGAAGACGAGATCGGCCGGTCCGAGGCCGGGTGCATGAGCGTCGACGCCTCGCGCGATCTCCTCATTGATCAAGTCCATGGCGGGCACGCCACCGGAGTGCATGTCGTCCTCACGCGAGCGAGGACTTCACCACCTTGGGAGCCGGCCCGTATCTGGCCGTCGACGAGGTCGCGTCGCACTGGTGCAGATGGTGAAGGCTGATGGTCGGTCACGTCGGTCTCCTGTTTATGGGAAGGCCCGCACGGGGTTCGGGCTGGGCGAGCGGTTAGAACAGTTCGGCCTGGGTGGTGTTCGCCGCCGGTGGTGGGCTGCCGGCGAGGCTGCGCAGCTGGCTGAGCTGGGACCAGCCGTGGCGGATTGCGCCGTCGGCCAGCAGGTGAATCAGGAGTCGGGCTGTCAGTTCGGCGTCGGTGAGTGCACGGTGCCGGTTGGCGGGGATGGTGATCCGGTAGTGCGCCAGCACCGCGTCGAGGTTGTAGGACGGCAGTCGGGGAAGGCAGGCTTTCGCCAGCTTCAGAGTGTCGAGCATTGGCGCGGCGGCGAGGGTGGGGCAGGCGTACGCGTACCGCCGCAGGATGCTGGCCTCGGTCGGTGCGTGGTGTGCGACGGTCACGTAGGGCGGTTTGGTCAGCAGGGCGTCCAGGCCGGCCAGTACGGCGTTGGCGGTGGGCCGGGCGGCGAGCATGGCGGCGGTGATGCCGGTCTGGCGGGTGTCGGCCGCGGTGAGCGGTGCGTGTACGGGCGGTTGCATCAGCGCCTCGTATCGGCCGGCGCATTCCAGCCGGTCTGCGTGGGGGCGCAGCACGACGGCGCCGACCTCGATGGGTTCCGGAGGATGCCCGGCAGGGGTTGTCCCCTCGAAGTCGAGCACCACGAAACCGGTCGTTGCGAACGCCGGGTCTCGCTGGTACCGGTCGAGGCGCGTCACGGCTGACCGCGGCCGGGGTCGGTGCGGATTCGATTGATCAGTTGATTAGCGTCGCGGCGGCTGGTCAGGTGAATCAGTTCAGCGTGACTGCCGTGCTCCTGGATACAAGCCAGCACTCGGGGTAGGTGGCGCCGCCGGTACGACAGGACGTAGCGCAGAACATCGAGGGTGATGCAGTCGTAGACACCGTCGGCGTGCTGGCCGCCGCGGTATTTCAGGCGCCGCCGCAGAACGCCGGCCAGGCAGACCAGCGGGTGCGGGTCGAGCACGATGATCGTGTCCGCGCGGGCCGCTCTGATGTCCAGAGAGGCCAAGCTGTTGCCGTCGACGATCCACCTGTCGCCTGCGACCAGGCGGCGCTGGGCGGCGGTGAAGGTTTCCTCGGGGACGACGTTCCAAGCGGGGTCGTAGCGCAGCTGGTCCAGGTGGGTGACCGGCAGATCGAGCAGGTGGCCGAGTCGACGGGCCAGGACGGTCTTACCGGCGCCCCCAGCGCCAAGGACAGCGATCCGCTGCACCTGCTCACCTTCTTTCTGTTGAGGTTGATCGGTGTGTCTCGTGGTGGGAGTAACTCCGGCCATTGGCCGTACGGGTCAGGTGGTGATCAGCGGTAGGAGGTCGTCGATCAACGGCTGTAACGCGGTCGCCCGTTCGCGCTGCCACCGGCGGTGGGTGGGCATGCCAGGGTGGGCCGGCAGGGTGGAGTTGCGGCGCCACATCCCTGCTTGTGCGATCACGAACCGTGCGGCATCGGCGGGTAGACCGGTGAGCAGGTCCACGGCTTGGCGACGCACCTCGTCGGGGCCGTCCCGATGTCCTGCTGCCATGACGTCGGCGGCGAGCAGTGCACGGTCCAGCCAGGGCGCTCCGCTGCAGCCGTATCCCCAGTCGATCAGGACCGCTCGACCGTCGACAGCGTTAATGATGATGTTGTCGCCGCGGACATCGTGATGGCTCAGGTGCCGGCCGCTGGTCCAGTGCCGCCATCCAGTCACTGCGGCAGCCAGCCGTGTGATGCGGCGGCGCTCCCATGGGCTTAGGCACTCCGGGTCGGTAGCCAGGTGCGCCCAGCCGTCGAGGTCGGGTAGGCGTTCCCGGACCGTCGGCAACCCGGGTGGGGCGATGACGTTCGCCATGGTGGCGCACGCTTCGGCAGCCGCTGTGACGGAGGCCGTGGTCCAGGGTGGCCCGGCTGTTGGTCCGCGGACCATGTCCATGACGAGGGCGATCCACTCACCATCTTCGACCACGCTGAGTAGCTGAGCGGCGGGCACCTGTGCCGGCAGTTGTTTCAGAACGGTCACTTCCTGCTGGTACAACCGGTACGAGCTGGCGTTGACCGCCTTGCTGACCGCCTTGACGAAGACGCAGGCTCCGTTGCCGAGCGTCAGCACGGCGGCCGGGCCCGGTGACATACCACCCTGGACGTCACAAGCCTCGATGATGGGGGCGCCAGCGCAGTGTTGTACTGCCCGGTGCAACGTCGCGGGGACGGCCAGCCACGGCAGCCGCGCGGTGAAGGATGCGGTCACCGCGCCTTCACCTTCCTGCATTCAGCCCTTCGGTCGAGAAGGTTCGTCATGCTGGCGGCACGACTTTCACTTTCGGCCATCGTGTGGCCGGGTCGTGGCGGGCGAGCCGGGCGTGTGACTGCGCGACGCTGACACGGCGGGGGTTACGTCGCCAGATCCCGCCGAGCAGGTCCTCGAGGCCGAGCGGGGCACAGACCTCGATCACATCGTGGCCATTGAGTCGCACGGCGACGGCGGTCGCGGTCTCGGGCCAGGTCCCGACAGCATCGCTGATGCTGGTCAGAGGCTCGACGGGGTCGCCGCCGAACCGGTCCGGATACCAGGTGTGCACGGCGGCCTGGTTCTTCGCTTCCCACGGCATCTCGGGCAGCCGCTGGGTGAGACGTTCAGTGGCCCGGTCGTCGCCGGCACGGCTCAGCTCATGGGGGTCGAAGAAGGCCACGTCGACATCGCGGACGCGATCGGGTCGAAAGCCCGATCCGTACCGCTGGTCCCACACCAGGTCACGCAGCACACCGGCGCCCACCCAGGCGTCAGGCAAAGCGGCGTCTCGCACGGTGCCGAGCACCCGCATCAGCCAGGAGCTGGATCGGATCATGCCGGTCAACGCGGTCTCCATCATTTCCTCCGGACAGTCAACGGCTGCGTGCCGGTCAGCGGTATCCGTTCTCCAGGTAGGCGGTGCTGCCCTCGGCGCGGGCCTGGATCGCGGCAGTCAGCCGGCGGGCCAGCAGGTCCGAGAGCCGCTGGCCGGCCTGCTGCGGGTCGCACCAGGCCCAGCTGCGCAATTCCTCGGGCGGGAGGCGGATCTTTCTGCTGTCGTCCGGAGTGAGCATGCCGCCGTCGAACAGCAGCATCAGTCCTTCGGTGCGGTCCTCGCGGGGCGGCACCCAGTCCACCACCAGCAGCCGCCCGGGCGAGACGGCCAGCCCGAGTTCCTCACTGATCTCCCTGATCGTGGTGTTGCGCGGTGACTCGTCGGCCTCAACCGCACCGCCCGGGATCTCCCAGTAGTCCTTGTAGGTCGGCTCGACGAGGAGGACCCGGTCGATGTGGTCGGTCATCACCAGGCCTGCGCCCATGCGCTTGCGCGGCAGAGTGGCCGTGAAATCGGTCAACGTGTTCTCCAGGTTCGCGGGTCCATCCGTTGGCGTACGGTGCACCGGTCATACCTGGTCCTCACGATCGTGGCGCTCGTCGGGCCAGGTAATGGCGACCGTGGTGTGCCGGCGCGGCACGAGCAGCCGCACGCTGCGGGTCGCCGGTATCGGAGCGCCGGCCGGGTGCACAGTGATGCGGGGCCCGGGCCCGTGCCGATGGGTCTCGTCCCAGGCCATGATCAGCTCGGCGAGGTCGTCCGCCAGCGCGGCGCCGCCGGGCCCGAAACCGTGGGCACCGAACTGATAGACGCCACGCTCGGGTTGACGCAGCGTGAGATGCGCGAAGCTGTCGGCGGTGAGCAGGGTGGGACAGACGAACCGGTTGTCCGGGTCAAGCAGGTCTGTGACACGTTCCCGGTCGACGGTCAGGGCCCCGTAGGGGCGGGACTGGCTAGCCAACCACAAGTGAATGGACTCGAAGACCCCGGCTTCGTCGACCTGGGCGGTGACCGGCGGCCACACCTCCGCACGCGGCGTTCGCAGGGCTGCCACGAGTGCTTCGGCGTCGACGGTGGTGCTCGGATCATCGACGGCCAGCACGATGTCATCGCCGCGCAGCGGTGTGCTGCGTCCGGGGTCGCGTCCTTGGCCTTGCATCGGCACGAACCCGCATTGCAGGGCAGCGGTCGCGATCAGGTGATCACCATGGCGTTGCAGGGTCAGACAGCGGGTGTTGGCCCGCATCCGCACGGGTGCGACCAGCCGCCCGCCCGGGGCGAGCTGCTCTGTCCAGGCCGGGGGGATGTCGCTGGCGTTGACGGTGACGATCACCGCGTCGTACGGGCCGCCGGCCGCGTGGCCGAGCTCGCCATCGCCGTGCACGACCTGGACCTGCGGATAGCCGGCACGATCGAGCGCGGCTCGGGCGTTGGCGACGACATCGGCGTCGATGTCGAGGCTCACCACCGTCCCGGCCGACCCGACCACCTCAGCGATCAGTGCGGCGTTGTAGCCGCCTGAGCCGATCTCCAGCACGCGGGAGCCGGGCCGCAGTACGGCTTGCTCGAGCATGTACGCCTGCAGCCACGGCGCCGAGATGGAACTGCACGTCCGGCCTTCAGCGTTCTTCTTCGTGATGACCACATCGTCGGCGTATGCGGCCTGCAGGGTGGTGCCGGCTGGGGCGAACAGATGCCGCGGCACCGCGCGGAACGCCGCATCAATCACCGACGTCTTGATCCACTTTCGTGCTGACAGCTGCTCTGCCAGGTCAGCGCGCATCTGTTCTGGTGCGGTGGCGGCGACAGATGACTCCATGAACGTCCTTATCTCGAAGATGATCGGTGAAGTAACGAGTTCGGCGGCCGGCTACCGTGACGGCGCTGCACCGGCCGGTTGAGTTTGTTCTCGGGGTTGGTAGGACGCTTTTAGGCCCCAGCCGGGCAGGTCGCTGCCGTAATGGGGCAGGAGGGCCGTGGTGAAGACGTCAGCGGCCGGCCGGGCGGCTTGTTCCCAGCGTGCGAGCCAGTCCCGCAGGATGTGCAGTGACGGTGAGTGCGGGCTGTCGGCGATGACGGTGGCGTCGGTGAGGATTACGGCTGCGGATGTCGCGGTGGTGTGGCCGAGGCCGCGGATCTGATTCCGGAGCGCGACAAGGCTGACGTGAGGGTCGGCGAGGGTAGCCGCGTAGGTGTGCCAGGAGCGCCAGTCCAGCGGTTGCCGGTCGTAGGGTTCGGTGTGTCGGGGGTTGAGCAGGTGGTGGAGGGCGGAGCGGGCGCCGGTGTGCTGGCCGTCGTCGTCGGCGCGCCACCCGATCGCGATCCAGGACGGCTCGGGTTGCTGGTCGCACCAGTCGACCCAGCGGCCGGGAACGGTCAGAGCGTCGTCGACGGCGGTAGGGGTGCTCTGGGCGTAGCCGCCGCCGGTGACGGCCTCGACGCGGGGCCGGCCCGCTTCGACGGTGACGGTGGCGACCAAGGTGGTCGATGGCAGCGGTGCGATCGGCAGGCAGGCGACGATCCGCCCACCATCGATGACCTGGTCCACCCAGGCTTGGGGTAGCCGCGGGGGTGCACACCAGGCCACGATCCTGTCGTACGGCGCTTCCGCCGGGTATCCGGCCATGCCGTCAGCGCGGTGGCAGCGGATGTTGGTCAGGCCGCGCTGGGGGTGCAGCCGGTTCGCCCAGCCGACGAGGTGCTCGTCAACATCGACGCTGACCACCTGGCCCTGAGGCCCGACGAGTTCGGCCAGCAGCGCACCCGAGTATCCGGATCCGGTGCCGATCTCCAGGATCCGCGCGCCAACCTCGACGCCGAGGGCCCGCAGGTCCCGGTGGATCGACGCCGGTTCGGAGCGGTGCAGCGTCTCACCGCGCTGCTCGTTGTGGGTGTAGAAGAGGGCGGGGACGCTGTTGAACGGGTCACTGCTGCTGGTCACTCGTCTCCTTGGGGTCGTGGTGTCTCTGGTCGGCGCGCAGGCGCTTCACCAGGGTCGCCATGAGCTCGCCGACGCCCATCGGCCGGTCGCAGCGCCGTCCAGGGCAGCAAGACCGCGCAGGCCAGCAGCACTACTGCGAGCACCCCGATCGCCGTTCGGATCCCCGCGACGGCGGCGAGCAGCCCGGCGGCGGCGATGCAGGTCGGTTGCACCAGTTTGCTGGACATCGCCCAGGCGCCGACGACGCGAGACAAGTGGGTGTCGGCGGTGACGTTCATGCGGTAGGTGGCGAAGGCTGGATTGAAGATTCCGGCGCACAGCAGTAGCGCGCTGTCGGAGGCGATGATCAGCAGCAGGCCGGTGGTGGTGGGTTCGGCGAGAAGGATCGGTGCCATCCACACGCAGCGCGCGGCCCCCGCGTACAGCAGGGTCCGGCCCAGGCCGGCGCGGCGGATGATCGTGGGGGCGAGCAGCGACCCGGCCACTCCGGCTGCGCAGGGCACGCCGAGCGCGATGCCGTACTGCATCGCGCTGAAGTGCAGCTCGCGGAGTAGGTAAACGGCGATCAGCGGGGTGGAGGCGATGATGCATCCGCCGAACAGCATCGCGTTGGCGAACAGCTGTCGCAGGCTCGGGTGGGCGAAGATGTACTGCCAGCCGGCGACGGTGTCGGCCAGCCACCGCCGTTGCCCGGCGCGCGGGGATGGTGGCGGTTCGCTCTGGCGGATGCGCCGCCAGCCGCATGCGGCGAGCAGGTAACTGATGGCGTCGATGCCGATCGAGGTGATCGGGCTGGTGGCGGACACGAGTAGCCCACCGACCGGGGGTCCCAGGGCGCCGGTGGTCCAGGTGGTGGTCTCCAGGCGGCTATTCACCCAGGCCCGCGAGCTGGCGGGGACCAGAGTCTTGAGGTAAGGCTGGCTGGCTGCGTTCGCCGCGATCGTCGCGGCAGTCTGCACCACTGCGGCCGCGCACAACTGCCCGTAGCTCAACACCCCAACCCACGCGGTGATGGGGATACTCGCCAGCGCGGCGAACCGGATCAGGTCGGCGCTGATCATGACCGGCCGTTTCCGGTGGAACTCAATCCATGGCCCCAACGGCACCACCAGGGCCACCCCGGCGACGCCGGCCAAGACCGCCAACAGCGACACCTGCCAGTCCGAGGCGTCCAGCATCAGGATGGCCACCAACGGCAGAGCGCCCGCGCCGACGCCACTGCCCAGCGCGCTGATCGCGTAAGCCGCCCAAAACCGGCGTTCATCGACCTTGGCAGCCCGTTCACGTCCGGCCGCTGGTGGCTGCGGCGGGACAGCAATGGCGCGCGGAGGGACGCAGGTCATGACGGACGACCCGGCCCGGTATCGGCCAATTCTCGCCGGTCATAGCGCTCGGCGCTGGTCGATGCCGGAGTTTTCTGGTCGCGGTGCGGCTCACGGGGTCGCGGGACGACGAAGGTGCCGTCGGTGTGGGTATGCGCGTCTACCAGGTGGGGCAGCACGGCGTCGTCGTAGGCGGACAGATGCACCCCGTCGTGGGAGAAGCTGACTTGGCCACCGTTCACGCCGGCTCTCCGGGTGTGGTGTTCGGCTGATAGCCGGCTGCCTGCAAGGCGAACAGTTCGGCGTACCGGCCGCCGGCGGCGACCAGCTGCGGGTGCGTGCCGGCTTCGACCAAGGCGCCGTCGTGAAGGACGTAGATCATGTCGGCGTGGATGACGTTGGCCAGCCGGTGTGTGATCAAGATGGTGGTCTGCTTGCCCTGCCGGTCAGCGATGGCCTGGAACAGGGCGTCTTCGGCGCGGGGATCCAACGCCGAGGATGGCTCGTCCATGATTAGGAGGTCCGCGTCTCGGTAGAGGCCGCGGGCGGCGGTGATGCGCTGCCACTGCCCACCCGATAGCTCTTCGCCGTCTTTGAAGGTGCGGTCCAGCAGCGTCTCGTAGCCGTGCGACAGGGCCACGATCGTGTCGTGGGCGGCGGCGCGGGTCGCGGCGTGCTCGATGCGGTCCTGCTTGGCCGGCACCGACAGGTCGCCCATCGCGATGTTGGTGGCCGCGGTGTACGGCCATCGGTGGTGGGCTTGCAGCACGACACCGATCTGCGCGCGCACGCTGTCGCGGTCCCAGTGCTCGATGGGCCGGCCGTTCCACTCGATCACCCCGTCGGTGGGCTCGCGCAGGGAAGCGATCATGGCGGCCAGAGTGGACTTGCCGGAGCCGTTCTCCCCCACGAACGCCACGGTCTGCCCCGCGGTGATGGTGAGGGTGACGTCGTCAACGGCCACGGTGTCCTTGTCCGGGTAGCGCAGGCTGACTCCCCGTACGCTGACCTGCTCGAACACCGGTGCGGCGGGAGCGACAGTGAACTGTTCGCGGGGCAGGTAGGTGCGGGCGCGGTCGAGGAAGCCGACGTACTCCTTGAAGAACTGCCCGCCGGTGTACAGCTGGTCCAGCTGGAAAGTCACCAGGGCCAGCGCACGCTGGGCGGCCTGGATGGCCACCACGCAGGTCACCGCCGCCGACAGCGGGATCCGTCCGCCGGCGAGCAGGGCGCCGAGCAGGACCCACACACCGGCCAGGCCGATGCCGCTGATCACCGCGCCGACGCTGGTAGTTGTGGTGGTCCGCCGCGCCAAGGTGAGATCCTCTTTGGTTTGGGCTCCCATCACCATGTCGTATTGGCCGAGCAGGAAGTCGCGTAGCCCGTACGAGCGCAGCTCCGGCGCCGAGTCGCGTTCGGCCATCTGGTGCTGCAGCACCCACAGTCGGCGCCGGCGCACCGATCCGGCCAGGAACGTCGCGTAGCGCAAATGTCCGGCGCGTAGGGCGGCGTAGCCGTTGGGCAGGGTGGCGACCAGCAGTGCGGCCAGCAGCAGCGGGTTGATCACCACCACGGCGACTGCTACCGCGATTAAGCTGACCAGGCCGGCGAACATGTTCGCGGTGTTTTGCACCAGCCCCATCGCGGCGTCGCTGCCGCGGGTGGCGCGTTCCATGTCGTCGGCGAATGCGTCCGCGTCGAACGCACTTACCTGCACCGCGGTGGTCGTCTCGAACAACCGCCGCTCGGCTGCCTGGTTCACCCGTGGTGCCAGACCGTTCTGCGCGTACCCGACTGCGATACCCAGTGCCCCGCGGACCGCGGTTACCACCGCGAGCACGATCAGCGCTGGCAGGGCCGCGCGCACCCGGTCCGGGGTCGGCCCGCCGCCGAACAACTCGACCAGCACCCGCTGGGTCGACAACAGCCCGAACGTCGCCATCGCCCCCGCGACGATCGTGGCGCCGGCCACCACCAGCGTCCGTGCGCGGTCTGCACGCCATGCGATCCGGATCGCCTGACGGATCAGACCAGGCAGCTCAGCGAACACCCCGAACACCCCGGTCTCGGTTCGTCGGCGTACCCCGTGTTCCCACCAGGCATTGCGCAGCTCTGGCAGTACCGGCTTCTCGTCGCCTGTTCCAGGCTGCACCGGGATGCTCGTGCTGGACCTTCTGGTCTGTGCGCTCACCGAGGGTTCTCTGTTCGCGTGTGGAAGGACGATGGAGCAGGTGCCATCTGGCGAGGCTGCGTCATGGCATACACCTAGTCCCCGTGAGGGACGTACGCGATGCGCCGCGCGACGGCCATCGCCTGGCTGGGCGGCTGCTGTCACCCGCTTGATGGACTCTGCCGTGCCCGCGAAAACCGGCGATCAGCGTCGCGGCATGGAGCAGCCGACTTCGGGGTGTCAGCAAGGTGCTGGCCAGCGAGTGGACGGTGCTGGCGCATTGTCGAAGATGGCCTCCGTGGCGGCGCGTGCCAGTCTCGCTTGGGTGCTGGCGGGCAGGCCGAGTCGGTTCCAGTGGAAGATGACGTGCAGCGCGATGACCGCGCGTAGGCCTCGGGTGAGTTTGCCCGCGTCGCGCAGCAGGAGCAGGGCGTTGCCGGCGTCACGGAATGCGGTGTGCCACTGGTCGGTGTTGCGTACGGTTCCCTCCAGAAGATGGCGGGCGTCGTCGGTGAATTGCTTCCACGTTTTGGCGTCGGGTGCCGGGGGTTCGTCGAGGTCGGCGGTGCGGTAGGCGAGAACCTTGGCCCAGACGTCGCCTTGTTCGTTGAGGTCGAGGGCTGCGGCGCGCATCAGGGCGGTGCACAGGATCAGTGAGCGTTCTCGCCGATTCGCGGGCTGCTGGTGCAGGTACGTGAGGAGGTGGCGGCTGTCGTGGTGGAACAGGGTGTGGGCGGCGGCCATGGCGTCGGGGCCGCCGAAGGCGTGGGTTTCGGGTTCGTAGATGTCGCTGCTGCAGGTCATGTCGTGGCTGAGCAGATGGTGGGCCAGTTGAGGGCTTTCGGGCTTGTCGGTGGTTAGGTATCGGATTCGCCACGCGCCTTTGCGGATGAACCACCACGAGGCGATCAGGCCGGCGTCCTGGGCGGCGGGGATGACGCGGTGCAGATGGGCGAGGGCGGCCTGTTCGCGACGAAGCCGGGTGTTGCCGGGGTAGTCGATGTTGATCTGGTGCCACGGATGCTGGTCCACGTTTCAGCCTTTCGTCAGGCGAGCAGGAGGCAGGTGTCCCACGCGGTAGTGGTGGAGAGGCCGACGAGTTCGACTCCGGTGGTGCCCTCCAGCAGTCCGTGGGGTTCGTCGGTGGCACGGGGTGCATTTTGGTGGAGCTGTTCGACCACTGGCAGTGGGATGGGGGCGCGGGCGTCGGCGGTGATACGGCGTGCGGTGGCGGCCAGACCGGCGGTGCCGTGGCAGAGACTGCGGTCGACCAGTTGTTCTGTCTGTGCCGGGTCGGTGACGCAGGAGGCGAAAGCAGTTTCGCTGCGGCGTCCGCGCTCAGGGTCGTCAAGGGCGAGGGCGGCGAGTTGCTGGGCGCGGGCAATGCCAGGGGTGCCGTAGCACCAGGATGGCCGCAGGGGGCCCTGCTGGGCGGGCTTGCCGTGGTGGAGTTCGGTGCGGGTGAGGGTCTGCGGCCACCAGGTGGTGCCATTCAGATGTTGTTGCCAGGTGTCGAGCCAGCTGCAGATCCGGCCGATCGCGGCGGTCTGGCCGGCGACGGTGATGCCCTCGCGCAGCGTGAGCGAGAGCAGTGCCAGCGGGCCGGGAATGCCGTGGGCCATGCCAAGGTTGGCGTGCCCGCCATCAAGCGGTGGTTGGTCGTTGTGGGGCCCGTGGTGGCACCACCAGCCCGGCAGTTCGTGCAGGGGTTCGGTGAGCCGGACGAGGTAGTGCAGGATCAGGCGCAGCGTGTCGTGGTTGCCGAGGCGGCGCAGGACCACGCCGAAGCCGGTCAGGCCGCGGATCAGGTCGTACTCGGCGTAGTGCGGCTGCTCGCCGCGGTCGATACGGCGGTGGGCGGCCTTGAGGCGGTGACGGGCGATCGTGGCGGTGGCCTGGGCAGTGATCGCGCGGGCGTTGGCGAGCTGCGGGTGATCGGTGGTGGCCAGGACGAACGCGATCGCGGGGGCGCCGTGGAACAGGCTGGCGCCCTCGGCGATGCTGACGCCGTCGGCGGTGGCTTCCCGCAGGGCGTGCAACGCCGCAGGGTAGTTGCCGGCCTCGAGATGCAGCAGGGCGCGCCCGGTAGCGCCGTTGGCCAGCGATTGGCCGATATTCATCGAGAACGCCCGGCGAGGGCGATGGCGCGGGCAAGTCGCAGGCAGTGCTGTTCGGAGGCGGCGGCGACGCCGATCATGCGGGTGTGGTGCAGGTGCAGCAGGTCGCCCAGGACGGTGTCGACGTCAAGGGTGTCGTTGTCGATCGCGGCCCGGTAGGCGGTAAGCGTTCCGGCGAGGTGCTCGTCATGGACCGGGGTACCGGCGATCGCGAGTTGTTCGCGGTTCAGGCGGGGACCGGTACGGTGCGGGACGTGCGTGGTGAGCCACTGCGGGCCGTCGCTGGTGAAGGCTGTCGCGATGGCGATCATGCCGGCCGCGGTGCTGGCCTGCCGGTCGCGGGAGGCGATCAGCCGGTGCAGAGCGGCGCGGGAGTCGGTGGCGAAGAACGCTTCGGCGGCGGCCAGCGTCGCATGGGCTCCGTGGCGGGCTTCAGGCCGATAGGGGTGCAGGCTGTAGTCGTACGCGGCACCGGTGTCGTGCAACTGCTGCATCCAGTCGGCGAGGCGGTGGGCCAGCTCGGTGAAGTGGTCGCTGTCGGTGACGGGAATGCGGAGCCGCAGGTGGGCGGCGGGGGTCGGGTACCGCAGGAACCACCAGCCCGCCGGGAGGTAGTCAGCGGGCCGGCGGGCGAGGTCGGCGAGGATCTCGTCGGTGGGGCCGTAGAGGTGGGCTTGCACCCAGCGGGAGGGTCCGGGCCGGTGAATCAGGGTGGTCACGGGCCGGGGCTGCCGCGGTATCCGGGTAGCGGAGGTATGGCGGGTGAGGGTGAGCACGAGCTCGGCAGGACGTCCGTCGATCCAGCCGGCCGGGCCGGGTGCCTCGGTGAGGTCGGCGTGGGGTTGACGGTCGAGCTCGTGGCGAAGCAGGTGCAGGTGCGCGGGGTTGTCCAGGTCGAGGCGCACCCGGACGTCGTCGGCGCCGACCAGCACCTCGCGCGGGAGGTGGTACTGGTGGCGGTGTCGTTGCCAGGAGTCGTACCACTGCAGCCATGCCGCCGTCCAGGTGGGCAGTGCCGTACGGTCGATCCGCCAGCGTGCGGGGTGCAGGATGGATCGTCCGCGCCGGACGCGAGGCAGATACGGCAGGTCGTGAGCGTGGCCCCAGTCGAACGGTGCGCAGGGGGCGGTCCAGGCCGTCCAGATCTCGGTGAGGAACCGCATCAGTGGCTGCTGCAACGTCGTCAGCAGCACGCTGTTGAACAGCAGTGGTTCGACCGGCTGGCCGGTGGTGCGCGAGACCAGCCAGAGCTGGCGGCCGTCGCCGGTGATCGCCAGGTCGTCCACCGTGCGGACAGGTGCGGGGTGGAATTCGCCGAGCGGCAAAATCGGCAGGAGTTCGGGGGCGCGGGTCAGCGGGGCGAGCCTGGCGTCCAAGGGTGGCCCGGACAGCTGGACCACGTCGGCGCCCGGCTGAGCGGTCGGTAAGTGGCGGTAGACGGTGCGGAAGGCGACGAGTTCGTCGGGGTCCAGCAGGTGCAGGAAGCGGCCGGCAGCGGTGCCGGCGTGGCGGGAGCCGCTGAGCACCGTCAGGGTGAATGCGCCGCGGTCCACATCCGCCGGAGTGTCGGCAGCCAGAGTGAAGCGCAGCTCGGTGTGCGGGATCGGTGATCGGTCGTCGTCGCCGTGCAGCTGGTCGATCAGGTCGTCGTCGAGGACTACCTCGGCGCCGTCGTCCAGTGCCGCCTGCTGCGCGAGGCGTGCGAGCAGCCGGTCGCGAGGGGTGAACGTGGCCGGGGATCGGCGTGTCGATCCGCGGTAGCCGGCCGGGAAGCCGAGTGTGCCCAGAACCTCGCGCAGCGGCACGGCCACCCCGGGGCCCCACCGGTCGATGAACGCTGCGTGATACTCCTGCCATCCGGGTAGTGCCGGGGCGATCGCCGTTAGCGCCTGCGCTGCCCGGCTGGCCTCGCGCAATACCGCGGGCGGCAGCGCGACCTCGACATCGGCACGAAGATCGACTGCCGCCCGACGGCCCGGGTCGAATGGCAGGTGGTGGCGTGCCAGGTGGGCGCCGGGATCGGTGACGGTCGTGGCCGGGCGCAGGGCGGTCAGCAAGACGCCGAGGTCGATAAGGCGCGCTAACAGCCGTTCAGCCGCCGGCATAGACGCGCCAACTTTCGCGGCCAGATCAGTGAATGAGATGGGTGAGCGTGCTGCGTCGAGAGCGGTTTGGACCGGGCTGGCGAGGCGGACCTCCACGTCCCATCGCCGGTCGCCGTCGGTGCCTGCGCATGGCAGCACCCACTTCTCGCCACGCCGGTAGCCGAGCGTGTTCGCTACCACTGACGTGGCGTGCAGCATCGCCAGGTCGTGCTCAGCCTGAGTGGCGTGCTCGGCGACGAATTGCCCGTCGGGGTGAGCGACCGCGCGATGGGCCTGCCCGAGGTGCACCGTCGTACGCTCGGCGAAGCTCACCGGAGCAACGCCGGCGAACATTCCGAACGGGGTCGCGCGGGTCGTCCATCGCAGCAGGTACCGCATCACCGTGTCGACCAGGCGCCGCCACCGGCGCAGTGGTAGCGCCGCTCCGGACGCGGCGACGGCGATTCGTTCGGCCAGCTCCGGCGCAGCGCCGGTGACGGCATCCGCGAATCCGGGTAACGCCCATACCTCGGTGAGCCAAGCGCGCCACTGCGCGGGGTGATCGGCGCTCAGATCGGGCCAGGACGGCAACGATAGACCGGGAGGGTACGCGGCGATCCGGATCAGCGCCGCGCCGGCAACGGGAAGCATCATGCACCACCGAGATTCGGTGGGGGCCCGACGCTGTGCGCGCCGGGCCCCGTCATCGGGAGATGAGCGAGCCGGGTGAGACCCGGGTCAGTTGTTCTTGGTTGTGCAGGCGTTCGAGCCCGTGTTGCCCGAGCCGCAGTTGTCGTCGGTGTTGGTCGAGAAGCCGCTCGCCGCGGGACCGGCGTCGACCAGCGTGACGTCCAGGGTGAAGTCCTCGACGTCCTCGAAGATCCGTTCGTCCACGTGAGTGTCCTTCCTAGCGGGGGGTGAAGGCGAGGACCAGGCGGCTGTGCCGCTTGTCCAGCACCGTCCCGGCCGGCAAGTCGCCGTCGGGAGTTCCAGCGGGCAGAACGTGCAGCACCGGTGCGGGGGTGCTCGCGTCCAGCCACGCGACCATGTGCTCGACCCACTGCTGTGCCACGGTGGTGGCATCCGGGCCGTACGCGCGGGCGCCGAGGTCGAACTTGTCGTCGGTCCATTGCAGGGCCGAGCGGTAGCAGAACGTGCCGTCGTGCAGGGCGGCAGGTGTGCCGTACCGCCACGCCGGGTCGACCCGGCCGGCGTCGATGGCGTCCTGCTGAGCGGTCAGGATGACGAACTGCTGCCCGGCCGCGGTGATCCGGGTGGCCAGCCACATGTCGAGGTCGGCCAGCACTGTGGCCGGGGCCAAGCTTGCCCCGGCCCACGCCTGGACCGGCGGCTGCGCCAGCAGATCCCCCACGCTCTGCGGGTTGATCTTTTGATCCTCGTCCAGTCGCAGGTGCACGCCCTCGGCGATGTCGACGTACCGCATCTGGTGGGTGCCGGTGCCTTGGATCGAGACGAACCCGCACAGTCGCTGGCTGTGGCTGACCAACGCGTGCCCCTCGCGGCGCAGCGCCCACGACCGTGTCATCCCGAATGTACGCAGCGGCACCACAAGGACGCCGTCGGACGCCAGCTGGTCCGTCCACGCCGGCGCGATGTCCCAAGCCCCGACCGTCGCAATGATCAGGTCATACACACCTCGGGGACCGACCGGCTGCTCCGCGTCGGCGCACACCACGGTCACGTCGCCGTAGCCGGCCGCGGCCAGGCACTCCGACGCCCGGTCGGTCACATCCTTGTCGATGTCCACCGTCGTGACCGACCCCGAGTCGCCGACCAGCTCGCGCAGCAGCGCCGCGTTGTAGCCGCCGGAGCCGATCTCCAGCACGTCCAGGCCGGACAGTCCACCCTCGTGCGCGTCCGCCGCCTGGCCGAGCATCTCCGCGATCAACCACGCCGCGGATACCGAGCTGATGGTCTCGTCACCGACCTGTTTGGTGATCACCGCCAGGTTCGGCGAGTAGGCGTCCTCCAGCGAACTATCGGGGGTGAACAGGTGACGAGGGACAGTCCGCAGGGCCGCCTCCACCTCCGGCCGCATCGACAGCCCTTTGTCGCGCTGGTCAGTGATCAGTTGCTCGACCATCGCCGCCCGGAAGTCGTCGCTGCTCAGGGTCTCGACACTCATGCGGTGCTCTCCTTCTCGATCAAGGCCGCCCGACCGGGCAGCCGCCGTAACTCTTCGCGGCCCGACTCCGTGCGTCGAGCCGCGACTCGCCGTACGCCGGCGGCGAGTTATCGGTGTAGACAGACGACCGCGGCGTCCAGTGCCCGGGGTTCAGGCGCAGACTTGCCATTCCTCACGGAATGAGACCGCTATTCCGTCAAGATGTTCGGGCCAGTTGGACGCGAGCGCCAGGTGATCGGACGTGCAACTTGCACATGGTGCGATCTATCAGGACGCTGACCTGCAACGAACCCTTAAAAGGACGCTCCCTGGCTATGCAAGGAGTCAATCAGGCGGTGGCCGATGTCGGAAAGAGTCGCCGCCGCACTCCGACAATCCTTCGACCTTCATGAGCTGGATTCGGTTTCGGTGGGGCCAGTTAGCCGTCTTCGCTTGCGCCGGGGGCAGGGTCGTTGAGCAGGCTTTCCGCACCGAGCATCCTCGGCGTCCCTCACAGGCTCGCCGGGCGTCGGACGTCTCGCGTTCAATGTCAGCGCGCCTCAGCGGCACTCCGACAAAGTTCCGACAATGCCTGGGCGCGTCTGGTACGGAGCTTCAGGTTTGTGGCTGCCGGGGTGGGCTGCGGACGGATCTAGCACGAGGTGGCGCTGTCGGCATCGTGTGCCTTGGCGAACGCCACAGTCTCTACGGTCTGCCACCGGTAGGAACGATGGTCTCGCTCAAGCAGCACCAGCGACACGCCGTCGACCAGTACGTCAGCTTCCGGGAGACGGTGCAACTGCTCCACGACAGCAACTGCCTCGGCTGACGGGACATCGGCATTGCCGTAAGCGACAGCCACGTGGGCATGGAACTCGCGATGCTTGACCGGGGCATCCGGTAATACCTGAAGTGTTGCTGCCGTCAGGCGATCGTGAAGGTTACGCAGGGGCTCATAGGGCGAAACGTTGAAGCCAAGCGCGCCCGGGGTCCCTGAAAGCCGGCCAACAGAAACCGTGAAGGCCGTCACCGACTGGCAGACTTCTCTCGCCTTGGCAATAACCGCGTCCAGATCGGAGGCACCGACAGTGTTCTGGTAGGCGACACGGTTCACCGTCAGATGAAGATCGTCAAGCGGGGTTAAGTCGTAATACGAGAAGGAGATTTCTTTTTGGCATCGCCGTGCGAGTTCACGCAGTTGACGCCCACGCGGAAAAGTAAGATACCAATAGAAAGATCGATTCGCGGGGCCACCTCCGGGTCGAGCCCAGTGGTTGGCCACACGCCGCACCTTGCGGAAGTTCTCCAGCTCAGGTGACGGTTGGCTATCTCCGTTCAGCAATCCCTGCTCCAGGCTTCCAGTCTTTCTCTGACCTCGTCGAGGCCGGAAACTCTGCCCCAGCGCCGCTCGGCGGCTCCCATGAATTCGAGAACACGCCGCCGAATGGAAACGATGGGGTATCCCGAAGAAATCTTGAGCGCGTCCATCGTCACACGGCAAGCGCGTTCCAGATCCGCGTCACGAGCCATGAGCATCGAAGTAGACAAATCAATTTTTAGGAGCGCTTGACTCCACGGCGACGCCGATACTTTGATATCAGGCAAGGCGAGGGTCGCGAACTCTTGCACGCGGGCGGGGTCTCCAAGCGATACGTATGCT
Organism: Actinoplanes nipponensis; assembly: GCF_016862275.1. Taxonomy (GTDB): domain Bacteria; phylum Actinomycetota; class Actinomycetes; order Mycobacteriales; family Micromonosporaceae; genus Actinoplanes; species Actinoplanes nipponensis. The sequence goes on along the minus strand of NZ_BOMQ01000060.1, from coordinate 30,944 downwards.
GTTACCGCATTGCTAGCGGTTTGTGCCGAGCTGTAGCACTGGAGAGACACGCTCGACGGAAGTCCCGTCGGCACCTCATTCTGAGACATCAGTCTATATGCGCGTTCAACCGCTCGCTGCACTCCGACCTTGTCGCCAAGTTTTCCCGCTGCGCGGGCGACTCCGTTGATCGTAAGACGAACACTCTGCGGCCCGGTTCCCGCGTATGAAAGGCCATCCAAGGCGATAGCCAGAGCCTCTTCGTAGTTACGAGCATAGTATTCGCAGAAGCTCTGCATGCCTCGGGCCCAGGCTTGAAGATCTGAGTCTTCGGCAAGTTCCGCGAGACGAAATGATTCTGCACAGTACGCGCGAGCAAGCGCATAATCTTCACGCCCCACCTCGACGTAGCCAAGCAGACCCGAAACTTTGCCGGCCACCCGAAATAGCCTCTGGCGCTGCCTTGGCTGCATGCTCTGAGAGATCAGACTATCCACAAAGACGCGTTTTTTGACCAGCGATCTAATGAAGCGCCCTCGCTCCCACGTCTCATACTCCACGAGCATGGTGGACATGCTACTTTCGAGGCCGGATATGACTACGGGATCGACGGCGCGATACAGGTTCTGAATCCGGTCAAGGACATCGACGATATCTTCACCTGTCCCGGAGATGCCTCCCGCGACGTCCGCGTCAACCCCGCCGTGCGGGACCGTTAACGTTGCCCGCTGGCCGGGCAGCTTCGGTAGACCTTTAGCGTTGCTCCGGTGGGCGCCGATAGTCGCACCTGAAGCATCGTCAGCCGCCACGTCAGGCCGGTCCTGGAGTAATCGCGGGGCGGGCGATGACTGCGCGATGGCCGGATGGAGCAGGTCAACGCCGGATGCTGGAGTTTCCAAGCTCGGGCGTTGGTGCGCTCGTTGAAATGCTTCGGCGTTGTCATACGCCTTTAGAAGCTCCGCGTTTGCGCCTAGTAGAGCGTCTACTACTTCCCAAAACGCTCTGTTGACGTGTTGGAGGCCGGTCTCAATATTGGCAATGCTGCTACGGCTGTACTCCGTTTGTCCGGCGAGCTCCTGCTGACTCAGGTGCGCCGCTTTCCGTTTTTGGGCCAGCAACCGGCCTAAGTCGCGCCACGCAGCTCGAACAGCTTGCGGATCAGCCACCTCAACCCCCGCTTCGCGCGTAACGCCGGCTCGGGACCGCCGCGGCGCGTCGCCCTTCCGGCTACCCGACGGTGGAAACAGCGTAGTCCACCGGCGTGAGTTGTCGGCTGCGCAGCGCCCATCTCCGACAATGTCCCCGGTAGGTTTCCTGGGGTCTGGCCCGAGCGTCCACGTTCATACCGGAGGGCTTGGTTAGGTCGATCCAGGTCCGTATTCGCCACGAACTCGCCAGCACCGTCCCCGGCCGGGTCAACCGTGCTGGGCTGCCAGGGAGTTGTGGCGCGAACACCGTCCACCACGCCACACTACGACCTACCGGACCGTTCGGACTCGGGGTACGTGCGCAGGTCGAACGACATCGACGCGGAGGCCAGCATGCCGGACCAGCACGACGGCGCCGACCCCTGGCAGCTCCTCGGTGAGGAGCTGGCGGGGCGTCGCAGCGCTGCCGGCTATACGCAGCGGCGGTTCGCCGCACGCGAGGAGATCCACTACGGGCGCAGCACCATCGCGAATGTCGAAACTGGCCGGCAACGCGTGAGCCGGGACTTCTGGCACGCCTGCGACATCGTGCTTAAGACCGGTGGCGTTCTGGTCAGAAAATACGAGCGGATCAACGCCGAGCGCGCCGCACAGCGGCTGCATGAGCTCGACGCGATCGCGTCGAGCCGAACCACGGGCGCACGACCGGCGGCATTGCCTCCGGCGACCGCGAGACGTCGGCAACGAACCGTGCCGAGCTGTTCCGACGTGGCGACCTCTTCAGCGGTGCTATCCGGCATCGCCGCGTCGGCTCACCCCCTCGCCACCGCGTCGGCGACGGCGTCGGACGGGGCCGATCGTGTCCGCCAGGCCATGGCCGACCCCGCCCGATACGCCGACGCGCGATTCGTCGACGCGTTCCGGGTCCAGCTCGAGATGGCCAAGGCTCTTGACGGCCGTTACGGCGCGGCGTCGGCGCTGGCAACGGCCAAGGGCGTCATCGACGTAGTGGAAGCGGTCGCACCGGACGTGCCCGAGAAGGTGCGAAGTGATGTCCTGGTGCTGGGGGCGGAAGCTGCCGAGTTCGTCGGCTGGCTCTTCAGAGATCTCGCCGACCCGGTGCAAGCCGGTTACTGGTATGACCGGGCGATGGATTACGCCCAGTTGTGTGGCGACATGTCCTGGCAGGGCTTCGTCCTGTTGCGCAAGTCGCAGATGGCGTACGAGGCTCGATCCGCCCTTCGCGTTCGTCTCTTCGCCCGCGCGGCGATCGAAGGTCCTTGGCAGTTGTCAGCACGGTTCTACGGCGAGGCGTTGCTCCAGGTCGCTCGCGGCGATCTGATGCTCGGGCAGACCGTCGATCTGGATTCCACGGTCGAGCAGGCGCGCGACGCCTCGGCGGGCGAGGATCTGACCCTGCGCGAGGCGTCGTGCTGGATCGAAGCCGCGGAGCCGGAACGCGCAGCCCCGTTGTATGAGGCCGGCCTCAGCGCAGGCGGGTTGTCGCTGCGCGACGCCGGATATTTCCAGGCCCGGCAGGCTTTCGCGCTCGCTCAAGCTCAGGCGCCCGACCTCGCCGCCGAGCAGGCGTACGAAGCCCTCACCGCGTCCGTTCGGACGGGATCGCGGCGTACTCATCGCGCGGTCGTGGCGACGCGGGCTGCGTTGACGCCTTGGCAGAAACGCGATGCGGTTGCCGCGCTCGACGACGCGCTTACCGCGTACGAGTCGTCCATTCGGCGACCGCTTGAATCACCTGGGTCTGCCACTGCTGGCTTTGCGGATTGAGATATTTCGGGTCGCCGTCGACGGCGAAGCCGTGCTGAGCGCCCTCGATCGTGAGTAAGGACGAGGCGGCGTTGAGTTTCGTCATGGCCGCCAGGCTGGTGTCGATCGGCACAAGGGTGTCGGCGGTGCCGTGCACGATCAACGTCGGCGCCTGGATCTCGCCGAGCACAGTGTGCGGCTGCACCCAGAACACCTCGTTCAGGAACCCGGGTCCGTGCCGCAACGTCGGCGAGTACTGCAGGAATCCCTGTTTAGCCAGCTCAGCCGCTTGTTCCGGCTGCAACTGATCGTTCACCCAGTACGGGCGATCGTCGATCGTGCGCTTCTTGTAGTCGATGCGCGGGCACAGCATGACCAGGCGGTCGACGTCCTGCGGCCGCTTCGCCGCGTAGTAGGCGCAGATCCCGCCGCCGAAGCTTTGCCCGACCAGCGAGGTGGTCTCGACGTTCGTGGCTTCGCGCAGGAACGCGAACGCGCTGCCGATGTCGTTGAGCACGCTGGCGATCGTGAGGTCTTCTTGGTTGCCGCCTGATTCGCCGTGTCCGCGCAGGTCGAAACGCAACGCCGCGGCGCCAGCTGCCGACAGGCCGGCGGCCATGCGGTCGAAGAACCCTGCCTCGTGCCGGGTGACGCCGCCGCCGTGGACCTGCACCACACCGATCGTCGCAGGTTTGTCGGGAACGATCAGGTCGCCGACCAGCTCGAGTCCATCAAGGGACCGGAATCGCACAGTAGCCTCGGACGGCATGACGCACTCCTGTCTGCTCGAACTTCCAGGTTCTCTTGTGGAGATCTACCTACGGCGCGGGTGGGGTGTTAATCGTGTCCGAGATCTACGCCTTGGAGATCCGTACTGGATCAGTAGCACGGGCCAGGGCGTGAACTGACGGCGGCGTCTCGGCGGCCCACGGCCATCCTCGACTGCCTGGCAGCTCGGCGGTGGCCGCGAACGCTGCCGAAACCTGATCCCGGTCCGCTCCAGCGGCGAGCGCCAGGTGCAGCAGGATCCGGGCCTTGTACGGGTCGAGGAAACCGGCGGGGATCAGACCGCGGCTGATGAGGTCGCGCTCCGAGCCGGGGAAGCCGTAGGTCCCGGCGAGGACGGGGCCGCTGCCGGTACGGGAGGTGAGTACGACCGGGATCCGGCTCGCAGCCTCCGTTAGGGCCGGCACCCAGCTTTCCGGGACGTGGCCGACGCCGAAGCCGGCCACGACGAGCCCGTCGGCGCCGGCGGCAAGGGCGGCCAGCGGGGCGCCATCATCGCCGAGCGTCGCGGTGTAGAGCCGTACGAGCGGCGCCGACTGGTGGCCGGCGGGAACGACAAGGCGGCCGGAGATGTGGTTGGCGATCGTGACGTGGCCTTCGACGAGGTAGCCGAGCGGGCCGCCGTTCGGCGAGGCGAACGTCGCGATGCTGGTCGAATGGGTTTTGCGCACGCGGCGCGCGGCGTGGATCTCGTCGGCGAGGACCACGACACAGCCCAGGCCGCGGGCGGCGCTGCTGGCGGCGACCTGGATCGCGGCGAGGAGGTTGGCGGGGCCGTCGGCACCGGCCAGGGTCGGGTTGCGCATCGCGCCGGTCACCACAAGCGGCTGTGGACCAGCGTGGAGCAGGTCGAGGGCGTAAGCGCTTTCCTCGATCGTGTCGGTGCCTTGGGTGATCACGACCCCGGTGATGCCGGCGTCCCAATAGTCGCCGAGCCGGGTGGTCAGCGCGGTGAGGTCGTCGATGGTCAAGGAGGCGCCGGGCTTGCTGCGGAAGGTCAGCACGTCGATGTCGATGCCGGTCTCGCCGAGCCCGGGGACCGCGTCGACCAGTTGCCGGGCAGTCAGCGACGGGGTGACTCCTCCGGAGTCGGCCGCGGTCATGGCGATGGTTCCGCCCAGCGCGATGACGAGGACGCGTGGCGCCGGGGTGCTGGTCTCGTCGGCCACAGTGCGACCTTCCTGTTTCGCTGCAACGATCGATCGGGAAGCCTAGCCGCCGCGGTGACCGCGCGCGGCCAGAGCAAGCTCGCGCCGCCGCGCCTAAGCGGAACCTTTCGACTTCATGGAGCCCTCGCGATGATCGCCTTCCGCCCTGCGGGGCCTGAAGATCTGTCCGTCGTCGCCGACCTGTTGTACGAGGTGGAGGCGTTCTACGGGACGGTCGAGATGGTGCCTCGCCATGTGTGGCAGGCTCAGATTGCGCTGGTGCTTCGCAGCCCGTCGCCGCCGGCCCGGGTCCTGCTGGCTGTCGACGACGCCGAGGTGGTCGGTTTCGCGAGTTACACCTTCCTGTGGCCAGCCGTCGGCGTGTCCACGTCGCTGTTCGTGAAGGAGCTGTATGTCCGCGAGCCGCACCGCGGGCACGGGGTCGGCACCGCACTGATGGCCGAGTTGAGCGCAATCGCCCTCGAGGCCGGCAGCAGCCGGTTGGAGTGGACAACCGACGCCGACAACACTGCTGCCCAGGCATTTTATGCAAAGTTGGATGCGCCTCAGGCGTCGGGCAAGGTCATGTACCGGGCGACGAGCGCCGATCTTGTCCGGCTGTCGCAACGCAAGATCGACTAAGGGTGAAGCGGTCGCCCGCGGCGATCCGTCCGCATGCGCCCGCCCGCCTTCGCGCCCTCCGGCGCTCCCGACGACGCGAATCCCGCATGTCGACGCGCGCCCATGGCAGCGGTTCAACGACGTGCAGGGCGGCAGCGTCGAACGCTCACGTGCGAGATGATGGCCGGCATGCGGCTGCTCATTCTCGGCGGGTCATGGTTCTTGGGACGTTCGATCGCGGAGGTGGCGCTCGCGGACGGTTGGCAGGTGAGCACATTCAACCGCGGCACCCACCCCGACCTGCCCGAGGTCGACGCGGTCCACGGCGATCGCACCAGCGTGGAGGACTTCCGGCGGCTCGCGTCGCACGGCCCCTGGGACGCCGTGATCGACTGCATCGCCTTCACACCACGCGATACCTACCGAGGAGCGTTGGCGCTCGCGCCGGTTGTCGGGCACTACGTGGTCATGTCGACCGTGAACGCCTACACCGGATGGCCTGACCTGCCACTGTCGGAGAATTCAGCTCGCTACGAGTGCCCAGTCGACGCGGACGCCGACTACGCCGCAGAGCACGGCGAGCTCATCCAGTACGGCACCCTGAAGGCCGGATGCGAGCAGGCCGTTCGACAAGCGATCGGCGACGAGCGTACGACGGTGCTGCGACCGGGCGTGATCCTCGGACCGCACGAGTACGTCGGCCGGCTGCCGTGGTGGCTGCTGCGGGCGGCCGCAGGCGGGCAGATGCTCGCCCCCGCGCCAGCGGACCGACCGATTCAGCCGATCGATGCCCGCGATCTCGCCGCGTTCGCACTGCGGTGCGCGCGGCAGCGGATCGCCGGCGACATCAACGTCACCGCCCCGATTGGGCACGCCTCGTTCGCCGACCTCGTCGACGCGTGCGCCGAGGTCACCGCGGCCGGCGCTGAACCGGTGTGGGTCGATCCGACCTGGCTTGCACAGCAAGGAGTCGGTGAGTGGACGGAATTGCCGTTGTGGCGTACCCGCGCCGGCGTCTGGAACGTGGACAGCAGCCGAGCCCAGGCGGCCGGGCTGACCTGCCGTCCTCTGCGCGAGACCGTGGCGGACACCTGGTCGTGGATGACCGGCGGGGGCGAGGCCGTCAAGGAGGAGCAAGGCGAGGCGGCCCGAGCGGCCGAGCACGGCCTATCCGCCGAGCGAGAAGCCGCTCTGCTGGACCGCTGGCGCCAGCTGCGCTGATCTCCGCGTCGGTACGACAAGCCGGGCGGCGTGACTTCTCACGCGAGGACGGCGGGAACGGTCGGCCTGGTCGCCAGGAACGCGCGCGTCAATGCCAGCAGGTCCTGAGCTTGGCTGACACCCCGCCAGCGCGGATCCGTGAGCAGGACCGCAATGCGTTCCATGCGGCTCAACATCCCGGTCCGCCGCCAATCGGCCGGCGTGCTCCACAGCGGCGACAACACCTCGACCGCGGGGGCCAGCGCCTCCTGGGCGGCGTCGGGCTGGCCACGCAGGATGAGACAGGCGGCCAGGTCCGCTCGGGCCTCGACCTCCAACGACCCTCCCTGGTTCGCGGCGCGGGAGCGAATCAGCCGCAGGGCCTGGATGGCGGCCACGGACGCCTCCTCGTGGCGGCCGACCTGCAGCCACGCCGTACTTGCGCTGCGCTCGTGCTGTGCCCGCGTCCAGCTGAACTCGCCGCCAGCCGGGTCGTGCAGTTCGTCGCTGCCCTGGTCCTCCCACGCGCCCTGCGCTGCCCGCAAGGCCAGATCGACCTGATCGGGTGCACCTCGATGGCCCCAAGCACGGGCCAGCAGGCTCTGCGCGCGTACGGTCGCCAATCCCGCCGGCGCCGCCTCGACCGCACGCAGACCGAAGTCGACGGCCTCGGCCGGCCGCCCCGTCCAATAGGCGATCATCGCTTTCAATCCCAGCGTGTACGCCCGTACCCCGGCGTGCCCGATACCGTCGCCGTAGTCGTAGGCCGCCGCAGCGTACTGCTCCGCGGTCGTCCACAACCCGAGGTCGCTGGTGGCGCTGGTCAGCAACGCCGAGCACTGGGCCAGGGCCAGGTACAAGTCCGTCTGCTGCGTCGGCCGACGGGTGCTGGTCAACAAACCACGTGCCCGGTCGTGTAGATGCAGTGCCCGCACCCCGACGGCCCCGGGCGGCTGGCTCCCGTACGCCCGCGCGAGGTCAGCGATCTCCGTCAGCAACTCTGCGATGTCGGCGTCTGGCACTGCGCTCGCCCCTGCGTTCCGTGCGAAGGTTCGGGTATCGAGAGCGGTGTAGATAATCCGCTCCACCGTTCCAGCGTAGGCCGAAGCTCCGGTCAATGCCGCTGCACCGATTTCACTGCCACGCCCGGCGAGCGGCGTAGCGCTGAACGGGTCGGCGTTCGCGATTGTCGAGTTCGGCCACGCACCGGTAGGAGCAGGCCGTTGCAGAGGCGTCGTCACCGACATGACCAAAGGGTTTGGCAGGAAGCCAAGCGGCACAGGTACCGGGCCGCCTTCGTTCTCTCCCCCGGACCTCGTATCTTCCGTGGCGGGGCGTTGATGTTGGCGTCGCAGAGATTTGGCGGCGTCGTAACCGCGAAGCAGGTCACCGTCGGCGCCTAGCAACGCGTCGATCGCTTCCCAGAAGGTTCGGTTGATGTGCTGGAGCCCGGTCTCGACGTTGGCGATACTGCTGCGGCTGTACGTCGTACGGCTCGCGAGTTCCACCTGACTCAGCTTGGCCGCCTTCCGCCTCGAGGCAAGCTGATGGCCGAGCTCGACCCATGCCTCCCGAACAGTTCGCGGATCGGCCACCTAAACCTCCCGCTTCGCCCGTGACGCCAGCCGGATCATTACGGCGTGCTGCGCCTTCCAGATGCCCGACAGTGAACGCAGCGTAATCCACCGACGTGACTTGTCGGCCACTCAGCGCCCCCTTCCGACAATCCTCCGACAAAGTCCCGACAACTTTGTCGTCGAAGGAAGCTCTCGTCGAACCCTCAAAGAGCGTGCGTTCAAGATCGACTCATCCGTCTAGGCAGACTTCCAAAGTGTCGTCCCTGACAGGATTATCAACATTGAGGGATCGCGAAGGCGTCCCGGGCATGACAAAATTTTGAGCGACCGAGTAGCCCGACCGCCTCTCCAGTGTGGCACGATTAAGGTCGTGAACTCCGGAGATTTCGGCCTTGTTGTGTGGGATGTCGATGGCACCTTGATCCCCGCTGATCTGCGTTGGCTACGAAGAGCGATTGCGCGAACCTACGCCATCGCCGAGAATGCAGTCAATTTTCCGAGCAAGACGGTCCACGGCTACACCGATGAGTCGATTGTCATCGACACCGCAGTTGCTTCGGGAATTAGCATTCTCGAAGCAGAAGACGGAATTGCTCGATTCGAGAACATCTTAGTCTCGATCATGAACGACGGGATATCGGAATTAAAACGCGACCAGGCACCCTACCCCGGAGCACTGGAGAGCATTTTGCAGGTCCATGAACGCGGGTATACGCAAACCGTCCTTACAGGCAACTTGCGTTCAGCGGCCGACATTAAGCTACGAAGCTTCAACCTCGATCAACATTTGGACCTACGCATCGGTGGATTCGGTTCAGACGACCGAGACAGATTCCAGCTACCGACCGCGATAGGTCGGAGGTATTCCCGGCTATACGGCAGAGAACTTGATCCCAGTCGAGTGGTAGTTGTGGGTGACGCGCCAAACGATATTTCGTGCGCCAGGCACGCTGGGTTTCATGTCGTAGCAGTAACTCATCGCACGCAAGCCGACGAACTCAAACCATACGGTCCTGATGCAATTCTTGAGAGCCTTGACCCCGTTAAGCTGATATCGACAATCGATGCCCTTATTTCAAGGACGTCCATGACCTAGGTCGTCGCACATATCTAAAAAGGTGCCCACTTCCAGGGTCGACTAACCTCACCTTTCAAGCACGCGACGCGGTGGGCGGCTTCCGACTCCGCGGCCGATCCCGGCTTTGACTTTCCAATTACATAAGCGGTCCATCTCAGCTCCTGCACTTCCGCCAGCAATAGGTACGCGGGTGACGTGATTACATCGAAGTGGTATGCGGCGGCGAAGCCCTCGTATTCGCTTTTCGGTATTCTCGCGAAGTCGGTAAAGTCCACTGCGATGGCGATAAGGTCCCATAGTTCAGGACCGACACAGAAGGCTTCAAGGTCAAGTATGACAGGATCTTGGCTATCGATGACGGCAAAGTTGCCTTGCCACGCATCTCCATGGATTACCGAGGTTGGCAAGCCGGGCAAGATATCTTCGCAACGCTGCTCAACCTCCAACATTCGATTCAAGACCCATATCATGTCTTCCGATTTAGGAATTTCAACGCTCTTCAGGTGCTTTCTTGCTGCCTCAAATGGCGAGAAACGTGGAAGGCTAAGACGGCGCGGATCGGGAAGGTCGTGGAGCCGCCTCAGGGTCGCACCGAGCTCGGCAGGAGTGGCTGGCCGGCTCTCAGGAAGTAGCTCCCACCACGTCACGGGATACCCATCTATGACGGTTGGCTGAGCGACACCGTCCAGCGCTCTCGTGGCTCGAACTCCACTTACTCTCAGCCAACGAGATACCTCCACCTCCTTGCTCGCTACGTCATCGGTCCCGCGTTCGCCCACCCGCCCGACAATCCCGCTTGGAATCTTCCACATCACGTGTGACCCGTTACGAATAAGCGACGATCCTTCGACTTCAAGACCGTTAGATGCCGCTGCTCGTTCCAAAAGCCTGCGACTAAGTGAAGAATCCATTTAGCGCTCCAAACTCGTTTGGTTCGGGACAGATATCTCCTGAATCAAATCACCCACTTCGGGAATCTTTCTATGCGGAGCAGAAATTGCAGCAAGCCGCTCTAGCTCTATGCGCAGTCTCGACGAACGCACCGTTGAAGCATCTTCGACCGATTGCCAGCCAAGTTCTGCGGCTTCTCGGGGATTCCCAATCTTCATAGTTAGCGAGGCCAATCGCGTGCGCGAGAAAGCCCTCGACCTAGGGTGGTCCTTATCATGAAGACAAATTGCACGCCGCATTCTGGCTGCCACCAACGCAGGGCTACCGGTCTTCATAGCGATGGGGATCAGGGCGCGACCAGTGCTGCCTTGATGTTCTGCCTCATCGTAATAAGACATCCACGGTGGCTCATTGTCCCGGTCTATAGCGGCAAATTGCTCATCCGAGCGATCAATCTCCGCAAGCGCTTCCCCGTGTCGACCGTGCAAGGCGAGGAGTCGAGCTCTCATTGCGCCCAGCATGGCGCGAAGGCTTGCCGTCAGTCGGTCTGATCGAACTTGCGCCAATTCAATCAGCGATAGTGCGTCATCGGTTTCCCCCAAGTAGATTGCAAGACGTGCCATATCGCTCAACGCACTGGCCTTCAGTGTCCAGGATTTGGCGTTCTCGGCACACCAGAGCTCAAAATCGAAACATTTCCTTGCCGAGTTATAGTCGCCAACATCGAACGCAGAAAATCCAACGACTCCGCCCAGGTTGCCAACTGCCTCGAATATCTTTAGTCGCACCTCACTGCTTGCGCGGCTGTGCAACAGAAGGGATGAATGACGAAGTTGGGCCGCAGCGGCTTGTCCCGAGAATCCGCCTCCGAAAGTATTTTCCGATATGGCGAAGGATCGCGTAACAAAACGGACGTGATCCACGTCGACCCAATCGATCGACTTCGGGACCGGGGTCTCGAAAGATAGGCCCGCGAGCTGCTCGATTGGCGAGGATGAAGTGCCCTTGCTACGACTCATCGCGAATGGCAGACTCGGGTCATTCGCAGCTGCGGGGGCCACTAAATCTTCCGGCGGATCCTGCCTCGTCCTTCTTATAGGACGTGGGTGTGCTCGCCGAAGGTCTTCAATAGCGTCGTAGCCTTGGACCAGTTCGTCCTCTGCACCAAGTAAAGCATCGACCGCTTCCCAGAAAGTCCGATTGACCGGCTGGAGTCCGGTCTCGATGTTAGCGATGCTGCTACGGCTGTATATCGTTTGGTCCGCGAGATCCTGCTGGCTAAGCTGTTTCGCCTTCCGCAATGCCGCGAGTTGTTGGCCCAGGTCACGTCGAGCCGTTCGTACAGCTTGCGGATCGGCCACCTTAAACCCCGCTTCGCACGTCACACCAGCTCAGAAGCATCTCGGCACACCACCAGCCTAGTTGGCCAAGCGGTTCAGGCAGCGTAGTCCATCGACGTGACGTGTCGGCTACTCTGCGGCCTGTCTCCGACAATTCTCCGACAAAGTTCCGACATCGCCACGCTTGCCAACCGCGCACGTTCGGGGTTCTGTTCTCGTACGCTTCGCGGCCATGGCAAGCGAGCTGAGCAGCAATGATCAAGAGGTCGAAGCCAAGTACCGGGTCGGGGACCTCGACCAGCTGATCGCCGCACTCGGCGGCCAGGGGGTCGTATTGTCGGGGCCGTCCGTCCAGGATGACCAGGCGTATGCGCCGGTCGGCTGGTCGTATGGCATGTCGAAGATCGGGGTTACGTTCGCTCGGCTTCGGACGGAGCAGGGCCAGCACCTGTTCACGGTGAAGAAGCCGATCGACAACGAGATGGCCTGCCTGGAGCACGAGAGCGTGATCTCTGACCGGGACGCGATGCACGCCGCGCTCGTGACGATGGGCTGGGCGCCGACCGTACGCATCCGTAAGGAACGACGGTCAGGTAGCTGGAACGGCGTTTCGGTCTGCGTGGACGTCGTGGACCAGCTCGGCGCATTTGTCGAAGTCGAGCGGGTGGTCCGCACAGCGCAATCCGGTGAGCGGGTTCAAGCCGAACTCGACGGGTTGGTACGTTCCCTCGGCGTCGACGTTGAGCGGGTGAGCGACACCTATGACTCGCTGATCCGGAACTTGTCGGCCGCCGAGGTCTAGAACAAGGTGCCGGCCGACGGCGCGGTCAGGTCAGCGGCGGCGAGCGGTTCGGGCGTCGTGGCGGTCAGGGTGAGCCCGACGGCGTCGTGGTCGCTCAGGCCTCCCGTACGTACCTCCGGCAGGTGGGCACAGGTGGTCGCCGCGGTGGTGAGGTCGGCGCCGGTGTGGAAGTAGTCGAAGCGGTAGCCGTTGCCGCCGCGGCCGTACCAGCTGTGCACCTGGACGCCCGGGTGCAGATGTTCGTGCACGTCGGCCAGGCCCAGGTCGGCCAGCTGATCGAGGAACGCGTACTCGAACGGCTGAAAGACCGGATAGCGGGGCGAGTGGTGCCGGCCGATGACGTTGTAGTCACCGGTCACCACGAGCCGGCGGCGCTCGTCGTCCCCGATCACGGCGATGGCGTCCAGCGTGCTGGCCAAGAAGGCCTTCTTCTTGGCGACCTTCGCGGGAGAGCGGGCGCTGGAGGGCACGTAGATCCCGAGCAGCGTCACCGCCGGCTCGGTGTCCAAGGTGACCGCGACGGCCCGTCCGGGCAGTGAGATGCCTTCGGTCAGGTCGGGGCGGATGCGGGCCGGGATGCGGCTAACCAGGGCGCTGCCGCGGTCGCCGTCGATCGACCGGCGATGGTCGACGACCATACCGGCGTCCCGGAACCGATCGAGCAGGTGGGCGGTGCCGGGGCCGTTGCTGGTTTCGGTCAGGACGATCGCGTGGTCGTCGCGCTGGGCCAGCCAGCCGTAGATGCGCTCCGCGCGGATGAGAGCGGCGGCTTGCAGATTCAACGTCAGCAGCGACAACACAGTCAGCAGTCTTACCAGGGCTACAGGACGGCGCTGATCAGCGCCCCGAGGATGTCCCCGACGACCTGGTCGGGGGTTCGGCCCGCGCAGTTGATGATGTGCTGCTTCCACTCCTGCACGTCGAGGAACGCTTTCGCCTCCCGGTACAGGGTGAGTTCCCGTTCGGGGGATCCGGAGGCTTCCAGCCGCGACAAGGTGGCTCGCTGGCCGAGACGTCCCCTGATCGTGGCGGGATCGTCCTCGAGGTAGATGACAGTGGCCGGCAGTACGTAGCGGTTGTACAGCCAGATCTCGTCGAGGTCGAGGCCGTCGATGCGTTGCAGCACCAGCGAGGACGGAAGATACCGGGCGGTCACGACGTGCCGGCCGTCGTCGAGCTGCGGAATGATCTCGGTTTCCACGTGCGCGTACCGGTCCGCGGCCAGCGCGAGCGCCAGCGCCCGGCCGTGCAACATCCCTTCCTGACGGCGCACGACCTGACCGAGCGGCGTCCGGGTCGGCTCACCGGTCAGATGCACACCGATGTCGCCGATCGCGGCAAGCCGATCGGCCAGCAGCTCGGCAATGGTGGTCTTGCCGACAGCGTTAGGTCCCTCGATCGCAATGAACTGCGCGGTCATCGAGACACGCCGACCAGCGGCAGGAGCATCCGCGCGCCCGGCTCGGCGACCGGGCACTGCTCGGAGTCGAGATCACCGATCAGCCCACCGCGGGAGACCACGGCCGCAGGGCACCCCTTCCCGCACGAGCTGTTCAACGCGCAGCTACCACAGGTCGGGTTGTCCCCGACCTCAAAGCGGCGATGGAAGTCGTAGCCATCCAGCGCACCTGTGACGGTGTCATCCGACCCGAGAATGTTGCCGACCAGGAACTCCCTGTCCTGATACATCGACGCCGGAGTACGCGCGGCGAAGACCAGGTACGGGCACACGGCGACCTGCCCGTCGGTGAACACGTAGATCAACCGGCCCGCGTCGCAGCCGCCCAACGGCAGGTCGTCGTTCGGGAACCGGATCTTCACGACGTCGAGCTGATCGGCGAACCGGTTCGTCACCGCCGCGATGGCCCGCATCGCATCTGTGTCGGCGGCCAGCCGGCCCTGGCTCTTCACCCCACGTCCGAACGACGACAGCGGATTCATCAGCACGTACTGCGCGCCGATCTCCGCCGCGAACGCGCACAGGTCAGCGAACTCCTCCGGGCGCGTCAGGGCGTTCGGCGTCGACAGCAACCCCTGTAACAGGCCAGCCGCGGCGAACTTGCGCGTCGTGGCCACCGTCGTCTCGAACGAGTTCCTGCTACCTCGGAACTTGCCGTGGCTGTCCGGCCGGAACCCGTCGAACGAGACATTGACGTGCACGCCACCCAGCGCGGCCAGCGCGGCGATCTGCTCGTCGCTGGTCTGCGTCGCGTTCGTGCACAACCCGAGCGGCAACCCCTGATCCACCACGGCCCGGCACATCGCCAGCAGATCCGGGTGAACGAAGGGCTCACCGCCGGTCAGCGTGATCCGCTCGACCCGGGCGCGCACCAGACGAGGCAACACCACCTCGGTAAATGCACTGAGGGACATATCTGCGCCGACCGGTGTGGACGAAACAAAACAATGAGCGCAATGCAGATTGCACCGTTCGGTGACCTGCACCAACGCTTTGCGTCCGTCACCGCCGACCGAGGTCCGGAAATAGCACGACGATGCCTGCGTGTCGACAATCAAACGCTTCATAGACGACTCCCGCCGATGTGGGGCCGGCCTCTAGCCGCCTCGTCAGACACCATCAGAGATGCCCGAAGAAAGTCCACCACGCGCCGCGCATTGTCGGAAACCACCCCCGCGTAGTTCCGACAATCTCCGACATCCGGCCGACAACTCAGCCGGTAATCATCGCCCGCAACCGCAGCGCAGAACCGCCGTCAGCGTGATCCGAGCCCGGGTCAATCCACGTGAAAGCACTGATCAACGATCACTCTCGACCTGACGAGCGACTGAGCACGGCAGCACCTCGGGCCGGGCAGCGGAGAACACGAATCGGTGAGTCCGTTGTCGGAGTTTGTTTTCCTTCTCTCCGACACTGTCCGACACCTCCATTGAGGACTTAGCTGATCTAGGCAGTGATTCCCGCCACCGCGGATGCCACCCAGGGAGCCAAGGTCGAATGAGAGCTGAACGCCTTCACGACAGGACCACGCAAGTCCGCACCTGCGCAGCTTAGCCCACGTCGCACAGCCGTCCAGGAACAGATAGTCGTCATAGGAAATTCGGCTCCCGGCAGACACTTGGGGGCGGGCGTGCTGCAACATGCCGCCCGCCTTCGAGTACACCGCACCATTGCAAGGACTTGCTGCACGTCAAGAACGGTAATTCGGCGCCATCACGACCGATACCGAGAAGGAGGATGCCGATGTACCCGAGGAACTCAGCCCTTCGGCGTCCTCGCCGTGACGTGCAGCGCTGCGGTGGTGTGCTGGCCGAAGCTTCCCCCGTGGCCGGCCGGCACACCACCCCCGCCATCCACCGTGTTCTCTTCCTCGCAACGAGAGACCCCTCACCCATGTCCTCTCCTGAAATGGCGAGCACCCATCCCTTCCCCGCGCTCGTCCACGACCATGCCTTGTGGGCGACTGCCCAACTGCTGATCGTGCAGCACCTTGCCGAACCCTCCGGGGATCGTTGCGCCAACTCCGCCTGCGCAGCTGGCTATCCCTGCACTCCGTCCCGAGTCGGCGCCATGCTGGCGGCTGCCAGCATGGCGCCGTTCCACCAGAGGATGACCGCGTTGCTCGACGCCCGCTCGTGCGCCGTCCCGCCCCCGTCCATCTACGGTCTCGCCGCCCCGACCAGGAGAACCAGCGCCGAACAGGCCAAATTCTCACGGCTCGTGGCGGTCGGCGCATGACTTCGGCCACCGCACCGCCGTCGCCGGGTAGTGGCGGCTGGCTACGACTGGCCGACCGCCCCATCCGGTCCAAATTGGCGCTACTGCTGACGGTGCCGCTTGTGGCGATCCTGACGCTAGCGTCGCTGATCGGTGTCACCGGGGCGCTCGCGGCGTCAAAGGCCGAACAGGCGCGCCGCTTGGTCAACATTGGCGTCGTCGCTGGTGAGCTGACTGCACAGCTGCAACAGGAACGCGCAGCGGCTGCGGCGGTCTTCGTGCAAGCCGGCCGGCCCGGGGTGATCGAGGCGTACCGGCGGCAGGCGGAGGCCACCGATGCGGTCGCTGCACAGTTCGTAGCTGCCCAGAACGATCTTGACGCTCCTGCCGGGCTCGCGGCGCCGTTGCAACGGCTGGACACACAGCTGACGGCGTTGCCGCTGCTGCGTGAGCAGGTCCGCAGCGGTCAGGACGCCGCTGGCAGTTTGACGATCTTCCGGTATCGGGCGTTGACCGCAGACCTCGGCGGATATCGAACCGCCTTGAGCCAGCTCGGCGTGGACGCGGAGACCGCCAACGGGCTGCGGGCCTCGGCCACCGCGTCGCAGGCCATCGAGGCGCTGGGACTGATGCAGGTCGCGGTCTTGCCGGCGATCCGGGACACGCCCTTGACGGCCGCCGAGCAACAACAGATCGTCAGCGCGAACGCCACATTCAACGAAGCGCTAGAGACGTTCCGGCAAATCGCACCTGCCGACTGGCAAGCTGTGCTCGCCGGACAGACCAGCAGCAAGACCGCCCTGGCGGGTGAACGGCTGCACGGCGTCGCCGCACGCGCTCAGGCGAACACTCCGCTGAACTTGGACAGCAGCGCCAGCAACTGGGTCGCTGCCACCAACGCGCGCATGCAGCAGCTGCACGCCGCAGAGCACCAGTTCGACGCAGCACTACTCAACTCGGTGACCGACCAGCGCGACCAGCAGCGCCGCAATCTTCTGTGGCTGGGCATCGGCGTCGTAGTCGTCTTGGCCGTGCTGGGCGCCGTGGTGTGGCGGGTCAGCGCGTCGATCACCGGCCCGTTGCGGCTACTGCAAATCGGCGCCACGCGGATGGCCACCGAACGACTACCGGAGATGGTCCGCCAGATCACGACCGGCCCGGCCACGTGGGAACTCCGCCCCGGCGAGTCCCTTCGCACCTCCGCCGATTCTGATGCCGCGACACGTCAACTGGCTGCCATTGGCGGCGGCGAGGTCGGCGACGTCGCCACCGCGTTCGAGCAAGTCGCCCGCACAGCCGTTGAGCTGGCCGGGCAGGAGGCCACGGCCCGGGCCACGGTCGATGACGTCGTGCAGAACGTCGCACGGCGCCTGCTCTCCCACATCGAGATGCTGACCAGCCAGCTCGACGAGCTGGAACGCCCCGAGGAAGACAGCGTCCGGCTGCAACAGCTGTACGGGTTGGATCACCGCACAACCTTGGCGCGGCGCACCATCGGCAACCTACTGGTCATCGCCGGTGGGCGCGCCGGTGAGGATGTCCACGAACCGACCGCACTGTACGACGTGGTCCGCGGCGCCTACGGCCGCATCGACCAGTACACCCGGGTGGAGAACACGGTGGGTGGGCACATCATGATCGAGGCATTCGCCGTCGCGGACCTGCTTCACCTGCTGACTGAGCTGTTCGCCAACGGCACCCGCTTCTCCCCGCCCCACACGCTGGTGTACGTACAGGCCCAAGTGGTCGGCGACACCCTGCACATCCAAGTCACCGATGAGGGCTACGGCATCAACCTCGACGAGCTCGAGGAACAGCGGCAGAGGCTGCGGCACTTCCGCCTGGACGCGCAGACCGTGCGGCACATGGGCCTGCCCGTCGTCGGACGCATCGCTGAACGCCTGGGTATCACGGTCAACCTGCGCTCGACGAAGGACCAAGGGACCCGCGTCGACCTCAATCTGCCGGCCAAGGTGTTTCACGTCGCAGAACCCGAGCCCGCCGCGTCACCGGCCCGGCCGGGCCCACCCGCCATCCAGCAATCGCCGGCTCAAGCCTTCGGCCCAGCCCCGCACGAGCCGTACGGGCACGCCGTCACCGCAGCTACCAAGGCTTTTTCCGCATCTGCGAACGCGGCACCGGCGGTGGCCGTCATGGCCGCGACGCAGGAGCTGCTGCCGTACGCCGGGCGTCCACCGTCGTCTGTCGCACCGCAACACCACGGTCCAGCCGTTCCCACGGTGATCTTCGACCAGGTCGCCTCGGCCAGCCGTTGGTTCACCGACGCGGACCGGCCTGACCAGCCACCTCCCACGCTGGGTTCGGAATGGCAGCAGGGCGCCAGCGCGATGGCTGCCCATGCAGCCGACGCCGCTGGGCCGGACACGGCCCCGATGGCAGAGCACGTGACCCGCAGCGGTCTGCCGAAACGACAGCCCCGCCAGTACGAGGTTCCCCGCACGCCCGCCCAGACAGTGCCTCGCCAGCGCGATCCCCAGCGTTCTCGTGCCCAGCTGAGCGCAGCCGCGAGTGCCATGCGCCGGCCCGCTAAATCTCCCTCCGGACAGATTGGCCCGTCATGACCATGTCAGTGAGTCCCGCCAGCTACCACGCGAGCGTTCCGTCGGTCGCCCAGTTCACCGCGCTGCTCGACGAACTGCTTCAGCTGGTCCCGGGCGTCGCGCTCGTCGTGGCGGCCAGCGCGGACGGCATTACCCGCGCTGCGTCCAGCAACCTGCGCCGGGAGAACGGTGACCCGCTCGGGGCCGCTGCCTCGGGCATGGTCGGCATGATCAGCGGCATTGCCGGCCACCTCAACGCCGGAGCAACGCACCACGTGCTGGTGGAGCTCGACGAGGGCTTCATCGTCATCAAGAAGCCGACCGAGCATGCGCTGCTGCTGGTGCTGGCCAGCCATACCACCAACATGGACCAGCTGTTCTTCGAGCTCGAACGGCTGGGCGAGTCCGCCGGCCAGATCCTCGACCCGGGTGCCCGGGTCTTCAGCTGAGCCGATCCCGCCGCCTCAGAACGCCTCGTCGTGGCACCTCGCTACGGCGGACGGAACCAGCCGGCCGTCACGGGCCGGCTTGCCCACCACCTCTCACCCCCCGACTCCAGGAGTCTGCGTGAAACCCCGGTTGCACCCTCCACGCTCCCGTACTCGCTACGCCCTCGCCGGGCTGCTGACCGTTGCGCTGATCGCCCTCAGTGGGTGCAGCGGCTCCAGCCTCGACAACGACCAGTCGGCCGACGGCACCATTCGCATCGGCTTGATCTGGCCGAAGACCGGCCCGTACCAGGCACTCGGCGTGGACATGGAACGCGGCTGGCAGCTCTACCTCGACTCCCACGGCGGCAAACTCGGCGGCCACACCATCGCCACCGCAACCGGCGACGAGGGGGTCAACCAGGCCACCGCCTTGACCGCGGCGAAGAAGCTGCTCGACGCCGACCGCGCCACCGTCCTGGTCGGCACCGCCAGCGCCGATCCCACCGTGGCCATCGCCCCGATCGCCAACCAGCGCAAGGTGCCGTTCATCGGCACCGGCGGCCGTCCCGGCTCCCTCAAGCCCGCCGACCTGGGCTTCGTGTGGCACACCTCGTGGCAGTCCCGGGAGACCGGCGCCGCGGTCGCCGAACACGTCCGCACCGCCGTCAACGGCCCGGTCTACGTGATGGCCCCGGACTACCAGGGCGGCTGGGACCAGCTCGGCGGTTTCGTCGAGGCGTTCAAGAAGAGTGGCGGCACCCTGGCCAACCCCGACGGCAAGGAGACCTGGACGCCGTGGGGTTCGGCCAGCGTGAACTTCCTGCCGTACCTGAACAAGATCAAGGACTCCGGGGCGAAGGCCGTCTACGTCTTTTTCGCTGGCACGATGGCTGTCGACTTCGTCAAGCAGTACAAGCAGTCCGGACTCGCCTTGCCGTTGTACGGGGCCGGGTTCCTCACCGAAGGTGCCGTCCTGAACGCCGAAGGCGCCGCCGCCGACGGCGTACAGACGGTCATGAACTACGTGCCGGACCTCGACAACCCCGCCAACCGCACCTTCTCCACCGCCTACCAGCAGAAGTACCAACAGCCGCCGAGCATCTACTCCGTCACCGCCTGGGACGCCGCCCTGCTGCTCGACCAAGCGATCGCTGCCGCCGGCACCAATCCGACCAGCGAATCGATCAACACTGCGGTCAGCAAGCTCGGCGCGCTCGACAGCCCCCGCGGCAGCTTCCGCCTCGGCACCGTCGGCCACAGCCCGGTGCAGGCCTGGTACCTGCGCAAGGTCGCCTTCGACGGCCGGACCCGCGCCAACGTCACCCAGCAAACCCTGACCACCCTCGGCAGCTGAAAGGCCACCCCTTCATGACCTCCAGCGACACCACCGCCCCGGCCAGCACGTACATGTTCGACAACGACACCACCGAGGCCGCCCGCCAGGTGCAGATCCTCGCCGACGTCCTCGACGACCACACCATCAGCGTCCTGGAAAGCGTCGAGGTCCCGCACGACGGCCGGTGCCTCGACCTCGGCGCCGGAGCCGGCACGATCTCCACCTGGATGGCCGGCGAACTCGTCCCGGCCGGCCACGTCGACATCCTCGACCTCAACCCCCGCCACATCCCCACCCATGACCGGACCACCGTGATCACCGGCGACGTCACCACCCACGAGTTCACCGCCGCGGCCTACGACCTGATCCACGCCCGGCTGCTGCTGATGCACCTCGCCGATCGTGACCAGGTCCTGGCCCGAGTCGCTGCCGCCCTCAAGCCCGGCGGTGTGCTGGTCGTCTCCGACTGGGAGACCACGCACCTCGACGAGATGTTCGTCCGCGGCTCCGCCGAGGTCGCCGCGGCGTTCCTCGCCTTCCAGCGCGCCCTGATCGGCCTCGGCGAAACCGGCGGCATGGACTCACGTTGGGCCCGGCGCATCCCCGCCGCCATGACCGACGCCGGGCTGGTCGGTGTTACCGCGCAGACGTTCAACCGGGTGTGGGTCGGCGGCAGCGCCGGGATGCTGCTGCACGACTGCAACAGCCGGCAGAAGCAGACTGAACTGCTCGCCGCCGGGATGACGCTCGAGCAGCTCGACACGCTGCGCACCGCGATGACCGACCCGCAGGTGTGGGCCTGGCACTGGCCCATGCACACCGCCGTCGGCGTCCGCCCCGCGAACTGACCCACCCCTTTCGGAAGAAGCAGAGGAGCGTGCCGTGACAGCGGCAGAACTCGCGGCGACCAGCATCGACGGCGTGGCCTACGGGCTGCTGCTGTTCACCGTCGCCGTCGGCCTGACCCTGATCCTCGGCGTCATGGGCGTGATGAACCTGGCCCACGGCACGCTCTACCTGCTCGGCGCCTACCTTGGTTACGCCCTCACCGACGGCACCCTGCTGGGGCTCATTGCCGCTGTCTGTGCCGCCCTGGTCGTCGGTGCCGGCGGTGGTGCGCTGCTGGATGTGCTGCTGCGCCCGGTGCACGATCATCGACGGCAGGCCCTGGTCACCCTCGGCGTCGCGTTCGTCGCTGTTTCCGCTTTCGACCAGGCGTTCGGTGGCAGCCCGCTACCGGCGAATCCTCCGGAAATTCTCGCCGGTAGCGTCGGGCTGTTCGGGCACGGCTATCCCGTCTACCGGCTGGTGTTCATCGCCGTCGCCGCGCTGATCGCCGCCAGCCTGCACCTGCTGCTACGCCACACCCGGACCGGCGCGCGGCTGCGCGCTGTGGTCGCCGACCCGGCCATGGCCGCTGTCACCGGCATCCGGATCCGCGTTGTGCGTATCGCCGCGCTCGCCGTCGGCGGGTCCCTTGCCGTGGTTGCCGGTGTCCTCGGTGCCCCACTCATCGGCCCGGCCCCTGGCACCGACATCCACGTGCTGACCTTGTCGCTGATCGTTGTCGTGCTTGGCGGCGCCGGGAACATCGGCTCCACCTTGGCCGCCGCGTTGTTCGTCGGCCAGGTCCAGACCGTTGGTGTGGCGCTCGCCCCGGGTACCGCCTCGTTCGCGCTGTTCGTGCCCGTGCTGGTCCTGCTCATCGTCAAAGCCCGCCGCGGTCGCGCCGTGCTCGCCTCCCCGGCAGCCACCGTCGCGGACCGGCTGCCGCCACCCGCGCGAGCCTGGTCGACCCGACCAGGGCGCGCCGCCGCCACAGCCGGCCTGCTCATCCTCGCCGTGTCGTGGCCCGTGGTGGCGGACCGGTACCTGGTCGTTCTCGCCGCAACCGCCCTGATCTACGCGATCCTCGCCGTCAGCACCCAGCTGCTCGTGGGCATCGCCGGGCTGCCCTCATTCGGGCAAGTCGCCTACGCCGGCGTCGGCGCCTACACCGCCGCCCTGCTCAGCCTCGCCGGGCACACCAACGCTGGGCTGCAGGTGGCCTTCGCCGCCCTGACCGCCGCCGCAGCGGCCGCGCTCACGGCACCGTTACTCCTGCAGGCCCGCGGCACCGCGTTCATGCTCGTCACCCTGATGTTCGCCGGCACCATCGCCCTGCTCGCCTCCCAATGGCGGGGGCTGACCGGCGGCGACGAAGGACTCCAGCTGCCCGCGGTCAGGCTCTGGCCGGGCGCCGAGCCGGTGACGCAACCGGCGTACCTGTACTGGTACATCCTGGCCGTCACCGCCCTCACCGTCGGCGCGGTGCTGCTGGTAGCACGATCCCGGCTCGCTCTGCTGCTGCGCGGGCTGGCCGGCCACGAACCCCGCATGCAAGCACTGGGCCACCGCTCCACCCTGACCCACACCGCCGGGTACACCATCGCCGGGGCGGTCGCCGGGATCGGCGGCGCCCTGCTCGCCGCCCTCAACGCCTACGTGTCGCCCGCCGACGTCGGGTTCGACACCGCGACCGTCGTGTTCCTGGCCGCCGCCATCGGCGGCACCAGCATCACCGGCGCCATCGCCGGCGCGTTCGCCGTCATCGCCTGCCGCGACTGGGCCGCCAACACCGTCGGCGGCGGCCCGCTCTGGCTCGGACTGCTGTTCCTCGCTGCCGTCTACGTGCCCCAGGCCTACCGTGCCGCCCGACGCCACATGGCTGGTCGAACCGCGCCGTCGCCGGCAGTCGCCGCAGGGAGCCCGGCATGACCACCGCGCTGCTGCACCTCGACCAGGTCAGCCGCCGCTACGGCGCCGTGACCGCTCTGCATCCGACCAGCCTGGACATACCGGCCGGGGCCCGGCACGCGATCATCGGACCCAACGGCGCCGGAAAGTCCACCCTGCTGAACCTGATCGCCGGCAGTCAACGGCCCAGCAGCGGCGCTATCACCTTCGCCGGCCGGCCGATCACCACGACGGCCGCGGCCGTGCGGGCCCGGCTCGGGATCGGCCGTACGTTCCAGCACCCTGCCGTCATCGGCGAGCTCACCGCGGCCGACAACATTGCCCTCGCCGTGCGCCTCCATACCCCTCGCCGCCCAGCAGCACGCGCGGCCGAGCGGCGCCGCCGCGTCGAACACGCCCTTTCCCGCGTGCACCTCGGCACCCACGCGAGCACGTCCGCACGCTCGTTGTCCTACGGGCAGCAGCGGCGCCTCGAACTGGCGATGGCCCTTGCCACTGAGCCCCGGCTGCTGCTGCTCGACGAACCCTCCGCCGGTCTTGACCCCGGCGAGATCCGGCAGCTCACCACGATCCTGCGAGACCTTCCCCCAGAGATCACCGTCATCCTGGTCGACCATCACCTGGCGCTTGTATTCGACGTCGCCACCACCGTCACCGTCCTGGCCGCCGGCGAACACGTGGTCACCGGCCCCGCCGACGAGATCCGCGCCGACTCCCGCGTCGCCGACGCCTACTTCGCCGTCACCGCAGCAAGCACACCCCGCACGCCGCGCACCGGCGGAGATGCCGTGCTGACAGTCGACAAGCTGCACGCCGGCTACCACGGAGCCCCCGTGCTCACCGACGTCAGCTTCGACGTCGCCGCCGGTACGGTGCACGTTCTGCTCGGCCGCAACGGTGCCGGAAAAACCACGCTGCTCAACGTGCTCGCCGGACTGCACCCGGCCTTGCCCGGCACGTCGATCTCACCCGTGCCAGCTCAGCGACGGCAGGCTGGCGACACCGTGACGCTCGTCCCGCAAGGACGCCGGTTGTGGCCCACCCTCACCGTGGCTGAACACCTGGACATCGCCGCCGGCATCGGGGCGCGCCGCACCGGCCTCGGCCGCCGCTTCAGCCACGACGACGTCCTGGACCTGCTGCCTGCCCTGGCTGGCAAACACCAGCGCTACCCGGCCCAGATGTCCGGCGGAGAGCAGCAGATGCTCGCGCTGGCCCGGGCACTGATGCTGCAGCCGCGGCTGCTGTTGCTCGATGAACCCACCGAGGGCCTGGCACCGCGGGTCGTCGACCAGCTCGCCCAGGTCATCACCCGCATCGCTGACGACGGCGTCGCCGTGCTGCTGGCCGAGCAGAACCAGCATTTCGCCCGGACCGTCGCCGACCGCGTCAGCGTCCTGCACGCCGGCCGGGTCGCCTTCTCCACCACCGACGTCGACGAGCCGGTCACCCATTCCCGTATCGCCGAGTTCCTCGGCGTCAGCACCGCAGGAACCGCCGCATGAACCCCCTCGAGCCGGGCCCGGCCCACCGTGGTCTCGAGCCGTGGCGCAACGACACCCGCACCGATCGGTGGCTCAACTCCACCGGCTACGCCGCGCCGAGCGCCGACACCGCTCGTCCCACCGTTGATCAGACGCGGCGGGAATGGCAGCACCACGTCGAGCAGCTACGGCGCAAGGCGTGGACCGTCGTAGCTGTCACGGCCGCCGCGATGATCGCTATCACGGTCGCCGTCATCGTCGTTCAGGCTCGCTCTACCACCGGCTGCGCGGCGCCCGTACCGGCCACGGTGAGGGTGGTGGCGCCATGAGTCGTCCTCGCAGCGCCCACTCGTCGCGCCCGGACACCTCGGCGAACGTCACGAGCGACCATGCCGCGCGTAACAACCGCTGGTCGGCCACCGCGGCCGAACAGGCGCGTCCGGCTGCCCGGGACTCGTCCGAACAGGCCCAGGATCCGACCGTCGGGCAATGGGCCGGATTCGTCCGGGAACTGATCGACGCCCGCATCGACCCCGCGGACCTGGTCAGCGTCGCCGCCGAGGTTGCCGCGGACCGCGACTATCCGCACCACGTGCGGAATCTGATCGCCCGACGGGCATGCCAGCTCGCCCAGCAGACCTGTCCGCCGACTGCAACGGCCACGTTGCTGGCGATCCGCACTTATGCCGTTGTCCTGGATGACGCCGGCCATCATGAACAGGCTGCTGACCTATGGCAACAACTGGCCACCCGGTACCAGACGGCGCAACTACCGGGCCTGGCTCAGCAGTCCCGGCTGGCGTACGCCGCCGGGCTTCATCGGCAGGGCCGCTGCGTCGAGGCCCTCGATCAGATCAGCCTGGCCTGGCAGACCGCCAGGGAGGCCGTTGACGAACAGTCACCCGCGGCGGCCACGGTGCTGCGGCTGTACCGGCTGATGCTCGACGCCTGCCATCCGGGCGTGAACACCACACCCGCGCGGCCTACTGCACCTGACCAGGCGTTGCAGCCGAACGCGTTACTCGACACCCCACCGCTGACTGGAGTCCTTGAGCACCGGCGCGTATGCGCCTATCGCTCCCGCATGGGAAGCCGAGCCGGCCGATGACCTCCTCGGAGCAGCAGACGCTGCCGATGACCGTGCCCCTCGCCCGTCTCCTGCTGACCAACGGAGACCCCGCCGGCGCGGCGACGCTGCTGAACCAGCATCTGAGCAGCCTCGATCCTGACAGCGCCCCCTGCGATCAGATCCTGCTGGAGGCAGCCGCCCTCTACAGCGACATCACCGGCGACCCAGAGTGGACGCGCTACGCCGTCCGCACCCGCCTGCGCTTCCCCCCACCACGGCCGGTCGTGCCCTTGCAGCGGCGTCCCGAGTCCAAGACTGTCGGCCACCGCCCCGGCCGGACCAACGGGCCGACGGACGTAGACGGGCCACACGACGATGCGGGTTCGGCGCCGGAGCTACCGATGGTGCTGCTGAACCAGGCGCAGATCCTGCACTGGCATGGCCACTGCGGTGAGGCCATCCGTACCGCCACCCACGCCGCAGACCTGTGGCGCAGGCAGCGCCACAGCGGCGGAGGTCCGACTCTGCTGCTCTGGTTAGCCGCCATGCTGTGCGCTTGCCGCCGTGACCTCGAGGCCGAAACTCTGCTCCTCGCCGATGGCCAGCTCTTGCCCACCGTGGGCAGCTACGAACGCTATGAGTTCGCCGTCTATGGCATTCGGACCTTCACCTGGGTCGCCACCGGTCACGACAACGCGTGCGCGCGCGGGCAACCCCCGCCAGCGCTGGCCGAGCTCAGCGCCCGCACCTCGCCCACCGCCGCTACTCAGCCGTGGCTTGAGCGCCGCAGCTACTGGTGGCAGCAGCTTCTGGCCTTACCCGGGTCGTCATGACCAGCGCATCTCAGAGTCCGCTCCCGCCCTGCAACTTCATCGAGGCCGCTCATGACCCAGGATTCAACGCGGATCGACACTTCCGCCGCACATCCGGCACGCCGCTACAACTACTGGCTGGGCGGCAAGGACAACTTCGCTGCCGACCGCGCCTCCGCCGACGCGATCGAACGCGAGTACCCCGACATCCGCACCGCCGCGGTGCAAAACCGTCGCTTCCTTCAGCGTGCCGTGCGCTTCCTGACAGCCGAGGCAGGTATCCGGCAGTTCCTTGACATCGGCACCGGCCTGCCCACCGCCGACAACACCCACGAAGTCGCCCAGCAGATCGCGCTGGACAGCCGCATCGTCTACGTCGACAACGACCCGCTGGTCCTGGCTCACGCGCGGGCCCTGTTGACCAGCAGTGCCGAGGGACGCACGGAATACATCGAAGCGGACCTGCACGACCCGCGCGTCATCCTCGACGAGCCGAGGCTGCGCAAAACCCTGGACCTGCAGCAGCCCGTCGCGTTGATGCTCGTCGCGGTGCTGCACTTCGTCGCTGACTACCAGCAGGCCCGTAGCATCGTCGCAGAGTTGCTGGCGCAGCTGGCACCGGGCAGCTACCTGGTTGCCTCTCACGCCACCGGAGACTTCCTCGATGAAGCGACCCGCCAGAAGTTGTCCGCATACGACTTCGTCCTGCGCGACCGCGACCAGTTCACCGGGTTCTTGGATGGTCTCGAGCTCATCGACCCAGGAATCACCCCCATCACGTCGTGGCGGCCTGGCAGCGGCGAAGTCCTGCCGACACCACAGCAAGCATCGGTGTACGGGGCGGTCGCCCGCGTTCCCGGCTCCGCGACCGCGCGGCACCTCAGATGAGCGCCATGCAGGAACCCTCGAAACCCGCCAGCGGCCCGCGTACCGAGGCGTCAGCTGCCGGACCGGACCCGGATACCGCGCAGGGCACCGAACGGGCCGCAGAAGCGCAGTCGCCGGCCGCCGGCACGCACGACGACGACGGCCCGACATCGATCCCGCGGGAGCTGGCAGGCCGCGATCCCGCGACCACGCCCGACGACGAGCGGCTCATCAACATCACCCTGCGGTGGATCGCCTACACCTGTCATCGCGGGCCGATGCTGTCCAGGTGGGCGCAGTACGCCGCCGAGGCCAGCGGCCGGCTGCACCCGAGCGGGCACCACCAACGGCAGCGCGCTGTGCTCGCCGACGCCGCGGTGCGCACCGGCCTCCTGCCGCTGTTCGGCAGCGCCCACAGAGCGGCATCGGCAATCGCGTCGCGCATCACCGACCTGGGCGATAGTCCCGCCGACGCCTCGAGCATGCTTGATCACCTCCACGCCTACCTCGCGCTGCACAACCAAGGGCTGTGCCCACTGGCCCATCAGGGGCTACGGCACACCCCCGTGCCCGCCGAGCGTGACGACGGACCGCGTCCCGCTCTGCTCACGACGGTGATTGTCGCCGTGGCGATGGCCGGCGCCTGCGCCCGCGACGACCTCGCCGGGTTCATGCTCGACGCACACACCGCACAGTTGGAACTCCCGGGCTCTGCCGGGCGTGCCCTATTCGCCACTCTCGCCCTGGCCCTGACCGACCAGCTCTACGAGCCGCACCGCAGCGTGTGCACCCAGACCGGGCGCCGGGCGCCGGACCGGCACCGTTTCTCGGCCCTCCTGTACGGCGAACCACCCACCCGCCACCGCAGTCCGGCACCGGCCGACACAGCGCCGCCTCCCCCGGACGCCAACATCTCCGCGATGAGCTGCGAGGTGAGCCTCGACGGCGTCTGGTACGGACTCAGCGCCCACACCCAAGCCCTACTCACCCGCCGGCGGCTACTCGCCAAGCCGACCACCAGCAACGTGTGGCTGATCTGTGACACCTGCCGGCTCGCGCTGCGCCTAGGCAGCTCCATCGTGCACTCCGCCCACCCGGACACGCTGACGGTACCGATCATTGCCGCCGGCAATCCCGCCTGGCAGCACCCCGACGTCAGCCGGGCGACGTGGCGGCTGCTCAGCGAACACCCCAACCATGAACTGCGCGTCCTGACCGACGTGTCACCCGCCTGGCGCAAGTACGCGGCCACCCCCACTGACATCATCGCCTCCCCCGGCACCGACCCGAGACCGGACACCGCCCTCGGCGACTACAACACCGGCTGGCCCGGCCCACCCACGCCCACGGTCTTCACCGGTGCCACCCCCGCTCTGCCGGAGGAACCGGTCAACGGTGAGGTGAGCCTGATCTGCCTGTCCTGCCGCCTCGAACTAGCCCTGGGCCGCAGCACCGGCCAACCGGGTGCCGCCCTCACCATCGGCGCACGGCCAGCCGTCGACCAGGCCATCGCCACGACCGCCGTCTTCCGGATGCTCACCGAGCACACCGGACATGACCTGGCCATCTTCAACGACGCCGGGCCATGGGACCAATACATCGACTCCGGCGAGTGGGACTTCACCATCGAGCCCGGCGATGATTTCCGCCCGCCACTGCTCGGCGACATCACCCACCGGCAGTACATCGAGGGCTGGCCCGAAGCCCCCACCCTCCGGCACTACCGCGGCGCCGACCCCCTCGACCCACCACCCGGCAGGTCCCCAGGGACGCCGGCATGACCAGGGACGCCGGCGTGACTTCACCAGCATTCCCGTTCCACCGTCCTGTCACCACCGACCCGCACGGTCGCCGTAGGGCTTCACACCAGCCGAGGAACCATGACGCACCTTGATCCACACACAGCGCATGCCCGCCCCGCCACCCCTGCGGCAGATGCTGGCCCGGCAGCGGCCGACGACCGTGGCTCACGCAGCCGGTGGTGGATCGTCACCGGCGCGCTGATCGCCGTCGGCACCATCACCGCGGCCGGTACTCAGCTGCCCAGGCGCGCCATCGACACCATGCCCAACCTGCACTGGCAGGCCAGCAACGCTGCAACCGCCCCTTCTGTGCCGGCAGCCGACGGCACTACCGGTACCGCGTCCAGCAGCGTGTCGCCCGCACGCCTCTTGCAGATCGCCGATCACGTCATCGCAGCGCCCTACGAGGCAAGCCGTGGCCGCTTCGACTACGTCGAGGTCCGCAGGTGGGAGACCGAGCCGACCACCGGCGGTGCATCGCCAGCAAGCCGACTGCCTACATCGGTACGCCACCTCGGCGCCTGGACCGACAACCAGGGCAGCGGCCGGTCCTATGCACTCGACGAAACCCACGGCTGCACGCCCGAACGCGACGAAATGTGGACCCAGCCCGAGGCGGCACCCTGGGACGGTCCCCTGTCCAGCAACCCCGACGCCGTACGCCGACAACTACTCGGCCCGCCCCCGAACACCGGCATCGACCTTTTCGGCCAAATCTCGGAGCTGTTCGCCGCCCGAGTCGTGCCGTTGCCGACCCGCCGCGGCGTGCTGCGCATGCTCGCCGGCCAGCCCCATACCGTCGTTCGTGAAGGAGCCTTCGACCCCAGCGGGCGCATGGGGATCACAGTCACCACCACTGTGACGACTCCGGCACCGCCGCCATACGCCTCGTACAGCCGCACGCTGATCTTCGACCCGGCCACCGGGGACCTGCTCGCCGCAAGTTCCACCGATCCGGACGCCGGCGTAGCCCACCCGGCCGTCGCACCCTGGCAACGCCCCGGCTTCCGCACCTACGCCCAGTACCTGAACCGCCGCCACACCAAAGACCGGTCGACTCCGCAGCCGCGTTGCTCCGAGCACACCGAGGCCCTACGGCCCGCAGGCAGCTCGAGTACGGCCACCTCGAACCGGGCAGCGGCACACACCGTCTTCTCAATCTTGGCCGAGGGCACCTCACATCCGGGAGTTCGTCGATGAGTGCCCGGCTCGGCACCGACCAGATTTCCTTTCACGTCGGTGAGCACGCCGTGACCTCACGGTGTGCCCTGCACCCGGACTTCACGGAGTCCTACCCGTACGGCCACGACAGGCTGGTGCCGGCCACATGGTTCGTCCGCGTCCTGACCGAGCACCTCAACAACCACCCCGCCGCCACCCCCGACACCCCGGCGGTCGAGCAACCCGCTCCTGACCAAGCTGGTGTTCTGAGCACGGCACCGGCGTTACCACTCGACGAGTTCGGCCGTGAGGTCGTCGCCCGCTGCCGTTGGGCGACCGACATCAACGACGATGATCCTCGCGGCGACTGGCCGCTCGCGCTGCGCCTCGCCGTGGCCCTGGTGCTCGGCAACACCAACTACCTACTCGACATGGGACCGGGGCCCGGCTACACCCCCGACCAGGCGGCAGTGCAGCTCGTGCGCAGCATGACGCACCCGCCGGCCAACTTGCGCTCCTGGATCGAAGCCATCCGCAACGAGATCAAACCGCCGCAGCCCGGCAGCCCACACGCTCCGTGGCTGCCGCCCAAACAACTGCGGACCGACCTGTGACCTAGTCGGCGACCGAGCTCGCAGAACGCGATCCGCCACCGTCAACACCGCCGCCTAG
>NZ_BOMQ01000059.1 GCF_016862275.1 Actinoplanes nipponensis | reverse complement strand
GGACGGCGGCCGGCCGATGATCCGCGTTCTCGGTATCGAGCTGCGCCGCTCGGCGGCGGCCGGGTCCGCCCTGGTCCTGCTGGTGGTCGGCGTGCTGCTGCTGTTCTTCGCCGAGGGGATCGGGTTCGCCGACGGGTGGCTGCAGCTGGCCATGGCGCAGCGGCTCTACCTGGCCCTGTTGTGGCCCCTGGCGCTGGCCGCCGGCGCCTGGCAGGCCCGCCGCGAGCACCGGTCGAACGTGGCGGAACTGTTCGCCAGCACTCCCCGCCCGACGGCGCAGCGGGTGGTGCCGACGCTCGGGGCGATGGCGCTCGCGGTGGCGTGCGGCTACCTGGCGGCGGGGGTGGCCGGGGCGCTGTGGATCATCGGCACCGCCCGGTACCTCCCCGTGTCGGTTCTGGTCGTCACCGCCGTCGGCGTCCTGGCGCTGATCGCGGCGGTCTGGGTCGGCCTGGCGGTCGGCCGCCTGCTGCCGTCGCTGGTGACCGCCCCGGCGCTGGGGGTGGCCGGCCTGGCCCTGCTGCTGCTCATCCCCATGGCGACCCGGCCCCGGGGCTGGCTGGCCCTGGTGTTCTCGCCGATCTACGAGATGAACATGCCGGGCGCCTGGGCGGCCGTGCCCGGCCGGGCCAGCGCCGCCCAGGCGGTCTGGCTGGCCGCTCTCGCCGTCGCCGCCGTGCTGCTGGTCACCTCCGGCGGGTGGCGGCTCCGGGTGGCCGCGCTGCTGCCGGTGGCGCTGGGCGCTGCGCTGGCGGTCGGCCTCATGCCTCACGAGAACAGGCTGGTCACCGACGCGATCGATCCGGTGGCCCGGGAGCTGGTGTGCACCCGGGACGAGCCGCGCGTGTGCGTGAGCCGGGCCCACTCCGGACTGCTCGCCGAGGTGACCCCGCGGGCGCGGGAGGGCCTGGCGCTGCTGAGGAAACTGCCGGGCGGTCCGGTCGCGGTGCACGAGGACACCACTTCGTACGTGCCCGAGATCCACCCGCCGTGGCACGCGGACGTGGCCCTGCTCCGCATCGAGGTCGGCCCGCACGGCCACCTCCGGGACGACGAGGGTGTGCCCGCGCAGGTCGCGTTCGGGGCGTTCGCCAGCCCGCCCGGGTGCTCCCGGTCCGCCGGATGGACCGACCGGGTGGCGGCCGCCGCCTGGCTGGCCGGACGGGAGCCGGTGGCCGGCGAGACCGACGACCCCGAGGTCACCGGCGAGGCCGTGCAGGTGTGGCAGGCCCTGCGGCAGCTGCCCGCCGCCGAGGCGCAGGCCCGGGTCGTGGCCCTGCGCCGGGCCGCCCTGGCCTGCTCGGCCACCGACGGCATGCTCTCGCGGGCGACGCCATGAGGGGGCTCACGCTCTACCTGCGCTCGCGGGGCACCCCGATGGCGCTGGCCCTGGCCGGCGGCTGCGCGGCGCTGATGTGGTCGCTGTGGTCGGTGTTCTCGGACAGCCCCACCGTGGGTCCGGTGATGGTCATCCTGACGGTCCTGCTGCTGGTCGCCGCCGTGACCGCCACGCTCGGCGGGCCGGACGACGCCCTGGACGCCACGGCCGGGCTGCGCTGGCCGCGGCGGCGGGTCACGCACCTGCTGGCGGCGTTCCTGGTCGTCGTGGTGCTGCTGCTGGTGACGGCGGCGACCGGCGCGCGCTTCGGCCCGGCCGGGCTGGTGGTGCGCGACGCCGCCGGGCTGCTGGGGCTGACCGCCCTGGGCGCCGCGACGATGGGCACCGCCCGGGCCTGGTTCATGCCGCTGGGCTGGACGCTGGCCGCGGTTCTGTTCCCCCGTGCGGAGCCGCTGCTCGGGCGGGTCCTGACGTGGCCGGCCCAGCCCCCGGCGAGCACCGCGGCGGCGGTGACGGCCGGATTGCTCGCGGCCGGCGGGCTCGTCGCGTACGCGATGGCGGGTCCGGCCCAGCGCCCGCCCGCCGAGGCCGCCCAGCAGTGAACCTCCGCGGGCCGCCCCCGGGCGGCCCGCGGTCACGGCCCGTCCCCGGCGACCCGGTCGTCGACGGTGAAGCGGCGCAGCGCCGGCGTGGTCAGGGCGATCGCCCCGGCCGCCAGCACGCCGAGGACGCCGCCGAGGGCCAGCGCCGCGGCGCCGGAGGTCACCGTCGCGACCAGGCCCGCGCGCAGGTTGCCCAGCTGGGGGCCGGCCGCGCCGACGATGTGCTCCAGCGAGGCCACCCGCCCCCGGTACGCCGCCGGCGTCGACAACTGCACCACCGTGCCCCGCGAGACCACCGCCCAGGTGTCGGCGCCGCCGGCCACGGCGAGCAGGGCGAGGACCACCAGCAGGTGCCCGGAGAGCCCGACCAGTCCCAGCGCCACGGCCCAGACCGCGCCGCAGACCAGCAGCACCGTGCCGGGCCGCCGGCGGTGGGTGGCCAGCCCGGACAGCACGGACGCGAGCACCCCGCCGACGGCCACGGCCGTGGTGAACAGCCCGAGGATCTCCGGCCGGCCGCCGAACCGCTCCTGGTTGATCATCGGGAACAGCGCGAACGGCATGGCCAGCAGCGTGGCGGCCAGGTCGGCCAGGAACGCGCCGCGGACCTCGGGGGTCCGGGCGGCGAAGGCCAGCCCGGCGCGGATCGCCGCCGCCCCGGGGCGGCCCTCGCCGCCCCGCACGCCGCGGGGCAGCCCGGCGATGCCCACCAGGGCGAGGCCGAAGGTGGCCGCGTCGATGACGAAGCACCAGGTGAGGCCCCAGGCGGCGGTGACCAGGCCGGCCGCGGCGGGGCCGAGCAGCATGGCCAGCTGGAACGACAGGTGGTTGAGGGCCAGCCCGGCGGCCAGCCGCTCGCCGCTGAGCAGGGCCGGGATGAAAGCGCGTTTGGCGGGACCGCCCAGCGCGGCCAGGCCGGAGCCGGCGCCGGCCAGGACCAGCATCGGCGCGACGCCGCCCATGCCGGAGGCGGCCACGACGGCCATCCCGGCGCTCACCGCGAGCTGGCCGTACGCGCACCCCGCCGCGAGCCGGCGCCGATCGACGTGGTCGGCGAAGGCGCTGCCGGCCAGCGCCAGCACGATCAGCGGC
Source organism: Actinoplanes nipponensis (assembly GCF_016862275.1). Taxonomy (GTDB): domain Bacteria; phylum Actinomycetota; class Actinomycetes; order Mycobacteriales; family Micromonosporaceae; genus Actinoplanes; species Actinoplanes nipponensis. Next base: position 156,242 of record NZ_BOMQ01000059.1, on the reverse strand, counting down.
CCGGCGGTGACCAGGCCGACCAGGCCGACCATGGCCGGGCTACGGGTGCGTTCCCAGACGTAGTAGACGACGGCGAACGCGCCGAACTGGCTGCCGAACCCGGAGGCGGTGGTGCCCAGCCACAGCCGGCGGAACGTCGGGTGCCGGCGCAGCGGGCGCAGGTCCACGAGCGAGTCGAGGGCGTTCACAGGTGCTCGCGCAGCCGCTGGGCGAACGGTCGGGCGCTCAGCGCGGCCCGGATGTCGGCCACCACGCTCATGATCGGGTACGGCAGCTCGGCGTCCAGGGCCCGTACGGTCGCCTCGGTGGCCCGCCACTCGGCCTGCAGGAACGGCACGATCTCCCGGGCCCGGGCGGTGAGCCGGACCGGGCGTTTGCGGCCGTCGGTGTCCTCGGCGGGTTCCACCCAGCCGGCCTTGCGCATCGCGGCCACGGTCTGGCTCATCGCGGAATGGCTGACCGCGCGCCGTTCGGCGATCTCCTTGATGGTCAGCGGGCCGGACCGGGACAGTTCGATCATCGGGCCGACGAAGCGGGTGCGCACCCCCTCGATGCCGGCCTCGGCGTAGAGCCCGGCGATGTCGGCGTCCATGTCGGAGAGCAGGCGGAACAGGGGACCGTAGTAGCTGCTGTCGAGCAGGTCGGGCGGCGGCATCGAGAAACTGTAACAGCACTTATACAAATCCGGGTGCCGCCGCCGTGCCCTGGACCGGCGCGCCGCCGAAACCGATCTCGTTGCCGTCCGGGTCCCGGAAGACCGCCTTGCGCACGCCGTTCCCGTAGGTCTCGCTCTCGGCCGGCGCCAGGCCCCGCGCGGCGATCGCGGCCAGGCGGGCGTCGAAGTCGCTGACGAACACCGTGTGCTCGGCGCCCCCGGCCCGCTCCGGGCGCACCACGACATAGAGGAACCGGTGCTCGGCGAGCTCCCACACCGCCTCGATGTCGTTGGGCAGGAACGACGGCGGCGCACCGAGGAGTTGCTCGTACCAGGCCACCGCCGCGGGATAGTCGTGGACCGGCACGCCCGCGAACAGATCGAGGGTCATGCGGCCATCGTGCCAGCTTTCCCGCGGCCCGCCGGCACGGTGGCCGAGGCGCGCACGGCATGGCCGATCTCCGGGCGCAGCGCGGCGTAGGCGGGCAGCCCGCGCAGCTCGTCCGGCGCGACGCCGGCCCGCGGCAGGCCGATCGGCCGGTCCGGCGCGACCCGGCCGGGCCGCGCGCTGAGCACGACGACCCGGCCGCCGAGGAAGACGGCCTCGTCGACGCTGTGGGTGACGAAGACACAGGTACGGCCGGTGTCGGCGCTGACCCGGCGCAGGTCCTGCTGGAACCGTCGGCGCGGCGAGCGCCCGGGCGATGGCGACCCGCTGCTGCTGGCGGCCGGAAATCCGACGGCCGTCTCACCGGACCCGTCCTTTAGCCGCCCGAGTGCAACCTTCAGCCGCTTCGCCGGCCCGCCGTGGCGGATCCGTGGCGCACTCCGCTGGCCCTCCACCACCGGGTACACCCGCCCCCGCCCGCCACGTCGGCGTGTCGTTCAGCGGCGCGGCGCCATCGGGATCGAGCAGATCTGCTGGCGCAGGGTCGCGATGATCCGGGCCGCCGGGGTGCGGGCGGCCGTGAAGGGGTGCACGTCGGCGTAGCGGACCGTTCCGGCACGGTCGGCGACCACCACGCTCGGGTAGGGCAGCACCGCGCGGCGCGTGCCCAGCTTGTCGATCGCCTCCGGCGCCGGGTAGCCGATCCCGAACGCGTCGATCAGGGAGTGCCGGGGGTCGGCGGCCACCAGGTAGCTCAGGTCGTTGCGGTGCTTGGCCGGCGCGAGCAGCTCGGCGCGCTGCGGGCTCACCGCGACCAGGTGGGCGTCGAGGTCGGCGCAGGCCGGGGCCAGGGTCCGCTCGTACGCCACCAGGGTCTCCTCGCAGGCGGCCGAGCCCGCGTACCGGATGAAGACCAGCACCAGCGGCCCGGTGTCCAGCAGCCGGCGCAGGTGGATCGGGCCCAGGTCCACCTCGATCAGCGGCAGGTCCGGGATCCGCCCGCCGGGGGCGATCATCCGGCTCCAGACCGCGTCCATCTCGAACTGGCGCCGGACCGCCGCCTCCTCGTCGCTCCGGCGGACGGCTTCCGACTCGCCGGCGCCCAGGTACACGGATCTCGTCATGGCGCCACCATATCCATCCAATAGGTAGGCATTGTGAAGCCCGGATGAACGCTTGTGGGGGCCGCCGCAACCACCTCCGCGCAGGCCACCGGCGGCCGGCAGCCCCCGCCCGCGGCTGCCCCGGACGCACCGCCGCGTCGCTGTGACACCGCCACGACAGCGTGGGACCCTCTCGTCCTGCGGCGGCGCGCAGCCCGCGGGCGCCGACTGGACCTGGCCGGCTCGTCCCTGCAAGCGGGCCGAGATCGCCGGCATGAGCGCGCGCCGCGCGGGCACTGTGCGCCCATGGCGGTGATTCTCCTGACCGGCGCGTCCGGGTCCATCGGGCAGATGCTGCGGCAGCGGCTCGGCCACCACGAGCTGCGCCTGACCGACGTGCGGGCGGGCAACGGGGTCGAGGCGCTGGACGTCACCCACGCGGCGGCGGTCGAGCGGGCGTGCCGGGGCGCCGACGCGATCGTGCACCTGGGCGGGATCGCCGGGGAGGGGCCGTTCGAGGACGTGCTGGACGTCAACGTGCGCGGCACCGAGCGCGTGCTGCAGGCCGCCCACGACGCCGGGGTCCCGCGCGTGGTGCTGGCCTCGAGCAACCACGCGGCCGGCCTCTACGAGCGCGGCGACGCCGGCCCGGCGGGCCTGGCCGACGACGTGCCGCCGCGGCCCGACTCCTACTACGGGTGGAGCAAGGCGGCCATGGAGGCGCTGGGCCGGCTCTACCACGACCGGTACGGCATCCACGTGAGCTGCCTGCGGATCGGCTCGTGCGCGGAGGAGCCGGAGAACCCCCGCGACCTGTCGGCGTGGCTCTCCCCCGGCGACGCGGCACGGCTGGTGGAAGCCGCGCTCACCGCGACCGGCTGGCGGCTGGTCTGGGGCGTGTCGGCCAACACCCGCCGCTGGTGGTCGGAGGAGGGCGGCCGCGCGATCGGCTACCGGCCGCGCGACGACGCCGAACGGTGGGCGGCGAAGGTCGGCGAGCCGGACCTGAGCGCGCCGGAGCACCGGCTGGTCGGCGGCACGATGCCGGAGTCGCCGCTCGGCGGGCCGACCTGATCGCCGCCGGCCCCGATCGGCATCCCCACGCCCGGATTGTCCGACCGCACGCCGCGTTCGCTTGGCTCATCCGGCTCTGCGGGCCGCAGCCCACCGCGATGTGACCGGAATTGCACATTGTCCGGCCCCGGACGGCCCGGCACCCCGACCGCGCTCTGGCATCCTGTGTCGGGTCTGACGAGGGAGACATCATGGGGGAACGCCGGCGGGACGGTTACCTGCTCACGGACGACGCCGCACGCGTCGACCTCGGTCGCGTCCACCAGTGGCTGTCCGAGGAGTCGTACTGGGCGGCCGGGCGGCCCTACGAGGTGACGGTGCGGGCGCTCGAGGGCTCCCAGCCGTACGCGGTCCTCGCCGACGGCGAGCAGGTGGCGTTCGCCCGGGTCGTCACCGACGGCGCGACCTTCGCATGGATCTGCGACGTGTTCGTCGCCGCCGGCCACCGCGGGCGAGGACTGGGCCAGTGGCTGGTCGACAGCATCGTCGAGGACCTGTCCGCGGCGGGGGTCGCGCGCTTCCTGCTGGCGACCCGGGACGCGCACGAGGTGTACCGGCGCTCCGGCTTCACGGCGCTGGAGGGCGCGGACCGCTTCATGGAGATCGACCGCCGCCCCACCCGGGCCGCGATCCTGGGGCACGGCTGAGCTGATCCCCGAGCCCTGCGACGGATCATGATGCGACCGCCGCCGGGGCAGGACATTGCCATGGTGCGGCCGCCACCGAGCCGGGCGTGGCCACGATGCGACCGCGACGCCGAGCAGCCACGACGTCGCCGCCGCCACCAGCCCGGGCGTGGCCATGATGCGGCGGCCGCTATGCCGGGCTTCTGGGCCGCGGGTCGGCCCGGCGACACCGGGCCACCGCCCTACGAGCCGCCCTGCGGTCTGCGACCCTAAGTCCGCTACCGGCCGCCCCTCCCCCATGCGCCAGCCGGACTGGTGTGACCGGCCGGCCAAAGCCAGGACGAACGTCTTCGTCGCCACCACCCACTCGACGAGAGTTCGCCTGTCGGCCTCGAAGGTCGTAACCCGGGCCAGGGTCGTCCGACAGTCATGATGTGACCGCCGCCGTGCCCGGCTGCAGGACCGTCGGGTCGTCCGGCGGTCGCGGGTCGCGGCGGCGGCGCGTCAGCACGCCCTGCGAGACCGCCACGCCGGTCAGCACGATCAGCGCGCCCAGCGGCTGGTTCCAGACCAGGTGCTCGCCGAGGATCAGCACGCCGACCACGGTGGCCACCACCGGCATCAGGTAGGTCACCGACGCGGACGTGCTGGCCCCGGCGACCCGGATCACGCGCAGATTCAGCACGAACGCCAGCCCGGTGCCGAGCGCGCCCAGCGCCAGCACGCAGACGACCACCGGCAGGGACAAAGCCGCCGGCGATGGCGGTGCGCCGGCGAGCAGGGGCGCCAGCACGGCCAGCTGGAGCAGCGCCATCAGCAACTGCCCGGCGGCCATCGACACCCCGGAACCGGCGCGGCCGGCGATGAACTTCTTCTGGTACGGGATCGCCACGGCGTAACACATCGCCGCGCCGAAGCACATGAGCTGGCCGGTGAGCTGGGAGCCGCCGATGTCGCGCCACACGCCCAGCACCACCAGGACGCCCAGGAAGCCGGTCGCGATCCCGGCCACCCGGCGCCGGGTCAGCGTCTCGGTGCGGAACACCAGCGCCGCCAGCGGCAACGCGACCAGTGGCGTGGCGGCGTTCCAGATGCCGGCGAGCGCCGAGGAGACGCGCTGTTCGCCGTACCCGAAGAGGGTGAAGGGCACCGCGACGCCCAGCGCGGCCACCACCGCGAGATGGCCCCAGAGCCGCGCATCGCGCGGCAGCCTGTCCCGAGTGATGGCGAGCACCACCAGCAGCACGGTGACACCGGCGGCGACCCGGGCGAACGTGAGCCACAGGGGGTGCAGCTCGCGGACGCCGACCTTGATGAACAGGAAACTCGTGCCCCAGACGGCGGCCAGCAGCAGGAAGCTGGGCAGCCAGGCGCGCGGCTGGGACGTGTCAGGAGCGGTCAGGCTACGCACTCCTGACACTCTGCCTCATGGGTACGACACTTTTTGGCCGCCGCCGGAATCCCCCGGCACGTCTTCCTCCCCGTCGAGGGCGACGAGCAGGCAGTTCGGGTCGGCCGGACCGCATACGTGATGTAGCACACTTCAGTCCTTATCGCGGGAGCCGAATAATCGGCGTGATCGACTGCCGATCAGGGTCGAAAATTGTCGGACCGGCGCGCGACAATGTTTCCCATGCGGCAGCTCGAATTGCTCACCGCGGCCGAGGTGGCCGCCCTGCGCGACCGCACCAGGTCCCGCAATTACTCGCCCGAGCGGGCGGAGTTCCGGCGTGTTCATGAGCGCCGTCGCGCCTGGGGTCTGGCGCGGCGCCACGCCGAACGCCTGCGCCGGGTGCGCCAGGGATCGCAGGACCTCCGGGCGACCGGCGATGCCGGTGGCTTGCCGTCCGCGCAGGCTTGCGCATCGCCTTCCGCAGAGCGGTCGGCTCGCCCGCGACCGGAGGGCGAGCGGATGGCCGTCATGGGTCCGGCGGCATGCCGGCGGCAGCCGGGACGGACGGAGACCGTCGGCGCGCCACAACGGGGACCGGCATCGAGTGGTCCTGCGCCGTTGCCTGCTCAGCGCGCCGAGCGGGTCACCGCGCAGAGCACTGCGAGCTCTCAGCGCAGACCACCACGGCACGCCCAGGACTCTGCGCCGCCGATCACGCCTGCCGCACAGCTCGACCACCTGGCGCGCCGCCCTGCGACACGGCCCCACCACCCGCCGGGCCGGCCTGCGACACCACAGCCCCACCACCCGCCGGACCGCCCTACGGCACAGCCCCACCACCCGCCGGGCCGGCCTGCGACACAGCCCCATCACCCGCCGGACCGCCCTACGGCACTGCCCCATCACCGGACGGGCCGCCCTACGGCGCAGCCTCACCAGCACGCGCCGCGAGCCAGTGACGCCGGTCCTCACCACGCGATCCCGGTCCAGGACGCGGTTTCCTTCCAGGACGCGATTCCCTCACGCGCTGAGGACGCGCGACACAGCCCGCCACCAGGCGAAGCACGCCAGCCACGCCGCTCCGCCAGCTTGCGCCGCGAACGTGCGACGCGACCCACCACCGGGCGCTGCACGCCATCGACACCGCTCCACCATCAGCCCTTGCGCACTCAGAAGAAAACCCCGAACCAGGCAACGCAGGCCAGCCCCACCGCGCGACCAGCCGGCGCTGCGGACCCACGCGACAACCCACCACCAGGCGATGCCCACCGCTCCCGACAAGGCACTGCGCTCCCACGGCACAAACCCCACCAGGTGGGACCGACCCACGACACCGCTCCACCAACGCGCGCCGCTACGCCCACGACACAAAGCCACCGGAAGGCGTCGCCATCGGCTACCGACGTGGCCCCACTTGGCGGCACCCGCCAAGTGGCACGGCCCCCATCGCACCAGGGGCGTGAGCGCATGCCAAGACCTCCGCGGGCCACCACGACACCCCGCCCGAGGGCTGGCGTTGACCCGCGGCGGGCCAAGCCTCGCCCCTCACCGGACAGGCACTCCTGTCCGCACCCGACACGAGCTGGCCCGGATGTCCAGCGACCTGACCGCCCCGGCAAGCCAACATCGACATACCGGCAGCCATAACTTCCTGAGATCGCCCTAAGGAGATCGCGCCCGACACATTCGTAAGAGCAGAGTTATTCGCGCCCTTGAATTGCGCGCCTTTGTGAAGACGAGGAAACCGTCCGCGGATAGCGCGTCGGCGGCCATCTATTCCAGGTCGGCGCGTGCGTCGCCCGCCGGAACTGACGAATATCAGACGATCGGGGGTGGGAACGGTTCGCGGGGCCGCCCAGGGGTATATCGGGCCGGTGATGCGACATATTGCACGGATGAGCCCGGCCCAGCGCCGCCTGGCGCACGCCGCACCGCGGACCGCCGACGGGTTCGTCAGCCGGTGGACGCCGGTCGGGGGCCTGCGGTTGCACGTCCGGTCGCGGGCCGCCGGCGTCGGACCGCCCTGGGTGCTGCTGCACGGTCTGGCCGTGTCGCACCGGTATCTCATGCCTACCGCCGCCGCGCTGACGGGTGGGCCGGTGCACGTGCCGGATCTGCCGGGTTTCGGGTTGTCCGGCAAGCCGCGGCAGGTCTACAACGTCGAGCAGCACTGCGCGGTCGTCGCCGCGTGGATGGACGCCGAGGGTCTGACCGGCGCCCGGGTGCTGGCCAACTCGTTAGGGTGTCAGGTCGCCGTCGAGTTGGCCGCCCAGCGGCCGGATCTCGTCTCCGCCCTGGTGCTGGTCGGGCCGACCGTCGACCCGGCCGCGCCCACCGCCGCCGCCCAGGCCGGCCGCTGGCTGGTCGACCTGGCGCGGGAGGATCCGCGGCAGGCCAGCATCATCGCGGCCGACGTCCGCGACGCTCGTCCGCGCCGGATCCTGAGCACCCTGCGCCTGTCGGTCCGGCACCGCATCGATCACCGGCTGCCGCTGGTGCAGGCGCCAGTGCTGTTCCTGCGCGGGGAGCACGACCCGATCGCGCCGACCCGCTGGCTCGCCCAGGCAGCCCGCCTGACACCGGAAGCCGTCACCGGAGTGGTGCCCGCCGCGGCGCACAACGCGATCACCACCGCGGGCGTAGTAGTGGCCCGGCTGGCCGTAGCCTTCGCGGACCGGTACGCAGCGCGGACATAGACCCCGCGACCACGACCCCAGTCGCACCCGCCATCACGCACAACGCCATCACCAGCGCGGGCGTAGCAGTGGGCCCGACTGGCCGTAACCTTCGCCGGCCGGCACGCGACGCGACGCGGACATAGACCCCACAACCACATCCCCCAGTGCCAACGCTCGGGCGTTGGGGTCGGGGTGGCGGCCATGATGCGGTCGTCGCACCAGCCATCACGCGCAACGCCATTACCACCGCGAGCTAGTAAGACAGGCGGTCCGGACTTAAGACCCCGCAACCACGTCCCCAGTCGCACCCGCCATCACCACCCCAACCGCGGCCGTGCCCCACCACGGACTCGGCGAGAACGGCGTCGATCTCCGCGTGCCGTCGCAGCAGCGCGACCCCGACGAAGACCCCCGCACCCGCCACCACCCACAACGCGATCACCACTGCGGGCACGGCCGCGAGCCGACCGGCCCGCGAGCCGGTCGACGATTCCCTGACCGCGCCACCGCCCCAGGCCCGACCCCGGACCCTCCCGCCCCGGAATCCGATCAAAGGAGCGTTTCGGACGATCCCCCAGGGGAACCGGACCAAGGCACATCGACCGTGCCCCCGCTCCGAGACGAGGACAGCAATGGCTGTGAAGCGCCCCCGTAAGTCCGAGCCCACCGTGCCGAGCCCGGCCGCCATGGAACCGGCGGAGACCACCCCGCTGGCCCCGGCGCTGGCTCCGGAGCAGGGCCTGCAGACCGGGGAGTTTCTCACCACGGCCCAGGGTCTGCGGCTCAGCGACACCGACCACTCCCTGAAGGCGGGCCCGCGCGGGCCGTCGCTGCTGGAGGACTTCCACCTGCGGGAGAAGATCACCCACTTCGACCACGAGCGGATCCCGGAGCGGGTCGTGCACGCGCGCGGCGCCGCCGCCCACGGGGTGTTCCGGGCGTACGGCAGTGCCGCGTCGGTCACCAAGGCCGGTTTCCTGGCCGAGGCCGGCAAGGAGACGCCGGTGTTCGTCCGCTTCTCCACCGTGCTGGGCTCGCGTGGCTCCGCCGACACCGTGCGCGACACCCGCGGTTTCGCGGTGAAGTTCTACACCGAGCAGGGCAACGTCGACCTGGTCGGCAACAACATCCCGGTGTTCTTCATCCAGGACGGCATCAAGTTCCCGGACATCATCCACGCCGGCAAGCCGCACCCGGACCGGGAGATCCCGCAGGCGCAGTCGGCCCACGACACGTTCTGGGACTTCGTCTCGCTGCACACCGAGGCCACCCACCACGTCTTCTGGAACATGTCCGACCGCGGCATCCCGCGCTCGTACCGGACCATGGAGGGCTTCGGGGTGCACACCTTCCGCCTGGTCGACGCCGACGGCGGCACGCACCTGGTGAAGTTCCACTGGAAGCCGGTCGCGGGCGTGCACTCGCTGGTGTGGGAGGAGGCGCAGATCGCCGCCGGGGTGGACCCGGACTTCCACCGCCGGGACCTGGCCGACGCCATCGACGCGGGCGCGTTCCTGGAGTACGAGCTGGGCATCCAGGTGATGCCGGACAGCGCCGAGGAGACCTTCGAGGGGATCGACCTGCTCGACCCCACCAAGCTCGTCCCGGAGGAGCTGGCCCCGGTGCAGCCGATCGGGCTGCTCACGCTCAACCGCAACCCGGACAACTACCACGCCGAGGTCGAGCAGGTGGCCTTCCACACCGGCCACCTGGTGCCCGGCATCGAGGTCACCAACGACCCGCTGATGCAGGCGCGGATGTTCTCGTACCTGGACACCCAGCTGACCCGGCTCGGCGGCCCGAACTTCCCGCAGCTGCCGATCAACCGGCCGCACGCGCCAGTCAACGACAACCTGCGCGACGGCATGCACCAGACCGCCGTGCACCGCGGCATCGCCCCCTACCTGCCGAACAGCCTGGCCGGGGCCGAGGGCCCCGCGCCCGCGGGCGCGCCCGAGGGCGGCTTCGTGCACGTGCCGCGGCTGGTCGAGGGCGAGAAGGTACGCGCGAACCCGGTCACGTTCGACGACCACTTCAGCCAGCCGGCGATGTTCTACGCCAGCCTGAGCGAGGTCGAGAAGGTCCACCTCATCGAGGCGTTCACCTTCGAGCTGGGCAAGTGTTACGAACAGACGATCCGCGAGCGCATGCTCGGCGTGCTGGCCAAGGTGGACAGCGGACTGTGCGCGCAGGTCGCCGCGGGTCTCGGTCTGCCGGCGCCGGCCGGGGAGCCGGTCACCGGCGTGCAGCCGTCCCCCGCGCTGTCGCAGATCACCGGGGTGCCCGGCCCGATCGCCGGCCGCGTCGTGGGCGTGGTGGCCGGTCCGAAGGCGGACCTGGCCGGGATCGGCAAGCTGCGCGACGCGCTGGCCGCCCAGGGCGCCGTCCTGCGGGTCATCGCCTCGCACGGCGGCGAGCTGGTCAAGGGGCTGCGCAAGGAGATCATCGAGCGGACCCTGCTGACCACCCGGTCCATCGAGTACGACGCGCTGCTGATCGCCGACGGCGCGGGCGGCCTGGCCGACGTCAAGCTGACCGTGCTGCTGCAGGAGGCGTTCCGCCACGCCAAGCCGATCGGCGCGTGGGGCGACGGCGTCGGGGCGCTGCGCACTGCCGGGGTCGACGTCGAGGCGCCGGGCATCCTGCTCGCCGACGGCATGACCGCCGGCTACCGCAAGCAGCTGGTCGCGGCGCTGGGCCTGCACCGGGTCTGGGCCCGCACCCCGCAGGTCATGGCCGCCTCGGCACCGACCGCATAACCCGCCGTTGCTGCCGCTGGGCCGGGGGCCGGACCCCCGACCCAGCGGCCGGCCCAGCCCACCGGCCGGCCCAGCCCAGTGCCCAGCCCGACCCAGCGGCCAGCCCGACCAGCGGCCAGCCCGGAAACAGCGCCCAGCCCGGCCCGGTACGGCTCAGCGCAGCGGCAGCTCGAGGGTCTCGCCCCGGGTGATCGGCCGGATGCCGGCGAGCCCGTGCTCGCGGGCCCGGCTCACATACGCCCCCAGCGGCGACTTCATCACCGTGTAGTCCTCATGGTGCACGGGAATGGTGAGCCCGGGCCGGATCAGCTCGGTGGCGGCCACCCCCTGCCGATCGTCCATGGTGAGCAGCATGCCGAGGATCTTCGTGCCGCCCAGGTGGATGATCATGGCGTCGATGTCCCCGCACCGGCGCGGCACCTGCTCGAGGAACGGCCGGCACAGCGTGTCGCCGGTGATGTAGAGCCGCAGCCGGCACCGGCCGTCCTCCTCCAGTTCCACGACCGAGCCCATCACGTCCGGTAGCAGCCGGTCCATGACGCCGGGGCCGTGCCGGCCGGGCACCGCGGTCACCCGCAGCCGCTGGCGCCCGCGCGACCAGTCGTGCGTCTCCCAGGTCGGCAGGCCGTGCACGTCGAGAAACTTGCGCCGGCGCAGACTGCGCCGGGCCTGCGGGGTGGTGATGATCGGCGTCGTCGAAGGCACCTCCGCGGTCGCGACCCGGTCCCAGTGGTCGCCGTGGAAGTGCGACAGCAGCACCGCGTCGAACGGCGGCAGCTGCCCGATCGAGCGGGCCGGATCGACCAGGCGCCGCGTCCACATGCCGTAGCCGAGGTGCACCCGGCTGCCGGCGGGCACGAAGTTCGGGTCGGTCAGCAGGGTGAACTCGCCGAGCTGCAACACGGTGGTCGCGTTGCCGATGAACATCACGCTGGCGCGTGGGTCGTTGCGGGCATCCATGGGCACCTCCGGGCGGCGCATACCCCCACGGAGCGGCTCCATACCGTCGCGGCGGCAGGTTTGGGTCACGTCGGCGGCGGGAACGCCGTGCAGCCGGGATCTTCGCCGAGAAGGGGTGCCACCATGTCCACCGACGCCATCGTCCTGCTCAAGAACGACCACAAAGAGATGCGGCGGCTCTTCAAACAGTTCCAGAACGCCGCCGAGGACGCCACCGAGCGCAAGGGCGCCATCGTCAAGGACATCATCGAGGCGCTCACCGTGCACACCTACCTCGAGAACGAGTGCATGTACCCGGAGGTCCGCCAGCTGCTGCCGGACCTGGAGGACGACGTGCTCGAGTCGTACGAGGAGCACCACGTGGCCGACGTGCTCTGCGCCGAGCTGTACGCGATGAAGCCGGAGGACGAGCGCTTCGACGCCAAGACGACCGTGCTGATCGAGAACGTGACGCACCACGTCGAGGAGGAGGAGCAGGACTGGTTCCCCAAGGTGCGCGAGGGGCTGTCCCGCAAGCAGTTGCAGGAGATCGGCGCCCGGATGATCGAGCTGCGGGAGAAGGCGCCGCGCTCGCCGGCTCAGCCCTCGGCGCTGAAGAAGGCGGTCGACGCGATCACGGACTGAGCGCGGGCAGGCCCAGGGCCGCGGCCACCACGAGCTCGGCGTCCCGGCACGCCTGCGGGAGCCGGTCGGCCGGCACGGGACGGCTCAGCGCGTAGCCCTGGGCGTACTCGCAGGCCATCGCGCGCAGCCGGGGCAGCGCCGCCACGTCCTCCACGCCCTCGGCCACCAGCGCCAGGCCCAGGTTGTGGCCGAGGTCGACCGCGCTGCGCACCATCACCTCGTCCGGGGTGCCGGGGGTGAGGTCGCGGACGAACGTACGGTCGATCTTGAGCTCGTCGGCCGGCACCCGGCGCAGCTGGGCCAGCGAGCTGAAGCCGGTGCCGAAGTCGTCGACGGAGACGGTGACGCCCCGCTGGCGGATCTCGTGCAGCGCGCGGACCGCCCGGTCCGGGTCGGCCATGATGCTGGTCTCGGTCAGTTCCAGGCACAGCAGCTGCGGCGGCAGCCCGGCCCCGGCGAGGGTACGCAGCACGCGGCCCACGAACCCGGCGTCGATCAGGCAGCCCGGCGACACGTTCACCGCCACCCGGTACGCGCGCCCCGCCGCCCGCCAGCGCGCCGCCTGCCGTACCGCCAGCCCCAGCAGGTGGTCGGTCAGCCGCACCTCGAGGCCGCGGCTCTCGGCGACCGGCAGGAACGTGGCTGGCATGAGCAGTCCGCGCCCGGGGTGGGCCCAGCGGACCAGGGCCTCCACCGAGGCCACCGAGCCGTCGCCCAGGCGGACCTGGGGCTGGTAGTACAGCTGCAGCTCGCCGTCCGGGTCGCCGCTGTCGAGCAGGGCCCGCAGGTCGGCGAAGAGCTGCATCCGGTCGGGGGTCTCGGCGTCGCGCGCGGCGTCGTAGACGGCGACGCCGCCGCCGGCGCCCTTGGCCCGGTACATCGCCGCGTCGGCGTGCCGGAACAGCTCGTCGCCGGCGCCGTGCAGCGGGCCCAGCGCGATGCCGAGGCTGCCGCTGATCGCCGCCGGGCCCTCGTCCAGCAGGAAGTCGCGCCGCAGCGAGCCGACCAGCCGCTCGGCCAGCTCGGTGGCCGCCGCGACGCCGGAGACCCGCGGCAGCAGCACGGCGAACTCGTCGCCGCCGAGGCGGGCCACCACGCCGTCGGGGCCGACGCCGGCGGCCAGCCGCCGCCCCGACTCCAGCAGCACCAGGTCGCCGGCGTGGTGACCCATGGTGTCGTTGACGGCCTTGAAGCCGTTGAGGTCGATGACCATCAGGGCCACCTGGTGGCCGCCGGCGGCGACACCGTCGAGCGCGGCCCGCAGCCGCTGGCCGAACAGGGTGCGGTTGGGCAGCCCGGTGAGCGGGTCGTGCAGGGCCAGGTGCCGGCTCTCCGTGGCCTGCTCGACCAGCCGGCGCTGGTAGCTCAGCACCAGCCGCAGGATCATGCCGACCAGGGTCAGGCCCACCCCGAAGCCGACCGAGGTGCCCGCGAGCATCCGTACCTGGGTCCGGCGCAGCGCCGCCACCTGCAGCTGCGCGGCGTCGTGGTAGGCCCGCGCGACCTCGTCCACGTCGTCCTGCAGCGTGTAGAAGGCCGGCGTGACCTCCAGGCGGTCGAGCTGGACGTGCGCGGGGTCGCTGTCGGAGATCAGCGCGAGCAGCCGTTCGGCGAGCGCCTGGTACGCGAGCTGCTCGGCCCGCAGCCGCAGGGCGTCGGCCCGGGCCTGACCGGCGTCCACGGCGACGATCCGCGCCAGGGTGTCGTTCGCCGTGAGCGCCACCTGGGCGAAGCGCTGTTCCACCGCGACGGACGGCTCCACCTGGTAGTGCCGCAGGTTCACCTCCTGCATCGCGATCGCGATCCGGGCCTCGGCGAACAGCGAGTCGACGATCAGCGCGTGGCTCTGCTGCTCGGTGGCCCGGGTGGTGTGCACGGTGCCCTGGATGACGTACCCGGCCAGTGCCAGCAGCACCCCCGTCAGGGCAGCCGTCAGCACGACACTGCGGCTCCGGATGCGCCTGATCACGCCGGCTCTATTCGGCACCGGGCCGCCGCGGTGAAGGCGAACAGGCTCAGGTGTCCCCGGCCGGGACCGATGAGACCCATGAGCCGAAGGACGGGGTGTGATCGCATGCGCAGCGGACCGCTGCTCTCTGCTGTGGCCGTGGTCGTCGTGTCCGTCGCCGTGGCCGGCTGCGGCCCGGCCGCGGACACCTCCGCGGCCGCGCCCTCGGCGTCGCCGGCGACGATCCGCCTGGGCACCCTGGTGCCGCTGACCGGGCGCAGCTCCCCCTCCGGCGAGGCCATGGTGAACGGCGCCCGGCTGGCGGTCAGCGAGGCCAACGCGGCCGGTGGCGTGCTGGGCCGGCAGGTCGAGCTGATCGTCGAGGACGACGCCTGCGACCCGGGCACCGCGGTGACGGCCGCCCGCACGCTGGTCGGCCAGGACATCGTGGCCTCGGTCGGCGGCTACTGCAGCAGCGCCACCGTGCCCACGCTCAAGATCTTCCGGTCGGCCGGCGTGCCGATGATCGTGGCGCAGTCCAACTCCACCGACCTGCTCGCGCCCCGGTACGACAGCGTCTTCCTGATCTGCGGCACGGTCACCGCCGAGGCCGACTTCGCGGTCGGCTGGATGAGACGGCTCGGCGGGCGCCGGCTGGCCGTGGTGCACGACGGCACCAGCTTCCCGATCACCCTGGCCCAGTCGACCGTCGCCGCGGCCCGGCGTGCCGGCGCCCCGGCGCTGACCGGCGAGTTCGCGCTGAGCCAGGGCGCGCCGGACTACGCGCGGATCGCCGCCTCGGTGCTGGCCGGCCGGGCCGACACCGTCTACTACACCGGCTACTACGCCGAGGCCAACCAGCTCATCAAGGACCTGCGCGACCAGGGCTTCACCGGCCGGATCGTCGTGGGTGACGGCGCCACCGACGGCCCGCTGCTGGAGAACCTCACCGCGGCGCAGTCGCGCGAGGTGTACGGCACCGCGCTGATCTTCCCCGAGTTCCTGCCCGGCCTGGCCGACTGGTCGCGGCGCTACCGGGCGGCGTTCGGCGCGGCCCCCGGGCCGTCGACCGTCGAGGCGTACGACGCGGTGAACGTCGCGCTCGACGCCGTCGCGCGGGCCGGCAGCGTGGACCACGCGGCCGTCCGCGCCGCCATCGCCACCACCGACCTGCCGGCGATGTCCGGGCCGCTGAGCTTCCGGGCCGACGGCACCCGCACCACCCCGAAGTTCCTGCTGCTGCGCGCGGAGAACGGTCGGTTCCGGTTGCAGCCGGGGGCCGGCTGACCCGACCGCGGCGCCGTCAGGGCCGGCGGTAGATGGTGATCGAGTGGCCCACCTCGTCCACCGGCTCGCCGCTGCTGCGGAGCAGCGCCTTCAGCCGGGCGCCGGCCTTGGCCGCCGCGCTGTCGGAGACCACCAGCAGGCCGTGCACGTCCGCGGCGGGCACCTGGAGCGGGTTCGCGGCGGTGATGCCGTACGCGGCCGGCACGCCGGCGCCCTTGTAGACCAGCCAGACCCGCTCGCCGGGGTAGCGCTCGCGCAGCCGGTCGGCGAGCCGGCCGAGGTCCTGGCCCCAGTCGACGTTCGAGTCGTGCAGCCGCAGGTGGGTCCGGTCCGGACCGCCGAACGCCTCGTTGGAGTACGGCAGGTAGTACGGGAACGTGCGCAGCGAGCTGACCGCCACGAACAGCGCCAGCACCGCGGCCGTGACGTGCGCCCAGCGCCACCGCAGCGCGAGCACGGCCGCCGCCGCCACGGCCAGGAACATCGGCATGAACACCGCGTACCGGCTGCCGAAGTCGCGGGCGCCGGTCATCGCCACGACGAACAGCACGGCCGGCGGGACGAGGACGTACAGCGCCGCGATCCGCAGCCGGGGCACGGCCAACAGGGCCAGCGCGCCGCCCAGCCACAGGGCCAGCATGCCCAGCGGCGTCTTCACCAGCATGGCCGCGGGCAGGTAGTACCAGAGCTCGCCGCGGTAGGTCCGGCCGAAGAGGTACCCGGTGTAGGTGCGGTCCTCGAAGGCGAACTGGATGCGCATCCCGTCGCGGTACGGC
Source organism: Actinoplanes nipponensis (assembly GCF_016862275.1). Classification (GTDB taxonomy): domain Bacteria; phylum Actinomycetota; class Actinomycetes; order Mycobacteriales; family Micromonosporaceae; genus Actinoplanes; species Actinoplanes nipponensis. The sequence continues at coordinate 139,971 of NZ_BOMQ01000059.1, read as the reverse complement.
TCCGGGAACGGCATCAGGTCCACGGCCAGCCCGCGCAGCCCCTCGATCACCGGCATCCCGGTCGGCTCCAGGAACCGCAGCGTGGGGTCGACGGCGAGGTAGACCACCCACACCACGGCGACCGCGATCACGCCCAGCCCGGCCGCGGCCAGCACCCCGCGCAGCCGCCGGCCGGCCAGAAAAGCGAACAGCATCAGCACCGGCACCGCCGGCAGCACGCTCATCCGGGTGGCCAGCGCCGCGCCCAGCGCCACCCCGGCCAGCGGCAGGTACGGCAGCAGCCGGCCCCGGGCCCGCCAGAGCAGCCAGGTGGCGGTCAGCAGGAAGCCGGCCGCCGGCACGTCCAGGGTGGCCAGCGAGCCGTGCGCGATCAGGTCCGGCGAGAACGCGTACAGGGCCAGCGCCAGCAGGCCGCCGCGCGGGCCGGCCAGGTCGCGGGCGAACAGGAACACGACCAGCCCGAACAGCACCGTCAGGACGATCATCGGCAGCCGGGCGGCCAGCAGCAGGTCGTCCGGGTCGTTGCCGGCCTCGTAGAGCACGTGCCGGCCCAGCGCCGTCTGGTTGCCCCGGAACGCCGGGTCCAGCCGCGGGTGGGCGAAAACCAGCCCGGCCGCCATGATCAGCTTGCCGAGCGGGGGGTGCTCCGGGTTGTAGCGCAGGCTGTGCTGCTGCACGTAGGTGACGGCGGCGCCGACGTACACCGGCTCGTCGATGGTCGGGGTCTGCTGCACCGCGGTGACCACCATCGCCGCCGCCATCTGGCCGAGCAGCACCGCGACCAGCAGCGCGACCAGCCAGCGCCGGCGGGACCGGGGTCGGGCCGGGGCGGCGGTCGTCGGCTCGTCGAGGTCCACGCTCACCCCGAGAACCTATCCGGGCCCGGCGGGCGCCGCCCATCGCCGCCGCCGGCGACTACGCTGGTACGGCATGTGCCGAAACATTCGCCAGCTGCACAACTTCGAGCCACCGGCCACGCCCGACGAGGTCGAGGCGGCCGCCCTGCAGTACGTGCGCAAGGTCGCCGGGACGACCAACCCGTCGCAGCGTAACCAGGCCGCCTTCGACCGGGCCGTCGCGGCCGTCGCGGCGGCGACCCGCGAGCTGCTGGCCGAGCTGGTCACCGCCGCGCCGCCGAAGGACCGCGAGGTCGAGGCGGCCAAGGCGCGCGAACGGGCGGCCAAGCGGTACGCCTCCTGAGCCGGCCGGCCCGGCTCACGAGCGCCGCAGCGACGCCCCGGTGAGGGTGAGGTACCAGGGCGAGGCGGTGAAGTCCGCCTCGGTCTCCTCGCCGATGTACACGTCGACGTGCCGGCTGCCGCCGAGGCCGGGGGTGAACTCGTCGGTCACGGTCCAGCGCCCGCGGCGCAGGGCGGCGCAGACCTCGGCGGGCGGCGTGGCGCCGTCGTCGAGGCGTCCGCAGCCGGCGATCCGGAAGGCCGTGCCGCGCGGCAGCACGCCGGGGTCGGCGGCGGCCGAGACGAACGCGCGCAGCGGGCCGCCGGCCGTGTCCCGGGCCGCGGTGTCCAGCCAGTAGCCGACGTCGTACGACCAGTTGAGGTACGTGCCGGCGGCCGTGCGCCCGGTCCCCTCGTCCCGGACCGCCGCGACGAAGTCGGCCGGGTACTCCCCCAGGTCCGCGTCGCCGTGCGCGCAGTCGAGCCCGCGGCAGCCGGTGACGGTCTCGGGCTCGCCGTCGTGCAGGGTCTCCACCGCCGTGTAGTAGACGGTGATCTCCCAGCCGCCGCTGACGGCGGCGGTCGTGGCCCGGGCCGGGCCGCTCGGGGCCGCGGCGCTCGGGAACGTGGCGCTCGGGGCCGGGCGCGAGGACGCGGCGCCGGGCGGGGCCCACGTTCCGAACGACGGGCGGGGCAGCACGGCGGGCGGCGCCGGCCTGGTCCCGCCCCCGCAGCCGGCCAGCCCGGATCCGGTCAGCAGGCCCACCGCCAGCAGCACCGCGCAGACCCGCACCCGCTCAGCATGGCAGCGTCCCGCCGGCCGGGACCGTTAATTAAGAGTTGCCTTATATAAGTGGTGACTGCAACAATGGCGCCGTGCACGCGTTCGACGTCCTCGGCGACCCGGTCCGGCGCCGCATCCTGGAGCTGCTGGCCGACGGCGAGCAGGCCTCCGGCGCGGTCACCGAGGTCATCAGGGCCGAGTTCGGCATCTCCCAGCCGGCCGTGTCGCAGCATCTCAAGGTGCTGCGCGACAACGGGTTCGCCACCGTGCGCCCGGACGGCGCCCGCCGGCTCTACGCGGTGGACGACACCGCGCTGCGCGAGGCCGACGCCTGGCTGAGCCGGTTCCGCCGGTTCTGGACGCCGCACCTGGACGCGCTGGGCACCGAGGTGGCCCGGGGCAGGAGACAGCGGCGGCTGGCCGCCCGCGACGACGATGGGAGCACCGGATGAGGGACGCCAAAGAGCAGATCAGCGCCGTACGGCGGCAGATCGGCGGCCGCACGCTGGCGGCCGGCGAGGCACGGGTCCTGACCATCAGCCAGGTCTACGACACCGACCTCGACGACCTGTGGGACGCGGTGACCAGCCCCGAGCGGATCCCCCGCTGGTTCCTGCCGGTCTCCGGCGACCTGCGCGAGGGCGGCACGTACCAGTTCGAGGGCAACGCCGGCGGCACCGTCTCCCGCTGCGACAAGCCGCACGGCTTCGCCGCCACGTGGGAGTTCGGCGGCCAGGTGAGCTGGATCGAGGTGCGGCTCAGCGCCGAGGGCGACGGCCGGGCCCGGTTCGAGCTCGAGCACGTCGCCCACGTCGCCGACGAGTTCTGGGACCAGTACGGCCCCGGGGCGACCGGGGTCGGCTGGGACGGCGGCCTGCTCGGCCTGGCCATGCACCTGACCGACCCGGCCTTCCGGGCCGACCCCGAGGCCGTGGCGGCCTGGGCGGCCTCCGAGGACGGCAAGCTGTTCTACCGGCTGAGCAGCGACAGCTGGGCGGAGGCGGCGATCGCCGACGGCGCCGACCCGGCCGTCGCCCGGGCCCGGGCCGACCGCACGTACGCCTTCTACACCGGGGGCTGACGGCCGTTCACCCCGCCGCGCCCGGAGCACCGGTCGCGGCGGGGACCGGCACGCCGGTCAGCTCTCCGCGGTCCCCCGGCCCGGCCGGCGGTACGCGAGCAGCCCGACGACCAGCGCGGCCAGCCCCAGGGCGATGCCCACGCCGCCGAGCCAGGCGCCCGCGCCGTCCCCCTCGTCGTCCTCGGCGGTCGCCGTGACACCCGGCCCGGCGGCGGCGACCGGGGCGTCGGTCGCGCCGGCCGGGGTGAGCTTGAGGACGGGCGCGGGCTTCTCCGGCTCGGTGCCGTCGGCGGCGGGCTCGTCGATCCACCGCACCACCGTGCCGTCGGAGTACGTCTGCAGCGCCTTGAACACCACCTGCGGCACCTGCGGCAGCGGGCCCAGCGAGACGTCGAACTCCTGGAACTGGCCCGGCTTGATCGCCGCGTCGCCGCTGGCGGTCCAGGTGATCTTCGAGACCGCCTCGGTGAGCTGGGCGCCGTGCGCCTCGATCGGCTTGGCCAGCTTGGACTTCACCGGCGCCATGGTCCAGCCGGCCACCGGCTTGAGCGACACCGAGGCGAACGGCGCGTCGGCCGGCAGGTTGACCTCCACCTTGGTGGTGCTCGCGGTGTCGCTCTCGTTCGGCACGCGGAACGTGACCTTGGCGTACCCGCCCTGCACCGCGGTGTTCGGGTTCACCGTGACGTGCGCGGCCGCCGGCGCCGCGAGGGCGAGGGTGCACGCGGCGGCCAGCCCGGCCACCGCGGCCGAACGCTTCAACAGGGACATCGCAGACCTTCCGTCGAAACCCGGCCGGGGCGCCGGGCACGGTCATTGGTCGGCGGCCGTCCCGGGAAAGTTCCCGCCAAGATCGCCGGGCCGGGCGGTGTCCTCACACCCCCGGCAGCCGCACGTCCACCCGCAGGCCCGGGGGCGGCGAGGTGCCGCGCAGGGCCACCGTGCCGCGGTGCCGGCGGACCAGCTCCCGCACGATGGCCAGGCCCAGCCCCGAGCCGCCCGCGTCGCGGGCCCGGGCGTCGTCGAGCCGGGTGAAGCGGTCGAACACCCGCTCCCGGTCCGCCGCCGGGATGCCCGGCCCGTCGTCGCAGACCGAGATCATCCGGTACGCGCCGTCGGCCACCACCGAGAGCCGCACCGACGACGTGGCATGCCGCACCGCGTTGTCCAGCAGGTTCGCGACCACCCGGCCGATCGCGTCGCGGTCGCCCTCGGTCCGCAGCGCCACCGCCGGCCGCTCGTACTCCACCGCCGGGTAGCGGGCCGCCACCTCGTCGAGCAGCTGGCCCAGCTCGATCGGCTCGACCCGGCTCACCGCGCGGGTGCTGCCGTCGTCGGCCCGGGCCAGCAGCAGCAGGTCGTCGACCAGCCGGCTGAGCCGTTCCACGTCGGTGAGCAGGTCGTCGGCCAGGGCCGGCCAGTCCGTGGTGTCCGGCAGCCGCTGGGCCACCTCCAGCTCGGTGCGCATGTTGGTCAGCGGGCTGCGCAGCTCGTGCGCGGCGTCCGCGACGAAGGCCCGCTGGCGGCCCCGGGCCGTGTCCAGGCGGTGCAGCATGCCGTTCAGCGTCACCGCGAGCCGGTGGATCTCGTCGTGCGAGTCCGGCACCGGCAGCCGGTCGGACCGGGCGCCGCCGGTGATCTCCTCGGCCCCGGCCCGCAACGCCTCGACCGGGCGCAGGGTCGCGCCCACCACCCGCCAGGCCACCAGGGCGAGCAGCGCCACCAGCGGCGGGAACGTGATCAGCAGCGTGGTGCGCAGCAGGTGCAGGCCCTGGGTGAGGTCGGCGGTGGGGCGGGCGACCAGCACCCGGACCGGGTCGGCGGCCGGCCCGGCGGCCACGCCGACCACCCGGACCCGCCCCTCGAAGCCGATCCGGTCGCCGGGGATGAACTGGCCCTGCCGGTCGCCGAGGGCGGCCAGCTCGTCGGGGTAGAGGATCGGCACGAGCCGGTCGGCGCCGGCGGAGACCGCGCGGACCCGGTCGCGGGCATCGACCACCTGGACCCGTACGGTCGGCGCGGCCGGCAGCGGATCGCTCAGCGTGCCCGCGTCGACCAGCTTGGCGATCTCGTCGGCGATCAGCAGCGCCTCGTTGTTCGCGGTCCGCAGCAGCGCGAAGTTCATCGTCGCCACCAGCACCACACCACCGCCGGCCAGCCCGACGAAGAGCACCACGACCGACACCAGCAGCAACCGCGCGCGCAGGCTCAGCCGGCGCAACCAGCTCATGCTCAGGACCCGCCGGTGGCGGCCAGCCGGTAGCCGGCGCCGCGGACCGTCTCCAGCCGCTCCCGGCCGATCTTGCGACGCAGGTAGCCGACGTAGACCTCGACGGCGTTGGCCGCGGTGTCCAGGGCCGCGTCCCAGACGTGGTCGAGCAGCTCGGTCTTGGAGACCACCTCGCCCGGGCGGCGCAGCAGGTACTCAAGCAGCGCGAACTCGCGGGCGGTCAGCATCACCTCGGCGCCGGCCACGCTGACCTTGCGCTGCGCCGGGTCCAGCTCCAGGTCGCCGTGGCGCAGCACCGCCGGGCGCTCCGGGCTGCCCCGGCGCAGCAGCGCGCGCAACCGGGCCAGCAGCACCACGTACGAGAAGGGCTTGGTCAGATAGTCGTCGGCGCCGCAGTCCAGCCCGTCGGCCTGGTCGTACTCGCCGTCCTTGGCCGAGAGCATCAGCACCGGCAGCCACTTCTGCTCGGCCCGCAGCTGGCGCACCACCCGGTAGCCGGACAGCCGCGGCAGCATGACGTCGAGGATCATCGCGTCGTAGTCGCCGTGGCGGGCCAGCTCCAGCCCGTCCTGACCGTCGCCGGTCACGTCCACGGCGAACCCCTCGGCCTGCAGGCCCCGTTGCAGGGCGGCCGCCAGCCGCGCCTCATCCTCCACCACCAGCAACCGCACTCCACTACCTTAGGCATGGGTGGGCGAACCCCTAGGGGATGTTCTCAGCGGCGTCACAGCCGGTGCGGCGCAGGATGGTCGCAGACAACGGGAGGTGCTCATCGTGAGTGTGTTCAGGTCAAGGCCCGCGCTGCGCTGGTTGGTTCCGGCGGCGGCGGCGGTCGTCGTCATCGGCGGCGGCGCGGCAGCGGGCACGATCGTCGCCAGCGCGGACCCGTCGCTGCCCGAGCGCAGCGCGGCCCAGCTGCTGGTCGACGTGCAGAACGCCAAGGTGGACGGGTTCTCCGGCACGGTCGTGCAGACGGCCGACCTGGGGCTGCCGGCCCTGCCCGGCGTCACGAGCGGCGCCGGCGGCGCCGAGCTCATGAAGCTCGTCGCGGGCAGCAACACCGCGCGGGTCTGGTACGCCGGTGAGGACAAGGCCCGCGTGGCGCTGATGGGCACGCTGGGCGAGACCGACGTGATCCGCAACGGCTCCGACGTGTGGCTGTGGCGCAGCACCGACAGCTCGGCCACGCACGTCAAGCTGCCGGCCGACAAGAACGGCGCCGACCGCACGCCGTCGGCGTTGCCGTCGGGTCTGCCGTCGACGCCGCAGGAGGCCGCCGACGCCGCGCTCGCCGCGATCGACCCGACCACGGCGGTCACCACGACCGGCGCGGCCAAGGTCGCCGGGCGCGACGCGTACGAGCTGGTGCTCTCGCCGCGCGACACCGCCTCGCTGGTCGGCCAGGTGCGCCTGGCCATCGACGCCGAGCAGCACGTCCCGCTGGGCGTGGACGTGTACGCCAAGGGCGCCAACGACCCGGCCGTCCGGGTGGCGTTCCAGCAGATCAGCTTCACGGTGCCGGACGCCGAGCAGTTCACCTTCAACCCGCCGCCGGGCACCAAGGTGACCGAGCCCAGCGCCGGCGACATCGCCAAGGAGCGCGAGAAGGCGATCACCCCGGAGGCGCGCAAGGCCCAGCAGCAGGCCACCGAGGGCACCAAGGTCGTCGGCCAGGGCTGGACGTCGGTGCTGGTGGCCAAGCTGCCCGCCGGTGACGACGCCAAGACCGGCCCGGCCGGCGAGGCCGCCGGGCAGCTCGACGCGATCGTCGGGAGCCTGCCCAAGACCAGCGGCGCCTGGGGCAGCGGCCACCTGCTGACCAGCGCCCTGTTCAGCGCGCTGATCACCGACGACGGCCGGGTCCTGGTCGGCGCGGTGGCCCCGGAGAAGCTCTATGAGGCAGCCGGCAAGTGAGTGACCTCGCGGTCGCCACTCACGGGCTGACCAAGCGGTTCGGCAGCCAGGTCGCGGTGGACACCGTCGACCTGGCTGTCCCGCGCGGGTCGGTCTACGGCTTCCTCGGGCCGAACGGCTCGGGCAAGACCACCACGATCCGGATGCTGCTCGGGCTGATCGGCGCCACCGCCGGGCAGCACGAGCTGCTCGGGGCGGCGCTGCCCGAGCACGCCGCCGACGTGCTCCCCCGCGTCGGCGCGCTGGTCGAGGGCCCGGGCTTCCACCCGTACCTGTCGGGGCGCGACAACCTGCGGCGGATCGACGCGGCCGACCGTACCGCCGGCGCCCGGACCTCCGACGCCCGGATCGCCGCCGCCCTGGACCGGGTGGGGCTGGGCGCGGCGGCCGGCAAGCGGTACCGCACCTACTCGCTCGGCATGAAGCAGCGGCTGGCCATCGCGGCGGCCCTGCTCATGCCCCGCGAGCTGCTCATCCTGGACGAGCCGACCAACGGGCTGGACCCGCAGGGCACCCGCGAGGTGCGCACGCTGGTCGGCACGCTCGCCGCGGAGGGCGCGACGGTGCTGCTCAGCACCCACCTGCTGGCCGAGGTGGAGCAGGTCTGCACCCACGTCGGCGTCATGCACCGCGGCAAGCTGGTCGCCCAGCAGCCGCTGGCCGGCCTGCGCTCGGACGCGGCGCCGCGGGTCCGGGTGCTGACCGACCAGCCGGCGCAGGCCGCCCGGGTGCTGCGCACCCTGGGCCTGACCGAGGTCGCCGAGACGGCGGCGGAGACCACCGGGCAGCTCGGTGCGGTCGCGCCGGAGAAGGTGGTGGCCGCGCTGGTGCACGACGGTGTCGCGGTACGCGGCTTCGCGGTCGTGGCCCCCAGCCTCGAGGACGTGTTCGTCTCCCTGACCGGAAGAGGCTTCGATGTCAGCGGTTGAGGTGGCCGGTGTACCCGCGGCCCCGGTACGCCGGGTCTCCACCCGGTTCCTGCGCTCGGAGCTGCGCCTGATCGCCGTCCGCCGGCGCAACCAGGTGGGTCTGGCCGCGCTGGCCGCCGTGCCGGTCGTGCTGGCCGTGGCGATGAAGGTGGCCGCGCCGGACACCTCGGACCGCCCCGGCGGCGGCCCGGACTTCTTCGCCCAGATCACCGGCAACGGCTTCTTCGTGGCGCTGGCCGCGCTCGGCGTCGAGCTGGGCCTGTTCCTGCCGATCGCGATCGCGATGCTGGCCGGCGACGCGGTGGCCGGCGAGGCGAACCAGGGCACGCTGCGCTACCTGCTGACGGTGCCGGTGGGCCGTACCCGCCTGCTGGCCGTCAAGTACGCCGGCATCGTCGCCGGCGCGTTCCTGGCCCCGCTGGTGGTCGCGGTCTCCGGGCTGGTGATCGGGCTGATCCTGTTCGGCGGCGGGGACGTCACGCTGCTCTCGGGCAGTCAGGTGGGCTTCGGCGAGGCGCTGCTGCGGCTGCTCGGCGTGTGCCTGTACCTCGGCGTCTGCCTGTCGGCGCTGGGCGCGGTCGGGCTGTTCCTGTCCACGCTGACCGAACAGCCGATGGGCGCCACGATCGCGCTGACCATGCTGACGGTGGCGAGCTTCGTGCTCCAGCAGATCCCACAGCTCGACTGGCTGCACCCGTACCTGCTGACCCGGCACTGGCAGGACTTCGGCGAGCTGCTGCGCGACCCGGTGTCCTTCGGCGCGCTGACGCCCGGGCTGCTGTCCGCCGGCGCCTACGTCCTGGTGTTCGCGACGGCGGCGTGGGCCAGGTTCGCCGGGCGCGACGTCACGAGCTGACGCGGGCGCGCCGGGTGCGGGCCGGTATCCGCCCGCTCGGGGCCGGCCGGGGCTCGCCGCCGGTCGCGTCCGCCTCCTCGCGGGCCACCACGACCGCGCGGCCGTACCGGTCGCTCAGCGCGGCGGCGACCGCGGCCGGGACCTCGCCGTCGACCCGCACCTCGCCGGCCACCGGATCGACCCGCACGGTGAAGCCGCAGGCGCCCAGCAGCTCGGCGCTCACCCCGGCCCGGACCCGTTCCAGCTCGGCGAAGGTCGTCCGGCCGGTGACGACCCGGTGCCTGCGCCCGGCCAGCGCCGGGCGGATCGCGGAGACGGCCACGGCCGGGTCGACCCCGGCGGCCACGGCGACGACCAGGGTGCCGTCCGGGTCGGCGCCGAGCCCGACGAAGCGGCGCCGGTCGGCGGCGATCCTGGCCCCGAGGTCGGCGCCCGGCCGCCCGGCCACCGACACCTGGACCGTGCTGCCGCGCCCGACGACCGCGCCGGGCCGGGGGTGGACCGCCACCACGGTCCCGGGCGCCTGCCGGGCCCGCGGCCGGTAGCTCAGGACGGCCACCAGACCGGCCGCGCCGGCCAGCTGATCGACCAGCGCGACGTTCCGGCCGATCAGGTCCGGGACCGCGGTCCCGGCCGGGCCGTCCCCGGCGTCCACCGGGCCGGACCGCGGCCGCGGGACGCGGCGGGCGCAGGCCACGAGCAGGAGCACGGGAGTCAGCAGCAGGGTGACGCCGAACGGGACGAACGACGGGCGGGCGCGGCGCACGGACATGGCGGACCTCCGGGATCGCACGGGGCAGTCTGCGCTTGGACGCCGGCCCGTGCGGGCCGCGTTCCGCGCCGGCGGCGGTGTGGCACATCCACCGCCGGACCCGCGGCGTGGCTCGTCACCCCCTCGCCGCCCGGGTGAGCGCCCGGTCCAGCACCTCGGCCAGGATCCGCGGCTGCTCGAAGATCGCCCGGTGTCCGCCCGCGGGGGCCACGGTCAGCTCCTTGACCGGTGCGCGCAGCTGGTCGTACCAGGGGGTGAACAGCGCGGCCAGGCAGCGCATCTCGTGGGCGCCCTGGACGAAGTAGACGGGCACGTCCAGCCGCGGGACGTCGCGGCGTAGATCCACGTCCTGCATCCGGGGATACAGCGCGTCCCACGTGTCCAGCACAGCGGTGAGGGTGTGCGCCTTCTGCAGCAGGGTGGACTCGGGGGCGCCGAAGCTGCCGAACGGGTCGTGCGCGCCCCCGGGGTCGGCGGTGTGGTCGTAGTCGTAGACCTCGTTCTCGTGGAGCATGATCGGCTCGTAGGCGTACACGTCCCGGTACGGCGGCGGACCGAGCGCGGTGAGCCGGCGGACCAGGCCGGACCGGCCGGTGGCCCGGGCCCAGGCCAGGACGTCGGCGTAGCAGAGCCGGTCGCCGGCCCGCAGGTCCACCGCCTGCCCGGCGCCGATGTAGGCCCGGTACAGCTCGGGCCGGCGCTGCACGGCCAGCACGCCCAGCAGGGAGCCGCCGGAGTGGCCGAGCAGGTAGATCTTCTCCTGGTGGAAGCGGCGGCGCAGCGCCTCGGTGACCGCCACGACGTCGGCGACCGCGTTGTCCAGCGTCATCGTCGCGGCCGGATCGAGCGCCGGGTACGACGAGCCGCCGCCGCGCCGGTCGAGGGTCACCACCACGAACCGCCGTTCCAGCTGGCCGAGGTACCGGCGGGCGGCCCCCAGCTCCGAGCCGCCGGGCGTACCGGGCACGAAGAGCAGCACCGGCGCGGTCCGGTCGGCGCCGCGGATCAGCACGCCGAGCCGGTGCCCGTTCGCCGCGATCCGGGTCAGCTCCGCGATGCCCCGCGGCCCCGCCGGCGGCGTCCGCGCCGGCACCGCCACCGCCACCGTGAGCGCGAGCAGGGCCGCGGTGAGCACCCCCGTCGCCGCGCGACGCGCATACCGCCAGCCGCGCCGCCCACCGTCGCGGCCCCGCCCGCTCCCCCGGACGCCGTTCAGGCCGTCCCGGCGGCGCCGCGCGAAGCCGGCGCCGTACGCCGCGGCCAGCGCCATCGGCAGCACCGAGAGCAGCCCGTGCAGGCCACGGCCGGTCACCAGCGCGATGAGCCCGAAGGCGCTCGCGTGCGGGGCATCCACCGACGGCCCGTCGACCCGCAGCCGCAGCACCTCGACCGCGGCCACGAACACCGCGGGCGCGGCCGCCATCGACCATCGTGACCGGCTCAGCCACCCGGCCAGGGCGCCCACCGCCGCGCTCAGGGCTACCGAGCACAAAGCCTGCGTGCTCGTCAGCGGGCCGCGCGGCATCCACCACCCCGCCACGATCCCCCAGCCGGCCGCCGCGCCCGCCCATCGGCGAAATCCCACCATGGCCGCCAGCGTGGACCGGCCGCCCGCCCCCGCGCATCGGCCCTCGGATGCGGGGCGCACCCCTGCTTCGGTAGGGGGCGCGGACGACTTCGGACAGTGCCCCGGCGCGGCCCCGGACCGTAGGCTCGGGCCATGTCCGGCCTGGTGTTCACGTTGCTGGTGCCCGACCCGGAGGGCAGCCGCCGGTCGGCCGCCCGGGACCGGCTGGCCGACGCCGTCGCGGTGACCGTCGCCCTGGGCTACGGCCTGCTGGTGCTGCCGATCGGGGACGCCACGCAGGCCGGCGCGCCGCTGCCCTGGGCAGCCGACCTCGCGCTGGGGGTGCTGGGCTGCGCGGCGCTGCCGGTACGCCGCCGGTGGCCGGCCGGGCTGACCGTGGCCCTGCTGCCGGTGACCACCGTGTCGGTGACGGCGACCGGGGCGGCGCTGGTCGCGCTGTTCACGGTGGCGATCCATCGGCCGGGCCCGGTCGCGCTCTGGCTGGGCGCCGGGTACGTCGCCGTCGTGCCGGTGTACTTCTGGTGGCACGACAACCCGGCGTTCCCGCTGTGGGTGGACCTGGCGGTGCGCGCGGTCACCACCAGCGGGGCCCTGGGGTGGGGGATGTTCGTGCGGGCGTACCGGCGGCTCACCGAGACGCTGCGCGAGCACGCCGCCCGGCTGGAGGCCGAGCAGCACCTGCGGGTCGACCAGGCGCGGCTGACCGAACGGGCGCGCATCGCGCGGGAGATGCACGACGTGCTGGCGCACCGGATGTCGCTGGTCAGCCTGCACGCCGGGGCGCTGGAGGTGCGCACGGACGCGCGGCCGGAGGAGGTGGCGATCGCCGCCGGGGCGATCCGGGCCAGCGCCCACCAGGCCCTGGAGGAGCTGCGCGGCGTGATCGGCGTGCTGCGCGACGGCGCGGTGGGCCGCCCGGAGCCGCCGCAGCCCGGCCTGGCCGACCTGCCGGCCCTGGTCGACAGCGCCCGGGCGATGGGCACGACGGTGGACTTCACCTGCGCGGTGCCGGCCGGCGGCCCGTCGGTCGTGCTGGGCCGGACGGCGTACCGGATCGTGCAGGAGGGGCTGACCAACGCCCGCAAGCACGCGCCGGGCGCGCCGGTGGGCGTGCTGGTGGACGGCGCGCCGGGCGCCGGGCTGCGGATCCGGGTGACCAATCCGCGCACCGGGGCGGCCGGCCGGGCGGGCGTGCCGGGCGCCGGGATGGGCCTGCTCGGCGTGCGCGAACGGGCCGCGCTGGCCGGCGGCACTGTCGCGTACGGACCGCACGGCGACGACTTCCGCCTCGAGGCGAGCCTGCCGTGGCCGGCATGAACCGCCCGGCCACCCGGCCCGCCGACGCCGTGGCGGGCCGACCGCCGGGCGCACCGGGGCGCCGGCCGTGACGGCGGCCGAGGGGCGGGCGCGGCCCATCCGGCTGGCCATCGTGGACGACGATCCGCTGGTCCGCGCCGGTCTGCGCATCCTGCTGGGCGGCTCGCCGGACATCGAGGTCGTCGCGGAGGCCGGCGACGGCGCGCAGGCCGCCGCGCTCGCCGACGCGCACTGGCCCGACGTGGTGCTGATGGACATCCGGATGCCCGAGGTGGACGGGCTGACCGCCACCCGCCGGCTGCGCGCCCGGCCCGCGCCCCCGCAGGTGATCGTGCTGACCACGTTCCACGCCGACGAGCACGTGCTGGACGCGCTGCGGGCCGGGGCCAGCGGCTTCCTGCTCAAGGACACGCCGCCGCGCGACATCATCGAGGCGGTCCGGACCGTGGCGGGCGGCTCGGCCACCCTGTCCCCGGCGGTCATCCGGCAGCTCATCGACCACGTGGCGGATCCGGCCGCCGGACCGCGCCGGGACAGCGCCCGGGCCCGGCTGGACCCGCTGACCGAGCGGGAGCGGGAGGTGGCGCTGGCGCTGGGCCGCGGCTGGTCGAACGCGGAGATCGGCGCCGCGCTGGCGATGAGCCTGCCCACGGTCAAGGGTCACGTGTCGCGGTTGCTGACCAAGCTCGGCCTCAACAACCGGGTCCAGGTGGCCCTGCTGGTGCACGATGCCGAGCTGCTCTAGCGGGCGGTTCCGGTCCGGTAGCGGGCGGCCCAGGCGACGTTCAGCCGGTCGGCCTGGCGGCGGTGCAGGGGGGCGGATCGGGTACGCCGTGTCCGGGCAGCTCGGTGACGCCCCACCGGTCCGCCCACTGCTGCTCGTCCTTGGGCCCGGAAGTAGGCCTCGGGGTGGCCGGCGATCCCGGTCGAGGCCAGCAGGCCCAGGAGCAGGGAGCTGCCGGTGCGCGGCGTCGCGCAGAGGAGGCAGGAGACGGCCATTGCCGCAGCCAAGCCGCCCGGGCCGCCGGGGCAACGTTTTAAAGTTCTAGAACTCTGGGCATCGTTGTGGCACACTCGCCTAAGAGTTATAGAACTTTGGAGGCACACCGTGACCGTGGTCATGCGCGAACCCGCCGCCGGCGGCCGCTTCGGGGAGTTCGGCGGCCGATACGTCCCCGAGTCCCTCGTCCCCGCCTGCCTCGCCCTCGAACAGGCCTTCCGGGACGCCTGGGCCGACCCGGCGTTCCGCCAGGAGCTCGACGGCCACCGGCGCACCTACGCCGGGCGCCCCACCGCCCTCACCGCCGCCCGCAACCTCTCCGCCGAGCTGGGGATCACGCTGCTGCTCAAGCGCGAGGACCTGGCCCACACCGGCTCTCACAAGATCAACAATGTGCTGGGGCAGGCGCTGCTGGCCCGGCGCATGGGCAAGACCCGGCTCATCGCCGAGACCGGGGCCGGGCAGCACGGCGTCGCCACGGCCACCGCGGCCGCGCTGTTCGGGCTGCGCGCCACCGTCTACATGGGCGCACGCGACATCGAGCGGCAGGCCCTCAACGTCTTCCGGATGAACCTGCTGGGCGCCGAGGTGATCCCCGTGACCAGCGGCAGCCGGACGCTCAAGGACGCCACCAACGAGGCCATGCGCGCCTGGGTGTCGGCCGTCGAGGACACCCACTTCTGCCTCGGGTCGGTCGCCGGGCCGCACCCGTACCCGTGGATGGTCCGGGAGTTCCAGCGGGTGATCGGCGACGAGGCGCGGGGGCAGGTCGCGGCCGAGCTGAGCACCGGCGTCCCGGACGTGGTCGTCGCCTGCGTGGGCGGCGGCTCCAACGCCGCCGGGACGTTCGCGGGGTTCGCCGACACCGGGGCGCGGCTGATCGGCGTCGAGGCGGCCGGCGGTGCCGCGGTCTCCGCCGGCGAGCCCGGGGTGCTGCACGGCTCCCGGTCCCTGGTGCTGCAGGACCGCCACGGTCAGGTCGCCGAGGCCCACTCGATCGCCGCCGGCCTCGACTACCCGGGCGTCGGCCCGGAACACGCGCAGCTCAGCGGGCTCGGCCGGGCCCGCTACGTCACCGTCACCGACGACGAGGTACTGGCCGCGGTGCGCCGCCTCGCCGAGCGCGAGGGGATCATCTGCGCGCTCGAATCGGCGCACGCGGTGGCCTGGGTGCTGCGCGCGGCCGGGACGGCGGAGCTGCCGGCCGGCTCGACCGTGCTGCTGACCCTCTCGGGCCGCGGCGACAAGGACATGTCCCAGCTGATGGAGGGTCTGCGATGAGCACCGCACTGAGCACCGCGCTGCGAGCGGACGGGCGGCCGCTGCTGGTGCCCTACGTGACCGGGGGCATCACCGCCGACTGGACCGGCTTCCTGCGCGCGTACCAGGAGGCCGGGGCGGACGCGATCGAGGTCGGGCTGCCGTTCTCCGACCCGATGCTCGACGGGCCGACCATCCAGGAGGCCTCCGACCGGGCGCTGGCCCGCGGGGCCACGGTGGAGTCGATCCTGGCCGACATCGCCGCCACGCCGCTGCGGGTGCCGGTGATCGTCATGACGTACGCGAACATCGTCCTGCGGATCGGCGTCCCGGCGCTGGCCGCCGCCGGGGTCCGCGGGCTGATCGTGCCCGACCTGCCGCTGGAGGAATCGGCCGGGCTGGAGGCCGCCGCGGCGGCCGCGGGCGTCGACCTGGTCCTGCTGGCCGCGCCCTCCACCCCGGACGACCGGCTGCGGGAGATCGGCGCGCGCAGCCGCGGTTTCGTGTACGCGATCAGCGTCATGGGCACCACCGGCGAGCGCGCTGCGCTGGCCGGCTCGGCCGCCGTCCTCGCCGCCCGGGTCAAGCGGGCCACCGACCTGCCCGTGCTGATCGGCTTCGGGGTCTCCACCCCGGCGCAGGCGGCCGAGGCGGGACGCGCCGGGGACGGCGTGGTGATCGCGTCGGCGCTGATGCGTAGGGTTCTCGACGGAGCCACGGCCGGCGCGCTCGGCGCCGACGTCGCGGCCCTGCGCACCGCACTCGACCTGGGGGTGTCTCCTGGAACGCCGCACGCCGAAGTATCAGGTCATCGCGGCTGACCTGACCGCCAAGATCCGCGGCGGCGAGCTGCCGCCGGGCTCGGCGCTGCCGCCGCAGAAGGAGCTGAGCGCCGCGTACGGGGTGACGCTCGTGACGCTGCGGCAGGCGCTGCGCCGGCTCGAGGACGACGGCCTGCTGTCCCAGCAGCCGGGGCGCGGCACGTTCGTCGCGTCGCCGAAGGCCACCTACCGGCTGGACTCGCTGCGCGGGCTGGCCGAGGATCTGCGCGCGCAGGGCCGCACGGTCAGCACGGAGATCCTCGGCCAGGCCCTGCACCGGCCGCCCGCCTGGGTCGCGGCGCACCTGGGCGGCGGCCGGGCGCTGCGCCTGGAACGGTTGCGGCTGCTGGCCGGCCGGCCCGCCGTGCACCAGCTGTCCTGGGTGCGCTCCCCCGTCGGCGCCGAGCTGCGCGACACCGACCTCAGCGACACCTCCCTGTACGCGGCCATCGCCGAGCACGGCGTCGTGGTGCACCGCGCCTCGGAGGTGCTGCGCCCGGAGGTGCTGGCGTCGCCCGTGGCCGAGCTGCTGCGCCAGGCGGCGGGCACCCCGGTCTTCGTCTCCGACCGGGTCACCTACGGGCTGGACGACCAGCCGATCGTGGTGGACCGCGCGACCATCCTGGGCACGGTGATGGAGGTCCGCACGGAACGCGCGGCCACCGGCCTGTCGGTGCAGTGGACCTCGTCGTCGTGACGCGAGCCGCGGGCGGCCCCGGCCGCTACCGGTCCGCCGGCGCCCGGCGGGCCACCAGGTAGGCCTGCGGGACCTCCTCGACCTGGGTCGGGTACTCGGCCGGTTCGCGCACCGTCCGCAGCACCGGTTCCAGGCCGGCCTCGGCCAGCAGCGCGGTGACGGCCTCGGGCCGGCGGCGGTGGAAGGTGATGTCCCGGATCACGCGGACCTCGTCGCCGCTCTGGAACGCCAGGATCACCGGCGCGCCCGGGGCCAGCACCCGGTGGAACTCGGCGAACACCGCGGGCAGGTGCTCGTCCGGCACGTTGATGACGGAGTACCAGGCGACCAGCCCGGCCAGCGACGCGTCGGGCACGGCCAGCGCCGTCATCGAGCCGACCTCGAAGCGCACCTGCGGATGGTCCCGCCGGGCCACCGCCACCATCTCCGGCGACAGGTCGATGCCGGTGATGTCGAGGCCCAGGCCGTGCAGGTACGCGGCCGTGTCGCCGGGGCCGGACCCGACCTCGACGACCGGGCCCGGGGCGGCGCGCACCAGCTCGGCGAAGCCGCTCAGCAGCGCCCGGTCCCAGATCCGGCCGGTCAGGTCGCCCCGGAAGCGGTCCGCGTACTCCTCGGCCAGGGCGCCCCAGCCGTTGCGGGCGGCGGTCAGGAACTCCGGTTCGCGCAGGCGCTCGCGGACCGCGTCGAGGTGGCGCTGCTCGACGCCGATGCCGCGCAGGTACGCCTCCACGCCCCCGTACGCCCGCTCGACCTGCTCCAGCGTGTTGAGCATGATCGCGGCCGGCGACTGCTCGGTGAGCGCGTAGTCCTCGGCGACCACCTCCGGGCCCACGCCGGCGACGGTCAGCGCCAGGGCCACCAGGGTGCCGGTGCGGTCGCGGCCGCCGTGGCAGTGCACGAGCACGCCACCCGGCGGGGCCTCGGCGACCGCCCGGAACGCCGCCGCCACGTGCTCCTTGTTGTGCTCGAGCAGGGGCGCGTACGAATCCTCCGGGACCGCGTAGGTGATCTCGTCCATCAGCAGCGGCACGTGGGCGTAGATCGGGTCGCCGGCGAACGGGCTGGGCCGCTCGGCCAGCTCGCGCGGCCGGCGCAGGTCCACGATCCGCGACACCCCGGCCGCCCGGACCGCCGCGACCTCCGCCGGTGACATCCCGGCGTGGTGGTCGGAGCGCAGCAGCGCGCCGGCGCGGATCCGGCCTCCGTCCTGAGTGGGCAGTCCGCCCAGGTCGCGGGCGTTGCGGCAGGCGGGCCAGTCGAGGATCACCGGGCGGGCTCCGTTTCGGCGGTGGGGCGGGTCGCTGGCTCACCCAACCGGGTCGCCCCGCCCGGGGTCAAGCCGGCCGGGTCTCCGCCCGGGTGACCTCGGCGTGGCCTTCTTTACAATGGAAATCATTTCCAACAAGATGGAGCTCGCCGCCGGCGCCCGCCGGCGGCGCCCCTGTGGAAGGAATCCGCATGTCGCTCACCGTCTCCCCGGACCTGCTGGCCGCCGCCGAGCGCGGCGAGGTCCTGGACGCCCAGTTCGTCGAGTGTGTCCGCACGTCGCTGCCGTACGCGTGGGAGGTGGTCAGCAAGGTCATGGCCGACCTGGACGCCGGCGGCGGCGAGTTCGCCGACCACGAGGTCCCGCCGCCGTCCGAGCGCGCCCGCGGCGAGCTGCTGCGCGCGCTGGCCAGCGACGCCATCCGCGGCGGCCTGGAGCGCCACTTCGGCGCGAAGCTGGTCTTCCAGAACTGCCACCGGGTCGCGGCCTTCCGCCCCGGCGCCGTGGGAGGCGACCGCTACCGGGCCTTCGTCTCCCCGCGCGGCCAGCTGCTCAACCAGACCCCGGAGCTGCGCAACTGCTGACACCGGCGGCCCGGGCGGCGGGTAGCGCCCGCCGCCCTCAGGCCCGGCGGGCGTGCCGGCCCGGTCGCTCCGGCGTCCCGGGGCGCAGGTCCGCCACCAGCGCGGCCAGCGCCGTGGTGATCGGCACCGAGGCGACCAGCCCGATCGTGCCCACCGCGCTGCGCAGGATCTCCTGGGCCAGGTACTCGCTGGTCAGCAGGTCGGTCACCGGTTCACGGGAGGCGGCGATCAGCAACAGCAGCGGCAGCGACGCGCCCGCGTAGGCCAGCACGATGGTGTTGACCGCCGAACCCACGTGCGCCCGGCCCACCCGGATCGCCGCCCGGTACAGCGCCCAGCGGCTCGTCGCCCCCGGCGTCATCTCCGCGACCGTCACCGCCTGGGTGACCGTCACGTCGTCCAGCACCCCCAGGGCGCCGATCACGATGCCCGCCAGCAGCAGCCCGCGCAGGTCCAGCCCGGCCCGGGTGACCGCCAGGGTCGCGCTGTCGTCGCTGCCCAGCCCGCTCAGGCCCAGCAACGAGGTGAACACCGCGCCCAGCACGCCGGTGAGCACCAGCGCGGCCAGCGTGCCGGCCACCGCCACCGACGTGTGCACGTTCACGCCGTGGGTCAGGTACAGCGCCGCGAACATGATGGCCGACGCGCCCACCACCGCGATCAGCAGCGGCGGCGAACCGTCGAGGATGGCCGGCACCACGAACAGCAGCAGCAGGGCGAAGCTCACGGCCAGGCCGGCCAGCGACGTGACCCCGCGCAGACGCCCGAAGGCCACGATCACCACGACCGCCACCAGCACCAGCCAGATCATCGGGGTCGAGCGCTGCCGGTCCACCACCGTGTACGCGCGCCCGCCCGGCACCGCGTCCGGGAAGTAGAGCAGCACCACGTCGTCGCCCACGTGCAGCGCGCTGGTCCCGGGCCCCTGGG
Organism: Actinoplanes nipponensis; assembly: GCF_016862275.1. Lineage (GTDB taxonomy): Bacteria > Actinomycetota > Actinomycetes > Mycobacteriales > Micromonosporaceae > Actinoplanes > Actinoplanes nipponensis. The sequence continues at coordinate 120,760 of NZ_BOMQ01000059.1, read as the reverse complement.
GCAGGTCGACGGTCTGGTCGGCGCCGGCGCCGGGGCCCTCGGTGACCCGTACCGTGGCCGCGCCGCAACGCTGTTGCGCGGCGCCGGCCGGGCAGGCCTGCTCGGTGACGGCGGTGACGGTGCCCAGGGCCCGCTGCCCGCCGCCGGAGGCCGGCTCGGAGCGCACGTCGCCCGGCCACAGCACGATCAACGCGACCAGCGTGGCCACGGCGGCCGGCACCAGCACCGCGGTGACCAGGCGCCGGGTACGCCGGGAGGCGGCCGGCGGCGGCCCGTGGTCGTGGCTCATCCCGTCGGCCCGGGGCGCGGCGGCAGCGGCTGGTCGTCGTTCCAGGTCTCCCGCAGCTCGCGCTTCGTCTCGCGCCACCAGCGGCCCAGCTCGCCGGCCCAGTCCCGGACGTCCCCGCCCAGGGCCCGCGCGGCGCTGGCGAAACCCGGGTCGTCCAGCCGGGCGCCGAGCAACTCGGCCAGGCCCAGGGCCCACAGCACCGGTACCGCGGCCAGGGCGAGCACCGGCAGCCACCACCGGCCCGTTCCGGCGTACCCCAGCAGGAGCGCGACCATGACCGCCACCGTGCCCAGCGCGGCCCGCGTCGCGCGGCGCAGCAGCGCGGGCGCCAGCCGCAGGCAGCGCCACGGCAGCCGGCCCGCCGGGATCAGCACCCGGGCCGCGAAGCCGGTCACGACCACCGCGAAGAGACCGGCGAGGATCCGGCCGCCGGTCGCGGCCGGCGGCCACACCGGGGCCACCGCCACGGCCGCCACGACGAGCAGCACCGCGGCGGAGAACCACCGGCGCAGCGCCCCCAGCAGGCCCCGCACCGGCCAGGTCATCGAGATCACGTCGGGGCGGGCCGGGTTCGCCCGGGCCACCTCGTGCAGCCCGCGCAGGGACCGGCCGACGCGCAGCCGCTCCGCGTCGAGCATGGCGAGCAGCCAACGCCCGTACGGGTGGTCCGGCTCGACCGCCAGCGCGGCCCGGGCCGCCTCCTCGGCCGCGTCCCGGCCGCCCGCGGCCCGCTCCACCTCGGCCAGCGTGAGCAGTCCCTCAACGGCGTCCGGGGCCAGCGTCAGGCCGTGCCGGGCCGCGGCGCGGGCCTCGGGGAAGCGGCGCCCGGCGGCGAGCGCGCGGGCCAGCACCCGATGCCCGGCGGGCTGCTGCGGGGCCAGCCGGACCGCCTCCCCGGCGGCGGCGACCGCGTCCCCGTCGCGGATCAGCGCGATCAGCGACTCCGCGCGCTCCGCGTGCGCGTCGGCGAGCCCCGGGTCGGCCGCCACGGCCGCGTCGCAGGCCGCCAGCGCGGCCGGGTAGTCCTGCTGCCGGCGCAGCACGAAGCCGAGCAGGGTGAGCATGTCGGCGTCGGCGGGCGCGCCGGCCAGCGCGGACCGCAGCTGGGCCTCGGCGTCCGCGGACCGGCCGGCCTCGGCCAGCAGCCGGGCGCGGCGGTACGGGTCGTCGCCGGTCACCGGGGCTCGCGGTGGCGCGGCTGTGGCTCGCGGTGGCGCAGCCGGAGGTCGCGGTGGCGCGACCGTGCGGCGCGGCTACCCGGGTTGACGGCGGTGCGGGGCCGGCGGGTCACGGCGTCGGGGCGGGCGCCGACCGCAGCCGGTGGGGCGTCGAGGCGGGCGGCGACCGCAGCCGGCGGTAAGTCGGGGCGGGCGGCGCTCATGAGACGCGATTATGCCCGGCGCGAGCGGGGGTTGTTCGAGGCGTCACCCGTCCGCGAGCCAGGAGCACCCTCCGACTGAACCGCCCTGCGGCGGGTCCGTCGTCCAGCCGGACCGCTTCCGGCCGGACCGCCCTCCGACTGAACCGTCCTGCAGCGGGACCGTCGTCCAGCCGGACCGCTCTCCACCCGGACCGCCCTGCACCCGGACCGCCCTCCAGCCGGACCGCCCTACACCCGGACCGCCCTCCAGCCGACGCGCTCCAGCCGCACCGTCCTCCAGCCGCACCCGGCCCGGCGGAATTGCCGGTCGGCGCGGCAACCCGAGACCTGCGGCCGTGCGGCCGGTCGTCGGCACTCCCACGGCGGGCGCGAAGGGACGACCACGATGGCGATCCCGCCTGATCAGCCCTGCGACGGGTTCAGGTCACGCCGGGCCCGGCCGCGAGACGGTGGCCGACCACCTCCACGCCGTCGTCGGTGGCGGTCACGGCGGCGACGTGGTCACCCCATGGCGAGCGGCACGGCGGGCTGCACGACGAGCGTCTCGTCGCGGTCCCCGCCACTGACCGCGACCAGGCCTCGCCACGGGCGACCGCGAGCGCGATCTCCTGGCGGGAGTCGGCGACGAGGGTGCTCCCCCCGCTGACGTCGGGCCCCCACTCACCCCGGCACCCCGCCGCTCACCGACGGCCGGAAGAACGCGCGGATGTCGGCGGCCAGCTCGGCCGGCACCTCGAGCGCCGCGAAGTGGCCGCCGCGCGGCAGCTCCGTCCAGTGCCGGATGTCGTAGGCGCGTTCCGCGAGCGGGCGCACGCTCTGCACGATGTCGTGCGGCAGGACGGCGACGCCCATCGGGACCGGGCACGGCGCGCCGTACCCGCTCTCCTTGGCGAGCCGGGCCGACGAGCCGGCGGTGCGGGTGAACCAGTAGATCGACACGTCGGTGAGCAGGACGTCGTCGGCGATGACCGAGGCCGGGTCGGTCCACTCGGCGAACTTCTCGGCGATCCAGGCGAGCTGGCCGACCGGCGAGTCGGTCAGGGCGTACGCGATCGTCTGCGGCCGGGTCGCCTGCAGCACCTGGTAGCCGGGCCGGTTCGCGGCGAACGCCGCGGTCCGCTCGGCGCGTTCCCGGTCCTGTCCGGTCAGTCCGTCCAGCGGGCCGGGCGTGGGCAGGTACGTGACGTGCACCCCGGCGACCCGCCCGGGCACCTCCGCGCCGAGCGCCCGGGCGATGCCGGAGCCCCAGTCGCCGCCGTGGGCGCCGAAGCGGGCATAGCCCAGCCGGGTCATCAGCTCGGCGAACGCGCGGGCGATGCGCTGCTGGTCCCAGCCGCGCGCCCCGGTCGGGCCGGAGAAGCCGAAGCCGGGCAGGGACGGCACGACCAGGTGGAAGTCGGCGGTGAGCGGGCCGATCAGGTCGCGGAACTCGAGCACCGAGCCGGGCCAGCCGTGCAGGAGCAGCAGCGGCGGGGCGTCGGGGTCGGCCGAACGGACGTGCAGGAAGTGGACGGCCTGACCGTCGATCTCGGTCATGAACTGCGGGAGCTCGTTCAGCTCGGCCTCGTGCCGGCGCCAGTCGTAGCCGTGGCGCCAGCGGTGGGCCAGCTCGCGGACGCGGGCCAGCGGGATGCCGTAGTCCCAGCCGGCGCCGGGCAGCTCGTCGGGCCAGCGGGTGCGGTCGAGGCGGTCGGCCAGGTCGTCGAGGTCGGCTTGCGGGACGTGGATCCGGTACGGCACCATATCGTTCATGACCCTAACGTTAGTTGGACCAACGTTAGGGCGGCAAATGGTATTCTCCGCGGATGGAGCACTTGCCCAGCTGGCTGCTGACCCAGACCGCCGCCCACGCCGGCCGCCTGGTCACCGAGCGCTTCGCCGAGATCGGCGCGCGCGGCTACCACTACCGGCTGCTGGAGCCGCTGCTGACCGGCCCGGCCAGCCAGGCCGATCTCGGCCGGCGTACCGGCATCCACTTCAGCGACGTGGTCGCCGCGCTCAACGAGCTGACCGAGGCCGGCTACGTCGAGCGCCGCCCGGACCCGGCCGACCGGCGCCGTAACGTCGTCACGATCACCGCGCGCGGGCGTACGCGGGTCGCGGAGCTGGCCGCCCGCGCGGCGGCCATCCAGGACGAGCTGCTGGCCCCGCTGAGCAAGGCCGAGCGCGCCGAGCTGGTCCGGCTGCTGACCCTGCTCAGGGCAGGCGCGGCAGCAGGCTGAGCGCGACCCGCAGCGCCGGGCCGGGCCGGCCGGAACCGCCCTCGGCGGACCACACCTCCGACAGCATCGCCTGCACGAAACCCCAGGCGACGACGCGGTCGACCGGCATGTCGAGCCCGGCCGCGAACTGTTCGACGCGGGCCGGCAGCAGCCGCGGCACCGGCTCGTCGCCGCCGATCGGGTTGTAGAGCGCGGCGCCCAGCTCGTAGCCGGGATCGCCGAGCACCCCGTGCGGGTCGATCGCCAGCCACGGTTCCCGCCGCGCCGCCAGGACGTTCTCGTGGTGCAGGTCGCCGTGCAGCACGACCCGCGCCGGCGCCGAGGCGCACAGCGCGACCCACAACTCGCGGGCCCGCTCGACCAGGCGCCGCGGGATCGGCCGGTCGCCCGGGTAGCGGGCCAGGTGGGCGTCGAAGGCGGCGACCCGCGCGGAGAGCTCCTCCAGCGCGAGCCCGTCCGGGGCCGGGCGGTGCAGCCGGCGCATCAGGCCGATCAGGACGGCCGTGGCCTGCTCGTCGCGGTCGCGCACCAGCGACCGCAGGGTCACGCCGGGCTCGGCCAGCTCCAGCAGCAGCGCCCCCCGGTCGTCGTCGCGGGCCAGCACCCCGATCGCGCCCCGGCCGCCGAAGAACCCGAGCGTGTCGGCCTCCCGCGCGACGTGACCGGCCGCGGCCGGTCCGAGCTTGAGCACCCCGGGCGCGCCGCCGGCCCGGCGGACCGGCGCGACGAAGTGGAAGCTCAACGGGTACGGCGTACCGACCGTCAGCCCCCACTCCCGGGCGACGGCATCGACCAGCCCCGGCAGCGCGGCCAGCCACCGCCGGCCGTCGTCGCCCCAGGTGCCGGTGACGTTGCGGGTGAACGCGGCGGGGAACACCGGCCCATTTTCGCAGCGACGCCGGGGCCGTCAGCGGACCCCCGGAACGAAGAAGGCCGCCACGGTCGTGGCGGCCTCCTCGTCATGCGCGGTGCGGGATCAGCCCGGCCGCCGGATGCCGGTGATGGCGCCGCTGCGGTCGATCGACGCCATCCGCACGTGGTCGCCCGTGTGCGGGGCGTGCACCATGGTGTTGCCGCCGACGTAGAGGCCGACGTGGTGCACGGGACTGCCGTAGAAGATCAGGTCGCCCGGCCGCAGCTCGCTGCGGCTGACCGCCCGGCCCTCGCCGATCTGGTCACCGGTGTAGTGCTCCAGGTGCACGCCGGCCACGGCCCACGCCACCTTGGTCAGCCCGGAGCAGTCGTAGCCGCCCGGGCCCTCCGCGCCGAAGACGTACGGCTTGCCGATGAGGTCGCACGCCTTCTGCGCCGCCCGGCCGCCCTTGTCGTCGGTGTAGTTGACCGGGCACGGGCCCGTCTTGAACGGACCGTCGGCGACGCCGCTCGCGCCGTACGCCTTGATCCGCAGTTTCTGCAGCTCGTCGACCTTCTTCTGAATGTCCTTCTTCTGCTGGGCCAGCGCCTTGTCGCGCGCCGCCACCGCGTCGGTCAGGGTCTTCAGGTCGCGCTTGTCGGCCGCGAGCTGGTCGCGCAGCTTGGCCGCCCCGGAGACCGACTCGCGCTGGTGCCGGCTGAGCTGATCGAGGAACGTGAGCTTCTCGGTCAGGCCGGTCGGCGAGCCGCTGACGATCATGGCCTTCATGGCGCTGGGCGAACCCTGCATGTAAGCCTGTCCCGCCATGGTGCCCACCTGCGACATGGCCAGGTCGACCTCCAGCTCCAGCGGGGCGAGCCGTTTGTCGATCTTCCGGAGCTGGGCCTGGTTCTTGAGGAGCTGGTTGTGCACGTTGTTGTACTGCTCGATGACCGGTTCCAGCTTGTTCCACTGCTCGTCGATCTGCTTCTCGATGCTCGACGGGGACGGTGTCGCATGGGCCGCCCCGGGAGCGAGCAGCATCCCGACCGCGGCGACCGCGCAGGCGATGCCGCGCAGAATTGCGGCGCGTCGCGCCTCAATCCGTTTCACGTAGGTGCGGTGTCCTTTCTTCCCTCGGCCCGCCGCCGGATCAGCTCACCGGCCCGGGCGGGAAGCGCGCCCGGCCGCGATGCTGCTGTGGCCTGATCCCCGTGGGGCGGTGGCCCGTCAGTTCGCCCGGGTTCGGACGAGGGGGGACTGCCGAGCCGGCACCACCGTACTCCCGATCACTGTCCCGCTGAACCCGGAGGTATCAGGACACACTTCGCTTAACGACGAGTGACGCGGAGTAATTAAGGAGGACTTAAAGGGGCCACGCCGAGAGGGCCCGGTCGAGCCACGGCAACACCACGATCACGGTGGGTAACACCAGCAGCGCGGCGGCGCCGAGCACCGCCACGAGCGTGAGGAGCACGGTAGCGGACGGCCGGTCGCTGACCGCCAGCCGGTCGAGCCGCCGGCGGCGCTCGGCCGCCGCGTCGCCGAGATCGGCCGGGGCGTCCGGGCTGACCGCGTCGCCGAGCAGCGCGAGCGCGCCCCGCAGCGGGGCCGCGCCGCAGCGCCGCCGGGCTGCGTCGTCGGCCACCATCTCCAGCAGCAGGTGCACGGCGTCCAGCGGCGCCCGGCTGCGCAGCGGACCCGGCACCGCCCGGTAGAACGCGGTGAACGACTCCATGACGACGTCGTGGCGGTACCGCAGGTGGGCCTGCTCGTGCGCGATCACCGCGGCCACCTGCGCGGCGTCGAGCACCCGGAGGGCCCCGCCGGTGAGCACCACCCGCGGCGAGCGGCCCGGCAGGCAGTACGCGAACGGCAGCTCCCCGTCGAGCACCCGCAGCCCGGCCGGCACCTCGGCGGGCAGCTCACCGTGGCGCTCGGCGGTGTCCAGCAGATCGACCAGCAGCCGGTGCCGGGACCGGCGGGCCCGCGAGCGCAGGCTCACCCGCACCAGCGAGACCAGCAACCGGCCGATGATGACCGTGGCCACCACCAGCGCGAAGACCAGCGCGGCCGCCCCGGCCGGCCGGTCCGCGCCCAGCTCGCCGACCAGCTCCTGCGGCCCGGCCAGGACCACGCCCAGGGCGCACAGCACGCCGGCCAGGGTGATGCTCTGCCAGAGCGCGACGGCGGCGACCGGCGCGCGGTCGGGCCAGCGGGCGCCGGCCAGGACGCCGGGCACGACCAGCGAGAGGGTCAGCCCGAGCGCGCCGAGCAGCAGGGCGGTCACTTGCCCTTCCGGGCCGCCTCGATGGCGGCGGTGAGGGCGGACGGGTCGAGGCGGCCGACGAAGTGGGCCAGGGCCGCGTCGCGGACGCCGTCCGGGGCGGCGCTGAGCGCGTCGAGCATCAGCGCGGCCGTCATCTCCTCCCGCGTCTGGGCGGGGGTGTAGCGGTACGCCCGGTCGGCGCGCTGCTGGGTGACGACGCCCTTCTTGGCCAGCCGGTCCAGCACGGTCATCACGGTCGTGTACGCCAGCTCGCGGTCGCGGCTCAGGCGCTCGTGCACCTGGCGCACGGTCAGCGGCTCACCGGCGTTCCACAACTGCGTCATGACCTCGCGTTCGAGGTCTCCCAGGGCCATGTGACCCACTCTACTGCACGGCGTCGTACTACGCGACGTAGTATCTACTACGAGACGTCGTAGAGAGGGCAGCCATGGACGTGCTCGACCTGACCCGGCTCCAGTTCGCGGTCGTGACGATCTACCACTACTTCTTCGTACCGCTGTCGATCAGCCTGGCCGGCGCCGCCGCGGGCCTGCACCTGGCCTGGCTGCGGACCGGCAAGCAGAGCCACCGGCAGCTCACCGAGCTGGTCGGCAAGCTGCTGATCGTCACCTTCGCCGTCGGCGTGGTCACCGGGCTGGTGCAGGAGTTCCAGTTCGGCATGGGCTGGAGCGCCTTCGCCCGCTTCTACGGCGACGTGTTCGGCCCCACGCTGGCCATCGAGGGCATGCTCGCGTTCTTCCTGGAGGCCACGTTCCTGGCGCTCTGGTACTTCGGCTGGGACCGGCTGCCGCGCAAACTGCACGCCGCCACGATCGTCGTCGTGGCCGTCGGGACCGTGCTGTCCGCGTTCATCATCCTGGCCGCGAACTCGTTCATGCAGAACCCGGTCGCGTACTCGCTGGACCCGGCGACCGGACGGGCGCACCTGGACGACTTCGGCGCGCTGCTGCTCAACAAGGTGAACCTGGCCGCGTTCCCGCACACCCTGGCCGGCGCGGCCATGGCCGGCGGGTCGCTGCTGCTGGCGATCGGCGTGTGGCGGCTGCGCGCCGCGGGCGAGGCGGCGTTCCGGACACTGGCCTGGCTCGGCGCCTGGCTGACGCTGACCGGCGGCGCCCTCACCGCGCTCACCGGCGACCACCTCGGCAAGGTCATCACCCAGGTGCAGCCGATGAAGATGGCCGCCGCCGAGGCCCTGTACGCGACCACCACCGGCGCGCCCTTCTCCGTCTTCGCCCTGGGCGGCCCCGACGGCGGCCGGCCGTTCTTCAGCCTGGAGATCCCCTGGCTGCTGTCGGTGCTGGCCAAGGGCGACCCGAACGCGACCGTGCAGGGCATCGACGACCTGCAGGCCCAGTACGCCGCCCAGTACGGCCCGGGCAGCTACATCCCGATGATCCCGGTGGCGTTCTGGAGCTTCCGCCTGATGATCGGCATCGGCATGCTGGCCGCGGCGGTGGCCGCGTACTACCTGTGGAGCACCCGCGGGAACCGGCCGGCGCACCGGCTGCTGGTCCGCTTCCTGCCGCTGATCCCGATCCTGCCGGCCGCCGCCAACACCTTCGGCTGGGTCTTCACCGAGACGGCCCGCCAGCCCTGGCTCGCGTTCGGCATCTCCCGGGTCGCCGACGGGATCTCCCCCGGCCTGACCCGGGCCGAGGTGCTCGTCTCCCTGATCGGCTTCGCCGTCGTCTACGGCATCCTGGCCGCCGTCTGGCTGCGCCTGATCCGCCACCTGTCCCGGCAGCCGCTCGCCGTCCCCGCCCCGCTCACCCCGGCCGACGAGCAGCCGGCCGAGCGCGAGCCCGTCCCGGTCTACTGAGGAGCGTCGTGATCACCGTATGGTTCGCGCTGGTCGTGCTCTGCTGGGTGCTGTTCTTCGTCCTCGAGGGCTTCGACTTCGGCGTCGGCCTGCTCGCCCCGGTCCTCGGCCGCGACGACCACGAGCGGGGCGCGGTCGTGCGCACCGTCGGCCCGTTCTGGGACGGCAACGAGGTCTGGCTGGTCGCCGCGATCGGGGTGACCTTCGCGGCCTTCCCCGCCTGGTACGCCGCCCTGCTCTCCGGCCTCTACCTGCCCATGGCCGCCCTGTTGCTGCTGCTGGCGGTGCGCGGCGTGGCCCTGGAATTCCGCGGCAAGGGCGACGGGCCGCGCTGGCGCCGCCGCTGCGACGCCGCCCTGGCCGCCAGCTCCGCCGGGATCGTGCTGCTCTGGGGTGCGGTGCTGGGCGTGCTCACCCACGGACTCGCCCTCGGCCCCGACGGCCAGGTCACCGGCACGGGCGTGGGCCGCAGCACCGCGCCGCTGCTGAGCTGGGCGGCGCTCGCCGGCGCCGGCGCGGCGTTGTTCGCCGCCCTGCTGATCGGCGCGACCTTCGTGACCCTGCGCACCACCGGCCCGGTGCACCAGCGCGCCCGCCGGCTCGGCGGCACGCTCGCCACCGGCGGCGCCGCCGCCCTGGTCGCGGTCGGCTCCGGTACGGGGTCACGGCCGGCGCTGGTCGCGGCGGTGCTGTGCGTGGGCATCGCGATGCTGGCCCGCAGCGGCCGGGAGGCCCTGGCCTTCGGCGGTACGGCGCTGGGCGTCGCGGGCGCGGTCGTGGCCGTCTTCACCGCGCACGGCGACGTCGTGCTGCGCAGCACGCTGGACCCCGCCTGGTCGCTGACCATGGCCGGGGCGGCGGCCACGGACTCCGCGCTGCGGCTGATCAGCGTGGCCGGCGTCGTGGTGCTGCCCGGCGTCCTGGTCTACCAGGCGTTCTCGTACTGGGTGTTCCGCCGCCGGGTGGCCAGCGAGCGGGTGGCGTCGTGAGCCGGGGGCCGCTCGACCCGCGGCTGCTGCGGCACGCGCGGGCCAGCCGTACCGGAATCGGGGTCCTGGCCCTGCTCGGCGCCGGCCAGGCGGCCGCGACCGTCGCGGTCGCCGTCGCCCTGGCCCGGACCGTCACCGGCCACGACGCGCTGGCCCTGCTGGCCGGGGCGTTCCTGCTGCGCGCCGCGCTGACCTGGGCCGAACAGGTGGTGGCCCAGCGCACGGCGGCCGCGGTGACCGACGAGCTGCGCCGCGCGGCGCTGGCCGCGGCCCTGCGCCACGGCCCGGCCTGGGTGGCCCGCTTCGGCGGCAACCGGCTCACCGCCGTGCTGGGCAGCGGCCTGGACGCGCTGCGCCCGTGGTTCTCCGGCTACCTGCCGGCGCTCGTGCTGGGCGTGGCGCTGCCGCCCCTGGTCATCGTCGCGATGGCCGTCACCGACCCCGCGTCGGCGCTGATCGCGCTGGTCACGCTGCCGCTGATCCCGGTGCTGGGCGCGCTGATCGGCTGGGCCACCCGGGAGCGGGCCGAACGGGCCTGGGCCGCCGACGCGCGGCTGGCGGGCCACTTCCTCGACGTGGTGGCCGGGCTGACGACCCTGCGGGTGTACGGGCGCGCGGAGCGCCAGACCACGGTGGTCCGTGAGATGACCGACCGGCACCGTACGGCGACCCTGCGGGTGCTGCGGGTGGCGTTCCTGTCCTCGACGGCACTGGACCTGGTCGCCACGCTGTCGGTCGGGCTGATCGCGGTGGAGGCCGGGCTCCGGGTCGCGGCGGGTGACCTGCGGCTCGGGCCGGCGCTGCTGGTGATCCTGCTGGCGCCGGAGGTGTACCGGCCGCTGCGCGAGATGGCGGCCCGCTACCACGCCAGCGCCGACGCGTCGGCGGTGATCGCGGACGCCGACGAGATCCTCGCGCCGGCCGGGGCTTCCGCTTCGCCGACGCCTTCCTTGGTCGGGTCGGCGTCCTCCTTGACCGGTTCGGCGTCCTCCTTGGCCGGTTCGGCGTCCTCGGCCGCGGAGCTGCCGCCCCACTCGGCCGAGCTGCCGCCCCACTCGGCCGAGCTGCCGTCCTCCGGCGCGGGGCTGCCGTCCTCCTCCGGGATGTTGGTGCCGACGGCGGCGGTGCTGGCCGCCGACCGGGAGGGGCGGTTCGGCGCCGGCGGGGCGCGGCCGGCGGTGTTCGCCGCCCGGCTCCGGGTGCGGCAGCCCGGGGCCGCTGGGGACGCGCTCGCCCTGGACGCGCTCGCGGTCCGCCCGGGGGAACTGGTCGCCCTCCGCGGGCCGTCCGGCGCCGGGAAGACCACGGCGCTGCGGGTGCTGGCCGGGCTGCAACCGGCGGTCACCGGCCGGGTCGAGCTGGCCGGGCCCGGCCTGCTCTACCTGCCGCAGCGGCCGACCCTGCCGCACGTGCGCACGGTGGCCGACGTCTTCCCGGGGCTGACGCCGGAGGAGACCCGCGAAGCCCTGCGCGCGGTCGGCCTGGAGTCCGAGGTGGACACCACGACGGTGCTCGGCGAACACGGCAGCGGGGTCTCGGCGGGACAACGGCAGCGGCTCGCCCTGGCCGCGGTGTTGCGGGCGGCCGGGCGCGGGCCCGCGGTGCTGCTGCTCGACGAACCCACCGCGCACCTCGACGCGGACGCCGAACGGCTGGTGATCGAAGGGCTGCGGGCGGCCGCGGACCGGGGATGCGCGGTGCTGGTGGTCGCGCACCGGCCGGGGCTGCTGGCCGCGGCGGACCGGATCGTCGACGTCACTCCTCCCCCGCCCGACGACCGGCCGGCGTCCGCTTCCGGCACTGTCGGCGTGGACGCCACCTCCGGCGCGACACCTAGCGGGCCGGGTGCGGCGCCGGGCGGGCCGGGGGCCGGGAGGACCGCGAGGAATGCGCTGGTGGGGCGGGTGGCCGGGTGGTTCGCGCGGCGACCGGGCACGGCCGTCGGGCTCGGGGCCGCGTCCTGGCTCGCCGGGATCGTGCTCACCGGGGCGGCCGCCTGGCTGCTCGTCCGCGCCTCGGCCCGGCCGCCGGTGCTGACCCTGTCGACCGCCGTGGTGCTCGTGCGGGGCAGCGCCGTCGCCCGGCCGCTGCTGCGCTACCTCGAGCGGCTCGTCGCCCACGACGTCGCCTTCGCCCGCCTCGGCCAGTGGCGGGCCCAGGTCTTCGCCGGCCTGATCCCCCGCGTGCCCGGGCCCCGGCTGCGGCGCCGCGGCGACCTGCTCACCCGCGTCGGCGACGACGTGGACGCCCGCGTCGACGGGCTGCTGCGCGGCCGCCTGCCCGCCCTCGCCGCGGTGACGACCGTGGCGGTGGTGACGCTCGCCGCCGTGTTTCTGCTGCCCACGGTCGCCCTTCCGCTCGCCGCCGGGCTGCTGATCAGCGGGGTGGCCGCGCCGACGCTGGCCGCGCGGCAGGCCGGCCGGCTCGACGCGGCCACGGGGCAGGCCCGGGCCGAGCTGCGGGACGCCGTCGTGGAGACGGTCGACGGGGTCGAGGAGCTGGCGGTGCGGGGGGCCGGCGGGGACGCGCTGGCCGTACCGGATCGGCGCAGCCGGACCCTGGCCCACCTGGAGGCGCGGGCGGCGCGCTCGGCCGGCGCGGCCGCCGCGCTCGGCCTGCTCGGTTGGGGCGTCGCGGTCGCCGGGACCGCCCTGGTGGTCTCCACCGGCGGACTGTCCGGCGAGTGGGCCGCGGTGCTGCTGCTCGCGGTCGTCGCCCTGGGCGAGCCCGTCGCTGCCCTACCGGACGCGGCCGTGGCCCGGCGGCGCGCGGCCGGCGCACGGATCCGGCTGGCGGAGATCACCGCCCAACCGCCGACCACGGTCCCGGGCCCGACCGGCACGACCGGCACGACCGGCACGACCGGCACGACCGGCACGACCGGCACGACCGGCACGACCGGCACGACCGGCACGACCGGCACGACCGGCGACATTCTGATCCGCGGTCTGGTCGCCGGCTGGGACCCGGCGCGGCCGCCCGCGCTGGCCGGCGTCGACCTGGACCTGCCGGCCGGCTCGCGGATCGCGGTGCTGGGACCCTCCGGCGGCGGCAAGTCCACCCTGGCCGCCGTGCTGGCCCGGCTGCTCGGCCCGCGGGCCGGGACGGTCACCGGGTTGGGCCGCAGCGCGCTGGTGGGTGACGAGGCCGACCACGTCTTCGCCTCCACCGTACGGGAGAACCTGCGCCTGGCCCGGCCCGCCGCCACCGACGCCGAGCTGCTCGCGGCTCTGGCCCGGGTCCGGCTCGACGGCTGGCTGGCCGCCCGGCCGGCCGGGCTGGACACGTGGCTGGGCACCGGCGGCGGCACGATCTCCGGCGGGGAGCGGCGGCGGCTGGCCACCGCGCGCGCCCTGCTCGCCGACCCGGACCTGCTCATCCTCGACGAGCCGACCGAGGGCCTGGACGAGGCCGGCGCCGCGGCGCTCATGGCCGACCTGCTGGGCGCCGCCGGCGGGCGTACGGTGCTGCTGCTGACCCATCGGACGGAGGGCCTCGATCGGGTGGACGCCCGGTACGAGCTGCGGGACGGGCGGCTGTCCCGCTGTCGGCGAGCGGACACCGCGGTGGCCGCCGCCCGGTGATACTGACCTCCTTTGTGGAGGATGCATGAACAGCTTCGTGCTGGTCGGCGGGTCCGGCTTCCTCGGCACCGAGGTGGCCGCCGCCCTGCTCGCGGCCGGCGCCGCCGGCACCAGCGTGGACCGGGTGGCGCCGCCGGAGGCCACCGCCTCGGCCGGGCTCGGCTGGGTCGCCGCCGACCTGCTCGTCGACGACCTGCCCGCGCTGCCGCCCGGGGTCGTGGTGGTGCTGCTGGGCGCGAGCGATCCGCGGCCGCGGCGGCCGTGGACGCTGCCGCTGCACAACGCGATCAGCACGGCCCGGCTGCTGCCCGCCCTGGCCGGGCGGCGGGTCATTCTGGCCTCGACCGTCGAGGTGTACGGGTCGGCGCCCGGCCCCCTGACCGAGGAGACCGAGCCCGTCCTGCCCTGGTCGGCCGCCGAGATCGACGCGTGGTGCGCCGAGGCCCGGGACCTGGCCCGCGCCGCCTGTCCGCCGTGGCGGGCCGCGCCGCTGGCCCGGCGGATGGCCGCGGCCGATCCGACCGGCCGGTGGACGTACGCGCTGGCCAAGCTGGCCCAGGAGCGGCTGGTCGCCACGGTGGTGCCGGCCGGCCGGCTGACCGTGCTGCGGCTGGCCAACGCGTTCGGCGCCGGCCAGGACCGGGTCGCCACCCGGCTGGTCCGCCGGGCGCGGGCCGGGCAGCCGCTGCCGGTCACCGCCGGCACGCTGCGGAGTTTCCTGCCGCCGGCGGAGCTGGGCCGGATCATCGTGGGGGGCATCGGGCCCGGGGTCTTCAACGTCGGCGGGCCGCCGGTCCCGCTGCAGGCGCTGGCCACCGAGATCCGCACCCTGTGCGGTTCGGCGTCCCCCGTGCACGAGCGCCCGCGCCGGCTGCCGGACAGCTCGGGGCTGGTGGTCACCCGCCGGCTCGCCGCGGCCGGCTACCGGATCGGCTCGTTGCGCCCGCACCTGGCCCGGCTCATCGAGCAGATCGGCGACGACCGGGAGCCGCTGTTCCGGCCGCCGCTGCCGGTGGTGGTGCCGCCGCGCCCGGACCGGCCCGAGCTGATCGTGGCCCGCCAGCAGCAGTGCCTGGTCAGCGGCGAGGTGAAGCACGGCAACCGGTGGACCCGGGAGCTGACCGAGCGCCTGGGCAAGGAGCTGGACCTCGACGACGACCGGCGGGTCCTGCTCACCGCGTCGGGCACGGCCGCGCTGCGGATCATGGTGGCGGCGACCGTGGGCCCGGCCCGGCCGGGTGAGGTGGCCGTGCTGCCGTCGTACACGTTCCCGGCCACCGCCGAGATCCTCGTGCAGCTGGGCTACCGGCTGCGCTTCGCCGACGTGGACCCGGCCACCTGGACGCTGTCGCCGGAGGCGGTCGCCGGGGCGCTGCGCCCGGGCGACGTCCGGCTGGTCCTGGCGGTCGACACCTTCGGCAACCCGTGCGACTACCCGGGGCTGCGCGCGGTCTGCCGCCGGGCCGGGGTGCCGTTGCTGGCCGACTCGGCGGCGGCGCTGGGCAGCCTGCACCAGGGCCGGCCGGTGGCGCAGCAGGCGGACGCGCACGCGTACTCGATGAGCTTCGCCAAGGTCCTGTCGGCCGGCGGCGCGGGCGGCGCGGTGGTGCTGCCGGCCGAGGCGGCCGAGCGGGTGCTGGCCGATCCGGCCGGCTGGACCCGCTCGGAGCTGATGAACGAGCTGCACGCCATCGTCGCGCTGGACCAGCTGGCGGTCCTGGGCGACCTGGTCCGGTGGCGCGGCGAGGTGGCGGCCGTCTACGCGGACCTGCCGCTGCCCACCCAGCGGGTGCGCGCCGGCGACCGGCACAGCTATGTGCACTGGGTGGCCCGCTTCGCCGACCGCGACGCCGTGGCGCGGCGGCTCGGCGAGCTCGGGGTGCAGACCAAGCCGTACTTCGCGGCCGTGCACCGGGGTCCGCTCGGCGCGGGCGAGGCCCTGCCGGTGACCGACGCGCTGCACGCCGAGGCGCTGGCGCTGCCGCTGTCGTCGGAGCTGACGGTGGAGCAGGCCGAGCGGGTGGTCGCGGCGGTGCGGCGCAGCCTGGCGTCAGGGTGAGCGGAACGCGGGACGGGACGGTTCGCCCCGCTCGGGGCGGGCCAGGCAGTGGACCAGGCGCAGACCCGTACCGGGCACCTCGATGGGCCAGGCATCCCGCACCCAGCCCTGGGTGACGTCCCGGTCCCGGCTGCGGCCGGCCACCAGCCGCGCCGAGCAGGCGGCCGCGATGTCGTCGCGCAGCAGGAGTTCGTCCTCGCCTCCGGCGGCGGCGTCGGCCGGCAGGGTGGTGGCGGCGAAGGTCTCCCAGGTGTGCTCCCGGTCGCAGGGAAGGCTCCGGGGCGACATCGCGCGGCCGCTGATGGAGGTCAGGCCGGCCCAGCACAACGGCTCGGCCGGGCAGAGCATCGGGCCGCAGGCGACGAAGCCCGCCGGGGCGGCGGCGGGCCCGGGCGAACCGGAGACCGCCGGACCGCCGGCGCCCGGGGTGACCGGGTCGTCGGGGCCGAGCGCCTGCCGGACGGCGGCGCCGCCGGCCACGACGACCACCAGGACCGCGGCGAGCACCGCCCACCGGCGCCGGACCGCCGCCCGTGGTCGCGGTGCGCCGGACGCGCGCGACCCGAAAGCAAGATCATCGGGAGCGGGAGCGGCAGCGGGAACGGGCGCGGGAACGGGCGCGGGAACGGGCGCGGGAACGGACGCCGGCAGGGGGACGGGAGGGGGAACGGGGACGGGGGCGGGCGCCGGCTCGACGGTCACGGCCGCCCGGGCAGCGGCCGCCAGCGCCCCCGCCGAGGGCCAGCGGTCGGCCGGATCGGTCGCCAGCGCGCGCTCCACGACAGCCCGGACCGGAGCCGGGACGTCCGCGCCGAGGGCGCGCGGCGGCGCCTGCACCCGTTGCAGGGCCACCGCGTACGGGTTGTCCCCCTCGAACGGGCGCCGGCCGGTCAGACACTCGTAGGCGGTGAGCCCGAGCGAGTAGACGTCGCTGAGGCCGGTGGCGGGCCGGCCCAGCACCTGCTCGGGCGACAGGTACGTCGGCGTGCCGAGGATCGCCCCGGAGGCCGTCAGCTGGGTGCCGTCCTCGGTCCGCGAGATGCCGAAGTCCGTGATCAGCAGGCTGCCGTCGCGGCGGATCAGCAGGTTCGCCGGCTTGAGGTCACGGTGCACGATGCCGCGCGCGTGCACGGCCCGCAGCCCGTCGGCGGCCTGCGCGAGCAGCCGCATGGTCGTCGCCGGGTCGAGGCGGCCGCGGGCCAGCACCTGCGCCAGCGACTCGCCGTCGATGAACTCCATGACCAGGAAGGTGAGCCCGCCGTCCTGGCCGTAGTCGTGGATCGACGCCACCGCGGGGTGGTTCACGCTGGCCATGGCCCGGGCCTCGACCAGGAACCGCCGGGCGAAGTCGGGTTGCCCGGCGACGCCGGGCAGCATCGCCTTGACGGCGACGACCCGGCCCAGCACCTCGTCGACGGCCCGCCAGACCTCACCCATGCCGCCGGCGCCGATCCGCGCGTCGAGGCGGTAGCGGTCACCGAGCCGCACCCCGGCCTGCAGCATCTCCGGTCACCGTCCGTCCGCCGGACCGCCCTCGGCGGTCACCCGCGGGCATCCTGCCACGCCCGGTCCGCCGGGCCGGAAGCGGCAGCGGAGTCTCAAGCGCCATCGCCTCCGACAGCCTCCGGCCGGCCGCTGAGTCCCGCGGGGGGCGCATCTCAGCGGCCGGCCGGTGGCCGTCAGGCGGCGAACCGCCCGGCGATCCAGTCGGCCACGAGGACCGTCGAGGCGAAGACCGCGCCGTCGTGGTTCTGGTTCTGCAGGGTGACCAGGCTGACCGGCTGCCCGTACGCGTTCAGCTGGTCCAGCAGCGGGCCGGCGGTGATGTCGTACGGCACGGCCTCGTCCGCCGTGCCCTGCACGAGCAGGATCGGCGCGCTCGGCGCCGTCTGGGCCGGGTTGTCGTAGCGGGCCAGCTGGTCCACCACCGGCTGCGGCAGCGCGCCGCCGAGGACCAGCTGTCCCGCCTGCAACGGCTGGTACGCGGCCAGGATCTCGTACAGACAGCCGGACTCCAGCACCGGCACCCGGGTGCGGGCCGGCGGCGCCAGCACCGTGAGCGGGTCGAACGACGGCTGCACGGTGGCCAGGCCGTACAGGGCCATCACGAGGTAGCCCTGGCCCGGCGTGCCCGGGATGAGCGGCGCCAGCAGGTTCACGTTGGAGACCGGGGCGATGGCCGCCACGCCGCGCAGGGTCAGCGCGCCGTCGTAGGCGGGCGCCAGTTCACCGGCGAACAGCGCGCCCTGGCCGCCCTGGGAGTGGCCGTCCAGCACGTAGTCGGGGCCGAGGGCGGGGTCCAGCGAGCGGGCCGCCCTGACGCTGTCGATCATCGCGCGGGCCGCGCTGCCGCCGATCAGGTACGGGTGGGCGTCGGGCGTGCCCAGGCCGGGGTAGTCGGGGGCGGCCACCGTCCAGCCGCGGCCGAGCAGTTCGGCGATGGCGGCGCGGGCCTCCGGCCAGAAGACGTCCTGGTGGTCGGAGGGTGCGCACTGGTCGGCCAGCCCGGTGGTGCCGTGCCCCCACACCACCGTCTTGTTGACCTTCTTGCGTCTCGGGGTGAGCACCAGCCCGGTCGCGGTGATGCCGGCGCCGGTGACGCCCGTGCTGACGTACGAGATGCGCTGCCCGGTGGCCAGCTCGGTGAGCTCCGGCGGGAGGGTCGCCGCCGCCGTGGTCAGGACCGTGCCGGGCGCTCCGGCGGCCGCGGCCGCCGGGGCGCCACCGGCGAGACCGCCGCAGATGACCGCCAGGACGGATCCGGCGACGGCCGCCCTCCTGGCCTGATGCCGTAGGACTGCACTCATGCTCTCACCCCTTCCGGGTGTGTGATCTCGGATCTGCCTCCATGCAAGCCCCCACACCCGGGCGATCTCGCACATTTCGTGCGACGGCCGCGGGGGTCTGGCCCAACGGCTGTGCGACCACCGGCCGATCGACGTAACGCCGTCGTTGTGCGACGGTGATCCGATGACGGCCATCGTGGGTCTGGCCCGGGCGGGCGCGGTGTACATCGGCGGGGACAGTGCCGGGGTGTCGGGTCTGAGCCTGACCGTGCGCGCGGACGCCAAGGTCTTCCGCAAGAACCGCTACCTGTTCGGGTTCACCACCTCGTTCCGGATGGGCCAGCTCATCCGCTACTCGCTGACGTTGCCGAAGCCGCGCGGCGACCTGGACGCGTTCATGGCGACGACGTTCATCGACGCCGTGCGTGACTGCCTCAAGGCGGGCGGCTGGGCGGCGAAGGAGAACGACCGGGAGGAGGGCGGCACGTTCCTGGTCGGCGTCCGCGGACAGTTGTTCGCCGTCCACGACGACTACCAGGTGGCCAAGGCGGCCGACGGTTTCGCCGCGGTGGGCTGCGGCGACCAGATCGCGCTGGGGGCGCTGTTCGCCACCGCCGGCACCGGGCTGGGCCCGCGGCGGCGGGTGCGGACGGCGCTGGCCGCGGCCGAACGGTTCAACGCGGGTGTGCGCGGCCCGTTCGTGTGCCTGAAGAACACCTGAGCCTCAGCCGGCCTCCGCCGGAGCAGCGCGGCGGGCGGTGACCAGCAGTTGCTTGCCCGTGTCGGCCAGCAGGGGCGACTCCAGCAGGCGGCGTTCCAGGGCGAGGTGGGCGTCGCCGTCGGTGGTCAGGCGGTGGTTCAGCTCGTCGCGGCCCAGCGCCGCCGCCGTCACCAGCAGCCCCCGGGTGCGGATGTCGGTGAGCCCGGCCGCGGCGCACGCCGCCTCCAGCCGGGCCCGGTCCAGCAGGTGCAGGTCGGCCTCCAGGCCGTGCTGGCGCCACACCCCGCGCCGGGTCGCCAGCCGCCGCAGGGCCTCCTGCTCGCGGCCGTCGCGCAGCAGCTCCAGCACCAGCCCGACCAGCGAGTCGACCAGCACGGCGAGCACGCCGCCCGGGCGCAGCCAGCCCGCCAGGTGGGCGATCGTCGCCTCGGGGTCGGCCGTGTACTGCAGCGAGCCCATGGCCAGCACCATCGCGGCCCGCGGGGGCAGCTCGGCGTCGTCCATCGACGCCTCGACGAGGGTGAAGCCGGGGCCGGGTGGGCGGGCCCGCAGGGCGGCGATCATGCCCGGGGACTGTTCGACGCCCGTCACGGCGTACCCCCGGGCCTGCAGGCGCCGCGCCCAGCGGCCGACGCCGCAGCCGGCGTCGACGATCCCGGCCGGCGGCTCCGGCAGCAGCGCGACGACCTGGTCCCAGGCCAGGTCGTCGTAGGCGCGGCGGTGCGGCACGGCGAAGTGGTCCTCGTAGCCGGCCGCGAGCGCGTCGTAGAGGGGCCGGCTAGACCGCAAGGGACCGCCGTCCCGCCCGCCACTGCAGGTCGGCGAGGTACGTGCCGGGCCGCCAGCGCAGGTTGAGGCTGTAGTTGCTGCCGCAGCCGACGCACTCCTTGCGGAACAGCCGGGCGTGCTCCTCGCGGTACTCGGGGGCGTCGACGATCTCGGCCAGCGTCCGGGCGCGGACGGTGGCCGTCGGGTCGTGCGCCCAGCAGCCGCCCACCTGGCCCTGGGAGTGGATCATGAGCTTGAGCTGCGACTCGGCGCACGGCAGGTCGCGCTGCACCAGGTCGCTGAAGTGGCCGCGCAGGTAGCGCAGGTCGGAGTAGCGGGGCAGCCGGCGGCGGTCGCGGCGGGCCATCCGTTCCAGCTCGGCCAGCGCCGCGTCGAGGCGGCCGCGGTCCACGGCGGTCTGGTCGGTCACCGCGTCGGTGCGGAACAGGAACGTGCGGTCGGTGACCAGGTTGAGGTAGAGCGTCACGTCCAGTTCCTGGGCCAGGGCGGCGATGGCCGGCAGGCTGTCCACGTTGTCGCGCATCACGGTGAAGTTCATCCGCACCTTGAGCCGGTGCCGGTCCCGCTCGGCGATGAGGTGCCGCAGGTGCTCGGTGGTGGTGGCGAACGCGCCGAGGCGGCCGCGGATCCGGTCGTGGACCAGCGCCGTGGGCCCGTCGACCGAGACGTTGAAGCTGCGTACGCCGGCCGCGATCACCTCCTCCAGCACGGCCGGGGTGAGGCGGATGCCGTTGCTGTTGAGGTGCAGGTGGCGCACGCCGGCGCTGCGGGCGTACGCCATCAGGCCGATCGCGTCGGGCCGCAGCAGCGGCTCCCCGCCGGTGAAGTTGACCTTGTGGATGCGCAGGGCGACGAGCTGGCGCAGCACGTCCCGCCACTCCCCGGTGGACAGCTCGCCCTTGGTGTTGGCGGTCCAGCAGCCGCAGCTGGTGCAGCGCAGGTTGCAGTTGTCGGTCAGGAACAGCTCGGCGACCAGCGGCCGGACGTGCAGCCGCGGCGCGAGGCGCTCCTTGACCGCCAGCCGGCCGAAGAACATCGCCAGCCGGGCCTTCTCCGCAATGGTCATGGCAGCCTCCGCGCCGCGACGAACAGGTTGGCTGAGCGGAACAGCCGCCCGTCCAGGTGGATGCCGCGCTCCAGCAGCCGGCGCAGCGGGCCGCCGGTGAGCAGCGCCGGGATCTGCAGCCAGCGCCAGAACAGGTTGGCCCCGGTGACCACCACCGGCTCGAAACCGGCGTCGCGCAGCAGCCCCAGCAGCTCCGCCGTGCGGTAGTTGGTGTGCCGGTCGCGGCCCACGGACATGTCGCCGCGCAGGTCGTTCGCCAGGTCCACGAAGCGCTCGTGGTAGACCCGGGCGCCGAACCGGCGGGTGTAGACCCAGCGGTGCAGCCGGGGCAGCCGGAACTTGGCGTCGTCAGGGTCGAGGAAGGAGAAGACGTGCCGGCGCGGCACGGTCACCACGAGCAACCCGCCGGGCGCCAGCACGCGGCGCACCTCGGCCAGCAGCTCGGCCTCGTCCGGTACGTGCTCGAGCATGTCCAGCGCGGTGACCGAGTCGTAGCCGGCGTCGGGCAGCTCCAGCGGCGCGCCCACGGTGAGCCGGTGCAGGGTGATCCCGGGGTGCCGCGCCCGTACCTCCGCCAGGTATCCGGGGTGCGGGTCGGCCCCTTCCGCGACGACGCTGCCCGCGGTGTCCAGCACGCCCAGGAATTCGCCGGTGCCGCAGCCGAGGTCGAGGTGCCGGCCGGTGCGCCCGTCGAGCTGCTCCCAGGCGAAGGCGTACCGGTGCAGCGGATGGCCGGCGAACGGGTTCATCGGACCAGCCGCCCGCACAGCTCGTCGAGGACGGCCACGAGCCGATCGTCGGAGACCGCCGGCGGCAGCGGGCGCTCGGCGAGCAACCGCAGCGCGTCCTCCCGGTGCCGGGCGACCGCTCCCGCCAGCTCGTCGACGTCCCAGACGGCGACGACCCGGCCGACTTGCTCCTCGGACCGCAGGTATTCCACCTGGTGGTCGTTGCCCATCTCGCCGCGCGCGGCCTCGCGGGCGACCGCCACCGGCACGCCGCCGAGCCGCTGCACCAGCCGGACGGTGTTGCCGGCGTGGGTGATGACGACGTCCGCGGCGGCCAGCCGTTCCTGCACCTGGTCGAGCGGCAGGAACGGGGCGTGCGGACAGGGCGGCACCACGGTGGATGTGCCGGTCTGGGCGAACACGTCATGCTCGGCACACAGCGGGGCCAGCGCCGCGATCAGCCGGTCGAAGGGCCACGGGCCCATGCCGACGGTGACCAGGACGCGGGCCATCAGTAGAGTTCCCCGATCAGCACGGCCCGGCGGCGGGTCTCCAGCAGGGCGGGCCGCTGCACCAGCACGGCCGAGGCCAGCCGGGCGCACACCCGGGCGGCGGCGCCGGCCGGACCGGTCATGTTGAACGTCTCCAGCCACAGGCAGGGCACGCGCAGCAGGCGGGCGGCGAGGAAGAAGCCGACGGCCACGCCGGTGCCGGCCGACACGATCACGTCCGGCCGCTCGGCCCGCAGCAGCCGGAGCGCCTGCCAGGCCGACGGCAGCACCCGCAGCCGGGTGCGCAGGGTGAGCTCGGGGCGCCAGTGCACGCGCTGCCCGGTCAGCGCCACCTCGGTGTCGGGGGCGGGCACGGCCACCCACACCGGGTCGTGGCGCTGCCACCACGGGCGCAGGGCGAGCAGGTCCAGCAGCACACCGCCGCTGCTGGACACGAGGAGCACCCGGTAGCGCCGGCCCATGGGGCATCACGCTAGCGCCTGCTCATCCACTGTGGAGAGGCGACTTTCCGACACTTTTGGCGAAGAAACTGCAGTCCCGCAGCCGCCCGGACGGGTCGGCCGCGTAGCCGGGGACGATGCCGTAGCGGTGCCAGCCGGCGGCGGCGTACAGGCGTTCGGCGGCGCTGGCCGTCTCGGTGTCGAGCAGCAGCAAGGTGATGCCGGCGGCCGCGGCGGCCTCCTCGGCGGTGGCCAGCAGGCGGCGGCCCAGCCCGTGACCCCGCGCGTCGCGGCGCACCATGAGCTTGACGACCTCGGCGCGGTGCCGGGCGTTCGGCTTGTCCGGGTAGGCCAGGCTGACCGTGCCGGTCACGCCGGCCGGGCCGGTGGCGACCCACACGGCGAGGGCGCCGTCCGCGACCGCGGCGGCCCGGGACCGCCACCAGCCGGCGGCGGCCGCGTGGTCCAGGTCGTCCAGGAAACCGACCGAGGCGCCGTCGGCCACCGCGTCGACCAGCAGGCCGGCCAGCGCGGGGAGGTGCTCGGCGAAGTCGGCGGCGGTGAGCCGGGTGATGGTCACGGCAGCACCACGAAGACGGCGTAGCGCACCGGGCCGGGCCCGGGGTTGCGGAAGCGGGTCGGACCCCAGAGCCGGAACCGCAGGCAGTCGCCCGCTTCCAGGCGGTGCGGGGTGCGGTCGTCGGTCAGCTCCAGGCACCCGTCCAGGACCCAGACGTGCTGTTCGAGGCCGGTCACCGGCGGCGCGTCGTAGCCGATGTCCGCGCCGGCGTCGAGCACGCCCTCGATCAGCTCGCCGCGCAGGCCCGCGTGCGGCGGGGAGACGCCGCGGCGGGTGAAGCCGGCGGACCCGTCGCGCCAGAGCGCCTGGTCCGCGGCGCGGACCACGGCGGGCGGCTCGGCCTCGACCTCGGCCAGCAGGCGGGACATGGTCCGGCCGTACGCGGTGCAGAGCTTGCCGAGCAGCGCGGCGGTCGGGCTGATCTCGCCGCGCTCCAGCCGCGACAGGGTGGACCGGCTCACCCCGGTGCGGGCGGCCAGGTCGTCCAGCGACCAGCCCCGGCCGACCCGCAGTTCGGCGATGCGGGAGGCCAGCCGGGCGTCGAGCTCGTCTCTCATATCCGGGATGCTATCCCAGATATGGTCAGTCCTCGCGCTCGGCCTTCAGAGCCCGGCGGCTGGCCGCGTCGTTGGCCCGGCCGATCGCCTCAACCAGTTCCTCCTTGGTCATCCGGGACCGGCCGCGCACGTCGAGCCGCTTGGCCACCTCCAGCAGGTGCTTCTTGCTGGCGTTGGCGTCCACGCCGCCGGCCGTCGGCCGGTTCGTGTCCACCCCGCCCGCCGCCTGGGCGTCGCTGGGTCCGCGCTGCTCCTTGGGCTCCCAGTGGTCGCCGACCTTCTCGAACGAGTGCTTCAGCGACGACAGCGCGGTGCGGTGCGCGCGTTCGCCGTCGCCGTACTGCTCGACGGCGCTGTCCAGGGTCTCGGCGTACGTGTCCTGGGCCTTGCGCGGCGACCGCTTGATGGTGCTGGGCAGGTTCTCGCGTGCGGGCATACCACCCGGGTTCCCGCCCGCCGGCGGGGCGAAACTAGTCCTTCAGCAGGTCGAGCACGGCCTGCTCGGCGGGCTCCTGCGGGTCCACGGTCTCGCCCTTCTCGAAGCTCTCGACCACCCGCGGGTCGACGTAGGAGCTGCGGGCCACCGCCGGGGTGTTGCCGAGCAACTCGGCCACCTCCTTCATGGCGTGCGCGACGGCCTTCTTGCGCCCGGTCTTCGTCTCCTGCGGCCCGGCGGCGGCCAGCTCCTCGGCCGCCTTGACCGTGCCGTGCCAGGTCCGGAAGTCCTTGGCGGTCATCTCCTCGCCGCTGATCTCCCGCAGGTAGGCGTTGACGTCGTCGGCCCGGATCTCCCGCCACCGCCGCGCCGCCGGATCCCAGTACGCGAACAGCCGCTGCTTGCCCCGGCGCCGCCGCTTCAGGTCCCTGAGCACCTGGCAGACCTCGCCGTCCTCCACCGGGTTGGCGTGCTCGACGCCGGACTTGCCGGTGAACTCGAGCACCACGCAGCCGCCGCGTACCCGCACGTGCTCGGGCAGCAGCGTGGACAGCCCGTAGGAGGGGTCCTCGTCGCGGCGGGCGTACTGGTCGCTGCCCACCCGGAACATGCCCATGTCGAGCAGGCGCGCCACCGCCGCCAGCACCCGGTCCCGGGTGAGGCCGCGCCCGCTCAGGTCCGCGCACAGCCGGGACCGCAGCTCCGGCAGCCGCTCGGCGATCTCCAGGGCATGCTCGAACTTCTTCTCGTCGCGGGCGGTCCGCCACCGCGGGTGGTAGACGTACTGCTTGCGCCCGGCGGCGTCCTGACCGGTGGCCTGGATGTGCCCGTGCGGGTCGGTGTTGATCCACACGTCGGTCCAGGCCGGCGGGATGACCAGCTCCTTGATCCGGGCCAGCGCCTCGGGATCGCGCAGCGTCGTGGCGCCGTCGGTGTCGAGGTACCGGAAGCCCTTGCCGGAGCGGCGCCGGCCGTAGCCGGGCTGGTCGAGCCGGCTACGCCGCAACCGCATGGCGCGCCTTCTCCGCCTCGTCCGCCGCCGCGAGCACCTCGTCGACGCCCACCCGCAGCAGCGCCGGGTGCACCCCCGGCTCCATGCTGTCGCCGCGCTCGGCGCGGGCGCCGTGCCAGATCGCCCGGTGGTACGCCCGGTCCGCCGGCGGTCCCCAGCGACGCGGCGGCACCGGCCCGAACAGCACCACCGACGGCGTGCGGTAGGCCGTGGCCAGGTGCGCGATCCCGGTGTCGCCGCTGACCAGCAGCCGCGCGTGGGCGACCAGCGCGGCCAGCTCGTCGAGCCCGGTCCGGCCGGCCAGGACGGCGGCCGGCGGCAACCCGGCGTCGCGCGCCACCGCCAGCGCGAGCTCCCGCTCCCCCGCCGAGCCGGTGACCACCACCTCGTGGCCCCGGGCGGCCAGACCGCGGGCCACCGCCGCGAAGCGCGGCCAGCGGCGCGCCGGGCACTTCGCCCCCGGATGGATGATCGTGACCCCGCGCGGCGCCCCGGCCCCGGGCACGGCCAGGGACAGGTCGGCGGCATCCGCGCGGACCCCGTAGTGGCTCAGCAGCCGGCACCAGCGTCGCACTTCGTGCTCCTCCTCGGCCCAGGTCGGGCCGTCGGGATGCCCCGCCGCGGCGCAGGCAAACGCCCACAGCTCCCCCGGCGCCAGCGCCTGCAGCAGCCGGTGCGACTCCGGCCCGCTGCCGTGCAGGTTCACCGCCAGCTCGGGAGCCGGCAGCGCGGGTGGCGCCGCCAGCCCGTCGGTGGCCACGATCCGGTCGACGCCGCCGATCAGCTCGATCAGCGGCGTCAGCCAGGCCGGCGCGGCCAGCGCCAGCGTCCGGTCCGGGAAGGCGGCGCGCAGGGCGCGCAGCGCGGGCACGCCCGCGGCGAGGTCGCCGACGCCGAGGGCGCGCAACACCAGGATCACGGGTACGACGTCTCCTGCTCGGCCGCGACGATGAGCTCCCGCACCGCGCACCCGGCCGGCTGGGTCAGCGCGAACATGATCGCGCTCGCCACGTTCGCCGGGTCGTTGAGGATCGCGTCCGGGCCGGGCTTGTACTGCTCGTCGCGGTCGTCGAAGAACTTCGTCCGCATGCCGCCGGGGATCAGCAGGGTGACGCCCACCTGACCGGCCAGTTCCGCGGCGAGGGACCGGGTGAAACCGACGACGCCGAACTTCGCCGCGCAGTACGCCGTGGCGTCGCCGACCGCCTTGATGCCCAACGTGGAGGCGACGGTGACGACCGTGCCGTGCGACTGCTTGAGGGCCGGGATCGCGGCCCGCACCACCGCGGCGGTGGCCAGCAGGTCGATCATGACGATCCGGTCCCAGGTCTCGCCCGGGATGTCGGCCAGCGCGCCCGGCACGTCCATCCCGGCCGCGGTGACGACACCGTCGATGCTGCCGCCGGCCTGCTCGATCGCCTGCCGGGTGGCGGCCTCGGCGGCCCGGGTGTCGGCCAGGTCGCACTCGACCCACGGCACGCCCTCGGCGGGCGGCTGCCGGTCGATGACGAACGGGCGGCCGCCGGCCTTGAGCACGGCATCGACGACGGCGGCGCCCAGGCCGCTGGATCCGCCGGTGATGATGACAGCGTCGGTCATGAGGGTCCTTCCGAGTGGCCGCGCACGGCGGCGATGGTCCGGGTGGTGGAACGGCCGTCCAGGTACGGCACGATGACGGTCTGGCCGCCCCAGCGGTGCATGAGCTCGGCCTCCGGCAGGTCCGGCCCGCCGTCGGCGTAGTCGCCGCCCTTGACCCAGAGGTCCGGGCGCAGCCGGGCCAGCACCGCCTCCGGCGTGGGCTCGTCGAAGACCACGACCGCGTCCACGCAGTCGAGGGCAGCCAGCAGCCGGGCCCGGTCGCCCTGCCCGGTGAGCGGCCGGTCCGGGCCCTTCAGGGCGGCGACACTGGCGTCGGAGTTCAGGCAGACCACCAGGCAGTCGCCCAGCTTGCGGGCCGCCTGCAGGGTCGCCAGGTGCCCGATGTGCAGCAGGTCGAAACAGCCGCCGGTGGCCACGACCGTGCCGCCCTGGGCGCGCACCCGGCTGATCACCCGGCTCGCCTCCTCGGCCCGGCGGTCCGTCTTCTCCTCCGGCGGGGCCAGGGCGACGGTCACGCCGCCGGCCGCCACGTACTCGGTGGCGGCCACCACCGCCTGCTGTACCGCCTCGGACACCAGCGCGCCGCCGGCCAGGGCCAGCGCGGCGGTGGCGGCGAACCGGTCCCCGGCGCCGCAGGTGTCCCCGTCGGCGGCGCCCGGAGCGGGCACGACCAGCGGCGTCGGGCCGGCGTGACACAGCACGGCCCCGTTGGCGCCGACCGTCACCGCGACCGCGCCGGCCCGCCAGCGCTGCCGCAGTTGCTGCCCGGCGCGGTGCACGGTGCTCAGCATCGGCCCCGACCCGGCGTCGTCGGCGAGCTTGCGGACCTCGGCCTCGTTCGGGGTGACCAGGCGCACGTTGGGCACCGGGGCCGGCCCGTTGGGGTGCGGGTCCCAGACCACCGGCGCCTTGGCCTGCTGCAGGGCGGCGCGCAGCCGCGGGTTGCGGGCGACCCCCCGGCCGTAGTCGCTGACCAGGATCGCCGACGCGTCGCGCAGCACGGCCAGGGCGGCCTCGCTGGGGTCGCCCGGGGCCACCGGGGCGCCGCCGCGGTCCAGGCGTACGAGCACCTGCCCGTCGGCCCGCAGCCGGACCTTCTCCGGCGTGGCGCCCGGCAGCGGCAGCGGGTAGACCGCGATGCCGGCGTCGGTCAGCAGCTCGCAGAGCCGGCTGCCGGCCTCGTCGTCGGCGATGGCGGTGACCAGCGCGACGTCGTGGCCCTGACCGGCGGCCAGCAGCGCGGCCAGCCCGGCGCCGCCGGGGCGGTCCGTCACGGACTCCTCGTCGAGCACCGGCGCGGGCGCGTCCGGCGCGACCCGGCGCACGCTGCCCTCGACATCGCGGTCGAGCAGCGTGTCACCGACCACGACCAGCAGCGGGCCGCTCATGACGCGAGCACCGGCTGCATGCGCCGCACGGGTCGCGCCGGTGCTTTTCCCAGCACCACCGGCAGCGCCCGGTCCAGGTACTCGCACATCACGTGCACCGAGATCAGGTGCAGCTCCTGCACCACCTGGGAGTCCCCGGACGGGCAGCACAGCGCCTCGTCGCAGGCGTCGGCGAGCGGGTTCGGGCCCGGCCCGCACAGCGCCCAGCTGCGCACGCCGACCTCGCGGGCGGCGTCCGCGGCGGCGAGCAGGTTCGGGCTGCGGCCGCTGGTCGACAGCAGCATCAGCACGTCGCCCGGGCGGCCGTGGGCGCGCACCTGGCGGGCGAAGACCTCGTCGAAGCCGTAGTCGTTGCCGATCGCGGTGACCGCCGACGAGTCCGGGGTCAGCGCGATCGCCGACAGCGGCATGCGCTCGTCGCGCAGCCGGCCGACCAGCTCGGCGGCCAGGTGCTGGGCCTCGGCCGCGCTGCCGCCGTTGCCGGCGACCAGCAACCGGCCGCCGTGGCCCAGGTGCCGGGCCAGCTCGCCGCCCCAGCGGGCCAGCCGGTCCGCGGCCGCCGCCCGGTACGGCAGCAGGGCCGCGGCCATGCCGGTGAGGTGTTCGTCCAACAGGTCCATCAGGCGACTGCCTCTCGGGTCTGGTCCTCGGCCAGGGCGCGGCCGGTGACTGCGGCGTAGACGGCGGCGAGCCGGGTGGCCACCCGCCGCCACGAGTACGACTGGGTGGCCCGGTCCACGGCGGCGGCCGAGTACGAGAACCGCCGCACGTCGTCGGTGACGAGCCGGCGCAGCGCCGAGGACAGCGCGCGCGGGTCCCGGGCGGGCACCAGGTCGCCGGTGATCCCGTCGACCACGGTGTCGGTGAGCCCCCCGACGGCGGTGCCGACCACGGGCACCCCGCAGGCCATCGCCTCCAGCGGGGTCAGGCCGAACGGCTCGTACCAGGGCGCCGCGGCGAGCAGGTCCGCCGAGCGGTACCAGCGCGGCATGTCGGCGGCGGCCACCCCGCCGGCCAGGCGGACCCGGTCGCCGACCCGGCAACGCTCGGCGAGGGCGCGCAGCTTGCGGGCGTACGGGTGGTCGTCGAGCGAGCCGTCCGGCGGGCCGCCGACGATGACCAGCTCGGCGGCGGGCACGCCGGGCAGCGCGCGGATCAGGTCCTCGTAGCCCTTGCGCTCGACCAGCCGGCCCACGGTGAGGATGCGCGGCACGTCCGGGTCGCGGGGCTCGGCCGGACCGTCGGGGCGGAACCGCTCGATGTTGACCCCCGAGGGCACCAGCGCCATCTGCGAGCGGGGCACGCCCATCCGGAGCAGTTCCCGCACCTCGTCCTGGCACTGCACCACGACGCGGTCCACGACCCGGCCCAGCTGCCGCTCGTAGGCGACCCGGTGCGCCGGGCTGGTGTCGGCGGCGCCCTGGTGGCGGCGCTTGACCGTGCCGAGCGCGTGGTACGTCTGCACGACCGGCACGTCGCAGGCCCGGCCGGCCGTCACGGCGGCCAGCCCGCTCATCCAGAAGTGCGCGTGCGCGACGTCGGGCAGCCACCGCTCGCGCCAGTCGGCCGCCATGTGCTCGGCGAAGGCGCCCATGAACGGCAGCAGGTCGTCCTTGGGCAGCACGGCGGCCGGGCCGGCCGGCACGTGCACCACCTCGAAGCCGTTGGCCGCGACCACCCGGGGCTGCTCGGGGCTCTCCCGCCGGGTGTAGACGCGGACCTCGTGGCCCTGCGCCACCAGGGCCGCGGCCAGCTCGGCGACGTGCGCGTTCTGCCCGCCGGCGTCTACGCCACCGAGGGCGGACAGCGGACTGGCGTGCTCCGAGACCATCGCTATGCGCATGTCTCCTCCTCCAACAAGCGGTCCCAGTCCGCGAGGAACCGGTCGAGGCCGTAACGGGCGAGCGCCACCTGGCGGGCCCGGGTGCCGAGCCGGCGGGCCTGCTCGGGTTCGTCGATGAGCCAGTGGGCCGCCTCGACCAGCGTGTCGACGCGGGTGGCGAGCACGCCGGCGTCGTCCGGGACGGCGGCGATCGCCTCCGTCGTGGCCAGCGCGAGCACCGGCATGCCGATCTGCATCGCCTCGATCAGGCTCAGCCCCAGCGAGGTCCACCGGCACAGGTGCAGGTACGCCCGCCGCCGGGCGATCTCGGCGTGCATCCGCGCCTGGGGCGGGTCGTCGTACGGGGTGACGTCGTCCAGGCGCAGGCCGGCGACGCCCATGCCGTACACGTCCAGCGGGGCGACCGCCGCGAACCGCGGCATGAGGTCGGTGCCGGTGACCCGGTTCCGCCGTACCGGCTCGTTGGTGACCACCGCGAAGCGCTCCAGCTCGCCGGTCCAGCGGGCGGCCGGCTCCACGATGCCGTGCTCGATCACCGTGGTGCGGGTGCCGCCGACGTCCCAGAACAGGTCGTTGAAGTGGGTGACGTGGGCGATGACCAGGTCGTCGCGGTCGGCCATGGGGTGCCGGCTGTTGGGCACGTCGCCCTTGGGGGTGTTGTGCTCGACGTAGATCTTCGGCACGTCCAGGTGCGCGACCCGCTCGAGCTCCTCGGGGCGCTGCAGGACGACGACGTCCACGTCGCGCACGTCGGCGAGGTCGACCTCGGTGACGGTGGCCGGCCAGTCGAAGGTGCGGGCCCGGCCGCGGCCCCACTCGTCGCGGGCGTCGTTGACGGGCACGAGGTAGCGGTGCTTGCCCTGGATGAACGAGGTCGTCCAGGAGCCGTGCACGTGCCAGAGCAGGATGTTCACGCGGCTGCCTCACTGATGACGGGTACGGGGACACCGAGCAGGCGCACGGCGGCGACGACCTCGGCCGGGTCGACGCGGGTCAGGCACGGGTGGCCGGGCACGGGACAGACGGAGGCCCGGGTGTCGCGGCAGGCGGCGGCCGGGTCGCCGAGGCGCACGGCCGGCACCCGGTACGGACCCCACTGGCCGAAGGGAACGGTCGGGGCGTACAGGCTGACGACGGGCGTGCCGACGGCGGCGGCCAGGTGTGCCGGACCGGTGTTGCCGACCACCACGCAGGACGCCCCGGCGAGCAGGCCGGCCAGTTCGGCGAGGCTGGTCGGCCCGGCCGGTGTGCCGACGGCGGCCGCGAGGGCCTGCTCGCCGGGGCCGCCGGTGACCAGCACGCGGTGCCCGGCCTCCTCCAGCGCGACCACGACGGCCCGTACGGTCTCGGGCGGGCAGGCCCGCGCGGCCACGGAGGCCCCGGGATGCACGACGACGTAGTCACCGGCGACGCGGGGCGCGGCCGCGCGTACCCGCAGGGTCCCGTCGTCGCCGGCCGGCAGGGCGAAGCCGGCGGCAGCCGCGACCGAGCGGGCCCGCTCGGCCTCGGGCACCCCCGCCGGCACGCGGTGCCGCACATCCAGCAGCGAGCCGGGGTAGTCGTCGCTGATCGCGGTGATCCGGGCGATCCCGGCGGTGCGCAGCAGCAGCGCCAGCGGCAGCGCCGACTGGTGGAAGGAGGTGAACACGACCGCCTCTTCCGCGCCGGTGGCGGCCAGCCGGGCGACCAGGTCACCGGCGAAGTCCGGGCCGACCGGCGGCGGCTGCGGGTCGATCCACGGCAGCCGGGCCTCGATGATCTCGTCGACGCCGGGCAGCAGCTCGGCGGCGGCCCGCCCGCGCGGCCCGCAGAGCAGCACCACCCGGTCGGCGCCGGCGGCGACGGCCCGGATGCCCGGGCCGGTCAGCAGCACGTCCCCGGCGGAGTCGGAGCGCACGACCAGCACGGTGCCGCCGGGCCGGCGCGGCTCGGTGGGCGTCACCAGCGCCTGGCGTTGCAGGATCAGGTCGGCGGCCGCGGTCAGGTCGGCGGCCGTGGCGGGAGCCGCCGCGACCTCCGGGCGCAGGGTCACCGGGGTCGGCACCAGGATGCCGGTGGCCCCGGCCGCGCCCGCGGCGACCATGTCGCGGCCGATGTCGCCGACGACGACGCAGCGCGCCGGGGTGGTGCCGAGCGCCGCGGCGCCGGCCAGCACCAGGCCCGGGGCGGGCTTGCGGCAGCGGCAGCCGGCCGCGTCGTCGTGCGGGCACACCTGCCAGGTGTCGAACGGCCCGAGCAGCTCCTCGACGCGGGCGTTGACCGCGGCCAGCTGCGCCTCGGTGAAGAGGCCGCGGGCCAGCCCGGACTG
The DNA here is from genome assembly GCF_016862275.1 of Actinoplanes nipponensis. Classification (GTDB taxonomy): domain Bacteria; phylum Actinomycetota; class Actinomycetes; order Mycobacteriales; family Micromonosporaceae; genus Actinoplanes; species Actinoplanes nipponensis. Next base: position 88,506 of record NZ_BOMQ01000059.1, on the reverse strand, counting down.
GTTGGTCACCACGCCCAGGCGCAGCCCGGCGGCGCGCAGCCGGTCCAGCGCCGCACGGGCGCCGGGCATCGGCTCGACCCGGGCCGGGTCGCCGTTGTACGGGACGTCGACGACGAGAGTGCCGTCCCGGTCGAACAGGACGGCATCGAAGAGGGCGGTCACGGGGTCGTCCCCAGGGGCCGGGCGCCGCGCCAGCGGATCCAGCCGCGACACCAGTGCCCGACGGCCATGGGCGGGATCGCGGCGCTGGTGGCGAGCATGGTCACGACCTCACGGCGGTCGCGCGGCCCGGGCTTGATACGGGCCACCGCGAACTCGGCCGTGCCGGCGCCCCAGGCGGCCGCGGCGGCGGCGGCCACGGCCAGGGCGCCGCGGCGCCGGGTGAGCAGCGCGGTGAGCAGGCTTCCGGCGGCCAGGGCGCCCGCGGTGGTGACGGCCAGGTGCCGGCCGCGGCGGCCGGGCGGGATGTCCAGTTCGGTGCGCCAATGCCGGCCGTACAGGCGGCGCAGAAGCGCGTCGTCGGCGTTGCCCCGCTGGGTGCGCACGCTGACCCAGCGGTCCTCCGGGCGCACCGGATGGGTGACCGTGCGGCTGCCCCGCCGCAGCTCCCAGCCCGCGGCACGTACCCGGTGGGCCAGCTCGGCGTCCTCCCGGAACGCCCGCGGCAGCCGCTCGTCGAAGCCGCCGGTGGCCTCCAGCGCGGACCGCCGGTACGCCATGTCGGCGGTGATCCACGCGCCGTCGGCGAGCGCGGCGGTGACCCGTTCCCAGTCGGTCGGGCGCCGCCGCGCCGGCAGCGGCACCCGCAGCCGGCCCTGCACTCCCCCGACCGGGGCGGGCGCCCCGGTCAGGTCGGCGGCGAGCCGCGCGAACCAGTCCGGGTCCGGCAGCACGTCGTCGTCGAGGAACGCCACCCACTCGTGGCTCGCGGCGCGCCAGCCGACGTTGCGGGCGGCGGCCGGACCGGCGGCGCGCCCGGTGAGGACCTTCGCGTCGATGCCGGGCGGCAGGGCGAGCGGCTCGGCCCGCTCCGGGCGGTCGTCGACCAGCAGCAGCTCCACCGGCAGGGGCGCCGGGGCGGCGGCCAGGGCGCTCAGCAGGGCGGCGAGGCTGGGCCGGCCGAGGGTGGGCACGACGACGGAGACTCCGGTCATCGGCCGCCCCCGAAGGCCGCGGCGCGGTGCACGGCGAACGGCCCGAGGGCCAGCAGGTCCACCGGGGCGGAGCCGAACAGCTCCATCGCCTCGCGCGGGGTGTCCACCATGGGCCGTCCGGCCGTGTTGAGCGAGGTGTTGACCACCACCGGCAGGCCGGTGCGCCGCTCGAACTCGGCGAGCATCTCGGCCACCAGCGGCTCGGTGTCGGTGTGCACGGTCTGCACCCGGGCGGTGCCGTCGACGTGCACCACGGCCGGGATCCGGTCCCGCCACTCGGGCTTCACCCGGTGCACGAACAGCATGTACGGGCTCGGGTAGACGCCGTCGAAGATGTCGGCGAAGCGTTCGGCCCGCACCATCGGCGCGATCGGGCGGAACTGCTCGCGGCCCTTGACGTTGTTCATCCGGGTCTGGGTGTCGGGGTCGCCGGGGTGGGCCAGCAGCGAGCGGTGCCCCAGGGCGCGCGGGCCGTACTCGCTGCGTCCCTGGTACCAGGCCACGATGCCGTTGTCGGCCAGCACCCGGGCCGCCTCCGCGGCGATCGAATCGGGCCGGGTGTACGGCAGCGCCGCCCGCTTCAGCTCGGCCTCGAGCTCCTCGTCGCTCCAGCCGCGGCCCAGGTCCGCGCCGGTGAACGGCACCACCGGGCCGGCCTCGCGGGACACGCTGAGCGCGGCGCCCAGGGCGGTGCCGGAGTCGCCGGCGGCCGGCTGCACCCACACCCGCTCGTACGGGCCCTCGGCGGCGATCCGCGCGTTGGCCACGCAGTTGAGCGCGGTGCCCCCGGCCATGGTCAGCGTCTTCGGGCCGCCGGCGGCGTCGTAGGTCCAGCGGGCCAGGTCGAGCATGACCTCCTCGAGGCGGACCTGGACGCTGGCGGCGAGGTCGGCGTGCGCGTCGGTCATCTCGCCCTCGGCGCTGCGGGCCTTGGCCAGCGCGGACCAGTCGATGCGCTCGACGGTGAAGCCGCCGTCGTCGTTGGCGTGCACCAGCTCGCGCAGCAGCGGCAGGAACCTCGGGGTGCCGAACGAGGCCAGCGCCATCACCTTGTACTCGTCGCTGGAGTGCAGGAAGCCCAGGTGCCGGGTCAGGTCCTCGTAGAGCAGGCCGAGCGAGTGCGGCAGCCCCTGGCCGGCCAGCACGGTCAGCGCGCCGTCGCGGTAGACGCCGGAGAGGTGGCTGGCCACCTCGCCGCGGCCGTCGAGGACCAGCACCGCGCTGTCCTCGGGCACGGCCAGGCCGGCCGACGCGGCGTGCGCGACGTGGTGCGGGACGAAGCGGACCTGCTCGGGGTCCAGCCCGGGCAGGGCCGCGGCGAGGAACTGCGGCGCCCGCCGGGCGTAGTCGACCCGCAGGTGGTCCCACGGGTCGGCGAGGCCGAGATCGGCGGCGTCGCGGGTCAGGTTCGGGTCGAAGGAGTACGCGACCGCGTCCAGGTCGCCGGGCTGGAGCCCGGCCGTCTCCAGACACCAGGCGGCGGCGAGCTCGGGCAGCTCCCAGGCGGAGAACGGCACCGGTCGTTTGCCGTGCTTGCGGCGGCTGAACCGCTCCTCCTCCGCGGCGGCGACCACCCGGCCGTCGACGACCAGGGCGGCGGCCGGATCGTGGAAGATCGCATTGATACCGAGGACACGCATGGCAGGCCGGGTACCCGGGCCCTGAGGACTTATTCGCTTGGTCATCGACTTCTTCACGACTTCTTCAGCGCTTCTTCAGAGCCCTCCCACCTGCACTGATAAAGAAGACCCGGTGAGTTTGCGGCGGCGGTGGCCGGGCAACCGGGCAGCCATGTATGACGTCGGACAACTCATCGGTGGAAACTGGACACCCGGCCGCGGCGGCGCCCGGCTGACCGTGCTGAACCCCGGCGACGGCACGGCCGTCACGACCGTCGCGGTCGCCTCGGAGGCCGATGTGGCCGCCGCGGTGCAAGCGGCCCGCGACGCCGCGCCGGGCTGGCGGCGGACCGCCCCGGGCGCGCGAGCGGCCGCCCTGCACGCGGCGGCGAACGCCGTCGAGGCGGCGGCCGACGAGCTCGCCGCCCTCATGAACGCCGAGATGGGCAAGCCGGTCGACGGCGCCCGGGACTCCATCGGCGCGGGCGTCGGCACGCTGCGCCAGTACGCCGAGCTGGGCCCGACCCATCGGGGCCGGGCGCTGGCCGGCAACGACGAGGCGATCGACCTGATGGCGTACGGGCCGCGCGGGGTGGTCGCGGTGGTGACGCCGTGGAACGACCCGGTCGCCGTCTCCTGTGGCCTGCTCGGCGCCGCCCTGGTCACCGGCAACACGGTGGTGTACAAGCCCAGCGAGCGCACCCCGGGCACCGGCCACCGGCTCGCCCAGCTGCTCGCCCCGCACTTCCCGGACGGCGTGTTCTCGCTGCTCAGCGGCGACGGCTCGGTGGGCGCGGCGCTGGCCTCGGCCGAGGTGGACGTGGTCGCGCACGTGGGGTCGACGGCGACCGGGCGGGCCATCGCGGCGGCCTGCGCGCGCACCGGGGCCAAGGCGCTGCTGGAGAACGGCGGCAGCGACCCGCTGATCGTGGACGCGGACGTCGACCCGGCGTGGGCGGCGGAGCAGGCGGCGCTCGGCTCCTTCGCCAACTCCGGGCAGATCTGCGTGGCCGTCGAGCGCATCTACGTGCACCGCGACGTCGCCGAGGCGTTCCTGCGGGAGCTGGCCGCCCAGGCCGACAAGTGGGCCGGCGACCTCGGCCCGCTGGTCGACACCCGGCTCCGGGAGACCGTGCACGCGCAGGTCAGCGCGGCGGTGCGGGACGGCGCGCGGGTGCTCACCGGCGGCGAGCTGCCGGAGGGGCCGGGCGCGTACTACCCGCCGACCGTGCTGGCCGACTGCACCGACGACATGGCGGTGCTGCGCGAGGAGACGTTCGGGCCGGTCGCCCCGGTGGTGGTCGTCGCGTCGTTCGGCGAGGCGCTGGAGCGGGCCGCGCGGTCACCGTACGGGCTGGCCGCGACGGTGCTGACCGGCTCGATGAGCCACGCCCAGCAGGCGTGGCGCGAGCTGCCGGTCGGCACCGTCAAGGTCAACGCGGTGTTCGGCGGCGCCCCCGGCGGTGCGGCCCACCCGCGCGGGGGCAGCGGCCAGGGCTTCGGCTACGGCCCGGAGCTGCTCGACGAGCTGACCGTCGTGCAGGCGGTCCACCTGGAGGCCCCGCCTACCGGCTGGTGAGCGTCCGCAGGTCGTTCTCCACAGTGTCCGGAAGTGGCCGGCGCTGCCGCAGCGCCCACGGGAGCAGGCGCGCGGCGTCGGCCACGCCCCGGCGGTCGTCGCGCCACGCGGCCATCGTCGTGCGGGCCACCACGGCCGGCGGGCGGCGCAGCAGCGCGGTCAGCACGCGGTTGCGGGCCTCGATGCGGTGCCGGGCGCCGTTGTCGCGGCCGGCCGGGAGCGGGAGGTGCCGCACGACCAGCTGCGGCGCGTACGCCTGGAGCCAGCCCGCGGCGGCCAGGTCCATGGCCAGCAGCGCTTCCTCGCCGTACACGTGCAGTTGCGGGTTGAAGCCGCCCACCTGCCGGAACGCCTCCCGCCGGACGGTGACCGCGCAGGCCAGGAAGCCCAGGACGGCCGGGCCGGGGGCGCCGGCGGGCACGCCCAGCGGGGCCGCCGCCATCGCCGCCGAGACGGGGTCGAGGCGGCCCTGCTGCCCGACCAGCACCCGGGCGCTGAGCAGCCCGACCCGCGGGTGGTCGCGCAGCAGCGCCGCGGCCCCGCCCAGCGCGCCCGGCGCCCAGTACGAGTCGTCGTCGGCGAACGCCACGTACGGGGTCCGGGCCAGCTCCACGCCGACGTTGCGCGCCGCGGCGCCCCGGTTCTCGCCCAGCCGCACCACCGTGACCTGCGGGAACGCCGCCTCGACGGCCTCCGGTCCGCCGTCGTCGGAGCCGTTGTCGACCAGGATGACCGGGCCCTCGTGCCGCGGGATCGTCTCCAGCAGCCGGTCCCGCCGGTTGCGGGTGGCCACGACGACGGTGACCGGCGCCTGCTCCGGGCCGCTCACAGCCGCTGGAGCTTGTCGTGCAGGTCCTTCTGGAAGAAGTCGAGGAAGCCCTCGGGATCGGGGCCGGCGTTCTGCAGCACGAGATGGTCGAACCCCGCGTCGGCGTACTTCTTCACCGCCTCGACGTACGGCTCCGCGTCCGGGCCGAGGGCGAACTGGCCGCGCACGTCCTCCGCGCGGACCGTCTGCGACGCGGCGTCGAAGTTCACCGGGTTCGGCAGCTCGCTCATCACCTTCCAGCCGGTCAGGGCCCAGCGGGTGGTCCGCAACACCTCGTCGATCCCGGCCTGCTCGGTGGTGGCCCAGGCCATCGGCACCTCGGCGTAGCGGGGGCCGGCGCCGCCCGCGCCGGTGTAGGTCTGCACCAGGTCGCTGCGGGGCTCGGTGGCGAACAGCCCGTCGCCCAGCTCGGCGGCCAGGGTGGCGGCGTCCTTGCCGCCGGCCGCGACGGCGATGACCGGGAGCCGGTCGGGCAGGTCGAAGACGCGGGCGTCCTCCAGCTGCAGGTGTTTGCCCTCGTACGACTGGTAGCCGCCCTGCCAGAGCAGCTTGATGATCTCGAGTGCCTCGCGCAGCCGTTCCTGCCGGCCGCGCACGCTCGGGAAGCCCCGGCCGACCACGTGCTCGTTGAGCCGCTCCCCCGAACCGACGCCGAGGGTGAACCGGTTGTCCGACACGATCGCCAGGGTGGCCGCCGCCTGCGCGATGATCGCCGGGTGGTAGCGCACGGTCGGGCAGGTCACGCCCGTGGCGAGCCCGAGCCGCTCGGTCCGGGCGGCGATCGCGCCGAGCACGGTCCAGGCGAACGGCGAGTGACCCTGCTCGTCCAGCCACGGGTGGTAGTGGTCGCTGATCTCGACGAAGTCGAAACCGGCCTGCTCGGCCCGGACGGCCTGCTGGATGAGCTCCTTCGGGCCGAAGCCCTCGGCGGACAGCTTGTAACCGAACTTGAGAGTCATGGTCGGGGTGTGCCCGGGCGGCGGCACGACAAACGCCGGGCCTCCCCTGTTCGTGGGGGGCCCGGCGTCGGGTCGTGCCGGTCAGGACCGGGCGTCGCTGACCGCCTGCTTGCTCTGCTCCTTGGCGTCCTGCGCCGAGGACTGCGCCTGCTGCTTGGTGGTCTGCGCGGCGTCGGCGGCGGTCTCCTTGACCTGGCCGACGGCGTGCTGCACCGTGCCCGAGACGTCGTCCTTCATCTCCGAGGCGATGTCCTTGACCTTGTCGGTCAGGTCGCCGCTGTGCTCCTTGAGCTGCTGGCCGGCCCGCTTCTCCGCGTCGGTGACGGGGATGAGCGTGGCGGCGAGCATGCCCACGCCGAAGGCGATGATGCCCGCGGCGAGGGGGTTGCCCTGCGCCTGCTGGGCGACCGTCCGCGGCGCGCTGCGGACCGCGTCCGCGGCGCTGTGCGCCTTGTCGCCGGCCGCGTCGCTCAGCTGCGACGCCTTGTCCTGCACCGTGCCCAGGGCCGAGGAGGCCTTGTCCTGCACGGTGCCGGCGGCCGACGAGGCCCTGTCCTGCACGGTGCCGGCGGCGTAACCCGCCGAGTGCCGGGCGTGCTCCGAGCTACCCATGACCTTCTCCTTCACGGCGGTCCAGCGGCGCTGGGCGGCCTTGGTCGGGCTGGTCTTCTCCGCCAGCAGATCCACGTGGCGGGTCATGGAGGCGCGCGTCGCCTCGATGTCCTGCCTCAACCGGTCGGGTTCTTCAGCCATTGCGCGTCCTCCTTGAGGGTGTCGACGGTGCGCCGCGGGGTCGGGTCCACGGTCTTGAGCTTCTTGCGGCCGTTGGCGTAGAGCACCGCGCCGACGATCCCCCAGAGGACCGCCACGATGAGCGCGGCCCAGCCCGGGTCCATCACGTTGCTGAGCGCGGCCACCAGGGCGAAGCTGAGCAGGATCACGACCAGGTAGCCGGCGAAGCCGGCGGCGCCGAGCATCCCGGCGGCCTTGCCCGCCTTGGACGCCTCCTGCTTCAGCTCGACCTTGGCGAGTTCCACCTCCTGGCGGAACAGCGTCGACAGGTCGTTGCTGATGTTGCCGATCAGTTCACCGACGGAGGTCTCGCTGACCTGTTCGGCGTGGTCCCGCGAGTGGTCCGTGGGGTAGGGCGCCGTCATCGGGTGCCGCCCGGGTAATCCCGCGTGGTCCCGGCGATGTACTCCTCCTCGACCACGACCGGCGTGCCGGTGCCCGTCGAGGCGTACTCGGTCGTCGCCGCCGGGTAGCCGGCGGTGGTGCCGGCGACCGGGTCGGTGTAGCCGGTCGTCGCGGTGGTGTAGTCGGTGGTCCCGCTGGTGTAGCCGGTGTCGTAGCTGTCCGGGCGGGACACGAACGAGTCGCTGGCGGGCTTGGCCGAGGTGTCCGACGGCAGTTCGTCGGCCTTGGCCACGCCCTTGCCGAGCCGGGCCACGACGAAGCCGGCGGCCAGCGCGGACGCCAGGAACGCGCCGGGGCGGCGCCGGGCGAAGTCCTGGACCTCGCGCAGCACGCCCTCGGGGCCGTTGGTCTCCAGGTAGCCGGCGAGCTGCCGGCCGCTGTCGGCGACCCGCGAGACGATCTGGGTGGCGGGCGAGTCGGCGCGGTCGCTGCGCATCTCGTCGAGGTGGTCGGCCATCTCGCGGATGCTGCCGACCAGCTTGTCGTTCTGCGTACGGGCCTGCTCGGTCACCTTGCCGCGAACCTCGGACGCGACGTTGCGTACCTGGGTCTTGGCCTCGGAGCCGACCCGCTGGGCCTGCTGCTTGGCGGTGTCCTTGACGTCGCTGGCGGCTTGACCGGCGGCCTGGGCGCTCTGTCCGGCGGCCTGCTTGACCGCGGACTGGTCGCCGCCCGAGGAGCCCTGCCCGGCCGTGGGGTACGTCTCGGCGGGGTAGGTGGTCTCGGGATATGTGGTCGCCGCGTAGGTCTCGGTGACCGGCACGTCGGCGAGGGGGGTGCTGTCCGGCGCGCGGGCGCCCGCAGACGGGTCACTCATTGCTGCCTCCATCGTGGTTCGTTCGTCCGTTTGGTGCTTCGCGGTATCCAATACCCCCCGGCGCTTCCACTAACGCATGATTGCCGTCAGACAATGAGTGGAATTATTCCCGCATAGATCCGTTTTCTTGGGGTACTCAACTGTGCTCGTCTACTCTACTTGGTCGATAGGTTTGGTATGTTCAGGCAGATAGCGACGGCGGAGCGCCGTGAGGGACGACAGGCGGGACGGGTCGACCGACGACCGGGTGCCCCCCGGCCCGGCGGCGGTCCGGGCGGGCCTCCGGCCACTCCCGCCGCGACCTGCTCGAACTGACCGCGGCGCTCGGCGCGGGGCCGGCCGGCGGCACGGCCGGGGGTGCGGGGGCGCACCCGGGCCGATCGTCGAGCCGCTGCCCCGGGAGCCGTTCACCGCGCGGGGCGCCGACGCCGAGATGCCCGGGTCCGCTCCGAGCGGTCGGGGCTTTCCGGTGCCGATCGACCGTTTCTTCGCGCGCCACCACACCAGCACGCCGATCATCGATTCGGCCGATTGGCGGGTGCGGATCTTCGGCGCCGGACTGCGCACGGCCGGTCGATATATCGTATGACGAATGGCGCCGGCTGCCGGCCGAATCGCGCACCGTGACGGTGGAATGTGCGGCAACGGTCGCAGCTCCCCTGGACCATGCGTTTCCATCGGCCGCACGGGCCCGGACGCCGGCCCTTCGACCGCCGCGTCGCCCCCGGCCGGGCCGCGACGTGGGCTACCCGCTCTGCCGCTGATCCGGCCCCAGACCGACCAGCCGGGCCAGGACGGCCACCTGATCGGCGAAGTGCGTGACGAACGCCGGGTCACGGGGGTCGGCCCCGCAGACGCTCTCGACGACGTGCGGCAGCGTGGTGGTCGCCATGGTGGCGGCCATCAGCATGACCAGCAGGCAGGCCGGGTCGACCTCGGCCGGGAGCCGGCCGGACGCCTGGAGCGCGCGCACCTCGTCGGCGCTGCCGGCGAGCATCCGCGCCCGGGACGCCCGGTCGGGATCGTCGTCCGGGCCGGTGTACTGCAGTCCGCTCCACGCGAACACGCGGACGCCCTCCGGGTTGCGCACAGCCTCCAGCGCGTAGGCGCGCAACTGCTCGGACAGCGGGGTGTCCGCCGGCGCCAGCTCGCCGCGCCGCTGCTCCCACTGCCGGGACATGGCCTGGAACAGGCCCTCCTTGCCCCCGAAATAGTACGAGACCAGCTGCTGGTTGACGCCGGCCCGCGCCGCGATCGCCCGGACCCGGGCGCCGGCGTAACCGTGCGCGCCGAACTCGCCGGCCGCGGCCTCCAGGATCCGCCGGCGGGTGCGCTCCGGGTCGCGCTGCCGCTCGGCGGGCGCGGGCGACCGGCGCGGCGATGACGATGGCATGCCCTCATCATACGGACGCTTGACACTGCTATTTATCCAGTTGTTTGATAAGACCACTCATCCGATTGAGAGGTGCGCACCGATGCCCGGCTCACCACGGATCCTCATCGCCGGCGGCGGCATAGGCGGGCTCGCGCTCGCCCAGGCGGCCCGCCACGGCGGTCTCGATGTCGCCGTCTACGAACGGGACCCGACCCCGGACACCCGCAACCAGGGCTATCGCCTGCACATCGACGCCGACGGCAACGCCGCGCTGCGCGCCTGCCTGCCGGCGCGGGCGCTCGACCGGGTGCGCCGCACCAGCGCCGTCAACGGCGACCTGGTGGCCGCGTACACCCACCGGCTGGAACGGACGGCGGCCCAGGTGTTCCCCGGGATCGCCGGCGACGAGATCACCCACGTGGACCGGGACACGTTCCGCCGGGCGCTCCGCACCGGCCTGGACGACGTCGTCCACTTCGGACGCACGGTGACCGGTTACCGCGTCACGAGCGCCGGCCGGGTCCGGGTGGAGTTCGCCGAGGGCGGCAGCGACGAGGGCGACCTCCTGGTCGGCGCGGACGGGGTCGGCTCGGCGGTGCGCCGGCAACTGCTGCCCCACGCCGTCGTGCGCGACCTCGGCCTGCGCTGCCTCTACGGGCGGATGCCCCTCGACGCGACGACCGGCCCGGAAGTGCCGGCGGACTTCGACCGCGGCTTCTGCTGGGTCGCGGACGACACCGGATACGGCGCCGGATTCGCGCCGGTCCGCTTCCGCAGCCGCCCCGGGGACACGCCCGACTACCTGATGACCACCCTGGTCGCGACCCCCGCCCGGCTCGGCCGGACCGACCAGGACCTGTTCGGCATGACGTCGGAGGCGCTGTGGCAGCTCGCCGTCACCGCCACCGCGGACTGGCATCCGACGGTCCGGCGGCTGCTCGCGCACGCCGACCCGGGCTCGTTCTTCCCGATCGTGATCCGGGCCGCCGAACGCGTCGCGGCCTGGCCCGCCGGCCCGGTCACCCTGCTCGGCGACGCCGTCCACACCATGCCGCCGACCGGCGGCGTCGGGGCCAACACCGCGCTGCAGGACGCGGCGACGCTCTCCGGCGAACTGCTGCGCGGCGGCCGGCCCCTCACCGAGGCGGTCGCCGCCTACCAGGCGGTCATGCTGCCGCGCGGCTTCGACACGGTGGAACGCTCGGTGCGGATGGCCCGGCAGCTGCTAGCCGTGCCAGGTGCGCCATAGGGCCGCGTACGTGCCGTCCGCCGCGACCAGCTCATCGTGGGTGCCCAGCTCCACCAGCCGCCCCCCGTCCATCACCGCCACCCGGTCGGCGTCGTGCGCCGTCTGCAACCGGTGCGCGATCGCGATCACCGTACGGTCGTGCAGCACCGCCGCCAGCGACCGTTCCGCATCCCGAGCGGTGGTCGGATCCAGCAGGGCCGTCGCCTCGTCCAGCACCACGGTGTGCGGATCGGCCAGCACCACCCGGGCCAGGGCGAGCTGCTGGGCCTGCGCGCCGTCGAGGACGAAGCCGTCCCCGCCCAGCCGGGTGTCCAGCCCGTCGGGCAACTCCGGGGCCCAGTCCGCGCCGACGATGGCCAGCGCCGAGCGCAGGTCGTCGTCGGTCGCGTCCGGCGCCGCCAGGGTCAGGTTGTCGCGGATCGCGTCGCGGAACACGTGGTGCTCCTGGGTGACCAGCACGACCTGGCGGCGCAGCAGGCTCGGCGGCAGTTCGGCGACCGCCACCCCGCCGACGGTCAGCGTCCCGGCCCGGGGCCGGTCGACCCCCGCGAGCAGCCGGCCCAGCGTGGACTTGCCCGCGCCGGACGGGCCGACCAGGGCCAGCCGCTCCCCCGGGCGCACGGTCAGGTCGACACCCCGCAGCACGTCACGGCCGCCGTCGTAGGCGTACCGGACGCCGCGGGCCTCGATCCGGTCGCCGGCCGGCGCTCGCCGCTCGGTCACCACCGCGCGCGGGATCACCGCGAGGCCCTCCACCCGGGCGAAGGAGGCGCCGCTGCTCTGCAGCTGCTCCAGCCAGATCAGGATCGCGTCCAGCGGCACGGCGAGCTGGCGCAGGTAGAGCGCGGACGCCGCGACCGCGCCCAGGGAGAGCAGCCCGTCGAAGTAGAGCGCGCCGCCGACCAGCAGCACGGCCACCACCGGCACCACGTACGACACGTCGACCGCGGGGAACAGCACGCTGCGCAGGAACAGCGTGCGCAGCCGGGTGCGCCGGGCCCGGGCGATCGCGGCGTCGCCCACCGCCCGGCGGCGCTGCTGCAGGCCCAGCGCCTCGACCGTACGGGTGCCGGCGATCGTGGAGGCGAGCTCGTCGGCCAGCGCGGAGCCGGCCGCGCCCTCGTCCAGGTAGGCGGTCCGGGCCCGGCGCAGGTACCAGCGGGTGGCCGGCGGGATCGCGGCCAGCCCGGCCAGCGCCACCACGCCGAGCAACGGGTCCAGCAGGAAGACGGCGACCAGCACGAACAGCGCCTGCACGGCGGCGATGAGCACCTCGGGCACGGCGTCGCGCAGCGTCACGGCGACCGTGCTCACGTCCCCGGTGCCCCGGGCGGCGAGGTCGCCGGTCGGGACCCGTTCCACCACGGCGGCGGGCAGCGCCAGGGCGCGGTCGACGAACCGCTCGCGGACCCGCGCCGCGGTGCGCTCGCCGAAGCGGTAGCCGACCGCCAGCGCCGAGCGGGCCAGCAGGATCTGGGCGACCGTGCACAGCAGGATGGCGAAGGCGAGCCGGTCGACGTCCGGCACCGAGGCGCGGCCGGCCGTCACGGTGTCGACGATCCGGCCCAGCAGCCACGGCCCGGCCAGCCCGGCGATCGCGGCCAGCGCGTTGAGCAGCACCATCAGCGCGACCGCGCGCCGGTCGGCGCGGATCAGCCCGGCCGTGGCCCGGCGCACGCGCGCGCTGCCGGCGACCGGCAGTGCGGTCACCGGACGGCCTCGGGCGTGGCCGCCTCCCCCGCCGCCCGGGTGACCAGCGCGCGGTAGCCGGGCTCGGTCTCGAGCAGGGCGTGGTGCGTGCCGGTGGCCGCCAGCCGGCCGTCCACCAGGTAGTGCACGATGTCGGCCCGGTCCAGCAGCGCCGGGGAGGTCGTCGCGACCAGGGTGGTCCGGCCGGCCCGGGCGGCCGGCAGGCGCTGCGCGATGGCCGCCTCGGTGTGGGCGTCCACCGCCGAGGTCGGCTCGACGGCCAGCAGGACCTCCGGGTCGGCGTAGAGGGCGCGGGCGAGGCGGATGCGCTGGCGCTGGCCGCCGGAGAGGTTGCGGCCCTGGGTGTCCACGACGGAGGCCGTGCCGTCGCTGAGGCCGTCCACGATGTCCCCCGCGACCGCGGCGGTGAGCGCGCGGGTCACCGCCGCGTCGTCGAGGGCGGTCCGGCCGGCGACCACGTCGGCGAGGGCGCCGGTGAACAGGTACGCCTCGTTGTCGGCGACCAGGATCCGGTCGCGCACCGCCAGCGCCTCCACGCGCCGGCCGCCCCACGTCGCCGCGGTCGGCCCGTACCGGCCGAGGCGGTCCACCACGGCGGCGGCGTCCGAGGGCCGGGCGCTGGCCAGCACGGTGAACCGGCCGGGCACCACGACCACCCCGGACTCGGGGTCACGCAGCGCCGCCGGGCCGTCCGGCCCCCGCCCGCCCGGCGTCGGTTCGACCGGCAGGCGCAGGAAGTCCACCACGCGGCGGCCGGCGACCAGGGCCCGGCTGAGGTCGAAGCCGCCCTCGATGAAGAACGCGACCGGCACGACCAGCACCGCCGCGTACCCCCAGACCGCGACCAGCTCGCCGACCGTGATCTCGCCCCGGGCCGCCATCCGCGCGGCCAGCCAGATCACCACGGCCAGGAACAGCCCCGGCAGGCCCCCGCCCAGCGCCTGGATCCAGCTGGTCACCGCGCCGACCCGGTAGCCCTCCTCGGCCACCCGCCGCGAGTCGCGGCGGTAGCGGCGGGCGTAGGCGTCCTTGCCGCCCAGGCCGTTGAGGATCCGCAGGCCGCCCACGATGTCGACGAGCCGGTCGGCGAGCGCGCCCTGGTGGTCGCGGTAGCGGGCGCCGGCGCGCTGCAGCCGGCTCAGCATCGGCCCGACCACCAGCGCGAGCACCGGCACCCCGGCCAGCACCACGACGGCCAGCAGCGGCGAGATCTCCAGCAGCAGCATGGCCACCACGACGTAGGCCACGACGGCGCCGAGCCCGGGCCCGGTCACCGTGAGGGCCTGGGCCAGGACCCACACGTCGGCGATGCCGATGGTGACGATCTCGCCGGCGCCGATACGCCGCGGCAGCCCCGCGCCGAGCCGGGTCGCGTGCGCGATGACCGCGCGCACGGTGCGGAAACCGCCGTCGAGCCGGATCTTCGTCATGGTCCGGTGCCGCAGGATGGCCAGCAGCGCGTTGACCGCGCCGACCACGAACAGCGCGGCCACCCAGCCGGCCAGCGCGGACCGGTCGCGTCCGCGCAGGCCCTGGTCGATGGCCTGGGAGAGCAGGTACGGCGGCAGCGTCAGCCCGACCATCCACAGCGACCCGAGCACCGCCCCGGCGGCGACCCGCAGCTTCTGGCGGCGCACCAGCCACCACAGGTACGGCAGCGGGCCCCGCACGTCGGCAACCGCGTGTCCCGCTTCCGTCACGCCTTGCACCTTAGAGCAGCATGGATCATCGGCGGGAGCCCGAATTCCGGGGACCCCGGATGCCGGGTTAGTCTCCGGGCGTGACCGCCTTCGCACCCCCGCTGATCAGCGCCGACCACGTCATCGGGGGGCGCGCGCACGACTTCTCGCGCCGGGTCACGGTGATGGCGATCGTCAACCGCACCCCCGACTCGTTCCACGACCGGGGCCGGACCTTCGCGCTGGAGAAGGCGACCGCGGCGGTGCGGGCGGCGGCGGACGCGGGGGCGGACTGGATCGACATCGGCGGGGTGCCGTTCGCGCCCGGGCCGGAGGTCAGCGCGGCCGAGGAGCTGGACCGGGTGCTGCCGGTCGTCGAGGCGGCGCGCGGGCTGGCGGTGGTGTCGGTCGACACGTACCGGCCGGAGGTGGCGCGCGAGGTCATCGCGGCGGGCGCGGGCGTCATCAACGACACGTCGGGCCTGCGCGACCCGGCGATGGCCGACGCCGTGGCCGGCACGGACGCCGCCCTGGTGATCACCCACAGCCTGGCCGCACCGCGCACCCTGCACCCCAGCCCGCGGTACGACGACGTGGTCGCCGAGGTGGGCGGCTTCCTGCGCGAGCGGGTGGCGCTGGCGCTGTCCCGGGGCGTGCGGCCGGAGCAGATCATCATCGATCCCGGCCACGACCTGAACAAGAACACGTACCACTCGCTGGAGCTGACCCGGAGGCTCAGCGAGATCACCGCGATCGGCTACCCGACGCTGGCGGCGCTGAGCAACAAGGACTTCATCGGCGAGACGCTGGACCGGCCGCAGCGGGAACGCCTGGTCGGCACGGTCGCGGCGGTGGTCTTCTGCGTGACCCAGGGCGCCCGCATCGTACGGGTGCACGACGTGCGCGCGGCGGTGGACGCGGTCCGGATGACCGAGGCGATGCTGGGCCTGCGCGCTCCGGCCTTCACCCGGCACAACATCTAGGGCGTCGGCCCGCCCGGCGCGACCCAGCCCTTCTTCAGGCCCACCCCGCCGATCAGCTCGGTCATCCAGGGCTCGTGCGGCACCGCGTCGGGGCCGATGATCTGCATCGCGCCGAGGACCGTGAGCAGCATGCCCATCGCCAGGAAGGCGCGCGCCTCCTCCTCGCCCGCGCCGGTCAGCTCCCGCACGGTGCGGTAGATCCGGCCGAAGCACTCGCGCACCGTGGGCCCGAGGGCCGGGTCGGCCCCGGCGGCGAAGGCGTGCAGCAGGACGGTGATCAGCTCGCGCTCGGCCGGCATGTCGTCGTAGGCGACGCCCAGGCCCTCCAGGGTGGGTGCCGAAGAGCCCGATCCCCCTCGCCGCGGTGCTGGTTGCCGTCGGCATCCCGGTCTTCATGGTCACGCTGGACAACCTCGTGGTCACCACGGCCCTGCCGGTGATCCGGGCCGACCTCGGCGCCACGGTGACCGACCTGCAGTGGTTCGTGAACGCGTACACGCTGCCGTTCGCCGCCTTCCTGCTCACCGCGTCGCGCGCCGGGCAGGGCATCGGCGGCGCCGCCGTCGCGCCGCTCTCGCTCACCCTGCTCGCGCAGGCGGTCCCCGACCGGCTGCGCAGCGCGGCGGTCGGCATCTGGGGCGGGATCAGCGGCCTCGGCGTCGCGGTCGGCCCGGTGGTCGGCGGCGCGGTGGTCGAGGGCCTCGACTGGTCGTGGATCTTCTGGCTCAACGTCCCGGTGGGCGTGCTGGCCGTGGTGCTGGCCGCGACCGTGCTGCCCGAGTAGCGCGGCGGCGCGGTCCGGTTCGACCCGCTGGGT
This sequence comes from Actinoplanes nipponensis, assembly GCF_016862275.1. Taxonomy (GTDB): domain Bacteria; phylum Actinomycetota; class Actinomycetes; order Mycobacteriales; family Micromonosporaceae; genus Actinoplanes; species Actinoplanes nipponensis. Next base: position 72,539 of record NZ_BOMQ01000059.1, on the reverse strand, counting down.
CTGCTGCTCTCCGCGGCCGGCATGCTGCTGCTGGTGTGGGGCGTGGTGGACGGCCCGGACCACGGCTGGGCCTCGGCCCGGGTGCTGTCCATGCTGGCCGGCGGGGCCGTGCTGCTCACCGCGTTCATCGCCTGGCAGCGCCGCAACCGCGCGCCGATGCTGCCCCTGTCGCTGTTCCGGTCGCGCGGCTTCAGCCTGGTCAACGTCGTCACGCTGGCCTTCTCGGCCGGCACCTTCGGCGCGGTCTTCCTGCTGGCCCCGTTCTTCCAGGTGGTGCAGGGCCTGAGCCCGCTGGACGCGGGCATCCTGTGGATCGCCCTGGCCACCACGACCGAGGTGCGCTACGGCGACCTGGTGCTCGCCTTCGTGCTGGCCGGCGTGGGCATGGGCCTGACCTTCGCGCCGATCAGCACCATGGCCCTGGCCAGCGTCACCGCCCGCGAGCGCGGCGTCGCCCCGGGCGCCAACAACACCGTCCGGGAGCTGGGGGTGGCGGTGGACATCGCGGTGCTGGCCTCGATCTTCAGCTCCACCGGCGACTACACCAGCCGGCAGGCGTTCGTCGACGGCCTGGTCCCGGCGGTCGTCGTCGGGGCCTGCATCGTCGCGGCCGGCGGGGTCGTCGCCCTGTGGCTGCCGCGCCGGCCCGGCGCGCCCCGGGACTGAGCCCTGGCGGTACGACGCCTTGGGGTGGCGCGGCCCACCACGCCGCCCCGAACGGGGAAACGCAATCTTGCGTCTTGATCCCCAAATATTTCAGGATTCGGTTCAACTATTGCGGGACTGTGTCCTGCGCTGTCACGATGACCGTCGATCCGCCACCCCACCCCCACTCCCCGAGGCGGATCGGATCGGAGCATCCCCGTGCCCGCCTCCCGCCGTACCGTGTTGTCCGCGGTGGCCGCCGGCTCCGCCGCGGCCGCCGCCCCGGGCCTGTTCGGCCGCCCGGCCCGCGCCGCCTCCCCGCCCGGCGACGTCGTCGGCAAGATCACCGTCGGGTACCAGGGCTGGTTCGCCTGCCCCGGCGACGGCGCCCCGATCGGCGGCTGGTGGCACTGGAGCCGCGACCGCTTCCAGCCGCCGTCGCCCGCCAACACCACGATCGTGTCCTGGCCGGACCTCACCGACTTCGACCACGGCTACCCCACCGCGTACCCGAACCTCGGCGACGGGCAGCCCGCCCGGCTGTTCTCCTCCTACGACCAGCAGACCGTCGACACGCATTTCCGCTGGATGCGCGAGCACGGCATCGACACGGCCGCGCTGCAGCGCTTCAACCCGACCGGCGACGAGGGGCCGACCCGCGACGCCATGACGGTCAAGGTGCGCGCCGCGGCCGAGGCGACCGGCCGCAAGTTCTCCATCATGTACGACGTGACCGGCTGGACCGCCATGCAGCAGGAGATCAAGAACGACTGGCTGGCGAAGATGGCCGCGCACACCGCGTCCCCGGCGTACGCGCGGCAGAACGGCCGGCCGGTCGTCTGCATCTGGGGCTTCGGCTTCGACGACCCCGCCCGCCCGTTCGCCCCCGGCCCCTGCCTGGACGTGATCACCTGGTTCAAGGCGCAGGGCTGCTACGTCATCGGCGGCGTGCCGACCTGGTGGCGCCAGGGCATCAACGACTCCCGGCCGGGCTTCCTCGACGTCTACCACGCGTTCCACATGATCTCGCCGTGGATGGTGGGCCGGGCCGCGACCCCCGCGGACCTCGACTCGTACTACGCGAACGTCAACGTCGGCGACTACGCCGACTGCCAGGCCCACGGCATCGACTACCAGCCCTGCGTGCTGCCCGGCGACCTGTCGGCCGGCCACCGCCGGCACGGCGACTACTACTGGCGCAGCCTCTACAACATGATCCGGCTCGGCTCCCAGGGCCTGTACGTGTCCATGTTCGACGAGTTCAACGAGGGCAACCAGATCGCCAAGACCGCGCCGACGGCGGCCCGGGTGCCGGCCGGCTCGGGCATCCGCGCCCTCGACGAGGACGGCACCGCCTGCTCACCGGACTACTACCTGCGGATCACCGCGGACGGCGGCCGGATGCTCACGGGCCAGCTCGCCCTGACCGCGACCCGCCCGACGCCACCGGTCCCCGGCGGCGGCGTCCCCGGCCCGGACCCGAACCGGGACCTGGCCGCGGGCCGGCCGACCGCGCAGAGCAGCCAGACCCAGGGGTACGGCTCGGCCAACGTCGTCGACGGGAACCCGGGCTCCTACTGGGAGAGCGCGAACCACGCGTTCCCGCAGTGGGTGCAGGTGGACCTCGGCCCGGCGACCCCGGTGGCCCGCGTGGTGCTCCGGCTGCCGCCCGGCTGGGAGGCGCGCACGCAGACGCTGGCCGTGCAGGGCAGCGCGGACGGCGGCTCGTTCACCACGCTGTCCGCCGCGACCGGCCGCACCTTCGACCCGGCCACCGGCAACCAGGTGAGCGTGACCTTCCCGACCGCGACCGTCCGGTACGTCCGCGTCACCGTCACGGCCAACACGGGCTGGCCGGCCGGCCAGGCCTCGTCCCTGGAGGTGTACGCCGCCGGCTGACCCGGTCCCTGCGGCTTCCATCCCCAGCCGCAGGGGCCCGCGGTCGCCGTGACACCGCGCCCGTAGGCCACGGCCCCGCCGCACCCCGCGTGGGGTGCGGCGGGCCCGTGGTCAGCCGATGGCGATCCAGACGTCGTCCAGGCTGCCGTGGAACTGGTCGTTGTTGACGCCCGTGCCCTTGCCGCCCAGACTCAGCGGCTGCGACGTGACCACCTCGAGGGTCGCCGGCACCGTCACGCTGCCGCCCGCCCGGCCGTCGACCACGATGGTGAGGGCGGTGCCGGCGCGCCGGCACTCCAGGGTGTGCCACGAGCCGTCGGAGATCGAGGTCGGGGTCTTGGCCACGTGGATGGCCGGGTCGGTCTTGTCGCTGAGCACGCAGCTGGGCTTGCCGGAGACGCCGTCGACCTGCAGCTTGTACTGGCCGCCGACGGTGGAGTAGCCCTTCTGCATGACGTTCTCGCCGGTCGAGGTCTCGGCCGGGGACAGCCGCACCGCCGCGCCGAACCGCAGGTTGCGGGCCGCCGGGTTGAGGTCGGCCCCGTCGGCGGCCTGCAGGACCACCCGGGGGCAGTCGGTGCCGGCGCACTTCGGCGGGAACGTGACGCCCTGGCCGGCGCCGTGCGCCACCCTGGTGATCGCGCCGCCGTTGACCGCCAGCGTCCGGAGCAGGTGGCCGTTGCCGGAGCCGTCGTCGAAGGTGCCGTCGGCCACGGTGGAGTCGAAGTTGTACGACGCCACGTACGGCGACGGCGGGGCCGGCGGCACCCGCTGGGCGGTGGCGGGGGCGCCGAACGCGGCGTACCGCTTCTGCGCGGTGCCGGCGATCGTGGTGAAGTCGCCGCCGACACCGAGCAGGCCCAGCGCCGGGTTCGCGGCCATGGTGCGGACCCCGACCACGCCGTTGGCCTGCGGCGCCCACCCGGTCAGGTTGCCCGCGCCGTCGACCGCGGCGAGCTTGACCCGGGGTACGGAGCCGTCGGTGCACAGACCCTGGATGCCGTTGTTGGTCGTCGTGCACGCGTTGTCGAAGTGCCCGCCGACGTAGGTGGTGCCGTCGAGGGTGGCGATCGCCTGCGCGTCGCCGTCGAAGACCCGGGTCCAGCGGGCCGCGCCGGCGAACGTGTAGGCGATGGCCCGGCCGCCCTGGCCGCCGAGCGCGGCGTACACGCCGTTGGCGTCGGTGGCCAGGGCGAAGACCTGGGAGACGGGCTTGGGCAGGAAGCTCTTGTCCAGCGCCGCGGTGACGCCGTCGACCGCGGTGAGCCGCAGCGTCGAGCTGACCCCGTTGGTCTTGTGGAAGCGGCCGCCCAGGTAGACCCGGGCGCCGTTGACGGCCAGCGCGTTGACCGTGTCGTCGGTGGTCGGCGCCCAGGCGTCGAGCGCGCCGGTGGTCAGCGAGAACGCCGCCAGGTTGGCCCGCGGGGTGCCGTCGACCGCGGTGAGCCGGCCGGCCAGGTAGAGCCGGCCGTTGCCGGCCGCGAGGGCGTTGGGCTGGCCGAGGACGGTGTGCTTGAGGGCGGTCGGCCGGCCGGTGGTGGCGTCGACGCCGGCGACCGCGTCGCGGGTCGCCCCGGCGACGTGGCCGAAGTCGCCGGCGGCGAAGACGGTGGCGCCGGCGACGGCGAGGGCGCGCACGGTGGCGTCGGCGCCCGGGTTCCAGTCGAGCAGGGCGCCGGTCGACGCGTTGTACGCGGCCAGCCGCTGGCGGGCGACGATCTTGCCGGCCACGAGGGCGCCGGTGAAGTTGCCGCCCACGTAGACGACCTCGCCGCGGTGGGCGATCGCGTACACCGGGCCGTTGAACGACGGCGACGGCGACGGCCGGCCCGACACGACCTCCGCGAGGGCGGCGCCGCCCACGGCGACGACGACGGTGGAGACGCCGACGAGAGCCAGCCGGCGCACTGCGGATTTCAGGCTATTTCGGTTATTACGCACAACGTTGACTAACGGCGCTCGCGCCTCGAGGACGCGAGCGCCGTTCCGTCGTCCGGGTCACACCACCGGCGGGTACGACCGCTAAGGGGTGACCGTGAACGACCGGCTGGTCCCGGTGAACGGCCTGATCGTCCCGGTCAGTCCCTTGGCGTCGCCGTGGTGCACGATCCGGTACGTGCCCGGCGCCGCGCCGGCCGGCACGGTCCAGGTGATCTGGGCCGTGGACACGCCCAGGTACTCCCGCTTCCACCGGTACAGCGTCTGCCACTGCGAGTCGGTGGCCACCGTCTCCCAGGCGCTGCCCACCTGCCGCTGCACCTCGACGTACGTGCCCTCGTCGCGCACGTCGTTGTTCGGGTGCCCGGTCACGAAGTCGGCCCGCACCTCGGCGCCGCGCGGGTACGCGGCCGCCGGCTGGGTCACCACGCTGCCGAAGGACTTGCCCAGCGGCGGGCTGTCCAGCACGACGCCGGGCCGCACGCTGATCCTGTTCCGGGTGAGCGAGGGCGGTTGCACGGCGCTGGGCGTGGCCTGCCCGTCACGCACCGCCGCGGCCAGCTTCGCCAGCTCCTGCGCGTACGCCGACTGGGTGTAGCGGCCGAAGTGGGTCGCCGCGCCCTCGTAGTGCTGCAGGTCGTACTCCTCGGGGGTGGCCACGTAGCCGGCGTACGCGTTGGCGTAGCCGGCCAGGATCTGGTGGGTCGTCACGCCGGCCAGCTGCGCGTCGACCGCGTCACGGACCCGCTGGCCGGCGACGATGGTGAACTCGCCGGGGGCGGTGGTGAGGGCGAGCTGGCCGATCCGCAGCACCTGCAGCGGCATGACCTGCGGCGTCCAGGGCGGGTTCTGGCTGCCGGTGCCGAGGAACACGTCCTTGGGCGCCTGGCAGGCCCGGACCGCGGCCGGGGTGGGGTTGACGACGATGCCGGCCACCAGCAGCAGCGGGTTGGTGTTCAGGTCGCCCTCGTCGACGATGTCCGGGCCGGGTCCGTCCTCGGCCCCGGCGGTGAAGTTCTGCCCGAGCGCCCCCGGGCAGGTGCGGTGCGCCTGGCCGTCGGGCGTGTAGGCGCCGGCCACCGGCACGGCGGAGAAGTCGACGTAGCGCCCGCGGGCCACGATCGGCCCGGACAGCACCTCGGTGGCGCCGTCGAAGAGCTGCCGCGCCTTGTCGGCCTGGAGCCGGCCGATGATCCGGGTGTTGGCGAACTCGTCGTCGGTCGGGCCCTGGGCGCCGCCGCCGCGCAGGTTGGGCGACATGTCCCCGGCGTTGGTCTGGGCGAACGCCGCCACGAAGTCGCCGCGGTGGGCCCAGTCGACGCCCTGGACCTCCTCCTCGATCACGTGCGCCGCGTAACCCTTGTTGTCGGCGCTGATCAGGTGGTTGTGCTGGGTCATCGAGGTGCCGTGGGTGGCGAAGAAGTCGAGCAGCCCGATCGGGCGCCCGGCCTGCTCGAAGCGCAGCACGGTCATCCGGGTGTCCACCGCGCCGGGGAACCGGGCCCGGTCGGCGGCCGGGTTGGCGTTGAACGGCTCGATCGAGCGGTTGACGTTGGCGCCGGTCAGGGTGCCCTCGGCGATCTTCACGGCGCCGGGGGCCAGGTCGGCGTGCGCCGCGTCGATCGAGCGGACGATGCCGGCCACGATCGCCTCGAAGACGGGGGCCTCGAAGCCGAGCGTGGTGAGGTTGTAGAGGATGTGATCGTCGAAGCCGCCCGGCCCGGAGTGGGTGTGGGTGGCGGTCAGCACCACGTTCTGGTCGGTGTAGGTGGCGCCGTACCGGGCCCGGAGGCGCTGGAGCACCTCGACCTGCACGGCCGTGGTGACGAAGTCGATCTCGGCGCTGACGAACGCGACGCGCCCGCCGGCGCCGTCGGCGACGACGAAGGCCCGGGACCAGAGCCGCGAGGCGAGGCCCGCGGTGGTCTGGGCGGGGTCGGCGTAACCGAGCATGCCGACCTCGGCGACGCCGGCGGTGATGTCGGCGATGCCGGCTCCGACCTGGTATCCGGCGGGGGCGGCGGCGGCCGCGGAAGCGGCGGGCGGGGCGGGGAGCAGCAGCAGGAGAAGGGCGGCGAGGGGGGCCAGGAGACGGGGCATGGGCACCTCCGGGAGGACACCGAGGGCGATCGATATCGACAGATGTTAATACCTTTCATGTTTTCCCGGCGAGGCATGTGGAATACTTCCGAAAACTGCATCCGAAACTTCCGAGGAGACGCCAGTGGCCCGCGTGACCATCGCCGCGATCGCCCGCGAGGCCGGGGTCTCGGTACCCACGGTCTCCCGGGTTCTCAACGGGCGCGCCGACGTGTCGCCGCAGACCCGCGAGACCGTCGAGAACCTGCTCAAACAGCACGGCTACCGCCGCCGCGCCTCGCGCCAGCAGGCCGGCAAGGCCGCCCTGGTCGACCTGGTCTTCAACGACCTGGACAGCCCCTGGGCGGTCGAGCTGATCCGCGGCGTCGAGGACGTCATGCACAGCTCCGGGGTCGGCACCGTGGTCTCGGCGGTGCACCGCCGCAGCACCGCGACCCGCCAGTGGCTGCAAAATCTCTACGCCCGCGCCTCCGACGGCGTGATCTTCGTGACATCCGACGTCAGCACGCCGGTGCACGCGGAGCTCCAGCGGCTCAACATCGCCGTCGTGGTGATCGACCCGGCCGGCGGGGCGATAGTCGACGTGCCGACCATCGGCGCGACCAACTGGGCCGGCGGGCTGTCGGCGACCCAGCACCTGGTGCAGCTGGGCCACCGCCGGGTCGGCTTCATCGCGGGCCCGAAGAACCTGCTGTGCAGCCGGGCCCGGCTCGACGGCTACCGGGCCGGGCTGGAGGCCGCCGGGCTCACCCCGGACGAGAGCCTGATCCGCCAGGGCGACTTCCTCTACGACTCCGGCTTCGCCGGCGGGGCCTCGCTGCTCGCGATGGACGATCCGCCGACGGCGATCTTCGCCTCCAGCGACACGATGGCGCTGGGCGTGCACGAGGCGGCCCGGCAGCGCGGCCTGCGGGTCCCGGACGATCTCAGCGTGGTCGGCTTCGACGACCTGCCGGAGGCCCGCTGGGCCTCGCCGCCGCTGACCACCGTGCGGCAACCGCTGGCCGAGATGGGCGGGCTGGCCGCCCGGACGATCCTGCGGCTGGCCCGGGGCGAGGAGATCCAGGCGCCCCGCATCGAGCTCGCCACCGAGCTGATCGTCCGGGACAGCACCCGCCCGCCCCGCGGCTGAGCGGACATTAGGGTGGGGTGATGCCCAGCATCCTCTCGCCGCGCGACCTCGAGTTCCTGCTCCACGAGTGGCTCGACGTCGCGGCGCTGACCACGCGGCCCCGCTTCGCCGAGCACTCGCGGGAGACGTTCGACGCGTTCCTGGAGGTCTCCGCGCGCATCGCCGAGCGGGAGTTCGCCCCCCACAACCGGCGCAACGACCTCGAGGAACCGACCTTCGACGGCGAGCGGGTGCACATCATCCCCGAGGTCGCGGCGGCCCTGGCCGCGTTCGCCGACACCGGCCTGCTCGCCGGGTCGATGGACGCCGAGGCCGGCGGGCTCCAGCTGCCGCACGTGGTGGCCCGGGCGTGCTTCGCCTGGTTCCAGGCGGCCAACATCGCCACCTCGGCGTACCCGCTGCTGACCATGGCGAACGCCAACCTGCTGCTGACCCACGCCGCGCCCGAGCACGTCGCGCGGTTCGTCACGCCGATGCTGGAGGGCCGGTTCAGCGGCACCATGTGCCTGTCCGAGCCGCAGGCCGGCTCGTCGCTCAGCGACGTCACCACGCGCGCGACGCCGGCCGGCGACGGCAGCTACCGGGTCACCGGCGGCAAGATGTGGATCTCCGGCGGCGACCACGAGCTGAGCGAGACGATCGTGCACCTGGTGCTGGCCCGGGTGGCCGGGGCGCCGGCCGGGGTGAAGGGCCTGTCGCTGTTCATCGTGCCCAAGCACCTGGTCGGCGACGACGGCCGGGTGGGTGAGCGCAACGGCGTCGAGCTGGCCGGGCTGAACCACAAGATGGGCTTCCGGGGCACGACCAACGCGGTGCTGTCGTTCACCGACAGCACGGCGTACCTGGTCGGCGAGGAGGGCCGCGGGCTGGCCTACATGTTCCAGATGATGAACGAGGCGCGCATCGGCGTGGGCGCCGGCGCGGTGGCGCTGGGCTACACGGGCTACCTGCACGCGCTGGCGTACGCCCGGGAACGGCTGCAGGGCCGCCCGGTGAGCGGCAAGGACCCGGCGGCCCCGCCGGTGCCGATCGTCCGCCACCCGGACGTGCGCCGGATGCTGCTGGCCTCCAAGACCTACGTCGAGGGCGGCCTGGCCCTGGTCCTGTACGCCGCCCGGCTGGTCGACGAGCAGGAGACCGGTGACGCCGCCGCGGCCGCCGAGGCCGCGCTGCTGCTGGACGTGCTGACCCCGATCGTCAAGGCCTGGCCGTCACAGTGGTGCCTGCTGGCCAACGACCACGCCATCCAGGTGCACGGCGGCTACGGCTACACCCGGGAGTATCCGGTCGAGCAGTTCTACCGCGACAACCGGCTGAACCCGATCCACGAGGGCACCGACGGCATCCAGGGCCTGGACCTGCTGGGCCGCAAGGTGGTCATGCGGGACGGCGCCGGGCTGAAGCTGCTGGTCCGCACGATGCGCGAGGCCGCCGGGCGGGCGCCGGCGGAGCTGGCCGGATACGCCGAGCTGCTGACGGCCGGCTGCGAGCGGCTGGTCGAGGTGACCGGCAAGCTCTGGTCGGACGGCGACCCGGAGCGCGCCCTGGCCAACTCCACGGCGTACCTGAACGCGGCCGGCCACCTGGTGATCGCGTGGATGTGGATGGAGCAGGCGACGGCGGCGGCGGACCGGCCGGGCGCCTTCTACGACGGCAAACGCCTGGCCGCCCGCTACTTCTTCACCCACGAGCTGCCCCGCACGACGGCCTGGTTCGAGCTGCTGGAGAGCGGCGACACCCTGCTCGCCGACCTGGACGACGAGTGCCTCTGACCTTTCTGGACTCGCCCGTGCCGCTGGCCTTCGCCCACCGGGGCGGCGCCGCCGACGGCGACGAGAACACGGCCGAGGCGTTCGGCCGGGCGGTCGCGCTGGGCTACCGGTACGTCGAGACGGACGTGCACGCCACCGCGGACGGCGTGCCGGTGGTGTTCCACGACGCCTCGCTGGACCGGCTCACCGGGGCGGCGGGCCGGGTGGCCGACCTGCGCTGGGCCGACCTGGCGACGCTGCGGATCGGCGGCGCGGGGGCGGTGCCCCGGCTCGACGACGTGCTCGCCGCCTGGCCCGGGGTGCGGTTCAACATCGACGTCAAGGCGGATCCGGCGGTGGCGCCCACCGTCGACGCGGTCCGGGCCGCCGCCGCGACCGACCGGGTGCTGCTCGCCTCGTTCAGCGACGCGCGGCTGGCCCGGCTGCGCGCCCTGGCCGGCCCGCGGGTCGCGACGTCGCTGGGCCGCGGCGAGGTGGCCCGGTTGCGGGTCTCCTCGCTGCTCGGCACGCCGCTGCGGCTGCCGCCGTCCGCGGTCGCCGCCCAGGTGCCGACCCGGCACGGCCCGCTGCCGATCGTGGACCGGCGGTTCCTGGCCCGCGCGCACCGGCTCGGCCTGCAGGTGCACGTGTGGACCATCGACGACCCGCGGGAGATGAACCGGCTGCTGGACCTCGGCGTGGACGGCCTCATGACCGACCGGCCCGAGGTGCTGCGGGACGTCTACGCCGCCCGGGGCGCCTGGCCCGGGTAACGCGGGCATTGACGGCCTGTTATGTCTCGGTGATAATCGGGCCGGCGTTGTTAACGTTCACATTGGAGGACGCAGATGTCCCCGTCCCGCGCGCTGCTCGGTCTGGCCACCGTGACGGCGCTGCTCGCCACCGTCGGCGGCGCGACGCCGGGCCTGGCCCAGGCCCCGGCGCCCGCCCCCGACTACACGATCACCGCCGCCCCGGCCGCCACCGGCCCGGAGATCGCCGACACCATGTACGGGGTCTTCTTCGAGGACATCAACTTCGCGGCCGACGGCGGCCTCTACGCCGAGTTGGTCCGCAACCGCTCCTTCGAGTTCCTCCCGGTGGACAACCCGTCCTACACCGGGCTGACCGCCTGGACGCCCGGCGCGGAGGGCGGCGGCGCGGGCACGGCAACCACCGTCGACGACGACGCCCGCCTCAACGGGCGCAACCGCACCTATCTCCGGCTCGCCCTCACCAACCCGGCCGGCGGCCGCTACGGCGTGACGAACTCCGGCTACAACACCGGGTTCGCGCTCACCCGCGGGGCCACGTACGACTTCTCGGTCTGGGCCCGCAGCGACGCGCCCGCCGGCACGCCGCTCACCGTGACCCTGCGCGACAGCGCCGGCCAGGCGCTCGCCGCGCCGGTCTCCCTCACCGTCCGCGGCGACTCCTGGACCCGCTACCCGGCGACCGTGACGGCGACCCGCAGCAGCGACGCCGGCCGGCTGGCCGTGCTGGCCGGCGGCACCGGCACCCTGCGCCTGGACATGGTCTCGCTGTTCCCGCGCGACACCTTCCGGGGCCGGCCCAACGGCCTGCGCAAGGACCTCGCCGACAAGATCGCGGCGCTGCGCCCCGGCTTCGTCCGCTTCCCCGGCGGCTGCCTGGTCAACACCGGCAGCATGGCCGGTTACGACGCCGCCTCCGGCTACGAGCGGGCGCGCGCCTACCAGTGGAAGGACACCGTCGGTCCGGTCGAGACCCGGGCCGCCAACAAGAACTTCTGGGGCTACCACCAGTCCTACGGGCTGGGCTACTACGAGTACCTCCAGTTCGCCGAGGACATCGGCGCCATGCCGCTGCCGGTGCTCCCGGCGCTGGTCACCGGCTGCGGGCAGAACCGGGCCACCGACGATCCGGCGCTGCTGCGACGGCACATCCAGGACGCCCTCGACCTGATCGAGTTCGCCAACGGCCCGGCCACCTCCACCTGGGGCAGGCTGCGCGCCGACATGGGCCACCCGAAGCCGTTCGGGCTGACCCACGTGGCCGTGGGCAACGAGGAGAACCTGCCGGAGGAGTACTTCGCGAACTTCGGTCAGTTCCGCGAGGCCATCGCGGCGAGGTACCCGGACATCGTGGTGGTGGGCAACTCCGGCCCCGACGACCAGGGCGCCACCTTCGACACCCTGTGGGCCAAGAACAAGGCCGCGAACGTGGCGATGGTCGACGAGCACTACTACAACAGCCCGGCCTGGTTCCTCGGCAACAACAAGCGGTACGACTCCTACGACCGCAACGGCCCCAAGGTCTTCCTGGGCGAGTACGCGTCGCTGGACAACAAGCTGATCAACTCCCTGGCCGAGGCGTCGTACATGACCGGGCTGGAACGCAACGCCGACGTGGTCAAGCTGGCCTCGTACGCGCCGCTGCTGGCCAACATCGACCACGTGCAGTGGAAGCCGGACCTGATCTGGTTCGACAACGACGAGTCCTGGGGCTCGACCAGCTACCAGGTGCAGAAGCTGTTCATGACCAACGTGGGCGACCGCGTGGTGCCCAGCCGGTCGACCGGCAAGGTGGTCCAGCCCAAGCCGATCACCGGCGCCGTCGGGCTCTCCACCTGGGCCACCGCCGCCACCTACGACGACGTCAAGGTGACCACCCCGGAGGGCGCGGTGCTGTTCAGCGACGACTTCTCCGGCGGCGCCGGGCAGTGGACGCCGGTGGAGCCGCGCGGCGCCTGGTCGGTCGTCGACGGCGCCTACCGGCAGAGCGACACGGCCGCGCTGGACACCCTGGTCAAGGCGGGCGACATCACCGCCACCGACTACGACCTGACGCTCAAGGCCACCAAGCAGGCCGGCGCCGAGGGCTTCCTGGTCGCGTTCGGGGTGCAGCCCTCCGGGGAGCTCTACTGGTGGAACCTGGGCGGCTGGAACAACACCCAGGGCGCGGTCCAGAAGGGCGCCGGCGGGTCCAAGGAGATCGTGCTGGCCAAGCCGAACACGATCGACACCGGGACCACGTACGACATCCGCATCGAGGTCCGCGGCACCCGGGTGCGGCTGTTCCTCAACGGCGCCGAGTGGGGCAGCTTCACCGACGACCAGGTGACCGAGCCGTTCGCCCAGGTCATCACCCGCGACGACCGTACCGGCGAGCTCATCGTCAAGGTCGTCAACGCGCAGGACACCCCGGCCGTGACCCGGGTAGACCTGGGCGGCCGCAAGGTCGCCGGGCGCGCCCGGATGACCGTGATCACCGGGGACCCGCAGGAGCAGAACACCCGCTCGGCCGAGCCGATCCAGCCGGTCACCACGACCGTCGGCGGCATCTCGTCGGCCTTCACGCGCACCTTCCCCGCCAACTCCGTCACCTTCCTGCGCATCCGGGAGTGCTCGTGAACACCGTCAGCCGCCGTGCCGTCCTGCTCGGCAGCGTGGGGCTCGCCGCCTTCCCGGCGCAGGCCCGCCAGGCCCGCACCGACGCCCAGATCTACGGGGTCACCACCGCCGACCCGCTCATCGAGCAGCGCGCCGACCCGTTCATCACCCACCGCCACCGCGGCCGGTACTACTTCACCGGCTCGGTGCCCGAGTACGACCGGGTCGTCGTGCGCGGCGCCACCACCATCGCCGGGCTCGCCACCGCCGCCGAGTCGGTGGTCTGGCGCCGCCCCGCCACCGGCAGGATGGGCGGGCACATCTGGGCGCCGGAGCTGCACCGCATCGACGGCAGGTGGTACATCTACTTCGCCGCCGGCGACTCCGACGACGTCTTCCGGATCCGGATGTACGTGCTGGAGTCCGCGCTGGCCGACCCCACCGACCCGGCCGGCTGGACGCTGAAGGGCCAGATCGCCACCGAGTGGGACAGCTTCTCGCTGGACGCGACGACCTTCGCCCACCGCGGGCGGCGCTACCTGGTGTGGGCGCAGAGCGAGCCGGAGATCGCGGTCAACACCAGCCTCTACATCGCCGAGATGAGCTCGCCCTGGGCGCTGCGCGGCAAGCCCACCCGGATCGCCACCCCGACCCGCAGCTGGGAGGTGCAGGGTTTCAAGGTCAACGAGGGCCCGGCGGTGCTGATCCGCCACGGCCGCGTCTTCCTGACCTTCTCGGCCAGCGCCACCGACGCCCGCTACTGCCTGGGCCTGCTCACCGCGGACGCCCGCGCCGACCTGCTGTCCCCCGCGTCCTGGACCAAGAACCCCGACCCGGTCCTGGTGACCCGGCCCGAGACGGACCGCTACGGCCCCGGGCACAACAGCTTCACCGTGGCCGAGGACGGCGTGACCGACGTGCTGGTCTACCACGCCCGCGACTACCGCGACATCAGCGGCGACCCGCTCTACGACCCGAACCGGCACACCCGCGTCCAGCGCGTCTACTGGCATCCGGACGGCACGCCGCTGTTCGGCGTACCGGTCGGGGCCGGCGGCCCGATCCTGCGCCTCTCCCCCGCCGACGCGCCGAGCCGGTTCGTCCGGCACGACGGCGCCACCCTGGTGGTCCGCCCGCCGGACCACGGCTTGGCCGACACCCAGTTCCGCTTCGTGCCCGCGGCCGGCGGCGCCGAGGCGATCCAGTCGGTGGACTTCCCGGACCGGCACGTCCGGGTCGTCGACGGCGCGGTCCGCCTCGAGACCGGGCCGCCCACCCCGGTACGCCGGATCCGGCAGGGCTCCGGCGTCCGGCTGCAGCTGGCCGAGGACGCCACCCGGTACCTGCGCCACCGGGACGGCACGGTGGTGATCGGCGACGCATCGGTCTTCCTGCTCAGCTGAGGCCCGGCTGCGCGATACTCGAGGCATGAGCGAGCACTACGACCTGATCGTCCTGGGCGCGGGTCCCGGCGGCTATGTCGCCGCGATCCGCGCCGCCCAGCTCGGCCTGCGGACCGCCGTGGTGGAGGAGAAGTACTGGGGCGGCGTCTGCCTCAACGTGGGCTGCATCCCGTCGAAGGCGCTGCTGCGCAACGCCGAGCTGGCCCACATCTTCCACACCCAGGCCAAGACGTTCGGGATGAGCGGCGACGTGAGCTTCGACTACGGCGTCGCGTTCGACCGCAGCCGCACGGTGGCCGACGGCCGGGTCAAGGGCGTGCACTACCTCATGAAGAAGAACAAGATCACCGAGTACGACGGCCGCGGCTCGTTCCGCGACGCGCACACCCTCGAGGTCACGCTGTCCGCGGGCGGCACCGAGACCCTGACGTTCGACAACGCGATCATCGCCACCGGCTCGACCGTGCGGCTGCTGCCCGGCGTCGAGCTCAGCGACAACGTGGTCACCTACGAGACCCAGATCCTCGACCGCGACCTGCCCGGCTCGATCGTCATCGTCGGGGCCGGCGCGATCGGCATGGAGTTCGGCTACGTCCTGAGGAACTACGGCGTGGACGTCACCATCGTGGAGTACCTCGACCGGGCCCTGCCCAACGAGGACGCCGACGTCTCCAAGGAGATCACCAAGCAGTACCGCAGGCTGGGCATCCCGATCCTGACCTCGGCCAAGGTCGAGACCGTCACCGACAAGGGCTCGTCGGTCGTGGTGACCTACACGGCCAGGAACGGCAGGTCGGAGACGCTCGAGGCCGACCGGGTGCTGATGTCGGTGGGTTTCGCCCCCCGCGTCGAGGGCTACGGCCTGGAGCACACCGGGGTCGCGCTCACCGACCGCGGCGCCATCGCGATCGACGACCACATGCGCACCAACGTCGCGCATCTCTACGCGATCGGCGACGTCACCGCCAAGCTGCAGCTGGCCCACGTCGCGGAGGCGCAGGGCGTGGTGGCGGCGGAGACCATCGCCGGCGCGGAGACGATGACGCTGGGCGACTACCGGATGATGCCCCGGGCGACGTTCTGCCAGCCGCATGTGGCCAGCTTCGGCCTGACCGAGCAGCAGGCCCGCGACGAGGGCCACGACGTGCAGGTCTCGACGTTCCCGTTCACCGCCAACGGCAAGGCGCACGGCCTGGCCGAGCCGACCGGCTTCGTCAAGCTCGTGGCCGACGCCAGGTACGGCGAGCTGCTGGGCGGGCATCTGATCGGCCCCGACGCGTCCGAGCTGCTGCCCGAGCTGACGCTGGCCCAGAAGTGGGACCTGACGGCGCACGAGCTGGCCCGCAACGTGCACACCCACCCGACGCTGAGCGAGGCGCTGCAGGAGGCGTTCCACGGCCTCACCGGCCACATGATCAACCTCTGAGGCCTGGTCAAGCCCATCCTCGGCGTCTTCATCGGCTGGGACGCCGTCGAGACGGTGCGCAAGGCGTACCGATGCCCAAGTAGGTTGACCCCGAGCAACGCCGCCGGCTCATCGCGGACGCGCTGATGCGGGTGGCCGCCGAGCAGGGCCTGGAATCGGTGAGCCTGCGCCACGTGGCGACCCGGGCCGGCGTCTCGGCCGGGATGGTGCAGCACTACTTCGACAGCCGCGACGAGATGATGGCGTTCGCGCTGTCCGTCGTGCGGGAACGCAGCGCGCTGCGGGTCACCGAGGCGCTCGCCGCGCTGGGGCCGACCCGCCACCCCGGCTCCTGCTGCGCACGATGATCACCGCGCTGCTGCCGCTGGACGGGCCGAGCCGCGACAACGGGCGGGTGGCGCTCGCCTTCCTGGCGTACACGGCGGTGCGCCCGGCCGCGGCGGCCGGCCTGCACGACGACACCGCCGAGCGCGCGCTCGGGGCCCTCGACGCCCACCTGGACCTGCTCTTCCCGGCCTGAGGTAGCGTCCGGGGCATGCGCCTGACAGTGGAAGACGTCGATGTCGCGGAGTACGTCGCGGAGCCGGAGATCGACCCGCTGAACGGTCCGCGGCCGTACCTGCACCCGGTGCGCACGCTGGCCGGCGTACCGGTGACGGACCTGCTGCCCGAGGACCACCGCTGGCACCTGGGCGTGTCGGTGGCGATGCAGGACGTCGACGGCGTCAACCTGTGGGGCGGCCGGACGTACGTGCGCGACCAGGGCTACACGTGGCTCGACGACCACGGCCGGATCACCCACGACGCGTGGCTGGCCCGGGCCGCGGACGGCTTCAGCGAGCGGCTGCGCTGGCTCGACCCGCACGGCGCGACGCTGCTGACCGAGACCCGGGCGGTGGCGGCCCGGGCGGTCCCGCTGGGCTGGGAGCTGTCCTTCTCGTACGCCCTGAGCGCGGCCGGCGAGGTCACGCTGGGCAGCCCGGCCACCAACGGCCGCCCCGGCGGCGCGGGCTACGGCGGCTTCTTCTGGCGTGCCACCCCGGGCCCGGCCACGGCTTTCACGGCGTCCCGGGCGGGCGAGGAAGAGGTCAACGGCAGCGACGAGCCGTGGGTGGCGCTGACCGGGCCGGGGCCGTACACCCTGGTCTTCCGCGGCCTGAGCGGCGACGACCGCTGGTTCGTCCGCACCGGGGCGGGCGGCTACAACGGGGTGTGCGCGGCTCTGGCCTGGGAGAAGCCCGTCGTGGTCCGGCCCGGGGCGCCGCTGGAGCGGGACCTGACCGTGCTGGTGGCCGACGGCGAGCTGACCCGGGAGCAGATCATCGGGTGAGGGCCGGCCGGGCCGCGGCGACGGTGACGCGGTCAGGCGGTCGCGAGGATCAGGCTCTCGAGCAGGCCGGCGTCCGCCGCCCGGCGGCGCATGAGGCACGTCGCCGCGGCCAGGTGCCGCAGGTCGCGGGCCAGCGGTTCCTGTTTGATGTGGATCGCCTCGGCGGCCAGGATCAGCGCCGGCACGCGGATGGCCGTGGCCGTGGCCTCGGTCATCGGCGCCTGACGCTCCAGGACCGGCACGGCGGCCTCCCGGAGCATCCGCAGCACCGCGGTGGCCCAGGCCGGCGAGGAGAACCGGCGGACCGCGCTGTCCGGCAGGCGCCGCACCACCTCGGCCAGCTCGCCGAGGTCGACGGGGATGGGCTCCGGCGTGGTGGCGGCCGAGAAGCGCAGCAGGGCGAGGCCGAACCGGGTCGCCGCGTCCCGATCGGCGTCCGGGCCCTGCTGCTTCAGCACCGCCGACGTGGCCAGGCGCAAGCTGGTGCCCAGGGCGCCGTTCGGGGACGGGCCGGCACGGTCCCGGCCGGCGAACCTGAGCGGCTCGGCGTCCAGCCCCAGCCGCAGCTCCAGCGGCGAGAGCGTCGGCGCGGGGCTCCCCATGGTGTCGGCGAGCTCCCGCAGCCGCTGGCGGGACCGGCGCACCCGGTCGCGGATCGACCGGGCGTTCGGCAGGGCGCTGTCCACCCCCAGGTCGCGGTTCCACTCCTGGGCGATGGCGACGTCGCGTCCCAGCGAGGCCGCCTTCTCCAGGTGTTCCACCGCGCGGGCGATCGGATGGCGGGCGAGCACCAGTTCCAACTGCTCGGCCACGTCCGGGCTGATCCGGGGCAGGCCGGCCAGCGCCCGGCCGAGGAGGGTGGCCGCCTCGCCGGCCTTGGCCAGGGGACCGCGCAGGTCGTCCAGGGCCGTGGAGTTCTCCAGCCCGCCGGCGTCGCGGCCGGAGCGGATCGCCATCATGCCGCGGGCCAGCTCCTCGGCCGCGGCCCGGATCGGGGGGCCGGTCAGGGCGAGCCGGCCGGCGGTTTCGATCGCCGTCACGGTCATCAGCTGAGCCAG
This sequence comes from Actinoplanes nipponensis, assembly GCF_016862275.1. Lineage (GTDB taxonomy): Bacteria > Actinomycetota > Actinomycetes > Mycobacteriales > Micromonosporaceae > Actinoplanes > Actinoplanes nipponensis. Next base: position 54,486 of record NZ_BOMQ01000059.1, on the reverse strand, counting down.
CACGCCCGAGGGGCGCAGGTCGGCCACCACGGCGGTGAGCAACTCATCGGTCGGGACGACGTTGGCCGCCGGCCGGCCGGCCAACGTCCAGACGGTCGGCGCGCTCACGCCGTCCGTGGTGTTCCACACCCGCTGGGCCCGCGACTGCAGGATCTGCGCGGCCGGACCGGGCCCGGCGGCCAGCATGTCGAGCTCCTCGGCGGTCGGCAGCCGATAGAGCAGGCCCGCGCCCTGATGGGTCCCGCTTCCGTTGGCGGTGGTCAGGGCATTGATCCAGCGGACGAACCCGGCCGCGTCGGTGCTCCACACGCCCCGGACGGGTGCGTTCTGCCGGACGGCCGGCCGGCCGTCCGGTGCGGGCACGCCGGTGTCCTTGCGGAACATCCAGTAGAGGTCGGCAGTGATCGGATCGGGACACACCCGGGTGCCGGCCGGCGTGGGCACCAGCCTGCGCAGATACCGGCTGGCCAGCACGCCGGCCACCAGGCGCCGGCTCTCCACGCTCGCCGCCGGGTCGAAGCCCTCGGCCAGCACCTCGGTGAGGCGCTGCCGGAGCTCGGGGGCGAGTTCGGCGCCGATCTCGGCGCACTCGAAGGCGAGGGACAGCGCGGTCGGCGTACCCGAGCGCAGCGCGGCCCGCACGATCGGGTCGGCGTCGGCCCCGGCCAGGTACAGCAGTGTGGTCTCCCGCCACCAGGGGTCGTCCACGGCCTCGATCAGCACCCGCTCGAGGCCGTGCTCCTGCAGGTAGCGGGCGGCCAGGTACTCCTGGAAGGTCAGGTGGGCGAAGGCGTACAGCTCCCGTTCCCGCTCCACGAGCAGGCCGTTGGATCCGACGTCGTTGATGAAGTCCTCCGGGGTGACGTCGGCGGAGACCCGCTTGAGCCGGGGGCGGATGCCGTCCACCAGCTGCCGCCGGCTCATGTCCCGGGTGCCCGACCGCATCATCTCGTACGCCAGCCAGGCGAGCAGCCGCTCCTTGCTGATGCCGGGCAGGTTCAGGTCCAGCCGCTTGGCCTCCTGCCGCCGCCAGAGCATCACCTGGCAGACCTCGCCGTAGAGATCGGCCCGGCTGTTCGGCAGCGACCGCCGGAACCGGTGCACGTTGGCGATCATCGTCAGCAGCAGCGGGTTGATGGTCAGGTCGTAGAGGGCGGGCGAGGCGGCCAGCCGGTCGAGAAGATCGTCGGCGGCCTCCTGGGCGAGCATCTCCACCTCGCGGCCGGTGGTGCCGGTGGCCCGGCGCTCGACCGCCAGGTACCAGCCGTGCAGGAAACGCCGCACCTGGTCCGGCGTGAAGGACAGGACCTGCAGCGTGGTCGCCGACTCCACGAACGCGTCCCGGTACCCGTGCGGCCGGGACGTCACGACGAAGTCGTTGCGCGGGTAGACGGCGATCTGCTGGTTGACCCACGCCACGATGTCGCGGCGCTCGGCCGCGTTGGCCACCTCGTCCAGGCCGTCCAGCAGCACCACACACTTGCCCCGGGTGAGCCGGTTCTCCCACCAGCCCGCCGGCTCGGCCACGACCAGGCGGGGCAGCGCGCGCCGGATCAGCTCGGGCAGGGACATCCCCGGCTCGGCGGCCACCGCCCGGGCGTGGTCGCGCAGCTGCAGGAGGACGGGGATGGGCCGGCGCCGGTCCGGGGCGGTGCGCGCGGTGCTCCGGGCCACGTGGTTGAGCAGTGTCGTCTTGCCGCTGCCGGGCGCGCCGATCGCGGCGAGCACCACGGGCTCGTCCTGGTGCAGGAAGTCCCAGATGGAGCGCCGCCGAGCGCTGTCGACCGGCGCGGTGCCGAGCAGGTCCGGCGGCACCTGGCGGGGGGCCCGGGCGGTGAGGCCGACGTCGACGAAGACCTCGTCCATCTCCGGGCTGAACGTGCCCACCGTGGCGAGGCCCTTGGCGTCCAGGAACCGGCGGGAGTCCATCACCCACTGGCCGTAGACCTTGCCGTAGCGGGACAGGTGCTGATCGATGAACCGGTCGACCGAGGTGGACCACAGGCCGAGGTGGCGGTGCAGGGACTCCGCCGCCACCTTCCAGAAGAGCCAGCCGACCACCACCACGGCCAGCCACGCCAGGGCCAGCAACAGGGCCAGGCCCGGCCGTTCCCGCAGGCGACTGGTCCAGACCGCGATCCAGGGGGCCGCGACGACGACCAGCAGCCCCAGGACCGTACGCCATGCCCGCTCCACCGAACCACCGCCTCGGGTGCCGACAATGCAGTGACCACTGTCAGTATCCGGCTCAGTACTCCCCGACGGAACCGGGTGGCGGGTGCCCGTACGGGTGTCCGGCGATCGGCACGTCCACCTCGTACGCCGGCACCGCCCAGGCCACCCCCGATTCCGAGGGCAGCTTCAGCGTCGCCGCGGCCTCCCGCAGCACCGCGTTGATCCCGGTGATCACCTGCACCCGCTCCGGTCCCGTTCCCACCGCCGCCACGAACGCCTCGTCGATCAGCGCCGGCGGCGCCGCCCCCGGCCCGGTCAGCGTCTGCGCCACCGCCGTGAACGCCGCGGTCCGGGCCAGCGGCGCGACCAGCGGCACCCCGGACCGGTCCCGCCGGTGCGCGATCAGGTTCTCCAGCAGGTCGATGCGGCCCGGCGGGCCCGTCAGCCCGGGCAGGTCCAGCCGGTCGGTCGGGTACTCGAGCTCGGCCCGTCCGGCGGCGCCGGTCACGATGACCGAGCCGGCGACGAAGTCCTCCCCGGCCAGCGTCACCGCCGCCATCATCCGCAGCCCGCCGGCGAAGGTGATCCGGGCGAACGCCGTGTCGTCGACCTCGATGTCGCGGGTGCGGTACCGCTCGGCCGCCAGCCGCACCGGGGCGCCCGCGCCCGCCGCCGCGGCCACCGCGAGGCTCTGCATCACCGCGTGCGCCAACGGGTTGACCAGCGCGCCGTCGAGGACCGGCCGGCCGTCGACGACGCGCCGGCCGGACCACGGCGCGCGGGCGTAGTAGGCGTCGTCGCGCCGCCAGGACGCGACCGTCGCCACGCTCTCCAGCCGGCCCAGCCGGCCCGCGGCCACCGCGTCGAACAGCGTCTGCGCGGCCAGCGAGCCGAGCGCCTGGAAGCCGACCTGGCACGACCGGCCCGAGGACACCACCGCCGCCTGCAGCGTCGCGTGCGCCTCGACCGTCGGCACCGGCGGCTTCTCCAGCAGCACGTCGCAGCCCGCGGCCAGGGCGTCCAGGGCGATCGGCAGGTGGGTGTGCGGCGGCGTGCAGATCACCACCACGTCCGGGGCGGCCGTGGCGAGCAGCTCGCGGTGGTCGGTGAAGACCGCGGCGCCGGCCGGGACCGGCGGGTCCGGCTCGATCGGCTGTACGTCGGCCAGCGCCACCAACCGCACCGACCCCGTCCGCTCCAGCTCGGCGATCCGCCGCCGGTGCGAGCGGCCGTGCCCGTTCGCGCCGATCAGCGCCACCGCCGCCGTCACGCCGTACCCCCGCGCCCCGGCCGCACCGCGGTCATGCCGCACCGGCCAGGGTCGCCTCGACGCCGTGCTTGTCCAGCTCGGTCAGCCAGCCGACGACCAGCTCCCGCACCGTGTCGTCCGCGGCCAGCTCGGCCGGGAACACCGTGTCCAGCCCGAACAGCGCCTCGGCCACGCAGGCCGGCGCGGGCTTGGCGGCGGCCAGCCGGGCCCGGATCTGGTCGGCCAGCGGGTCGTCGAGCGGCAGCACCCGGCCGTCGTCGGCGACGCCCTGGACGTACCGCATCCAGGCCGCGACGACCAGCGCCGCCCAGCGCGGCGACGCGCCGGCCGCCCGCCGGTCGGCGATGGTGTGCAGCACCCGCTGCGGCAGCTTCTGCGAGCCGTCCATCGCCACCTGCCGGGTGCGGTGCGCGATCGCCGGGTCGGCGAAGCGGCCCAGCGCCGATTCGCCGTAGCCGACGATCGAGACGCCGGGCGGCGGCTGGAAGCTGCCGGCCACGTCCTCGGCGACGAAGCGCGCCATCGCCGCGCGCATCCCGGGGATCTCCAGCGCGGCCGCGATGGTCTCCCGGCCGGCCACCGCCCCGAGGTACGCGATCGCCGAGTGCACGCCGTTGAGCGCGCGCAGCTTCAGCCGCTCCCAGGGGCCGGCGTCGTCGGTCAGCACCACCCCGGCCCGCTCCCAGGCCGGCCGGCCGCCGGGGAAGCGGTCCTCGATCACCCACTGCCGGTACGGCTCCCCGTGCACCCCGGCCAGGTCCCGGGCGCCGAGCGCGGCGGCCGCCAGCTCCAGGGTCGCCGGCGTGCTCGCGGGCACGATCCGGTCCACCATGGACCCGGGGAACGTCACGCTCGCGCCCAGCCACTCGGCGAAGCCGGCCCGGTCGCCCGGCAGCAGCCGCCGGGCCTGGTCCACCAGGCTCTGCACCCGGCGCCCGTTCGAGGGCAGGTTGTCGCAGCTGAGCACCGCGATCGGGCCGGCGTCGGCGCGGCAGCGGGCGAGCAGGCCCCGCAGCAGCAGCCCGGGCACCGTGACCGGGGCGCGGGCCGTGGTCAGGTCGGCCCGCAGCTGCGCGTCCGCGGTGAGCCGGCCGGTCGACGGGTCGAGGTGGTAGCCCTTCTCGGTGACCGTCAGCGTCACCACCCGGATCGCCGGGTCGGCCAGCAGGGCGACCACCGCGCCGGGGTCCGTGCCGGCGTGCCGCACCCCGGCCAGGGCGCCGACCACCCGGGTGCCGGCGCTCGGGCCGGACATCGTCGTCACGCTGAACAGCCGGTCCTGGGCGGTGAGGTCGGCGACGACCCGGGTGGACCGCGGCGCCACGCCGACGATGCCCCAGTCGCCGCCGCCGGCGGCGATCGCCTCCTCGATGTAGACGGCCTGGTGCGCCCGGTGGAAGGCGCCGAGTCCGAGGTGGACGATGCCGGCCGGGACGTCGCCGGGGCGGATCAGTGGGCGGCACTGCTCGGGCAGCCGGCTCAGGGTGGCCAGCCCGAGCAGCGGCGTGGTGGTCACCGCCATGCCGGGCCGCCGGGGAAGGAGAACTCGGCGATCGAGGCGGGGCGCATGGTGGCGCTGTAACCCGGCTGGTCCGGCAGCAGGTAGCGGCCCTCGCGGGTGCGTACCGGATCCTCGAAGTGCTCGTGCAGATGGTCCACGTACTCGATCATGCGTCCCTCCCGTGTCGTGCCGACCCGCAGGTAGTCGAAGACGGCCAGGTGCTGGACCAGCTCGCAGAGCCCGACCCCGCCGGCGTGCGGGCAGACCGGCACGCCGAACTTGGCCGCCATCAGCAGCTCGGCCAGCACCTCGTTGACCCCGGCGACCCGGCAGGCGTCGACCTGCATGACGCCGATCGCCTCGGCCTGCAGCAGCTGCTTGAAGATCACCCGGTTGGCCGCGACCTCGCCGGTGGCCACCCGGCACGTGCCGCCGGTGAGCTCGTCGACCGCGCGCCGGATCCGGGCGTGGCCCAGCACGTCGTCGGCGTGCGTCGGCTCCTCGATCCAGTACGGGCGGAACGCGGCCAGCCGGGTCATCGCGGCGATCGCCTCGTCGACGTCCCACACCTGGTTGGCGTCCATCATCAGCAGCGCGTCCGGGCCGATCTCGTCCCGGATGATCCCGGCCCGGCGCACGTCGTCGTCCAGGTCGCCGCCGACCTTCATCTTCATCGCCCGCCAGCCCCCGGCGTACGCCTCGCGGGCCAGCGCCCGGACCTTGTCGTCCGGGTAGCCCAGCCAGCCCACCGAGGTGGTGTACGAGGCGAGCCCGTCGCGCGACACCTCGCCGAGCCGGTCGGCCAGGCCGGCCCGGCCCTGGTCCAGGATGGCCGCCGCCTCGGCCGGGGTGAGCGCGTCGCTGATGTGGTGGAAGTCGACGCAGGCGACGAGCTCCTCGGTGGACAGCTCGGCCAGCAGCTGCCACAGCGGCGCGCCGGCCGACTTGGCCCGCAGGTCCCACACCGCGTTGACCAGCGCGCCGGTCGCCAGGTGGAGCACGCCCTTCTCCGGGCCGAGCCAGCGCAGCTGCGGGTCGGCGGTCAGGCTCCGGACGAACGCGGCGGGGGCGGCGGCCAGCTCGCTCAGCGTCCGGCCGACGACGTGGTGGCTCAGCGCCCGGACCGCCGCGCAGGTCAGCTCGTTGCCGCGGCCGTTGGTGAAGGTGAAGCCGGCGCCGACGTGCGGGCCGTCGGTGCGCAGCTCCACGTAGGTGGCGGAGTAGTCGCCGCGGTTGATCGCGTCGGAGCCGTCGCCGGTCAGCGACGTCGGGAACCGGACGTCGTGCACGTCGACGGCGAGGATCCTGGTCACAGCCGGAACACCTTCTTCGGCAGGTGGTAGGCCAGGTCGGCGATGGTCTCGGCGGCCTCGTCCAGCGGCAGCCGCTCCTCGGCGACGAGCCGGGCCAGGTACGCCGCGTCGGCCCGGCGGGCCACCTCGTGCCGTACCGGGATGGAGCAGAACGCCCGGGTGTCGTCGGTGAAGCCGGCCGTGTTGTAGAAGCCGGCGGTCTCGGTGACCGCGTCGCGGAACCGGCGCAGCCCGTCCGGCGAGTCCAGGAACCACCACGGCGCGCCCAGGTAGAGCGCGGCGTACCCGCCGGCCAGCGGGGCCAGCTCGCGGGTGAAGGTGTCCTCGTCCAGGGTGAAGAGCACCACCCGCAGCCGGGGGTCGTTGCCGTACGCGTCCAGCAGCGGGGTCAGCGCGTGCACGAAGTCGGTCGCCTGCGGGATGTCGCCGCCGACGTCGCGGCCGTGCCCGGTGTGCAGGCTCCTGTTGTGGTTGCGCACGGCGCCGGGGTGCAGCTGCATGACCAGCCCGTCCTCGATGGACATGCGGGCGAACTCGACCAGCATGTGCGCGCGGAACTCCTCGGCGTCGGCCGCCGAGGCCCGGCCGCGCAGCCCGCGCTCGTACAGCCGGGCCGCGTCGGCCGGGCTCAGCCGCACGGTACGGGCGGTCGGGTGCCCGTGGTCGGAGGAGGTCGCGCCGGCCGCCTGGAACGCCTGCCGCCGCGACCACAGCGCGGCCAGGTAGCCGCGGTAGGTCCCGGTGTCCTCCCCGGTCAGCTCGCCGAGCCGGCCGATCCGCTCGGCCCAGCCCTCGAACTCCATGTCCACCACGTCGTCCGGGCGGAACGTGGTGATCACCCGCCCGCCCGGGCCGCCCCAGCCGTCGGCGGCGAGCTTGGCGTGCCGGCTCAGGTCGTCCAGCGGCGACTCCGTGGTGGCCAGCACCTCGATGCCGAACTTGTCGAACAACGCCCGGGGCCGGAAGGCGGGCTCGGCCAGCCGCGCGGCGATCTCGTCGTAGACCGCGTCGCCGGTGGCCGGGCCGAACCGGGTGGTGACCCCGAAGACCGAGGCGAACGTGCGTTCCAGCCAGAGCCGCGAGGGGGTGCCGCGGAACAGGTGCCAGTTGTCCGCGAGCAGCCGCCAGATGGCGCGCGGGTCCGTCTCCACCGGGGCGCCGGTGCGGCTGGGTACGCCGAGCCGGGCCAGCGGGATGCCCTGGCTGAGCAGCATCCGGGTGATGTAGTGGTCAGGGACGATGATCAGCCGGGCCGGGTCGGGGAACGGCTCGTCGTCGGCGAGCAGGCCGGGATCGACGTGGCCGTGCGGCGAGATCAGCGGCAGGTCCGCCACGAGCGTGTAGAGCTCACGGGCGATGTCTCGCTGGCGGGGTTCGGCCGCGAACAGCAGGTCGGACATGGACACCTCGGGAGAGCGACGGGTCAGGGGAGGTCGAGCAGGTCGGCCACGCGCACCGGGGCGCCGGTCTCCATCGACCGGTTGGCGGCGAGGCCGGTGAGCAGGGCGAGCGCGCCGTCGCGGGCGGTGGCGGAACGCTCGAGCGGGTCCTTGGCGGCGCCCAGGAGCACGCCGGTCATCCGCGAGTCGGCGCCGCCGTGCCCGCTGCGGGAGTACCCGGCCGGCAGCGGCACCTCGCGCGGCGGCGCCCAGAACGGCCGGACGGTCAGCGTGGACCGGCCGTGCTCCTCGGCCTCGGTCACCCCGTGGATCGCGGCCCCCTTGACCTCGCTCGCGCCGGCCGGGCTGACGTGGTCGCTCTCGACCACCTCCAGCTCGAGGCGGCCCCGGCTGCCGTTGACCATCAGCCGGTAGCCCTCCCAGGGCGCGTACGCGGTCAGGTGGTAGGTCATCGTGGCGCCGGTGTCGTAGCGGACCAGCACGGCCATGTCGTCCTCGATGGTGACCCCGGGGGCGAACACGTTCTGGTCGCGCCGGTAGCCGTCGTCGGCCTCGGCGTCGAGGTAGAGCTCGCGCAGCCGCGGGTTGTCGCGCAGGCGCAGGGCGAACGGGTCGCCCTCGGCCGCCGGGTCGCCGTGGGCGCGCTCGTAGTCGCGGGCGTAGCCGTGGCGCCGGCCGGTCTCGCCGTAGAAGAACAGCCGGCCCTGCGCGTAGACCTGCTCCGGCGCCGCGCCCAGCCACCAGTTGACCAGGTCGAAGTGGTGACCCGACTTGTGCACGAGCAGGCCGCCGGAGTTGGCCTTGTCGCGGTGCCAGCGCCGGAAGTAGTCGGCGCCGTGCCGGACGTCGAGCAGCCATTCGAAGTGCACGGAGCCGATCTCGCCGATCTCGCCGGCGGCCAGCACCTCGCGGACGGTCTCGTGCAGCGGGTTGAAGCGGTAGTTGAACGCCACCTGCACGCGCCGGCCGGTGCGCTCGACCGCGTCCAGGATGCGCCGGCAGCCGTCCACGTCGACCGTCATCGGCTTCTCGGTGATGACGTCGCAACCGGCCTCCAGCGCGGCCACCACGTAGTCGGCGTGGGTGCTGTCGACGCTGGTGACCAGCACCTCGTCCACCCGTTCGGCGGTCAGCATGGTGGTGAACTCCGCGGCCGGGTAGGTGGGCGCCGCGGGCCCGCCCAGCCCGGTGAGCCAGCGGTTGTGCGCCGCCATCCGGCTCGGGTTGACGTCGGCCAGCCCGACCAGGTGGGCCGCGTCGGCGTGGTCGGTGGCCAGGGCCCGCAGGAACATCTCGGCCCGGGCGCCGGTACCGACCAGGGCGTAGCGCCGTCGTGCGTCCACCGCTTCTCCTCACTGCAAACGTTTGCAGCAGAACTAAACACGTCGATCGCCCGTCGTCAAGAATTCAGGGCTGGTCCGTCCGGTTTTATGCCATTAAGCGACCCGTACATCGGCCTGCAATGCGGACGGCCGTCATGAAGCTGCAACAAAAGGCCGTTGACACAGCTACAACCGTTTGCATTAATTGGCCCCCAGAGTGACCCCGACCACAGCACATCCATCGAAGGAAGGGCCGGCGTGCCAGCCACGATTCGCGACGTCGCACGGGAGTCCGGAGTGCACATCTCCACGGTCTCCCGGACGTTCTCGGCGCCGCACCTGGTCAACCCGGACACCCGCACCCGGGTGCTGGCCTGCGCCGAGCAGCTCGGCTACCGGCCCAACCGGGCCGCCCGGGCGCTGATCACCGGCCGCACGTTCAACGTCGGCCTGATCGTCGCCGACATCGCCAACCCGTTCTTCCCCCCGCTGATCAAGGCGGCCGAGAGCCAGGCCCGGCAGCGCGACTACCACATCTTCGTGGCCGACTCCAACGAGGACGCCGCGGTCGAGGAGGACCTGGTCCGGGCGCTGGCCAAGCAGGTCGACGGCATCCTGCTGTGCAGCCCGCGGATGAGCAACAGCCTGATCGAGCTGCTCAGCCGGGACGTGCCGCTGGTGGTCGTCAACCGGCAGATCACCGGCCTGCCCACCGTCGTCATGGACGTGGCCCAGGGCGCCGGGCTGGCCATCGACCACCTCAGCGGCCTCGGGCACCGCCGGATCGGCCTGGTCGCCGGGCCCCGCGGCTCCTGGACCAGCAAGGAGATCCGCCGCTCGGCGGCGCTGGCGGCCCGCGCCGGCGGCGCCGAGCTCACCGTCTTCGGCCCCAACCCACCCACCGAGCACGGCGGCGCCGCCGTCGCCGAGCAGGTCCTGCGCAGCGGGGTCAGCGCCGTGCTCGCCTACAACGACCTCATGGCCATCGGCCTCATCGAGGGCCTGCACGCCCAGGGCGCGCGGGTCCCGGCGGACATCAGCGTCGTCGGCATCGACGACATCGCGCTGAGCCGCCTCATCCATCCCAAGCTGACCACGGTGGCCACACCTGCCGCCGCCGCGGGAAGAGCGGCCGTCGACATGCTCCTCGCGCACGGAGACGACCGTCGTACCACTGCCCATGCGAGCCTTCAGACCGAGTTGGTCATCCGCGACTCGACGGGACCGGGCCCGGATCCGCACAGCCATGCGGATCCGGGCAACGCGGCTGCCGCCGCCCCCGAAGCTGTCGCCTCCTACGCCAAGGAGTGAGCACCATGTACCCGGACAAAGCCCCGCCGACGGACGTGCGAACCACGCGCCGCCACGGTACCGCGACCCGACGGCGACTTCTCGCCGCGGCCCTGGTCGTACCCCTGGCCCTCGGCGCCGCCGCCTGCGGCGGCGACGACGAGTCCAGCGACCCGAACAAGCCCGTCGAGCTGTCCATCTTCTGGTGGGGCGCGGAGGGCCGCGCCACCCTGACCGAGAAGGCCCTCGAGCTCTACCACCAGAAACACCCGAACGTGACGTTCAAGAAGACCTGGCAGGCCAACCAGGGCTACTTCGACAAGCTGGCCACCCTGACCGCCGGCGGCAACGCCCCCGACCTCTTCCAGATCGACGACAACTACATCGCCGAGTACGCCGGCCGCAACGTCACCCTCGACCTGACCTCGTACGCCGGCGACGGGCGCCTGGACATGTCCAAGTTCCCGCCCGGCCTCAAGGAGTACGGCACGGTCGACGGCAAGCTCGCCGGGGTGGCCTTCGGCGAGAACACCCAGGGCCTGGTGTACGACAAGACCCTGCTCGACAAGTTCAAGCTGCCCGCGCCCAAGACGGGGATGAGCTGGGACGACTACATCTCCTGGGCCGAGAACGTGTCCAAGACCGCCAAGGTGCCCGGCACCCAGGACGCCAGCGCCGTCTACCAGGCGTACTGGGTCTGGCTCCGGCAGCGCGGCAAGGACCTGTACAAGGGCAAGGAGCTCGGCTTCGACGAGCAGGACGTGACCGCCTGGTTCGAGCTCTGGAAGGGCGCCCGCGAGCGCGGCGCCACCCCGACCCCCGACGTCATCCACGAGGGCAACGCCACCGACATCAGCAAGCAGCTGGTGGTCACCGGCAAGGCGGCGACCTCCTGGGTCTGGGCCAACCAGATGCCCGAGCTGAAGAAGAACACCAAGGACGAGCTGGGGGTCGTGGCGTACCCCGGCGACCCGAAGGCGCAGTGGGCCCGGGCCTCGATGTACTTCTCGGTGTTCCGCGGCAGCCCGAACAAGGACCAGGCCGTGGACGTGCTCAACTTCCTGGCCAACGACCCGGAGGCCGGCAAGATCCTCGGCACCGACCGGGGCCTGCCGTCCAACCTCGAGGTGCGCCAGGTCGTCGCCGACAGCGTCACCGACCCCAGCATGAAGCAGACCATCGCGGTGCAGAACGAGCTGGGCAAGACCTTCGGCCCGGCGCCGGCGGTGCCGCTCAAGGGGCACAGCAAGGTCCGCAGTGAGCTGATCCGGGTCGCCGAGGAGGTCCAGTTCGGCCGGCAGACGCCGGCCCAGGGCGCGGCCGCCTTCGTCGCCGCCGCCAAGGCAGCGATCGGTCAGGGCTGACGATCGTCGTGACCACGGTGCGAACGGCACAGAGCCGGATCGAACCCGTCCGCCCGGGCCCTGCCGACCGGCAGGGCCCGCGCCGGCGGCGCCACAGCGAGAACCTGCCGGGGTACGTGTTCCTCTCACCCTGGCTGCTCGGCCTGCTGGCGATCACAGCCATCCCGATGATGTTGTCGCTCTACCTGAGCTTCACCGACTACGACATCCTCACCCCGCTGTCGGAGGTGAACTGGGTCGGCTGGGACAACTACCGGCGGATGTTCACCAGCGACCCGTCCTACTGGCACGCCGTCCAGGTCACCGTGACGTTCGCGCTGGTCGCCGTGCCGCTGAAGCTCGCCGCCGCGCTCGCGGTGGCCCTGCTGCTCAACCGCGCCATCCGCGGCATCGGGCTGTTCCGGGGCCTGTTCTACCTGCCGTCGCTGCTCGGCGGCAGCGTGGCGCTGGCCATCGTCTGGCGCAGCATGTTCAGCCGGGACGGCTCGTTCAACTCGTTCCTGGCCTTCTTCGGCATCGAGGGCGCGCCGTGGGTCAACGACCCCCGCTTCGCCCTGGAGACGCTGATGGTGCTGGCCATCTGGCAGTTCGGCGCGCCCATGGTGATCTTCCTGGCCGGCCTCAAGCAGGTGCCGGCCGAGCTGTACGAGGCGGCGTCCGTCGACGGCGCGGGGACGTGGTCGCAGTTCCGCAACGTGACCCTGCCGATGCTCTCCCCGGTGATCTTCTTCAACCTGGTGCTGGAGACGATCCACGGCTTCCAGGGCTTCACCGCGGCCTTCGTGCTGAGCAACGGCACCGGCGGCCCGGTCGACTCCACCCTGATGTACACCCTCGACCTCTACATCAAGGGCTTCGTCGAGCTCAACATGGGCTACGCCTCGGCGATGGCCTGGGTGTTCCTGCTGACCATCGGGCTCATCACGGTCGTGCTGTTCCGCACCGGCCGGTTCTGGGTCCACTACTCCGACGCCGAGGAGCACTGATGCGTAGCCGGCTGCGCCTGCTCCTGCTGCTGGCCATTCTGGCCGTCGTGCTCTATCCGCTGTTCTGGATGGTGGGCACGTCGGTCAAGTCACCGCAGGAGATCGTCAACAACATCGGGCTGGTCCCGCGGGAGTTCACCCCGGGCAACTTCACCGACGGCTGGCACAAGTTCGACGTGGGCTTCGGCCGCTTCTTCCTCAACAGCGCCATGGTGGCGGTGCTGGCCGTGCTGGGCAACACGATCTCCTGCCTGCTGGCGGCGTACGCCCTGGGCCGGCTGCGGTTCCGGCTGCGCAAGGTCTGGTTCGCGGTCATGATCGGCACCCTGCTGCTGCCCGGGCACGTGCTGATCATCCCGCAGTACATCCTGTTCCGGACGCTCGGCTGGGTGGGCGGCGACTGGCCGTACCTGCCGCTGGTGGTGCCCCACTTCCTGGCCACCGAGGCGTTCTTCGTGTTCCTCATGGTGCAGTTCATGCGGGGCATCCCGCGCGAGCTGGACGAGGCCGCGAAGATCGACGGCGCCTCGCCGTACGCGATCTTCCAGCACGTCATCCTGCCGCTGAGCCGCCCGGCGCTGGTGACCACCGCGATCTTCTCGTTCATCTGGACCTGGAACGACTTCTTCCGGCAGCTGGTCTACCTGTCGGAGCTGCAGGACTACACGGCGCCGGTGGCGCTCACCCTGTTCATCGACTCGACCAGCGAGAGCTCGGTCGGCCCGATGTTCGCCATGTCGCTGCTGTCGCTGGTGCCGGTCTTCCTGTTCTTCGTGGCGTTCCAGCGCATGCTCGTCGAGGGCATCAACACCAGCGGGCTCAAGGGATGAGACGCGACTGGCGCGAGACCGTCCGGATCGCCACCGACCTGGCCCTGCTGGGCTTCCTGGTCGGTCTCGCGGCCCTGCCGCTGGTCACGGCGGGCGCCGCCGTGGTGGCCGGCAGCGCCGCGGTGCACCACCACCTGGAGCACGACCGGTGGCCGACCGCCCGCGCCTGCTGGACGACGTTCCGGCGCGCGCTGGCGCCCGGGCTGCTCGCCGGCCTGGCCGTCGCGGTCGCCGTGCTGCTGCTGGTCGTCGACGTGCTGGCCGTGCGCACCGGCACGGTCCCGGGCGGCGCCCCGCTGCTGGCGCTCACGGTGCTGCTCGCGGCGGCCGGCGCCGGCTACGGCGCGGTCGCCGTCGTGGCGGTCGGGGCGGACCCGGAGCACCGGTGGCGGGCCGCTGTGTCCGCGCTGCCCGGACACGGCCGGGCCGCGGCCGCGGCGGCCGGGGTCGTCCTGCTGGCGGCGCTGCTCGCCGCCCTGGTCCATCCCGTGCTGGTGCCGGTGCTGGCCGGGTACGCGATCTTCGCGCTGCACGTGGTGACGCGCCGGCTGTCGCCCGCGACGCCCGTCAACGCGCTCTGACGCGCCGGACCCGGCCCGGGACGTCCACCGCCCCGGGCCGGCGCCCGCTCAGCTGCGTTCGCCGGTGATGTAGCCGGCGAGCGAGCTGCGCTCGGACTCGAGCTCGTCGATCCGCAGCTTGACGACGTCGCCGATGCTGACGATGCCGTGCAGCACCCCGTCGACGACAACCGGCACGTGCCGGAAGCGCCGCTCGGTCATCAGCCGCTCCACCTCGTCGAGCGGCGCCTCCGGCACGACCGTGCGCACCTCGGTGGTGTGGATGGCGGACACCGGCTCGGCCAGCACCGCCGCGCCGCGCACGGCCAGCGCCCGCACGATGTCGCGCTCGCTGACGATCCCGTCCACCCGGGTCCCGTCGGCGGACACCACGATGGCGCCGATCCGGTGCTCGGCCAGCACCTTCAGCAGCTCGTCGACGCGGGTCGCCGGAGCCACCGTCACGACACGGTCGCCCTTGACACGAAGAACGTCACTGATCCGCATGTTTCCTCCCCAGGCCTGGTCCCTCCACCCTAGGGGCGCGGACGGCCCGCCGGGGCGCCTCGGCGCGACTTCCCGGTGATCGCCCGCGGTCCCGGCGGATCCGGCAGGAGTGACCGGCGGTGTCACCGGGTACAGCGAGGCTCATGACAGTGGGCCCGGTCGTCGTCGCCAGCCGCTACCGGCTGGGCGAGACGCTCGGCCAGGGCGGCATGGGCCGGGTCTTCCTCGCCCGCGACGAGGTCCTCGACCGCGACGTCGCGATCAAGGAGATCGTGCTGCCGGACGACCTGGTCGCCGCGGACCGCGACGCCGTGCAGCAGCGCACGCTGCGCGAGGCCCGGGCGGCCGCCCGGATCAGCCATCCGAACGCGGCCCAGGTGTACGACGTGATCGCGGCGGACGGCTCGACGTGGATCGTCATGGAGTACGTGCGGTCCCGTTCCCTACGCGACGTCATCGCCGCGGAGGGGCCGCTGGCGCCGCGCCGGGTCGCCGAGATCGGCCTGGCGGTGCTGGGCGCTCTGGGCGCGGCGCACCGGGCGGGCGTGCGGCACCGCGACGTCAAGCCGGCCAACGTGCTGATGGGCGACGACGGCCGGGTGGTGCTCACCGACTTCGGCATCGCCACCATCGAGGGCGACGGCATCGTGACCAGCTCCGACCTGGTGCTGGGCTCCCCGCAGTACATGTCGCCCGAGCGGGTCCGCGACGGCACCACGCTGCCCGCCTCCGACCTGTGGTCGCTGGGCGCGACGCTGTACACGGCGGTGGAGGGGCACTCGCCGTACGAGCGCGGATCGGTGTTCGAGACGCTGACGGCGGTGGCCACCGACGAGCCGACCCCCGCCCAGCGGGCCGGGGAGCTGGCGCCGGTGCTGGACGGGCTGCTGACCAAGGATCCGGCCGCGCGCCTCGGCCTGGAGGACGCCCGCCGGCTGCTGGAGGAGATCGTCTCCGGCGAGCAGCCGGCCCGCCCCCGCTGGCCGTGGGCCTCCCGCCGCGGCCGCGACCGCGTCACCCGCAGCGGCCCCGGGCGCGCGGCCGTTCCGGCACCCCGGACACCGACCGCGGCCGCACCGGCGGCCCCGCTCGCGACGCCGCCCCCAGCAGCGGAATCGGCAGCACCTCCCGCCGCGGAGCCGGCATCGCTGCCCGCCGCGGAGCCGACCCGCCCGGCGGAGCCCGCTCCGCAACCAGCGACCACGCCCCAGCCCGAGCCCGCCGCCGCGGCATCCGTCCCGGAGGCACCACCCGCCGCCGAGGCGGCACCCGTCCTCGACACGGCACCCGCCGCCGACCCCGGGCCCGCCCAGGAAGCACCACCCACCTCGGACGCAGCATCGCCCGCCGCTGAAGCGCCCGCCCCCGAAGCCGCACCCGCGCCGGACGCGTTCCCCGTCGCCGACCCCGGGCCCACCGCCAACGCCGGGCCCACCCCCGACCCCGCGCCCATCGCCGACCCCAGGCCCACCGCTGACGCCGGGCCCACCCCCGACCCCGCGCCCACCGCCAACGCCGCGGCCACCGCCGCCGCGGCCACCGCCAACGCCAACGCCAACGCCAACGCCAACGCCGAGCCCACCGCCAACGCCGACCCCGCGTCTACCGCCGGCCCCGGAGCCGCCGCCGACCCCGCGCCTACCGCCGGCCCCGGAGCCGCCGCCGACCCCCGCCCCGCCGCCGATGCCGGGCCCGCTGCATCGTCTCCCGCCGAAGCGCCCGCCCGCGGCACGGCCCGGGCGCCGCAGGTCCCCCGGCAACGCAGGCCAAGCGCGGCACCGATCACCCGGGCCACCCCGGCCCCCGCCTCCGCTCCCGGACGGCCCGCCCCGACCGCTCCCCCACGACACCGCCGGTCCCTGCTGGTCGCGGGCATCGCCACAGCCGTCCTGGCCGCCGCCGGAGCCACCTGGTACGCCCAGCACGACGACCCCGCCACCCCGGTCAGGACCGCACCGACCGCCGCAGCGACCGGCTCGGCCCCGGGCCCGACGACCCCGGGCACGCCGGCCCCGGGCACCTCCGCCGGGGGCGGCATCGGGGCCTCCCCCGGCGCCGCCGTACCGGCCGGATCGGGCCCGGCCTCCGGCGCGACCCCGGCCGCCGGCACGACCACCGGCCGCGCCGGCGGTCCCGCGGCCCGCCCGCCTCTGCCCGCCGGCTGGCGCGATTACCGCGACCCCACCGGCTTCCGCGTTTACGTCCCCGCGAGCTGGCGCAAGTCCAAGAAGGGCTCGATCGTCTACTTCCGCAGCGGCAAGGGCCAGGTCCTGGGCATCGACCAGACCAGGAAGCCGCAGCCGGACCCGGTCGCGGACTGGCGCGGCAAGGCCGAGTACCGGGTCGCCGCGGGCGACTTCCCGGGCTACCGCGAGATCAAGATCGCGCCGGTGAAGTACTGGCAGAAGGCCGCCGACTGGGAGTTCACCTTCAACGGCAGCACCCGCCAGCACGTCAACAACCGCGGCGTCATCACCTCGAAGCGGCAGGCGTACGGCATCTACTGGCAGACCACCGACGCCCGCTGGCGCGCCGACCGCGACGACCTGCAACTGGTCTTCGACAGCTTCCGCCCCGCCGGCAGCTGACCGAAGCCCCGCCAGCAGCCGACCGAAGCCCGCCGGCAGCCGACCGAAGCCCCACCAGCAGCCGACCGAAGCTCGCCGGCAGCCGACCCCCCACCTCGGCGGCCAACCGGCCCCGCCGCCCGCCGCGGCGGAGCAGCTCAGCAGCGCAGCAGCCCGGCCCGTTCCTTGGCCTGGAGCACGTGGCGAGCGGCGTCGCCCAGCCGGGCGGAGAACGACGGCGAGTCGCCGGCCGCCGCGATCAGCGACGCCGCCATCGGGGCCGCGTCCTCGGGCCGGATCGTGAGCGCCAGATCGCCGCCGGCCGCCACGAACCGCACCGCCCGTTGGCCCGCGGGCAGGGCGGACGCCGAGTCGGCCGCGCCCAGGTCGTCGGACATGACCAGGCCGGTGTAGCCGAGCTTCTCGCGCAGCAGGCCCGTGACGATCGGCCGGGAGAACGCGGCGATGGACGAGCCGTCGATCTTCGGGTACGTCGCCGAGGAGATCATCACGCCGGCCGACCCGGCCCCCATCCCGGCGACGAAGGGCTTCAGGTACGGGTCGTCCACCGTGGTCGTGTCGTCGACGACCCGGACGGCGGTGTCGGTGTTGGCCCGCACCCGGCCCAGCCCGGGGAAGTGTTTGAGGATCGTCAGCACGTCCGCGCCCTGCGAGGCCGACACCACCGTGGCGATGTCCGCCGCGACCGCGTCCGGGTCGGAGCCGTACTGGCGGTGGAACCCCCCGATCGGCGGGTTGCCCTCGCCCAGCTTCGCCGGGACCGTGTCGGCGACCGGGGCCAGGTTCACGGTCACGCCGATCCCGGCGAGCCGCTGCGCGGTGTCGCGTACGGCGGCGCGCAGCTTCGCCGGGGGCCCGGCGCCGAGTCGCTGCGCGGACGGGATCACCGGGAAGTCGCGTCCCTTGAGGGTCTGCACGCTGCCGCCCTCCTGATCGAGCGCGATCAGCAGCGGCGTCGCGGCCCGGCGTTGCAGGGCGGTGAGGTCGCCGCGCAGGGCCGCCGCGGATCTGGTGCTGCGCCCGGCCAGGAAGACCCCGCCGAGGTGGTGGCGGGCGACGACGCCGGTGAGGTCCCCGGGGCGGTCGACCGGCGTGCCGATCATGAGCACCTGGCCGGCGCGCTCGGTGAGCGAGAGCCCGGCCAGCGCCGCGTCGGCGCAGCTGCGGGGCCTCGCGGACGGGGCCGGCGCGCTCGCCGGGACGCCGGGCCCGCCGGCGGACGGGCTCGCGGTCACCGGCCCGGCCGAACGGGACGTCAGCGCGCGTGGCGTCGCCGGGGCGTCGGTGACCGCCTGCCGGATCACCACCCCCGCGATCACGATCAGCAGGACGGTCCCGGCACTCCACCACCGCAGTCTGCTCGTCATCGCCGCCCACGCTATCGAACCCGGGGTAGGCCGGGCCCGGCGCGGACCCCTACCGCCGGCGGCCGGCGCGCAGGCGCTTGACGCCGGTGGCGCCCAGCACGCCCGCGATCACGATGAGCGCGGCGATGATGATCTGGTGGCCCAGCGCGACCCGGTCCAGGGTGTCGTCCGACTGCGCGGCCGCGGCCGGGCGCAGCCAGGTCTCCTCGCTCTCCCGCGGCACGCCGGCCGCCGCCGGGCCGGCGGCCTCCTGCGGCGAGGCGACGACCCCGGGCTCGGCCGAGCGGGACGTCCTGGGCTTCGGCGCCGCGGTGGCGGCCTTGCTGGACCGGACCGGGGCGGCGGCCGCCGCGGGCGCCTTGAGCTGGAGGTCCGAGCACGAGTAGTAGGTGTCCGGCGTGCTCGACGTCTGCCAGACCGTGTAGAGCACGTGCCGTCCGGTGCGGTCCGCGGGCAGCTTGGCGCTCATCCGGTACGAGCCGCCCCGCAGCGGTGGGTCCTGCACGGTCAGGATCGGCTTGCTGCCCAGGTCGTCCCAGCCCAGCGGTCGCTTCGGGTCGTAGCCGTTCCGGGTCAGGTAGACCCGGAACGTGCCCTGGTGCGGGATGGTGCCCCGGTAGCGGATGGTCAGCGTGCTGCCGGCGGTCAGCTTCGTGGTCGGCCAGTCCGTCCGGGCCAGGTCCAGGCCCTTGAACTCCGGGAGGCCGCCGCTGCAGAGGCTGCCGTCCGGGACGAGGTCGCGGTCCCGGCCGTTCACGTTCGGCAGCCGCAGGTTGTCGAACGAGCCGAACGCCTGGCCGTTCGCCGCCCGGGCGCCCCGGCAGGCCGCCGCGGCCGCCTGCTCGCCGCCGGTGGCGCAGGCCGCGGTGCGGCTGATCGGCTCGATCGGCGCGCCGTGGGCCAGCGCGGGAGCGGCCGGGAGCATGGTCGCGGCCGCGGCGATCCCGCCGGCCACGGCGACGGCAGCGGTACGGCGTACGGCGGTCATGCGATCTCCTCGTGCTCGCGGGGCGGCGGCGGTCGGGCCTCCCGGCGAACAGTACGGAGATCAGGGCCCGGTCGTTCACCCCCGAGGGTGGCGCTGCCCGGAAAAACATCACGCTGTGGTTGCATGGCCATGCAGGCACACATATCAGGAGGACACATGGAGAAGCCCGACGTCGGCCCCATCTCGGGTGAGCCGCCGGCCGAGCTGGTCGTGGAGGATCTGGTCGTCGGTGACGGCGACGAGGCCAAGCCGGGCCACCAGGTCACCGTCCACTACGTGGGGGTCGCGTTCTCCTCGGGCAAGGAGTTCGACGCTTCGTACAACCGCGGCGAGGCGTTCGACTTCGGCCTGGGCGCCGGTCAGGTCATCGGCGGATGGGACCAGGGGGTGGTCGGCATGCGCGTCGGCGGCCGCCGCAAGCTGACCATCCCCCCGCACCTCGGCTACGGCGCCCGCGGCGCCGGTGGCGTGATCAAGCCGAACGAGACGCTCATCTTCGTGGTGGATCTGCTCGGCGTCCAGTAAGCCAGGGCCGGCAGGCCGCGCGGGCCGGGACGGGCAACGCCTGTCCCGGCCTGTCGCTGTCCGGGTGGCGGGCGGGCCGGGGGCCGGGCGGCGGGTCGAAGGGCTCGCCGATCGGCGTCATCGGGCCTTCTTCAGGTCGGCGCAGCCCGTCTCGTCCGGCAGCAGCGGGCGCAGCAGCACCGACCAGCTGTTACCCGCGGAAACCCACGGCGTGAGGGCGGTGGCGTTCTTGGCGGCCGCCAGCACGGCGTCGCGCTGCGCGCCCGTGACGGTGACGCAGCTGAGCTTCAGGTCCGGGTTGAGGGCCTCACCCGGCAGCGCCGGTCCGGGCCACTCGACGGTCAGCGGCCGGCCCGGCTCGTCGTCGCGGGTCACGTACGGCCACACGACCGCGGCCAGGATCTCCGGCTCGTACTGCCGCGGCTTGCCGGTGGTCAGCCTGGTGGTCAGGTCGCCGAGCTCGTCGACGAAGGCGCGCAGCTTCGCACGGGCCTGCCGCTGCGCCGCGGTGAGCCGGGGGTCGTCGGGCCGGGCCTCGCGCAGCGCCATCACGCCCACGGTCCGCTTCCCGGCCGGGGTCACGACGGTCACCTCGGTGGTCGGCGCGTCGGCGACGCCCGGCTGGCCGAAGTCGGCGCCGGGCCGGACGCCGGCCGCCTCGGCCCGGTCGAGCAGCTTCCGGAGCTCGTCCGGCGTGATCGTGCCCCACTGCACGTTGGGCAGGGCGGGGCCGGGATAGCTGAGGGTGACCGGGCCGTTGAAGATCACCCGGCCGTCGGCGTACACGCTGGTCTCGGGGAGCCGGCCCACGAGCTGGTCCGCGGGCACGAAGCCGCCGGCGGAGGAGACCCGCAGCACGAGCTCGTCGCCGCCGGCGGGGGTCGATGAGCTGTCCGGCGACGGCACGACGCCCGGCGAGCCCGCGGCGGTCTGCTGGGCGCACGCGCTGAGCAGGAACAAGGTCACGGCGGCGGCGGCCGTCCAGAAGCCGCGAAGTCTGGTCATAGGCGCTCAGACGTACCCCGGGACGCGCGGGTTCCTACCCGCTTCGCGGAAAAATCTGCGCCGGACGCGGTGACCGGCCCCAGGGGGCGGGGCCGGTCACCTCTATCGGGGCGGAATGATGGCAAGGGGTACGGCGGCTACTTGACGGAGCCGAGCGACAGGCCCTGGACGAGCTTGTCCTGGGCCGCGAAACCGGCGACGAGCACGGGCAGCGAGACCACGAAGGCGGCCGCGCACAGCTGGGCCAGGAACAGCCCCTGGCTGGTGACGAAGCTGGTCAGGAACACCGGGGAGGTCTCCGCCACGGTGGCGGTCAGGACCCGGGCGAAGAGCAGCTCGTTCCAGCTGAAGATGAAGCAGATCAGCGCGGTGGCGGCGATGCCGGGCATGACCACCGGGGCGATGACCGAGCGCAGCGTCTTGGCCAGGCCGGCGCCGTCCATCGAGGCGGCCTCGAGCATCTCCACCGGCACCTCGGACAGGAACGAGCGCATCATCCACACCGCGATCGGCAGGTTCATCGAGGTGTAGAAGACGATGAGCAGCCAGATGTTGTCCAGCAGGCCGGCGTACTGGGCGAACAGGTACAGCGGCAGCAGGCCGGCGACCACCGGCAGCATCTTGGTGGACAGGAAGAAGAAGAGCACGTCGGTCCACTTCTTCACCGGCTTGATCGACAGCGCGTACGCGGCCGGGAAGGACAGCAGCAGCACCAGCAGGGTCGACACGACGCTGGCGGTGAGCGAGTTGAGCAGCGGCGGCCAGGGGCTGGCGCCGCCGGAGAAGAACTCGCGGTAGCCCTCCAGGGTGAGCGGGGCGAGCACCGACGGCGGGTTGGTGGCGGCGTCGGCCTCGGAGTGGAACGAGGTCAGCACCATCCAGACCACCGGCAGCACGAACAGGATGCCGACCACCCACGCGAGCAGGGACAGCCAGGGCCCACCCCGGTCCTTCTTGCGCGGCACGGCGTGGCTGGGCGCGGTGCGGGTCACCGAGGTGCTCATCGGCCCGGATCCTCCCTGAACAGCGACGAGACGGTACGCAGCGCGAACGTCGCGATGATGATCGTGCCGATGACCACGATCACGGCGGCGGCCGAGGCCCGGCCGTAGTCGTGCGCCTGGTAGAAGATCTGGTAGATCGTGTACGGCAGGTTCGCCGTGCCCAGACCGCCGGACGTGATCGTGAAGACCGCGTCGAAGTTCTGCACGATGTAGATGGAGCCGAGCAGGGCACCGAGCTCCAGGTACTGGCGCAGGTGCGGCAGGGTCATGCTGCGGAAGATCTGCCAGCCGCTCGCACCGTCGATACGGGCCGCCTCGACCACGTCCAGCGGCCGCCCCTGGAGCCCGGCCAGCAGGATCAGCATCATGAACGGGGTCCACTGCCAGACCAGCGCGAAGATCACCGACCACAGCGGCATGTTGCTGATCCAGTCGGGCTGCGGGGGGTCGTCCGAGCCGAACAGCCCCCACAGCCAGCTGAGCCCGCCGTTGAACAGGCCGTACTCGGGGTTGTAGAGGGCGTGCTTCCAGAGCAGGGCGGCGGCCACCGGCACCACCAGGAACGGGGCGATCATCATCGTGCGGACCGCGCCCCGGCCCCGGAACTTGCGGTCCAGCAGCAGCGCGATACCCAGGCCCAGCAGCAGGCTGATCAGCACCACGGCCACGGTCAGCAGGATGGTCGTCCACACCGCGTCGCGCATGTTGACGTCGGTGAACACCCGGCGGAAGTTGGCGAAGCCGGCGAACCCGCGCTCGTCGGGGTAGTACGCGTTCCAGTCCATGAACGAGATGACCAGGGTCGCCACGAACGGCAGCTGGGTCACCACGATCATGAAGATCAGGGCCGGCAGCAGCGGGGCCCGGCGCGCCCAGCCGGCGGCCCGGCGCGCCGCTCCGGGCGGGGTGGGGGTCAGACCGGTCCTGCCGGCGCCCGTCTTCTCGGCCACGGATGTCATGGCTGCGCCTCCTTAGCCGTTCTCGCGCGATCGGTACCGTTCCGCGACATCGTCGGCCAGCTGTTGACCCCGTTTCAGCGCCTCGTCGACGCTCATCTGACCGGCGATGGCCGAGCTGACGTACTGCGAGACCTGGGTGCCGAGGTCGGTGAACTCGGGGATGTCGACGAACTGGATGCCGATCGCCGGGCGGGGCTGCACCCCCGGGTTGACCGGGTCCGCGCTGGAGATGGCCTGCTTGGTGGGCTCGGCGAAGGCCGACGCCTCCTTGAGGTAGTCCTGGTTGGAGTAGGTGGAGGCGCGCTTGCCGGCGGGCACCTTGGACCAGCCGAGCTGCCGGCCGACGAGTTCCTCGTACTGCCGGCTGGACGCCCAGGAGATGAACTTCCAGGCGTTGGCCTTCTTGTCGCTGGCCTGCTGGATGCTCCACGACCAGGCGTAGAGCCAGCCGGAGCTGGGCGTCTTGAGGACCGGCGCGGCGACGTACCCGATCTTGCCCTTGACCGGGGAGTCCGCCGCCTCCAGCGAGCCGGCCGCGCTGGTGGCGTCGTACCACATCGCCGCGTTGCCCTGGACCAGGTTGTTCAGGCACTCGGTGAAGCCGGCCTGCGGGGCGCCGACCTCGCCGTGGGCCCGGACCAGGTCGACGTAGAAGCGGGTGGCCTGGTGGAACTCGGGCGCGTCGACCCGGGCGTTCCAGTCCTGGTCGAACCAGGTGCCGCCGAAGGTGTTCACCACCGTCGTGAGCGGCGCGAAGATCTGGCCCCAGCCGGGCTGGCCGCGCAGGCAGATGCCGGCCATGCCGGGCTCCTTGCCGTCGACCCGGGCGGCGATGTCGGCGACCTGCGGCCAGGTGGGCTTGGCCGGCATCGTGATGCCCTGGGCGTCCAGGACGTCCTTGCGGTACATCAGGAACGAGGACTCGCCGTAGAACGGCTCGCCGTAGAGCTTGCCGTCCTCGGCGGTCAGCGACTTGGTCATCGGCCCCAGGATGTCCGCCTGGTTGAAGGCGGTGTCCGCGGCGACGTAGTCGTCCAGCGGCGCGATCCACTTGCTCCGGGCGTAGATCGGGATCTCGAAGTTGCTCAGCGAGGCCACGTCGTACTGCCCGGCCTGGCTGGAGAACTCCTGACTGATCTTGTCCCGCACGTCGTTCTCCGGCAGCACGGTGAAGTTGACCCCGATGCCGGTCTGCCGGGTGAAGTTGGCCTCGGTCAGCCGTTGCAGGTCGATCATCTGCGGGTTGTTCACCATCAGCACGTCGATGCTGTTGGCGCCGCCGGATCCGGCGCTGGTGCCACCCCATCCGGCGCAACCGGCGAGCGGGAGGACCAGCAGGGCTGCGGCGGCGGCCGCACCGGCCGCGCGGACTCGTGCACGTGACATGGAGCCTCCCCGACCAGGCGGATCGGACTCCGGCATCTGTGACGCCGGTTACACCGGACTCAGTAGATGCCTGAGATCGACAGGATGTCAACCGCTCGTCACGGAGTGCTGCATATATGAGTATCGAGATAGCGCGGGCGTCCTCAGGCGACCCGGGCGGACCGTCCCTGCACGACCACCACGTCACCGGGACGCAGCTGCCGGCCCCGCCGGGTGTCGACCTCGCCGTTGACCGTCACGTCGCCCGACGCGATCAGGATCTTGGCCTCTCCCCCGGTGTCGATGAGATCGGCGAGCTTGAGGAACTGTCCGAGTCTGATCATGTCGCTGTCGATCGCCACGTCACGCATGCCGACCATCATCCGGCACCGGCCGAAAAGAAAGTCCGGCACGGTTGAACCATTGGCGCGTCCCAGCCGAACTACCCCTCGTGAGGAACCTCGAGAAGCACCGCCGGGTGGGCGTCCTGGCCGCCGCCGTCGCCGCGGGCGTGCTCTGCGCGGCGTCCCCCGCCGCCGCGGACGTGACCGTCAGCCCGCCCAGCGCTCCGCAGGGCGGCGCGGCCAACGTGACGTTCAAGGTGACGAACACCGCCCGCAGCGCCATCACCAAGGTGAAGCTGCTGCTGCCGGCCGAGGTGCCGGTGGCCGAGGTCTACCCGCTGTCGGTGGACGACTGGGCGCCGATGATCACCAACCGGTCGCTCGACACCCCGATGAACGGCATCCACGGCGAGGCCCTCACCTCGACCGCCTCGGACATCACCTGGACCGCGATGCCGGGCCGGGCGCTGCCCCCGGGCCGGTCGGCCGAGCTGACCGTGGCCATGGGCCCGATGCCGGCGTCGGCGCAGATGAGCTTCACCCTGCAGGCCACGTACGCCGACCCGGCCCAGGGCGCCCCGCTGCCCCCGGTCGTGCTCGCCCTGACCCCGGCGGCGCCGGGCCAGCAGGGCGCGACCCACCCCGGGCACGGCGGCACGGACACCGGCGCCACCGACACCGACGCGGCGACCTTCCAGGCGCTGATCGACGCCAACGACGGCCCCGGCTTCTGGACCATCGCGGGCTGGGTCGTGGCCGCCCTGGCCGCGGCGGCCGCCGCCATCGCGGTCCTGCGCGCGCGCCGCCGCCCGGCCGGGCCCGCCGCCTCCGCCGGCGAACCCGAGGCCGGGCCGCAGGACAAGGAACTGGTCGGCGCGGCGAAGGCGCCGCGGGTGACGGCCTGGAGCTACAAGGACAGCCCCGAGGAGTGACAGACGTCCCGCGCAGGTGGGCGCGGGTGTGTCGTGCTGATGCGCGTGGGGCGCGGAACACGACCGGCGGGTGGGGTCCAGGGCAAGACCCACGACCTGCACTTGGCGGGGCGGGAAGGTTCGGCTTCCCGCCCCGCTCTATCTCTGGCCTCGCCTTCGGCTCGGCGGGATTTGCGCCCGGGAGGTCGGTGTCGAGGTCACCGGAAATGACCACGGCAAAGGGCGCCTTGTCATTTCCGGCGCCCTCGACACCGACGGCGCAAATCCGACTTTCGTTGCGGTCATACCGAGACGGGGCGCGGGGTTTTGAGGGCGTCGATGATTTCGGCCAGGACCCGGGCCGAGTCCTCGTGCTTGACCTGGCAGGTGCCCGCGGCCAGGTGGCCGCCCCCGCCGTAGCGCAGCATCACCTCGCCGATGTCGACCGGCGAGGTGCGGTCGAGGATCGACTTGCCGCAGGCGAAGACCGTGTTGAGCCGCTGCCGGCCCCAGATGATGTGCACCGAGACCCGGGCCTCGGGGTAGAGCGCGTACACCATGAAGCGGTTGCCCGCGTGGATCGTCTCCTCCTCGCGCAGGTCCACCACGACCACGTCGCCGTCCACGTGGCTGACCCGGTGCAACTGCTCCACGAACATCGCCGAGCAGTCCGCGTACAGCTCGGCGCGCTCGCGGACGTCGGGCAGCTCCAGGATCTCGTCGACCGTCTGCAGCTGCAGACAGGCGTCGATCAGCAGCATCATCAGCTGGTAGTTCGAGATCCGGAACTCGCGGAACCGGCCCAGGCCGGTGCGGCTGTCCATCAGGAAGTTGAGCAGCGTCCAGCCCTGGGGCCGGAGGATGTCCTCGAGGGTGTAGTCGGCCGAGTCGGCCTGGTCGACCGCGCGCATCAGCTCGTCGGAGATCTCCGGGAAGCGTTCCGCGCCGCCGAAGTGGTCGAAGATGACCCGGGCCGCGGAGGGGGCGTCCGGATCGATGATGTGGTTCGACCGGTCGCCGGTGTTACGCAGCGTCTCCGAATGGTGGTGGTCGAACACCATGTACGCGCCGGGAGCGAACGGGAGGTTCGTCAAGATGTCACGCTCGGTGACCTCCACGACGCCGTCCTGCACATCCTTGGGGTGCACGAAGGTGATGTCGTCGATCATGTCGAGCACGCGCAGCAGGACGGCGCAGACCAGGCCGTCGAAGTCGCTGCGGGTCACGAGCCGGTACTTCACGAGCAATCTCCCTCTGCCGATTGGCACCTTACCCCCCAGTTTGCCACTTATGCGGCTATGGGCCCGGTCGCATCGGCGTACCGGTTTGATCCGGGGTGGGCCCGCGCTGCGTAAAGTTCTCACGGAAGCTCACGTACGCGGTCGGAGGAAGACCTGACGATGGACACCGTTCCCCAGCTCGCACAGGACCGCAACGCCCCGCCCGCCACTCTGGTGATCTTCGGCGCGTCCGGCGACCTCACCCGCCGCAAGCTCTTGCCGGCCGTGGAGAGCCTGGCCCGGCACAACCGGCTGCCCGACGAGTTCGCCCTGGTCGGCGTCGCCCGCACGGCGATGGAGGACCACCAGTTCGCCGAGAGCGCGCTCGGCGGCCGCAGCCTGGCCGACAAGCCCCAGCTGCAGGGCGGCGGCGTCCGCTACGTCTCCGGCGGCTACGACAACCCGGAGACCTACAAGCGGCTGGCCGAGGTGCTCGACGAGCTCGACGCCACCCGCGGCACCGCCGGCAACCGCATCTTCTACCTCTCGACGCCCGCCGAGGCGTTCGCCCCGGTGATCAACGGACTGGCCGGCGCCGGGCTCAACCAGGCACGGGAGGGCTCGTTCGCCCGGCTGGTCATCGAGAAGCCGTACGGCAACGACCTGCGCACCGCGCACCAGCTCGACGGCGTCGTGCACGCCGCCTTCGACGAGCCGAACGTCTTCCGCATCGACCACTACCTGGGCAAGGACACCGTCCAGAACGTGCTCGCGCTGCGCTTCGCCAACGCCATCTTCCAGCCCATCTGGAACCGCTCGTGGGTCGACCACGTGCAGATCACCGTGGCCGAGACGCTCGGCGTCGGCACCCGCGGCGGCTTCTACGAGCACGCCGGCGCGATGCGCGACATCGTGCAGAACCACGTGCTCCAGGTGCTCGCCCTGGCGCTCATGGAGCCGCCGGCGTCGTTCGAGGCCGAGGGCCTGCGCAACGAGAAGGTCAAGCTGCTGCAGGCGATCCGGCTGCCCACCGACCGCGACATCGCCGAGGTGGCGGTCCGCGGCCAGTACACCCGCGGCGGCACCCGGCAGGACCTGATGGCCGGCTACCGCGACGAGGCCGGCGTCGACCCGCTGTCGCGCACCGAGACGTACGCGGCCATGCGGCTCAACGTCGACAACTGGCGGTGGGCCGGGGTGCCGTTCTACGTGCGGACCGGCAAGCGGCTGCCGGCCCGGGTCACCGAGGTCGCGCTGCAGTTCCAGCGGCCGCCGCACCTGCCGATCCCGACCAACCAGCTGACCGAGCTGGACGCGGACGCGCTGATCCTGCGGATCCAGCCCAACGAGGGCATCTCGCTGCGCTTCGGGGCCAAGGTGCCGGGCCACTCGTTCCGGGTGCGCACGGCGAGCATGGACTTCTCGTACGAGCAGACGTTCCGCGAGGAGTCGCCGGAGGCGTACGAGCGGTTGCTGCTCGACGCCCTGCTCGGCGACCCCACGCTGTTCATCCGGTCCGACGAGGTCGAGCAGTGCTGGCGGATCGTCGACCCGATCATCGAGCACTGGCAGAACGACATGTCGCCGATCCCGACGTACGAGGCCGCCTCGTGGGGCCCGACCGACGCCGACCGGCTCATCGGCCGCAGCGGCCGCAAGTGGCGCAACGCGGTCTGACGACTACCGCGCCGATCGGGCCTTCACCACGTCGAGGGCCCGGTCGGCGTGCTCGTTCATGTTGCGCTCGCTGTGGATGACCTCCAGCACCGTACGGTCGGTGTCGATGACGAAGGTCACCCGCTTGACGCTCAGCGGGCCCAGCGGCAGCTTGCGCTTGATGCCGAACGCCTCGGCGACCGCGCTGTCCGGGTCCGACAGCAGCGGGTAGTCGAAGCCGTGCAGGTCCGCGAACTGCCGCTGCTTGTCCACTTTGTCCCGACTGATCCCGACCCGCTGCGCGCCCGCGGCGGCGTACTCGGCCGCCAGGTCCCGGAAGTTGCAGGCCTCGGCCGTGCAGCCGGTGGTCATCGCGGCCGGGTAGAAGAACAGCACCACCGGGCCGTCGGCGAGCAGCGCGCTCAGCCGCCGCGGCGTTCCGTGCTGGTCGGACAGTTCGAAGTCGGGGGCGACGTCACCCTTGTCGATGCTCACGTGATCAACGTACCCCGGTCTGATTCTGCCGGGCGAGGCGTCCTCGCCTAGGGTGGAGGGACCCACCGACGTTGTCCGCCACCACCCCTGACTGACCCCTGCCCGCCCCCCGGACGAAAGCGACATCGCCATGCAGGTCTCGGTCGCGCACCATCCACCCAACACGGCCGTTCTGACGTTGCGCGGCTCCCTGGACATCGACACCGCGCCGTCCCTGAAGGCCAACCTGAGCCGGCTCGTGGAGCGGCCCAGTCCCCGCATCATCGTCGACCTGGCCGGCCTCGACTTCTGTGACTCCATGGGCGTCGGCGTGCTGGTGACGGCCCACGGCCGGGCCATGGAACGCGGCGGCTGGGTCCGGCTGGCCGCGCCGTCGGGCTTCCTGCGGCGCCTGCTCGACACACTGGGACTGATCGACTACCTCTCGCTGCACACCGACGTCGAGACGGCCATGAAGGACTGATCGCGGACAGGGGCGCCCCGGCAGCACCGGGGCGCCCCTGTCCGCGCGCGATCGTCAGCTGGTGACGCCGAAGACGATCCGGCCCAGCGTGTCCTCCGTGCCGACGAAGCCCTCGGCCGGGCTGAACCGGCTGTCGCCGAAGTCGACGTCCGTGTCGTCCGCCGTGCCGCCGACGCCGTCGGGGCCGACGCCGAAGAGCACGTCGAAGTTGGCGCCGCCCGAGTCCATCAGGTTCGGCGTCTCGTCGGCGTTGTCGGTGTGCCAGTCGCCGAAGAAGTGGCCCGCCTCGTGGGCGGTCACGTTGCCCAGCGCCCGGCCGACGAAGGCGACCCGGTCGCTGGCCGGGGTCAGGTAGGTGTTCAGCGAGGCCGGCCCGCCGGCCGGGTCACTGAGCACGTCCTGCAGCACCAGGGCGGTCTCCTCGGTCTCGAAGTTGCCCGGGTCGATGCTCTGCGAGATGCCGATGGTCTCGACCCCCGCCTCGTCGATCGTGCCGCCGACCACGATCCGGCTGACGTTGGCCTGGCCCCACGGGTCCGCGTGGTCCTTGCTGTTGAGGATCTTCAGCCGGAACTTGCCGTTGAGACCGCTGGCGATCAGGTCCTGCTTGATGTTCTCGGTGACGCCCGCGACCACGGCGTCGATCACCGCGTCCTCCTGCGCGCGCGGGATGCCCCACTTGGCGAGGAACGCGGAGAACGGGCTCAGCGTCACGTTGCCGGTGCCGCCGAAGACGCCGGTGTTGACCCGGGCGCCGTCGAAGTCCAGGAACAGCGTCTGCACCGGCTTGGCCCCCTGCAGCACCGGCCGGTACGCCTCGACGGTGATGTCGTAGCTGCCGGAGCCGCGCGCGACGCCCACGTAGTGCCAGCCGGCCTTGGTCGCCACGTAGTCGGTGGCCGCGTTGCCGCCGCCGGGCAGCCGCGAGTCCATCGGGTAGATGAAGCTCGCGTCCTGGTCCGAGCCGTGCACCTCACGCGGGACGGTGTCGTAGACGGTCAGGTACGCCGCGGCGCCCTTGACCGAGGCGCCCAGCACGTCGCCGGCCCGGAGCTTGACCGCGAAGAAGTCCTGGTCGTCGGAGGCCGCCGAGATGGTGACCGTGTACGGCCCCTCGCTCGCGCCGCCGTCCCCGCTGGCCGGATCGAACGGATCGGCCGGCAGCCCGCTGTACGCCGCGACGACCGCGTAGTACGTGCCGGCGGCCGGGACCTGGTACTGCAGCAGGCTGTCGAAGCTGCCGCCCGCGTCGTCGTTGCTCGCCACGACGGTGCCGTCCGGGGTGTAGAGCGCGACCAGCGTGTCCAGCGCGCCGGTCGGGGTGGCCGTCTGCACGGTGACCACCTGACCCGCGGTGGCCTGCAACGAGTAGAAGTCGAAGTCGTTGGTGCCGGTGCCGGCCGAGCCGTGCGGGCCGTCGCCGATGACGGCGTCGGTGACGATCGCCCGGCGCCCGGCGCCGATGCCGGTGGCGCCGGCGAGCGGGATCGACCCGTCGTCCTCCGGCGTGGCGGCCCGGCTGACCGGGGTGACCGTCTCGGGGTTGAGCGCGCCGAGCACGCGGATCGCCGGGTTCTGCCCGCTGCCGGTGCCGAAGTTCCTGATGAGCTGGGCCGAGGCGGGATCCTCATTGGACCCACGGGTGCCCGCGGGCTCGTCCTCGTCGACCACGACCGCGGCCGCCGCGGCCTTGACGGCCGCCGCCGACGGCCCCGCCGTGAGCGCCTTCACCCGGGCGGCGGCCTTCGCGGACGCCTGCTTCTTCATGTACGTGGCCCAGCCGCTGTAGTCGGCCTTGGCCGGGTCGGGCAGCAACGCCAGGAACGGATTGGCCCCGGCGGGCTTGGCGCCCGGCTTGGCCTTGGTGGCCACCGGCAGCCCGGCGTCGACGGACGCCTGGTCGGCGGGGCTGAGCCCCGGGTCGGTCCGGAGTGGAGTCGCCGGCGCGGCGCCCGGTGTGAGCGCAACGAGCCCGAGCACGACTGCTCCGACGGTCGCGATGCTTCGTCGCATCTGTGATCCCCCTTCGAGGCGTCCGGGGCCCCCGCCACGGACGGCACTGGGGACGCTACTGAAGGTGTCGATCAATATCTAGGGGAGTCGATGAGATGTAACAGGTGTCAGATGCGGCTCCCGCGGCGCTGCCGGACCAGCAGCGTCAGCCGGACGGCGGCCAGCGCCAGCCCGGTCAGCGCCGCGACACCCAGCAATCCGTGCACGCTCGGCAGGGCCGCACCCGTTGATGACGGCTGTACACCCGCCCGGTGAACGTCGCGACGACATTCGGCAACGCCACCAGCAGCCCGGCCGGCACGAGCAGCCGGAGCAGGCCCGCCAGGAGCCGCCACGCCGGGACGCCGCGACGCCCGGCGGCCCACGACCGCGACCGCGCCAGCCGGCGGATCCGGGTGGCCAGCACCAGGACCGTGAGGCAGCCTAGCGACACCTCGATCACGGCGAACGGGATTCTGGCGGCGGGCGCCCGCCCCTGAACGATGGCGGCGACGCCCGCCACGATGGCGTAGTAGGGCGCCAGCGCGTGGTAGGAGTTGAACAGGGCCACCACGCCCGTGCCGGTCCCCGGCAGGATCAGCGCCTCGGCGTAGTAGGTCGGCAGGACGCCGCTGTGGGTCAGCCGCGTCGTGCTGTCCGCGTCCCGTTCCACCGCCCAGCCCATGCCGTAGCCCGTGCCCGCCCCGTTCGGCGCCGTGCGCAGCAGGTTCAGGCCGGCCGGGCTCAGGATCCGGCGGCCGCCGTACTGTCCGGTGGTCTGCGCGACCAGCCAGCCGCATGCCCAGCGGCTCGAAGATCATGGCTCGCAGCCAGTCCGCGTACGACCGGCCGTGGTCACCTCGATCAGCCGGGCCAGCACGTCGTAGTTGGGGTTGAAGTAGTGGAACCGGGCGCCCGACGCGCTGACCAGTCGCGCCGCCCGCAGGCCGGCCACCCGTCGCGCCGAGTCGGCCGGCGGCGGCATGGTCTGCTCCGGGAGCCGGTGTCGGCCATGCCGCTGGTCTGGTTCAGCAGGTGCCGTACCGTGATCGCGCCGCCCCGCCGACCGCGGACCCGGAACTCCGGCAGGACCCGTCTCGACCAGCTGCAGGACGGCGGTCGTGGTGAACGCCATGGTCGGTGAGGCGATCGGGAACCGGGTGTCCGCCGACACCGGCCGGTCGCCCGCCGTCCGGCCACCAGCTCAGCCGGCCGGGCGTACCGCTTCCAGCGCGGCGACGGCCGCGCCCCGGGCGCCGGCCATGTCCAGATCCGGCACCAGCGCGAAGGTCGCGGCCGCCTGCTGCTCCGCCCGCAACTGGGTGTTCTCCCGGACGGTGTTGAGGAACCACTGGCGGAAGCGCGGCGCCGCCTCGACCACGCCGCCACCCAGGAAGTACGCGGCCGGGTCGGTGAAGTTCGCCGCGATGGTGAACAGCTTGCCGATCGCCCGGGCCTGCTGACCGAAGACCGCCAGGGCGAGCGGGTCCTCCTTCTCGCCGTACCCGCGCAGCAGCTTGGCCGCCCGTGGGATCGGCTCCCGGGCCAGCGGGTGGTCCGGGAAGCGCTTCAGCCAGTACGGCAGCAGGTTGTTGGTGATGCCGGTCAGCGAGGCGACGCTCTCCACGTCCCCGGCGAAGCCGCAGTTGCACTGCGGCACCGGCTGGTCGTCCTCCAGCACACCCTGCAGCGGGATCTGCACGTGGCCCAGCTCGCCGGCCATCCCGGCCGCGCCGCTGATCACCTTGCCGGCCTCGACCACGCCCCCGCCGAGGCCGGTGCCGACGATCGCCGCCACCGACGACTTCTCCATCGCGGCGGCGCCGAAGTGCCGGTGATGGGCGTAGAGCGCGGCCGCGTTCGCGTCGTTGTTGTAGATCACCGGCAGGCCGATGCGCGCCTGCAGGGCGCCGCGGATGTCGAAGCCGTGCCAGGAGACCTGGGAGAAGTTCGTCGAGCCCTTCGACGAGATGACGCCGTCGGCGCTGGCCGGGCCCGGGGTGTCCAGCCCGACCGCGCGGACCAGCGTCGCCGGCGTGCTGGTCAGCGCGAGGATGCCGGTGAACGCCTCGGCGAGCTGCTCGACCGCCGACTCCGGGCCCTCGGTGACCAGGCTCGGGTTCTCCACCAGGTGATCCACGAGGAACTGCCCGGTGGCGTCCAGCACGGTCGCGTTGTTGCAGGTGCCGCCGTTGTCGAGACCCACGACGACCCAGGACGCCGGGGTCCGCACCACATCGATCTGATCCACAGCCCCGAGCGTACGTGCCGGGGCGTCCGGAAGCGACGGGTGCAAGCGCATTGCGAGCGGTGAGCGTCCGGTTGCCACCACGACGACGGCTCCGGATCCGGTCGAAGGGTCCGGCATGCAGACGAAGCCTGAGCCGACCCGCCGCGCCGTTCTCGGTGGCGCCGCGGCCGTGGCCGTGACCGTGACCGGGGGCCTCGCCCTCGACGCGGCGCTGGCCGTGCCCGCCGCCGCCGCGAGCCCCGTGCCGACCGACCTCGTCTCCGCCGACCCGCTCGCGCACCTGCTGCGCCGGGCCACGTTTGGCCCCACCCCGGCCGCCCTGGCCGAGCTCGCCCGGCTGGGCGTGCCGGCCTGGCTGGACCGCCAGCTCAACCCGGCCACGATCGACGACTCGGCGCTGGACGCGCTGCTCACCCGGCTGCCCCTGGCCGGCGCCGACATCGCGACGGTGCGCGCCACGCTGCCGCGGCACTCGTACGAGGCGTTCGGCCAGCTCGGCCGGGCCACGGTGGCCCGGGCCGTCTGGAGCAACCGGCAGCTCTTCGAGACCACCGCCGCCTTCTGGGCCAACCACCTGCACATCGCGGCGCCGTCCAGCGGCGTCTGGGACAGCCGCGCCGACTACGACAGGTCGGTGACCCGCAAGTTCACCTTCGGCCGCTTCGCCGACATGCTCAAGGCCTCGGCCCGGCACCCGGCGATGCTGACGTACCTGGACAACCGGTCGTCGACCAAGGTCCGGCCGAACGAGAACTACGCCCGCGAGCTCATGGAGCTGCACACCGTCGGCATGATCTACACCGAGGCCGACGTGCAGTCCGCCGCGAAGCTGCTCACCGGCCTGACCGTGGCGAGCACCGGCGCCTACACGTACGCGCCGGCCAAGCACGCCACCGGCGCCGTCACGATCCTCGGGTTCAGCCACGCCAACGCCACCGCCGAGGGTGGCGAGGCGGCCGCGCTGGCCTTCGTCGACCACCTGGCTCGGCACCCGGCCACGGCGCGGCGGCTGGCCACCAAGCTGTGCCTGCGCTTCGTGGCCGACGAGGCCCCGGCGCCGCTGGTGGCCAAGCTGGCCCAGGTGTACCTGGACAACGACACGGCGATCGGGCCGGTGCTGCGGGCGCTGTTCACCTCGCCGGAGTTCGCGGCGTCGGTCGGGCAGAAGGTCCGCACGCCGTTCGAGGACCTCGCGGCCACGGTCCGCACCCTGGGCCTGGGCCCGGAGACCGCCGGCGTCAAGGCGCTCGACGCGCTCTACAACAACCTGGTCAACGCCGGGAACGCGCCGTTCCGCTGGAGCCCGCCGAACGGCTTCCCGGACGTCGCGGCCGCCTGGGCGTCGCCGTCGGCGTTCCTCATGCGCTGCAACAGCCACCTGAACCTCGCGGCCGGCTGGTACCCCAGGCAGCTCACCCGTCCCGCGGATCTGCTCACGGCCCTCGTGCCGGTGCTGCCGCCGACGTACGGCGCGCTGGTGGACGCCCTGGCCCGGCGGCTGGTCGGCGTCGCGCTGCCGGCCGATCACGTGGCCGCCGTGCTAAGCGTCGCCGGGAAGCTGCCGACGAGTTCTCTGACCAGCAAGGAGTCGGTCGCCGGGAGCCTGCCGTACCTGATCGCCCTCGTCCTCGACTCGCCCTCCTTCCAGCTGAGGTGACCACCATGACCGCCACACAGGCCTGCTGCGACGAGAACAAGCTGCTCACCCGCCGGGGCGTGCTGGGCCGCGGCCTGGCCGCCGGCGCCGCGGGCGCGTTCGCCGGCCTGGCCGG
Organism: Actinoplanes nipponensis; assembly: GCF_016862275.1. GTDB lineage: Bacteria > Actinomycetota > Actinomycetes > Mycobacteriales > Micromonosporaceae > Actinoplanes > Actinoplanes nipponensis. The sequence goes on along the minus strand of NZ_BOMQ01000059.1, from coordinate 19,063 downwards.
CGAGGGCCTGTCCACCCGCCTGGCCTACGCCGCCGAGGGCTACACCGGTGACACCCTGGTCGTGCTGTCCCTGCGCGGCGGCTTCGACGGGCTCTCCGCGATCGCGCCGATCGGCGACCCCGACTACTACCGGGCGCGCCCGGCCATCGCCCTGCCGAAGAGCCAGGCGATCGGCGGCAACAGCATGTTCGGCCTGCACCCGGGCCTGGCCCCGCTGCTGCCGATGTGGAAGAACGGCAGCCTGGCCGCGGTGCACGCGGTCGGCCAGCCGAACCCGACCCGCTCGCACTTCGCCGCCATGGAGGAGATGGAACGCGCCGCGGCCGGCACCTCGCTGCGCAGCGGCTGGCTGGACCGGATGCTCGGGCTGTCCGGCGCGACCGGCCCGCTGGCCGCGGTCGCCATGGGCAACGCGATGCCCGCCCGGCTGTTCGGCGGCGCCTTCTCCGACGTCTCGATGGCCTCGGTCGACAGCTTCACGCTGGCCGGCGAGAGCGCCAACCGCCCGATGGCCGCCTCGCTGCGCCGGATGTACGCGACCGCGCCCGCCCCGCTGGCCGGCCCCGCCCTGGCCGCGGACGCGGCGCTGACGGCGACCGCCTCGATCCGGGCCACCGCGTACACGCCGGCGAACGGGGCCGCGTACCCGGCCACGCCGCTGGGCAACGCGCTCAAGGACGTGGCCCGGCTGATCAAGGCGAAGGCCGGCCTGGCCGCGGCGGCGGTCGACTGCGGCGACTGGGACATGCACGAGGGCCTGGGCACGGCGGTCAAGGGCCAGCGCATGTACGACAACCTGTTCGAGACCTCGACGGCGCTGGCGGCGTTCGCGGCCGACCTGGGCCCGGCCGGCATGGCGTCGGTGACCCTGGTGACGGTGAGCGAATTCGGCCGCCGGGTGGCGGAGAACGCCTCCCGCGGCGCCGACCACGGCCACGGCAACGCGATGCTGCTGATGGGCGGCGGGGTCCGGGGCGGCACGGTGTACGGCACCTGGCCCGGCCTGGCCGCGGGCGCGCTGGTGGGCGGCGACCTGGCGGCCACGACCGACTACCGCGCGGTGATCGGCGAGGTGCTGCAGAAGCGGTGCGGTTTCGGCTCGCTGGCCGAGGTCTTCCCGGACGTGACCCCGGGCGCCTTCGGCCTGGCGGCGGCCCGCACCTCCTGACCCGGGCGTCGCGGGGACCCGAGCGGCGACCGGCCGCTCAGCCCTTGATCAGGTTGTCGATCAGGTCGACGGACCGGCGCTCGTCGAGGGCCCGCCCGCTCAGCTCGTCGAACGCCGCCCGGAAGCGGGCGACCACCGCCGGCCGGTCCACGCAGGTGTCGGTGAAGCTCTCCAGATACAGGATGTCGCGGGCCTGGGGGCCGGCGTACTCCAGGATCGTGGCCGCGCCGGGCATGAGCTGATGCAGGCCGGCCGCGGACGGCAGGATCCGCACCGTGACGTTGGGCAGCGCGGCGGCGTCGCGGAGCCGCACCAGCTGGCCGGCCGTCGTGTCGTCGTCCTCGACGACGCGGTGCAGGACCGACTCGTCGATGATGGTCCTGAGTCCGAGCGGCTGGTGCCCGGTCAGCCGGGCCTGCCGGCGGAGCCGCAGCGCGATGCGTCGCTCGAGGGCCTCCCGCGGCTCGGACGGCAGCGTGGCGCGGATGACCGCCCGCATGTAGGACTCCGTCTGCAGCAGCCCCGGCACCACGACCGGCTCCCAGCAGAGCATTCCGGTCGCCTCGGCCTCCAGGCCGATGAAGTTCGACCGCATGACGTCGCGGTACTCCGACCACCACGCCCGGTCGCGGCCCCGGCCGGCCAGCTCGGTCAACGACGCGCGGTAGGCCGGATCCCGCACGCCGTAGAAGGTCAGCAGGTCCCGCACGTCGCGGGGGGTCACCGCGACGCGTGCGGTCTCGATCCGGGTCACCTTCGCGGCGTGCCACTCGAAGTGCCGGGACACGGCCTCCTGGGTCAGGCCGGCCGCCTCGCGGCACCGTTTGAGTTCGCCGCCCAGCCGGCGGCGACGCACCAGGGGTCCTTCTTCCACGCCCTCGCCCTCCCTCGTCGTTCCCGCGCGCCGACCGGCGCGCGGGAACTGTGCCAGACGGCGGGCAGGACATCCAGACCGCGGCTGCGTGGGTGTTGCGTTGGCTCGACATGCGAGACGGCGGCGGTCCCCCCAAGGGCCGCCGCCGTCTCTCCCCTATCACCCGTCGCCCGGTTCCTCCCTCAGCGGGAGGCGCCGGCGCGGCGCTTGCTCCAGACGTCGAAGGCGACCGCGGCCAGCAGGACTGCGCCCTTGACCAGCATCACCGTTTCGCTCTGGGCACCGATCAGCGACATGCCGTTGTTGATGACACCCATGATCAGGCCACCGGTGATGGCGCCGACGACCTTGCCGACACCACCCTGGACCGCCGCGCCGCCGATGAAGGCCGCCGCGATCGCGTCCAGCTCGAACTGGTTGCCCGCCGTGGGGTTGGCCTGGTTGAGCCGGCCGGCGAAAATCACGCCGGCCAGCGCGGCCAGCACGCCCATGTTCACGAAGATCCAGAAGATGACCGACTTGACCTTGACGCCGGACAGCGTCGCGGCCTGCAGGTTGCCGCCGACCGCGTAGATCTGCCGGCCGAAGACCGCCCGGTTGGTCAGCAGCGAGTACGCCAGCACCAGGAACGCCAGCAGCACCAGCACCCAGGGCAGGTTCTTGAACCGGGCCAGCTGCACGACGACCGCGATGACCAGGAACGAGGCCACCGCGATGCGGCCGATGAACAGCGGCATCGGGTCGACGGCCTGACCGTACTGCTGCCGGGCCGAGCGGGTACGCCACTGGGTGAACACGATGCCGACCACCGCGACCACGCCGACCAGGATGCTGAACAGGTCCGCGCCACCGAGCGCGCCGAGGCCGATGTTGCCCAGGTAGCCCTCGGTGAAGCCGTTGGCCAGCGTGCGCACCTCGTCCGGGAACGGGCCGATGCCCCGGTTGCCCAGGATGGTCAGCGTCAGGGCCCGGAACAGCAGCATGCCGGCCAGCGTGACGATGAAGGCCGGGATGCCGAAGTACGCCACCCAGTAGCCCTGCCACGCGCCGATGAGACCGCCGACCACGAGCGTGATCAGCAGCGCGAGCGGCCACGGCACGTTGTGCTCGACCATCAGCACGGCGGCGACCGCGCCGCAGACCGCGACCACCGAGCCGGCGGACAGGTCGATGTGCCCGGCGATGATGATCAGGATCATGCCGATGGCCAGGATCAGGATGTACGAGTTCTGCACGATGATGTTGCTGATGTTCTGCGGCTGCAGCAGGTCGCCGCCGGTGAGCACGGCGAACAGCACGACGATCAGCGCGAACGCGATGTAGATGCCGCTCTGGCGCAGGTTCAGGTTGTACCGGCGGGGCGAATCCGTGGTCGGCCCGCCCGGCGCGGCCGGCGTCTCGGCCACCGCGAGGTCGGCGTTGGTGGGTGCGACAGACATCGCGGTTACTCCGTTCCCTTGGTCATCAGCGTCATCAGGGCTTCCTGGGTGGCCTCGGCGCGGGGCATCTCACCGGTGATCCGGCCGGCCGAGAGCGTGTAGATCCGGTCGCAGATGCCGAGCAGCTCGGGCAGCTCGGAGGAGATGACCAGCACCGCCTTGCCCTCGTCGGCGAGCCGGTTGATGATCGTGTAGATCTCGTACTTGGCGCCGACGTCGATGCCGCGGGTGGGCTCGTCGAGGATCAGCACGTCCGGGTTCGTGAAGATCCACTTGGACAGCACGACCTTCTGCTGGTTGCCGCCGGAGAGCTTGCCGGTGACGCTCAGCACGCTCGGCGCCTTGATGTTCATGCTCTGGCGGAAGGCCCCGGCGGTCTTGAACTCCTCGTTCTCGTCCACCCAACCCCGCTTGGCCAGCTTGCCCAGGGCGGCCGCGGAGATGTTGCGCTTGATGTCCTCGATGAGGTTCAGGCCGTACCGCTTGCGGTCCTCGGTGGCGTACGCGATGCCGTGGTCGATGGCGTCGCGCACCGAGCGCAGGTGGATCTCCTTGCCGTCCTTGATGATCCGCCCGGAGATCCCGGTGCCGTACGAGCGGCCGAACACGCTCATCGCCAGCTCGGTACGCCCGGCGCCCATCAGCCCGGCCAGCCCGACGATCTCGCCGCGGCGCAGGGTCAGGTTGGCGTTGCTGACCACCACCCGGCCGTGCTGGGTGGGGCTGTGCACCGTCCAGTCCTCGATCCGCAGCACCTCGGAGCCCACCTGCGACTCGTGCGGCGGGTAGCGGTGGTCGAGGTCCCGGCCGACCATGCCGGAGATGATCTTGTCTTCGGTGACCTGGTCGGTCGCCAGGTCGAGGGTCGAGATCGTGCGGCCGTCGCGCAGGATGGTCACCCGGTCGGCGATCGCCATGACCTCGTTCAGCTTGTGCGAGATGATCACACAGGTGATGCCCTGGTCCCGCAGGCCGCGCAGCAGGCCGAGCAGGTGCGCCGAGTCCTCGTCGTTGAGCGCCGCGGTGGGCTCGTCGAGGATGAGCAGCCGGACCTGCTTGGACAGCGCCTTGGCGATCTCGACCAGCTGCTGCTTGCCCACGCCCAGCTCGAGGATCGGGGTAACCGGGTTCTCCCGGAGCCCGACCCGTTCGAGCAGCTGGGCCGCGGCGTGGTTGGTGCGGTTCCAGTCGATCAGGCCGCGGGTGGCCTGCTCGTTGCCGAGGAAGATGTTCTCGGCGATGGAGAGCTGCGGCGCCAGCGCCAGCTCCTGGTGGATGATCACGATGCCGCGGTGCTCGCTGTCGCGGATGCCGGAGAACCGGCACTCCTCGCCCTCGAAGGTGATCTCGCCGTCGTAGGAGCCGTGCGGGTAGACCCCGGACAGCACCTTCATCAGCGTGGACTTGCCGGCGCCGTTCTCGCCGCAGATGGCGTGGATCTCGCCGCGGCGTACGGACAGGTTGACGTCCTGGAGCGCCTTGACCCCGGGAAACGTCTTGGTGATGTCCTGCATCCGCAGGATGGTGTCGCTCATGGAACTCCCCAGGGTCGGCACGCGAGACGGAGCCGGCGCCCGCCGCCGGTCGCGGCGGCGGGCACCGGACCGGATTACTTGAGGTCCGCCTCGGTGTAGTAGCCCGAGTCGACGAGCTCCTTCTTGTAGTTGCTCTTGTAGACGATCACCGAGTCCAGCAGCTGGGCCGGGACGACCTTCACGCCGTTGTCGTAGTCCTTGTCGTTGTTCGTCGTGGGCTTCTGGCCCTTGAGAACAGCATCGGCCATCTGCACGGTGGTGTCCGCCAGCTTGCGGGTGTCCTTGTAGATGGTGGCGAACTGCTCACCGGCGATGATCGACTTGACCGAGGCGACCTCGGCGTCCTGGCCGGTGACGACCGGGTACGGCTGGCCGGCGGTGCCGTAGCCGTTGCTCTTGAGCGCGGAGAGGATGCCGATGCTCAGGCCGTCGTACGGCGACAGCACGCCGTCGACCTTGGTGCCGCCCTTGTAGGTCGAGGTCAGCAGGTTCTCCATGCGGTCCTGGGCGACGGCCGGCTTCCACCGCAGGATGGCGACGGTCTTGAAGTCGGTCTGGCCGCTCTTGACCACCAGGGTCTTGTTGTCGATGTACGGCTTCAGGATCGACATCGCGCCGTTGAAGAAGAACGTGGCGTTGTTGTCGTCCGGGGAGCCGGCGAACAGCTCGATGTTGAACGGGCCCTTGGCGTCGCCCTTGGAGCCGTCCTCCTTGAGCAGCTTCAGGCCGACCAGCAGCGAGGTGGCCTGCTGGACGCCGACCTTGAAGTTGTCGAACGTGGCGTAGTAGTCCACGTTCGGGCTGTTGCGGATGAGCCGGTCGTAGGCGATGACCGGGATGTTGTTCTCCTTGGCGCTCTGCAGCTGCGTGGTGATCGCCGTGCCGTCGATCGACGCGATGATCAGCAGCTTGGCGCCCCGGGTGATCTGGTTGTCGAGCTGGTTCACCTGGGTCGGGATGTCGTCCTCGGCGTACTGCAGGTCGACCTTGTAGCCCTTGGCCTCGAGCTGCTTCTTCAGGTTGTCGCCGTCGCCGATCCACCGCTCGGAGGAACGCGTCGGCATGGTCACGCCGATCAGCGCGCCGCTCGCGTCGGCGGCGCCGGAGGCCTGCTGGTCCACCGTCTTCTCACTCGAACCACAGGCGGCCAGCGCCACCGTCAGCGTCATGGCCGTGGCCACGGACGCGAGTCGGGTCAACTTCATCGTTCTCTCCTTGCGATGGTGGGTCCCCAAAGTCGCACGACGGGGGCAACTTTCCCGCACGTACGATCAGAAGTAAACATTTCTAGACAGTCTTGTTACTGAGGCGATACGCGTGTCACCGCGCGAACTGTCGGTAGTAGGCCTGGTTCCAGCGCACCCGGTCGGCGAAGTCGTACGTCGTCGTCTTCTCGTCGATGAGCAGCAGTTCAGTGTCGAGCATGGTGGCGAAGTCGCGCAGCGGCTCGGCCCCGACGGCCTGGGTGAGCACGGTGTGGTGCGGTCCGCCGGCGGTCAGCCAGGACTCGGCCGAGGTGGCCAGCGACGGGGCCGGCTTCCAGACCGCGCGGGCCACCGGCAGCTTCGGCAGCGGCTCGTCCGGCGCGGTGACCTCGATGGTGTTGGCGACCAGCCGGAACCGGTCCCCCAGGTCGGCCAGGCCGATCACCACGCCGGGGCCCGGGGCGGCGTCGAAGACCAGGCGTACGGGGTCCTCGCGGCCGCCGATGCCCAGCGGGTGGATCTCGCAGGACGGCCGGTCGGCGGCGATGCTCGGGCAGACCTCCAGCATGTGCGCGCCGAGGATCTTCTGCTCGCCCGGGCCGAAGTGGTAGGTGTAGTCCTCCATGAACGAGGTGCCCCGGCCGGTGCCCGTGCCCATGGCCTTGACCGCCGCGAGCAGCGCCGAGGTCTTCCAGTCGCCCTCGCCGCCGAAGCCGTAGCCGTCGGCCATCAGCCGCTGCACGGCCAGGCCGGGGAGCTGGCGCAGGCCGCCGAGGTCCTCGAAGTTGGTGGTGAACGCGCCGAAGCCGCCGTCGGTGAGGAACCGGCGCAGGCCGGCCTCGATCCGCGCGGCGTAGCGCAGCGACTCGTGCCGGTCGCCGCCGCGGGCCAGCTGCGGGTCCAGGGTGTACGCGTCCGCGTACTCGGCCGCCAGCGCGTCGACCTCGCTGTCGGCGACGGCGTCGACGACCGCCACCAGGTCGTTCACCCCGTACGTGTTGACCGAGACGCCGAAGCGCAGCTCGGCCTCGACCTTGTCGCCCTCGGTGACCGCCACGTCGCGCATGTTGTCGCCGAAGCGGGCCAGGCGCAGCGTCCGAAGGCGCTGCACCCCGGCCGCGGCCCGGACCCAGCCGTCGATCCGGGCGACCACCGACGGGTCGGCCGCGTGCCCGGCGACGGTCTTGCGGGCCACCCCGATCCGGGTCTGGATGTAGCCGAACTCCCGGTCGCCGTGCGCGGCCTGGTTCAGGTTCATGAAGTCCATGTCGATGGACGCCCACGGCAGCGCCTGGTTGAGCTGGGTGTGCAGGTGCAGCAGCGGCTTGCGCAGCGCGTCCAGCCCGGTGATCCACATCTTGGCCGGGGAGAACGTGTGCATCCAGGCGACCACGCCCAGACAGGCCGGGTCGGCGTTGGCCGCGAGCATCACCGCGCGGATCGCCGCGCTGTCGGTGAGCACCGGCTTGCTGACGATCTCGGCGGAGATCCCGCCGGACGAGGTGAGCAGCTGCTGGATCTGCTGGGACTGGGACGCGACCTGGTCCAGGGTCTCGGGCCCGTAGAGGTGCTGGCTGCCGGTGAGGAACCAGATCTGCGGCTTCATCGGGTGGACTCCTGTCCGTAGGCGGTGATGGTCGTTCCGGCGGCCACCCGCCGCTGCAGGGCCCGCAGGTTGCGCATGACCTTGTTGGCGCCGCGGCCGAAGTAGTCGTGCAGCTTGGTGTACTCGGCGAACAGCTCGTCGTAGACGTCGGCGGCGGCCGGGTCCGGCTCGTACACCGCGATCTGCTTGCGGCCCATCGCGGCCGCGGCCGACCGGACGTCCGGGTACGCGCCCGCGGCGGCGGCCGCGTGGATCGCCGAGCCCAGCGCCGGGCCCTGGTCGGAGCCGATCACCGACAGCGGCATCCGCAGCACGTCCGCGTAGATCTGCATGAGCAGCGGGTTCTTGACGAGCCCGCCGGCGGCGACGAACTCGCGCACCGGCACGCCGGCGGCCTGGAACGTCTCCACGATGGTGCGGGTGCCGAACGCGGTGGCCTCGATCAGCGCCCGGTAGACGTCCTCGGGGCGGGTGGCCAGCGTCTCGCCGACCAGCAGGCCGGACAGCTCGTGGTCGACCAGCACGGACCGGTTGCCGCTGTGCCAGTCGAGCGCGATCAGCCCGTGCTGGCCCGGCCGCTGCCGCCCGGCCAGCTCGGTGAGGCGCTCGTGGGTGTACTCGGGGGCGAGGTCACGCAGGTAGTGGGCGAAGATGTCGCCGACGCCGCTCTGCCCGGCCTCGTAGCCGTACAGCCCCTCGACGATGCCGCCGTCGACCACGCCACACATGCCGGGGACCTCGGCGACCTCGGCGCCGTTCATCACGTGGCAGGTCGAGGTGCCCATGATGGCGACCATCTGGCCGGGCTCCAGGGCCTGGGCGGCGGCCGAGGTGACGTGCGCGTCGACGTTGCCCACGGCGACCGCGATGCCCTCGGGCAGCCCGGTCCAGCCGGCGGCCGCGGCGCTGAGCGTGCCGGCGGCCGCGCCGAGCCGGCCGATGGGCTGGTCCAGCTTCTCCGCGACGAAGTCCGCGAAGGCGGGGTTGAGCTCGGCGAGGAACTCCCGCGCCGGGTAGTGCCCGTCCTGGCGGATGCCCTTGTAGCCGGCGGTGCAGGCGTTGCGGACGTAGGTGCCGGTGAGCTGCCAGATGATCCAGTCGGCGGCCTCGACCCAGCGGTCCATCCGCGCGTACAGCTCGGGGTCCTCCTCGAGCAGCTGCAGCGCCTTGGCGAACTCCCACTCCGAGGAGATCAGGCCGCCGTAGCGCGGCAGCCAGGACTCGCCGCGCTTGGCCGCGAGCTGGTTGATCCGGTCGGCGTGCGGCTGGGCGGCGTGGTGCTTCCAGAGCTTGACGTACGCGTGCGGCCGGCCCGCCAGGCCCTCGACCTCGTTCAGCGGCGTGCCGTCGGCCAGCGCCGGCACCATCGTGCAGGCGGTGAAGTCGGTGCCGACGCCGATGACCCGCGCGGGGTCGATGCCGGCGGCGCGCACGGCGGCGGGCACGGCCCGCTGGAGCACCTCGACGTAGTCGGCGGGCACCTGCAGGGCCCAGTCGTGACCCAGCGGCGTGCCGTCGGGCAGGGCCTCGGTGAGCACGGCGTGCGGGTACTCGTGGACGGCGGAGCCGAGCTCGGCGCCGTCGGATACCCGCACGACCACGGCCCGGCCGGAGAGGGTGCCGAAGTCGACGCCGATCACGTAGGTCTCGGACGGAGCGACGGGCATGAGTGGGTACCTCCGGGAAGGGGGATCCGGCTGGGACGCCGGCGTGTCAGAGACCACACGACGGGCGGCGTGGGATCGAGTGTGAGCGCTAACATTTCCGATGTCAACGGGTTCGCGGTTACAACGCGGCAACCTAGGCGAAACCGTTTGCGCAGGCCGGTGACTTTCTCAGCCGGGCGGGGCCACGCTGGCCCGCTCCACCAGCACCGGAGCGATGACCACGCGGTTGGGCGGGGTGCCGGGGTCGGTGATCTGGGCCAGCAGCAGATCCAGGCCGGCCCGGGCGACCGCGCTGAAGGACGGCCGCACGGTGGTCAGCGGCGGAATGAAGAACGCCGCCTCCGGCACGTCGTCGAAGCCGACCACGCTCACGTCCTGCGGCACCCGGCGGCCGTGCTCGCTGAACGCGCGCAACAGGCCGAGCGCCTGATGGTCGTTGGCGGCGAAGACGGCGGTGACCTCGGGCATCCGGGCCAGCATCCGGCCGGCGTCGTAACCCGAGGCGGCCGACCAGTCCGCGTTCACCAACGGCGGCACCTCGGCGCCGGCCTCCCGCAGGGCGGCCAGCCAGCCCTCGATGCGCCAGGCGGCGTCGTACCAGTCCGGCGGGCCGGAGATGTGCCACACCGTACGGTGGCCGGCGGCCAGCAGGTGCCGGGTGGCCGCCCGCGCCCCGGCGGCCTGATCCACGGTCACCAGCGTGTGCGAGCGCTCCGGATCGCCGTCGATGGTCACCAGCGGCACCCCGGCCGGCATGCCCTCGAGGGCGTCGTCGGCCGACTTCACCGGCGCGATCACCACCAGCCCGGCCACCCGCTGGTCCAGGTGCCGTTCGACGGCGCCCGCGATCGACTCCCGGTCGAGGCGCCCCACGCTGCCCACGCTGACCGCGAAGCCGGCCTCGGCGGCGGCCTGCTCGAACGCCGCCAGCAGCGAGGCCGGTCCGTACAGCGTGCTGTTCTGCGCCACGATCCCGATCAGCTGGGAGCGGCCGGTGACCAGGGCCCGGGCCGCCCGGTTGGGCCGGTAGCCCAGCTCGGCGATGGCCGCGCGGACCCGCAGCCGGGTCTGCTCGCGCACGTTCGGGTGGTCGTTGAGCACCCGGGAGACGGTCTGGTGCGACACCCCGGCGAGCCGGGCGACGTCGGTCATGGCGGGGCTGCGCGTCGCTTGCCCGTCCATCGCCACACCTCGTCCCGATCAATCGAAGAAGATGGCCGGTATCCCGGAGTGTGGGCCCGCCCGCCATTGTTAGCGATAACAAGATCCTCGTCAACAGGCCTGTGCGCCCCGGCGGGGGCCGACCCGTACGCTCGGCGGTGATGGACGCAGCACCGGTTTCCCCGCCGCCGAACGGCCACGTCGTGCTCGACACCGGCCACGACCACGGCTTCGCCTCGCTGCGCGCGCCGGCCCCGCCCCGGGCCGAGCGCTACGAACTCGGCCGTTCCCTGCGCGAGCGGTCGCCGCGCTCCGATCTGGCGCACTGGACGCCCCGGCCGGACCGCGCCGACCCGGTCCAGCAGATCGTCGAGGCGCACGAGGGCCGGGTCCCCTGGCTCATCCCGGTCCGGGTGGGCCGGATGATCGCCTCGCCGTACGCGTTCCTGCGCGGCTCGGCCAACATCATGGCCGACGACTTCGCCGACCTGCCGCACACCGGCATCACCCCGGTCATCTGCGGCGACGCCCACCTCGGCAACTTCGGCTTCTACGCCTCCCCCGAGCGGGAACTGGTCTTCGATCTCAACGACTTCGACGAGGCCCACCCGGGCGCCTGGGAGTGGGACCTGCGCCGGCTGGTGACCAGCGTCTGGGTCGCCGGGCGGCAGAATGGCTTCCGCGAGCACGCCTGCGCCGACGCGGTACGGCACTGCGTCGAGGAGTACCGCGAGCAGATCGGCCACCTCGCCGAGCAGCCGCTGCTGGCCCGCTCGTTCGCCGCCCTGGACGTGGACGACCTGCGCAAGGCGGCCACCAGGCCCGGCTTCCGGGACGAGATCGAGCGAGCCGCCCGCCGCGCCCGCCGCCGCACCAGCGACCGCGCGCTGCCCCGCTTCACCGAGCACCGCGACGGCACCGTACGGCTGGTGCAGGAGCCGCCGCTGATCACCCGGCCCAGCGACCGGGAGCTCGACCACCTGGCCGCGGCGCTGGACGGCTACCTCAACACGCTGCCGCCGCACTGGGCGCGCATCCTGGCCGGCTACCGGATCGTCGACATCGCGCACAAGGTCGTCGGGGTGGGCTCGGTCGGGCTGCGCGCGTACGTCGCGCTGTGCGAGGGCAGCAGCCCCGACGACGTGGTGTTCCTCCAGCTCAAGCAGGCCCGCCGGTCGGTCGTCGCCCGGCACCAGCACGGCTCGGTCGCCTGGCACCGGCACCAGGGTCAGCGCGTCGTGGAGTACCAGCAGGCGCTGCAGACGGTCAGCGATCCGCTGCTGGGCTGGACCACCGTGGGACGGCAGCAGTTCTACGTGCGCCAGTTCCGCGACATGAAGGGCGCGATCCTGGTCGAGGACATCAACGCCGGCGCGCTGGCCGACTACGCCGGGATCTGCGGGTACCTGCTGGCCAAGAGCCACGCCCGGACCAGCGGGGCCTCCATGATCGCGGGGTACATCGGCGGCAGCGACAAGCTCGACGAGATGCTGAGCAGGTTCGCCCGCGCGTACGCCGACCAGGTCGAGAGCGACCACCAATGCCTGGTCGCCGCCGTGCGCCAGGGTCACCTACCGGCGGAGCCAGCATGAGCGGAACGTTGTCCCTGTCCTCGCCCGCGGTCCTGCAGTTCTGGACCGAGCGGCACCTCTGCACGCTGACCACCCTGCGCCGGGACGGCTCGCCGCACGTCGTGCCGGTGGGCGCCACCGTCGACCCGGCGGCCGGGCTGCTGCGGGTCATCGCGTCCGGCGGCTCGGCCAAGGTCCGCCAGGTCCGCGCCGGCGGCGACCGGGTGGCCATCTGCCAGGTCGACGGCCCGCGGTGGAGCACGATCGAGGGCCGGGCGGTGGTCCGCGACGACCCCGAGTCGGTGGCCGAGGCCGAACGCCGCTACGCCGAGCGGTACCGCCAGCCCCGGCCGAACCCGCAGCGGGTGGTCATCGAGGTGACGATCACCCGGGTGCTCGGCTCGGCCAGCCTGGGCGCTACTGGAAGCTCACGAGTTCCGGAACGGGCCTGAACCGCAGCACCTCGGCCGCACCGTAGCGCTTGACGTCCTCGTCGTAGAAGAGCTTGTAGCCGAGGTGGAACTGCCCCGGCCGGCGCAACCTGTCCCACGTGGCGTCCTTCTCCGCGCGGGTGCCGAAGCCGTCGACGTGCTGCACCAGCGCCAGCCCCGGACGCTTACTGATCGCGGCGATGTCGGGCAGCATGGACGCGCGGAACTGGTGCACCACGAACAGCTTCTCCGGCAGCCGGTGCGCGCCGACCAGCCCGGACAGGTACGCCGAGACCCGGTTGACCTCGGCGGCGCCGACCCGGCCGATGGTCCGGCCGGGCACCTTGCCGGCCGGCATCCGCCACTCCGGGTCCAGCGCGAGACCCACGTGCGGCTGCACCAGGAAACGCTCCAGCCGGCGGGCCTGGGGCAGGAAGTCGCCCCGGCCCGGCTGCAGATCGAGCACGACCAGGGCCTTGTTCCGGCGGGCGTGGTCCACGTACTGCTGGATGCGGCTGAACGGGATCATCCGGCTGTAGTCGCCGTCGGCGCCGGGGCCGGCCTGCGCGACGCTGGCGATCAGCTCGTACGCGACCTGCACCTTGCGGCCGCCGCCGAACGGCTTCGCGGCCGACCGCAGCTTGCGCAGCATCCTGTCCGGGCTGTCCTCGCCCAGCACGCCGAGCACGCTGTTGCCGGCGGTCCCGTAGTAGGCGACGACCCGGTAGGCCGGGAAGATCCTGGTGCCGCCCTGGGGCAGCTGCGCCGGTGGCGGCGGCGAGGCGGCCCGGGCGCTCGGCGCGGCACTCGGCGCGGCGCCGGACGGGCCGGCGGCGGGCTCGACCCGGTCGGCGGTGCAGCCGGCCAAGGTGGCGGCGAGCAGGGCAGCGAGGATGCGGCGCACGGCGATCCCTTCCTTGTCCGCGGGGCAGCGGCCACCGTACTGCCGGCGGCGCGCGATGTCAGCGCCCGTACCCGGCGCGTTCTGAGTACGCGCGCCCATCCGGGCCGGCCGGTCGCCCGGCAGGGTGATCGCCATGACCTCCTCCACCACCGCGCCCGGCTCCGCGGCCGCCCTGGCGGCGACCACACCCCCCGACCGGGACCGCTACGTCGACCTGCTGCGGGTCGCCTCGCTCGGCGTCGTGATCGCCGGGCACTGGCTGATGGCCGTGCCGGTGACCGGCACGGGCGGCGGCCTCCGCGTCACCAACGTGCTGGCCCTGGCGCCGCAGCTGCGCCCGGCGACCTGGCTGCTGCAGGTCATGCCGGTGTTCTTCCTGGTCGGCGGGTTCGCGCACGCGACCGCGCTGGCCTCGATCCGGCGCCGCGGCGGCGGCTACGCCGACTTCGCCCGGTCCCGCACGGCCCGGCTGCTGCGGCCCACCGCGGTCTTCCTGGCGGTGTGGCTGGCCCTGGCGCTGGGGGCGGCGCTGTCCGGCCAGGACGACGGCCTGGTCCGGACGGCGCTGCGGACGGCGGTGCAGCCGCTGTGGTTCCTCGCGGTCTACCTCGGACTCGTCGCGCTGGCGCCGGTGATGGAGCGGCTGCACCGGCGCTTCGGCGCGCGGGTGCCGATCGTGCTGCTGGCCGTGGCGGCCGGCGTGGACGTGCTGCGCTTCGCCGGGCACCCGCGGATCGCCGCGCTCAACCTGCTGGTGGTGTGGGCCGGGGTGCACCAGCTCGGCTTCTTCTACGCCGACGGGACGCTGCAGCGCGGCGGCCGGCGGCTGGCCCTGCTGCTGGCCGGCGCCGGCCTGGGCGCGGTGCTGCTGCTCACCACCGTGGGGCCGTACCCGGTGTCGATGGTCGGCGTGCCCGGCGAGGCGATGTCCAACATGTCCCCGCCGACGGTGGCGCTGGCGGCGCACGCGGTGTGGCTGACCGGGCTGGTGCTGGCGCTGCGCGGCCCGGCCACCCGGCTGCTGGGCCGGGCCCGGGTGTGGCGGGCCGTCGTCGCGGCGAACGGCCTGGCGATGACGGCGTTCCTGTGGCACCTGACCGCGGCGTTCGCCGTCCTGGTGGCGTTCGGCGGCTGGTCGCCCGGGGCGCCGGGATCGGCCGGCTGGTGGGCCACCCGGCCGCTCTGGCTGGGGGCGGCCGCGCTGGTCACCGCCGGGCTCGTGGTCACGTTCCGGCGCTTCGACACGCCCCGGCCCACCGTGATCGCCCCCGGCTCGGCCGCGCGGGCCGCCACCGGCGCGGCGCTGTGCACCCTGGGCGTGCTCGGCGTCTCCAGCGTCGGCTTCGGCGGGCTGCTCACCGGGCACACGGCGACGCTGCTGGTCGTGCCGGTCAGCGCGCCGCTCGCGCTGGCCCTGGTGGCGCTGGGCGCGGGACTGCTGCGCCCGGCGCGGGTAGCTTCTCAGGGGTGAGCGATCCTGAGTTCCTGGAGGGCGCCCCCGTCGCGCTGGGCGGCCCGCGCGGGCTCGAGGTGACCCGGACCCTGCCCAGCAAGCACCGGCGGATGGTCGGGGCGTGGTGCTTCCTCGACGCGTACGGGCCGCACCGGCTGGCCGGCTCGCCCGGGATGCGGGTCGGCCCGCACCCGCACATCGGGCTGCAGACGGTCAGCTGGCTGGTCGCCGGGGAGATCCTGCACCGCGACAGCCTCGGCCACCGGCAGGAGATCCGGCCGGGACAGCTCAACCTGATGACGGCCGGACGCGGCATCTCGCACTCCGAGGAGACGCCGGCCCGGCACGGCGACGTGCTGCAGGGCGTGCAGCTGTGGGTGGCACTGCCGGAGGCGGACCGGGCCGTACCCCCGGCCTTCGCCCACCACGCGGACCTGCCGGTGCTCACCGACGGCGGCCTCACCGCGACGGTGCTGATGGGCGAGCTGGCCGGCGCGGCCTCCCCGGCCCGGTGCCACACCCCGCTGCTGGGCGCGGAGGTCACCCTGGCGGCCGGCTGCCGGGCCACGCTCCCCCTGCGACCCGATTTCGAGTACGCGGCGCTGGTCGTCGACGGCGCGGCCGCGGTGGCGGACGTGCCGGTCAAGCCGGGGCCGCTGCTCTACCTCGGCGAGGGACGCGCGGAGCTGCGGCTGGAGGCCGGGCCGGACACCCGGCTGATGCTGCTGGGCGGCGCGCCGTTCACCGAACGCATCGTGATGTGGTGGAACTTCGTGGGCCGCGACCACGAGGAGATCGTGGCGGCCCGGCAGGGCTGGGAGAACCGCGCGGCCGGCGGGCCCTTCGGCACGGTACGCGGCTACGACGGCCCGGACATCCCGGCGCCGCCGATGCCGATCACCCGGCTGGTCGCCCGGGGCCGCACCCGCTGAGCTGCGAAGATCCACTCCGGTCGACGGACAAACCCGGCTTGACGCTGGTGCGGCGCGGGCGGATCGTCAGGAGGGTAGCCATGCACGCGGGCTGAAGGAGCGCACCGTGAGCCTGCTCGACGTGGGGAAACTCGCCCTCATCACCGTCACGCCGACCCTGATCGGCGCCGCCGTCATCTATTCGCCCCGCTGGTGGGCCGCCGTGGCCCGCGCCTGGAACGCCCACCGGGCCGACGAGCCGCAACCGCTCGGGCCGCCGATCGAGCAGCTCGCCGCCGACCTGCGCCGGCTGCTGCGGCTGCACGAGGAGCTCACCCGCTCGGCGCACCTGGCCATGCTGGCCCACCGGGTGTGGGCGGTGGAGGCGGCGATCGGCGCGCGGGCGGTGGAGGCCGCGCGCGCCCTCGACGTGCCACACCGGGAGCCGGAACAGCTGGAGATCCTCACCCGGGCGGCGCTCGGCCGGCTGCTGACCGACCTGGCCGGGGCCGGGCTGGTGCTGCCCGCCCTGGTGGCGCCGTTCACCAAGGACGGACGGCGCTGAGGCCGGGGCGCGGCATGAACCTGAGCGGGCCGTTAAGAATGGCTTAAATTCCGTGGCCGCGCCCATTCATGAATGCGTCTCGACCCCGGCCCCACCAGTGACTTTCCGTCGATTCCCGAAAACCTTCCGTGCCCGGCTCATCGGGAATGAACCGCTGGGCGTCCGCATCCGTACTGTCTGTCGATGGAACTCTCCCGGTGGGCCGCGGCGCCGGGAAGGCTCCGGACGTCCGGGGCGTCCGAGGGCCCGGAGAAGGACCTCCGCGGGCGGTAGCGCTCTCCGCAAATCCGTGGTTAACCTTCCTATTCGTACGGCGGGGAAGGTGCTACCGGGCGCGGGGACGGGTGCGCGGCAGCGAGGACGGGGGGACGGATGCGGCAGCCGGCCGGCTCAGCGCAGCCACCGTCGTGCCCCGCAACGGGCGGCGCCGGGGTGACCCGATGAGTTTCGAGGACGACGAGTACTGGGAATCCGAGTACGACGACGACCCGAAACGACCGTACGCGGACACCACCGCGACGGCCCGGGACCCGTACGCGGAAGCCGTCGCGGCCCGCTGGGGCGCCGATACCCGCCGCCCCCCGATTCGCGCCCGATATGTCGAAGAGGACGAATTCGACGAGGCCCCGCCCCAGGTAGCGCCGCCCGTCACCGCGTTCGATCCGGGCGTCGACGAGCTGGCCGAACGCCGCCGCCAGCGCCGCCAGGACGGATACCAGCGGTCACCGAACCGCGACAAGCGCATCAAGCAGGCGTTCGACACCGAGCGGCCCAGCTGGCTCGACGATCCCGCGTTCGCCCCGGCCGACCTCGACGCCGCCCCGGTGTCGCCGCCCGGCGCCGAGGGCTGGCAGCGCCGCAGCCTCGACTTCGACGAGCTCGAGTACGACGACCGCGACTTCGACGAGCGCGACTGGGAGGAGCAGCAGCGCTACAACGCGTCGCGCCGCTCCCGCGTGGTCGAGGACTGGGACGAGACGCCGACGGGCGGACGGGGCCGCCGGGAGGTTCCGCAGCCGGTCAGCGGCCGGGCCCGCGTGACGCCGCCCGAGTTCGACCCGCTGGTGGACGACCTGCGCGAGGAGGACCTGCTCCCGTACGAGCGGCCGGCCGCCTTCGAGCGCCGCCGGCCGGCACGGACCGGGTGGGACGCGCCTGCTGGGGCCGTACCGGAGAAGCAGCCGTGGTCCGACCGGCCCGCCGCCGCCGCGACGCCGGAGGCGGACCGCCGGACCGAGCCGTGGGCCGACCGCCCGGCTGCCGCCGCCGCGACGCCGGACACGGACCGCCGGGCCGAGCCGTGGGCCGACCAGCCGGCCGCCGCCGCGACGCCGGACACGGACCGCCGGACCGAGCCGTGGGCCGACCGCCCGGCTGCCGCCGCGGACGTGGAGAAGGCCGAGGACGGCGACGGTCCGCGGGTGCTGAGCAAGGCGCCGCCCCCGGTGGCGCCGCGCGTGCTGAGCAAGGCAAAGCCTCCCGCGCCGCCGAAGGTGGTCAAGAAGGCCGACCCGCCGGCGGTGCCCCGGGTGGTCAAGAAGGCCGACCCACCGGCGACGCCGCGGGTGGTCACCCCCGCGCCGCCGAACGTGCCGAAGACTCCGGCGGCATCCGCGCCCGCCGAGACCGTCCGCCCGGTCGCGCCCGGCGCCGGGCAGGCCCCGGCCGCGTTCGAGCAGGGCCGGATCGTCGCCGGACCGCCGGCCCACGACCAGGCGACGCCGGTCCGGCCCGCCGGGGGCGCCTCCCGCGGGCCGCGGGTCGGCTTCGTGTCACCGGCCGGCGATGTGCCCGCCGATCCGGCCGCGTTCGACCAGGCGCGTCCGGGATCGTCGGCCGGCCCGGGATGGGGACCGGTCGACCCTGCCGCGTTCGACCAGGTACGGCCCGGAGTACCGGCGGGGGCGAGACGGGCTCCGGCCGGCCCGGCGGCGTTCGACCAGACCCGGCCCGGAGCACCGGCCGATCCCGCGGCGTTCGAGCAGACCCGGCCCGGAGCACCGGCCGATCCCGCGGCGTTCGAGCAGGCACGGCCCGTGTCGCCGGCCGCCGGACGGGCCGCTGTCGATCCTGCCGCCTTCGACCGGGCACGTCCCGGCGCGCCCGCCGGGGCCGAGCGGGTTCCCGTCGATCCCGCCGCGTTCGAGCAGGCACGGCCGGGCTCGCCCGCCGGGCCCGGACGGGCACCCGTCGACCCCGCCGCGTTCGACCAGGCACGGCCCGGATCGCCGGCCGCGCCCGGCCCGGTACCGGGGCGGCCCCGGCCCGGTGCGGTTCCCCCGCCTGACCGCCGCGCGGCCGCTGCGCCGCCGGCCACTCCGTCCGGGCCGCGCGTCCGGCCGCCCGTCATGCCGGCCGCCGCGCCGCCGCCGATTCCGCCGTCCGCGCCCGCGCCCATCCGGCGGCCCGCGGTCGGTGAGTCGCCGCAGAGCCCGGCCGGCCCGCAGGCCCCGGCCGCCTTCACCCCGTGGGCCGAGGGCGACCAGGCGCCGCGTCACGATCCCCGCCTCGCGCCGCCCCCCGGCGCTCCCGAGTCCGGGGCCGGCCGGCCCGTCCCGCCCGGTGCGCCGGTG
>NZ_BOMQ01000058.1 GCF_016862275.1 Actinoplanes nipponensis | reverse complement strand
GGCCGGCACCGACCCACGCGGGGTACCGGTGCCTGATCCGCGTTTCACCCCGCCGCCGGACCAGCGCGGCCTCCACGACACCGATCCCCGCATCGCGCCGCCCCGCGGCCGGCGTTCCGGGCCGGCCACCCCGCCCGCGGCCGGCACGCCGCGCGGCCGGTCGTCCTTCGACGACGGATCGACCGCCGAGACCCCGATCGTCGGCGGCCCGCGCACCGCGATGATCCTGTCCACGGGTACGCCGACCGCCGTGCCCCCCTCGCAGCGCCCACCGTCGCGCACCGCGCCGGCCGCCGGGGCGCCGCAGCCCGCGGCCTACGACCGGCCCGCCAGCAGCATCCCCGCGCAGGTCAGGCCGGTCACCGGGATGCCCGCCGCCGGACCACCGCTGGAGGGCGAGGTCCTTCCCGCCCGCCACGGCACCGGCCCGGCGTCCGGGGAGCTGCCGCTCATCAGTCCGTTGTCCCCGGCGGCGCAGTCGCAGATGCCCACGATCGGGATGCTGCGGCCCGGGTCGCCCGCCGCGGGTGGCCGGCCCGGTGTGGCCGATCCGGCGGCATACGCCGAGACACCCGGGCAGCACCGGAGCCCGCAGCCGGCGCCCGGGGACCGGCTGGTTCAGGCGGCCGGTGACCACTGGGTTCAGGCGCCCGGAGACCCCTGGGTCCAGGTGCCGGGTGACCGGTCGGTCCAGACGCCCGGAGAATCCTGGGTCCAGGCGCCCGATGACCGGTCGGTCCAGGCGCCGGGTGATCGGTCGGTCCAGGCGCCGGGTGACCGGTCGGTTCAGGTGCCCGCCCAGCGCACGCCCGAGGCCGAACACGCGGCGCGCCAGGCCGGGGCTGCGCGGTTGGCTGAGCAGCAGGCCGCCGAGCGCCTGGCGGCCGGTGAACGTCCGGGCGCCGGCCCGCACCCGGGGGAGGCTGCTCGCCAGGCCGAAGCGGCTCGCCAGGTTCAGGCGGCTCGCGAGGCCGAAGCAGCCCGCCAGGCCCAGCAGGCCCATGCTGCCCAGCAGGCCCACGCGGCCCATGCCGCCCAGCAATCCCACGCGGCCCAGCAAGCCCACGCCGCCCAGCAAGCCGAGCTGGCCCGTCAGGCCGAAGCAGCACGGCAGGCTCACGCCGCCCAGCAGGCCCAAGCGGCGCGCGAAGCCGCGGCGGCCCGTCAGGCCCATGCCGCACGGCAGGCCGAGGCAGCCCGTCTGGCCGAAGCCGCGCGGCAGGCGGAGGCAGCCCGCCAGGCGGAGGCGGCTCAGCAGGCGGAAGCGGCTCGGCAGGCGGAAGCCGCCCGGCGGGCTCATGCGGCGGCAATGCAGGCCGAAGCAGCCCGCCAGGCCGAGGCCGCGCGGCAGGCCGACATCGCCCGGCAGGTGGAAGCGGCACGTCAGGCCGAGGCTGCCCGGCAGGCCGAGATCGCCGCGCACCAGGCGGAGGCAGCCGCCCGGCAGGCCGAGGCGGCCCGGCAGGCCGACGCCGCGCGCCGTGCCGAGGCCGCACGCCAGGCGGATGAAGCGGACCGCCGCGCGGAGGCCGCACGCCAGGCGGCCATCGCGGCCCGCCAGCGCGAAGCCGACCAGCACGCCGAAGCCGTCCGCCAGGCCGAAGTAGCCCGGCAGGCGGCCATCGCCGCCCGCCAGCGCGAAGCCGACCAGCACGCCGAAGCCGTCCGCCAGGCCGAAGCAGCCCGGCAGGCCGAGGCACGCCGGGCCGAGGAAGGACGCCGGGCCGAAGAGGCACGCCGGGCCGAGGAACTGGCCCGTCAGGCCCGCGCGGCGGAGCTGGCCGAGGCCGCCTTCCTCGCCGGCGGCGTCGCAACGGCTCCCGGCGCGGCCGAGAGCGCGCCCCGGCTCGTGCCGGCCAAGGGGGCGGGCAGCGCCACGCCGGTCTCGCCGGTGCCGCCGGCGGCCCGGCCGGGCCCGAACCCCGCCGCGAACGCCGCGCCGATCGGCCGCCTGATCACGTCGGGGCCGTCGGAGCCGCGCCGGTACGCCGACCAGGACCTCGGACCGACCTGGTTCGGCGCCAAGCCGAAGCCGGGGGCCGGAAACGGGTCTCCGGCTCAGCCGGATGCCGGCGCTGCCGACCAGTCGGCGCCGCAGGACCCGGCCGCGACGGCAGCGCAGACCGCGAACGCAAACGCAACGCAGACCGCGACCGCAAACGCCACGCAGACCGCGACCGCGAACGCGACGCAGACCGCGACCGCGACCGCGACGCAGACCGCGGCCGGAACGGGACAGGACCGGACCGGGATCCAGCAGAACGGCACCGGAACGGCACAGAACCCGACCGGGACCGAGCAGAACGGCACCGGAACGGCACAGAACCCGGCCGTAGCCCAGCAGAACGGCACCGGAACCGCGCAGAGCCAGACCGCGCAGAGCCAGACCGGGGTCGAGCAGAACCTGACCGGAGCGGGACACAACGGGTTCGGGACGGGACAGAACGCGTCCGCACCGACCCAGAACGCGACCGCCTCCACGGGGAACCCGGCCGAGGCGGCACAGCACTCAGCGAACGAGGGCTTCGGGCCGCGGCACGGCTCTCCGGACGTCCCCCGCGAACCCTCCCCGCAGGCACAGCCGCCCGGGGCCATGTCGGCACCGCCGGAAGTGAACCCGCAACCGTCCGCCACCCCGACGGGCGCGGAAGCGTCGAACGACAGTGCTTCGAGCGCCACCGACGGCCAGCGGCCCGCCAGCCACCACAGCGTCACACCGGCAACCGCCACCCGGCCGGACGGTCCTCACCCAAGCGACGCCCAGGGCACCGAGGGCCCCACCGCCGACGGCATCGTGCTGAACCTCGACATCACCGGCCTGATGAACGGCATCGTCGGCGCCGCGTCCATGATGTCCCCCGACCAGCCGCCAGCGGACCCCACACCCCGGGACAACGAAGGCGACCCGCCCGCCCCGGCACCGCACGAGGCCGGCGCCGCCCCCGCGGAACCGGTCAGCGCGCCGCCCACGCCCGCCCGTCCCCGGCCGCTGGGCCCGGAGGATCTGGCCGCGATCCGGTGGCGGCTGGACGGCGCCACCCTGCGGGAGGTCGTCGACGACCGGGACGCGCTGCGGGAGCTCGGGGAGCGGCTGGACGGTCCGCTCGCCGACGAGCAGGACAACGTGGCCCGGGCCGGGCTGCTGAGCGTACGGGCCGAGGTCTACCGGCTGCTGGACGAGCTGGGCATGGCCGCCGCGGCGAGCCGGCTGGCGCTGGCCCATGCCGAGTCGGCCGGGGACGTGCAGGCCACCGTCATCGCGCAGGCCGAGCTGGCCCACGTGCTGCGGCTGCGCGGCGACTACGCCGAGGCCGACCGGCTGTTCGAGCAGGCCGCCAGCTCCGAGGCGCCCGAGCTGGTGCGCAGTGTCGTGCACGAGAACGCCGGCCGCAGCGCCTTCGATCAGGGGCGGCACATGGAGGCGCTCGATCATTTCGCGCGGGCCGTACGGCTGGGGCTGCCCGACGATCAGGAGTTGGTGCAGCGGATCGACGTGGCGCTGGAGGCGATCTACATCCACGTGTTGCGGGACGGCTGGGGCCCGTACCCGCGGTTGCGCCGCGAGATCCTCGGCCTGGTCAGGGCCGCTGATCCGGAACGAAGCTAGGCACCTGGTCGACGTTGAGCCGGTCGCCGGCCACGGCCACCCGGCCGCGGCCGGCGCTCTTCGCCTCGTAGAGCGCCGCGTCCGAGGCGGCGACCAGGTCCTGCACCGTGCCGGCGTCGCCGGGCAGCGCCGCGATGCCGATGCTCACGCCGGGCGGGCCGCCGGGCAGGTCGCGGCGGTCGGCGATCGCGGCCCGCAGGGCGCCGGCGACCTTCATGGCGTCGTGGGGTCCCGCCCGCAGCAGCAGCACGAACTCGTCGCCGCCCAGCCGGGCCGCGACGCCGGTGTCGCCCGCCACCTCCCGCATCGCGTCGGCGACCGCCCGCAGCACCCGGTCGCCCTCGGCGTGGCCGAACGTGTCATTGATCGTCTTGAAGTGGTCGAGGTCGATGGTCAGCAGGGCCAGCGGGCCGCCGGTGCGGCCGGCCCACCCGCCCGCGCCGGCCAGCGCCTCGTCGAAGTGCCGCCGGTTGGCCAGGCCGGTGAGGTGATCGGCGTGGGCCTGCTGCTCCAGGACGTCGCGCAGCCTGTCGGCGCGGTCCCGCAGGCTCTGCACCACGGTGGCGGCCATCGTCATGGCCAGGACCATGGCGACCCAGTCCGAGGCGCCCCGCCGCGAGCCGAGGACCGGGAACACCGTGGCCGCCTCCCCGGCGAACACCAGGAGCAGGTTGAAGTGGAGCACCCGGCGGCTGAGGAAGTTCGCCGCGTACAGGATGGGCCAGAGGTAGAACAGTTGCGATCCGGTGGAGGCGTCGTGGGTGGCGAAGTTCAGGGCGGCCACAGTCGCGCTGGCCCCGACGGGGGCGAGGAACCAGAACACCCGCGGGAGGGCCGGCGGGTTACGCCAGCAGACGACCCCGACGCCGGCCAGTGCGGCGCTGATGAGGGCGGCGAAGAACAGTGTGGGCAGGTTGACGGCCGGGTCGAGGTACGCCGTCGCGAAGGCGTAGGGTGCGCCGGCCAGGGCGAGGTACGCGATCGCACGGGAGGCACCGTGCAGGTCACGAAGCTCGTAGGCGGGGGCGCGGACCCTGAGCGACACGCTCTTTGTTCGGCGCGCGGCGGGCCGACATGAGGCTTTCGGTCAGGCCGGTGATGCCGGTGATGCCGGTGATGCCGGTGGGGCCGGCGGGTCGCGCTGGGCCAGCGTGACGCCGAGGCTGGCCACGCTGACCAGCAGCAGCGCCGCGACCTCGCGCACGCCGAGACGCTGGTGCAGCACGACCAGCCCGGCGACCGCGGCGGCGGCCGGTTCGAGGCTCATCAGGATGCCGAAGACCCGGGTGGGCATCCGGCGCAGCGCGTTGATCTCCAGCCCGTACGACAGGACCGACGACAGCAGGGCGACCGCGGCGGCGCCCACCAGCAGCGACGGGTGGCTCAGCACGGCCGACGCCCCGCCCGCCCCGAACGGCAGGACCAGCACGGCGGCCACCGCGAGCGCGACGGCCAGTCCGCCCGTACCCGGGACGAGGGTGCCCAGGTGGGCGCTGGCCAGGATGTAGCCCGCCCAGCACAGCCCGGCCGCGAACGCGAGCAGCAGGCCGCCCAGCGGCGCGTTCACCCCCGCGCCCAGCCCGAGCAGGGCCACTCCCCCGGCGGCCAGCAGCGCCCAGAGCAGGTCGGCCAGCCGGCGGGTCTGCGCCAGGGTGAGCAGCAGCGGCCCGAGGAACTCGACCGTCACGCCGACGCCGAGCGGCACCGTGCGCAGCGCCAGGTAGAACAGCAGGTTCATCCCCGCCATGGCCACGCCGAGCAGCACCGCGGCGCGCCAGGCGGCGGCGGACCAGGCGCCGACCCGGGGCCGGAACGCGACGCCGAGGATGACCGCGGCCAGGGACAGGCGCAGCAGGGTGACGCCGGCCGCGCCGAGGTCGTCGAAGAGGGTGCGGGCGACGGCGCTGCCGACCTGGACGGACGCGATGGCGGCGAGGACCAGCAGGGGGGCCGGCACGGTGCGGCGCTCGCGGGCGGTGGTGGTCATTCGGTGCGCAGCGCGACGACCGGGTCGAGCCGGCCGGCGCGCTGGGCCGGCACGACGCCGAAGACGATGCCGACCAGGGCGGACACCCCGAACGCCAGCGCCAGCGACCACCACGTGATGGCCGCGGGCACCGGCGAGAGCCGGTCGACGAGCAGGGCGGCGCTGATGCCGAGCGCCATGCCGATCACGCCCCCGATCGTGGTGAGCAGCACGGCCTCGAGCAGGAACTGCACGCCGATGTCGCGGGGCCGGGCGCCCACCGCCTTGCGCAGCCCGATCTCCCTGGTGCGTTCCCGGACCGACACCAGCATGATGTTGGAGACGCCGACGCCGCCGACCAGCAGGCTGATCCCGGCGATGGCGGCCAGCACGCCGGTGAGCACGCCCAGGATGTCGCCCAGCACGCCGAGGATCTGTTCCTGGGTGACGGCGCTGAAGTCGCTCTCGGGATGCCGTTTGCCCAGCGCCGCGACGATGTCGTCGCCGAGCGTGTCGATGCGTTCGCGGTCGGGCGCGCGGATGGCCAGGGCGTCGATGCGCTCGGTGCCGAGCAGCCGCTGGGCGGCGGTGACCGGGATGTGCACCTCGTTGTCGCGGTCCACGCCGAGGCTCTGCCCGAGCGCCTCGAAGGTGCCGATCACCCGGAACCGCACGCCGCCGATGGTGATCTGACGGCCGATCGGGTCGCGGTCGCCGAAGAGCTGCGCGGCCACGCCCGCGCCCAGGACGGCGACCCGCCGGGCGGTGTTGACGTCGGAGCGGGTGAGGTAGCTGCCGCGGTCCAGGCGCCGGACGAAGACGGTCGGGGTGGTCTCCAGGACGCCCTGGATGCTGGCGAACGAGGAGCGGCTGCCGGCGCGGACGGACTCGCCGGAGGCGACGGTGACCGCCACCCGGCTGCGATCGCCGACGATGCGGGAGACGGCGTCGACGTCGTCCAGCGACAGGGTCGACACCGAGGGCGCGGAACCGGCCTCGAGCCGGCCCGGCACGACGATGAGCAGGTTGGAGCCGAGGCCCTCGACCTGCTGCTCGATCTGCTGCTTGGTGCCGGTGCCGATGGCCACCAGGGCGACCACGGCGGCGACGCCGATGACCACCCCGAGCATCGTGAGCACACTGCGCAGCCGGTTGGCGCGCAGCGCGTCGAGGGCGACCCGCCAGGCCTCGGCGACCCTCATGCCGGCTCCCCGGGGCCGGTGGCCGCGACGGGGGCGGCGTCGACGATCAGGCCGTCGCGCATCACGATCTGGCGGTGGGCCCGCTCGGCGACCTCGCGGTCGTGGGTGACCAGCACGACGGCCACCCCCTCGGCGTTCAGCGACTCGAGCAGGGCGAGCACCGACTGCCCGGTGGTGGTGTCGAGGTTGCCGGTGGGCTCGTCGGCCAGCAGCACCGACGGGCCGGTGACCAGGGCCCGGGCGATGGCCACGCGCTGCTGCTCGCCGCCGGACATCTGGTTGGGCCGGTGGTCCATGCGGTGGCCCAGCCCGACCCGCTCGAGCATCGCGCCGGCCCGGGCCCGGCGTTCCCGGCGGCCGATGCCGCGGTAGACCAGCGGCAGCGCCACGTTGTCGCGGGCCGTGGTGCGGGTGAGCAGGTGGAACGACTGGAACACGAAGCCGATGGTCTCGTTGCGCAGCCGGGCCATCTCGGGCGGCGACAGCGTGGCGACGTCGCGGCCGCCGATGACCAGCGTGCCGCCGGTGGGCCGGTCGAGCCCGCCGAGCAGGTGCATGAGGGTGGACTTGCCGGAGCCCGAGGCGCCGACGATGGCCAGGTAGTCCCCGGCGGCCACGGTCAGCGACACCCCGCGCAGGGCGGGCACGGAGACCCCGTCGAGCTCGTAGGTGCGCGAGACGTTCGTGGCCACGATGGCCGGGGGCGCGCTCACGGCACGCGCTGCCCGGGACTGACCTGATCGGCGCCGCCCACGATGATCTGCTGGCCGGCGCCGACGCCGGAGACCACCTGCACGACGTCCTCGCCCTGCACGCCGAGGGTGACCGGCACCTGCTGGGCCTTGCCGCCCCGCACGGTCCAGACGGTGTCGCGCCCGTCGGCCGAGACCACCGCGGACGCCGGCACGGTCACCGCGTCGGCGGCCTGGCGCACCTGGAGCCGGACGATGGCGCTCATGCCCGGCCGCGGCGTCGGCGCGGCCCGGCCGTCCGCGTAGCGGCCCCGGCCGAGGGTGAGCCGCACGCGGTAGGAGACGCCGCCCCGGGCGGAGGTCGTGGGCAGCTGGTCGACCGCGCGCACGGTGGCCTGGTAGGTCGCGCCGGTGGCCGCGTCGAGCTCCGCGGTGGCCTTGCCGCCGGCCTGCACGAGCAGCACGTCGGTCTCGTCGACCTCGGCGACCAGGCCGAGCCGGCCGGTGTCGACGATGGTGAGGATGGGGGTGCCCGCGCCGACCACCGCGCCGCGCGGCACGGCGGAATCCACGCCGGCCGGGGTGGCCTGCGCCGGAGCGCCCGCGGCGGCGGCCGCGGCCGGGTCGGCGAGCAGGTCGGTGAGGGCGGAGGAGCCGCCCGTGGCCGTGCCGCCGAGCTGGACCACGCCGGAGACGGGGGCGCGCAGGGTGAGCGCGTCGACGGCGGCCTCGGCCAGGTCGTACGCCTGCTGGGCCTGCAACCGCTGGGCCGTGCCGAGCGCGTTGACCGCCTGGCTCAGCCCGGCGACGCCGCGCTGCACCGAGCGCAGGGCGGCCCCGGCCGCGTCGGAGGCGGCCTCGTACTGCTGCTGGGCGGCGTTGACCTGGGCCAGCAGGGCGGTCTTGAGGTCGGGGTCGGTGACCTTCTCGGCGGCGTCGCGGGCGGCGGTGAACGCCTTGTCGGCGCGCACGTCGGTGCTTCGGCGGGCGGCGGTGAACCCGGCCGTCCCGGCGCCGGCCGGCACGCCGCCGGAGGAGGCCGCGTCCAGGGCGCGGGCCGCCTGCTCGAGGCGGCGCTCGGCGGCGGGCGAGTCGATCACCGCGACGACCTGGCCCTTGCTGACCCGGTCGCCGGCGTCGAAGCGCAGCTCGGCCAGGGTGCCCTCGGCGGGCGAGCTGACCGTGGCGGCGGCGCGCGCGGTGACCGAGCCGGAGGCCTCCACGACCTCGGCGACGGTGCCCGTCGTGGCGGTGCCGACGGTCAGGCCGGACGGCTCGTCGCCGCAGGAGGCCGCGGTCAGCGGCGGCAGCAGCAGGAACGCGACCAGCAGGGCGCGGGTGCGGCGATGGGGGCGAAACACGAGCGCCACTCTATGCCGAGGGACCGACGAAAAAACCGGGCCGATCGGACAGCTGATCCATTTCGGTCGGGTGGGATCTGATACATCAGGCCTGTCGGCTGTCCGCCGCGAGCCCGACCGATAGGCGACTGCGCTGCTCATGAGCGGGTGTGAGACTTCTTGCCGGACCTGGTGGGCGGCCCGGGAGGCGGGCACAATCGGCCGAGGGATTGAACCGGGAGCCCCCGGCAGCCGTAATCCGGGTCACGTGCCTCATCTGCGTAAGCGAAGGACGGGACCATGCAGCGCGCCGACGAGCTGACGATCGTGCACCACGACGACACGGTCAGCCGCTTCACCGATGTCACGTACACGCTGACCCGGGAGGGCCTCAGGCTGCTCACCGCGGCCGGCGACGAGAAGGCGTTCCCCGGTCACGACGTGCTGACCACGCACGTCCGGCTGGCCCACCGCGGGCTCGCGGCCTGACCCCGTACCGGACGAACAACGGCCCGCCGGCTCATGCCGGCGGGCCGTTGCGGTGTCGCTGACTGCTCAGGTGCCCGACCGGCGGCCGATGACCTTGACCGTCATGCCGATCTTGCCGATCTTGTAGTACTTCTGGGCGTCCGCCGGCAGCAGGTTGACGCAGCCGTGCGAACCCCGCCACGCGTCGTGGATGTACGTGGTGGTCTGGTGGAAGCCCCGGCCGCCGACGAACCGCTGCCAGTACGGCAGCCACACGTCGTACGGGTCCGACCATTCCTTCTTGGCCCGCTTGTTGATCTTGAAGGTGCCCGACGGCGTGCGGTACCCCTTCATGCCGGTCCGGGTGACCGTCGGCTTGGCGTACACCTTGCCGTTCTTCATCACCCAGGTCGTCTGGTGCGTCAGGTCCACGCAGAACGTGTAGCCCGACTTCTTGGCGTTGCACTTCGACGTCTTCGTCTCGGCCAGCCGCTTGGCCACGCCGTACGTCGTGGGACCGGCGAGTCCCGCGGCCGGCTTGATGCCGAACCGCGTCTGGAACTTCTTGATCGCGGCGCAGTCCTTGGTCGACTGCTTGCCGTCGACCGAGACCGTGCCGTAACCGCCGATCTTCTTGAGGTAGCCCTCGACCTGCTTCTGGTACTTGCCCGTCGAGCACGAGGCCGCGGCGGCCCTCGTGACGACGACGGCGGTCATCGGCGTCGCGCTGACCGTCCGGGTCGCGGCGCCGGCCGCGCCCGGGGACAGCACCACAGCGCCGAGCCCACCGCCGACCGCAACCGCCAGCACGGCGGTCGCGAGGCGTGCGGAAACCCGCTGCACTCCCAAAATCGTCCTCCCCAGGAGATGTGTCCGCACATCGAAGCACACCCGTGCTCCCGGGAAGGTCCGGCGGACGACTGTGGCATGAAACCGGTACGCCGGCCGCCGCCGTTGTCGCTCACCGTCCAGACGTGATCACTGAGGAGTGGCGAAGTCCTGCACCCAGTACGGCGTACGGTCGGCGCTGAAGGCCAGGCCGACGCCGACCTCACGCAGTCCGCAG
Organism: Actinoplanes nipponensis; assembly: GCF_016862275.1. Lineage (GTDB taxonomy): Bacteria > Actinomycetota > Actinomycetes > Mycobacteriales > Micromonosporaceae > Actinoplanes > Actinoplanes nipponensis. The sequence continues at coordinate 30,201 of NZ_BOMQ01000058.1, read as the reverse complement.
TCCATGATGTTCTCCCGGTGCTCCGGGCTCCTCATCCAGCCGTCCACGACCTCGGCGACGCTGTCCTGGCCGCGGGCGATGTTCTCGCCGTAGCGCGACCACTGGTAGCCGGCGTCCGTCACCCGGTCACCGGCCCGCCCGCCCCGCGAGTCCTCGTGCGCGAAGTAGCCGCGCCGCGCCATCTCGTCGGCGTGCCCGTTCGCCGCCACGATCAGCCGGCGGTCCACGGTGACGTCGTCGCAGCCGCCGCGCCGCCGGTTCTCGTTGACCAGGGCCAGGGCCTGCTGCTGGACGGATCCCCCGGGGTCGGTGGAGAGCGCCTGGCTGGTGGTGACGTCCCGCTGGGCGGCCGATACGTTGCTCGCCTTGGTGGTGCGCGCCGGCTTGTCCACCGTCGGCTGCTCGTCCGCCCGGTCGTCGGCCTTCGCCGGCGACGCGGGCGCCGGGCGGTTCGCCGGGTGGGCCGGGGGCCGGGCGGCCGCGGTGGTGGCTCCGGGCCGGTCCGCCGCCGGCTTCGCCGAGCCGGTGGGCGCGCCGGGCCGGGCGGGGGCGGCGCCGTCGGCAGCCCCGGGTACGGCGGGCAGCGCCGGGTTCACGGGCCCGCCGGCATCACCCGGCGCCTGGGGGACGGCCGGCAGCTCGGGCAGCGCCATCGCCGGGGCCGCCGGGGTGACCGGGGTCTCCTGCGCCCCCGCGGTGGTGGCGACCATGACCCCGCCGGCCAGCACCGCCGAGACCGCGGCGGCCACTACGACAGCAGGCTTGCGCATCCCGTTGACTCCCTTTGCCCTCGCTGCGCCGCGCCGGTGCACGCCGCTCCCGAGGTGGACCAACGGCGCCGTCCCCCGGCGGTGACTGCGGCCGGTTTTCCGCCCGTTCTCCCGACGACCCCCACCTGATGAGGGCTGAGCTGCGCTCTTCGACCCGGGAAGGGATCACGGGCGACGCACAATCGCACTGACAAACCGGACACTTCACCCCTTCGGGGTCACCCGGCCGGGCGTACTTGTGGGCCGCTCCGGCGGTGCTGGGCGGGGTCCGCGCGCGGCTAGCGTGCTCCGGTGCGCAACCGCTATCTCGACCTGCTCCGCGCCGCCGCCATCGTCCGGGTGATCGTCTACCACCTGTTCGGCTGGCCGTGGCTGTCGATCCTGCTGCCCGCCATGGGCATCATGTTCGCCCTGGCCGGCTCCCTCACCGCGGCCTCGCTGGACCGGCGGACGGCGGGTCAGGTGATCACCTCCCGGCTGCGCCGGCTGCTGCCGCCGCTGTGGCTGCTCGCGGCGGTCGTGGTGCCGGTCATGCTGTACCTGGGCTGGCGCTCGGAGGACGGCGGCGACGAGCCGCTGAGCTGGAAGCTCGGGCTGTGGCTGCTGCCGGTCGGCGACCCGCCGGGCAGCCGGCAGGGCATCGACGCCTGGGAGCCGCTCTGGTACATCCGGGCGTACCTGTGGTTCGTGCTGCTGTCGCCGCTGCTGTACCGGGCGTACCGGAAGATCGGCTGGGGCGCGGTGGCCGCGCCCGTCGTGCTGATGGCGGTGCTGGACAAGACCGGCTTCGCGCTGCCGTTCGGCCGGGCCGACGCGGCGATGTGGGACTTCGCCACCTACGGCGCGTGCTGGATCGCGGGCTTCGCGCACCACGACGGCCGCCTCGCCCGGATCCGCCCCGGCCTGGTGGTGGCGGCCGCGGCGGCCCTCGGCCTGGCCGCGCTGTACTGGCTGCGCGGCCACGCGGCGGAATCCGGCTGGGACCTCAACGACGTGTCGGAGTCGCAGGCGCTGTGGTCGCTGGCCTTCGTCCTGCTGGCGCTGCGCTGGCAGCCGGACATGTCCTGGCTGGAGCGGGCGCCGCGGCTGGACGGCCTGGTGAACTTGCTGAACGCCCGGGCGGTGACGATCTACCTGTGGCACAACATCGCGATCGCGGCGATCTGGCCGGTGTTGACGGTGGCCGCCCTGGACGACATGGGTGATCTGGACGGGCCGACGGACCTGGTCGCCTCGCTGGCCCTGACGCTGGTGGCGGTGCTGGCCTTCGGGTGGGCGGAGGATCTGGCCGCCCGGCGGCGGCCGCGGCTGTGGCCGACCCGGATCGGCGGAGCACGGGGCGAGACCACCGGGGCCGGCGCCACGGCGTCCGGCGACGACACCGCGGCGGACCCGGTCGCGCACCCCGGCGCCGGGAGCGGACCGGGCGCCTGGGCCCGGTCCGCCCGGATCACCTCCGACTTCACGCCCCGCGGGATCCGGCCGGCGGGGAGCACGGCGGGCCGCGCGGTCCCGGCGGCTGCGCCGTGGGCGCCGGCCGCCGCGGCGCCGGTGGTGATCGGCGACGGCGGGCCGGCCGGCCGGCGGCGGCTCCCGGTCGGGCCGTTTCCGGAGGCCGAGGTCTCCTTCGGGTTGCCGGCGGCCGGGGCGGGCTTCGGCACCGAGGCGGACCGGCCGGCGGACCCCACCGCGCGGCCCACCCCGCGGCCCGCGGTCGGGCCGGGCGGGCCGAGCGCGCATGACGGGCCGGTAGCGCATGACGGGCCGGTAGCGCCTGACGGGCCGGGCGCGCAAGGCGAGCCGGGCGCGCAAGGCGAGCCGGCTGGTCCCGCCGGGCCGGCCAGGCCCGCCGGATCCCCGGCGCCCGCACAGGCACGCCGGCACGATGTCGACGACCCCGCGGAGGCCCGGGCCTGGTTCGGCGGGGAGCACGACCGGCCGGACCGGGCCGAACGGTGACGGTGTGGCGCAGGAGACGCGGCAGACTGAAACGTTCTCGCTAATGCGGCAGAAATGCCCGCTAGCCTGAGCGAATGGTGCAGCCCGGACAAATAGCGCCATCGACCGAGGGGACGGCAGGGGACGACTCGCTCGTCTTCCGCGCCGGAGCGCTGCTCTGCGCCCTGCGCCTGGGCGAGGTCATCGAGACGATGCGCCCGCTGGCCACCCATCCCCTCGCCGGCACCCCCGCGTTCGTGACCGGCATCTGCATCATGCGAGGCGCCCCCACGCTGGTCATCGACGTGGCCCGGCTGCTGGGCGGGGCCGAGGCCCGGGTCACCCGCTTCGTCGCGGTCCGGACCGACCGCGGCCCGGTGGCCCTGGCGACCGGGGAGATCCAGGGCGTCCGGGCGATCGGCACGGGCGCCGCCGGGCACCACGAGGCCCTGCTCGGGGAGGCGCCCGCCCGGCTGGTCGCCGGCGTGGGCACGATCGACGCCGCGCCGGTGCTGGTGCTGCGGAGCATGCGACTCGTGCCCGACGAGGTGTGGGCCGCCGCGGCCGCCACGGCGGTGCCGGCATGAGCGCCGCCCAGGTGGCCACGTTCCGGTCCCTGCTGGCCACCAGGCTCGGGCTGACCTTCGACGACCACGACGCCCCGCAGCTCGACCGGGTGCTGCACGCCCGCGCCCAGACGCACGGGCTCAGCCCGGGCGGGTACCTGAGCCGGCTCGCCGGGCCGGCCTGGGACGCGGAACTCACCACGCTCGCCGAGACGCTGACCATCAACGAGACCTACTTCTACCGCCACCGGGAGCAGTTCGAGGCCCTCGCGGCGGCGCTCCCCGGGCGCATCCGGGCCCGGTCGGCCGAGCGGACGCTGCGCATGCTGTCGGTCGGCTGCTCCTCGGGCGAGGAGGCGTACACGCTGGCGATCGTGGCTCGCGAGGTGCTGTCCGGCGCGGACTGGACCATCTCGGTGCACGGCCTGGACGCCAACCCGGCCGTGCTGCGCCAGGCGATCAAGGCGCAGTACTCCGGCTGGGCCCTGCGCGAGACGCCCCAGGCGGTCCGGCGCCGCTACTTCCGGGCCCACGAGGGCGGCTTCGAACTCGCCGCCGACATCCGGTCGGCCGTGCGGTTCCGGCAGTACAACGTGGCGTCGCCCGACGCGGCGCTGTGGCGGCCGAACCAGTACGACGTGGTGTTCTGCCGGAACCTGCTGATGTACCTGACCCCGGAGGTCCGGTCCTCGCTGATCTCGCGGATGACCACGGCGCTCGCCCCGGGCGGATACCTGTTCCTCGGGCACACCGACTCGCTCGGCAGCAGCCCCGACGGGCTCGAACCGCAGCACACGCACGGGACCTTCTACTACCGCCGCCGGCCCGGCGCGACGGCGACGCCCGCCACCGTCCCGGAGCTGGCCCCGCGGCCCGCCCCGCCACCGGCGGAGGCCGACAGCTACGAGCACGCGACCCGGCTGCTCCTGCAGGAACGCTTCGCCGACGCGCTGCGGCTCCTCGAGGCCGAGCCCCCCGCCAAGCCGGAGCCACGCGAGAAGTTGCTGCACGCGGTGCTGCTGGCCCACACCGGGCGCCTCGCCGACGCCGAGACGCAGTGCCGGCGGCTGCTCGACGCCGACGGGCTCCACCCCGACGCCCACCACCAGCTCGCGGTCTGTCTCGAGGGCGGCGCGGCCGTGGACGGGGCGATCGGGCACTACCGGCTCGCCGCCCACCTCGACCCGGAATTCGCGATGCCCCGGCTGCGGCTGGGCCTGCTCGCCCGCCGGCGCGGCGAGAACCGGCTCGCCGGAGAAGAGCTGGACCGGGCGCTGACCCTGTTGCGCGGGGAACGCGAGGAGCGGCTGACCCTGTTCGGCGGCGGTTTCGGCCGGATCGCCCTGACCAACCTGTGCCGGGCCGAGCTGGACGCCTGCGGGGCGTACCGATGAGCCCCACCGAGGTGACCGACCGCCTGGCGGCGTTGCGCGACGACTTCGACCGCTCGTTCGCCGAGCCGGCGCGCCAGCACGACGCCGAACACGCCGAGCTGCTCGCGATCCGGGCCGGGGGACGCCCGTACGCGCTGCGCCTCGCCCAGGCCCGCGGGGTGCACTCCGACCGGCCGGTCACCCCGCTCCCCGGCCCGCAGCCGGCGCTGCTCGGGGTGGCCGGCTTCACCGGCGCCATCGTGCCCGTCTACGACCTGGCCGCCCTGCTCGGACACCCCCTGCCGGAACGCCCGCGCTGGCTCGTCCTCGCCCTGGGCGTTCCCCCGCTGGCCCTGGCCTTCCACGAGCTCGACGGCCACGTCCGGGTGGCGGCCTCGCTCATCGTCGAGGAGGCCGGGGCCCGGGCCGGGCGCGACGTGCTGCGCGGCATGGTCGCCCTGCCGGGCGGCACGAGGCCGATCGTGGACCTGCCCTCGGCGCGGGCCGCCGTGCACCAGCTGACCGGACACACCACGTACAACACCGAGGAACGGTGACGGGCATGGCCAAACGTACCTTCGGCAACAAGCTCGGCCTGGGTTTCGGGCTGACCGTGGCCCTGACCCTGATCATGGGCGCGTCCTCCGTCGCCGCGCTGTCGATCGTGGTGGACGCCAAGGACGCGGCGGTCAGGGAGGCCGTCGAGGACCTGGTCAGCGCCGAGCACCTGACCACCAAGGCGGAGAGCCGGATCAGCGACTATCGCGGCTACCTGCTCACCAACACCCAGGAGAACCTGGACCAGGCCAACCGCGACCGCGAGGAGTTCCTGGCCCTGGTCGTGCAGCTGCGGGGCACGCTCACCGACCCGGACACGCTGGCCCTGCTGGACGCCGTCTCGGTCGCCGAGGCCAAGCACGCGGCCGTCCTGCAGCCGGTCATCGAGCGGCGCCGGACGATCACCAACCTGCAGAACATCGGCCAGCTCAACGCGGTCGAGGTGACGCCGGCCCGCAAGGCGCTGCAGGAGTCGATCGCCGTCCTGACCGCCCACATCCGCGCCGACGTGGAGACCGCGCGGGAGAACTCCTCGGCCCGCGCCACCCAGGCCATCATCCTGATCGTCGTCCTGGGGCTGCTGGCCATGGCCTGTGGCGGCTACATCGCCTGGCGGCTCAACCGTGACCTGCGCCGGGAGGTCGGCGCGGCAGTCGGGCACATCCAGAGCTCCTCCGCGCAGCTCGAGGCGGCCGCGGCCCAGCAGGCCACCGGCGGCCGGGACCAGGCCAGCGCGATGAACGAGATCACCACGACCATCAGCGAGCTGCTGATCACCTCGCGGCAGATCGCCGAGAGCGCCCAGCGGGTGTCGCAGATCGCCGAGGACACCGCGGAGGCGGCGCGCACCGGCGACGCCACCATCGACCAGACCCGCGCCTCCATCTCGGCCATCCGCTCCCAGGTGGACCAGATCGTGCAGCACATGCTGGCCCTGGGCGAGAAGTCGCAGCAGATCGGCGGGGTGGTGGACCTGGTGTCCGAGCTGGCCGAGCAGACCAACATCCTGGCCATCAACGCGACCATCGAGGCCAGCGGCGCCGGCGAGTGGGGCCGGCGGTTCGCCGTCGTGGCCGAGGAGATCCGCAAACTCGCCGACCGCACCGCCGGCTCGGCCAAGGAGATCCGCGCCCTCATCGACGACGTCCGGGGCGCGGTCAACACCACGGTCATGGCCACGGAGATCGGCGCGAAGAGCGTCGACGCCGGGTCGCGGCAGTTCGACGACGCCACCAGCTCGTTCCGGCGCATCGCCCAGCTCGTCGCCACCACCAACGACGCCACCCGCGAGATCGAACTGACCACCAAGCAGCAGACCACCGCGGTCGAACAGGTCAATGTCGCGGCGTCCGACACCGCCCGCGTGACCCGGGAGACGGAAGCGAGCGCGGTGCAGACCAAGCAGACCGCCGCCCACCTGTCCAATCTCTCGGGTGAGCTGCTCGAGCTGGTCGGCACCGGTCGGCGCTGATGGGCCGGGACCCGCTGCGGTACTTCCGGATCGAGGCCCGGGAGCTGGTCGACCAGATCAGCGCCGGCGTCCTCGACCTGGACCAGCAGCCCGGGCCGGACCTGGTCGCGCGCCTGCTGCGTTTCGCGCACACCCTGAAGGGCGCGGCCCGGGTGGTCCGGCAGCAGGAGATCGCCGACCGGGCGCACGCCTTCGAGGAGGTGCTGGTGCCGCACCGCCAGGGCACGTCGGTGCTGCCCGCGGACGAGATGCGGGAACTGCTGCGGCTGAACGACGAGATCGAGGCCCACGTCGCCGCGCTGGAACCGAGCAGCCCGGGGCCGGCCGACCCGCGCGGGACCGAACCCGGACCCGTCGACCCCGCTCCCCCCGCCGACGACGGCGCCGACCCGGCCCGGGCCGCCGAGCCGGTGATGAGCGAGGCGGCGGCCAAGTCCCCCGCGCACCCGGAGGCCGGCCCCGCCGCGCGCGGCGCCACGGCCGACGTCGACGAGCTCCTGGACGCCGTCGGTGAGGCGCACACCCGCTTCGCGCCCCTGCGGACCGGTGGCCACGCCCTCGACCGGCTCACCCGTTCCGCCGAGGCGCTCGCCGACCAGTTGCGGGTCGGGCGCGCCGCCGCGCACACCGACGCGGCCCGGGCCGCCGCGGCCCGGCTCGCCGCCGACCTCGCCGCCCTCGGGCGGCGCATCACCGACACCGTCGAACAGGTCGAACGGGAGCTCGACGAGGTGCGCGGCCGCGCCGAGCGGCTGCGGCTGGTGTCCGCCGCGAGCATCTTCACCGCCCTGCACCGGGCCGTCCGCGACGCCGCCGACGCGCAGGACAAGCGGGTGCGGTTCGAGAGCCGCGGCGGCGACCTGCGGCTCGACCCGCAGGTGCTGAACCTGGCCGGCAACGCGCTGCTGCACGTCGTGCGCAACGCGGTCGTGCACGGCATCGAGACCGGCGAGGACCGGCTGGCGGCCGGCAAACCCGCCGAGGGCAGCGTGCTGGTGGAGGTCGAGCGGCGCGGCCGGTCCGTGGCCTTCCGCTGCGCCGACGACGGGCGGGGCTTCGATCTGGCCGCCGTCCGGCGCACCGCGGAGGCCCGCGGCCTGCTGACCCCGGGCGGTACGCCGCCCGACGAGCAGACGCTCCTGCGGCTGCTCCTGCGGGGCGGCATCAGCACCTCGCCCACGGTGACCGACGTGGCCGGCCGCGGCATCGGGCTCGACGTCGCCCGGGACGTCGCCGACCAGCTCGGCGGGGAGGTCTCCGTGCGTACCGACGCGGGCCTGGGCGCCACCGTCGAGCTGGTGCTGCCGCTGACCCTCATGTCCCTGCACGGCTTGATCGTCGAGGCCGCCGGCGCGGTCGCCACGGTGCCGCTGGACGCCGTGCGCACCTGCGTACGGCTGCTGCCCGAGCAGGCCGCGACCGCGGCCGTCACCGGCAAGCTGGCCCACGACGGGCAGGCCGTGCCCTTCCTCCCGCTGGCCCGGGCGCTGTACGCCGGCACGACGGTGCCGGACGGCGCCGGCCCGGCCGTGGCCGTCATCGTCGCGGCCGACGGCGCCGCCGTGGCCGTCGGGGTGGACCGGCTCGCGGGCACGTCCACGCTGGTCGTACGGCCGCTGCCCGAGCTCGCGCCCGCCGCGGCGGTGGTCGGCGGCGTGTCGATCGACCTCGACGGCAATCCCCGGCTCGTGCTGGACGCCCAGGGGCTGATCGCGGAGACGGCGCGGCTCGGCGGGGGCGCCGAGCCGGCCGCACCCGCGCGGGCGTTGCCCATCCTCGTCGTCGACGACTCGCTGACCACCCGGATGCTGGAACGCAGCATCCTGGAGTCCGCCGGCTACGAAGTCGACCTGGCCGCCTCCGGCGAGGAGGGCCTCGAGCTGGCCCGCTCCCGCCGCTACGGCCTCTACCTCACCGACATCGACATGCCGGGCATCGACGGGTTCACCTTCGTCGCCGAGACCCGGGCCGACCCCGAGCTGGCCGTGGTGCCGGCCATCCTGGTCAGCTCCCGGGCCAGCGCCGAGGACCGGCAGCGCGGCGCCGCCGTCGGGGCCAGCGCCTACGTGGTCAAGGGCGAGTTCAACCAGGAGGAGCTGCTCGCCCACATCCGGAAGCTGGCGCCGGCGTGAGCGGCCCGGCGGGGCGGCCGGCGGGAGGAGGGCCCGTGATCCGGGTGCTGGTGGTCGAGGACTCCGCGACCATGCGTCACGCCCTGCGGGAGGCCCTGGCCGGCGACCCCGATCTGCAGGTCGTGGGCGAGGCGCTGGACGGCGGGCAGGCCGTCGAGCTGGTCGGGCGGCTGCGGCCCGACGTCGTCACCATGGACATGATGCTGCCCACCATGAGCGGGCTCGCGGCCACCGAGCACATCATGGCCGAGTTCCCCACGCCGATCCTGGTGGTCTCGTCCGCGGACCGGCGGGAGCTGTTCAGCACCTACAACGCGCTCGCCGCCGGGGCCGTCGACGTCATGGAGAAGCCGCGCGGCGACGACTCCGACGCCGGGTGGGCGCGGCGGCTGTGCGCCACGGTCCGGCTGGTCTCGCGGATCCGCGTCATCACCCACCCGCGGGCCCGTCTCGACGGCCGCAGCCGCACCGGCGCCGAGCCGGCGACGGGCGGCCCGGCGGCCGCATCGTCGTTGCCGGCGGGCGCGCCCCCGGTCAAGGTGGTCGCCCTGGGCGCCTCGACCGGCGGGCCCGGCGCGCTGACCGAGCTGCTGCGCGCCCTGCCCGCCGGCTTCGCCCCGCCGGTGCTGTGCGTGCAGCACATCGCGGCCAGCGAGCCGTTCGCCGTGGCCTTCTCCGACTGGCTCGGCGGGCAGACCGGGCGCAACGTCGCCTACGCCCGGGACGGCACGCCGGTGCGCTCGCTCGCCGGCCGCGTCGTGCTGGCGCCGCCGGACCGGCACCTCCTGGTCCGCGACGGGCAGCTGCGGCTCAGCGAGGCCGCGCCCCGGCACTCCTGCCGACCGTCGGTCGACGTGCTGTTCGAGTCCGTCGCGGCCGAGTACGGCGCGAGCGCGGCCGGGTGCCTGCTCACCGGGATGGGCCGCGACGGCGCCCTGGGCCTGTTGCAGATGCGGGCCCGGGGCGGGCAGACGTTCGCCCAGGACGAGGCGAGTTGCGTCGTCTACGGCATGCCCCGCGAGGCCGCGCTGCTCGGCGCGGCCGGGTTCGTCCTGCCGCCGGCGCGGATCGCCGGGCGGCTCGGCGAGCTGGTCTCCGCCGTGGGGGTCCGGCGATGAGTCACAGCGCACCCGGGGCCGTCGGGCGGCTGGCCCCGCCGGCCGGGACGCCGGCGGCCGGGCCCGAGCCGGCGGACCGGCACACCGTGCTCATCGTCGACGACAGCCTGACCGTGCGGATGGACCTGCACGAGGCCTTCGAGGCCGACGGCTTCCGCTCGATCCTGTGCGCCGACGGGGCCGAGGCGCGGGCGGCCTTCACCGGCGCGCACTTCGACGTGGCCGTGCTCGACGTGCTGCTGCCCGACGCCGACGGGATCGAGCTGCTGCGGGAGCTGCGGGCCCAGCCCGGCCGGGAGAACACCGTGACGGTGCTGCTGTCCAGCGAGGCGGAGGTCGCGGACCGGCTGCACGGGCTGCGGACCGGGGCGGACGAGTACGTCGGCAAGCCCTACGACGCCGGTTACGTGGTGGCCCGGGCGCGGCAGCTGCTCGGGGAGGACCCGTACCGGATCGACGACCGCGCCACCGTGCTGGTCATCGACGACAGCGTCACCTTCCGGGAGAAGCTGCGCGAGCTCCTGGAGCCGGAGGGGTACGCCGTCATCACCGCCGCCTCCGGCGAGGAGGGGCTGCGGACGGCGGCCGACCGCCGGCCGCAGGCGGTCATCGTGGACGGCGTGATGCCGGGCATCGACGGCGCGACCGTGATCCGGCGGATGCGGCTGGATCCGGCCCTGCGCGACATCCCGTGCCTGCTGATGACCGCGTCCGACGACTACGCGACCGAGGTGCAGATGCTGGAGGCGGGCGCCGACGCGTTCGTCCGCAAGCAGCAGGACCTCGCCGTCGTGCTGGCCAAGCTGGCCGCCGTGCTGCGGACCAGCGCCGGGCAGCTGCCGTTCGAGGTGACCGGGAGCCTGCACGGGCCGGGCAAGGTGCTCACGGTGACCGCGGACCGGGGGCGGCTGGGCACGCTCGGCGACGCGCTGCGCGACGACGGGTACGACGTGGTGGCCGCCGGCACCGGCGGCGACGCCCTGGACCTGCTGGCCGCGCAGCCGGTGGACTGCATCGTGCTGAGCCTGGACGGCTCCGGGTCCGGGGCCCGGGACATCTGCCGCCGGATCAAGGAGGTCCCGCAGATCGGCGACACCCCGGTCATCATGGTCGGCGACCACGACGACGCCCTGCTGGACTGCCTGGCCGCCGGCGCCGACGACTACGTGCGCTCGGCCGACGGCCCGGAGGCGCTGCGGGCCCACGTCCGCGGGCAGATCCGCCGCAAGCAGTCGCTCGACGAGAGCCGGCGCATCCGGGAGGAGCTGATGCGCCGCGAGCTCGACGCGGCCGGGGAACGCGCCGCCCGGCAGCTCGCCGAGACCCGGGCGGCGCTGGTCGAGGAGCTGGAGTGGCGCAACCGCGAGCTGGAGGCGTTCAGCGGCTCCGTCTCGCACGACCTGCGCGGGCCGCTGCAGGTGATCAGCAGCTTCGCCGAGACGATCCTGGACGAGGACGACGAGCCGCTGAGCGCCCAGGTCCGGCACCGGGTGGAGCGCATCCACGCGGCCGCGGGCCGGATGGCCGATCTGGTGGAGTCGTTGCTGATCCTGGCCCGGGCCAGCCGCGGCGAGCTGCGGCGGCGCCGGCTGGACCTGACCGCGCTGGCCTGGCAGGTGATCGGCGAGGTGGCGGCGCGCGAGGGGGGCCGGGAGATCCGGTTCTCGGTCGCGGCGGACATGACCGCCGACGGCGACGAGGGCCTGGTCCGGATCATCCTGGAGAACCTGGTCAACAACGCCTGCAAGTTCACCGGCCGGGTGGCCGAGCCGGCGGTCGAGGTGGGCTGGAGCGGGCCGGGCGACAACCCGCGGTACCACATCCGGGACAACGGGGCCGGGTTCCCGGCCGGGCAGGCGGGCGAGCTGTTCCGGCCGTTCGCCCGGCTGCACACCGCCGACCAGTTCCCCGGCACGGGGATCGGACTGACGACGGTGCACCGGGTCGTGGAGCGCCACGGGGGTGAGATCCACGCCGAGGGCGACGACGGGAACGGCGCGACGTTCTGGTTCACGCTCCCGGCGGATCGCTGACCGCCGGGAGCGCCCGGCGGCGGTGCGCCCCGGTGTCCCGGGACGGCACCACCGCCGGTTGCCCTCAGCCGTCGGTGGCCAGCGCCGCCACCGGGCTCACCCGCGAGGCCCGCCGGGCCGGCAGCACCCCGGCCAGCGCCGTGAACGCCACCAGCGCCGCGAACACCGCGGCCAGCTGCCAGACCGGCAGGGCCAGGGGCGCGTTCACGCCGAGGGCCTTGATCGACAACCAGGCGTACGGCACCCCGAGCCCCAGGCCCAGGGTCGCGCCGATGACGCCGTACAGGCTGGATTCCGCCGTGAGCATGGCGCGCAGGCCGCCGCGGGACAGGCCGACCGCGCGCAGCAGACCGGACTCACGGACCCGTTCCACCACCGACAGCGCCGTGGTGGTGCCCACGCCGACCACCGCGATCAGCACGGTCAGCCCGACCAGGCCGATCGCCACCGCCAGCACGCCGTCGAGGACGAGGTTCATCTGGTCGCGCTCGTCGGCCAGCACCTGCACGCCGAGGCCGGTGCGGCCCTGCACGAGCTGCTGCATGGCCTTCTGGCCGGCGGTACGCCCGTCCTCGCCTGGCTTCGCGGCGTCGGCGAGCAGCCCCGAGTAGCTCGCCGGCGCGCCCAGCGCGCTCAGGTCGGCGGGGTCCAGCAGCAGGTACGACTGCAGCGGCCCGGTGTCCGGCAGCGTCGCCGCCACCGTGACCCGGATCTTCTTCTTCCCGCTGGTCAGCGTGGTGGTGTCGCCGACCCGCAGGCCGGAGCTGTCCGTGACGAAACCGGAGATGGCGATCGCGCCGGGCCTGATCCCGGTCAGCGCGCCGGCCGACACGTCGATCCCGTCCAGCGTGGGCAGGGCCCGCATGTCCAGGTCGGTGGCCGGCAGCTCGGACTCGTCGGCGCCGATCCGCACGCTGTCGAGCCGCCGGTAGCCGGTGACGTGGGCCAGGTCGGGGCTGGCCTGGGCCTGGCCGAGCAGGCCGGCCGGCACCCGCTCGTCGCCGTTGGCGGTGAGCTCGAAGTCGGCCGGCACGGCGGAGGCCAGTTCGCGGTCGGCCAGCACCCGGACCGAGGCGCCGGTCACCACGACCCCGGCGATGAGGGTGACGCCGAGCGCCACCACGACCGAGACGGCGGCGGCCCGGCGGGGCGCGGCGCCGACCCCGCCGACCGCGAGCCGGCCGACCGCGCCGAACCGGCGCAGCGGCCAGCCGACGGTGGCCAGCAGCGGGCGCACCAGCACCGGGCCCAGCGCCATCAGCGCGAAGAAGGCGAGCGCGCCGGAGATGACGACGGTGAGCAGCATCGGCTCCGCGGCGTAGTCCTTGGCGTCGCGGCCGGGCAGGTGGACGAGCACGTACGTGGCCGTGGCGGCCGCGCCGAGGGCCAGCAGCAGGCCGAACGCCCAGCGCAGCCGGCCGATGTCGCGCCGCCCGCCGGTGGTGCTGGCCGAGCGCAGCGCTTCCAGGGGCGCGACCTTCGCGGCCGAGAACGCCGGGGCCAGCACGGCCAGCACGGTGATCAGCACCGACAGCGCGACGACGCCGGCCGCCGGCAGCAGGGGCACGCCCGGCGACGACACCGCGACGTCGAAGCCGCGCAGCACCGGCGGCAGGAGGTGACCGACGGCCAGCGCGCCCAGCACCCCGGCCAGCCCGGCCACGAAGCCGGTGAGCGCGCCCTCGGCGGCCAGCGCCCGGCTGATCGAGCCGCGCCCGGCGCCGACGGCCCGCAGCAGCGCGAGCTGGCGCATCCGCTGGGCGAACACGATCCGGAACGTGGAGGTGGCGACCAGCCCGGCGGCGACCACCGCGATGGCCACGAACATCCCCACGACGGCGAACAGCTCGGTCAGGTCGGAGGCGGCCTGGTTCGCCTCGTCGGTACGGGTGTCGGCGCCGGTGCGCACCTGCGCCCGTTCCGCGCCCTCCGCCGGCGCGGGCAGGCCCTGCACGATCCGGTCGACCGCGGCCCGGGCGGCGGCCGGGTCGGCGCCGGCGGCCAGGCGCAGGTCCACCCGGTACAGGGCGACGTCGGGGCTGAGCGCGGTGACGGTGGCCGTCGGGGCGTACGCCGTGAAGCCGTAGTCGTCGCGGGTGTCGGCCAGGCCGGTGACGGTGAGCCGGACGGTCCGGGCCGGTTTGCCGTCGTCCTTCCAGGCCGTGACGAGCGAGACGGCGGTGCCCACCGGCAGGCCCATCCGGTCGGCCGTGCGCGGGGTGACCGCGATCTCCCCCGGCGCGGACGGGTACCGGCCCCGGGTGACGTGGGCGACGGCGAGCGGGCCGCTGCCCGGGTCGGCGGTGACGGTCAGGAACTGCCCGCCGGTCTCGCCGCCGAACTCGGTCCGGCCGGCCGCCTCCGCGACGCCGGGCACGGCCCGGAGCTGCTCGAGGTCGGCGGTGGTGAGCCGGGGCAGGTTGCCGGTCGGCGTCTGCCCGCCGACGACGATGTCGGCGGCCTCGGGCGTGCCGCTCAGCCCGTCCAGCATGGTGCGCACGGTGATCTGCTGGGCCAGCACGGTCGCGTAGACCACGAAGGACGCCACCAGCATGGCCAGGCCGGTGAGCAGCAGCCGGGCCGGGCGCCGGGAGACCCCGGCGAGCTGGGTACGGAGCACGGTCATCGGTAGGTTCCCAGGTTCTGCAGGGCGTCGGCGATCGCCGCGCGGTCGGGGCGGTCCAGGTCGCCGGCCACCCGGCCGTCGGCCAGCAGCACGACCCGGTCGGCGTACGCGGCGGCGCCGGGGTCGTGGGTCACCATGACGACGGTCTGGCCCAGCTCGCGGACCGAGTTGCGCAGGAACGACAGCACCTCGGCGCCCGAGCGCGAGTCCAGGTTGCCGGTCGGCTCGTCGGCGAAGACCACCTCGGGCCGCGAGACCAGCGCCCGGGCCAGGGCGACGCGCTGCTGCTGGCCGCCGGAGAGCTCGCTGGGCCGGTGGGTGAGCCGGCCGTGCAGCCCCAGCACGTCGGCCAGGTGGGCGAGCAGGCCGCGTTCGGCGCGCCGGCCGGCCAGGTCCAGCGGCAGGGTGATGTTCTGCTCGGCGGTCAGCTGCGGGAGCAGGTTGAACGACTGGAAGACGAAGCCGATCCGTTCGCGGCGGACCCGGGTGAGGACCTTGTCGCCCAGCACGGTCAGGTCGGTGCCGCCCAGCAGCGCCCGGCCGGAGGTCGCCGTGTCCAGCCCGGCCAGGCAGTGCATCAGCGTGGACTTGCCGGAGCCGGACGGTCCCATGATCGCGGTGAACTGGGCGCGGGCGAAGCCGACGGTCACGCCGTCGAGGGCACGGACGGCGGTCTCGCCGCTGCCGTACACCTTGACCAGGTCCACGGCGGCGACGGCGGTCATGCCGTCGTCCGGGCCGGCCGTCGGTGTGGTCGGCGCGGCGGCCGGGGACTGCGTTCTCATCAGGGTGCCTCCAGGGGTCGGTGAAACTGTGAGCAGCCTGATGGCCGGCGGGCGCTCCGCGCATCGGTCCGCAGCGGGGAACGGCGGCCGCGGCGGGTCTGTCTTTCGGCCGATGGAGGCCCGTGGAGCAGCGGTTACGCTGGGTCACGATGTTGACGCGACCCGACCTGATCCGCCGCGGCGCGCAGCTCGCCACGCTGTTCGTGATGGGCGTGCTCGGGCTGCTCGACCTGGCCTCCGCCGTGTCCGCCGGGGGCCTGCCGCTGGCCTTCGTGATGTTCGTCGGCGCCCTGGCCACGGCCGCCGTGTGGCTGCCCCGGCACCGGCAGGGCTCGACCCGGCTGCCCAAGGCCGCGCTGCTGCTGGCCGGGTTCTCCCTGCTGCTGACCCTGGCGGTGGGCGGGCTGTCCGGCGGCATCGGGAGCAGCTTCGGGCTGGCCGAGGCCGTCGGCCTGCTCGCGGTGTTGTTCGTGGTCTGCCGCCGTGGCGACACGCGGTGGACGGTCGGCACCGTGCTGCTGCTCGGCATGGCGATCGGGTTCCTGCCGTTGCGCGCCGGCGTCAGCGCCGACTACGTCATCGCCGGTCTGGCCCTGGGCCTGGTCGCGACCGCGGTCATCGCCCTCGCCGTCTACCTGCGCATGATCGAGTCGACCCGGCTGCGGGCGATGGACTCGGTCCGGGCCGAGCAGCGCGCCGAGTTCGCCCGGGATCTGCACGACTTCATCGCCCACCACGTGACCGGCATCGTCGTGCAGGCGCAGGGGGCACGGTTCATCGCCGAGCAGGACCCGAAGCGGGTGCTGCTGGCGCTGGAGCAGATCGAGGCGGCCGGCGCGGAGACCATGGCGTCGATGCGGCGCATGGTGGGGGTGCTGCGTGACCCGAACGCCCGGCCCGACGCGCCGCTCGCGCCGCTGGCCGGGGTGGACGAGCTGGCCCCGCTGCTGGAGCAGTTCAGCGCCGCGGGCGACGTGCTGGCCCGGTTGCACGTGGACGGCAGCACCGCCGGGGTGCCGGTGGAGGTGTCCACGTCGGCGTACCGGGTGGTGATGGAGGCGCTGACCAACATCCGCCGGCACGCCAAGGACGCCCGGGTGGCGGACGTGTGGGTGCGCCGTACCCCGGACTGGCTGCTGGTCCGGGTGGCCAACGACGGCGCGCCGCCCCGGGCGGCGATACCGCGCGAGGCGCCGGGGTACGGTCTCGTGGGCCTGAGCGAACGGGTCCGTGCGGTCGGCGGTCGCATCACCGCCGGGCCGGGCATCGACGGCGGCTGGGTGGTCGACGCGGCCCTGCCGCTCGACCAGGAGGTGACGCGGTGATCCGCGTGATGATCGCTGACGACCAGGCGATGGTCCGGACCGGCTTCGGCATGATCATCGGCGCGCAGCCCGACATGGAGCTGATCGGCGAGGCCGCGGACGGCGTCGAGGCGGTGGCGATGGTCCGCCGGCTGAAGCCGGACGTGGCGCTCTTCGACATCCGGATGCCCCGGATGGACGGCCTGGAGGCCCTGCGGCTGCTGGCCGGCCCGGGCGTCGCGGACCCGATCAAGGTGGTCGTCGTGACGACCTTCGACCTCGACGAGTACGTGCACCAGGCGCTGCGCAACGGCGCGGCCGGCTTCCTGCTCAAGGACTCGGGCCCGGCGCTGCTGGTGGAGGCGGTCCGCGCGGCGGTCTCCGGGGACGCGCTGATCAGCCCGTCGATCACCGTACGGCTGCTGGAGCACCTGTCCCCACCGGCGCCCACCGGCGACGACGGCGGCCTGTCCCCGCGGGAGCTGGACGTGGTCAAGCTGGCCGCCCGCGGGCTGACCAACGCGGAGATCGCGACCCAGCTGTTCATCTCCGTGGGCACCGTGAAGACCCACCTGGGCAGCGTGCAGACCAAGCTGGGGGCGCGCAACCGGGTGGAGATCGCCGCCTGGGCCTGGGAGCGGCGGCTGGTGGGCTAACCGCCGGCGAGCGTGATCCAGTAGCGGCGCAGCCGGCCGAGGTCGGTGTCGCGGATGTCCTCCAGCTCGCCGCCGTGGCGCTCGATCGTGCGGCGCGAGCCCTCGTTGTCCACGCGGCAGGTGAGCAGGACCCGGGTCAGCCCGAGCTCGGCCGCGTGCGGCAGGACCCGGCCCAGCGCGAACGACGCCAGGCCGCGGCGGCGCGCCGACGGCCGTACGCCGTAGCCGATGTGCCCGCCGGCCTCCAGCAGGAAGTCGTTGAGCTCGTGCCGCAGCGCGATCGCGCCGAGCACCTCGTCGTCGGCCACGATCCACCAGTACGTGCAGCGCACCCAGCCCTCCGGCGGCGGGGCCGCCGGGTCGGACTCGCTGAGCAGGCGGCGCACCCAGGCGGCGAAGCCGTCGGGGCTGTCCACGTCGTCACCCGGGCGCAGACCCGCGCCGTCCTGGTGCACGCCGCTTCCCCACTCGTCGCGGGACCGCAGCCAGGACTCCCGCAGGCGGACGGTGGGTGCGATCAGCTCGGCCATGCCCGCGACCCTATCCGCCCGCGGTCGTCAGCCGGGACACGAGTTGCGGGCGTCGCCGGTCTCGAGGCGGTCGAGGATCCGCCGGGCCACCGCGCCGAGCTGCTCCAGCTCCTGAGTGGACAGCGCGTCGAGCACCAGCGCGCGGACGGCCTCGACGTGGCCGGGCGCGCTTGCCAGCACCTTGATCCAGCCGGCCTCGGTGAGCACCGCGTTGGTGTAGCGGCCGTCGGAGGGGCAGGGCCGGCGCTCGATCCAGCCGCGGTTCTCCAGGCGCTTGACCACGTGCGAGAGCCGGGACAGCGAGCCGTTGGCCAGCGCGGCCAGCTCGCTCATCCGGCGGGTGCGCTCCGGCGCCTCGGACAGGCTGGCCAGGACGAGGTACTCGAAGTGGCTCAGTCCCGAGTCGCGTTGCATCTGCGCGTCCAGGGCGGCGGGCAGCTTCAGGAGCAGGCCGCCCAGGGGAAGCCAGGCCCGCAGCTCGTCGGGGCTGAGCCAGCGAGGGGAATCGACCGTCACGCCGACCATCGTACTGCTCGTTTGAAGCTTCAAGCAGGGCCGAACGGCCTACGCCGCCAGTGTCAGCAGCCGCTGGATCTGCGCCTGGCGCCGGGCGGTCATCGTCCCGGCGAGGGCCCGGGCGGGCGGGTACTGCCCTCCGGCGGCCTCCATCCGGGCCACCTCGACGCAGTTGTGCAGGTGCCCCAGGAGCAGGCTGACCGCCGTACGGTCGAAGTCGGCGCCGCGGGCGGCCTCGAGCTCGGCGATGTCCGCGGGCCGCAGCGAGTGCGGGTCGCCGTGTCCGGCGTGGGCCCCGGCGGCCGGGTCCGCCGACGGCGGTTGCTGCCAGCCGGTCAGCCAGCGCTGCATGGTCACGGCCTCACTCCGCCACTGGTCGCCCAGCTCGGTGGCCAGCGCGCGCACCCGGGGGTCGGTCGCGCGCCGCCCGGCGGGCGCGACGACCTGCTCGCCCTGCCGGATGTAGTCGAGGCTCATCTGCAGGAACATCACGTCGGCGCCGTTGAAGGACGGCGGCGGGGGCGCCGGTTCGGCGGGGGCGCAACCGGCCAGCGCGACCAGCACGAGCAGGGCGACGGCGAGTCCGCGCACGGTGACCTCCGGCCGGGATCGGCGCGCGGGTCCACGACGGTGGCCGTGGACCCGCGCGCCCGGGCGTGAACTCAGATCCGCGACCAGAGGGCCGGGACGTTCGGCGGCTCCCAGCCGACCAGCGCGGTGTGCGCCTGCCGGCAGCTGTACGAGGCGCCGCCGTAGGTGACGACGTTGCCGGGCACGTACGCGGTGCCCGCCCGCCAGGTCCCGCCGGCCGGCGGCTGGGTCGTCGGCGGCGTGGTGGGCTGGGTGGGCGGCGGCGTGGTCGGCGGCGGGGTGGTGGGCGGCGGGGTGGTGGGCGGCGGGGTGGTGCCACCGCCGCCGATGTTCACATCCACGCAGGAGTAGAACGCGTTCACCGTGTCCGCGATGTTCCACCGGGCCAGCACGGTCTGCCGGCCGGTGAAGCCACCCATGCTGACGGTGTGCGACTTGGTGGCGCCGGGCTGCGCGCCGCCGTCGTTGAAGGTGGCCAGCTTGGTCCCGCCGATGAAGTACTCCCACGTGCTGGTGGCGTGCCGGGCGGTGAGCACCCAGTTGAACGTCACCGAGGAGCCGACGCTGGCGGCGGGCCAGTTGCGGCTGTTGTCGTTGAGGACGGCGAAGCGGCTGCCGCCGCCGTTGCACTGCGTCGAGCCCTTGGGCGCCTCGACGCTCTGCGGCTCGTAGACGATGTCGCCGCAGTTGGCCACCGCGCCGCGGGCGCAGTTGGCCTGCCGGCTCGGCGGCGAGGAGATGTAGCCGTGCGCCGAGGCCGGCGCGACGGCGACGAACAGCGAGGCGCCGACCGTGGCCACGGTCAGCAGGGGCAGGGTGACTTTCCTTCTCATGAAGCGCTCCTCTTCATGGGGGCGGCAGGCCGGGGTCTGGGGGGACCCGGCCTGCCGCGGGCCACGGCGTGCCACGCCGGCGGACCCGGATGGCATCGACATTGCCCGATGGATGGAAGCTCCGTCGGCGATAGGCTCAACGTAATTTAAAGAGTGTTAACAGTAAAGACGCATAACGAAGATTTTCGATCCCCGGCCTCAGGGAGCGCTCTCCGCGGGCGGCGGGACTCGCCGCAAAGCTCAGACCGGCCCGCGCGCCGCCGATGTCAGGGTGTGCGGACCATCCATGACGTCATCGACGACCGCGCGGTGACCTCGCTGTTCCAGCCGCTGGTGGAGCTCTCCTCCGGGCGGGTGCTGGGCTACGAGGCCCTCAGCCGCGGCCCGGCCGGCAGCCCGTGGGAATCGCCCGTGACCCTGTTCGCCGCCGCCCGCGCCGCCGGGCGCGACGGCGAGCTGGACTGGGTGTGCCGGGCGGCGGCCTACCGTGCGGCCCTGGACGCCGGCCTGCGCCAGACCCTGTTCGTCAACATGGAGCCCACCGCGTGGCACACCCCGTGCCCCGCGGACCTGGCGCCGGTCGTCGCGCTGGCCCGCGACCGGCTGCGCGTGGTCACCGAGATGACCGAGCGGGCGATCGCGGCGGACCCGTCCGGGCTGCTCTCGGCCGCGGCGAACTGCCGGGCGGCGGGCTGGGGCGTGGCCCTGGACGACGTCGGCGCGGACCCGATGTCGCTGGCCCTGATGCCGTTCGTGCACCCGGACGTCGTGAAGCTGGACATGCAGCTGCTGCACTCCCCCGACGACCCGCACACCTCGCACGTGGTCGCCGCCGTGGCGGCGTACGCCGAGGCCAGCGGGGCGACCGTGCTCGCCGAGGGGGTGGAGACCGAGGCGCACGAGATCATCGCCCGCACGATGGGCGCGACCGTCGGCCAGGGCTGGCGCTACGGGCGTCCCGCTCCCCTGCCGGCCGTGCCGGAGCCGGTGGGCGCCCAGCTGCCGCTGTTGTCGCCGCCGGTCACCGACCGGACCGGCGGGACGCCGTTCGAGATCGTCGCGGCGCAGCGGCCCACGGTGGTCACCACCAAGGCGGCGCTGATGCCGATCAGCAAGTACCTGGAGGCGCTGGCCCGCGACAGCCACCAGCCGCCGGTGCTGCTCTCCTGCTTCCAGGAGGCCCGGCACTTCACCCGGGCGACGGCCCGCCGGTACATCGCGATCGCCACCCGCAGCCCGCTGGTGGCGGCCCTGGGGGTGGACCTCGGCGACGAGCCCGCGCCCGGCGTGCGGGGCGCGGCCCTGGCCGCCGGCGACACCCTGCGCGGGGAGTGGAACGTGCTGGTGGTCGGGCCGCACCAGGCGGCCGCCCTGGTCGCCCGCGATCTGGGCGACGACGGCCCCGAGGCGGACCGGCGCTTCGCCTTCGCCACGACCTACGACCGGACGCTGGTGATCGCGGCGGCCCGCTCGCTGCTGCACCTGCTGGCGCCGACCGACCCGCGGACGGTCCCGGACCTGCTCACGGTCTGACCGACGACGGAGGTGAACGTGGCGTGAAGTCACGGTGTGCGGCCTTTCGCCTGCGGTGCGCGGTTGCGCGGCATTCCTAGCGTGCGGACGTGATCTTGTCGATGTCCCGCCGAGCCCTGACCGCCGCCGTCGCCGGCCTCCTCGGGCTGGCCCCCGGCGCCTGCTCGGCCGGCCCGCCGGCGACCGGTCCCCCGGCCCCGGCCCCGGCCAGCGCGCCGGCCAGCGCGGCGGCCGGAGGACTGGCCCCCGCCGCGCCGGCCGCCCGCCCCTCGGCCACGCCGAGGGGCCACGGCTGGACGGGCGGCGACATCCCCGTCTTCCCGCCGGCGCCGCCGCCGCAGCCGATCACCCTGCCGGCCGACGGCAGCGTGCCGTACCTGTCGCGGATCCCGACCACGCAGCCGGTCGCCTTCCTCACCATCGACGACGGCTATCTCAAGTCGCCGGAGGCGCCCGCGCTGCTGGCGGCGGCCGGCATCCCGGTCACGCTGTTCCTGACCACCGACGCCATCCACGACGACGAGCCGTACTTCGCGCGGCTGCGGGACCGCGGCGCGGTGATCGAGGCCCACACGATCACCCACACCGAGCTGCGCGGCCGGTCGTACGCCTTCCAGCGCCGGGAGATCTGCGGCTCGGCGGACCGCCTCGGGCAGCGCTACCAGCGCCGGCCGGTGCTCTTCCGGCCGCCGTTCGGCACCAAGGACGCCACCACGCTGCGGGCGGCCCACGACTGCGGGATCAAGGCGGCGTTCATGTGGAAGGAGACCGTCCACAAAGGTAAGGTCCGCTACCAGGAGGGCCACCGGGTCCAGCCGGGCGACATCATCCTGATGCACTTCCGGCCGGCATTCGTGCGGGACTTCCTCGCCGCGCTGCGGGCGATCCACCGGGCCGGGCTGACCCCGGCCCTGCTGGAGGACTACGTGCCGGCCTGACCCCGAACGGATCAACGACTCAACACGGGGAAAACCGCGGGACGGCGGGCATAGTGACCACAGGGAGTTGGTCGCCATGAGGACGGGTCAGCACTGGCTGCGCCGGCACGTCGAGATCGTCGCCGTGCCCGGCCCCCGCCGGCTGGCCGTGCTGCCGCGCACCGCGACCCCGCAGATCTCGATCGCCGTCCGTCGCCGCCCGGCAGCCGGCCGGGTGAGCATCGAGGCGCGGCGATGACGCATCTGCGCGCGTTTCTCGGGGCGGACGACGCGGCGCTGACGCACCACCTGACCCACGACGGGCCGCTGGAGCCGGTGCTCGGCGCCATCGGCCGCGAGCTGACCGGCCCGGCCCGGGCCGCGCTCGCCGCCGAGCTGGCCACCGCGGCCGGCGGCCTGCTGGAGGAGGACCTCGGCGCGATGCTGCTGGGCGGGCTGATGAGCTACCGCGGCCTGCTCGACGCCGGTCAGGAGACCACGGCCGAGCCGGACCTGACCCGGCTGGTGCTGCTGGACGACCACCTCGTCCGGGTCGTCCACGAGCCGCACCTCGACGTCATCGCCGACCGGCGGCAGGTCTACGAGCTGCGGTTGACGCTGACCGTGGAGTTCACGGTGGAGGGCCTGGCGGCCACCGTCCGGGGCGGCCACCTGGTGCACGTGCGGGCCGCCCGGTGCGCGGCCGACGCCGAGCTGGCCTGGGCGGGACACCCGCTGCTGCACCACAGCGGCCTGGTCGACGCCCCGCTGGTGATGCGGCTCGGCGCCGGGATCCCGCTGCCCGCGCCGGCCGCCGTCCCGGCGCTGGCGCGCGGGACGGCCCGCGTGCGGCCACGCTGAGCTCAGCCGCGGGCCGACTCGGCCCGTCGCTGGAGGAACTCGTAGACGTCCTGCGCGTCGACCCCGGGGAAGGTGCCCGGGGGCAGGGCGGCCAGCAGGTGCGAGTGCACGCGCGCGCTGGGCCAGGCCTGCCCGGCCCAGCGGTCCACCAGCTCCGCCGGCGGCCGCCGGCAGCACGTGGGGTCCGGGCAGGTCGACACGGTACGCCGGGTGGTGTCGCCGCCGCGGAACCAGCGGGCGTGCTGGTACGGCGTGCCCACCGTCACCGAGAACTCCCCCGAGCGGGTCGACTCGACGTGCACGGTGCACCAGTACGTGCCCTTGCCGGTGTCGGTGAACTGGTAGAACGACGAGTACGGGTCCTCGGCGGCGAACACCGTGCGCGACGCCCACTTGCGGCACACCGGCTGCCCCTCGATCGCGCCGGTCACGTCGGTCGGGAAGCGCACGTCGTCGTTCTCGTACGCCTTGTAGACCGTGCCGCTCTCGTGCACCCGGGCGAAGTGCACCGGGATGCCGAAGTGGTGGGTGGCCAGGTTGGTGAAGCGGTGCGCCGCCGTCTCGTAGGAGACCCCGAAGGCGTCCCGGAAGTCGTCGATGGCCAGGGCCCGGTCGGCCTTGGCGTCGCGCAGGAACTCGGTGGCGAACTTCTCCGGCATCAGCAGCGCCGCGGCGAAGTAGTTGACCTCGACCCGCTGGCGCAGGAAGTCGCCGTAGTCGGCCGGGTCGTGGTGGCCGAGCACGAAGTGCCCGAGCGTCTGCAGCACCACCGCCCGCGGGTCGTGCCCCTTGCCGCTGGCCACCTGGGGCAGGTAGATCTTGTGGTTCTTCAGATCGGTCACCGAGCGGGCCGAGCCGGGCAGGTCGCTCACGTAGTGCAGGGTGAAGCCCAGCTGGGCGGCGATGTCGAGGATGCCGCGCTGGGACAGCGGGCCGGTGGTGTGCCGCACCGACTCCAGCACCTTGGCCGCGGCCTGCTCGATGTAGTCGAAGTAGTTGTCCCGCTCGCGCATCTCGATCCGCAGCTGCTGGTTGGCCCGCCGGGCCACCTCGGGCGTGGCGCTCTGCTCGGTGAGCAGCCGGGTCAGCTCGCGGTGCAGCCCGATCAGCGACTCGAGGGCGTCGGCCGGCAACCGCCGGCCGCCGCGGACCACCGGCAACCCGAGCGCCGTGTAGGCCGGCTCGCGCTGGAAGTGGGCCAGCTCGATCTCCAGCCCGGCACGCCGGCTCGGCGCCTCCGGGCGCAGCAGCTCCTGCATCGGCACGCCCAGCGCGCCCGCGATGGACTGCAGCACGCTGAGCTTCGGCTCCCGCTTGCCGTTCTCGATCAGGGAGAGCTGGGAGGGCGCCCGGCCGACCGCCGCGCTGAGCTGGTCGAGCGTCATGCCCTTGGCCCGGCGCTGGTGCCGCAGCCGCTGGCCCAGCGTCACGAGATCGACGGTGGCGTCGGTGGGGGAAGCCGTCATGGGAATTCACGCTAGCAGAATATTCGCGATTCTTCTGCTCACATTCGCCTTCAGAACCCCTTGCGTCCTCCGCGAAAGTGAAGTTCTGCCACCGCAGCACCAAGCGCAGCACGGAAGGGCATTCTCATGACTGATCAGCTGACCGAAGTCAGGGGCGGTACCGCCGCGGACCTCACTCGGGCGTGGGCCGGCGATCCCCGTTGGTTGGGCGTCACCCGCAGCTACACGGCGCAGGACGTCGTCAAGCTGCGCGGCAGCGTCCAGGAGCAGCACACCCTGGCCGAGCGGGGCGCCCGCAAGCTCTGGGATCTGCTGCACGACGAGGAATACATCAACGCGCTCGGCGCCATGACCGGCGGCCAGGCCGTGCAGCAGGTCCGGGCCGGGCTCAAGGCGATCTACCTCTCCGGCTGGCAGGTCGCGGCCGACGCCAACCTCTCCGGGCACACCTACCCCGACCAGAGCCTCTACCCGGCCAACTCGGTGCCGGCGGTGGTGCGCCGGATCAACAACGCGCTGCTGCGCGCCGACCAGATCGACACCGCGGCCGGCCGGCACGACCGGGACTGGATCGCCCCCATCGTGGCCGACGCGGAGGCCGGCTTCGGCGGCCCGCTGAACGCCTTCGAGCTGATGAAGGCGATGATCGTGGCGGGCGCGGCCGGCGTGCACTGGGAGGACCAGCTCGCCTCGGAGAAGAAGTGCGGCCACCTCGGCGGCAAGGTGCTCATCCCGACCGCCCAGCACATCCGCACCTTGAACGCCGCCCGCCTGGCCGCCGACGTGGCCGGGGTGCCGAGCCTGATCATCGCCCGCACCGACGCGCTGGCCGCGGACCTGATCACCACCGACGTGGACGAGCGCGACAAGCCCTTCCTCACCGGCGAGCGCACGGCCGAGGGCTTCTTCCGGGTCCGCAGCGGCCCGGACGCCGCCATCGCCCGCGGTGTCGCCTACGCCGACTACGCCGACCTGATCTGGTGCGAGACCGGCAAGCCCGACCTGGAGTTCGCCCGCGCGTTCGCCGAGGCCGTGCACAAGGTCCACCCGGACAAGATGCTGGCCTACAACTGCTCGCCGTCGTTCAACTGGAAGCGCAACCTCGACGACGCCACCATCTCCCGGTTCCAGAAGGAGCTCGGCGCGATGGGGTACAAGTTCCAGTTCGTCACGCTGGCCGGCTTCCACGCGCTGAACCACTCGATGTTCGAGCTCTCGAAGGGCTACGCCACCGAGGGCATGAGCGCGTACGTGCGGCTGCAGGAGGCCGAGTTCGCGGCCGAGGCCAACGGCTACACCGCGACCAAGCACCAGGCCGAGGTCGGCACCGGCTACTTCGACGCCGTCTCCACGGCGCTGAACCCCGAGAGCTCCACCACCGCGCTGTCCGGCTCGACCGAAGCGGAGCAGTTCTGATGGAACCCGTCACCGTCGCCCCCACCGAATACACCGACATCCTGACCCCCGAGGCGATCGAGTTCGTCGTGGCGCTGGACCGTGAGTTCGGCGCGCGACGGGTCCAGCTCCTCGACCGGCGCCGGCGCCGCCGGGCCACCCGCACCACCGAGCTGGACTTCCTGTCCTCGACGAAGCAGATCCGCATCGACGACACCTGGACCGTGGCGCCCCCGGCCGAGGACCTGATGGACCGCCGGGTGGAGATCACCGGGCCGCCGGAGCGCAAGATGACGATCAACGCGCTCAACTCCGGCGCCAAGGTCTGGATGGCCGACTTCGAGGACGCCACCGCGCCGACCTGGGAGAACGTGCTCTCGGGCCAGCGCAACCTGCGCGACGCGCTGGACGGCACGCTCGACTTCACCGCCCCGGACGGCCGCGAGTACAAGATCGGCACGGACCTGCCGACGATCATGGTGCGGCCGCGCGGCTGGCACCTGCCGGAGTGCCACGTGCGGATCGGCGGGCGGGCCGTCTCGGCGTCGCTGTTCGACTTCGGGCTGTACCTGTTCCACTGTGGGCGCAAGCAGATCGAGCGCGGCAGCGGCCCGTACTTCTACCTGCCCAAGCTCGAGAGCCACCTCGAGGCCCGGCTGTGGAACGACGTGTTCGTCTTCGCCCAGCAGCGGCTGGGCATCCCGCGCGGCACGATCCGCGCGACGGTGCTCATCGAGACGATCACGGCGGCCTTCGAGATGGACGAGATCCTGTACGAGCTGCGCGAGCACTCGGCCGGGCTCAACGCCGGCCGCTGGGACTACCTGTTCAGCATGATCAAGAACCGGCCGGACGTGGTGCTGCCCGAGCGCTCGCAGGTGACGATGACCGCGCCGTTCATGCGGGCGTACACGGAACTGCTGGTCAAGACCTGTCACCGGCGTGGCGCCCACGCCATCGGCGGCATGGCCGCGGTCGTGCCCAGCCGCGACCCGGTGGCCGCCAAGCGGGCGCTCAACCAGGTCCGCCAGGACAAGCGGCGCGAGGTCGGCGACGGCTTCGACGGCTCCTGGGTGGCCCACCCCGGGCTGGTCGAGACCTGCCGCGAGGTCTTCGACCAGTGGCTCGGCTTCGAGCCGCACCAGATCGTGCGCAAGCGCGAGGACGTGCGGGTCACCGCCAAGGAGCTGCTGGACGTCAAGGCCACCGCGGTGACGGTGAGCGAGGTGGCGCTGCGCACCAACGTCAGCGTGGCGCTGCGCTACGTCGCGGCGTGGCTGGGCGGGCGGGGCGCGGTGGCGCTCGGCGGGCTCATGGAGGACGCGGCGACCGCGGAGATCTGCCGGACCCAGCTCTGGCAGTGGATCTCCACCGGCACCCCGACCGACTACGGCGTGCCGGTGACCGCGGGCCTGGTCACCCGGATGCTGCGCGAGGAGCTCGACGTGCTCGCCGAGACCGGCGCGCTGGACGAGGACTCCGCCCGCTGCTTCGGCCAGGCGCGCACGCTGCTGACGGTGCTGCTCACCGAGCGCACCTGCCCGGAATTCTTCACCCTGCCCGCGTACCTGCGGCACATGACCGGTGGCAACCTCCAGCCGGCGGCGGCAGTCCCGGCCTGACCGGGAGCAACGGGCACGGCCCGGCGGCGAGTGCCGCCGGGCCGTGCCCGTTTGTGCGGGCCGTGTGCCCGGGTTGACGGACGGTGAGAAAGCTCGTGCCGCGCCGGGCCCGGCGAACCGCCTCCCGGGGTGACATGCTGGGTCGTCAGCCCCCGTCAGCAGCGCTGGGAGGACGTGCCGATGCTGCCGCTCAAGCAAGAGAACCTGTCGTCCCTGCCCGCCGATCTGCCGGTCCCGGCCTACGATCGCGGCGCCCTGCGGACCGGCATCGTGCACTTCGGCGTCGGTGGCTTCCACCGGGCGCACGAGGCGATGTACCTCGACCGCCTCATGACCGCGGGCCAGGCGCTGGACTGGGCCGTCTGCGGGGTGGGCGTGATGCCGGCCGACCGGCGGATGGCCGAGGTGCTGCACGCCCAGGACGGCCTCTACACGCTGGTCGTCAAGGCCCCGGACGGCACCCTCGAGCCGCGGGTCATCGGCGCGATCAAGGAGTACCTGTACGCCCCGGACGACCCGGAGGCCGTGATCGAGAAGATGGCCTCCCCCGAGGTGCGGATCGTCTCGCTGACCATCACCGAGGGTGGCTACAACTTCAACGCGGTCACCGGCGAGTTCGTCGCCGACCACCCCGACGTCCAGCACGACCTGCGGCCGGGCGTCGCGCCGCGGACCACCTTCGGGCTCATCACCGCCGCGCTGGCCCGGCGCCGGGAGCGCGACGTGCCGCCGTTCACGATCATGAGCTGCGACAACATCCAGGGCAACGGGCACGCGGCGCGGCGCAGCTTCGTCGCGTACGCCACCCTGCGGGACCCCGAGCTGGGCGAGTGGGTCGAGCAGCACGTCGCCTTCCCGAACAGCATGGTCGACCGGATCACCCCGGTGACCACGGACGACGACCGCGCCGAGGTCCGCAAGCGGTGGGGCGTGGACGACGCCTGGCCGGTGGTCTGCGAGCCGTTCACCCAGTGGACGCTGGAGGACGTGTTCCCCCAGGGCCGGCCGCCCTTCGAGGACGCCGGCGTGCAGGTGGTGGCCGACGTCGAGCCGTACGAGCTGATGAAGCTGCGCCTGCTCAACGCCAGCCACCAGGCGCTCTGCTACTTCGGCTACCTGGCCGGCTACCGGCTGGTGCACGAGGTGGCGCAGGACCCGCTGTTCGCGCGGTTCCTGCTGGCCTACATGGACCGCGAGGCCACCCCGACGCTGGAACCCGTGCCCGGCATCGACCTGGACTCCTACAAGCGCCAGCTCCTCGAGCGCTTCTCCAACGCCCAGGTCCGCGACACCGTGGCCCGGCTGTGCGCGGAGAGCTCCGACCGCATCCCCAAGTGGTTGCTGCCGGTGATCCGGCACAACCTGGAGACCGGCGGCGAGATCGTCCGCGCCACCGCGGTGGTGGCCAGCTGGGCCCGGTACGCCGAGGGCGTCGACGAGCACGGCGACCCGATCGAGGTCGTGGACCGGCTCAAGGACACCCTGACCGCCGCGGCCCGCCGGCAACGGGAGGACCCGCTGGCCTTCATCGCGAACCGGGACCTGTTCGGCGCGCTGAGCGAACACGAGCGGTTCGTGTCGGCGTACCGCTCGGCGCTCTCCTCGCTGCACCACAAGGGCGCGCGGGCGACGCTCGAGGAGCTGGCCGGCGCCTCCTGAGCTGCACCACGCCGCGGGCGCCGGCCCGGCGCAGAAATCCCGGGCCGGCCGGCAACCTTCCGGGCGCCGGCGACCACTCGCAAGGTATGGAAACGTCCCCCTCCCCCCGCCGCTGGCGTTCCGGCACCATCGCCGGGATCGTCGCCTGCGGCCTCGGCGTCGCCGCGATCGCCTTCACCCAGAACGCCTCGGCCGCCACCGCCTGGCCGTCCGCCCAGGGCCTGGTCAAGGTCAGCGCCACGACCAAGGTGTCCGGCACGTTCGACGGTGGCCTCAAGCGGTACTTCGGCATCGGCGACGGGGGCCAGAGCGAGAGCCAGGACCCGATGTTCTCCCTGGCCGACGGCGCCACCCTCAAGAACGTCATCATCGGCGCCCCGGCCGGCGACGGCGTGCACTGCAGCGGCTCGTGCACCCTGGTCAACGTCTGGTGGGAGGACGTCGGCGAGGACGCCGCCACGTTCAAGGGCGGCACCTCGGCGCGGTACACAGTGGATGGTGGGGGCGCGCGCTCGGCGTCGGACAAGGTGTTCCAGCACAACGGCGGGGGCACGCTGACCGTCAGGAACTTCCAGGTCAGCGACTTCGGCAAGCTGTACCGCTCGTGCGGCAACTGCAAGACCCAGTACAAGCGGGCCGTGGTGTTGCAGAACATCACCGCGACGGCGCCGGGGAAGTCGCTGGCCGGTATCAATACCAACTACGGTGACACGGCCCGGTTCTCCGGCATCACGATTGTCGGGGACAGCAAGAAGAAGATCAGCATCTGTGATCGGTTCACCGGGAACAACACCGGCGCCGAGCCGCCCAGGACCGGGTCCGGGGCGGATGGCAAGAACTGCTTCTTCAGCGGTTCGGATGTCGTTTACAAGTAGCCTTTCCGCTTTCCTTGAGCAGCCGGGCCGGCGCCTCCCCGCGTCGGTCCGGCCTTTTCTTGCTTGCGGTGGA
>NZ_BOMQ01000057.1 GCF_016862275.1 Actinoplanes nipponensis | reverse complement strand
TGGGTGGGTTGGTGGGTGGGTTGGTGGGTGGGTTGGTGGGTGGGTTGGTGGGTGGGTTGGTGGGTGGGTTGGTGGGTTACGGCGTTGGGTTTTGGCGCCATGTTTCGGCGAGGGTGGCGTAGGTGTAGCCGTCTCGCCAGCCCAGTTCGGCGTGCCACGAGTCGGCGACGCCGTGCTGCTCGCGGCGCAGGCCCACCTTTTCGAGGATTCTGACCGACGCCAGGTTGTCGGCGAAGCAGCCGGCGGTGATCCGTCGCAGGCCCAGCCGGTCGAACGCGTACGCCACCATCGCGGTCACCGCCTCGGTCGCGTAGCCCCGGCCGGCGTAGGCCGGGTCGAAGACGTAGCCCAGGCCGGCCTCCGTCCGCTGCGGCATGCCGGGCTGGCCCATGCCGTCGACCACCTCGAGCGAGACGGTTCCGATGACCACGGCGCCGAGCACGACCGCCTTGCTGTGGTCGTCGGGGTCTTCGGCCGCACGCCGCCACGCCGCGCGGTAGGAGGCCGGGTCGACCTGCGTGCGCAGGAGCCAGCGATTGACCTCGGGCAGGTTGCGGTACCGCAGGATCCGGTCGATGTCCTCGTCACGCACCGGGCGAAGCTCCAGGCGTTCGGTGCGTAGGGTGGCGCTCTGCATGGCTGGTGAGGCTAGTGGGCGGCCGCCGGCGACACACCCGATTAAGGGCGGGCCGGATCACCGGGGGCGTGGATCTCTCATGTGGTGGATCGGCGCGGATACCGCTGTCACCAGTTCGCCGATCAGGGCCTTGAGGCGGTCCTGGTCCTCGCCGTAGACGTAGACCGGCTGGTCGGTGTGCCGGTCCGGATACCTGGCGAGGATCGTCTTGTCGACCTCGTTCCGGAACCGCGTTGCCGAGGATATGCAGACCGCGAGGTCGCCGTGCAGTGGAGACCGCCGGCCGACCGCCTGCCGGGCCACCCGGCATTTCTCCTTCCAGCTGTTCGCGGAATCCACCAGCCCTCTGGCATCGAAGTCCGGCAGCTCCGGCTTGAACAGGTCAGAGGCTTCGTAGGTGGTCAGCACGTCGTCGACGAGGGCCCGTCGGGCGGCGGCATTGCCCTGGGCCCGCAGATATTCGCCCCGGGCCAGAGTTCCGACACTGACCACGAGAGCCGTCCATCCGGGCCAGTCGCTCATCGCCTTCCCTCCCCTCGGAGAGCAGGGATGCAGTATGCGACCCGGGTGACCGGCGACCGGCGGATCTGACGGCAATCGGACCGGCCGCCGGGTACGCACCGGCTGGCGTGCGAGCGGCGCCTGATGCCCGTGCTCAGCCGTCGGCGGCCTCCACCGCGGCGGCGATCGGCTCCAGCCCGGTGATCAGCTCGTCGAGCTCGGCCGGGCTCAGCACGTCGTAAGCGGGCGCCGCCAGCTCGTCGGTGAGCGCCTCGATCCGTTCCCGGGTCCGCCGGCCGGCGTCGGTGAAGCCGCCGGCGGCGTCCACCAGGCCGCGGTCGCGCAGGCCGTCGACGACGGCGGTCAGCCGGGCCCGGGGCAGGTGGTGGGTCCGGCCGAACTCCTCCGCCTTCATGCCGAGGGAGAGAGCGAGCAAGACGTGGGCCTCGGTGCCGCCGATGCCGTGGCCGAGCAGGACGGCGTTGTGGCCGTCCCCGCGGTGCTCCCGCAGCAGCGTCGCCGCGTGCCAGAGCCGGGCCACCGGCTCCTCGGGCACGACGAGCGCCCGGAGCCCGGCGTACAGCGCTCGGCCCTCGGTCGGCGCGCTGACCGCGGCCCGGGTGGCGAGGCCGGCCAACCGCGCCAGGCCGGGAGAGCCGGCGAGCTCGCCGATCATCTGCCGCAGCGCGGCGGCACTTCCCCGCTCGCGTACGGCGATCGCCTCCCGCGGGGTGATCCGGCCCCAGACCCACGGGATGTGGCGGGCCACCTCGCCGTCGGCGAAGTTGTAGAAGACCGCGTGCACCACCCCGGCCGGCGCCTCCCCCAGCGGCGCCGCGCGGCCCGCGAAGTATCCGTCCCAGTAGTTGCGCATGCCGACGGCCAGGAACGCCTCGTTCGGCACCTCGGAGAAGGTGACGGTGGCGATCGGCTCGACGAGCTCGAACATGCGGTGGACCTTGGCCGGTGGGTGTGGCATGGTCCGCACCTCTCGCGGTAGTGACAGCGCCCTCGTGGGCGGCCGTTCACCGTAGCCACGAACGGTACGGCCGGGATACGACAGCTGCCCCGGGCCGGACCGGAGCAGCCGGCGTGGTCATCCGGTGACGGAGACGGCGGGCGGCTCCCGGCGGGCCCGTACCACCACGAGAGCCGCGGCGACGGCGAGCAGGCCGATGACTGTGCCCGGCAGGACCGGCAGCTGGTCGCTCGGGCTGTACACGATGTACGGGTTCGGCGAGCCGTGGTCGTAGACCATCACCTGGTACGCGTCCCGGTAGAGCGCGTACCCGGGGACGGCGGCCGCGGCGAGGGCCAGCGTGGACAACGCCGTCGCCGCCTGCCGGCGTGGTCGGGCGCAGCCGCGCAGCCGGTACGCGAGCGCCGCCGCCAGCAACCATCCGGCGAGGGCGCCGGCGAGCAGCCCGGCGATCGTCAGCGGCCGTACGGCCACCGCCTCACGCGGCCACACCTGCGTGCCGTACGAGGCCTGCCCGGCCAGGCCCCGGTCGGCGCCGCCGGTGACGACCGAGCCGTCGCCCCGCAGTTTCAGGCCGCCCCTGGTGGCCGTGTAGGTGACGAACACGGTGGGGATCCGTACCTCCGTGATGTCGTCGTCGGCGAAGGCGAGCGTGGCGCCCCGCCGCTCCTGGAACGAGGTGATCCGCCAGCCCGCGGCCGCCAACGCGGCGCGGATGCGGGTCGCCGCGTAGGTGCCCGTGCCGTCCGCCCGCACCAGCCTGTTCGGGCCCTTCATGGCCGACGGCTCCGCGTAGAGCGCCGCGTCGCCGGGCAGCCCGGTCATGGCGACGGTGAGCGCGCGCAACTCGCGGTCGGACGGCACCTCGGCGGCGGTCTGCCAGCCCAGCCAGGTGCCGCCGACGGCCCCGAACGCTCCCAGGGCGACCGCCGCGAGCACGGCCGCGGCCCACGCGTACGGCCGCCCGGTGGGCAGCCGGAACCGTTGCCGCAGGCCGCAGTACACCAGGTGCAGCTTCTGGGCCGCGTTCGGCCGGCCGTGCCCGGCCTCGGCCATGTCGAGCAGCGTCGCGACGATCTCGGCGCCGTGGCCGTCGCGGTACGCCCGCGGGTAGGCCCAGAGCAGCCGCCGGTAGCCGCGTTCCGGCCGGGCGGTCACCGTGCGCCCCCGAAGGCGATCCGGAGCCGCGCCTCGGCGGCGTTCGCGTTGCGCCGCAGACGCTTCACCTGCGCCGCGAGCGCCGCCGCGCCCGGCTCGGTGAGCCGGTAGTAGCGGCGGAGCCGGCCGTCGACGGCCTCCTCCCGGTCGACCTCCACCAGGCCCTGCTCGGTCAGCCGGTCGAGGGCGCCGTACAGCGTGCCGGGCCGCAGCACGACTTCGCCCTGCGACAGGTGCTCGACGGCGCGGATCACGCCGTAGCCATGGGTGGGCTCCGCCGCGAGCGCGGTGAGGATCAAGAAGGTGGGCTCCTGCATGCCGCGACACTACTTCCGGCGATATATAACGTCAACCGTAGTATCGGGCCGCCCCGCGGCGGGCGCTGTCCTAGGGTGGATGCGAGCCGATCGCGGGAGAACCGGCCGGGGCACAGTGAGGCAGGGCGAGTTGACCGGAGACAGCAGCACACCCCCCGAGGTGCGCCTGCGGCGGGTCGAGGACCGCGACATCGACGTGTTCTTCGGCCACCAGGCCGATCCGGTCGCGGCCGAGATGGCGGCGTTCCCGAGCCGCGACGCAGCACAGTTCGCGGCGCACTGGACGAGGATCCGCGCCGACGACACCACCGTGCTCCGGACGATCGTGGCCGACGGCCGGGTGGCGGGCAACATCGGCAGCTGGGGGCAGGACGGGCAGCGGCTGCTCGGCTACTGGATCGGGCGCGAGCACTGGGGTCGCGGCATCGCGACGCGGGCGCTCGCCCGGTTCCTGGCCGAGGAGGAGCCGGTCCGGCCGGTGTACGCCCACGTGGCCGTCCACAATGCCGGGTCGATGCGCGTGCTGGAGAAGGCGGGCTTCCGGCGTGACCGCGAGACGGAGGAGCACATGCCGCCACCGGACGACGGCGTCCCCGAGTTCGTCTTCGTGCTCGGCGCATGAGGTGACGCCGACTCCTCAGGAGATCTACCAGCGGTACGTGTACGCGGGCGCGATCACCCATGATCCCGACGCGATGGCGGAGCTGTTCACCGTTCCACCGCGAGCCGGCCTTTCTCGGCACGGTGGACGCGGAGCGCGACGGTCTCGCTCGTGCAGATCTTCCGCGTCCGCGAGGGCCGCACAGCCCGGCTCCGGGACTATTTCACGGCGCCCGCCACGCCGCGGGTCGGATGATCAATGCAAATTGCAACGCTGCGCAATTGCATGACTACGGTGTGACACTGTGCGGCACGGGGCAGGACCTACCCGCCGGCAGGAAGGCCATCATGAACCGTGGCGAGCGAGAACTGCAGGACACCTTGGGCACCCGGCAGCAGGCCGACGCCTTCCACGCCCGACAGATGCTCGACCACCTCAACGACCCGATGCGGACCTTCATCGAACGGCAGACGATGCTCTTCCTGGCCACCGCGGACCTCGTCGGCGGCTGCGACAACACCTTCCGGGCCGGCCCGCCCGGATTCGTGCGCGTGCTCGACGGGGAACACCTCAGCTGGCCGGAGTACCGGGGCAACGGCGTCATGGCCAGCCTCGGCAACATCACCGAGAACGCCCGGGTCGGGCTGCTCTTCGTCGACTTCGACCAGGTCATCGGGCTGCACGTCAACGGCACCGCGCGGATCGTCGAGGAGACGGACTGCCCGGCGGACACCCCGCCGGGGCGGCGGGCCCGGCTGCGGGTGATCGCCCGGGTGCAGGAGGCCTACATCCACTGCGCCAAGCACATCCCCCGCCTCGTGGAGGTGCCGCGGCAGCGGGGACGGTGCTCCACGACGGCGCAGCAGAAGAAG
The DNA here is from genome assembly GCF_016862275.1 of Actinoplanes nipponensis. Lineage (GTDB taxonomy): Bacteria > Actinomycetota > Actinomycetes > Mycobacteriales > Micromonosporaceae > Actinoplanes > Actinoplanes nipponensis. The sequence continues at coordinate 28,136 of NZ_BOMQ01000057.1, read as the reverse complement.
AGCGACTACTTCGTCAGCGAGCCGGCGGACCGGGTGGCCGTGCCGGTGGCGGGCGCGTAGCCGGCGCTCAGCCGAGCCGGTGGCGGCCCGCCACGCGGTGGGTCGGCATCCGGCGGCCGGCGGCGAACTTCTCGATCAGGTCCAGGTCGGCCGGTTGCAGGCCCCGCAGCGGGCGCGGCGCGATCAGCAGCGCCCGGCCGTCCCCGGCCAGCTCGTCGCGCTCCGGGCCGGGCGGCGGCAACGCCTCGTCGTCGGTCCAGACCAGGCGGCGGCCCTCGGCGAGCACGGCGCGGGCCGCCGCCAGCTTCAGCGGCCAGCACTCGGCGCCGCGGGGCATCGGGTCGGCGTGCAGGGCGCGGGCCAGCTCGGGCAGGCGCCACAGGCGTTCCAGGCGCTCCGATTCCGGGCACCAGGTCGTACACCAGCGGACCTCGACCCGGCCACCGTCGTGCAACCGGCGGATCCGGTCGATCAGCGGGGGCGCCCAGCGCAGCACGTACGAGGTGTTGTCGGCGGCCGACCAGACCAGGGACCGGCGGGGCGCGGCGCCCCAGCCGGGCCGGGTGGTGTTGACGACGCCGTCGACGTCGAGAAGCCACACGGGCCTCTCGACGTCGATCACGCCACGGATTCTAGTTCTGGTCGGCGACGAACGACGACACCCAGGCCAGCGCCGAGTTCCAGTTGATGGTCAGCTCGTTGGTCGACCAGGACTGGATGTCGTCGATGTAGCAGAACTGGCCCACGCAGCCGGTCAGCTTGCTCTGCGCGTACGGGTCCTGGATCGACGAGTTGGCCCCGCCGGCCAGCGAGCCCTTGGGCGGGTTGGGCAGGTTCGCGTCGAGCTCGTGGGCGTACCAGCGGCTGTGCTGGTTGTGCGAGCTGACCTCGCCGTAACCGGTCACGTACGACTGGTTGAGCGCGTTGCGGCCCAGGAGGTAGTCCATGCCCTCGTACACGCCGGCGCGGAACCTGTCCCGGCCGGTGATGTCGTACGCGGACGCCACCACGACCAGGTTGTTCAGGATGAGGCTGTTCGAGCCCCAGTCCCACATGTTGCCGACCGGGGCGTACGGGACGCCGTACGGCTGCGCGGCCTGGATCTTCAGGTACTTCTCCGCCCCCGCGACCACCGACGCGCGGACCCGGTTGCGGCCCGGCAGCCGGTTCGGCACCAGGGCCAGGTCGAGCCGGCCGGCCGCGGCCGTGCTGGCCCAGTCGAAGGCGCCGGCGGCGAAGATGTCGGCGGTGTGCACCGGGGAGGCGAGGACGTCGTCGGCGTACTTCTTCTCGCCCGTGCTGAGGTAGAGCTCGGCGGCGGCCCAGTAGAAGTCGTCGTCGACCTTGTCGTCGTTGTAGGCCCCGCCGCCGTTGCCGTCGGACGCGGGGGCGTAGAGCGCCGGCTCGGCCAGCGCGGCGGCGTAGGCGGTCCGGGCGGCGGCCAGCGCCTTAGCGGCGAACGCCTTGTCGTAGCGGCGGTAGATGCGGGCGGCCTGGGCGGCGGTGGCGGCCAGGTTCAGCGTCGCCGCGGTCGAGACCGGGTGCAGCTCGCGCTGCTGGGGGTCGAGGTGCGGCAGCAGCGGCAGCCCGGTCCAGTTGGCGTCGTGGATCTTGTGGTGCGCCATCCCGGCGTGCGGCTGCCCGGCCGGCACCTGCATCTTCAGCAGGAACTCCAGCTCCCAGCGGGCCTCGTCGAGGATGTCGGGGACCTTGTTGCCGCTCTCCGGGATGGCCAGCGTGCCGTCGCCGAGCTTCTTCGGCTCCGCGGTGCGCTCGTACTGGTTGAGCAGCTGCCAGGTGGAGATGCCGCCGTTGACGACGTACTTGCCGTGGTCGCCGGCGTCGTACCAGCCGCCGGTGACGTCCAGCTTGTAGTCGCAGACACCGGCCTGGCAGGGCACCGAGCCGTCGCCCAGGTTCGGCGGGACGTCCACGTGACCGGCCGGGCGGGCGTACCCGGGGCGCAGGTCCTCGCGGATCTCGATGCCGCTGCGCTGGGTGTAGTAGAACTTCAGCGCGTCGGCGCGCAGCTGCTCGTAGGCGGCGGCGTCGATGTCGAACGGCCGGCTGGTCTCACCGTCGGCGACCAGCGTGTAGCCGGCGCCGCGCCGGTGGTAGCGGCTGAAGTCGATGGTCTGCACGTTCTGCCCGGACGACACGTCGACGCCGCGCGGCACCGAGTAGCCCCGGGCGACGGTGGCGCCCGCCGCGTTCCGCAGCTGCCAGGGCACCTTGGTGGTGGCCTCGGTGACCAGCGTGGCCCGCTTCGGCCCGCGCGGCAGGTAGGCGACCTGGTTGACCCGGACCCGCGGGCCGGTGTCGGGCACGTAGACCTCCGGCGGCACGCCGCCGACCAGCGACACGTCGTCCAGGCACAGACCCCAGGCGGCGGCGCTGCCGCCGACCTGGAGGGCGACCTGCGCCTGGGCGGTGGTCACCGTCGAGGTGAAGGTGAACGAGTACGTGTCGCCCGCGACGGTCAGCGCCGGCGAGGCCTCGAAGTACGTGTCGTACGGCGCGACGGCCAGCCCCACGATCGCCCGGGCGACGTGCCCATCGGGATCGCCGCTGGCTGTGAACGAGTACCGGTAGGTCTCGCCCGCGACGAGATCGATGTCGTTCTGACCCACGGCCGCGTCCCACCGGTTGGTGGTGCCGCCGGGGACGTCCACACAGGCCTTGCCGTCGCGCACGGTGATCGGCATGCCCGCGGTGGACCACCACGGATCGGTGCCGCTGGTGAAGCCGCCGTTGACCACCTGGTCGACCTCGTCGGCGGCGGCCGCCGGAGCGGCGGGAACGGCGGTCATACCGGCCACGAGGAGGACGGCAGCGCCGAGTGTTCGAATCACGAAGGTCTCCCTGGGAGCGCTTCCATAGGTCAGTGGAGATATGTTGATCCCTGGGTCACGACCTGTCAACACGGCTGAAACGTTCAGTGACTCAGGTGCTAACGGATGGCCCCGCCGGCACGATGTGCCGCGTGCTGATCCGCGGGTATGACAAAAGCGACTGCGACGCCGTCGCCCGCATCCACGACGCCGCCCGGCTGGACGAGCTGCGCGACTCCGCCGGGGTGGACGCGTTCCTGACCCCGGCCCCGCACGGCCGGGCCCTGCTGCGCCACGCGCTCGCCCACACCGGCGACCGGGCGCATCATGGAACGCCGCGCCGGCTGACCCGTTCGACTCCGGTCGGCACGATCACCGCATGGAGCAGACGAGCACCCGAGTGGTGTACCGCCTCGCTCACCCGTCGGGATGACGACAGCGGGGCGCTCGTGGCCGTACCCGGGCGGGGTGACCTGGGCGCGACCACCCGCGACACCGGCCGTCCGGCGGTGCCCGGCCTGGCGCGTTGCCCTTAAGGTCTCTAGCTGTGGCGATGCAGTACGGCTTGGGGATCGATCTCGGCACCACGCAGACGGCGGCGGCGGTCCGCGTCGACGGGCGCACCGAGGTCGTCCGGCTGGGCGGGCGCCGGGCCGAGATCCCGTCGCTGGTGTTCGTGCGCCCCGACGGCAGCCTGCTGATCGGTGAGGCCGCCGAGCGCCGCGGGCAGGCCGAGCCGGGGCGGCTGGCCCGCGAGTTCAAGCGGCGCATCGGCGACCCGGTGCCCATCCTGGCCGGTGGCGTGCCGTTCTCGGCGCACGCGCTGACCGCCAAGCTGCTGCGGCACGTGCTGGACGCGGTGACCGCGCTGCAGGACGGGCCGCCCGCGGTGCTGACGGTGACGCACCCGGCGAACTGGGGGCCGTACAAACGCGAGCAGCTCGACCAGGCGTTGCGGCTGGCCGACACCGGGCCGGTGCTGCTGCGCACCGAGCCGGAGGCGGCCGCGCTGCAGCACGCCACCGCGCGCCGGATCGGTCCGGGTGAGACGGTCGCGGTCTACGACCTGGGCGGCGGCACGTTCGACGCGGCCGTGCTGCGCCGCGAGGACGAGGGCTTCCAGCTGCTCGGCGAGCCGGACGGCATCGAGCAGCTGGGCGGGGCCGACTTCGACGAGGCGGTCTTCGCGCACGTGCTGGAGGTCCTCGGCGACCGGGTCGAGGGCCTGGACCCGAACGAGCCCGAGGTGGTCACCGCCCTGGCCCGGCTGCGCCGCGACTGCGTGGAGGCCAAGGAGGCGCTGTCGTTCGACACCGAGGTCATGATCGCGGTGGCGCTGCCCGGCGTGCACACCCGGATCCGGCTGAACCGCTCCGAACTGGAATCCATGATCGCGCCCGCCCTGGCCGACACGGTGGCGGCGATGCATCGGGCGCTGCGGGCCGCGCAGGTGGCCCCGGAGGAGCTCGACGCGGTGCTGCTGGCCGGCGGATCGTCGCGGATCCCGCTGGTCGGCCAGCTGCTGTCGACGGCGTTCGACCGGCCCGTGGTCGCCGACCCGCACCCGGAGCACAGCATCGCGATGGGCGCGGCCGTCGCGACGGCGCTGATCACCGGCGGGGAATCACCGTTCGCCGAGGCGGTGGCTCCCCCGCCGCGGGAGGTCGAGGGGCGGCGGCCGGCCGCCGGGCAGCGCGCTGACACCGCCGGCGCGGCCGGCGCTGACGGCACGGCCGGCGCTGGCGAGACCGAGGCGACCACGGCGATCCCGGCCGGCGGGGTCGACGCGACCGCAGCGGCCGGCATCAACGACTCCGACACCACCACGGCAGCAGCCATCGGCCACCAGGACACCACCACAGCAGCCGGAATCGGCGGCGCCCGCGCGGCCGCGGTGCCGGCGACAGCCGCGACCGGCGCTCTGACGACCGGGGACCCGGTCACCCCCGCCCGATCCGCCGCGCCGGCATGGCCTGCGGAATCGGCGACAGCCGGCCCCCGCGGGGGCCCCGGACCAGCCGACCGCACAGCCATCGAGCACGACGACCCCGCAGCCACCGCACCACTTCACCCGCCGGGACACACCGCGATCACCGCCGCCACAGCCCCCGGGGACGCCGGCACCACCCGGATCCTGCCCGGCGCCGGCCCGCACGCCGACCGCCCGGTCAGCGGCGGCACGGTGCACGGTCCGGCTGCCCCGGTGGCGTTCACGCGCGGCGCTGCCTCCGTACCGGGCTCGGATTCTGCCGCCGCGCCCCCGACCCGGACGTTCCCGCAGCCGGACGCGGGCCGGACGCTGCCCCCGCCCGCCGGCGGTGACCGGCCGCGGGCCGGGCGGCGCGGCCTGCTGCTCGTGCTGGCCGGGGCGGTCACGCTCGCGGTGATCGCCGGCACCACCCTCGCGATCGCGCTCACCCGGGGCGACGACAGGAAGCGGCAGACGGGGGCGGCAGCGCCGGCCGCCTCCCCCTCGGCGAGCGCGCCGGCCTACCCCACCGCCCGGATGCTCATCCAGGTCGACACCGGCGGCGCCGAGCGGCCCGCGCGCAAGTCCGGGGCCTTCCTGCTCACGCCCGGCCGGCCCGGCCGCACTGCGGTCGCGAACACCGGCGGTGACGTGCTGCCGGAGTGGTCGCGCGACCGCAAGCGGTTCGCGGTGATCCGCTACCGGCCGGACGGCGGCAACGCGATCTGGGTGATGGACGCCGACGGCGGCAACGCCGTCAAGGTCGTCGACGACGCCACCGGCGGGCGGGTGTCCTGGAACCAGGACGGCACCCGCCTCGCGTTCCTGCGGCGGGTCGGCGACAGCCCGCAGATCTTCGTCATCAAGATCGGCGAGGCCCGGGCCACCCAGCTGACCCGGGCGCCCGGCAAGAAGGACGATCCCGCCTGGTCACCCGGCGGCGGGGCGATCGCCTACTGGACGCTCGTCGACGGGCAGCCGCAGATCTTCGTGCTGAACGCCAACGACCCCCAGGAGCCCGGCCGGCAGATCACCGAAGGCGACAGCGGGCCCGGCGTGGACCCGAACTGGGCGCCGGACGGGATGCGGATCGCGTACACCCACAGCACCGGCGACGGGACCTCGGACATCTGGGTCGTCGCCCCCGACGGGCGGGACGCGAAGCGGGTCACCGATCACGAGGACCGGGAGATGGACCCGTCCTGGTCGCCGGACGGCACCTGGCTGGCCTTCACCCGGGGTCCCCTGGAGCAGCCGCGGATCGTCATCACCAAGGCGGACGGCTCGGTGGAGCAGACCCTCACCGAGGGGGACGCCCGCGAGGGTCACGCCTGCTGGTCCTGACCCCGCCAGTCCGCGGCGTGGATCGCCATGACGGTGGCGTCCACCGGGCCCTGCGGGGTGCTCAGGGCGGCGCGGCGGACGCCCTCGGCGACGAAACCGGCCTTCTCGTACGCGCGCCGGGCGCGCGGGTTGAACGGGTAGACCTCGAGGGCGATGCGACGCAGGCCGAGGCGCTCGAAGCCGTACCCGACGAGCAGCCGGGTTGCCTCGGTGCCCAGGCCCCGGTCGCGGCCCCCGGCCCCGAACATGGTCCGGAAGTTGCAGCTGCCCGCGGCCGGGTCCCACGCGTTGAGCACCACCTCGCCGACCCAGGCGCCGGTGGCTCGTTCCTCGACGGCCAGGTCGAGGCGGTCGGGCTGGTCGGCGCGGGTGCCGTACCACTCGCGCAGCCGCTGCTCGGCGGCCGCGTCCCAGAGGATCGGCCGGCTGCCGGTGAGCCGGACCACCTCCGGGTCCCGCAGCGCCTCGCGGACGGCGGGGAAGTCGCCGGCCACGAACGGGCGCAGCACGACCCGGCGGCCGGCGAGGGTGGGCTTGACGGAGAAGTCGGCGGCCATCCGGCGATGATCGACGACCCGGCCCGGGCGGGGCAAGCCGATACGCCGCGGCGGACCCGGCGCCGTCGGGCCCGCGGCGCAGGCCCGGCGCCGCCGGGCCCGCCGCGGCCCGGGCGGCACCGCGCAGGCCGGGCGGCACCGCGCAGGCCGGGCGGCACCGCGCAGGCCGGGCGGCACGGGGCTCCGGCGGAGGCGCGCGTCAGCGGTGGCGGCGGCCCGTCAGGCCGGTCGCGACCGTCACGCCCACGGCGGCCAGCGCGACCTGCAGGATCAGCTCGATCCAGTCGATGCCGTCGGTGTCGTCGACGCCGATCGCCGCCGCCAGCAGGGTGCCCAGCAACGCGGCCACGATGCCGATCACCAGGGTCAGCCAGAGCGGAATGTGCTGCCGGCCGGGCACGACCAGCCGGCCGAGCGCGCCGATGATCAGGCCGATGATGATGGCGGTGATGATCCCGGTGATCGCCATGTCGGCTCCTCCTCGAGAGCGGTGATGCCCCTCGGTTCCCGCCGGGGGCGCCGCGCCAAACGTCGCGCCGCGCCGCTCAGCGAGCCGGCGGGTGCGCGGCCAGCCAGGCCGTGGCCCGCCGCTTCGAGGCGCGGGACAGCCACGCGTCCTGGACGATCTCCGACAGCTCCGTGCGGGTCAGCTCGCCGACGTGGCAGGCCCGCAGCAGCACCGACGGGTGGCCGTCGAAGTGGCCGGTGGTGAAGAACGGCGACGCGTCGTCCTGGATCAGCGCCTGCTTGTCGGCCTCGGAGCCGACCCAGAACACGATCACGTCGTCGTAGCGCTCGCCGGTGACCGGATCGACCGCGTCCGGCCGCGGGTTGCGGAAGAAGATGAACGACTTCCCGCCCACCTGGTAGACCGGGTTGCCGCCGGCCGCGTGGTCGACGGTGACGTGCGGCATGGCCAGCGCCAGGCGGTGGACGTCGTCGACCCGGGCGGCCTGGTCCGCGGTGTCCGGCATCCGGTCGTCCTCCTCGGTTCCGTGGGGATCCGTCACGGCCACATGTGCAGCCGGATGCTCGTGCCGGCGCGGCCGGTGTGCATCCGGAACAGGTCGCACAGCTGGTTGGCCAGGACCAGGCCCCGGCCGCCCTCGGCCCGGGCCGGCGGCGGCACCCGGCCGGCGAGCGGGTCGGCCAGGTGTCCCCGGTCGTCCACCTGGCACACCGCCATGCCGTGCTCGGTCCAGAGGCTGACCGTGCCGCCGCCGTCGGTGTGCTCGATGGTGTTGGCCGTCAGCTCGTTCACCGCCAGCACCAGGTCGTCCACCCGGTCGGGGGCGAGCCCGGCCGCGCCGGCGTGCCGGACGACGAAGCGCCGGACCCCGGGCAGGTCGTCCACGCCGTCGTAGGCCAGGCGGGGCGCGTCCGGGGGCACCGGGGGCAGGGCCCGGTTGAAGCGGGCGGCGGTGGCCAGCGGGTCGGCGTACCGGTCGCTGGGCCGGCGCACCTCGTTCTCGATCATCGTCGGGTGGTTGCGCCAGGCGTCGCCGAGCACCTCGTCGTCGAGGCTCGCGGCGTCGTACGGGCACAGGATCGCGGCGTCCCGGTCGGCGAACACCGCATTGATGAGCGCCTCGTGGGCCGCGCAGGCCGGATACTCGAGGTCGGAGCGGCCGCGCCAGATCGGCTCGCCGATGATCGAGACACGCCGGCCGGCCTGGGCGGCGGCGAACGCGAGCAGCACACCGGGGATGATCCGGCCGGGGTTGCGGCCGGCCACCGCCATGTCGGCGAAGGTCACCCGATCGGCGACGTCGGTGAGGGCCGCGCGCAGCAGCGCCAGCCTCTCCCCCGGCACGGCCACCAGGACGGCGTCGCCGGCGGTCAGCGCCGAACGGACGAAGCCGGTGGTGACGCCGAGATATTCGTCGATGTCGCGATAGAGCAGGCCGGGATGCTCGAAACCGGCCGGGCCCCCGCCGGGCCCGGCAACCATGGACGTGCTCATACCAGGGTCTCCACCATCCGTCACGACACCATGTCCGCGCCGTGACCGGCGCGGAACGGCCACCTGAACGGTACCCGCCGGACGCATCACCCCGCGCCCCGGAGGGGCCGCCGGCGGGCCGCTCGTGACGGTGACGTGGCCGAGGGGCTCTGGGGCGACGGCCGCGGGAACACTAGGCTGCTGGCGTGCTGGGCGGCGAGGACATCAAGGACCAGGAGCGGCTGCGCCGGCTCGAGGCCGTGACCGACACGGCCCTGTCCCGGATGGCGGTCGCCGATCTGCTCGACGAGCTCCTCGACCGGGTCCGGGACCTGCTCCAGGTCGACACGGCGACGATCCTGCTGCTGGACGTCCACTCCCGGCAGCTGGTGGTGACCGCCGCCAAGGGCCTCGAGGAGGAGCTCCGGCGGGGTGTCCGGATCCCGGTCGGCCGGGGTTTCGCCGGCCGGATCGCGCACCTCCGGCAGCCGATCGCCCTGACCGAGGTCACCGCCGCGGACGTCGTCAGCCCGATCCTGCTCCAGCAGGGCATCCGATCCCTGCTCGGCGTCCCGATGGTCGCCGGCGACGACGTGGTCGGCGTCCTGCACGTCGGCAGCCGCACCCGGCGCGTGTTCACCCCCGACGACGTGCACCTGCTGCAGCTGGTCGCCGACCGGGCCGCCCTGGCCGGGCAGATCCGGGCCACCAAGCTGGACCAGGCGGCGGCGCTGGCCCTGCAGCGCAGCCTGCTGCCGGCCCAGCTGCCCGGCGTGCCGGGCATCGACCTGGCGGCCCGGTACGTGCCGGGCCACGACTTCGGCATCGGCGGCGACTGGTACGACGTCTTCCCGCTGCCGTCCGGCTGGCTGGGCGTGGTGATCGGCGACGTGTCCGGGCACGGCCTGGCCTCGGCCGTCGTGATGGGCCGGGTCCGCAGCGCCCTGCGGGCCTACGCCCTGGTCTGCGACGACCCGGCCGAGGCGCTGACCCTGCTGGACCGCAAGGTGCACCACTTCGAGACGGGGAACCTCACCACGGCGCTCTACGCCGTGATCGCGCCCGACCGCTCCGCCGTGCACGTCTCCCTGGCCGGGCACCTGCCGCCGATCCTGGCCGAGCCCGGTCGGCCCGCGGTCGTACCGCGGATCCCCGTCGGGCCGCCGCTGGGTGTCGGCCGGCCGGCCCCGCACCGCTGCACCACGATCCTGGACTTCCCGCCCGGCGCGGCCCTGGTCTGCTACACCGACGGGCTGGTGGAACACCGCGGGGAGATCATCGACGTGGGGATCAAGCGGCTCACCGACACGGTACGGGCGGACAGCGCCGAAGCCGTCTGCGCCGCGATCATGGCCGGCGTCGGCACCGAGCAGCCGACCGACGACATCGCCCTGCTGACCGTGCACCGGCAGCCCTGAGCGGGCTCAGGCCGTCGCCGCCAGCAGGCCCTCGCAGCTGCGGGTGACCGCGCGCGCCGCGGTGCGCAGCTCCCGGGCCGAGAAGGGGTGCTCGGCCAGCCGCTGCCACCGGGCCAGGGCCTCGCGGGCCGCCGCCGCGATCTGCTCCGGCGCCGCGCCGGCGCTCAGGCCCAGCCGCAGGTACGCCGCCCCGCCCGCCCCGCCCAGCAGCCGGTCCATCTCGGCCAGCTGGTCCGGCGGGCCCGGCAGCCGGCCCGAGCGCAGCAGGTGCAGCAGGCGCAGCTCGACGAACTCGTGAGCGCTGGCCCGGATCCGTTCGGCCTCGGCGGCCGGCGGCGAGCCGGGCTCCAGGAACTCGTCGAGCACGGCCAGCGCGGAGCGGGCCTTGAGCACCTCGCTGCGGCCGACGAACTGGGCCGCGAACACCTCCCGCAGCCGGTCGATGCCGCTGTGGGCGGTCAGCGCGGCGGCCAGGTCGGCGGAGTCGTGCACCTGCCGCTCCCGGATCAGCCGCACCGCCAGCCGTACGCCGAACAGCCCCAGCCGGCCCAGCACCTCGCGCCGCCCGGGCCCCGAGCCGGCGAACCGGTCGGCGGTCAGCAGCAGCTCCACCACGTCGGCCATCGGCTGCGCGGCCACCGCGGCCAGGGTGCCGTACTCGTCCTCGCGCAGCGTCGCGCCGGCCGCGCCGAGCAGGCCCGCGACCGGGACGACCACCGGGCACAGCCGGCGCAGCCGGTCGTCGGCGGCGTAGCGGGCGGCGACCCGGGCGGCGGCGTCCATCGCGTCGAGCCGGGCCCCGCCGATCTCGTCGGCCCGCGACAGCACCCCGACCGTGTTGACCGGGGTGCCGCTGGCCAGGTCGTCGCCGTGGAAGGACTCCAGGAAGCGGACGTCCCCGGCGTGCAGGTGGCGCAGCAGGTAGATGACGGCGTCGGTCTGCGCGGGCCGGTCGGCGTCCGCGTCCAGAAATGCCGTGGTCCGCAGGCTCACCTCGGTGGACAGCGACGCGATGCCGGGGGTGTCGATCAGGGTGTGCCGGCGCAGCCGGGCGCTGGGGACCCGGACCTCCAGGTGGTCAACCTGCTCGGCGGGCCGGTCGAGGGTGATCCGGACGGCGCCGCCGGTCCGGTCGAACGGCAGCGACCGGGTGCCGCCGCCGGCCAGGTGGGCGGTGACCGCGTACGCCGGCCCGTCGGCGTACCAGGTGACGACGCGGGTGCACTCGCCCGCGTCGGTGGGCGCCAGGGACTCGCCGACCAGGGCGTTGAGCAGCGTGGACTTGCCCGCCTTGACCTTGCCGGCCAGGGCCACCCGCAGCGGCTCGTCCAGCCGGCGGCGGGCGTCGGTCAGCGCGTCCCGTACGGCCGGGTCCGCGGTTGCGGCCAGCACCCTGTCGAGCAGCGCGCGCACCTGAGGCAGCAGGCTCATGCCAGCCGGTCCAGTTCGGCCCGCTGGGCGGCGAGCCGGCGGGCCCGCGCCCGGCGCTGCTCGTCGGGCAGCGCCGCCGTCTCGCGCACGGCCGAGGCGGCCGCCGCCGTCGAGCGTTCCACCGCGGCGGCCCGCGCGGTGAACTCGTCGCGCAGCAGCCGCTGGGTGCGCCGGACCGCCTCGCGCGAGTCGCGGCCCACGTGGAAGGAGACGTCGTCGACGTAGCGGCGCAGCTCGGCCCGGGCCTGCTGGCGGCGCTGCTGGATCTGCCGCTCCCGTTCCTGCTTGACCAGCCGGCGGCCCAGGGTGAGCCCGGCGATGAGGCCGATCGGCGCGGCGATGAACACGTTGAACAGGGCGCCGACCGCGCCGAGCATGTAGAAGCCGCCGTAGGTGATCCGCGCGGCGGTGAACGCGCCGAGGAACTGCTGCATGCCGGAGCGGTGGAAGTCGACGTCGAGGCGGCCGACCTTGCCCAGGCCCGGCTCGGGCGACGGCAGGTCCAGCTCCAGGCTCTCGTGCTCCAGGTCGAAGCGGGCGGCGACCTCGGCGGCGAGCTGCTCGGCCCGGTTGACCAGCAGCATGAGGTTGTCGACGGCGGCGGCGGAGGCCTCCCGGGCCACCCACGCCTGGAACTCCTCCCAGGTGTCGCGCGGGTCGGACTCGTTCAGCAGCTCCTCGCCGGAGCGCAGCAGGGCCCGCAGGCGTTCGCGCAGGTCGTGGTCGATGTCGGCGGTGAGGTCCTGGATGCCGTCGCCGAGCACGGTCTGCCAGGAGTTCAGCGTGCGGGCGCGGCGCTGCTTCTCCTCGTACCGCTGGACCAGCGTCGCCGCCGCGGCGGGCGAGCCGGCCGCGGCCTGCTCGGCCACCACCCGCTCGCGCAGCTGGGCCACGACGAACCCCAGCTCGGCCCGCGCGGCCGTGCGGGTCCCGGCCCGCGCCGCCTCCAGCACGTCGCGGCGCAGCAGCTCGACCAGCGCCGGATAGCCGGACTCGGTGTTGAGCTCGGTGCTGTCGCGGGCCTGGGCGCGCAGCCGCAGGAACGACGAGACGGCCACGACCGGCACGTCGAGCCCGGCGGCGGCGAGGTGGCCGGCGTCGAGCTCCACGATGCGCCGCCACTGCTCGTACAGGTCGGTCTTGGTGACGACGCAGAAGACCGCCGGGCAGCGTTCCAGCACCCGGCGCAGGAACTCCACCTCGGGCGCGGTCAGCTCCTGGGAGGCGTCGGTGACGAACAGCGCCGCCGCCACGCCGGTCAGCGCGCCGAGGGTCAGGTTGCCGTGGGCGGAGTCGAGGCCGCCGACGCCCGGCGTGTCGACGAAGGACAGCCCGGCGCCGAGCAGCCGCCGGTCCAGGCGGACCTCCACGCTGTGCGGCCGCCGGGCCCCCTCGGCCGCCGGTCCGGCCTCGGTGACGTGCCGGTGGAGCTCGTCGAACGGCACCGCGACGGCCTCCAGCGAGCCGTCGCCGGCGGGCACCCGCAGGGTGACCGCGGGCTCCTTGCCGTAGCGCAGCACGGTGGTCACGGCGGTGACCACGTCCGGGTCCACCGGGCAGACGTCGGTGCGCAGCAGGGCGTTGATCAGCGTGCTCTTACCCTGCTTGAACTCACCCACCACCGCGACGGTCACGTCGCCGCGGCGCAGCTGCGCGCTCGCGCGGTCGAGGCGTTCGGCGAGGTCGGGCCGGTCGTGGGCGACGGCCAGGCGGCGTGCGCCGGCCAGCTCGGCGAGCAGGTCCGTGGCCAACGACTCCCTCACTCATCTCGGCGCAGCCCTGCTCAGAGGCTACGCGGGCGGCGCCGGCCGGAGAAGGTCGCCCCGCCGGGCCCCGCGCACGGTGCGGACGGCGACGACCGACCAGGTGGCCAGCAGCATCGCACAGAGGGTGGCGGCCAGCGCCCCGAGCGGGGCCCAGCCGGTGCGGGTGGCCAGGCCGGCGGCGCCGGTGACGACCGTGCCGACCGGGAACGTGAAGCTCCACCAGGTCAGCGAGAAGGGCAGCCCGGCCCGGGCGGTGCGCACGGTGATCGCGGCGGCCAGCGCCGCCCAGCCCAGGGCCAGACCGAGCGCGGGTACGCCGTACAGCACGGCGAGCAGCTGCGCGCCGGAGGCGTAGGGCTCGCCCAGCACCCCGTCGGCGGCGCGTCCCAGCAGGTGCGCCGCGGTGACCGACTGGCCGACCGGGCCCAGCACGATCCACCACGCCGGCACCATCCGGGGCGCGCCCGGGCCGTACCGCACGAGCCGCCGCCAGATCCCGCGGAACACCAGCACCGCCGCGACCAGGCTGCCGCCCGCCATGGCGTAACAGGCCACCAGCAGGACGGTGGGCGCGGACACGTACGGCACCAGCAGCGCGCCGGTCGACGCCGACACCATGGGCGAGACGACCGGCATCAGCCGGCCGCCGAAGGCGGTGTCCGGGCCGGGGCGGTGCCGGGTCCGCAGCCGGTACGGGATCACCACCGCGACCACCACCCCGAGCAGCGTCCCGGCCGTCCACAGCACCGCGTCCACCGCGACGGCGGCCGGCTCGCCGATCCAGTCGCGGCCCAGCAGCAGCGTCCCCGCGCCGACGGTCAGCGCCGCCATCGGCGGCGCGCCCCAGAACTGCTCGCTGACGACGTCGCCGGTGTACGCGGCCCGGTGCCGGACCGCGGCGACGACCAGGACCGTCAGCAGGACGCCGGCCAGCGCCCAGACCGCCGTGGCGAGCGTGCGCAGCCCGGGCACGGCCAGCGGCAGGGAGGCCGCGGCGGTGGCGACGATGCCGGTGCCCATGACGGTGGCGAACCAGTTGGGGCCGATGAGGATCGGGGCGGGGCGGACCGGGTGGGCCGGCAGCACGGTCATGATCTCCACTGTCCGGTCCCGCCACGGTCACCGGTAGCCGCCGCCCGCCTCTGGGGTCATAAGCTCCGGTTATGCCCCTGCCGCCGCTGGTGACCGACCTCACCGGCTTCGACCTGCTGCTCAGCGTGGCCCGGCTGGGCAGCATGGGCCGAGCCGCCGCGACCCACCGCATCTCCCAGCCGGCCGCCAGCGCCCGGCTGCGCGAGCTGGAACGCCGCCTCGGCCTGACCCTGCTGCACCGCTCGCCGCGCGGCTCGACGCTGACCGCGACCGGCGCGCTGGTCGCCGACTGGGCCCGGGCCGCCGTGGACGCGGCCGACGCCCTGGCCACCGGCGTGGCCGCCCTGCGGGCCACCCACGAGAGCCGGCTCGCGGTCGCCGCCAGCCAGACCGTCGCGGAGTACCTGCTGCCCGCCTGGCTGGTCGCGCTGCGGGCCGGGCACCCCGGGCTGAGCGTGACCCTGCGGGCGGCGAACTCGGCCGAGGTGGCGGCGGCCGTGCTCGCCGGCGAGGTCGAGCTCGGCTTCGTGGAGGGCCCCGACGCCCCGGCCGGGCTGCACGCCGAGACCGTCGCCGGCGACCGGCTCGCGGTGGTGGTGGCGCCCGGGCATCCGTGGGCGAGGCGGCGGCGCGGGGTCACTCCGGCCGAGCTGGCCGCGACCCCCCTGGTCTCCCGGGAGGCCGGCTCGGGCACCCGGCGCGCGTTCGAGGAGGCGCTGGCCCCGCTGACGGCGGCGGCGCCGCTGCTGGAGCTGTCCTCGACCACCGCGATCAAACACGCGGTGGCCGCCGGCAGCGGGGTCGCGGTGCTCAGCTCGCTCGCGGTGGTCGCGGAGCTGGCGGCGGGCACGCTGATCGCGGTGCCGGCGGCGATGCCGCTGCAGCGCCACCTGCGCGCGGTGTGGCCGGCGTCCGGTCAGCTCATCGGCCCGGCCCGCAACCTGTACGCGATCGCCCGCCGCCGCCGGTGATCTGTCCCGGGTCAGGATGATCCGATGGTCGTTCGGCGGTTACGGGCGCTCTATCCGTTCACGCTGAGCGGTCGGAGCGTGACCATTCGGCCCCCGCGTCCACCTGCGGAAATCCGGCAGACAAATTGCCGACAGCCGGGGTGGCGGCGCCGCCGTGCCAGGCTGCCGCCAGGCCTGTGGGGGGCCGGTCTGGGGGATCGCCGTGCACCGTCGCCTGTGGATAGTCGCCGTGACCGCGTTGGTAGCGCCGTGGGCCGCGGCGGCGCCCGCGCACGCGGCGGTGACGCCGGTCGCGAAGATCAACTTCCAGCCGGCCGCGTCCGCGGTCCCGGCCGGCTGGACCGCCGACACCGGGCTGGGCTACGACGCGGCGCGCGGGTCGGGCTGGGTGACCGCCGGCACGCACGACCCGCTGGACCTGAGCCGCAACACCCGCGACCGGGCCCGCGCAGGGATCGACGCGCGGCTCAACACCCTGATCCACCTGCAGTACGGCGACGTCGGCGGCACCAGCGGCGTCGCCACCCCCGGCGCCTGGGAGTACGCGCTGCCCACGGGCTCGTACCAGGTGACCGTGTCGGTCGGCGACCAGCCGGCGTACGACAGCACGCACACCGTCCGGGTCGAGGGCGTCACCGCGGTCGCGGGTTTCGTCTCGACCGCCGCGGCCGAGTTCCGCGCCGCCACCGTGACCGTGCCCGTCACCGACGGCCGGCTGACCGTCGACGCCACGGGTGGCACCAACACCAAGCTGAACTACGTCGAGATCGCCCGGGCCGACGCGCCGACCGCGCCCACCGGCCTCACCGCGACCCCGGGCGACTCCCAGGTCGCCCTGGCCTGGACCGCGTCGACCGCCGCCGGGCTCGCCGGCTACCGGGTCTACCGGGGCGGCACGCTGGTCTCCGGCGCCACCCCGCTGACCCGCGCGGCCTGGCTGGACACCACCGCCGGCAACGGCGTCGCGTACGCCTACACCGTGACCGCCGTGGACGGCGCCGGCGCCGAATCCCCGCCGTCGACCACCGCGACAGCGACCCCGGCGGCGTTCGCCCTCAAGGTGAACTTCTCCGACGCGGCGACCGCGCCACCGACCGGCTACGTGCGCGACTCCGGCGAGGCGTTCAGCGCCACCCGCGGCTACGGCTGGGTGCAGCTGGGCACGACGACGCCGCTGAGCCTGGCCGGCAACGGGCGCAACCGGAACCCGGCGGCCGGGCAGCCCGACGTGCGGCTGGCCACGCTGATCCACGCCCAGCTGCCGGCCGGCTCGACCGGCGTCACGACGCCCGGCTCGTGGGAGGCCGTCGTGCCGGCCGGGACGTACACGGTGACGGCCGCGGTCGGCGACGCCGGCACCGCCGTGGACAGCGTGCACTGGCTGAACATCGAGGACCAGAACGCCGTCGCCGCCTTCGCGCCGACCGCCTCGGTCAAGCACGCCACCGCGACCCGCACCGTCCGGGTCACCGACGGGCGGCTCACCCTGAGCCCGGCCGGCGGCACCAACACCAAGCTCGACTACGTGGACGTCGCCAGCGTGCCCGGGGCGGGGGCCGTCCCCGGCGTGCGCACCAGCACGCCCGCCAACGGCGCCACCGGCGTGCCGCCGACCGGCAGCGTGGTCGAGGACCTGGTGCTGCCCAACGGCGGCGTCGACCCGGCCACGCTGACCCCGGCGACGGTGACGCTCACCCGGGTCAGCGACGGCGCGGCGGTGCCGGCCACCACCATCACCAGCGGCGGCGGGGACGTCGTCAACCTGTCGCCGACCACGGCGCTCGCGGCCGGCACCGCGTACCGGTTCAGCCTGACCGCCGGGGTGAAGGACGTCAGCGGGCGGGCCTTCACGCCGTACTCGATCGTCTTCACCACCGGGTCGGGCAGCGGGCCCGGCGGCCCGGCCGCCTTCGACAAGGTGGTCGGCGTCGCGACCGGAGCGTCCTTCACGACGGTGGTCGAGGGCCCCGACAACCGCCTGTACGCGGGCACCCTCGACGGGCGCATCCTCCGCTTCCCGATCAACGCCGACGGCACGCTCGGCGCCGCCACCGTCATCACGGCGGTGCGCGACAACGCGGCGGCGCTGGGGCTGCCCGGCGCGCCCGCCCGCACGGTGATCGGCATGGCGTTCGACCCGGCCGGCAACCTCTGGGTCACCGACAACTACGAGTACGTGGGCGCGCTGAACGTGCCGGACTGGTCGGGCCGGATCGGCCGGCTCAGCGGGACGAACCTGGGCACCTACACGCCGGTGGTGGTGAACCTGCCCCGCTCGGTCAAGGACCACGAGACCAACTCGCTCGCCTTCGGACCCGACGGCGCGCTGTACGTGTCGCAGGGCGCGAACAACGCGATGGGCGCGGCCGACTCGACGTGGGGCAACCGCAACGAGCAGCTGCTGAGCGCGGCGGTGCTGCGGCTCGACCCGGCGGCCTTCACCGGCACGCCCATCGACGTGAAGACGGCGGACGGCGGGAGCTACGACCCGTACGCGGCCGGGGCGCCGCTGACCATCCACGCGACCGGCGTGCGCAACGCGTACGACCTGGTGTGGCACCGCAACGGCCACCTGTACGCGCCGACCAACGGCTCCGCGGCCGGCGGCAACACCCCCGCGACGCCGAGCCCGCTGCCCGCCTCCTGCGCCCGCCGCGGATACACCGGACCGGCGGTGCCGGCGCTGACGTCGGTGCCGACGGCCGAGACGGACTACGTGTTCGACGTGAAGCCGGGCCGCTACTACGGGCACCCGAACCCGCAACGCTGCGAGTGGGTGCTGGCCGGCGGCAACCCCGGCGCGGGCACGGATCCGTTCGAGGTCGGCGCGTACCCGGTGGGCACCCGGCCCGACCCGAACTTCGACCTGGCCGGCACGTACGACGCGGGCCTGCACGCCTCGGCCGACGGCGCGATCGAGTACCGCGGCGGGGCGCTGGACGGCAAGCTGCTGGTGGTGCGCTACTCGGCGGGCCAGGACATCGAGACGTTCGACGTGGCGGCGAACGGCACGCTGAGCAACCGCACGACCGGCATCACCGGCCTGACCGGGTTCAGCCAGCCGCTCGACGTGACCGAGGACGTGAGCACCGGCAACCTGTACGTGACCGAGCTCGGCGCGAGCCGGATCACGCTGCTGAGGCCCCGCCCCTGAGGCCGCGGTGACCGGCTCGTGGGGAAATCATCCCTCCGGGGTCACGAAAAACGGCACGCCGCAACCGGGACGGCATCGAGATGTGCGAAGCTGCGCGCCTACATCTCGACCCTCGTCTTCGGAGGCATGCCGTGGCATCGCTCCTGTCCATCGTTGCCGCGTTCCTGGTCGGCCTGCTCGCGGGCTGGCTGATCTGGGGCCGGATCCTCGTTTCCCGGCGGTCCGCGACCGCGGCGACCGCCCCGGCGGCCCCCGCGACCCCGGCGGCCCCGGCGGCCGTCGTCGCCGCACCCGCCGAGACCACCGCGACCGGGACGGGTCCGGCGGACGGCGGGTCCGAGCCGGTCGAGGAGCCCGAGCCGGGTGCCGCGACGCCCATCGTGGAGAACGAGCCCGAGCCTGAGCCCGCCGTGGCCGCCGCCGTCACGCCGGCCGAGCCGGTGGTCACGGCTGCCGGCTCCGAGGGCGAGACCGTCACCCCGGCCGAGCCGGTCGTGACCGCCGCTTCCACCGCTTCCCCCTCCGGCTCCGTGTCCTCCGCCTCCGCCTCCACCTCCGCCTCCGCTTCTGCCGAGCCGGTCGCCGTTGCCGAGCCTGTCTCCGAGTCGATCGTCGACGCCGAGCCCGACGCCCACGGGGCCGAGCCGGCCGCAAGCGCTCCGGACGCCGAGCCGGTCGCGGCGCCGCATGCCGAGCCGGTCGTGGAGACCGTCGCGGAGACCGAGCCCATCACCGTCCCGGAGCCGGTCACGGCCGCCGAGCCCGTCGCGCAGACCGAGCCGGTCACGGCCACCGAGCCGGCCCCGGCCGCTCCCTTCACGGCCGAGCCCTTCACGGCCGAGCCCGTCACGGCCGCCGAGCCCGTCACGGCCGAGCCCGCTGCCGCCGAGCCCGCTGCCGCCGAGCCCGCTGCCGCCGAGCCCGCCGCCGCCGAGCCCGTCCCCGCCGAGCCCGCCGAGCCCGCCGAGCCCGCCGTGGCCGGCGCCGCCGCCCGCCCGGCCGACAAGCTGACCCGCATCGAGGGCATCGGCCCGAAGATCGCCGCCACGCTCGCCGCCGCCGGCATCACCACCTACCGCGACCTGGCCGACACCGACCTCGCCTCGCTGCGGAGCACCATCAAGGCCGCCAAGCTGCGCCTCTCGCCGAACCTGGCCACCTGGCCGGAGCAGGCCCGCCTGCTGGCCGAGGGCGACCAGCGCGGCTTCGCCGCCCTCGCCGGCGACCTGGCGGCCGACCGCGAGCCGGGCGTCGAGCCGATCACCGCGCCGCCCGCCGAGACCCCCACGGCCATGCCGACGCCCGCGACCGGCCTCGACACCCCGGCCACCGAGCCGACCACCGAGCCGACCACCGACGCGGCCGCCGACCCGGCCACCACCGCCGACCCGACCACCGCCGGCCTGCCGGCCACCGCGACGGTGGACGCCGCGACGGTGGACGCCGGAACCGTGAACGCCGGAACCGTGAACGCCGAGACCCTGCCCGCCGACGCCGACGCCGACACTGACGCCGACGCCGGCCCGGTCGGGATCGTGCCCGCGGAAGCCGAGCCGGCCGAGGCCGCGGTCCCCGCGCAGCGTCCCGCCGCCGGGACCGCCACTGCGGACGACCTCACCCGCATCGAGGGCATCGGCCCGAAGATGGCCGCCGCCCTGGTCGCCGCCGGCATCACCAGCTACGCGCAGCTCGCCACGACGGAGGAGGCCGGACTGCGCGCCGCGATCGCCGCGGCCGGACTGCGCTTCTCCCCCAGCCTGGTCACCTGGCCGCAGCAGGCCAAGCTGCTGGCCGACCGCGCCGTCGTCCGGGCCTGACACCGGGCGGCCCGACGGCAGAGGGCCCGACCGCACGGGATTGACAGCGAAGGGCCGGTCTCCGAACGGGGGCCGGCCCTCACCTGTCCAGCCAGGCGCCGACCAGCGCGGCGAACGGTCCCGGCCGTTCGACCGGCAGATAGTGGCCGGTGTCCGCGACCGCCGTGTAGTCCCCCGCGTGGGTACCGCTCGAGGGCCCGGACCTGGTCGGCGTACCCGCCGATCAGGTCGCAGCGGCCGGCGATGATCGTCGTGGGGCCGGCGAACGTCGCCTCGGAGTCCTCATCGGACAGCCGGTATCCCTTTGCCCGCAACCGTTCCAGGTACTCCGTCTCCCGCGGCAACCCCGGCCCCACCACCGCCACCACCCGCGCGGCCACCTCCGGCGTACGGCGGCCGAGGGCGACCGCGAGGTGCCCGGCCAGCTCCGGTCCCACGCCGTCGAGCCAGCCGGCGGCCGCCGGCGCCCGCTCGTCGGCGGGCAGGTCGCGGTCCTCGCGGCCGACCCGGACGGCGTGGCAGACCAGCAGCAGGCCCGCCACCCGCCGCGGGTAGCGCCGGGCCAGCGCGGCGGCCAGGTAGCCGCCGTAGGAGAACCCGGCGATGCGGAAGCGGTCCAGCTCGATCCGCCGGGCCAGCAGCTCGACGATCTCGTCGGCGGTCTCCGGGCCGGGCGGCGCCGCGCCGTGACCGGGCGGGTCGACGTAGTGCCGCTGCCGGCCGGGGCGGCCCGCGAAGGCCGGTTCGAGCGCGGCGGCGGTCACCGAGGCGGCCAGGCTGAACATGGGCAGGCAGACGATCGGGCGGCCGGCGCCGCGTACCTCGGCAGCGAAGCTCATCGCCCGACCCTGGGCCGGGCCGCCGACCCGGACCGGCCGCCCGGCCGCCGGTTTCGCTCTGGGCGTCACGCGCCGCCCTGGCCACCGGGCCGCGTTTCCGGGACGGTGGGCAGCATGGAAGCCGCCTTCGTACTGGTGCACAGCCCGTCGGTCGGGCCGGGGACGTGGGGTCCGGTCGCCGCGCACCTGCGCGCGCGGGGAGCCACCGTGCTCGTGCCGTCGCTGGCCGGTGTCGGCGCGGCCGGCCCGCCGTTCTGGCCGCGGGTCGCCGAGCTGGTGAGCGCCGCGATCGCCGGGCTGCCGGCGGACCGGGCCGTGGTGCTGGTGGCCCACAGCAACGCCGGGCTGTTCGTGCCGGTGATCGCCGCCGCCGCGCCCCGCCCCGTCGCCGGCTGCCTGTTCGTGGACGCGAGCCTGCCGGACCGGCTCGGGCCGACCCCGGTCGTGCCGCCGGAGGCCCTCGGCTTCCTGCGGGACCGGGCCGTCGACGGGATCCTGCCGCCCTGGACCACCTGGTTCGACGAGGCCGAGGTGGCTCCCATGCTGCCGGACGCCGAGGTCCGCGCGGCCGTGGAGGCCGAACAGCCGCGCCTGCCGCTGAGCTACTACGAACAGCTCGTCCCGGCGCCGGCCGGCTGGGACGCCCAGCCGTGCGGCTATCTGCTGTTCGGGCCGCCGTACGAGCAGGTCGCGAACGAGGCCGCCGCCCGCGGGTGGGCCGTGGAGCGCATCCCGGGCCGGCACCTGCACCAGGTCGTCGATCCCGCGGGGGTCGCCGACCGGATCGCCGACATGGTCCACACCTGGTCCCCACCCTCGTCCCCGGCCGGTGCGAGGGCATAGATTCGGGGGCATGCCGCCTACCCACGAGGTCGTCAACCAGCCGCCCCCGCTGGTCGGTCACGACATCGCCGCCGACGCCGCGCTGCTGGAGGGCCTCGCCCGGCAGGGCGCCGGCTGGGCCGCCGAGGACCTGCACCGGCTGGGCAAGCTGGGTGGGCAGGCCGAGGCGCAGCGCTGGGCCGACGAGGCCAACCGGTACCCGCCCCGGCTGGTCACCCACGACCGGTACGGCCACCGGGTCGACGAGGTCGAGTTCCATCCCGCCTGGCACAGCCTCATGGACGTCGCGGTGGGCGCGGGGCTGGCCGCGGCGCCGTGGGCGGACGGCCGGGCCGGGGCGCACGTCGCGCGCGCCGCCGGCCTGTTCGCCTGGAGCCAGGTCGAGGCGGGCCACTCGTGCCCGATCTCGATGACGTACGCGGTCGTCCCGGCCCTGCGCAACGCCCCCGAGCTGGCCGCCGTCTACGAGCCGCTGCTCACCGCCCGCGCCTACGACCCGGGTCTGCGCGCCCCGGCGGCCAAGCGCGGCCTGCTCGCCGGCATGGGCATGACCGAGAAGCAGGGCGGCTCGGACGTGCGGGCCAACTCGACCACGGCCACCCCCGCCGCCGACGGCACGTACCGGCTGCGCGGCCACAAGTGGTTCACCAGCGCGCCGATGTGCGACCTGTTCCTGGTGCTGGCGCAGGCGCCGGCCGGGCTGTCCTGTTTCCTGGTGCCGCGGGTGCTGCCGGACGGCGAGCGCAACCCGTTCCGGATCGAGCGGCTCAAGGACAAGCTCGGCAACCGCAGCAACGCCAGCAGCGAGCCCGAGTTCGACGACACGGTGGCCTGGCTGGTCGGCGCCGAGGGCCAGGGCGTGCGGACCATCATCGAGATGGTCGCGATGACCCGGCTGGACTGCGTGACCGGCTCGGCCTCGGGGATGCGCGCCGCGCTGGTCCAGGCGGTGCACCACGCGCGGCACCGGTCCGCCTTCGGCGGGCCGCTGATCGGCAAGCCGCTGATGCGCAACGTCCTGGCCGACCTGGCGGTGGAGTCGGAGGCCGCGACGGCGCTGGCCCTGCGGCTGGCCGGGGCCGTGGACCGGGGGGTACGCGGCGACGCGGGCGAGCGCGCGTTCGGCCGCCTGGCCATCGCGGTGGGCAAGTTCTGGGTGTGCAAGCGGCAGCCGGCAGTGGTCGGTGAGGCGCTGGAGTGCCTGGGCGGCAACGGCTACGTCGAGGAGTCGGGGATGCCCCGGCTGTACCGCGACGCCCCGCTGAACTCGATCTGGGAAGGCTCGGGCAACGTGCAGGCGCTGGACGTGCTGCGGGCGCTGCGCCGCGACCCGGCGAGCCTGGACGCGTTCCGGGCCGAGGTCGGCGCGGCCGCGGGCGGGGACGCCCGCCTGGACGCGGCCACCGCGCGGCTGACCGCCCTGCTGGGCGACCCCGGCGACCCGGAGGCGGGCGCGCGCCGGGTGGTGGAGCAGATGGCGCTGGTGCTGCAGGGCTCGCTGCTCGTACGGCACGCCCCGGCGGTCGTGGCCGACGCTTTCTGCGCGAGCCGCCTCGGCGGTGACTGGGGTCATTCGTTCGGCACGCTGCCCCGCGGCGTCGACACCGGGGCGCTGATCGACCGCGCCCTGCCGTCCTGAAGTCTCAGGTGTCACGCGCCGGTGCCGATGGCCCGTCGTGCGGACATTTCGGGTCGACCGGAGGACCGGGGCGAGGACGGCGGCCACCCTGGCTCCGGCCTGCCCGTGTGCCCGGCCCGCCCCCGAACCGGACATTAACCCCGCCGCTGCCGCGCCGATCGCCGCGTGACGCCGTGCAATCCTCAGATGTTTGGGCGGGCGACCGAAAGCCCTCCGTGCGGCAGAAACGACTCTGGTGGTGGTGGCTGGCCGGTGGCGTGCTCGCCACGGGCGGCTACTTCCTGCTGCCGCACGACGGCCTGGCCGCCAACGCCCTCTACAACGCCGTCGGCCTGGTCTCGTGCCTGGTGATCCCGTTGGCGGTGCGCCTGCACCGGCCGGAGCGGGCGGCCATGTGGTACTGGTTCGCCGCCGGGCAGACCACCTGGGTGCTGGGCGACTTCGTCTGGGAGTACTACAAGTACGTCCTGCACCAGGAGCCCTACCCGTCGGCGGCCGACTTCTTCTACCTCAGCGCGTACCCGATGCTGGTGGTCGGCCTGATCATGCTCACCCGCGGCCGCCGCCGCGGCAGCCACCTCGCCGGCCTGGTCGACCCGGCGATCGTCGCGATCGGCATCGGCCTGGTGTTCTGGGTGTTCGTGATGCATCCGATCGCGGCCGGCTCGACCGCCTCGACCCTGGAACGCGTCATCGGGGTGGCCTACCCGGCCGCCGACGCCCTGCTGCTGGCCATGCTGGCCCGGTTCTTCACCAGCGCGGGCCGGCGCTCGGCCAGCGCCTGGCTGCTCAGCGCGGCCGCGGTGCTGCTGCTCGCGGCCGACGTCGCGTACTCGCTCGTCTCGCTCTACTCCGAGGCCGACGGCGGCAGCCTGCTGGACTCGGGCTGGCTGCTGTCGTACGTCGCGTGGGCCGCGGCCGCCCTGCACCCGTCGATGCGCTGGACCGGCACGACCGAGAACCAGCCGGGCGGCGCCCGGGTGGGCCGGTCCCGGCTGGTGCTGCTGGCGATCTGCTCGCTGCTGGCGCCCGCCCTGCTGTTCGTGCCCGGCATCGGCGGCAACGCCGTGGACCGGCTGGCCATCGCCGCCGGCGCCGTGCTGCTGTTCGTCCTGGTGGTCCTGCGCATGTCCGGCTTCGTCGCCCAGGTCCAGCAGCAGGCCGACCAGCTGGAGGACCTGGCCATGGCCGACGACCTGACCGGGCTGGCCAACCGCCGGCGCCTGGAGCAGGGGCTGACCGACGGCCTGGCCGCCGGGCCGTTGCAGGTGGCCCTGCTCGACCTGGACGACTTCAAGGAGGTCAACGACGCGCTCGGGCACGCCGTCGGGGACCGGCTGCTGATCGCCGTCGCCGAACGCCTGGCCGCGGCGGCCGGGCCGGGTGCCCTGGTGGCGCGGATGGGCGGCGACGAGTTCGCCGTGCTGCTCCCCGGCGCCGGCGCGGCGGCCGCCGACGAGGTGGTGGCCCGGCTGGCCGGCTCGCTGCGCATGAGCATCCACGCCGGCGGGCACGACCTGCTGATCGGCGTCAGCATCGGGGTCGCCGACGGCACCGGCACGGCCGACCCGGTCGAGGTGCTGCGCCGCGCCGACGTGGCGATGTACGCCGCCAAGACCTCCGGCGACACCTGCCGCCGGCACACCGCCGAGCTCGACGACACCGCCGACGAGCAGGCCCGGCTGGGCGCCGAGCTGCGGACCGCGCTGGACACCGGCCAGTTCCGGATGGTCTACCAGCCGATCGTGGAGCTGCCGCACGGCCGGCTGCGGGCGGTCGAGGCGCTGGTCCGCTGGGACCACCCGGAGCGCGGCCTGATCTCGCCGGACCGGTTCATCCCGGCGGCGGAGCACAACGGGCTCATCATCGAGCTGGGCGAGTGGATCCTGCGGACCGCGTGCGCCCAGGCCGTCGAGTGGCAGGCCGACTGGGGGCCGCGGGCCCCGGAGCGGACCAGCGTGAACGTCTCGGCCCGGCAGCTGGCCCAGCCGGGCTTCGCGGCGCTGGTCGAGCGGGTGCTGGACGAGACCGGGATGCCGGTCGGCCGGCTCACCGTCGAGGTGACCGAGACCGCGGTGTTCGGCGGCGGCCAGGCCCTGCAGACCCTCAACGACCTGCACGACCTCGGCGTCCGGATCGCCCTCGACGACTTCGGCACCGGGCACTCGTCGCTCGGCCTGCTGCAGACCGTGCCGGTGGACGTCCTCAAGGTGGACAAGTCCTTCGTGGACAACATCACCATGGCGGGCCGGCACGCCGTCATCGCCACGGCCCTGATCCGGGTCAGCGAGGGCCTGGGCCTGACCGCGGTCGCCGAGGGTGTGGAGACGGCCGAACAGGCCGCGGAGCTGTACCGGCTGGGCTACCAGCTGGCGCAGGGCTACCACTTCGGCCGGCCGGTCGCCGAGCCGGACTTCGCGGCCGAGGTTGTCGTAGCCACCCCTTAGTCTCTGCCGGTGGACTTCCGGCGGCTGTGGGGCGCGTACGCGGTCAGCGAGCTGGGCACGGCGCTGAGCCTGGGCGCGCTGCCCCTGATCGCCACGCTGGTGCTGCACGCCCCGGTGCTGCAGGTGTCGCTGCTGGCGGCGCTCGGCGGGGTGGCCGGCGCGGCGCTGGCCCTGCCGCTGGGCCCGTGGATCGAGGTCCGCCGCAAACGCCCGGTGATGATCGGCGCGGACCTGCTGCGCGGCGCCGCGCTGGGCAGCCTCCCGGTGGCCGCCGCCCTCGGCGCGTTGTCGTACGGGCAGTTGTGCCTGGTGGCGGTGGCCCAGTCGGTGGGCGGCATCGCGTTCCAGGCGGCGAGCGGCGCCCACCTCAAGGCGCTGGTTCCGGCCGACCGGCTGGCCGCCGCGAACGGCCGCTTCGAGGCGACGTTCTGGACGGTCAACACGGCGGGCCCGCCGCTGGGCGGCCTGCTGATCGCCGCCGTGGGCGCGACGGCGACGGTGGCCCTGGACGCGGTCAGCTTCCTGGCCTCGGCCCTGGGCATCCGCCGGCTGCGCGCCCCCGAGCCGGCGCCCCCGGAGCCGACGGGCGAACGGCAGCGGCTGGCGCAGCTCACCGCCGGCTGGCGCTTCATCCTGCGGCACCGCGAGCTGCGCATCCTGTTCTGGCACATGCTGGTCTTCAACGGCGGCATCATGGCCACCGCGCCGTTGATCGCGGTCCTGATGCTGCGCGAGCTGGGTTTCCCACCCTGGCAGTACGGCCTGGTCTTCGGCCTCTCCTGCCTGGGCGGCCTGCTCGGCGCCCTGGCCGCCCGCCCGCTGACCGGCCGCTACGGCGGGCGCCGGGTGCTGCTCGGCGCCGGGGTGGCCAAGGCGCTGCCGCTGGCGCTGGTGCCCCTCGCCCCGCCCGGCGTGGCCGGGCTCGCGCTGATCACGCTGGGCGAGTTCCTGATCATCGCGGGCGCGGGGGCGTACAACCCGACGTTCGCGACGTACCGGATGCGGGCCACCGACGACCGCTACCTGGCCCGGGTGCTCGCCGCCTGGTCGATCAGCTCCCGCGTGGCCCAGCCGGCCGGCATCGCCGCGGGCGGCCTGCTGGCCGCGGCGACCAGCGTGCGGGCGGCGCTGTTCGTGCTGGCCGGCGCGGTGGCCGCCAGCGCCGCCCTGCTGCCGTGGCGGACGCCGGCCGCGCGGGAGGCGCCGCGGCTGCCGCTGCTGACCGACTAGGGAGCCGGTTCGTGGTTTCCTCGGCGAGGAGGTACGGGCGCGGCGGGAACCCCAGGTGCCGGACCGGTCGCCGCGACCGCCACGGTCGCCTCCGCCGTCGGCCAGCCCCCCTCAGCCCGCCGCCGGAGCCCCCAGCCCGCCGCCGGAGTCCGCTGCCCGGGCGCCGCGCTGCCCTGCGGGAGAGGTAACGCCGACGGGACAAGGCGACGGCAGCGCCATGGTGAGCCCGGCGTTCACGGCCTCGGCCGCTCGCCGGGCGGACTGAACACCCGGATCCCCCTGGCGGCCGGATCCTGCTGCCGGCCGCCGACTTCGCTGATCACGGCCGGTCGAGCCGGGCGGCGTTGCACCGTTCATCGGGTCAGGGATGCCACCGCGGTCCCTCGACCAGGGCCGACCCGGCCGTGGTGCCGGAGCTGGTGGAGACGGCCCGGGCGCAGAAGGCCGACGCGGCAACGCCCGGGCCCGGACGCCGGCCGGCCAGGCGCCCTGCTCCCGCATCGGCGCCCTGGGCCGTGTTCCGAAGAGCGCGAAGCCCTTGGTTGACAGCGGCGATGGTCAAGGTGGTGGCCATGGCGCGGTGTTGTCCGAGCTGGTTGGTGCCGCACCCCACGGCATGGCGCAAGCGGTGGACCTGCGGGTCGAAGGCGGGCGGGCGGCCGCCCCCGGATTCCTTGGCCTTGCGGTGGGGCGTCGTGGTCGGTCTTGCTCGGGATGCACGCTCGGAGCCCCCGGGATCGCCGGTGGGCCCCGCTGGCCTTGGAGGGTTAGGCCTCGTCGGCCGGCCCCAGCTCCGGGCGGCCCAGGCTCCGGGCGGCCCAGGCTCCGGGCGGCCCACGCTCCGGG
>NZ_BOMQ01000056.1 GCF_016862275.1 Actinoplanes nipponensis | reverse complement strand
ACCCAGGCTCCGGGCGACCTAGGCTCCGGACGGGTCGGTGGCCGGGCGCCGCCGGCCCGGACAACACGGACCTCGGCCGGCACGGCGAATGAACCGCGGCTGTCACCACGCCGCCCGGCGGTCGCCACCAGGGCCATTAAGTGGCGGCCCTGGTCGCAGGCCGGATGCGTCTTCGGTGGCCCAGCCGCCTCGCGACCCGGCCCAGGCCACGGTCGGCCGGCTCTGCCTGCCCACCACCAGGCGGCTCCTTCTGCGCCCGGCCGTCACGGCGCGCCCCGGCCGCGTGCTGGATGGGCGCGACCGATCATCGAATCGACGTCCGGGGCCCTGCCTCCTATCGCGGGCCGAGCAGGTCGTTGACGCTGGCCACCAGGTCTTGCTGGCTGATCGGCTCGACGAGGCCGCCGGTGCGGGCGTCCTGCATCGCCTTGGCCAGCTGCACCCGGCGCAGGATCTCCTTGATGTCGGCGCCGGTCATCCCGTGGCTGAGCCGGCCCAGCTCGGCCAGGTCGATCCCGTCGGCGAACATCGTGAAGCCCGGCTCCTCGTGCACCGCGGCCAGCTGGGCGATCATCTTGCGGAAGATCTCGGCCCGGCTCACCTCGTCGGGTTTGGGCACGGAGATCTTCACGTCGAAGCGGCCCGAGCGGATCAGCGAGTCGTCGACCCGGTGCGGGAAGTTGGTGGTGGCCACCACGATGACGTTCGGGTTGGCCTCGATCAGGTCGTTCATCTCCTGCTTGAAGATGCCCGCCACCGCGTTGATGGCCTGGCTGGCCGCGTCGCCGCCCGAGCCGGCGTAGCTGATGATCGAGTCGAACTCGTCGAAGAGGATCAGCGTGGGCACCCGGTAGCGGCGGGCGTCGCGGAAGATCTGCTTGATGTTGCGCTCGGAGCCGCCCAGCCACTTGTCCAGGATCTCCGGCGTGCGGATCTCCCGGAAGTCGGCGCCGATCTCGTTGGCCAGCGCCCGGGACAGCATCGTCTTGCCGGTGCCGGGCGGGCCGTACATGAGGATGCCCTGCGGCCGGCGCGCGCCCCACCGGGCCATCGCCTCCGGGTGCCGGAACGACACCGCGATCTGGCGCAGCTCGGCGACCACGTCGGCCAGGCCGCCGACCTGGTCCAGGGTGACGGTCTGGGTGGTGGTGGCGACCCGCGGGATGGTCTCCCGGCTGACCACGTACCGCCGGCCGGCCAGCGGCTGCTCGCCCGCCTCCGGGCCGAGCAGCTCCGCCACGGCCTGCAGGGTGAGCTTGACCATCGCCTCCAGGTGGGCGGGTTGCACGTCGTCGCGGGGCACCTCGGCGCGCAGCCGCACCACGCTGCCGGCCTGGTCGTAGGTCACCGCGGCCTGCACGCCGGCGGCCGCGTCGGCCAGGACGGCGGCGCCCGGTTCTCGCTCGGCCGCCGGCCCGGACGGCCGGTCGAGGCCGAGCTTCTTGTACGCCGCGACGGCCGCCGCACCGACCCCGTCCACGATCTTCGTGGTCACCGGGTCGCCCGCCGCGATCCGCTTGGCCAGCAGCGTGCCGACCGGGTCGTTGCCCAGCACCACCGCGCGGATGCGTTCCCGCTGGGGCACGTCGTCGTCGTTGGTGCGGATCTCCGCGACGAACACGTGCCTCGGCCCGGACGGGCTGTCGGCGCTGCTCACGGTCAGGGTGGCCCGGCGTACCGGCGCCGGGAAGGTGGCGCGGCGCAGCAGCTCGACGGGGTTGACCCGGGCGGCGGCGAGGATGGTGGCGGCGTCGACGATCTCGACTGTGGCGCCGGCGTACTCGAAGGACATGACGGCCCCCTCTCCCGTCCAAGAGTGACACGACCCACCGACATTCCGCCGGGTGTGCGCTCTGCGCGGGCCGGCAGCGGCGGCGCGGGTGCCGCGCCGCCGCTGCCGGGGGATGCCGGGTGGATCAGCAGCCGACGCGGGTGGTGCCCACGGCGACGTCGTCGTACCAGAGGGTGTCGGCCCCCTCGCCGTAGCTCTCCCAGCCCAGGCGCAGGTCCGTCAGGGCGGGCCGCCAGGTCCGGTTCAGCCACTGGCTGTCGATGTCGTGCGTGGGCACGCCGTCCTCCAGCAGGCCGGGCACCGAGGTGCCGTTGAGCCAGGTCTGCATCGTGCCGTCACCCTGGCCGATCTTGAACTCCACGCAGTTCCAGGCGCCGGTCGGCAGCGGCGCGGACAGCGCCACCCCGGCCGGGCTCTGCTCGGGCAGCGTGGCGTCGTCGGACGCCCGGTTCCACTGCAGGGCGCCGTTCTGGCCGCCGAAGCGCAGGTCCCGGTTGCCGTCGTTGGCATCCCGCAGGGCCACGGCCGTGGTGTGCGCGGCCGGCAGCGCGGTGGTGTGCCGCACCCAGTAGCGCA
The DNA here is from genome assembly GCF_016862275.1 of Actinoplanes nipponensis. Taxonomy (GTDB): domain Bacteria; phylum Actinomycetota; class Actinomycetes; order Mycobacteriales; family Micromonosporaceae; genus Actinoplanes; species Actinoplanes nipponensis. Next base: position 63,464 of record NZ_BOMQ01000056.1, on the reverse strand, counting down.
CGAACAGCGCGGAGGCCCCGGCCGGCAGCAGGGCGGTGTTACGCATGAACACGTGGTTGCAGTAGCCGGCCGTGCCGTCCACGCGCAGCGAGGTGCTGCCGCTGTGCGCGACGGCGGTGTCGAACGCCGCCCGGCCGGTGCCGGAGCAGTCCGGGTAGGTCACCGCCCAGTTGGCCTGGGTGCCCTCGAAGCCGTCGCAGCGGGCGCCGGACCCGCACCCGGCCGGCGGCGGGTTCGAGGTCGGCGGCGTGCTGGGCGGCGTGCTCGTGGGCGGGGTCGAGGTCGGTGGGGTGGAGGTCGGCGGCGCGTCGCCGTTGCAGCGGACGCCGTTGAGGGCGAAGGCGGTCGGCGCCGGGTTGGTCCCGGAGTACGTCGCCTGGAACCCGAAGCTCGCCGAGGCGCCGGTGGCCAGCGTCGGGTTGTACGACGGCGCCGCCGCGGTGACCGCGCTGCCGGTCTGGGTCAGCTGGGCGTTCCAGCCGTTGGTGACCTGCTGGTTGCCCGGGAAGGTCCAGGTCACCGACCAGCCGTTGACCGGCGCGCCGTTGTTGGTGACCCGGACGTCGGCGGTGAAGCCGGTGCTCCACTGGTTGGCGGTGTAGGTGACGTCGCAGGCGGTGGCCGCGGCGGCCGGGGTCACCGCGACCAGCACGGCGCCGATGAGCAGGGCGCCGGCCGCGGCCAGTTTGATCAACATGGCGCGCCGTTCAGCGCGAAGTCGATCGGGGTGGCCGGGGTGCTGCCGGTGAACGTGGCCTGGTAGCCGACGCTCGTGGTGCCGCCGGTGGGCAGCGAGCCGTTCCAGGCCGCGTTGCGCACAATGATGACGCTGCCGGACTGGCTCCAGGCGCCGTTCCAGCCGTTGGCCAGCGTGACGTTGGCGGGCACGGTGAACGACAGTGCCCACGAGCTGAGCGCGGCGCCCCGGTTGGTGATCCGGATGTCGGCGGTGAAGCCGTTGGACCAGGCGTTGGCCGTGTAGGCCACCGAGCAGGCGCCCGGGGCCGGCGGGCTGCTGGCCGGCGGCGGGGTGCTGGCCGGCGGCGGGGTGCTGGCCGGCGGGGTCGACGGGGGCGGGGTGGACGGGACCGGCGTGGTGGGCGCCGGCGTCGTGGTGGCCGGCGGCGGCGTCACCGGGCCGGCCGCGACGGCGAGGTCGTACGCGCGCTGCGGGACGAACTGCCCGGCGCCGGCGATGCAGCCGTCGGCCTCACCCGGCAGCTTGATCCACAGGTACGCGTCCAGGATCGGGTCCGCCACCGCGTTCGTGCTCGGGATGCCGATCGCGCGCCCGGCCGGGTCGCACCACTCGCTGCCCAGCGGCCCGTTGCCGTTGCGGCTGGTGTCGATGACGCCCCGCAGCCGCGAGTCCCCGACCGCGGCCAGCACGTTGCGGACATAAGCGGTGGAGTCCGCGGTGGTGCGGTAGTTGGAGACATTCACCGAGATGCCGTCAGCGCTGTTGCGGATGTCCGCGCGGACCAGCCGGGCCGCCATCTCGCCCGGCGCCAGCCAGGCCGCGTGCCCGGCGTCGAAGTAGACCTTGGCCGCGGCGGAGCCGGCCTTGAGCTTCTTGCCCGCGTACGCCATCGAGGCGTACACCTCTTCCTGCTGGGCCGAGCTGAGGCAGCTGCTCATGATCGGGAGCACGTCCGGCTCCAGGATGATCGCGGCCGCCCGTCCCTTGAGCCCGGCCGCCACCTGGTCGATCCACTGCCGGTAGGCGGTGTGGTTGGCCAGGCCGCCGGAGCTGGCGCCGCTGCAGTCGCGGTTGGGGATGTTGTAGACGACCAGGATCGGCGTCTTGCCGGCGGCCGCGGCGGCGCCGACGAAGCCATCGACCTCGCCGGCGACCGTGGCGGTGTTGTTCTGGGTGAACCAGCGACCCTGCGGGACGTTGGCGATCCGGTCGCGGATCACCGCGGCCCAGGAGTCGCCCGGGTTCGCGGCGACCCAGCGGGCGGCGCTGGCCTGCGGGTCGACGTAGAAGGGAGATTCGGCGGCGGACGCGGAGCCGGGCCACAGCACGGCGGTGCCGGCGACCACGGCGGCGGCCGCCGTGGCGGTGGCGAGGGATCTCAGGCGCATTCGACAACTCCTGGGGATGAGTATGGGAGCGCTCCCATGCATCGACCACGGTAGTTGTAACACGGTGGAAATCTCAAGAGCGGGGCGATATCAGGCGCCGGGCCGGCCGAACCAGCGGGCCAGGTGCTCCGCCAGATCCCGCTGATCGTCGCCGATCCAGGCGACGTGGCCGTCGGGCCGGAGCAGGATCGCCGGCGCCGAAAGGGCCGCGGTGGGATCGGCCAGGTGATCGACCCGGTCCGACCAGCCGCCGGCGGTCAGGCGTCCGGTGCGGTCCAGCACCAGGCCGCGGCCCCGGTGCAACCGGTCGTAGAGGCGGCCCCCGCGCACGTCGATGTCGCGCAACCGGCGGCCGAGCAGGTCCGGGCCCGCTCCGAAGTCGTAGCGGACGGCGGTCGCGACGATCTTCTCGGTCAGGTGCCGGTTCACCTCCTCGAAGTCCATCAGCTCGGTCAGCAGCCGGCGCACCGCCCGCGGGCCCGGCTCCGGCGCCATGAGTTCCAGCTGGGCGCGGGTGTTGTCCAGCACGTCGGCGGCGACCGGCCGGCGTTCGGCCTGGTAGGTGTCCAGCAGGGGATCCGGCGCCCAGCCGCGGACCTGGGCGGCCAGCTTCCAGCCGAGGTTGACGGCGTCCTGCACGCCCAGGTTGAGGCCCTGCCCGCCGATGGGCGGGTGGATGTGGGCCGCGTCGCCGGCCAGCAGCACCCGCCCGACCCGGTAACGCTCGGCCAGCCGGGTGGCGTCCCCGAAGCGGGACAGCCAGCGCGGGGAATGCACGCCGAAGTCGGTCCCGGCGACAGCGCGCAACTGGCGCCGGAACTCCTCCAGGGTGGGCGGCGCCGCGCGGTCGCCGACGCCCGCGGCGGGAACCACGACGCTGTGGACGCCGACGCCCACCGGCCGGATCCAGCATCGCCGGGTGGTCTCGCCGATCGCCGCCATCCGGGCGGCGATCTCCTGCGGCGACGCCCCCACGGCCATCTCGCCCATAAGCGTGTCGTTGCGGGCGGGCTCGCCGGGGAAGCCGACGCCGAGCAGTTTGCGCACCGTGCTGCGCGCGCCGTCGCAGCCGACGAGATAGCGCGTGCGCAGCCGTTCCCCGCCGGCCAGCTCGACGGTCACCCCCTGGTCGTCCTGCTCCAGACCGGCCACCGCGGCCCCGGGCCGGACCTGCGCCCCCAGGGCGACCGCATGCTCTTCGAGCAGGCGGACCAGGACCGGCTGCGAGATGCCGAGCAGGTAGGCGTGCGCGGAATCCAGGCCCGCGGGCGCCGGTTTGGCGATGGCGGCGAAGAAGCCGGCCGCCGGACGCTGCCGCCCGTGGGCGAGAAAGCGCTCCAGCAGCCCGCGCATCGCCAGCAGCTCGATGCTGCGCACGTGCAGACCGACGATGCGGACGAACGGCGCGGGCTCGGACTCCCGCTCCAGGACGAGCACCCGCACATCGTGCAGCCGCAGTTCGGCGGCCAGCATCGCGCCGGCCGGGCCGCACCCGGCAATGATCACATCGGCAGTGAACGGTTCAGAACGCATGGGTGTGGCCTTTCGGGAGAGCCTGGGGTTGAGGCGCTCCCGGCGACACCTACGTCGATCGCCCGGCCGTGACGGCAAGCGGGAGCACCCACATCGATCCAGCGTTCATGGGTCTCACCTCCTCGGGCGGTGTCACGGACCACCGCAAGCTACAAGCCGGCGTCCCTCCCCGTCCACCGCTTTACCGGCCCGGTCGTCACGCCCGGCCCCGGGCGCCCGCGGGCAGCTGCTCCCCCGGCCGGACCAGCCCGCTGCGGTACGCCAGCACCACCAGCTGCGCCCGGTCCCGGGCGTTGAGCTTGGTCATCGCCCGGTTGACGTGGGTCTTGGCGGTCAGCGGCGACACGTACAGCCGCTCGGCGATGTCGTCGTTGGACAGTCCGTGCGCCACCAGCACCAGGATCTCGCGTTCCCGGTCGGTCAGCGCGCTCAGCTCCGGCAGGACGGCCGCCACGCCCGGTTCCGGGCGGCTCAGGAACCGGCTGACCAGCCCCCGGGTGGCCCGCGGCGACAGCAGGGCCTCCCCGCCGGCCACCACCCGGATGGCGTGCAGCAGATCGGCCGGCGCGACGTTCTTGCCCAGGAAGCCGCTGGCCCCGGCCTGCAGGGCCAGCACCACGTTGTCGTCGTTGTCGAAGGTGGTCAGCACCAGCACGCGGACCCCGGCCAGGTCGTCGTCGGCGCCGATGCGCCGGGTGGCCTCCAGGCCGTCCATCCGCGGCATCCGGATGTCCATCAGCACCACGTCCGCGCGTGCCGTCCGGGCCAGGGCCACCGCCTCGCCGCCGTCGGACGCCTCGCCGACCACCTCGAACTCCGGCTCCGAGTCGATGATCATCTTGAACCCGGCCCGGATCAGCGTCTGGTCGTCGGCCAGCAGCACGCGAATGGTCATCGGTGGCAGCCCGCCGGCCGCGCGTCCTCGGTGGGCAGCACGGCGTGCACCCGGAACCGGCCGTCGCCGAGCGGACCGGCGGTGACCGCGCCGCCCGCCGCGGTGGCGCGCTCCCGCATGCCGAGCAGGCCGTACCCGGTGCCCTCGGCGCCCCGGTCGGGCCGGACGTCGTTGGTCACCTCCAGCACGACGCCGCTGGGGGCGTACTCGACCAGCAGCGCCGCGCGGCCGTCGCCGTAGCGGTGGGCGTTGGTCAGCGCCTCCTGCACGATCCGGTACGCCGCCAGGTCGACCAGCGCCGGCAGCTCCCGGGGCTCCCCGCGCCGCTGGTGGCGTACGGCGAACCCCGCGGCCTCCAGCGCGCCGAGCAGCTCCGGCAGCCGGGCCAGCCCGGGCGCGGGCTCGGTGCTGGCCTGCTCGTCGGAGTTGCGCAGCACGCCGACCACCGACGCGATCTCCTTGAGGACCAGATCCGAGGCCTCCCGGATGTGCGCCAGCACCGGGCCGACCTGGTCCGGCCGGCGCTCCAGCACGTGCGTGGCCGCGCCGGCCTGCACGCTGATCACCGCGATGTGGTGGGCCACCACGTCGTGCAGCTCGCGGGCGATGCGCAGCCGCTCGTCGCTCACCCGGCGCCGGGCCTCCTGCTCGCGGGTCTGCTCGGCGCGGTGGGCCCGGGCCTCGACCTCGGCGACGTAGGCGCGGTGGCTGCGGGCCGCGTCGCCGACCGCCGCCGCCATGAAGATCCAGGCGAAGACGGCGAGCACGTCCGGGCGCCAGCCGGCGGAGACCAGCACGGCCGCCGCGTAGACCACCGTCGCGGCAGCCAGCGCGCAGGTCCAGCCGTCGCGGCGGTTGCGGTGCGCGGCGATCGAGTAGGTGATCACGCCCAGCACCATGATCAGGCCGGGATTGCTGACCCCCTGGGTGATGCCGCCGACGGTCGCGCCGGTGGCGATCACCAGGGCGGCCCGGGGATGGCTGCGGCGCTGCAGCACCGCCAGGAACGCGACGACGGCGACCAGCACGTCGCCGAGCGTCACCGTGTCGGCCAGCGCCGCGCCCGGCTCCAGCACCGCGGACTTCAGCACGAACCCGGCCAGCACCACGGCCAGCAGCGCGTCGACCAGCAGCGGATGCCACCGCGGGCCGGGCCACCGCTTCGTCACCATGCCGCCGGTCCCCTCCATCCGCCGACCGTACGCGGACGGGCCCGGCCCGGTCGTCGTCCCGCCGTGGTAGCCGCCGCCGGCCGGAATACCACGCCGATGGTATGCGGTGCCTGCGCCGGGACGACGCGCCCGGAGGCGAATTCATTGATCGTTCCAAGGGTCAATCGACGTCGCATCCGGGGAGTACCGATGGCCACCTACCTGTACCGGCTCGGCCGGTTCAGCTTCCGCCGGCGCAGACTGGTCCTCGCGCTCTGGCTCGCCGCGCTGGCGCTGCTGGGCGTGGGCGCGGCCACGTTGTCCGGGCCCACCTCCGACGAGTTCACCATCCCGGGCACCGAGGCCCAGCAGGCGATGGACCTGCTCGGTCAGCGGTTCCCCGGCGCCGGCGCGGACGGCGCCCGGGCCCGGGTGGTGTTCGCGGCCCCGGCCGGCCAGAAGCTCACCGACGACGCGAACCGGGCGGCCGTCGCGCGGACCGTCGCCGAACTCGGGCGCGGCGCTCAGGTCGCCGCCGTCACTGACCCGCTGCGGGGCGCCGTCAACCAGGCCGGCACGGTCGCCTACGCGCAGGTGACGTACAAGGTCGCCGCCACCGCGCTGACCGACGCCGACCGGGCGGCGCTGCTCGGCGCGGCCGCCACCGGCCGGGCCGCCGGGCTGGCCGTCGAGGCCGGCGGCGACGCCGTGCAGGAGCAGGGCGGGCCCGGCAACTCCGAGATCCTCGGCCTCCTGGTCGCCGCCGTGGTCCTGGTGATCACCTTCGGCTCGCTGGTCGCCGCCGGGCTGCCGCTGCTGACCGCGATCCTCGGCGTCGCCGCGGCCGTGTTCGGCATCCAGATCGCCTCCGGCTTCGCCGACCTGGGCAGCAGCACGTCGACGCTGGCGCTGATGCTGGGCCTGGCCGTGGCCATCGACTACGCGCTGTTCATCGTCTCCCGCTACCGGCACGAGATCACCGCCGGGCGGGGCGCGCCGGAGGCGGCCGCCCGCGCGGTCGGCACGGCCGGGTCCGCGGTCACCTTCGCCGGCCTGACCGTGTTCATCGCCCTGGCCGCGCTGTCGGTGGTGAACATCCCCGTGCTCACCGAGATGGGGCTGGCCGCCGCCTTCGCCGTCGTCGTGGCGGTGCTCGTCGCCCTGACCCTGCTGCCCGCCCTGCTGGGCTTCGCCGGCCGGCGCATCCTGGGCCGCCGGGGCCGCGACCCGGAGGCCGTCGGCGCCAAGCCCTCGGCCGGGCTGCGCTGGGCCCGCTTCGTCGCCCGGCGACCGGTCGCCGTGCTGACCGCCGCGGTGCTGGGCCTGCTGGTGCTCGCGGTCCCCGCGCTGGACCTGCGCCTGGGCCTGCCGGGCGACAACATGGCCGGTACGGAGACCACCCAGCGCAAGGCCTACGACATGCTGACCGACGGCTTCGGGCCCGGCTTCAACGGGCCGCTGACCGTCGTGGTCGACGCGGCGTCCAGCCCCGACCCGGCCGGCGCCGCGGCCCGGGCGGCCGGGGTGATCAAGTCGCTGCCCGGCGTCGTCACGGTCAGCCCGCCCACGCTCAACCCGGCCGGCGACACGGCCATCCTCCAGGTCATCCCGTCCACCGCGCCGGACAGCGCGGAGACCGAGGCGCTCGTGCACGCGATCCGGGAGCAGAACGGCGCCCTGCGCGAGGGCACCGGGGCCGACCTGGCGATCACCGGCGCCACGGCGGTCGACATCGACATGTCCGACAAGATGGGCAGCGCGCTGGGGCCGTACCTGGCGGTGATCGTGCTGCTGGCGTTGCTGCTGCTGACCCTGCTGTTCCGGTCGGTCCTGGTGCCGCTGAAGGCGATCGCCGGCTTCCTGCTGTCGGTGGTGGCGACCTTCGGCGCGGTCGTCGCGGTCTTCCAGTGGGGCTGGCTGGGCGGGCTGTTCGGCGTCGACCAGGCCGGCCCGGTGATGAGCATGCTGCCGGTGTTCCTGATCGGCATCGTCTTCGGCCTGGCCATGGACTACGAGGTCTTCCTGGTCAGCCGGATGCGGGAGGAGCACGTGCGCGGGGCCGCGCCGACCGCGGCCGTGGTCCACGGCTTCGCCCACGGCTCCCGGGTGGTGACGGCCGCCGCGATCATCATGATCAGCGTGTTCTCCGGCTTCATCCTGTCGCCCGAGTCGTTCATCAAGTCGATCGGCTTCGCGCTGGCCGCGGCGATCCTGTTCGACGCCTTCGTGGTGCGGATGACCATCGTGCCGGCGGTGATGACCCTGCTCGGGCGCCGGGCCTGGTGGCTGCCCCGCTGGCTGGACCGGGTGCTGCCGGACGTCGACGTCGAGGGCGAGAAGCTGCGCGAGCCGCCCGCCGGGCGCGGCGAGCCGGAGCACACCGGCGCGGACCTGGTCGGCGCCGGCCGCTGAGCCCCGGGCCCGGGCCGCCGCCGCGGCCCGGGCCCGTCGTCAGGGCCGGACCAGGGCCAGCCGGGCGCCGAGGGCCAGCAGCGCCGCGCCGCTGAGCCCGTCCAGCGTGCGGCGCACCCGGGACCGGGCGAACAGCCGCCGGAACACGGCGACCAGGTTCGCCACCGTGCAGAACCACAGCAGGGTGATCCCGACAGCCAGCAGCGAGAGGGTCAGCGTGTCGGCGGCGCCGGGGTGGGCGGGCAGGAACTGCGGCAGCAGCGCCAGGAAGAAGACCGCCGCCTTCGGGTTGAGCGCGTTGCACAGCAGCCCGTCGCGGAAGGCGCCGCCGGCCGACCCCGGCTCGGCGACCGGCCCGGCGACCGCCGGACGCACGGCCGCGAGCAGGGCCCTGACCCCGAGGTACGCCAGGTACGCCGCGCCGGCGTACCGGATGCTCGTGAGCACCACCGGGACCGTCGCGACCAGCGCGGCCACCCCCGCGGCGGCCGCCACGGCCCACAGGAACACCCCGGTGGCCACGCCCGTGGCCGCGGCCATCCCCTCGGCCCGCCCGCGCAGCGCGGAGCGGCGCACGACCACCGCGAAGTCCGGGCCCGGGGACATCGCGCCCAGGCCGACCACCCCGCAGAACGCCACCAGCTGCCCGGTCGTCGTCATGGGCCTACGCTACGACCGCCGGGGTGACCTGCGCCGCCCGGCGCCCGCGCGGTGCGGGAACCCCGGGCCGGACCGGGCATCATGGCGGCGTGGACACGGTGCGGGAAACGATCGGCGCGGTCGCCGGCGGGCGGCTCGGCTACGAGGACGCCCTCGACACGCTCGCCGTCGCCCCGGCCGCCGAGGTGGACCCGGCGCTGGCCACGGCCCTGTTCGAGGCCACCGCCCGGCTCTGGCGCGGCGGCTGGCAGCCGGCCGAACTGCACCGCCTGGTCACCCGGCGCGGCTCCGGGGTGCAGCCGCTGCTGATCACCGATGCCGTGGCCGCCCACCTGCGCGGCTTCCGGCCCAAGGCGGTCGACGAGCGCTGGCGCGCCCAGGCCGCGGAGCTCGACGCGCGCCCCTGGTGGGGCGACGACGCCGGCTACCTGCGGCAGGTCACCATGCACCGCCGCGTCGACCGGGTCACCCTGATCGACGCCGTGCTCGGCCTGATCACCCTGCTGGCCGAGCTGCCGCCGATCGAGATGCTCGTGCCGCCGCCCGGGCAGGCCGCTCCCGCGCGGCGGGCGCCCGGCGCCGACGCCAAGCTCGAGCGGGTCCGCGCGCTGCTGGCCAAGGCCGAGGCGACGACGTTCCCCGCGGAGGCGGAGGCGTACAGCGCCAAGGCCCAGGAGCTGATCTCGCGGCACAGCATCGACGAGGCGCTGCTGGCCGCTGGCGGCGAGACCGCGGTGGTCCCGTACGCCCGGCGCATCGGGGTGGACCACCCGTACGAGAGCGAGAAGGCGTCGCTGCTCGACTCCGTGGCCCGGGCCAACCGCTGCCACGTGGTCTGGTCCCCGGAGTTCGGCTTCGCCACCGTGTTCGGCTTCGACGCCGACATCGACGCGGTGGACCTGCTGCACACCTCGCTGCTGGTCCAGGCGCACCGGGCGATGGCCCGTACCGAGCCGCGGGGCCGGGCCGGCCGCTCCCGGCTCAAGAGCTTCCGGCAGTCGTTCCTGGTCGGCTACGCGGTGCGGATCGGCGAACGGCTCGCCGAGGCCAGCCGGGCCGCCCTGGCCCAGGCCGGCGACCCGGCCGCGCTGGTGCCGGTCCTGGCCTCCCGCGACGTGCAGGTGCGCGAGGCCAGGGACCGCTCGTTCCCGAGCACGACCCGCGGCCGCGGCTTCCGGGTGGCCAGCCTCGAGGGCTGGGAGTCCGGCCGGGAAGCCGCGGACGCGGCGAAGCTGCACTAGTGCGAGCGCAGCAACTCGTGCGTCTGCCGGATCTGCGCCCACGACTTCGGGGCCTGCGGCGCCGCCGCGCGGGCGAGCGCTGAGGCGCCCTCCACGGCCGGCTTCGACGGGGTGTAGAGCCACGCCTGGAACAGCTCGTCGAGCTGCTGGCCGGAGACCTTCTCGGCCAGCGCGATGAACTCGGCGGTGTCGGCGTTGCCGTACCTCTTCTCGGCCGTCCAGGTGCGCAGCAGCGCGAAGAAGTCGTCGTCGCCGATGGCCCGGCGCAGCTCGTGCAGCGTCATGGCGCCCCGGTCGTAGACGGCGCCGCCGAAGATCTCGGCCGCTCCCGGTTCGGCCGGCGCGACGGTCCAGAAGTCGTCGGGCTCGGTGGCGTACAGGTAGTCGAAGATCTCCTGCGCGGTGCCCTCGCCCTGCGCCTCGGACCACAGCCACTCGGCGTAGCTGGCGAAGCCCTCGTTGAGCCAGATCTCCTTCCACTGGTCGACCGACACGGCGTCGCCGAACCACTGGTGGGCGTTCTCGTGCACGATCACCGACATGTTGGCGCCGCTGCGGAAGAAGCCGGAGGAGTAGACCGGGCGGGTCTGCGTCTCCAGGGCGAAGCCCAGCGCGCCGGGCGGGGCCACGACGCCGCCGCGCGCCTCGAAGGCGTACGGCCCGAACACGCTGCTCTCCCAGTCGATGACCTCGGCCGTCCGCTCGACGCTGGCCCTGGCCGCGTCCTCGAAGTCCGGCGGCAGCAGGTCGGAGTACGCGTTGATGACCTGCTGGCCGTCGGCGGCGGTGTCCCGGGTGATCTCGTACTGCCCGATGGCCAGGAACGCGAGGTAGGTGGCCTGCGGCTTGACCGAGCGCCAGCTCCACCGCTTCCAGCCCAGGATGTCCTGGGTGGGGTTGCGCGGCATGACGCCGTTGCTGAGCACCTCGACGCCGTCGGGCACGGCCACCGAGACGTCGAAGGTGGCCTTGTCGCTCGGGTGGTCGTTGCTCGGGAACCACCACCAGGCCATCTCCGGCTCGCCGACCGCGAGGCCGCCGTCGGCGGTGCGCGTCCAGGCGGTGAAGCCGGCCGCGACCTTGTTGGACGGCACGCCGGAATACTGCACCACGACGGTCATCGCCTGCCCGCGGGTGACGGCCCGCGGCGGCGTGACGACCAGCTCGTGGTCGCCCTCGCGGGCGAACGTGGCCGGCCGGTTGTTGACCTTCACCGACGCCACGTCGAGCACGAAGTCGAGGTGGAACGAGCTGAGGTCCTGCGTCGCGGCGGCCAGGATGGTCGTCGTGCCGGTGAGCCGGTCCTGCTCGGGGTAGTAGCGCAGCCGGACGTCGTAGTGGGAGACGTCGTAGCCGCTGTTGCCGTAGTCCGGGAAGTACTCGTCCCCCAGCCCGGCCCCGCCGGGAGCGGGTGCGGCCTGGGCCGGGAGCGCGGTCCCGGCCAGGGTCAGTGCGGTGGCCAGGGTTGCCACCAGCAGTCGTCGCACGGTCGAACTTCCTTCCGTCGCGGACCGGGTCACGGTCCTACGGGGAGTGGTCGGCTCGAACCTATCGAAGTTCGTCGACGCTTGTCGCCCCGCCGCCACCCCGGCGTGTCCACCACTCGACGGACAGCCGGAGTCCCACGGCGGGCCGATACCCCGGACGCCACGCATTGATCATGCTGAACCCATGTCAGCCACCACGGCCGCCCCGGCCACCACCCGCGCCAAGAACCTCGCCCTGGTGGCGATGCTGCTCGCCGTCGCGATGACCTTCATCGACCAGACGATCGTGGCCATCGCCGCCCCGAACATCCAGGCCGAGCTCTCGCTCAGCCAGGAGGGCTCCCGCTGGGTCATCAACGCCTACCTGCTGGCGCTGGCCGCCACCTTCGCGCTGGGCGGGCGCCTGGCCGACGTGCTCGGGCACCGGCGGATGGCCACCGTCGGCATCATCGGCTTCGCCGTCACCTCGCTGCTGTGCGGGCTGGTCCCGGCCAACGACGCCGCGCAGGCCTGGATCATCACCTTCCGCGCCCTGCAGGGCATGGCGGCGGCCGTCATGATCCCGGCCGCGCTGGCCGTGGTCGTCGGCGCGTTCCCGGTCCGCGAACGGGGACGGGCCCTGGCCATCTTCTTCGGCGTCAGCGGCGGCCTGACCGCCGTCGGCCCGATCGCCGGCGGCGTGCTCACCCAGTGGACCTGGCGCTCGATCTTCTGGATCAACGTGCCGATCGCGGTGCTGGCCCTGGTGCTGCTGGCCGCCGCGCACATCGCGCCGTCGCGCCGCCGCGAACGCATCGACGTGCGCGGCGCGGTGCTGGCGGCGATCGGCATGGGCCTGTCGGTGCTCGGCTTCGAACAGGCGCCCGAGTGGGGCTGGGGCAACGCGGGCACCTGGCTCTGCATCGGCGGCGGCCTGGTGGCGATCGTCGTGTTCGCCGCCGTGGAGGCCCGCACCCACAGCCCGCTGATCCAGGTCCGGATCTTCCGCGACCGGGCGTTCGTGGTGGACAACGCGGTGCTGTTCCTGTCGATGATCGCCTTCGTCCCGGTGTTCTTCTTCGCCAGCGTCTACGCCCAGGTCTCGCTGGGCTACGACGCCAACTCGGCGGGGCTGTACCTGCTCGTGTTCTTCGCCGGCTTTGCCCCGGCGGCCCAGGTCGGCGGCCGGCTGCTGGACAGCCGGGGCGCGCGCCTGCCGGTGGTGCTGGGCGCGGCGGCCGCCACCGCCGGGTTCGCGCTGTGGGGAACGCGGCTCACCGAGCTGAGCCTGGGCGCGCAGTGGCCGTTCATCGTGCTCGCCGGGGCCGGGGTGGGGCTGCTGCTCGGCCCGGCCAGCACGGACGCCGTCAACCGGGCCTTCGGCGCTTCGTACGGCGAGGTCACCGGCATCACCCAGACCGTGCGCAACTACGGCTCGGCGCTGGGCATCGCCGTCCTGGGCACGGTGCTGTCGACGGTCTTCGCGAACCGGCTCACCACGTCGCTGACCGACCTCGGCGTGCCGGCGGCGACCGCCCGGGACATCGCGGACACGGCCTCGCGGGGCGGCTCCGCGGGTGGCGGCGGCGAGATGCCGGCGGCGATGCGCACGGTGGTGAGCCACGACTTCGCCGTCGCCACCCAGTGGGTCCTGTACGGCATGGCGATCGCCCTGGCCCTGTCGTTCCTGGTGGCGCTGGCGCACCCGGGCGGGCGGCCGGGCGCCGGCGAGCACCCCGCCGAGGCCCCGCCGGCCGGCGCCTGACCCGGCTGGAATCGTCCTCCCCATGGACGACAATCCCCTCCTGGTCATGACCGGACCCCTCGGGGCGCTCTCCCCCGGGCGGCTCGCCGAGGTGCTCGCCACGCTGGGCGCGGACGGGGCGGAGCTGGTGGTCCGCGCCGGGCAGACCGTGACGCCGGACGAGCCGGGCCGGCTGCGCGACGCCGCGCGCGAGCTCGCCCGGCACGGCCTGCGCCTCGGCGTGGTCACCACCGACCTCGTCGCGGCGGACGACACCGCCGACCGGATTCTCGGCCGCTGCGCCGAGCTGGGCGTGCCGCTGGTCCGCCTGGGCTGGTGGCGTTACGACGCCGCGACCGGCTACCAGCACACCCTGAACCGGGCGCGGCGCGCGCTGGCCGGACTCGCGGGGCTGGGGCGGCGGCACGGCGTACGGCTGGCCCTGCAGCTGCACCACGGCACGATCCACCCCTCGGCGGCGCACGCCCTGCGCCTGACCGAGGAGCTGGCCGTCTAGCTCGACCCGGGCAACCAGGCCATGGAGGGCAGCGAGCAGCTGCCGATGAGCCTGGACCTGCTCGGCGACCGGGTGGCGTGCGTGGGCGTGAAGAACGCGGCCTGGCGGGCCGGCGCGCTGCGCTGGCAGCCGCTGGCCGCCGGCGACGTCGTCGACTGGCCCGCGGCGCTGCGCACCCTGCGGGACCGCGGCTACCCGGGCCCGCTCGCCCTGCACGCGCACTACCTCACCGCCGATCCGGTGGCCGGCCTCGGCCGGGACCTGGCCCACCTGCGGGCGCTGGTCACCCGGTCGGGCCGCGCCGGCGAGTGTGACGATCGCGGCCGGGGGTAATACGAGGACGGACATACCCGGCTACGAGGAGACTCCCATGTTCTTCAATCTGATCAGGCGCTACGTGGTGATGGCGATCGCCATCCCGCTGGCCGCGGCCGGTGCCCGCAAGCTCAGCGACACCGTCGAGGCCCGGCGCGGACCCAGCCGGGGCACCAGGCTGCTGCGCCAGGGCGCGGACACGCTGCAGGGCCGCTTCGGCCGGCAGAAGAAGCGCTCCCGCTTCGCGTTCGGGCGCTGACCCACACGGCGCCTGTGGGCGGGCCGGCAAGCGCCGGCCCGCCCACAGCTCCGGAACCACGCCGCCGCGCGATCTCCCGCCGAGGGTCTTCACCCCGCAGGTCACGCCTGGGCTAACGTGCGCTCATGACCTTCTCGATCGTGGCCCGCGCCGCCGCCGGTGACGCCCTCGGCGTGGCTGTGGCCAGCAAGTTCCTCGGCGTCGGCGCGGCGGTGCCGGCCGCCCTGGCCGACGTGGGCGCGGTGGCCACCCAGTCGTACGCCAACCTGGCCTACCGGCCCCAGGCGCTGGCGTTGCTGGGCACCGGGGTGCCGGCCACCGAGACGGTCGCCGGGCTCATCGCCGCGGACGCCGGCCCGGTGGACCACCGTCAGGTCGGCGTGGTCGGCGCCGAGGGGCCCGGGGCCACGTTCACCGGGCCGGCCTGCCACGAGTGGGCCGGCGGGGCGGCCGGGGACGGCTTCGCCATCCAGGGCAACATGCTGGCCGGTCCGCAGGTGGTCGAGCAGATGCGCCGGACGTGGCTGGCCGGGACGGGCCAGACCCGGCTCGCCTACCGGCTGCTCGACGCGCTGCGCGCCGGTGACGAGGCCGGCGGCGACCGGCGCGGGCGGCAGAGCGCGGCCCTGCTGGTGGTGGCCAAGGGCCAGGGGTACGGCGGCACCAGCGACGTCCTGGTCGACCTGCGGGTGGACGACCACCCCGAGCCGGTCACCGAGCTGGCCCGGCTGCTCGCCCTGCACTCGCTGTACTTCGAACGCCCGGACCCGGCCACCCTGCTCGGCCTCGACGGCGAGGTCGGCGCCGAGGTCCGCGAGCGGCTCGCGGCCCTGGGCCACCCGGCCGGTCCCGCCCCGGCGGAGCTGGACGAGGCCCTGGCCTCCTGGGCCGGCGTCGCGAACCTGGAGGAGCGCATCGTCGCCGGGAAGATCGACCCCCTGGTGCTGGACCAGCTGCGCAGCGCCTGAGACCGGTCGGCCGCGGCCGGGAAACAAAAACGAAACGGAGGGTTCTTCCGTCCCGGCCGGCATGTTGGGATTGAGGCCGTCGCCCCAGCGGAACTGTCGAGGAGACCCACCCATGCTCAACCTCTCCGTCTTCCTGGAGGACAGCGCCCGTCACTACCCGGAGCGGGAGGCCGTCGTCCTCGGCGCTCAGCGCCTGACCTACGCCCAGGTGAACGCGGCCGCCAACCAGGTCGCCAACCTGCTCCGGGCCCGCGGCATCGGCCCCGGGGACAAGGTCGCGCTGTCCTGCCCGAACCTGCCGTACTTCCCGGTGGTCTACTACGGCATCCTCAAGGCCGGCGCGGTCGTCGTCCCGCTGAACGTGCTGCTCAAGGGCCGGGAGATCGCGTACCACCTGGCCGACTCGCAGGCCAAGGCGTACTTCTGCTTCCAGGGCTCCCCGGAGCTGCCGATGGGCGCCGAGGGTCACACCGGCTTCGGCCAGACCCCCGGCTGCGAGCACTTCTTCCTGATCACCGCCGACCCGGCCGCGGCCTCCCCGATCGAGGGCGCCGAGACGCTGGGCCAGGCGCTGGCCGGGCAGTCGCCGGTCTTCGAGACCGTGCTGGCCGCCGAGACCGATCCCGCGGTCATCCTCTACACCAGCGGCACCACCGGGCAGGCCAAGGGCGCCGAGCTGAGCCACTCCAACCTCATCCTCAACGCGCTGACCTGCAACCGGCTCTTCCAGTCCAAGCCCGGGCAGGACACCCACCTGCTGGTGCTGCCGCTGTTCCACTCGTTCGGCTCGACGGTCAACATGAACGCCGGCTTCGCCAGCGCCTCGACGCTGGTGCTGCTGCCCCGCTTCGAGCCGGCGGCCGCGGTCAAGCTGCTCGAGCAGGAGAGCGTCACGTTCTTCGCCGGGGTGCCGACGATGTACTGGGGCCTGCTCAACGCGCTGACCGACGACGTGGACGTGGACAAGATCGCCCGCACCATGCGGCGCACGGTCAGCGGCGGCTCCAGCCTGCCCCTGGAGATCATCAAGGAGGTGCGGAGCCGGCTCGGCTGGACCATCCTGGAGGGCTACGGGCTGTCGGAGACCTCCCCGGTGGCGACCTTCAGCGACCCGGACAGCGAGCCGCGGCCCGGCTCGATCGGCGTGCCGATCTGGGGCGTCGAGGTCAAGCTGATCGACGAGTCCTGGAACACCGTCGAGGGCAGCGAGGAGATCGGCGAGATCGCCATCCGCGGGCACTGCATCATGCGCGGCTACTACAACCGGCCCGAGGCCACCGCCGAGGTGATCAACAACGGCTGGTTCCGCACCGGCGACCTGGGCAAGCGGGACAAGGACGGCTGGTACTACATCGTCGACCGGGCCAAGGACATGATCATCCGAGGCGGCTTCAACGTCTACCCGCGCGAGATCGAGGAGGTGCTGATGACCCACGAGGCGGTGTCGCTCGCGGCCGTCATCGGGGTGCCGCACCCGACCCACGGCGAGGAGGTGAAGGCGTACGTCATCCGCAAGGAGGGTGCGACCGTCACCGAGGAGGAGCTGATCGCCTGGGGCAAGGAGCAGATGGCCGGCTACAAGTATCCGCGGCTGGTCACCTTCGTGGACTCGTTGCCCATGACCGCGACGGGCAAGCTGCTCAAGCGCGCCCTGACCTGAGCGCGAAAGTCCGCCGAACGCGCACCCGGAGGGGGACGGCCCGGGTGCGCCTTCGTGCGTAGACTCGGCCGGCCGGGCGACCACGAAGATCATTTGCGTGGGTGCGGCACAGTGAGCGGGTGAGCGCCCGACCACGCACGGCACCGACGGAGGAAGCTTGAGCACAGCACGGCTCGACCGGCCGGCGCCGGTCGCGGTGAAGCCCTCCGGCGGCGTCCGGCACCGCGTCGCCCGGCTGCGGCGCACCTCCCCCGGCCGGCTGCAGCTCCTGCTCGCCGTCCTGGTGACCCTCGGCCTGCTGACCGGCCTCGTCGCCGGTCTGACCGCCGGCGCCGCCGCCACCGGCACCGCCGACCTCGGCGACCGGGCCCAGCCGCTGCTGGTCGAGGCCGAGACGATCTACTCCGCGCTCGCCGACGCCGACACCACCGCCGCGCAGGCGTTCCTGGCCGGCGGCCTGGAGCCGGTCGCCCTCACCCGCCGCTACGAGGGCGACCTCGGCCGGGCCACCACCGCGCTCACCTCGGCGGCCCGCCGTACCCCCGAGACCGGCCGGTCGGCCGAGGCGATCCGGCGGCTGTCGGCCGACGTCTCCCGGTACGCGGCCCTGGTGGCCAGCGCCCGCGCCAACAACCGCCAGGGGCTGCCGATCGGCGCCTCGTACCTGGCCTCGGCGTCCAAGCTGAGCCGCGAGTCGCTGCAGCCGCAGGCCCAGGCGCTGTTCCAGTCCGCGCAGCGCGAGGTCGGCGACGGCTACGGCGACGCGCGCAGCTCCTGGTGGACCGCCCTGCTGGTGGTCCTGCTGCTGGCCCTGCTGGCGGCCCTGCTGCTGGCCCAGCGCCACCTGAGCCGCACCACCCACCGCACCTTCAACGTCCCGCTGCTGGTGGCCACGGCGGTCACCCTCGTGCTCGCGCTCGGCGGCGGCGGCGTGCTGATCTCCCAGCGCGCGCACCTGTCCGAGGCCGACACCGAGGGCTCCGCGCCGGTCGCGCTGCTGGCCGAGACCCGGATCGCCGCCCTGCGCGAACGCGGCGACGAGGCGCTGACGCTGGCCGCCCGCGCCGGTGAGGGCGGCGGCGACCCGAGCCTCCCGCTGGCCCAGCGCGCCGCCGCCGGCAACCTGGAGGCCGACTTCGACCTGACCAGCGGGCGGCTCGACGAGCTGCTGGCCGACGCCGCCGCGCTCATGCCCGACGGCGCCGCGGGCGCGGCCGTGCGCTCCGCGGCGGAGTCCCACCGGGCCTACGTCGGCGCCCACGACCAGGTCCGCGACCTGGACAACCGCGGCGACTACGACGGCGCCGTGGCGCTGGCCATCGGACCGCGGACCAGCACCGCCTTCGCCGGCCTCACCGGCGGCATCGACCGGGGGCTGGAGAGCCGCAAGGACGTGTTCAGCGCCGAGATCGGGGCGGCGGGGCGCGGGCTGGGGCTGCTCACCGTACTCGGTCCGCTGCTCGCGCTGCTGGTCTGCGGCCTGGCCTACGCCGGCATCCGCGCCCGACTCGAGGAGTACCGCTGATGCGTGCCCGTGTCACCCTCGCCGCCGTCGCCGCGCTGGCCGTGCTCGCCGCGGCCGGCTGTTCCGGCGACTCCTCCCCGCTGCCCGGGCGGCCGAGCGCCTCGGCGGCGCCCGCCCCGACCGGCGCCGCGCCCGTCGACGACTCCTGCCGCCCGCGCGCGAGCCTCAAACCGGCCGGCGCGCTGCCCGCGCCCGGCCGGATGCCGGCCGGCAGCTACATGGCGGAGATCTTCAAGCGCGGCCGGCTGGTGCTGGGCACCAGCCAGGACACCCTGCTGTTCAGCTCGCGCAACCCGTTCACCGGCAAGGTCGAGGGCTTCGACGTGGACATGGGCCGGCAGATCGCCGCGGCCATCTTCGGCGACCCGAACAAGATCCAGATCAAGGTCATCGGGTACGACAAGCGGGTCAGCTCGGCCATGGACGGCTCGGTCGACGTCGTGGCGGACACCATGACCGCCAACTGCGCCCGGTGGAAGGACGTCAACTTCTCCACCATCTACTACGACGCCGGGCAGAAGGTGCTGGTCTCCTCGACCTCCACCGCGAAGAGCATCGACGACCTGGGCGGCAAGAAGGTGTGCGCGGCCAAGGGCTCGACCTCGTACGACAACATCGCCAAGCGGCCGGCCAAGCCGATCGCGGTGGACCGGCCCGGCTTCGGCGACTGCCTGGTCGCCTTCCAGCAGAACGAGGTCGACGCCATCTCCACCGACGACACCATCCTGGTCGGGCTGGCCGCGCAGGACCCGTACGCCAAGGTGGTCGGCACGGCCTTCACCGAAGAGCCGTACGGCATGGCGATGAGCAAAAAGCACCCGGAGTTCACCCGCTTCGTCAACGCGGTGCTGGCCGAGAACCGGGCGAACGGCACCTGGAAGTCCACGTACGAGCGGTGGCTCGGTGACTTCGGCGCCGCGCCGCGGCCGCCGGTGGCCGAGTACCGGGACTGACTCCCGTGACGGCACCCACGCAGGACCTGCTCGGCCGGGCCGACAGCGAGCTGCTGCGCCTCGAGGCGGCCGCGGCGGCCGTCGCGGCGAACCTGGTGGACCTCGACGACAACACCGCCCGCAAGGACCTCGACCGGGGCCCGCTGACCGGCCGCACGGCCGCCGCCTGGGCCGACGCGACCGCCGCGCTGACCCAGCTGTGGGACGGCTACGGCCTGCTCACCGCGCTGATCCTGGCGGCCCGCGCGGCCCGCAACCAGCGCCGGTTCACCGACAGCGAGAAGTCCGCGTACGTGCACCAGGTCCTCGGCCGCTCGGTCACGCTGTCGACCACGACCGTGCCGCTGGCCCAGCGCGGGCTGCTCGGCGCCGGCCAGGTCAGCACCACCTGCTCCCCCGCCGAGCTGCTGTCGGCGATGGAGGCCGCGTTCCGCACGGCCGTCGACGTGGCCACCCGCGCCGGCGAGGTGTGGCACCGGCTGATGCCCGAGGCCGCCACGGTCGCGTCCCGGCTGGCCCACCTGCGCGGGCTGACCCGCTCGGCGACCCTGGACGAGGCCGACCGGCGGCTCGGCGACTTCACCGCGGCGCTCGCGGCCGACCCGCTCGGCTGCGACGAGCAGGCCCTGGCGGCCGTGCGCGTGCTGCTGGACCGCGCCGACGCGGAACGCACCTCGGCCGGCGAGCTGCGCGAGGCCCTCACCCAGCGCCTGGCCGACGCCCACGCGCTGCTCGACGAGCTGGCCGGCGCGGCCCGCGCCGCGGCGGCGGCCGAGCAGGAGGCGACCGGCCGGTTCGCCGACCCGGCGGTGGCCGTGGTCTCCGGCCCCGACCTGCGCCCGGACCTGGCCGCGCTGGACGCGCTGGCCGCCGCCGGGCACTGGGCGCTGATCAGCCCGCGGCTGGCCGACTGGAGCCGCCGGGCCCGGGAGCGGGTCGCCGCGCTGCGGGAGGCCGCCGCCCGCAACGCCGGGCTGCTGGCGGCCCGCAACGAGCTGCGCGGACGCCTGGACGCGTACCAGGCCAAGGCCGGCCGGCGCGGGCTGGCCGAGGATCCGGCCCTCGCGCCGCTGGCCGAACGGGCCCGCGCCGCGCTCTACACCGCGCCCTGCGATCTCGACGCCGCCCGGGTGGCCGTGAACGCGTACCAGGACGCGGTGGCCAGACTCACCGCCACGACCACTGCGAGGGACGGCCTTTCGTGAAATGCCAGCGCGACTGTCCCGGCACCATCCAGGACGGCTACTGCGACACCTGCGGCATGGCGCCGCTCAAGGCTGCTTCGTCGCCGGGGACCACGGGCGCGCCGGCCGCGGCCCCGACGCCGAAGCAGCGCACCGCCACCGCGCCCTCGCTGCGTACCGGGGCGCTGTCGACGCGGACCGGCGGCTCGGCCCGCACCGGCAGCGCCCGCACGGGCAGCCGGCGGCGGCGGTTCGGCGGCGGGCTGGTCGACGTGGCGCCGCTGCCCGTCCGCGACCCCGCCACGGCGATCATGGCGGTCGCGGAGGTGCCCGAGGACAAGCGGTACTGCGCCAAGTGCGGCAACCCGGTGGGCCGGGCCCGAGGCGACCGGCCGGGTCGCACCGCCGGCTTCTGCCCGTCCTGCGGCGAGGCGTTCAACTTCACCCCCAAGCTGGGCCCGGGCGAGCTGGTCGGCGGCCAGTACGAGGTGCTCGGCGCGCTGGCCCACGGCGGCCTGGGCTGGATCTACCTGGCCAACGACAAGCGGGTCTCGGACCGCTGGGTGGTGCTCAAGGGGCTGCTCAACTCCGGCGACGAGGACGCGCTGGCCGCGGCGGTGGCCGAGCAGCGCTTCCTGGCCGAGGTCGAGCACCCGAACATCGTCAAGATCTACAACTTCGTGGAGCACGACGGCGCCGGTTACATCGTCATGGAGTACGTCGGCGGGGAATCGCTCAAGGGCATCCTCAAGGACCGCCGGACCGCCAACGGCGGGCAGAGCGACCCGCTGCCGGTGGAGCAGGCGCTGGCCTACGTGCTGGAGATCATGCCGGCGTTCGGCTACCTGCACGACCGTGGCCTGATCTTCTGCGACTTCAAGCCGGACAACGTCATCCAGACCGGCGACCAGGTCAAGCTCATCGACCTCGGCGGCGTGGTGCACATCGACGACCAGGACGCCGCGCTGTACGGCACGGTCGGCTACCAGGCCCCGGAGATGGCCGAGGCCGGCCCGTCGATCCAGTCCGACATCTACACCATCGGGCGCACGCTGGCCGTGCTGACCACCGACTTCCGCGGCTACCAGAGCACCTTCAAGCACAGCCTGCCCGACCGCGGCGAGTTCGCCGTCTACCAGCGCCACGAGTCGTTCTACCGGCTGCTGCAGCGGGCCACCCGGCTCGACCCGGACGAGCGCTTCGTCGACGCCGGCGAGATGACCGAGCAGATGCTCGGCGTGCTGCGCGAGGTGCTGGCCGCGGACGGCGACCCGCACCCGGGCACGTCCCGGCTGTTCACCGGCGAGCTGCGCACCGATCCCCGCTCCGACGAGCCGCAGTGGCGGTTCCTGCCGGCGCCGATGATCGACCTGGCCGACCCGGCGGCGGCGTTCCTCGCCTCGGTGACCGTCACCGACCCGCAGCAGGTGCTGATGCTGCTCGGCAAGGCCCCGGAGAACACCATCGAGGTGCAGCTGCGGGCGCTGCGCGCGCTGATCGACCTGGGCGCGGCGGGCAGCGGCCGGGACGCCTTCGCGGACGCGGTGCGGCTGCGCGACACGCTCGCCGGGCATGCCGCCGGCGACTGGCGGCTGGCCTGGTACGACGGCGTGCTGGCGCTGGCCTCCGGCGACCTGCCCCGGGCGCAGGCCCAGTTCGACGCGGTCTACTCGGCGCTGCCCGGTGAGCTGGCGCCCAAGCTGGCGCTGGGGCTGACCCTGGAGCTGGCCGGGCGCCCGGCCGAGGCGGCGGCCTACTACGACGTGGTGAGCCGCACGGATCCGGCGTACACGACGGCGGCGGCGGGGCTGGCCCGGTGCCGGCTCGCCACCGGGGACCGCGACGGGGCCGTGGAGGCGTACAACCGGGTGCCGGGCACCTCGGCGGCGTACGGCAGCTCCCAGGTGGGCGCCGTGCGGGCGCTGGTCCGCGCGCATCCCGCGGCGGTGGCCGACGTGGCCGCGCTCGCGGCCGCGGCCGCGCTGATCGACCGGCTGGAGATGGAGGCGGCCCAGCTCGCCGCGCTCCGGGCCGAGCTGCTCGAACGGGCGCTGAGCACGCTCGCGGCCGGCACCGCGGTGCCGGCGGCGGTGCTCGGGACGCCCGGCGCCGGACCGGCCGGGGAACGGGCCGTACGCTTCGCGCTGGAGGGCGCGTACCGGGAGATGGCCCGGGCCGCGCACGGGCCGGAGAAGATCCGCCTGGTGGACCTGGCCAACGCTTCCCGGCCGAGAACCCGCACGTGAGGTGCAGCTGATGAGTTCGCGACCGGATTGCCCCTCCTGCGGGGACGAGCGGGCCGCCGGGGCCGCGTTCTGCGAGAGCTGCGGCAAGCCGCTGGCCACCGGCGCGGGCCGGGCCGTCGGCCACGACTGCCCGTCGTGCGGGGCGGCCGGCGCGGTCGGCGACGACGGCTACTGCGGCACCTGCGGCCTGCTGGCGGCCCGGCCGCGCGACCACGTGGAGGCCGACGCCGGCCCGGTCGCCGCCGCGGTCACCGACCGTGGCCGGCGGCATCACCGCAACGAGGACGCCATGTGGCTGGCCGCCCGGGGGGCGGAGCTCGACGTGGTGGTGTGCGACGGGGTGTCCTCGTCGTTCGACCCGGACGTGGCCTCCGAGATCGCCGCCGAGGTGACCGGCAAGGCGCTGATCACCGCCACCGCCGAGCTGCCGGAGAGCATCGCCGCGGCGATCGTCGCCGCCGGCGCCGCGGTCGCCGCCCTGGCCACCACCGGCGATCCGCGCCGGGCCGCGTCCAACCCGGCCTGCACGATCGTCGCGGCCTGCGTGCGGGGCACCGAGATCGGGTACGGCTGGGTCGGCGACAGCCGCGGCTACTGGGTGCCCGTCGAGGGCGACGCCGTGCAGCTCACCGAGGACGACTCGTGGGCCACCCACGCCATCTCGCTGGGCGCCGACCCGCAGTCGGCGTGGAACGACGCCAAGGCGCACGCCATCACCGCCTGGCTGGGCGCGGACGCGGGCACGATCCGCCCGCGCACCGGCGCGTTCTTCGCCGAGACCCCGGGCCACCTGGTGCTGTGCAGCGACGGCCTGTGGAACTACCTGACCGAACCGGCCGCCTTCGCCGACACCGTCCGGGACGCCTTGCGCGGGTCGGCGAGTCTGCTGGAGGCGGGCCGCAAGCTCGTGGACTTCGCCAACGCCGCGGGCGGCTCGGACAACATCACCGTCGCCCTCGTCCCCCTCAACACCCTCGACAGCTAAGGGAGAGCCCGTGCCGTACACCGCCGAGGCGTTCCAGAACGAGTTCCTCGCCCTGGGCGCGACCGAAGTCAACGCGATCGTCACCGTGGAGCAGTCCGGCGCCGAGGGCGAGCGGCGCACGGCCGGCGCCACCGAGATCATCATCGTGGACTGCTCCGGCTCGATGCAGGCGGAGGGCCGGATGGCCGCCGCCCGGCAGGCCGCCAAGGCCGCGGTGAACTGCATCGACGACGGCGTGCGCTTCGCCATCATCGCCGGCGTGAGCACCGCCCAGCAGCTGTTCCCGGCGCCCGGCCAGCTCGCCGTCGCCACCGCCGAGACCCGGGCGCAGGCGGTCGGCGCGATCGACCGGCTGCAGGCCAACGGCGGTACGGCCATGGGCGCCTGGCTCAAGCTCGCCGGCCAGCTGTTCGCGCAGCGCCCGGGCGACATCGCGCACGCCATCCTGCTCACCGACGGCGAGAACGGCGAGTACAAGGGCTACCTGGAGGGGGTGCTGCAGGAGCTCGGCGGCACCTTCACCTGCGACTGCCGCGGCGTCGGCACCAACTGGACGGTCTCCGAGCTGCGCAAGATCGCCGCGGCGATGCTGGGCACCGTGGACATCGTCGCCCGCCCGCAGGACCTGGCCGCGGCGTTCGAGCAGATGATGACCGCGGCGATGGGCAAGACCAGCGCCGACGTGCAGCTCAAGGTCTGGACCCCGGTCAACGCCACGGTGCGCTTCGTCAAGCAGGTCGAGCCGCAGGTGGCCGACCTGACCGGCAAGCGGGTCGAGGACGGTCCCCGGGCCGGGCGCTACCCGCTGGGCGCGTGGGGCGCGGAGAGCCGCGACTACCACATCTGCGTGGACGTGACCCCGGGCGCGGCCGGCGACGAGATGCTGGCGGCGCGGGTGTCGGTGGTGGAGGGTGACACCGTACTGGCCCAGACCCTGGTGCGGGCGGTGTGGACCGAGGACGCGGCGCTGTCCACCCGGATCAACCGGCAGGTGGCGCACTACACCGGGCAGGCCGAGCTGGCCGACGCGATCCAGGCGGGCATCGAGGCGCGCAAGGCCGGCGACGACCGGACGGCCACGCTGAAGTTCGGCCGGGCCGCCCAGCTGGCCCACGAGAGCGGCAACAAGGCGACCGAGGAGCTGCTGGCCACGGTCGTCGAGATCGAGGACGCGGCGACCGGCACGGTCCGGCTGCGCCGCAAGGTCGAGGCGGCCGACGAGATGGCGCTGGACACCCGGTCGACCAAGACCGTGCGGGTGGGCCGGTCGTCATGACGTACGCCTGCCCCAAGGGCCACGCGTCCACGACGGACGACTTCTGCGACACCTGCGGCGCGAAGATCGGCGGCACGGCGGTGTTCAGCCCGGGCGTCGCCCCGGCCGCCCCGCCCGCGTTCCCGAGCGGGGAGCCGTGCCCGAACTGCGGCACGCCGCGGGCCGGGGCGGGCCGCTTCTGCGAGGACTGCGGCTACGACCACAGCACCGGCAAGGTGCCGGCGCTGGTCCAGCCGACGGCCACGGCCCCGGCGACGGCACAGTGGACGGCGACGGTGTTCGCCGACCGCGAGTACTTCGCGGCCAACGCGATCGAGGGCGTCGACTTCCCGGCCCAGCCCGCCGAGCGGACGGTGCCGCTGCCGGCCCCGCAGGTCCGGATCGGCCGCCGGAGCACCTCCAAGGGCACGGACCCGGAGATCGACCTGGCCGACGCCGACCCGGGCGTCTCGCACAGCCACGCCCTGCTGACCCTGAGCGTGGACGGCGTCTGGCTGGTCTCGGACCTGGGCTCGACCAACGGCACCTACCTCAACGACGAGCCCAAGCCGCTGACCGCCGGGCAGACCCGCAGCGTCGGCGACGGCGACCGGGTGCACGTGGGCGCCTGGACGACCATCACCCTGCACGCCCCGGTCTGATCGGGTCACGCCGTTCCGGCCGGGGGGTGGAGTCTGACGCGCAGGGGGCCGGCGTCGGGGTGGTGGAGGTCGGTGAGGATGTCGAGGGCGTGCTGCCAGGCGGCGCGGGCGTCGGTGGTGTTGCCGGCGGCGTGCTGGAGGTCGCCGAGGCGGGTGAGGGTGGTGGCCTCGTGGTGGCGGTTGCCGAGTTCCCGGAACAGGTCGACGGCCCGCTGGTAGCAGGCGACGGCCCGGTCGTGGTGGCCGAGGTGGTGGTGGACGTAGCCCAGGCTGTCCCAGGTGGAGGCCTCCCCGTGGCGGTTGCCGAGGTCCTGCTGCCAGGCCAGGGCCTGGCAGCAGTAGGTCAGGGCCTGCTCGTGGTCGCCGAGTCGGGCGTGGTACCAGCCGACGGCATTGTGGGCGTTGGCCTGGCCGACCCGGTGGCCGACGGCGCGGAACAGGATCTCGGCCTGCTGGGCATGGGTGCGGGCCCGCCCGTAGTCGTCCTGCCGCCCGAACATCAGGCCGAGGTCGAGGTGGGTGCGGGCCTCGCCGGTGCGGTCGGCCAGCCGGCCGTACCGGGTCAGGGCCTGACGGAGATGGCTGTGGGCGTCGTCGTACCGGCCCAGCCGCGTGTAGGTCTGGCCGAGGAGGCGGTGGGCCCGGGCCTGGGCGGGCAGGTCGGCCGAGCGGAGCGCGGCGGCCAGCGCGGCCTCCTTGGTGGCGAGCGCGTCGTGCCAGTGCCCGCGCCGGTCCAGGAAGGTGACGAGGGTCCAGGCGAGCTGCCAGGTATGGGTGTCGAACCCGGCGACGGCGGCGTGGTGGAGGGCGGCCAGCAGCACCCGGTGCTCGGTGGTGAGCCAGGCCAGCGCCCGGCCGTGGTCGGTCACCGGCTCCGGGGTGACGCCGGGCCGCGGCGCGGTGAGGGCGATCGGGTCGCGTTGCGGGTTGAGCAGCCGGTCCGCGGCGTAGGCGGTGTGCAGGTAGTGGTCGAGAAGGCGGTGGGTGCCGGCGCGCCGGTCCGGTTCGGGGTCGTGGATGTGTCCCTGTTCGACGGCGTACGCGCGCAGCAGGTCGTGCAGGGCATACCGGCCGGCGGCGGGTTCGGTGATCAGCTGGGCGCGGACGAGCTCGGTCAGCAGCGGCCGGGCCCGAGCCGGCGACAGGCCGACGAGGCTGGCCGCCGCCGGCAGTGAGATGTCGGGACCCGGGTGCAGGCCGAGCAGCCGGAAGAGCCCGGCGGCGGCGGCGCTGAGCCGTTGACAGGACCAGGAGAACACCGCCCGGACATCGGTGCCGGGATCTCCGGTGCTGAGCAGGTCGAGCCGGCCCTGGCTGCTGCGCAGTTGCTCGGCGAGGGCGGTCAGCGGCAGGTGGGGCTGGGCGGCGGCGCGGGCGGCCACGATCGCCAGCGCCAGCGGCAGCCGGGCACACGCCGTGATGATCTCGTCGACGGCGGCGGACTGGGCGGCGATCCGGTCCGGGCCGAGCCGGCGGGTCAGCAGCTGGCGGGCCTCGTCGTCGGTGAGCAGGTCCAGGGTGAGCGGGTAGGCGCCGACGGCGGCGACCAGCCCGGTGAGCTGGTGACGGCTGGTGAGCACCGCGAGGCAGCCTCCGGTGGCGGGCAGCAGCGGGCGGGCCTGCTCGGCGTCGCGGGCGTTGTCGAGCAGGATCAGGATCCGCTTGTCGGCCAGGACGGTGCGGTAGAGGGCGGCCTGGGCGTCCAGGCCGGCCGGGATGCGCTGGGGCGCGACGCTGAGGGCGTCGAGGAAGCCGCGGATGGCCTCGGCGGGGTCCATGACCGCGCCGGTGGGGTGGAAGCCGCGGAGGTTGACGTACAGCTGGCCGTCCGGGAACCGCCGGCGGACCCGGTGGGCCCAGTGCACCGCCAGTGCGGTCTTGCCCACCCCGGCGGTGCCCGAGACCGCGGAGATGACCACCGCGGTCGGTTCCTCGCCGGCGGTGGCCAGGAGGTGGTCGAGCGCGGCGAGCTGGGCGTCGCGGCCGGCGAAGCCGCGCACGTCGGCCGGCAGCAGCGCCGGCACGGCGACTGCCGCCCGGCGGGAGCCGTCCCGGGCCGCGTCCGCGCGCTGCCGCCGGGCGGTGGTGACCTGCTCGTGGAGGGACCACCAGAGCTCCAGGTCGACCATCTCCGGGGGCAGCGGCAGGTGCGGCCGGTGATCCTCGGCGCAGCGCCGGCAGGCCGTCACGAACGCCGCGACCGTCTCCCAGCGCGGCACACCCCGGCCGTTGAGCAGCGCGCCGAGGGTCGCCGGCGGCAGTGTCGCGCCGGCCAGGGCGGCCTTCCTCCGCAACTCCCGGTAGGCCGGCTTGCGGACCAGCCGGTACAGCGCGTGGAGCCGCGCCCGGAGCCCGGCCGCCGGATCGTCCGCGTGCCCCATCCCTGCCCCCGTCCCGTCCCGACGGCCACGCGGCGTCCCGAGGTGTCCGGTGTCGTCCCGAATGGACGCCCCGGGACGGGCCGGCCGGCACTGTCGTCCCCATCAGAGTCCCGCAGCCGCGGCCGCGAGTCACGGGAGCAGCGTCCACGCACCTGAAACGGAGTCCACTCATGACAGTCACACTGCACGGTCCGGCGGCGACCCGGCCGGACGCGGCATCGAAGGGCCGGACGGGGAGCGGCCGGCGACGCCGCCTCGCGGGCGCCCTGCTCGCGGCGGCCATGATGGTGGGTTGCCTGCTCGCCACGGCGACGCCCGCCGCCGCCTCCCATCACGGGATCGCGCCGGCGCCGGTGACCTGTTCGGAACAGCTCCGCCCGCTGCTGGGTCCCGGATCGACGCACGCCTGCGTGGCGTCGCTGCAGCACTTCCTGGCGGCGATCGCCTTCGTCTCGGGCGACACCCGGCTCTATCCCGGACCGGTCGACGGGCACTTCGGGTCCGGCACCTCGAACGCGGTGCGGCGGTTCCAGGAGCTCCGGGGCCTCACCCGGGACGGTCTGGTGGGCAACAACACCTGGGCCGCCATCGCGGGCGACTGCGCCATCTTCTACACCCGCGGCGCGTACAACGTCTGCCACACCCAGGTCCGGTTCTGAGCGACGCGATGAGCCCGGACGCCGCCGCGGCGTCCGGGCGCCTCACGACGGCCGTGACCGCCGGCGTTTCCGGCGGCCCCCGACGTGGCCGCTGATCGACACGAACGCCGCCAGGACGGCCAGGACCGCCAGGAAGCCGGGCGCGGAGGTCCAGACCGGGGTGGCGTAGCCGTCCGCGGTGGCGATCCGCTCCGGGTCGTCGGGGTCCACGTACACCGTCAGCGCCCGCCCGACCGGCCACTTGTCGATCAGCAGCCACGGATAGCGCAGATCCGCGCTGCGGGTGGCGCCCCGCGCCGGGTAGCTCACCGTGTACCAGTGATCGAACTCGTCGTCGTGATCGGCGGTGACGACGGCCCGGACCGCGCTGCCGTGCGCCACGATCTGCCGGCGCTGCTGCTCACCGGCGAGGAACACGCCCGCGGCCAGCACCGCGAGAGCCGCGCTGATGGCCAGCCCGGTCGCCGTGAGCCGCCAGGTCCACCGCCGCGCCGGGTCCTCGCCGTCGGAGGTCATGACCGCACGTTACGTCCCCCGGTCAACACGGCGGCCGGCCTTGTGGGCGGTTCGGCCACGCGGGCGGCCGGACGCGCGATACGTTCGCCACCGATGAAGGACGAGCGCATCGGCACGGTGCACCGCACGCAGGTCATCGACCAGCTGACCCGGGCCCTCGGCGAGGGCCTGCTCAGCACCGAGCAGTACGACGGCCGGGTGGTCGCGGTCAGCACGGCCACGTACGCCTCGGACCTGCTGTCGCAGGTGCAGGATCTGCCGCCCCGGCTGCAGTGGGACCCGCGCAACGCGGCGCCGCCGACGCCGCCGGACCGCACCGCGGGCCGGTCCGCCCTGATCCTCGGCATCGCCGGCGTCCCGCTGTCGTTCTGCCTGCTCGGCTGGATTCCCGGGATCGCGGCCATCGTGCTGAGCACCCGGGGCCGCGGCGCCCACGGCGTCGGCCCGGCGCTGATCGGGCGGGTGCTGGGCATCATCAGCGTGGTGCTGTCCGTGGGGGCGGTCGCGGCGCTGGTCTTCGCGCTGAACACCAGCACCTCCCCGTAGCGGTCAGGCCGGCCAGAGCACGTCGTGGGCGGCCTGCCACAGCGTGCGGTCGGCGGCGAACAGCGAGACGCCCGGGCGCGGGCCGCGGATGCCGTCGGCGCCGCCGTAGCAGCCGCCGGCCTCGGTGACGATCAACGCGGTGGCCGCGAAGTCCCACACCTGGCCGCGGGTCTGCAGGGCCAGGTCCAGCCGGCCGCCGGCGACGAGCAGGGCGGCGTGCACGTCCCACTCGACCGACGGGGTGACGGCGCTCAGCGGCGCCGCGATCGCCTCGTCGCTCGGGTACAGGTTGGGAGCCACCGGGATGACGCCCAGCCGGCTGCCGGCCAGCGCCGGGGCGGGGGCGGCGACGTGGACGGGCGTGGCCGCCGTACCGTCGAGGGTTCCTTCGAAGGCGCCGCCGCCGCGGCGCGCCCACCAGACCCGGTTCTGCGCCGGGACCGCGGCCACCCCGACGACGATCTCGCCGGCCTCCTCGAGGGCGACCAGCACCAGCCACCGGTCGTCGCCGGCGACGAACTGGGCGGTGCCGTCGATCGGGTCGATGATCCAGCGCCGGTCCGCCGCGCCGGTCTGGCCGCCCTCCTCGCCCAGCACGGCGTCGCCGGGCCGAGCCGCGGCCAGCACGGCGCGCACGGCCGCCTCGGTCGCCCGGTCCGCCTCGGTGACGACGCTGCCGTCCGCCTTGCGTTCCCGGGGCAGGTCGGCCAGGGCCGCGAAGTACTCCAGGGCGACCGCGGCGCCGGCGCGGGCGGCGGTTCTGGCCAGATCAAGATCGCTCTGCACGCCACCATCCTGCCCGGCGGCCGCCGGCGGCGCCCGGCGGCTCGTCGAGGTAGGTGGTGATCTCGGTGATCAGACCGCCCCGCGTCTCGAAGATCATCAGCGCGAAGGGCTCGTACGTCCCGTCCGGGCCGGTCGGCCGCTCCTGCCAGTACGCGAGGGTGCCGTTGGCGGCGACCGGCACCATCCGGGCCTCCCGGCACGACCCGTCGCCGTGCAGCAGCACCTGCCGGATCTGCTCGCGCCCGCGCAGCCACCAGGCGAACGGCGGCATGGTCATGGTGGCGTCCTCGTGCAGCAGCGCCACCATCGCCGCCACGTCGTACCGTTCGAACGCCCGGCAGTACCGGTCGAGCAGCGCGGCGGCGTCCGGCTCCAGCGGAGCGACCGGCCCGGCGCGCCGCACGGTGGCCCGGGCCCGCTGCAGCGCGCTGGTCACCGAGGGCACCGACGTGTCGAGCAGCTCGGCCACCTCGCCGGCGTGCCAGCCCAGCACGTCGCGCAGGATCAGCACGGCCCGCTGCCGGGGCGAGAGCCGCTGCAGGGCCGCGATGAAGGCCAGCCGTACGGATTCCCGGCGCACGGCGTGCTCGGCGGGGTCGTCGCCGGGCAGCACCCGCGCGTCGGCGACGGGCCGGACCCAGGCGCCGGGCGGCAGCGGCGTCCCGAGCGGGGCGCCCGCCTCCGCGGCCGGGCCCAGGTCGACGGCGCGGGCCCGGCGCCGGGCGCTGCGCAGCATGTCCAGGCAGACGTTGGTGGCGATGCGATACAGCCAGGTACGCAGCGAGGCCCGGGCGTCGTCGAAGCGGTCGGCGTGCTGCCAGGCCCGCACCAGCGTCTCCTGCACGGCGTCCTCGGCCTCCGCGGCCGCGCCGAGCATCCGGTACGCGTACCCGGTGAGCTCCACCCGGAACTTCTCCGCCTCGAGCTGCACGCCGGGAGACTACCGCGTTGCTACCGTGGCACCGTGCATCGCAGCCGCCTGTACGGCCTCTTCGTCGACACGCCCGCGGCCGAGGCGCCGGCCGCCGCGGCGTTCTGGTCCGCCGCGCTGGGCACGCCGGCCGTGCCCGAGGAGCACGAGCCGCAGTTCACGATGCTGCGGGAGGCGCTGCCGGCACTGACCCTCGGGGTGCAGGCGGTCGACGACGCGCCGCGCTACCACGTGGACATCGAGACCGACGACCACGACGCGGAGGCGGCCCGGCTCACGGCGCTGGGCGCGGTCGAGATCAACCGGTGGCTGGACTGCCACATCATGCGGGCGCCGGGCGGCCACCTGCTCTGCGTCGTGCCGGTGCACAGCGCCCCCGAGCTGTTCGCCGCGCACTGCACCGTCTGGCCCTGAGCGCCCCGGCCGGCGCCGGGTCCACTGCAAACTTCCTGCACGTTCCGGGGCATTGACTCGCCGAAACACGCGTGTAACCGTTGCTCGTTGGGAAAGCGCTTTCCTCCCCCCGGATCATCGAGTACCTGGAGCGCACGATGCGCGGTAGATCCCTCCTCGCGGCGAGCCTGATCGTGGCCGCCGGCCTCACCCCGGCCCTGCCCGCCGCGGCCACCGATGCCCCGGCGGCCGCGGCCGCCGGGGTGCCGGCCGCGGCGCTGCGCCTGGCCCGGCAGCCCCTGCCGGCCGACGACGGCTGGGCCGCCGCCGGCACCGGCACGACCGGTGGCTCGGCCGCCGACGCCGCCCACACCTTCGTCGTCCACAACCGGGCCGAGCTCGTCGCGGCGCTCAGCGGCGAGGCCGCGCCGCGCATCGTCGTGGTCGACGGCCGGTTCAGCATGCGCACCGGCGCCGACGGGCAGCCGCTGAGCTGCGCCGACTTCGCCGACCCGGAGTACGACCTGGCCGCCTTCCGGCAGGCGTACGACCCGGCGGTCTGGGGCCGGACGGCCAAGCCGAGCGGCCCACTGGAGGACGCCCGGGTCCGCTCGGCCAAGCGGCAGGGCGACCAGATCAAGGTCATCGTCCCGTCGGACACGACCGTCATCGGGATCAACGGCGCCCGCATCGAGCACGGCAGCATGGTCCTGCAGAACGTGCACAACGTGATCGTGCGCAACATCGAGTTCACCGACGCGGCGGACTGCTTCCCGGCCTGGGACCCGACCGACGGCTCGACCGGCAACTGGAACTCGCTGTACGACCTGGTGTCGCTGACCGGCGCGACCAACGTCTGGCTGGACCACAACACGTTCAGCGACGGCAACAACCACGACGCCGCCCAGCCGCTGTACTTCGGCCGGCCGTACCAGGTGCACGACGGGGCCAGCGACATCATCCGCGGCTCGGACCTGGTCACCGTCTCGTACAACAACTACTACGACCACGACAAGACGATGCTGATCGGCTCGACCGACACCCCCGGCGTGGACGTGGGCAAGCTGCGCGTCACCGTGCACCACAACCGCTTCGGCAACGTGGTCCAGCGGGCGCCCCGGGTGCGCTTCGGCCAGGTGGACGTCTACAACAACCTGTACGTCGCGACCGCCGAGGACTACGGCTACTCCCTCGGCGTCGGCTTCGAGTCGAGCATCTACGCGGAGAACAACTACTTCGTGCGCAGCGCGGACGTCGCGGACGCCGACCTGCTCAAGTACTGGAAGGGCACCCGGATCACCGCCAAGGGCACCCTGGTCCAGGTGGGCAGCCGGCCGCCGCGGCCGGTGGACCTGGTCGCCGCGTACAACGCCGCCTACGACCCGGACTTCACGCCGGACGCCGGCTGGGCGCCGACGCTGCGGCCCCGCCTCGACCCGACGCTCCTGGTCCCGGTCATCGTCAAGGCCGCCGCCGGATCGCGCCGGCTCGGCGTCTGACCCCGTACGCCCGGCCGGGACTTCCCACACCCGGCCGGGCCCCCTTCTCAGGCCTCGCCCATGACCAGGCCCTCGATCGTGTGCTTCTGGGTGATCGGGGTGAGCGTGTCCACCACCGGGCAGTGCAGGTGCGCCTTGACCTGATCGGGCAGCGACTCCCAGAACGGTCCGGTGACCGCCGTGTCGTGCCGCTCGCCGTTGCCCGCGCCGGGCGCGTCCACCCCGAGGACCAGCACGGGGCGCGACAGCTGGGAGTAGTTGCGGGTGCCCCGGTGGATGGTCAGCGCCGAGCGGGCGGAGATGTCGCCCCGCTTCGGGTACTTGCGGACCGCGCGCTGCTCGTAGCGCGGGTAGAACGACTTCGGCGGGAACATGCCGTGGCCGAACTCGGGCTCGTCGTCGAACTGGGTGCCCGGGGCTATCTCGAACGGGCCCATCTCCTCGGTGGTGTCGACCCCGGTGAGGTTGAAGGCCAGCGAGTTCAGCCGCCGCTGGGTGCGGGTCACCTCCGGCATGGGGAAGTCGCGGTGCCAGGGCTGGTTGACCGCGCCGGCCAGCGGGACGTCGAAGCCCAGCTCGACGATCTCGTACCGCGGGCCGAGCACGGCCTCGCACACCGCGGTCACCCACGGGTGGGTGACCAGGTCGACGAACCCGCGCAGCTGCTCGGGGTGGATCTCGACGTAGTAGCGGTGCGGGCCGCGCCCGACCGCGCCGTCGGGCCGGGCCAGGGCCTCGGCGAACGCCTTCTCGATGTCCTCGCGCATGGCGTCCGCCCAGGCCGGGCTGAAGGCGCCCGGGCAGGCGGTGATGCCCTGGTCGTAGAGCGCGTCGCGGGCCGCCGTACCGGTCGAAGAAGTCATGAGGCCCACTTTGCAACGTTGTATGCCACGTGGCAAGCGGTGCCGGTAGGGTTTTCGCCATGGGGAACCGACGATGACGGCGAGCCTGCGCCAGGTCGCCGAGCGCGCCGGGGTGTCGATCCGCACGGTCTCGAACGTGGTCAGCGGCTTCGCCCAGGTGGCGCCGGACACCCGGGCCCGGGTGCAGGAGGCCATCGACGAGCTGCGGTACCGCCCCAACGCCGCCGCCCGGCACCTGCGCGGCGGCCGGTCCGGCCTGGTCGCGCTGGCCGTGCCCGAGATCGCCTCGCCGTACTTCGGCGAGCTGGCCGGGCTGCTGGTCCGCGAGGCCGAGCGACGCTCCTGGATGCTGCTGGTGCAGCAGACCGACGGCGACGCGGAGCACGAACGCCGCCTGCTCGACGGGGTACGCGGCCAGGTCGTCGACGGCCTGGTGCTGAGCCCCTGGGCGCTGTCGCCCCGGGAGCTGCGCCGCGCACCGGGCGGCGTGCCGGTGGTGCTGCTGGGCGAACAGGACGCCGACGGGCTGCTCGACCACGTGGCGGTCGACAGCGTGGCCGCCGCCCGCGAGGCCACCCGGCACCTGATCACCCTGGGCCGGACCCGCATCGCCGCCATCGGGCCGCAACCCCAGCTGGACAACGGCACCGCGGCCCGCCGCGTCGAGGGCTACCGACAGGCGCTGGCCGAGGCCGGGCTGCCCGCGGACCCGGCCCGCGAGGTCCCGGTGGCCCGGCTGCACCGCGCCGACGGCGCCGCCGCCATGGCGGCGCTGCTGGACGCGGGCCGCGAGGTGGACGCGGTCTTCTGCTTCAGCGATCAGCTGGCGCTGGGCGCGATGCAGGCCGCGCTGTCGCGGGGGGTACGGATACCCGGCGAGCTGGCCGTGGTGGGCTTCGACGACGTGGAGGACGGCCGCTACGCGACCCCGTCCCTGACCACGATCGCGCCGGACAAGGAAGCCATCGCCCGCGACGCCCTGAACTGCCTGGCCGACCGGCTCGGCAGCGGCCACCAGGACCGGCCGGCCCGGCGCATCGTGGCCGGTCACCGCCTGGTGATCCGGGACAGCACCGCGGGGCTCGCGGGCCGGCGGTCATAACCGGCCCCGGCGCCGGGCCCGGACCGGCTTGATCGGGGTCCCACACCAGGCGGCCGCTCCCCTTCGCCGTCCACACCCCGTCCGCGTGCCGCGGACCGCCGCCCGGCGCTCACAGCGCCATCCGCCGATCCCCCCGCGCTCACAGCGCCGCCCCGCGCCCACAGCGCGCCGCACCGCGCCCCGCGCCCACAACGCGCCGCACCGCGCCCCGCGCCCCGCACGCGCCGCCCCGCGCTCACAGCGCCGTCTGGTAGGCCAGCACCCCCCGATTCACCGCGACCATCGCCTTGCGAGCCGTCTCCCGCACCCCGGAGCTCGCCGCCGACGCGTCCTTCAGCTGCGCCAGCAGGTCGAGCACCTGCCGCGCCCAGCGGACGAAGTCCCCCGCCGGCATGTCGGACTCGTAGTTGTGCCCGCTGGCCAGCACCCGGGCCAGCGGCTCACCGCGGGCCCAGCGGTACATCGGCCACACGAAGCCCGGGTCCGGCTCGCGGGTCAGCGACAGCCCGTGCTCGGCCTCGTCGGACTCGATCTCGGCCCACAGCTTGTGGCACGCGTCGACCGCCGCCGTGGTCGCTCCCTTGGGGACCGAGGCGCGCTCGTCGCCCTCCCGGCGTGACTCGTAGAGCACCATGGACACCGCCGCGGCCAGTTCCTCCGGGGCCAGGCCCTCCCAGACGCCGCGGCGCAGGCATTCGGCGACCAGCAGGTCGGCCTCGGTCCAGATCCGGCCCAGCATCCGGCCGGACTCGGTCACCTCGCCGTCGTCGGACAGGTACCCGCGGCCGGCGAGCACCGCGCAGACCTGGTCGAACGTGCGGGCCAGCGAGCCGGTGCGCCCGGCGACCTTGTCGCGCAGGGCGTCGGTGTCGCGGGCCAGGCGGTGCCGGCGCTCGGCGAAGCGGGCGTGCTCCTCGCGATCCGGGCAGGCGTGGCATGGGTGCTGGCGCATCTGCACCTTGAGCAGCGCGATCTCGGCGTCCTCGCCGGGGGCGGCCTTGCCGCGGCCGCGCCGGCCGCCGCCGCCGCCCGAGCCGTGCCGGTCCAGGCCGGTGGCGCTGACCGTCGCGGCCAGGTCGCGGCGGGCGCCGGGCGAACGCGGGTTGAAGTTCTTCGGCACCCGGATGCGTTCCAGCACGTCGACCGCGCCGGGGAAGTCCGCCGGGCTGACCCGCCCGGCCCAGCGGTCCTGGGTCAGCACCAGCGGGCGCGGCTCGCCGAAACCGCCGGTGGGCGGCTCGAGGACGACGGCGAGGCCGGCCCGGCGGCCCTGCGGCACCCGGATCACGTCGCCGACGCGCAGCTTCTCCAGCGAGGACACCGCGGCGGCGCGGCGCTGCGCGGTGCCCTGCCGGGCGATGGCGCGTTCCCGGTCGGCGATGGCCACCCGGAGCGCGAAGTACTCGTCGAAGTCGCCGTGGTGGCAGGCGCCGTCGTCGTCGTACGTCTGCATGGTCTCGACGTTGCGCTGCACCTGCCGGGCCAGCCCGACCACCGAGCGGTCCGCCTGGAACTGCGCGAACGAGGACTCGAGCAGGTCGCGGGACTTCTCCGCGCCGACCGAGCCGACCAGGTTGACCGCCATGTTGTACGACGGGCGGAAGCTGGAGCGCAGCGGGTAGGTCCGCGTCGAGGCCAGGCCGGCGACGTGCCGCGGGTCCACCTCGGGGCTCCACAGCACCACCGCGTGGCCCTCGATGTCGATGCCGCGGCGGCCGGCACGGCCGGTGAGCTGGGTGTACTCCCCCGGGGTCAGGTCGACGTGGGCTTCGCCGTTGAACTTGACCAGCCGTTCCAGCACCACGCACCGGGCCGGCATGTTGATGCCCAGCGCCAGCGTCTCGGTGGCGAAGACGGCCTTGACCAGGCCGCGCACGAAGCACTCCTCGACCGCCTCCTTGAAGGCGGGCAGCATGCCGGCGTGGTGGGCCGCGACGCCGCGCTCGAGACCGTCCAGCCATTCCCAGTAGCCCAGCACCGAGAGGTCCTCGCTGGGGATGCCGGCCACCTTGGCCTGGGCGATGCGGCGGATCTCGGCCCGCTCGTCGGCGCCGGTCAGCCGCAGGCCCCCGGCCAGGCACTGCTGCACGGCGGCGTCACAGCCGGCGCGGCTGAAGATGAACAGGATCGCCGGCAGCAGGTCGGCGCGGTCGAGCCGCTCCACCACCTCGGCGCGCGGCGGGGGCTGCCAGCGCCGCGGCCGGCCGCCGCGGGAGTGCCAGCCCGGCCCGGCCGTACGGTCGGTGAGCTCCAGCCGGCGCAGCATCTCGCGGGTGTAGCGCAGC
The DNA here is from genome assembly GCF_016862275.1 of Actinoplanes nipponensis. Taxonomy (GTDB): domain Bacteria; phylum Actinomycetota; class Actinomycetes; order Mycobacteriales; family Micromonosporaceae; genus Actinoplanes; species Actinoplanes nipponensis. The sequence continues at coordinate 25,784 of NZ_BOMQ01000056.1, read as the reverse complement.
AGCTCGGGGTGCACGTCGTGCTTGCGGGCCGCGTCGGCGTCGTGGAACAGGTCGAACATCCGCTTGCCGACCAGCATGTGCTGCCAGAGCGGGACCGGCCGGTGCTCACTGACCACCACCTCGGTCCGCCCGCGCACGGTGACCAGCCAGTCGGCGAACTCCTCGTAGTTGCTGACCGTGGCGGACAGGGAGACCAGCGTCACCGACGAGGGGAGGTGGATGATGACCTCCTCCCAGACCGCGCCGCGGAACCGGTCGGCCAGGTAGTGCACCTCGTCCATCACCACGTAGGCCAGGCCCTGCAGGCTGGCCGAGCCCGAGTAGAGCATGTTGCGCAGCACCTCGGTGGTCATGACGATCACGGGCGCGTCGCCGTTGACCACGTTGTCGCCGGTCAGCAGGCCGACCTGGTCGGCGCCGTAGCGCTCCACCAGGTCGTGGTACTTCTGGTTGGACAGGGCCTTGATCGGCGTCGTGTAGAAGCACTTGCGCCGCGGCCCGGCCCCGCCCGCCCGCAGCGTGAGGTGCACGGCGAACTCGCCGACGACGGTCTTGCCGGCGCCGGTCGGCGCGCAGACCAGCACGCCGCTGCCGCGCTCCAGCACCTCGCAGGCCTGACGCTGGAAGTCGTCGAGGTCGAAGCCGACGTCGAGCATGAAATCGTCCAGGGCCGGAAACTCGGCGGCCCGGGCCGCCCGGCGCTTCGAAGCCGCATACCGTTCGGCGGGGCTCACATCACCGGCGGGGGTCGTCATGAACACAAGGCTAGTGCGTGGGTGTGACACAACGAAGGTCATGCCTCGCCGGGCGGTTGCCGACAGTCGCGTGGCCGGCGCTGGGTAAGGTGCACGGCGTGCCGGATGCCGCCGAATCGACCGCCTACCCGTCGCGCCGCCAGGTCGACGCCGTGCTCTTCGACTTCCACGGCACCCTGGCCCAGGTCGAGGAGCCGGTGGCCTGGGTGACCGCCGCGGCCGCGGCCTGCGGGCGCGAGCTCGACCGCGGCCGGGCCACGATCCTGGCCGACCGGCTGGTCACCGCCGGGCGCGCCGGCGGCCCGCTGCCCTACCGGGTGCCGCTGCACCTGGCCGAGCACTGGGCCGACCGCGACCTGTACGAGCACAGCCACCGCGCCGCCTACACCGGCCTGGCCGCCACCGTCAGCACGGACGTGGAGGGCCTGGCCGACGCCCTCTACGACCGGCTCCTGGTCCCGCAGGGCTGGCTGCCGTACGCGGACACCGAGCGCACCCTGCGCACCCTGCACGACGCCGGCATCAAGGTGGGCGTGGTCAGCAACATCGGCTTCGACATCCGCCCGCACTTCGCCGCCTGGGGGCTGATCGGCCTGGTGGACGCGTTCGCGCTGTCCTACGAGGTGGGCCGCACCAAGCCGGACCCGGCCATCTTCCTGCGCGCCTGCGGGATGCTGGGCGCCGACCCGGAGCGCACGCTGATGGTCGGCGACAGCCCGGCCGACGCGGGCGCGGTCCAGGCCGGCTGCGCGGCGCTGGTGCTGCCGGCGGCCGAGCCGGGCCGCTCCAACGGGCTCGGCGCCACCCTGGCCCTGGCCGGCTGCCCGGTCTGAGCGCCGGCCCGGCGCGTCAGGCGCGGGAGCCGGCCCGGCTCGGCAGCGGGGCCAGCCCGCACGAGGCCGCCAGCCCCTGGGCCCTGATGCCGAGGGCGATGTTGGCCCGGGCGAACTGGTTGGCCAGCGCGGCGAACGCGGTGAGCTCGACCAGCGCCGGCGCCCCGAGCCGGTCGAGCAGCCGAGCGGAGAGCTCGTCGGTGACGGCGGGCGGCGTCTGCGACATCGCCTCGGCGTACGCCATCACGTCCCGCTCCAGCGGCGTGAACACCTCCGATTCCCGCCACCGGGGCACCTCCCGCGCCTTGGCCACGTCCAGCCCCGCGTGGTACGCCTGGAAGTACCCCAGGTCCAGGCAGAACGAGCAGCCGACCAGCGCGGCCACCGCCATGTGGGCGTACGCCTTCAGGCTCTCGTCGCACCGGTTCCACCGGGCGGCCCGGCGGCCGATGCCCATGCTGAACCGCAGCACCGGCCGGTTGTGCCACATCACGCCGAGCGCCTCGGGCACGTCGCCCAGCATCCTGCGGGTGACCCGCTTCAGCACGGCGCCGTAGACCCCGGTGATCTCGGCCGGGGGTATGCGGGTGTTGCCGGTCATGGCTCCTCCTCGTCCACGGTGGGTCTCGTCAGGAAGACACCGGCCGGGGACGGGATGTGACAGCGGCTCAGAGGTACGTGTCGACCAGGGTCCCCAGGGTCGCCGAGACGCTGCGGACGGGCTCCCGCGCGGCGGCGGCCGCGACGTGGTCGGCGATCGTCGGCGCGTCGGCCTCGCGGGCCGGGCCGGCCTGTCCCGGGTCGGTAGAGGCCGGCATCCCGGTGGACACGGTGCTCGAGCTCAGCGAACCGATCGACATGCTGCCTCCCGAGGATCTGCGGCTTCCCCCGTCCGTTCGGCCGGGCCGCGCCGGCGCTGACGCCGGGCTCACACCAGCAACCGGACCGCACCCGGCTCGCAGCGCACCACGAACGGCAGGGCGGCGACCCGCTCCCCGTCGGCGTACCCGACGATGCCCGGCGCCCCGATCCGCACCTCGCGCGCCCGGTAGCTGGTGACCCGCGGATCGTCGACGTGGGTGCCGCTCCGCAGCCGCGGCTTGAGCCGCACGAGCGTGCCGCGGCCCAGCGGCGCCGCGACGACCACGTCCAGCAGGCCGTCGGTGGGGTCGGCGTCGGGGCAGATCAGCATGCCGCCGCCGTAGCTGCGGCAGTTGCCGACCGCCACCAGGTCGGCGGTGCAACCGCGGTCGACGCCGTCGAGCTCGAGGGTGTAGCGGCGCGGCCGCAGCCGGGCCAGCTCCAGCAGGATGGCCAGGTCGTAGCGGCGCGGCCCGCGCGGCCAGCGCATCCGGTTGGCGCGCTCGTTGACGACCGCGTCGAAACCGGCGGCCAGCACCGCGCCGTACCAGCGCACGTCGCCGCGCCCGGTGGTGATCCGGGCCAGGTCGAGCGGGGTGCTCCGGCCCTCGCGGACGGCGGCGGCGATGGCGGTCGCGGCGGTCAGCGGATCGGCCGGTACGCCGGCGCCGGCCGCGAAGTCGTTGCCGGTGCCGGCGGGGACCAGCCCGAAGGGGGTCGGCGTGCCGGCCACCGCCTGCACGGCCCGGTGCAGGGTCCCGTCGCCGCCGACGGCCACCAGCGCGCCGACGCCCTCGGCGACGGCCCGGTGGCAGGCCTTCTCGGCCGACTCCGCGCTGTCCGCGCCGAGCAGCCGCACCGTACGTCCGGAGGTGCCCAGCCGCTCGAGCACCCCGGGCAGCAGACCGCGGTGCCGGCCGCGCCCCGCCCGGGGGTTGGCCAGCACCGCGATGTCGTCGCTGTTCACAGCCGGGAGGCTACCGGCTGCCGGGTCAGGTCATGTCGTCGAAGCGGCTCTCCAGCGGCAACGGTTTCGCCACGGGCTCCGGCGCCTCGACCGGCGAGGGCGTCTCGATCCGGCTGCCCGCGCCGACCGGCTGGCGGTCGTCCTCCAGCGGCGAGATCTCGTCGTCGTCCAGGCCGGCGTAGATCTCCTTGCCGCGGCCCTTGCGCTTGTCGTTGATCGCGGCCACGCCCACGGCGATCAGGTAGAGCACCACCATGCAGGCCGCGAGCAGCGTCATGCCGAACGGGCCCGGGTCGGGCGTGGCGATCGCGGCGAAGCCGAACGACAGGAAGACCACGACCCGCCACCAGCTCATCAGCTTGCGGGCGGTGACCACGCCGGTGAAGTTGAGCATGAGCAGCACCAGCGGGAACTCGAAGGCCACTCCGAACAGCAGGATCATGCTGGTCACGAAGCCGACGTAGGAGGTCACCTCGAGCTGCGTGGTGTCGCCGACGACGCCGGCCTGCATGATGAAGGCCAGGCTGTGCTGGACCACGAAGTAGGCCAGGACCGCGCCGCCGGCGAACAGCGGGGCGGCGATCGCGACGAAGATGTAGGCCCACTTGCGCTCGTGGCGGTGCAGGCCGGGCGCGATGAACGCCCAGAGCTGGTAGAGCCAGACCGGCGCGCCCACGATCAGGCCGACCCAGAGGGCGATCTTGAGGCGCAGGATGAGCGTGTCGGCGACGCCGAGGACGAGGAACTTGCACTCGCCCGCGACGTACGAGCTCGGCAGCGCGCAGTACGGCCCGGAGAGCAGGTGGAAGACCCACTGCGAGACGATGAAGCCGACGATCAGGCCGGCCACGATGCCGAGCGACGCCCAGAAGAGGCGGTTACGCAACTCCCGGACGTGCTCGATCAGTGTCATGGAGCCGTCGGAGGCCTGCTGGAACTTGCTCGGTCCCTGACGGCGTAGGGAGAGGGCCACGGCGGATCAGCGGTCGTTGCTGCGCTGCACCGGGTCCACGTACGGCTGGGCCGGCGGCTGCTGCGGCTGCGGGAACTGCTGACCGTTGGGCTGCTGGTAGCCCGGCTGCTGGTACCCGGGCTGCTGGTAGCCCGCCGGGGGCGCCTGCTGGTAGCCCGGCTGGCCCGGCTGGTGGATCTCGTTGGGCTGCAGCGGCTGGCGGGAATACTGCGGCTCGGCCTTCTCGGCGACGTTGTCGTCGTCCACCAGGCCCTTGGTCTCAGCCTTGATGATGCGCAGGGAACGACCGAGCGACCGCGCGGCGTCCGGCAGCCGCTTCGCGCCGAACAGCAGCACGAGGACGACGACGAAGATGGCGATGTGCCACGGCTTGAGGGCGCCCATGGGTAACTCCAGTCGATCGGATCAGGTCCTGACAGGTGATGCGGGGTCCATCGTACGTGTGGTTGTTGTGCGCGACCCCTGCCGGACCTGTTTGATTGAGATCCACCGAGGAATTTTCGGACAACGGCCGGGGAACGCCGCACGCTACCACGGGCTCACGCCTTCTGTAAGGAGTGCTTCCCGTCCGATGCGCCCCGCCCGGCCTTGATCACCGCGAGCCGGTCCTGCATGATCTCGGCCCGCTGCTGCAGGCCGGCCACGGATTCCTCGAGCGCCGTCGCGTCCCGCTGCAGCCTCAGCGCCTCGGCCTGGCGCTGTTGCAGGCGCCGGGCGGCCCGGTCCAGCCCGGTCAGCCGGTTGAGGACGGAGAACACGGACGCCACCAGAACGATCAGCGCGAGCACCACCACGGCGATCGCGATCCACTTCACCATGGCGGACAGCTTAGGCGGTGACCGGCGGCGCCGTCGCGTACTGGTCCAGCGCGGTGGTGGCCTGGGCGCGGATCCGGTCGACGAGCTCCACCGGCCCGACCACGGTCACGTCCGGGCCGAGCCCGAGCAGCAGCCGCTGGGCCCAGCCCAGGTCGGTGACCCGCATGGTCACGACCCACTCGTCGCCGTCGCGGCGCACGTCCTCGCACGGGTAGTACTCGGTGATCCACCGGCTGCCCCGGCCCACCCGCAGCGTGACCAGCGGCAGGTCCGGCGACGGGTGGAAGACCCCGTCGCTGACGTCGTGCGGGACCGCCTGCGCCGGCGGCGCGGCGGGCTCGTCCAGCTCGGTGAAGGCGTCGATGCGGTCGACCCGGAAGAGCCGGGTGCCCTCGGCGCGGCGGCACCAGGCCTCCAGGTACGCCCGCGGGCCGACCATCAGCATCCGCATCGGGTCGACCACCCGCTCGGTGGTCTCGTCGCGCGCGGCCGTGTAGTAGGTCAGGCGCAGCGCGTGCCGCCGCTCGACCGCGCCCCGGATCGCGTCGACCCGCTGGCTGTCCGCCGGCAGCCGCACCGCCACCGGGGTGTCGGCGACGTCGCCGGCCGCGTGCTCGATCTTCGCCAGCGCCCGCTCGACGGCGTCGCGGGACCCGGTGCCCGGCGTCTCGGCCAGCATCCGCAGGGCCACGACCAGGGCCAGCGCCTCGTCCGGGTTGAGCCGCAGCGGCCGGTCGATGCCCGCGTCGTAGGTGATGGTCACCCGGTCGCCGTCGAGGGCCATGTCGATCAGGTCGCCCGGCCCGTACCCGGGCAGCCCGCAGACCCAGAGCAGCTCCAGGTCCTCGCGCAGCTGCCGCTCGGTGATCCCGAAGGCCGCGGCCGCCTCCGCGACCAGGATCCCGGGCCGGGCCAGCAGGTAGGGCACCAGGTTGAGCAGCCGGCCCAGCCGGTCGGCCGAGGCCTTGTTCTCCCGGGTACGCGGGTGCGGGGTCATCGGGCCACCGCGGGCAGCACCCGCTCGTGGCGCGCCACGACCTCCTTGAGCTGCTGGATGACCGCGTCACGGAGCTCCGGCGGCCCGTCCGCGCGCACCTCGGCGCCGTATCCGACCAGCCGCGAGGCCAGCCACTCGACGTCGGAGTACGGGATGGTCAGCCGGTCGCCGTCGGGCCCGGGCACCGTCTCGATGGCCAGCCGGCGCAGCCCGGCGGCCCGGCCCGGCTCCACCACCACGGTGGCCCGCCCGTTGCGTTCCACCGGGCCCGACCAGCGGGCGACGTGGCTGATCAGGTCGACGTTCTCCGGCGGGGTGAACGCGCCCTCGGCGCCGACCGGCCGGACCGCGCCGACGATGCGCGACAGCCGGAAGCAGCGGGTGGCGTCGCGGTCCCGGTCGTGGCCGACCACGTACCAGCGGCCCTGCCAGCAGACCACGCCCCAGGGCTGCAGGCGCCGGGTGGAGGGCTCGTCGACCTCGGGGACCCGGTAGGAGAAGGTGACCGCACGGCGGGCCCGGGCGGCCGCGGTGAGCGGCCCGAACGCCGGGTCCACGGTCATCACCGGCTCCATGCCCAGGGTGGCCTGCGGGTCGACCTCGACGCCGGCGGCGCGCAGCTTGGCCAGGCCGGAGGACGCCGCGGCGGCCAGACCGGCGTGCTGCCAGAGCCGGGCCGCGATGCCCACGGCGGCGGCCTCGTCCGGTTCCAGCGGGATGTCGGGCAGGGCGTACTCGCGGTGGGCGATCCGGTAGCCCGGCTCGGTGTCGAACGCGCTGGCCAGGCCGGTCTCCAGGGGCACGCCCAGCTCGCGCAGCTCGGCCTTGTCCCGCTCGAACTTGCGCTGGAACGCCTCGTGGTCGCGCGGATCCTCCGGGTCGTGCTCGTAGCCGGGCACGGTCGCGGCGATCTGCGCGGCGGTCAGGAACCGTCGCGTGGACAGCAGACAGATCACCAGGTTCACCAGGCGCTCGGTGCGGGTCCGCGACACGAGAGGAAACGCTAGCAGCAACGACGCCGGATGGCGGCAGCCGGAAGCCGGGCCGGGGTTATTCGTGCGGTCCGGGGGGAAACCAGCACCCGTGCCCGAGACGACGCCCGCCACCCCCGCCCCCCGTACCGCCGACGAGGACCTTCCGGTCGGCGTGGCCGGCGCCTCGGCGCTGCCCGCGCCGGCGGAGCCCGGCCACCCGGGCGCCGCCGGGGAGGAGCAGGGCAGCGAGAGCGTCGGCACCGTCATCGTCGCGGGCCTGGCCAACCTGGCCATCGCCGCCGCGAAGCTGGTGGCGGGCCTGCTGTCCGGCTCGGCGGCGATGCTGTCGGAGGCCGCGCACTCGCTCGCCGACACGGTCACCGAGGTGTTCCTGTTCGTCGCGCTGCGCCGCGGCACCAAGGAGCCCGACGAGGAGCACCCGTTCGGCTACGGCAAGGAGAGCTTCGTCTGGGCGTTCATCGCGGCCGTGTTCACCTTCGTCGGCGGCGCCGGCTTCTCGATCTACCACGGCGTGACGACCATCATGAGCGGCGAGCACAGCGGCAACTTCCTGGTGTCGTACATCGTGCTGGCCGTGTCGTTCGTGGCGGAGGGCGTCTCGTTCCTCAAGGCGCAGCGGCAGGTGACCGGCGAGTCGCGGCGGTGGAACGTGTCCCGCCGGCGGTTCCTGCGGGCCACCTCGGACACCACGGTCAAGGCGGTCTACTTCGAGGACTCCGCGGCCCTGATCGGCCTGATCCTGGCCGCCGCCGGCATCGCGCTGTCTCAGCTCACCGGCTCGGAGCTCTGGGACGGCCTGGCCTCGATCGCGATCGGCCTGCTGCTGCTGGTGGTGGCCACCGTGCTGGCCCGCGCCAACGTGTCGCTGCTGGTCGGCCGGGCGGTGCCGCGCCGCATCCACAACCAGATCGCCGACGACCTGGCCGGCATCCCGGTGGTGACCGCGGTCCCGACGCTGCTGACCATGCAGCTGGGCCCGGGCGTCATCCTGGTCGCCGCGAAGGTCGACTTCCACGACGACGTGAGCGGCGGCGAGATCGAGGCGGCCTCGGACGAGGCCGAGCGCCGGCTGCGGGCCCGTTACCCCGCCATCCGGTACGTGTTCCTGGACCCGACGCGCGGCCGGGCGGGGCACAACCACCGCGACGGCGGGGTGGACATATAGGGTCGCCGCCATGGTGCGCTGGCGATCAGGAACGGTGTCCGCGGTACGGCGCGCGTGGCGCGGCGCCGTCGAGCTCGAGGTGACGACGGAGCAGGGCACGCTGCGGGCGCTGGCCTACCCGGCCCTGACCGGTACGCCCGAGCCGGGCGACCGGGTCCTGCTGAACGTGGGCGCCCAGGTCATGGGCCTGGGCACCGGCGGCTACGCGCTCGTGGTGGCGCTGCCCGACCGGCTGCCCGAGGACCCGCCGTCGGCGGGCACCGACCGCGACGCCGGCCACCTGGTCAAGGCCCGGTACACGCCGCTGCAGCCGATCCTGCTGGGCGTGGACGAGGAGGCGTCGCCGCACCGCGCGGTGATGGCGGCCGCCGACAGCCTGGACGGCATGCCCGTGGTGACGGCGGACCTGCACTCGGCGCTGCCGGCGGTGCTGGCCGGCATCCACGCGGACCGCCCGGACGCCAAGGTGGCGTACGTGATGACCGACGGCGGCGCGCTGCCGGCCTGGTTCTCCCGCACCCTCGACGGCCTGCGCGAGCACCTGGCCGGCACGGTCACGACGGGCCAGGCGTTCGGCGGCGACCTGGAGGCGGCGACGCTGCACACCGGCCTGCTGGCGGCCCGGCACGTGCTCGGCGCCGACGTGGCGATCGTGGCGCAGGGCCCGGGCAACCTGGGCACGGGCACGCCCTGGGGCTTCTCCGGCGTGGCGCTGGGCGAGGCGGTGAACGCGATCGTGGCCCTGCGCGGCACACCGGTCGGCTCGCTGCGCATCTCGGACGCGGACCCCCGCCCCCGCCACCGCGGCGTCTCCCACCACAGCCTCACCGCGTACGGGAAGGTCGCGCTGGTCCCCGCGGACCTGGTCGTCCCGGACGACCTGCCGGCCGACCTGGCCAAGCAGGTGGAGGAGGCACTGGCGCCGCTGGCGACGCTGCACCGCGTGGTCACGGTGGCCACCGCCGGCCTGGACGCGGCCCTGCAGGCCAGCCCGGTCCGGCTGTCCACGATGGGCCGCGGCCTCCTGGACGACCACGCCTACTTCGTGACGGCGGCCGCGGCGGGCCGCCACGCCGCCACCCTCATCCCCTGACCCCGCCACACCCACCTTCCCCCGCCCGCTCGGCCGCCCACCCGCCTGCCCGCCCGCACGGCCGCCTGCCCGCTCGCCGCCCGCCTGCCCGCACGGCCGCCTGCCCGCCTGCCCGCACGGCCGCCTGCCCGCCCGATCGGCCGCGCGCCTGCGCGCCACCCGCCGCCCGCCGCCCGCCACCCGCCGCCCGCCGCCCGCCGCCCGTGGATCTTGGAGAGCCCGGGGAGTCGGGAATTCGTTGAGTGGACGTCCATCTGGGTGGCGGTGAGGTCGAGACCGGTTTGGGTTGACGGCGCGGAAGTCCTTGCTGCCTCTTGGGGTAGTAGCCGCCCGTTGGTGTTCTCGTGCGGTCCGCCGCGCAGTCGGACGGCCCGGTCGGTCGCCTCGGCCGGGCGGTCGCTGACGAGCCGGCCCAGCCAGGACCGTGGGAACGTATCGCGGCCTCGGCAGGCGCCGGCGCGATGCCCTGAACGCAGCAACAGCCCGGACCGGCTCAGCCGTCCCCGGCGCCCAGCCGACACCGTCTCGGCCCGCACCGCCCGGCAGGCCCCGGGCCGGTCGTAGCGCCGCGTGGTCGGGCAGCGAGTGGCTTCTTACCTCCCGCGACACCGTCGAGGGCCGAGGCAACCAACCCCTGACCTCGCCTCCCAGGCCCCGCGGTCTCAAGATCCGTCCCCCAGCTCCACCCGGCAACCAGCCGGAACCGGATGGAACAAAGCACGCAGCCGGCAATCGGCGGGAGCGACGGTCAGCACCACGCAACCAGGCACGACCGAAATGCGATCCTGCCGTTGACCTTGCCGATCCCAGTCGGCCCTGCCGATCCCGGTCGGCCCTGCCGATCCCGGTCGGCCCTGACGATCCCCGTCGGCCCTGACGATCCCGGGCCGCCGCCTTGACGATCCCGGTCCGCCTCGACGATCCCGATCCCGATCGGCCTTGGCGATCCCCTGCTCAGCGCTTCCTGATGAGGGTGATCCCGTCGCGGACCGGGAGCATCACCGATTCCACCCGCTCGTCGCGCACGATCCGGTCGTTGAGCCGCTGGATCGCCTCGACCGCCGGGTGCCGCGCCGGCTCGAGGACCTGCCCCCGCTGCAGCACGTTGTCCAGCACCAGCAGTCCGCCCGGCCGCAGCCGGCGCAGCAGCTCTTCGTAGTACACGGGGTAGCCGGTCTTGTCCGCGTCGATGAAGCCGAAGTCGAACACCGGCTCGGGTGGCAGGGCCCGCAGCGTGTCCGCGGCCGGCGCCAGGCGCAGGTCGATCCGGTCGGCGAGCCCGGCGCGCTGCCAGTGGGTGCGGGCCAGCGCGGTCCATTCCGGCGAGGTGTCGCAGGCCAGGAGCCGGCCGTCGGCCGGCAGGCCGCGGGCGATGCAGATCGCCGAGTAGCCGGTGAAGACCCCCACCTCGACGGCGGTACGGGCGCCGATGAGCCGGACCAGCATCGTCAGCAGGCCGCCCTCGTCGTGGGAGACCTGCATGTGGGCGGCGTCGGGGAAGGCCGCCGCCGTCTCCGCGGCCAGGTCGGCCAGGACGGCGTCGGCGGGGGTGCAGTGGGCCAGGAGGTAGTCGCTGATCGTCATGCGGTAAGCGTCTAATATTTTCGACACTTGGACAAGAGGCGACTTTCCCGGATGCTTACCGGGTGGCCGACGAAGATCTGGTGCTGCGGGACCCGGCGCAGTTCAAGGCGCTGGGGCATCCGCTGCGGCACCGGCTGCTGATCGCGCTGCGCCAGCGGCCCGCCACCCTCGCCCAGCTCGCGGCCGCCCTGGGCGCCGCCAAGGGCACGGTCGGCTACCACGTCAAGGTGCTGCACGACGCCGGCCTGGTGCGGGTGACCCACGAGCGGCGGGTGCGCGGCGGCACCGAGCAGTACTACGCGCCGGCCAGCGAGCGGCTGCGCATCGCGCCGGACGCGCCGGTGGGTGGGGAGTTCCTGGTGCGGGCCGCGCTGGCCGAGATGCTGCCGCCGGCGCCGGATGATCCGGATCGGACCCTGCTGCGCCACGTCCGGCTGACCGCCGAGCAGGCGGCCGGGGTCGCGGCCGCGCTGGAGGCCCTGCAGCTGCCGGACGGGCCCGAGGGCCGGCCGTACGGGGTGCTGCTCAGCGTCTACCGCGCGGACATCCCGGTGCTGCCGCCGGACGACTGAACGGTCAGCCGAAGAAGATCAGGTAGAGCCAGCCCAGCAGGAACAGGGCCAGGACGGTGGCCAGGACCCACGTCGGCACCTTGTGGTCGCCGGCGCGGGCCGTCCGGACCTGCGCGCGGATGCGCTCGCGGCGGCGCTCCACGCGCCCCCACATGACGTCCTCGAAGCTGCGCTCCGGCTTCTCGCCGGGCGGGTGCTGGTCGGGCTCGCGCGCTGGTGTCGTCATGGCCCGACCAGCCTACCGTCCGTCTCACATGCTCGCGATGAGCCGTTCCACCCGCTCGTCGTAGGCGCGGAACGGGTCCTTGCACAGCACCGTGCGCTGCGCCTGGTCGTTGAGCTTGAGATGCACCCAGTCGACCGTGAAGTCGCGCCGCTTCTCCTGCGCGTGCCGGATGAACTCGCCGCGCAGCCGCGCCCGGGTCGTCTGCGGCGGCGTCTCCTTGGCCTCGAAGATCTCCAGGTCGTTGGAGATGCGGTCGACCTGCTGGCGCTTCTCCATCAGCGCGTACAGGCCACGGCCGCGGCGCACGTCGTGGTACGCCAGGTCGAGCTGGGCGATCCGCGGGTGCGACATCGGCATCTCGTGCTTGGCCTGGTACCGCTCGATCAGCTTGTACTTCGACACCCAGTCGATCTCGCGCGACACCGGGTCGAGGTCGCCGCTCTCGATCGCGTTGAGCACCCGGCCCCACAGCTCGACGACCCGCTTGGCGGTCGGGTCGCCGCCCCGGCGCTCGACGAACTCGGTGGCCTTCGCGAGGTACTCCTGCTGGATCTCCAGCGCGCTGACCTCCTTGTTGTTGGCCAGGCGGATCTTGCGGCGACCGGTGATGTCGTGCGACACCTCGCGGATGGCCCGGATCGGGTTCTCCAGCGACAGGTCGCGCATGACCACACCGGCCTCGATCATCCGCAGCACGATGTCGGCGCTGCCGACCTTGAGCAGCGTGGTGACCTCGTTCATGTTGGAGTCGCCGACGATGACGTGCAGGCGCCGGTAGCGCTCGGCGTCGGCGTGCGGCTCGTCGCGGGTGTTGATGATCGGGCGGCTGCGCGTCGTCGCGCTGGAGACGCCCTCCCAGATGTGCTCGGCCCGCTGCGAGAGGCAGAAGACCGCCCCGCGCGGGGTCTGCAGCACCTTGCCGGCGCCGCAGATCAGCTGCCGGGTGACGAGGAACGGGATGAGCACGTCGGCCAGGCGGCCGAACTCGCCGTGCCGGCTGACGAGGTAGTTCTCGTGGCAGCCGTAGGAGTTGCCGGCCGAGTCGGTGTTGTTCTTGAAGAGGTAGATCTCGCCGGCGATGCCCTCGTCGTGCAGACGCTTCTCCGCGTCGACCAGAAGGCCCTCCAGGATCCGCTCGCCGGCCCGGTCGTGGGCGACCAGGTCGGTGACGGAGTCGCACTCGGGGGTCGCGTACTCGGGGTGGGAACCGACATCGAGGTAGAGGCGGGCACCGTTGCGGAGGAACACGTTGCTGGAGCGTCCCCAGGACACCACTCGGCGGAACAGGTAGCGGGCCACTTCGTCCGGAGAAAGCCGCCGCTGTCCCCGGTAGGTGCACGTGACTCCGTACTCGGTTTCGAGGCCGAAAATTCGCCGTTCCATGACGAAACACTAGCCGCACAGGGGGCGTCAGCGGCAGTGACAACGCGCCCTTTCACCGACGCGGAGCGTGGCGTCCCCTTCAGAAGATCAACTACCAGGCCCACCACCTGCGGATACACTGCCGCTTGATGAATCTTCTGATCACCGGCGGCGCCGGCTTCATCGGCTCCCACTTCGTCCGCAGCGTGCTCACCGACGCGCTGCCGGGGCTCGAGGGCGCCCGCGTCACGGTGCTCGACAAGCTGACGTACGCGGGCACCTTCGCCAGCCTCGGCCCGGTCGCGGAGAGCAAACGCCTCGACTTCGTCCCCGGCGACATCGCCGACGCCGACCTGGTCGCCTCGGTCCTGCCCCGCCACGACGCGGTGGTGCACTTCGCGGCCGAGTCCCACGTCGACCGCTCCATCCGGGCGGCCGCCGAGTTCGCCACGACCAACGTGGTCGGCACCCAGGTGCTGCTGGACGCGGCGCTGCGGCACGGCACCGCCCGCTTCGTGCACGTGTCCACCGACGAGGTCTACGGCTCGATCGGCACGGGCGCGTGGACGGAACGCTCGCCACTGGCGCCGAACTCGCCGTACGCGGCCACCAAGGCGGGCGCGGACCTGCTGGCCCTGGCGTACCACCGCACCCACGGCCTGCCCGTCGTGGTGACCCGCAGCGCCAACAACTACGGGCCGTACCAGCACCCCGAGAAACTGGTCCCCCGGTTCGTCACGAACCTGCTGGAGGGCCGCACGGTGCCGCTGTACGGCCACGGCGAGCAGGTGCGCGACTGGGTGCACGTGGACGACCACTGCCGGGGCACGGCGCTGGTGCTGCTGGCGGGCCGGGCGGGCGAGGTCTACCACATCGGCGGGAACCGGGAACTGACCAACCGCGAGCTGACCGGCATGCTGCTGCGGGAGTGCGGGGCGGACTGGGACCGGGTGGTCACGGTCGAGGACCGCAAGGGCCACGACCAGCGGTACGCGCTGGACGACGAGCGCATCCGGCAGGAGCTGGGCTACCGGCCGCGGGTGGAGTTCGAGCAGGGGCTGGCCGAGACCGTGCGGTGGTACCGGGAGCACGAGGAGTGGTGGCGCCCGCTCGTCATCGACTGACCGCCGGAAGGCCCGCACTCCCACGAAGGCGCAGGACCGCGTCGCCGCCGCACCGTCCGGCCCGCGCCGGGCGCGTCAGCAACCCACCGCCGCTCCCCCAGCCCCGGGCCGACGGCCGAGGGCTGGGGACGCGAGCGGAGGACGGCTCAGGAGCCGTCGCCGTTGGTGCCGTCCGCCGGCTCGGCCTTGTCGGCCGGCGGCTTGCCCTCCAGGTCGACCGAGGCGGCCGAGACCGTGGGCTTGTCCTCGGCGGGGGCCGGCGGCGCCACGTCGCCCGCCTCGCCGATCTCCTTCTCCGGCTCGTCCTTGCCGCCCTCGAGCAGCGTGGTCAGCGCCGCGCCGGCGATCCGGCGGAAGGTGCGGCCCTTGCGGTTGCGGTCCAGCACCGCCACCTCGAGCTGGGAGGCGCCCAGCGTGCGCGGGGTGCCGTTCTCCCCGCCGACGCTGGCCAGGCCCTCCACCGCGAGCGCCAGGGCGCTGGGCAGGTCCGCCGCGACGTCGTGACGGGACTTCAGCACGGTCGAGATGGCCTCGGCGGAGCCGCCCATCGCCATGAAGCCGGGCTCGTCCTGCACCGAACCGTCGTACGTGATCCGGTAGAGCTCGTCGCTCTCGGGCGAGGCGCCGACCTGCGCGACGCAGATCTCCACCTCGTACGGCTTCTGCGTCTCGGAGAAGATCGCGCCGAGCGTCTGGGTGTAGGCGTTGGCCAGGGCCCGGCCGGTGACGTCCCGGCGGTCGTAGGCCAGCCCGTTCAGGTCGGCCATCCGCACGCCGGCCCGGCGCAGGCTCTCGAACTCGTTGTAGCGGCCGACCGCCGCGAAGCCGATCCTGTCGTACAGCTCGCTGATCTTGCGCAGCGAGGTGAGGTTCTCGGCGACCAGCAGCACGCCGCCCTCGTAGGTGAGGACGACGGCGGAACGGCCGCGGGCGATGCCCTTGCGGGCGTATTCCGAGCGGTCGCGCTGAACCTGCTCGGGTGAGGCGTAGAACTGCATGGCCACGGGTGGCAACTCCTTCGAAGACCGGATGGCGGGCTGGCTGCGAAAACCGGTGGGCGATCAGCCGCCCGGGTTCTCCATCCGTCCGGCGACGACCTGCTCGGCCACCGCGTTGATCTCGGCCTCGGTGAGCCGGTGGGTGCTGTCCGCGGTCGCGGTCATCACCACCGGGTAGATCTTCCGGGTCAGGTCGGGTCCGCCGGTCGCCGTGTCGTCGTCGGCGGCGTCGTAGAGCGCCTCCACCGCCAGCCGGATCGCGTCCTGGGTGCTGACGCCGGGGCGGTACCGCTTCTTCAGGGCCGACTTGGCGAACAGCGAGCCGGAGCCGATCGCGTCGTAGCCGGTCTCCTCGTAGAGGCCGCCCGCGACGTCGAAGCTGAAGATGCGGCCGACCTTGGACGGGTCGGCCGGGGACAGGTCGAAGCCCGCGAAGAGCGGGACCACGGCCAGGCCCTGCATGGCCGCGCCGAGATTGCCGCGCACCATCGCGGCGAGCCGGTTGGCCTTGCCGTCGAGGGACAGCATCGCGCCCTCGATCTTCTCGTAGTGCTCCAGCTCGACCTGGAAGATGCGCATCAGCTCGATGCCGATGCCGGCCGTGCCGGCGATGCCGATCAGCGAGTACGCGTCGGCCGGGTGCACCTTCTCGATGTCCCGGCTGGCGATGAGGTTGCCCATGGTGGCCCGCCGGTCGCCGGCCATCACGACGCCCTCGGCGGTGGCGATGGCGACGATGGTCGTGCCGTGCGGCGCGATGTCGGCGGCCATCCCCGGCGGCAGCGGCCGGCGACCCGGCAGCAGCTCGGGGGCGGCCTGGCTCAGGAACTGCGTGAAGGAGGACGTCCCCGCGTTGGTGAACACATCTGGAAGACGCCCGGATGGATCAAAACCCGCTGCCACGTGGTTCCTTTCAGGTACGTAATAGCTTCGGCGAGGAACACCGGGCTGTCCCGGAACTGCCCCAGGCCGCCGTTGCAGTTGAAGCACAGTATCCCGCGAACCCAGCCGGTGCGGTGATCGTGATCGACATGTTGGGGATCAGGGGCGCCGCAGATGGCACAGAGGCCTCCTTGCTTGGCGAGCATCTCGGTGACCTCGACCTGACCGATGCCGTAGCGCCGCCGCAGGTGGTACTCGCGCGTGCCACCGTGCAGTCGATCCTTCGACTCTTTGCCGCGAGCGTTATGGCACGGTTTGCAGTACCTGCCGTAGCCACCGGTACCGCTTCGGCTACGGGGGAACTCCGTCAGGAGCCGAACGGACCCGCAGTCAGGGCAGTATCGGTGGCCTTCCGGGACCACCCGCGGGGCCTGGACAGCTCGGCCGTGGCGTTCCTGGATCCGCTTGGCATAGCTTGCCTTGGACCTGACGTTGTAGCAGTCCTTGCAGTAGCTACCACGGCCGCTCGGACGCTTGCTACCGGCGCAGAACTGTTCCAACGGCTTCCATTCGTCACAATCGCGGCAGCGCCGTTCGCCGTCACGATCGTCCAACCCCCGCGGCATGTCCGAATTGCCCATCTATGCCCTATTCGCCGCCTTTCTGCACATAGCCGCGGACGAACTCCTCGGCATTCTCTTCAAGGACGGAGTCGATTTCGTCGAGCAGGTCGTCGACGTCCTCGGTGATCTCGGCGTGCCGCTCGGCCACCTCGGGGTTCGCCTCGGTGGTGACGTCCTCGATCTCCTCGTCGCGCTTGCCCTTGCCGGACTGCGACTGACCGCCGGTGTCTCGCGTTGCCATGGCTGTCCCCCTTCATGACCCAACTGGTTCGGGTTGGGAAAAACTTACCTCGCGGGTCCGACGAAAAACGTCCGCCCACCCGGGCGATTCTCGTCAGCGGCTGGTGATCACCTCGAGCAGGTCCTTCGCGGTGTCGCACTTGTCGAACAGGGCGCCGACGTGCTTCCTGGTGCCCCGTTCGGGCTCCATCATCGGCACCCGGACCAGCGACTCGCGCCCGACATCGAAGATCACCGAGTCCCAGCTGGCCGCGACCACTTCGGACGCGTACCGGGCCAGGCACTGGCCGCGGAAGTAGGCCCGGGTGTCCTCGGGCGGCTCGACCATCGCGCGGCGCGTCTCGTCGTCGTCCAGCAGCGTCTTCATCGAGCCGCGGGCGACCAGGCGGTGGTACAGGCCCTTCTCGGTCCGTACGTCGGAGTACTGCAGGTCGACCAGCTGCAGCTTGGGCGACGACCAGGTGAGGTTCTCCCGCTCGCGGTAGCCCTCCAGCAGCCGCAGCTTGGCCACCCAGTCGAGCTGGTCGCTGAGCTGCATCGGGTCGCGGCCGAGCTGGTCCAGCACGTCCTCCCAGCGCTGCAGGACGTCGGCGGTCTGCTCGTCGGTGTCGGCGCCGTAGCGCTCGTCGCAGAACGCCTTGGCCCGCTCGTAGTACGCCCACTGCAGGTCCAGCGCGGTGAGCTTGCGGCCGTCGCGCAGCCGCATGAGGTGTTTGAGCGAGGGGTCGTGGCTGACCGCCTTGAGCTCGGAGACGGGGTCGGCGATGCCGAGCTCGCCGGTGAAGACCTTCTCCTCGATCATGTTGAGGATCAGGGCCGTCGTGCCGACCTTGAGGTAGGTGGAGATCTCGGAGAGGTTGGCGTCGCCGATGATGACGTGCAGCCGGCGGTACTTGTCCGCGTCGGAGTGGGGCTCGTCGCGGGTGTTGATGATCGGTCGCTTGAGCGTGGTCTCGAGGCCCACCTCGACCTCGAAGAAGTCGGCGCGCGAGGAGATCTGGAAGCCGGCGCCGCTGCCGTCCTGGCCGATGCCGACGCGGCCGGCGCCGCAGAAGATCTGCCGGGTGACGAAGAACGGGGTCAGGTGGGCCACGATGTCGGCGAAGGGCGTCTGCCGGCGCATGAGGTAGTTCTCGTGCGAGCCGTACGAGGCGCCCTTGTTGTCGGTGTTGTTCTTGTAGAGCTGGATGCGGTGGGTGCCGGGGATCGTGGCGGCCCGCCGCGACGCCTCGGCCATGACCCGTTCGCCGGCCTTGTCCCAGCGGACGATGTCCATCGGGTTGGTGCACTCCGGCGTGCTGTATTCCGGGTGGGCGTGGTCGACGTAGAGGCGGGCGCCGTTGGTCAGTATCACGTTGGCCAGGCCGAGGTCCTCGTCGGCGAGCGCGTCGGCCGGGTCGTACGCGGCGCCGGAGTAGGTGAAGCCGCGGGCGTCGCGCAGCGGCGACTCCTCCTCGTAGTCCCACCGGGCCCGGCCGCCGCGGTTGAGCTCCGGCCGGGCGCCGTAGGCGTTGACCACCTGCGACGAGGTGACCATCGGGTTGGCGCCGGGCTGCCCGGGCACCGAAATGCCGTACTCGACCTCGGTACCCATGATCCTGCGAACGCTCATACCGCCACCCCACCCGCCACTGTGCTGCCGTTGCCCATGTATCGAGCCTAGACGCTTCCCTGTCCGTTCTCTCACCCGCACGTGCGCACCACAACACGCAGGGTGGAGATGCACGACGCGGACGGGGCGGCGCCTCGTAGCGCCTCCCCGCCCGCGTCGGGCGTTGCTGTTGCCCCTGCCTACAGGTATTGACCGGTGTTGCTGGCCGTCTCGATGGAGCGGCCGGCCTCGGCGCCCTTGCCGCCGGAGACCAGCGTGCGGATGTAGACGATCCGCTCGCCCTTCTTGCCGGAGATGCGGGCCCAGTCGTCGGGGTTGGTGGTGTTGGGCAGGTCCTCGTTCTCGCGGAACTCGTCGACGCAGCTGTCGAGCAGGTGCTGCAGCCGCAGCCCCTTCTTGCCGGAGGTGAGGAACTCCTTGATCGCCATCTTCTTGCCGCGGTCGACGATGTTCTGGATCATCGCGCCGGAGTTGAAGTCCTTGAAGTACAGGACCTCCTTGTCACCGTTGGCGTAGGTGACCTCCAGGAAGCGGTTCTCCTCCGTCTCGGTGTACATCCGCAGGACGACGGCCTCGATCATCGCGGCGACGGTGACGTCGCGGTCGCCGCCGTGCTCGGTGAGGTCGTCCTCGCTCAGCGGCAGGCCGCTGAGGATGTACTTGGCGAAGATGTCCTTCGCCGCCTCCGCGTCCGGGCGCTCGATCTTGATCTTCACGTCGAGGCGGCCGGGGCGCAGGATCGCCGGGTCGATCATGTCTTCCCGGTTGGAGGCGCCGATGACGATGACGTTCTCCAGGCCCTCGACGCCGTCGATCTCGCTGAGCAGCTGCGGGACGATGGTGTTCTCCACGTCGGAGGAGACGCCGGAGCCCCGGGTACGGAAGATCGAGTCCATCTCGTCGAAGAACACGATGACCGGCGTGCCCTCGCCGGCCTTCTCCCGGGCCCGCTGGAAGACCAGGCGGATGTGCCGCTCGGTCTCGCCCACGTACTTGTTGAGCAGCTCGGGACCCTTGATGTTGAGGAAGTAGCTGGTGTGCTTCTCCTCGCCGCGGCGCTCGGCGATCTTCTTCGCCAGCGAGTTGGCGACCGCCTTGGCGATCAGGGTCTTGCCGCAGCCGGGCGGGCCGTAGAGCAGGATGCCCTTCGGCGGGCGCAGCTGGTGCTCCCGGAACAGGTCGGCGTGCAGGAACGGCAGCTCCACCGCGTCGCGGATCTGCTCGATCTGCGAGTGCAGACCGCCGATGTCGGAGTAGTCGACGTCCGGCACTTCCTCGAGGACGAGCTCCTCGACCTCGCTCTTCGGGATGCGCTCGTAGGCGTACGCCGAGCGCGGCTCGATCATGAGCGAGTCGCCGGCCCGCAGCTTGGACACCTGCAGCGAGTCGGCCAGGTGGACGATCCGCTCCTCGTCGGCGTGCGAGATCACCAGCGCCCGGTCGCCCGGACCGCCGGCGGGGTTCTCGAGGACCTCCTTGAGCAGGACGACCTCGCCGACCCGCTCGTAGCCGAAGGCGTCGACAACGTTCAGCGCGTCGTTGAGCAGGACTTCCTGCCCCCGCTTGAGATCCTCGACCACGAGCGACGGCGAGACCGCCACCCGCAGCTTGCGACCGCCGGTGAAGACATCGACAGTGCCGTCCTCGTGGGCGGCCAGGAAAACGCCGTAACCGCTGGGCGGCTGGGCGAGCCGGTCAATCTCTTCTTTGAGAGTGACGATCTGGGATCGGGCTTCCTTGAGGGTCGCCACGAGCCGGTCGTTGTTCTCGGTCAGTCGGGCCAGCTGCGCCTGCGTTGCCGCGAGCCGCTCCTCGAGCTGCCGGACGTGTCGGGGGCTTTCGGTCAACTTGCGCCGTACCAGAGCGAGTTCCTCCTGCAGGAACGCAACCTGGCTGGAGAGATCGTTGGCCTCTTTCTCCCAACGTGCGGCGCCTGACGCCTCGTCGCTACGTGCCACGTCCCACCTCCCCGGGGGCTCGAACGTCTTGGGGATAACACTAACCGCTGCGGACGGGTTTTCGACCCATGCAACACCCTCGTCACTGAACCTTGATCGATCGGGGCCGTGCGGCGCACCGGGTGGTCAGGGGGTTCGGGTACCGTCGGAGCGGGCTAGTTGGGGGAGGTAAGCGGTGTCGACACAGACCGAGACAGACGCACTTGAGGTCTGGGTGGATCAGGACCTGTGCACCGGTGACGGACTGTGCGTGCAGTACGCACCCGAGGTGTTCGAATTCGACATCGACGGCCTGGCGTACGTCAAGGACAGCGCCGGTGAGCTGCTGCAGAGCCCCGGTGTGCGCACCGGGGTGCCGGCCCGGCTGCACCTGGAAGTGATCGACGCGGCCAAGGAGTGCCCGGGCGACTGCATCCACGTGGTGCGGGCCAGGGACGACGTGGAGATCGCGGGCCCGGACGCCGACTGAAGCGTTTTACGCCGCCGCGCCGGGCCGCGGAAGATCGACCCGGCGAAGCGGGAAATGTCACAGTGTCGGGCGTCCGACCAAAGATGCGACAACTCGGGAGAATTCCTCCAAGCGGGCAATTTGCCCCGGGCCACCGTCGTCGAGCGTCTTGCCGAAACGCAGCGCGTCGTGCCGCAGCGGCGCCCGGCCCTCCTCCTCGGCCATGCCGGGCGGGGGCACGGCGTCGTCCACGGAGCTGAGCAGCAGATAGACGTCGATGCTGTCGACCCGCGCCTGCCCGGTCGAGGTCCGGGTCAGCCGCCGGCGGCAGCCCACCTCGGTGACCGTCGACAGCGGGACCACCCGCAGGGATGACGTCATCGAGCCGACCGGCCCGTCGCCGGGCGCGACGTCCTCGCCGTGCCACAGCACCAGCCGGCTGCCGTCACAGATGACGACCTCCTGCCACACGCCGTTGACCTCGTTGACGAAGCGTTCCAGCGTGAAGCAGAGCACCGAGGCGCCGCGCAGCACCCCGAACAGGGCGTCGAGGGCCACCTCGGGGTCGCGCAGGTAGGCCCGGGCGGCCGAGTCCAGGTCCTCGTACGGCGACCAGTCCGGGAAGACCGCCGGCATCTCGTTGCTGCCACCGAACGGCGGAGAACTCATCGCGCCCACCCGATCCCTCCGCTCTGCGAACCCATCGAAACCCGCGACGGAAACTACCGGATCCGCCCGGGCGCGTCACACCCCGGGATCGTCGGCCGTCTCCGTGCGCTCGGCCGCCAGCGCCGCCTGAGCAGCCCGGCGCAGCGCGTACGCCTCGGCGCCCTTGCTCGGCTTGCGCCGCCGCGGCGGCGCCGTCACGCCGGGGGCCAGCTTGCGGGCCGAGACCAGGAACGCGGTGTGCGCGATCATCCGGTGGTCCGGGCGTACGGCGAGGCCCTCGGCGTGCCAGTCGCGCACCAGCGACTCCCAGGCCCGGGGCTCGGTCCAGCCGCCGCGCTCGCGGAGCGCCTCGACCAGCTCGGACAGCTGCGGCGTGGTGGCCACGTACCCGATGAAGACGCCGCCGGGGATCAGCGCGCGCTCGACCATGTCGAGGGCCTCCCAGGGGGTCAGCATGTCCAGCACGATCCGGTCGAAACCGGTCCCCTCGGCCTGCGCGACGTCACCGGAGTGCAGGTGCCAGGCGGGGTGCGGCCCGCCGAAGAACGCCTCGACGTTCTTGCGGGCGATGGCGGCGAAGTCGTCGCGCAGCTCGTAGGAGTGCAGCTCGCCGGTGCTGCCGACCGCGCGCAGCAGCGAGCAGGTCAGCGCGCCCGAGCCGACGCCGGCCTCCATGACCTTGGCGCCCGGGAAGATGTCGGCCATGGCCACGATCTGCGCGGCGTCCTTGGGGTAGATGACCTGCGCGCCGCGCGGCATCGACAGCACGTAGTCGGCGAGCAGCGGGCGCAGCGCCAGGTAGGCCGTGCCGCCCGCGGAGACCACGACGCTGCCGTCCGGCAGGCCGATCAGCGCGTCGTGGGCCAGCGCGCCGCGGTGGGTGTGGAACTCCTTGCCGTGCTCCAGCACGATGGTGTGCATGCGGTTCTTGGGATCCGTGAGCTGCACACGGTCGCCCTCGCGGAACGGCCCCCGGTGGGCGGGCACAGGCTCGTCGACGACGGTGGTGGGTTGGACTGTCACGGATCCCTCTCTCAGTTCGGTGCGGTGCGACGCGCGGCGCGGCGCGGCTCCAGCAGCTCGGCCAGGTCCGCCACGCGCAGCACGCCGACGACATCCTCCCCGGAGGTGACCACGTACTGCGCACCCGGGTGGGCCTGCACGGCCCGGACCACCTGCTCGCCGGTCAGCCCGAGCGGCAGGGTAGGCACCCGCTGCAGGTCACGCGCGACGGTGTCGACCGACACCCAGGGCCGGCGCGCGGCCGGCACGGCAGCGGCGGCGGCCGCGTCGACCAGCGCGACCACCCGGCCGCCGGCATCGGCGACGGCCAGGACGTCGGCGGCCCGGCCGGCGGCACCGGCCCGGCGGTGGGCCTCGGCCAGCGGCATGCCCGACGGTACGGCGAACAGCGGCCGCGCGAGCCGCCCCAGGTCGACCAGCGGGAACCGCCGCGTCATCCGGGCCAGCCGCATCGACTGACCGGCGCCCTGCCACAGCGTGAACACCACGAGCAGGATGAACACCAGGCCGAACACGGTCAGCAGGTTCAGCCGGTACAGCGTGAGCACGGCCAGCGCGGTGAGCACGGCAATGCCCCGCCCGGCCCAGGCGGCGGCCTCGGTGGCCCGGTTGCGGTCCTTGAGCAGCGCCCACAGGCCGGCCCGCAGCGCCCGCCCGCCGTCCAGCGGCAGCCCGGGCAGCACGTTGAAAACCGCGACGAGGACGTTGCTGACGGCGAGCTGGAAGGCGATCTGACCGGCCACGGTCCGGTCGGGCAGCGCGTACGCGGCGGCGCTGCCGAGGGCGCCCAGCACCAGGGAGACGGCCGGGCCGGCCAGCGAGACCAGGGCGTCGACGCGCGGCGTGGGCGCGTCCCGGTCCATCTCCGTGTAGCCGCCGAGCAGCTCCAGAGTGATCCCGCGCACACCGATGCCGTAACGCCGGGCGGTCAGGGCGTGCCCGAGCTCGTGCAACAGCACGGATCCGAGCAGGCAGGCCACGAAACCCAGCCCGACCGCGTACGCGAACGGCCCGGCCAGCCCCAGCTCGGCCTCGACGTAGCCGCCGTAGACCACGGTGACCAGCAGCGCGAGCAGCAGCATCGACGGGTTGAGACGCACCGGGATGCCCAGCACCCGTCCGACCGCCCGGCCCGGGCTGCGGGCGGGGCGGGTCTGCTGCGCGCTGTCGTCCACACGTCGATGCTACGGACCGCGCCTGAGAGGTCCCTGCCGCGACGGTTTCGTCGTACCCCTCCCCTAGCCTTACCCCCATGACGGCAGAAACGGTTTTGTCCCCATCCGCGGACCCGCAGCCCGGCTCCGCTCCCGGGCGCGGGGAGCGGCACGCCGGGCCGTCGCTGTCGCCGTCGCGCGCCGCGGATTTCAAGACCTGCCCCCTGCTGTTCCGCTTCCGCACCATCGACCGCCTGCCGGAGCAGCCGACGCCCGACCAGGTGCGCGGCACGCTGGTGCACGCGGTGCTGGAAAGCCTGTTCGACCTGCCGGCGGCCGAGCGGACGCCGGCGGCCGCGGCGGCGCTGGTGGCGCCGTCGTGGGCCCGGTTGCTCGAGCAGGAGCCGGCCCTGGCGGCGCTGTTCGCCGAGGTCGTCGCCGGCCCGGCGGCTCCGGCGGCTCCAGCCGCTCCGGCGGCTCCGGCGGCTCCAGCCGCTTCGGCGGCTCCGGCCGGGGCTGAGGGGCCGGCCTCGACCGGTGCGGGCGGCCTGTCGGAGGGGAAGACCGAGGCGGCCGGCGATCCGGTCGCCGCCGCTGCCGCCCCGGAAGCCCTGCCGGGTCTCGAGGCCGCCGCCGAGGCCGACCGGCTCGCCGCCTTCCTGGCCGGCGCGGGCGACCTGCTGGCCGGCTACTTCGCGGTCGAGGACCCGCGGCGTCTGGAGCCCGCCGAGCGCGAGAGCCTGGTGTCGACCCTGGTCGACGACGAGCTGCTGATCCGCGGCTACATCGACCGGCTCGACGTCTCCCCGGCCGGCGACCTGCGGGTGGTCGACTACAAGACCGGCGGCGCGCCCCGCGAGGCCTTCGAGGGGCGGGCGTTGTTCCAGCTCAAGTTCTACGCGCTCGTGCTGTGGCGCACCCGGGGCGTGGTGCCCAGGGTGCTGCGCCTGCTCTACCTCAAGGACGCGGAGATCTGCGACTACAGCCCGGACGCGGCGGAGCTGGAACGCTTCGAGCGCACCCTGGTGGCCCTGTCGCAGGCGATCGAGCGGGCCAAGCAGGACCGGGACTTCCGCCCGAAGCCCAGCAAGCTCTGCGGGTGGTGCAGCCACCAGCAGTTCTGCCCGGAGTTCGGCGGCACCCCGCCGCCGTACCCGGAGCCGGAGCACGCGCCCGAGGCGACACCGGTCCTGGAGACCCGGGACGACGCGATCGTGCTGCCCGGACCTCGCCAGTCCTGACCCGACGGCGGTGCACAAGTGCACGCGTTGCCGTCTTGGCGGTCGGGCGCCGGGGTGTTCGCCCCCATCCTGCGGCGTCACGGTGTCGACCCACGGGCGTGCGTGACGTCGGCGCGCGTTCGGCGAGTTTCTGGGGGTGGAGTGCGACGGCTTCATCGTGCAGTGGGGTGGGTGCTCTTGGGCCGACGGACGGCTGTGCCTGGCGTTGACCCGGCAACTCTCCGTGCCCGGCGACGCGATCTGCGGCGACCTCGGCGGGTCGCCGGCGTCCTGGCCGATCGACCTGCGGATGGGCCGCGCCGGAGCTGACCGGTCCCGAAGATCTGCCGCCGGACCGGGGCTTCCGTTTCGTCCCGGCGGGCGCGGCGCGGACAGCGGAACCGGCCGGGGTTCGAGCCGCGATGCAGCGTCACCCGCCGGTCCGCGCCGCCCTGCGCACAACCGCGCTGAACAGCGACCTGGCGCTGGAGCGGGCGGACCAGCGGGCCGGAGCGGCGAGCCGGGGCGGCGGCCGGGCGGAACCAGCGAGCGGGAGCGGCGGGCGGGAGCGGCGGGCGGGAGCGGCGGGCGGGAGCGGCGGGCGGGAGCGGCGGGCGGGAGCGGCGGGCGGG
>NZ_BOMQ01000055.1 GCF_016862275.1 Actinoplanes nipponensis | reverse complement strand
GGCGGGCGGGAGCGGCGGGCGGGAGCGGCGGGCGGGAGCGGCGGGCGGGAGCGGCGGGCGGGAGCGGCGGGCGGGAGCGGCGGGCGGGACCAGCCAGCGGGAGCGGCGGCCGGGACCAGCCAGCGGGAGCGGCGGGCGGAACCAGACCATGCAGCGGCGGGCGGCGGGCGGAACCAGACCAGGCAGCGGCGGGCGGAACCGGACCCCGTCCGATGGGTGACACGGCCGCGCGGCCGGCCCGGCCTGATCGCCTAGGGTGATCGCGGAACCGGAGGGGCCCGGCGACGGGCCGGCGGGGTGGGAGAGGCTGAGCGGGTGACGGGGGTCAACGGCACGGCGCCGGGCGGGGCCGCCGCGCGGCCGGTGCGGGTGCTGCTCGCCCACGATCAGCCGATGATGCGGTCGGGCCTGCGGATGGCGCTGACCGGGGCCGGCGGTGTCGCGGTCGTCGGCGAGGCCGGCGACGGGGTCGAGACGCTCGCGCTCTCCCGCCGGCTGCTGCCCGACGTCGTGCTCATGGACCTGCGGCTGCCCCGGCTCGACGGGCTGTCCGTGACCCGTTCGATCGCCGGGTCCGGGCTGCCGGTGCGGGTGCTGATCCTGACCATGGACGACGCGGACGAACACGTCACCGGGGCGGTCGCGGCCGGGGCCATGGGCTACCTGTGCCGAGACGTGCCGGCGGAGGAGCTTGTCGCTGCCGTCCGTACCGTCGCCGCCGGAGGCGCCGTGGTCGCGCCGGTGATCCTCGCCCGGCTGCTCACCCGCCTGGCCGAGGCGCTGCCGGCGCCGGCCACGACGGCGGCCGCGCCCGCGCTCGAGACGCTGACCGACCGGGAACGCGAGGTGCTCGCCCACGTCGCCAAGGGCCACTCGAACGCGGAGATCGCCCGTGCCCTGACGGTCAGCGAGACGACCGTCAAGACCCACGTCGGCCACATGCTGACCAAGCTGGGCCTGCGCGACCGGGTCCAGGCGGTGGTGCTGGCCTACGAGACCGGGCTGGTGCGCCCGGGCGGCTGACGCCGCCGCGGCGGCCCGGTCAGGCCGCCGCGCGCAGGTCCCCCGTCGCCCGGTGCACGTCGATGTCGCCGCTGGCCGTGCGCACCCGCAGCTCCAGCGCCGCCTCCGGTGTCCCGGCCGGGGCTCCGCCGCGCATCGCGAGATCGCTCGACGTGGAGCCCGACGCGGTGTCCAGGTCCAGCCACACGCCCGTGCCCGCGGCCACCCCCACCGACACGTCACCGGACGCCGTGCTCACCCGGGCCTTGCCGCGGCTCAGCAGGCCGACCTCGACCTCGCCGGACGCCGTCCTCGCGTGCAGCGAGCCACCGACCCGGCGGAGCGTGATGTCGCCGCTGGCCGTGTCCGCGTTGACGTCACCGTTGACGTCACCAACGCGCAGGCCGCCGGAGCTGCTGCTGATCCGCAGCGAGCCGCCGACCCGCCCGGCGGCCAGGTCGCCGCTGGCCGCCTTCAGGAACGCGTCGCCGGTCACCTCGTCGAGGGACACGTCGGCCGACGCCACGTCGGCCTGCGCGCTCGCCCAGCGGCCGGTCGCGCGGATGTCGGCCGACGCCGACTTCGCGGCCAGGGCGCTGTCCAGCGGCACCCGGATCCGGACCCGCACCTTCGGGGTGCGGCGCCAGTTCCAGGTCCATTCGGGCGCGTGCACCACCAGGGTGTCGCCCTCCAGGGTCACCGTGAAGTCTTCGACGGCCTCACCGCCGTTCTCCGCGACGACTTCCACCTGGGCGTCGGGGCGCTCCTCGGCCACCACTTCCGCGGTGCCCCGGTGCAGGCGCAGGGACACCGTCACGGGGGTGGAACGGTCGAACACGTACATGGTCTCTTCCTTCCGTCGGGGCTGGTCAGGCTTGTGCGAAGCCGGTGATGCGCTTGCCGGGCCGGCCGCGGCGGGCGTCCGGGGGCGGGCCCGCCGGCGCCGCCCCGGCCGCGGCCGTGACTGCCCGGACGAGCCAGGCGTTGACCGAGACGCCCTCGGCCGCCGCGGCCTGCTCGACGTGCGTCTTGAGCGATTCGGGCATGCGCAGGGTGAGGCGGGCCAGGTCCCCGCCGTCGGCCGGCGGCGGGGCCGGCGCCGGCGGGGCCGAGAAGGCCGGCTCGGTGACCACGAGGTCCGCCTCGCGGCCGCGGAGGCGGACGTCCACCACCGGGCCGTGCAGCCGGGTGGTGATCTCGGCCGCCGCGTCCGACAGCGCCTGGAGCAGCGCCAGGCGGGCCGAGGCCTCCAGGGCGTGGCCGAGCAGCTCGGCCGCCCGGGTGGTCTCCGGACCGCCCGGGGCCGCGGCGGCGCTGAGGTCGCTGCGGAGCGCTTCGAGGTACGGCGTCAGGTCCATGACCCCACTATGACGTCACTTATGACGTCTGTCAACCGTCACGATGACGTCGAGGGGGAACCCTGAGCGCCCCTGGGTGGCCACCCCCAGCGGAATCTCCGCGTCGGGCTACGCCCCAGGGCGGACGCCCCGCACCGCGCCCGCCGGAAGACTGGGCCCGACCGTTCAAGGGCGTATCCCAGGGAGCCACAGTGACAACGACGAATTCCGGCGAGCCGGCGGCCGCACGGGCCGATGAGGTCTGGAAGGTGTACGGCACCGGCGAGGCGCGCGTCGTCGCGCTGCGCGGCGTGAGCGCCGAGTTCGAGCGCGGCCGATTCACCGCCATCATGGGGCCTTCGGGCAGCGGCAAGTCGACCCTCATGCACTGCCTGGCCGGGCTCGACACGGTCGACCGCGGCGAGGTCCACGTCGGCGGCACCAAGATCACCGGAATGGGCGACAAGGCGCTCACCCGGCTGCGCCGCGACCGGGTCGGCTTCATCTTCCAGCAGTTCAACCTGCTGCCCACGCTCAGCGCCAAGGAGAACATCCGGCTGCCGCTGGACATCGCGGGCCGCAAGCCCGACCCGCAGTGGTGGGACATCGTGATCGACACCGTGGGGCTGCGGGACCGGCTCGGCCACCGGCCCAGCCAGCTCTCCGGCGGCCAGCAGCAGCGGGTGGCCTGCGCGCGGGCCCTCATCGGCCGGCCGGACGTCATCTTCGCCGACGAGCCGACCGGCAACCTGGACTCGCGCTCGGGCGCCGAGGTGCTGTCGTTCCTGCGGGCCAGCGTGCGCGAGCACCGCCAGACCATCGTCATGGTCACCCACGACCCGGTCGCCGCGGGCTACGCCGACCGGGTGGTGTTCCTGGCCGACGGCGCGATCGTCGACGAGCTCGCCGGGCCGACCCCCGAGACAGTCCTGGACACGATGAAGCGCCTCGACACGCACGCCGAACCGGTGATGCTCTGATGCTGCGCGCGACCCTGAAGAGCCTGCTGGCGCGCAAGCTGCGGCTCGTCCTCTCCGGGCTCGCCGTGGTGCTCGGCGTCATGTTCGTCTCCGGCGCGTTCGTGGTCACCGACACGCTGAGCCGGTCGTTCGACGCGCTGTTCGCCAGCGCGTACGCCACCACCGACGTCGGCGTCACCGCGAAGCCGAAGGTCGAGGTGTCCGAGTTCGAGGGTGAGCAGGTGGTCACGCCGCTGCCGGCGAACGCGGTGCAGCGGGTGCGGGCCGTGCCGGGCGTACGGACGGCGACCGGACTGGTGGAGGCCGACGGGGCCCGGGTGATCGGCAGCGACGGCAAGGTGGTCACCTCGATGGGTCCGCCCCGGCTGGGCATCGCCTGGACCGGCGCGGACGACCTGGTCGAGCTGCGCGCCGGCCGCGGTCCCGTCGCCGCCGACGAGTTCGTGGTGAACGCGACGGTGGCCGAGGCCGCCGGCATCACGGTGGGTGACCGCGTCGGCGTGCTCACCCTGGCCCCGAAGAAGCAGTTCACCCTGGTCGGCATCTACGGCTACAGCGGCAACCGGGACAGCATCGGCGGCGTGCAGGAGGTGGCGTTCACCGAGCCGGTGGCGCAGCAGCTCATGCTCGGCGAGACCGGGGTCTACAGCTCCATCCGGGTCACGGCGGCGCCCGGGGTGACCCGCGAGGAGCTGCGGGACCGGATCGCGACGGCCCTGGGCCCCGGCTACGTGACCAAGACCGGCGACCAGCTCGCCGCGGACAACGCCGCGGGCCTGCAGGAGGGGCTCGGCTTCTTCACCAACATCCTGCTCGGCTTCGCCGGCGTGGCGCTGTTCGTCGGCATCTTCCTGATCCTCAACACGTTCTCGATCATCGTGGCCCAGCGGACCCGCGAGCTGGCGCTGATGCGGGCCCTGGGCGGCAGCCGGCGCCAGGTGATCGGCTCGGTGCTGGTCGAGGCGGTGGTGATCGGGCTGATCGCGTCGGTGCTCGGCCTGGCCGCCGGGGTCGGGGTGGGCGCGCTGCTGGCGTACCTGTTCAGCTCGTTCGCCGGCGGGATGGAGCTCGGCACGGTGGGCGTGCCGCTCGCCGCGGTCGTCAGCTCGTTCGTGGTCGGGGTGCTGGTCACCGTGGTGGCCGCCGTGCTGCCGGCGCTGCGGGCCTCGCGGATCGCGCCGGTCGCCGCCATGCAGGACGTCGCCACGCCGGACCGGCCGCTCACCAGAATCAGCGTGGCCGGCGGCGTCGTCACGGCCGCGGGCGCCACCGGGCTGGGCCTGGGCCTGTTCGCCGACCTGGGCGACGCCACCCTGTGGACCATCCTGGGCGGCGTGCTGGTGTCGTTCGTCGGCGTCGCGCTGCTCACGCCGCTGATCAGCCGCCCGGTCGTGTCCGGCATCGGCCGGCTGTTCTCCTGGTCGCTGCCCGGGCGCCTGGGCCGGCTCAACTCCGGCCGCAACCCGCGACGCACGGCGATCACGGCGGCCGCCCTGATGGTCGGCATCGCGCTGGTCACCGGCGTCACCGTGGTGATGGATTCGGCCAAGAGCAGCCTCAAGGCCGAGGCCGCGACGATCCTCAAGGCCGAGGTGATCATCAGCGGCGACCAGAACGGCCCGCGGCCGCCGAGCTACGACCCGGCGGTGCTGCGCGGGGCCGCGACGATCCCGGGGGTACGGTCGGTCGCCGGCCTCTGGAACGACCAGGTCGTCATCGACGGCGAGAAGCACTACGTGAACGCCACCGACGACCTGGCCGCCCTCAAGGACGCGTTCGGCGACGCGGCGGGCGCCGTGCCGGCCACGTTGCGGGACGACCAGCTGGTGGTCAGCGTGCCGGAGGCCGCCGCGTACGGGTGGCAGGTCGGCACCAAGGTGACGATCCAGCCGTCCCGCGGCGATCCCCGGGCGTACACGATCGCCGCGACCTACCCGGAGGACAGCCTTCCGGGCGACTACCTGCTGCCGGTCGCGGCGGCCCGGGACTTCGGCATCACCCAGCCGACGATGGGCTTCCTGCGCCTGGCCGACGGCGTGCCGGTGGGCCAGGTGCTGCCCCGGGTCAAGGCGCTGCTGGCGGACAGCCCCGAGGTGTCGGCGCAGGACGCCCAGGCGTTCGTCGACCAGCAGGCGGCGACCTTCGACACCCTGATCACGATGATCCAGATCCTGCTGGCGCTGGCCATCCTCATCGCGGTGCTCGGCGTGGTCAACACGCTGGCCCTGTCGGTGCTGGAACGCACGCGGGAGCTGGGGCTGCTGCGCGCGGTCGGGCTGGGCCGGGCGCAGACCATGCGGATGGTGACGGTCGAGGCGGTGGTGATCTCGGTCTTCGGCGCCCTGCTCGGCGTGGTCGTCGGGGCCGGCATGGGCACCGCGGTGACCCGCGCCCTGAAGAGCGACGGCATCACCGAGCTGGTGCTGCCGTGGGAGCGGATGGGCACGTACCTGGTGCTGGCCGCCCTGGTCGGGGTGATCGCCGCGGTGCTGCCGGCGATCCGCGCCGCCCGGCTCAACGTCCTGGGCGCCATCGCCCACGACTGACCCGGCGCCCCGGCCCGGACGCCCCCACGGGTTCGGGCCGGGGCTCAGGCCGTCGCGGAGGCCAGCACGGCCGCCAGGAATCCCGGGTCCACGCCCTCCAGGGACTCCCGCAGGTGCACCCCGTCGGTCGGCGGCAGCTCCAGCTCGGCCGGCACGGCCAGCACCGCCGCCCCCGACGCGACCGCGCTCTTCATCCCAGTCGGCGAGTCCTCGATGGCCACGCACGCCTCGATCGGCACGCCCAGCAGGTCGGCGGCCGTGCGGTAGGGGGCCGGGTCCGGCTTGGGCGCCGACACCTCGTCGCCGCAGACCACGACGTCGAAGTTGTCGCGGCCCAGCGTGTCCAGCGCGACCTCGACCAGGCGGCGCCCGGTCGAGGTGACCAGTGCCGTCGGCAGGCCGGCCGCGCGGACCGCGCGCAGCAGCTCCAGCGCCCCCGGCCGCCAGACCAGCCCCTCGGCGAACAGCTCCTCGACCCGGCGCGTCAGCCAGGCCACGTCGGCGGCCTCGTCGCGGTCGGGCTGGGCCAGGTCCTCGCGCAGGATCCGCATGGAGCTGGCCATGCTGCTGCCGATCATCGCCAGGCGCGCCCCCTCGGAGAGCTTGCCGCCGGCGTGGGCCGCCAGCTCGTGCAGGGCGATGTCCCAGACCTTCTCGCTGTCGACCAGCGTGCCGTCCATGTCGAAGAGCACCGCAGCCGGTGGTGTGGGTGTCAGGGCAGGCCTCCCGAGCCGATCGCTTCGTGTCCGCCCATTGTCCCCGGCCGGGTGGCCCGGCGCGGGCCGGTGTGACTGCTACGACACGTCGCAGGGCGCCAGCGAGCGCCGGTAGCCGTTGCTGAAGGACCTGGTCCGCTGCTTGGCGGAGCCGTGCGCGCCCTCGGCGAACCAGGGCTGCCCCGGGTCGTCGCCCACGGCTTCCAGGCCCCGGGCCAGCTCCTCGAGGTCGCCGTCGTCGAGCTTGAGGGTGCCCTTGCGCTCGGTGTCGCCGATGTACGCCCCGGCCATGCAGTCCGCCTGCAGCTCCTGCTCGATGGTGAACTTCTTCTGGATGCGCAGCCGCAGCTGGATCGCGTGCGCGTACTCGTGGCCCAGCAGGTAGAAGATGAACGCGTCGCCGATCTGCCGGAAGGCGGCGAACGCCCAGTTCACGTCGTAGGCGATGAAGTCGCCGGCCGAGCAGTACGCGGCGTTGTTGAGACCGAGCCCCTGCCCGCCGCAGTCGACCTCGCCCTCCCGCTCGTACGGGATCAGCCGCGCGACCGGCCGGAACTGCAGCCCGGACTTGCGGAACTCGTTCTTCCAGTAGTCCTCGGCCACCCGCGCGGCGTCGCCGATGTCGGCCTCGAACTCCTCCGGGGTGTCCGTGCCGTCCGGGTCCTCGCCGGCCGCGGTGGTACGGGCCGCGGCGGGCGCCCGCCGCTGCTCACCGCCCGCCCCGGCGTCGTCGTCGGGCGCGGAGACGCAGCCGAGGGCGATCAGCGCGGCCAGCACGGGGGCCAGGACGGCGGAACGGGTGCGGCGCGGCACCGGCATGCGGGTCCTCCGAGGGGCTGGCGTGACCGGACACACCCACGATACGGGCGGTGCCCGCCGCCGGATCAGCGCTGTGGGACGCCACACGCGTAGAGCGCCCCGCCCGGGGTAGCCGGACCAGGTACCCCATCCTGCACGAACTATGGAGGACCCCTTGGCACAGGACACACTTTCCCGTTCCCTGCACGACGTCGGGCTCGCCGCCTGGTTCGGCGGCACCCTGGCCAACGCGGTGGCGCTCAACCCGGCCGCGGCCGAGACGGCCGACCCGCAGAGCACCGGCCGGGTGGCCAACACCGGCTGGAACAAGTGGACGCCGGTCAACGCGGCGGCGATCGGCGCGCACCTGGCCGGCAGCGTCGGCGAGCTGGTCGGCAACCGGTCCCGGCTGGTCGCCCAGCAGGGCGTGGGCACCATGTCGCTGGCGAAGACGGGGCTGACGGTGGCCGCGCTCGGCGTCACCGGCTACAGCCGCCTGCTCGGCCGCAAGGTCGCCCAGGACACCGCGGTGCCCGCCGCGTCCGGCACCGAGTCGACTGTGGACACCCCGATCGACGTGGTGCGGGCGCAGAAGAAGCTCTCCACGCTGCAGTGGGTGGTGCCGGCGCTGACCGGCGCCCTCATCGTGCTGAGCGCGTTCGCCGGCGAGCAGCAGCGGCCCAGCCAGGTCAAGAAGGGCATCCTGGCCCGCTTCACCCGGTGACCCGCCGCGGGGCGCGGCGACGGAACTCACACCGGCGCCGCGCCCGGCGCGGGCATGATGGTCACGTGCGGATCGAGGACGTGACCCCGGAGACGCTGCGCCCGGTGCGCCGGCCGTTGCTGGTGCAGAGCTGGCACGACCTGACGTTCCTGCACTGGGCCGTGCCGCCGGAGACGGTCGCGCCGTTCCTGCCGCGGGGCACCGTCCCCGACACCCTCGACGGCGTGACCTACGTCGGGTTGATCGGCTTCCGGATGGTGCGGCTGGGCGCGCTGCGCGGGCCGGGAATTCCGTACCTGGGCACGTTCTGCGAGACCAACGTGCGCCTCTACAGCGTGGACGCGCGCGGGCGGCGGGCCGTGGTCTTCCTCTCGCTGGACGCCGAGCGGCTGGTGCCGGTGCTGACCGCGCAGGCGCTGCTGCGGCTGCCCTACAAGTGGGCCCGGATGCGGCTGGAGAAGGACGGCGACGTGCTGCGCTACACCAGCAGGCGGCGCTGGCCCGGGCCGCGCGGGGCGGCCAGCGAGCTGACGGTACGGGTGGGCGCCCCGGTCGAGCAGCCGTCTCCGGTCGAACACTTCGTGACCGCCCGCTGGGGCCTGCACACCCGCGCCTGGGGCCGCAGCCTGCACCTGCCCAACGAGCACCCGCGCTGGCCGCTGCGCCGCGCCGAGCTGCTCGGGCTGGACGACGAGCTGATCACCGCGGCCGGCCTGCCCACGCCGGCCGGGCCGCCGGCGAGCGTGCTCTACTCCCCCGGCGTCCCGGTCACCTTCGGCGCACCGGACACCCTCGAGGCCGCCGGCGATTAGCCCAGGGTCTTGTCGAGCTTGGTGAACGAGCTGCCCCAGCCGGCCCGGGCCTGCTCGACGACCTCCCGGCTGAACGGGCCCTGGGTGAGCACCAGCCGGGTCCGCCCGCCGGGCTCGTCGTGGAACTCCAGGCGCATCCGCATGACGTCGCCCGCGAAGTCGGGCAGCGCGGAGACGTCCTCCTCGCCGACCAGCAGCTCGTTCTCGACCACCTCGACGAAGGTGGTCTCGACCGGCGAGGTCTGCGCCGGGTCGGCGTCGTTGACCATGGTGAAGCGCTGGTGGCCGCCCACCTTGGCCTCGACCTCGACGCTGTCGCGGGGCACCGACCAGCCGACCGGGCCGAACCAGGCGGAGATCTGGTCGGGATCGGTGAAGGCGCGGTAGACCAGCTCGCGGGGGGCGTCGAAGATCCGGGTGATGACCAGCTCGGTGGTGGCGTCGCTGTCGCTCATTGCTGTTTCTCCTGTTCTTGGATGTGGCGCAGGTGCGCGTCCAGCCGCGTGAAGTTGTCGTCCCAGAACCGCCGGTAGCGCTCCATCCAGGCGGTGGCCTCGCGCAGCGGCTCGGCCTGCAGGCTGCTGGAGCGCCACTGGGCGGACCGGCTGCGGGTGATCAGGCCGGCCTGCTCCAGCACCTTCAGGTGCCGGGAGACGGCCGGCAGGCTGATCGAGAACGGCTCGGCCAGCTCCGAGACGGTGGCGTCGCCCTCGGCCAGCCGGGCCAGGATCGCCCGGCGGGTCGGGTCGGCCAGGGCCGCGAAGATCACGCTGAGCCGGTCGGTCATGCTGTTTAACACCCTCGTTAATTAACGGATAGGTTAAACATAGGACCGGGCCGGGGCGGCGTCAAGGATCGCGAGGGTCAGACCCGGGACGGAATGCGCCGGTGCAGCTCGGCGAGCAGCGTCTCGGGCCCGGGTGACATCATGCCGACGTCGATCAGGAACGCCGAGCCGGACTCGCGGCGCAGCACCCGCGGGCGCCGGCCCGGGCCCGGCAGCTCGCTCACCTCGGCCATGTCGGTGGGCGTCACCACCAGCTCGGTGAACGGCCCCCAGCGCCGCAGCCCGACCGCGGCGATCGACGCCCAGGGCAGGCGCACGCCGCGCCGCCCGGTCGCCGCGAACTCCAGGCCGTGCACGGAGCTCTTCATCCAGCCGAGCCGGTTCCAGGCGACCAGCAGCACCAGGGCGGCGACCACGACCGGCACGATCAGCAGGCTCTCCGCGACCCGGACCAGCTCGCCGATCGTCGGCCGGTCGCCCAGCAGCAGCTGCACCAGCAGCGACAGCACCCGGCACAGGAACCAGACGGCCGCGCACACCCACAGCATGGTCACGAAGACCTCCGCGCGGGGCTGGAAGAACGTCGTGGCGTCCTCGCCGGGTTCGAGAGGGTGGTCGTCCACGAGCGCCAGTATGCCCGCTTATGTAGCTACATATACAGTGTTGGCCGACTCTCCGCCGGTCAGTGGGTTGGCGAACGACACCACGTGGGCGGTCGACGCGGTGAAGACCTCGGCCAGCACTGCCGCGAAGTCCGCGTCCGGCGGGTCATCGGACCACAGCGCGAAGACGCCGCCGGGCCGCAGGTGCGCGCGCAGCCGGCGCATCCCGTCGGCGGTGTAGAGCGCCGCGTTGGCCGGGGCGAGCACGTGCCGCGGGCTGTGGTCGACGTCGAGCAGGATCGCGTCGAAGCGCCGGCCCGGCGCGGCCGGGTCGAAGCCCTCCGGTCCGGCCGCCATCGCGAAGAAGTCGCCCTCCACCAGCCGGCTGCGCGGATCGCTGACCAGCGCCGCCGCCTCGGGCAGCAGCCCCCGCTCGTGCCAGGAGATGACCTCGGCGACCGCGTCCACCACCAGCAGCGAGGCCACCCGCGGATCGGCGAGCACGGCGCGCGCGGTGTACCCGAGGCCGAGCCCGCCGACCACCACGTCGGGGCGGGCGTCCGCCGGCAGCGCCGCCAGCCCCAGCCGGGCCAGCTCGATCTCGGCCACGGTGAACAGGCTCGACATCAGGTACTCGTCGTTGATCTTGACCTCGTACACGTCGACCCCGAGCCGCGGATCGCGCCGGCGGCGCAGGCTGATCTCGCCGATCGGCGTCTCGCGCCAGGCCAGCTCCTCGAACCGGGCGCTCACGCGGCCGCCGTCCTGGTTGCCGGGGGCCCGGCGGTCACCGCGGATACGCTCATGGCCGGTCAGCTTGCCACGCCGGCCGGCCGGCCGCGGCGACCCGCCCGGGCCTCAGGCCGAAATGCGC
The DNA here is from genome assembly GCF_016862275.1 of Actinoplanes nipponensis. GTDB lineage: Bacteria > Actinomycetota > Actinomycetes > Mycobacteriales > Micromonosporaceae > Actinoplanes > Actinoplanes nipponensis. The sequence goes on along the minus strand of NZ_BOMQ01000055.1, from coordinate 44,426 downwards.
TGCGGGGCCAGCTCGTCGTCCTCGTCGTCCTGCGTGCCCACGCCGGCCGCGACGGCGGCCGCCTCGGCCTCCGCCTCGGACGCGCCGATCTTCGCCAGCTCCCGGCCGTAGACCTTGGTCGCGCTGTAGAGCTTGTAGATCAGCAGCAGCTCGAACGCGGCGAGCAGCACCGCGGACAGCACGGTGAAGAAGACGACCTGGTCGGTCAGCGGGCCCAGGATGAAGACGAACATCTGGAACTCGATGCCGCTGAACAGGTGCGCCCGGATGCGCTGGCCGGCCAGGAAGTTGCGGACCTTGACCAGCGGGCCCAGCTTGGCGCGGAACTCGCCGTAGACGTCGACCACCGGCTGCCCGCTCCCGCCGTCGGCCACGCCGACCGGCTGCGCGGCGCTGGTCTCCTCGACGACCACCGGGCCGCCGGGGCCCTCGCCGCGCGCCGCCTCCAGGTTGCGCCGCATGTCCCCCTTGACCTTGCCCATCTGCAGGGCGTTCAGGTAGCGGAACATGTCCAGGAAGATGACCAGGCCGGCCAGCCACAGGTAGACCATGCTGTCGGTGCGCTCGTACTGGCCGACCATGAGGGCCACCGCGCAGGTCACCACGCGGAGCCGGTCGAAGACGTAGTCGAGCCAGGCGCCGAAGACCGAGCCCGTGCCCTTCAGCCGGGCGATCTTGCCGTCCATGCAGTCGAGCACGAAGCTGACGTGGAAGACCACGGCGCCGGCCACCAGCCACGGGTAGTCACCCTGCAGGAAGCAGTAGGCGGCCACGAAGCCGAGCAGGAACGCGCCCATGGTCAGCAGGTTCGGCGTGACCCACCGCAGCGGGGCCACCAGCCAGACCAGCCGCGATGCCAGCGGGTCGACGAGCCACACGGTCCACCAGGCGTCGCGGTCCTTGTACGTACGGGTCCGGATCTCGTCCAGCGTGAACCGTTGTGCCATGCCACGACTCCACCGAGGTGATGAATACATGAATAGTGGGACGCGCGGACATTACAGCAGTCTTATTACGGGCAGCGAAAGCAGCCCGAGAATCTGGACAAACGGCGGTGCAATGCGCCTACCCGGCCACAGTCCGTCACGCCGCCGCATATACCAGGAGAACGGCCAGCGCCGGCACGCCGCCGGTCAGCAACCCGCGGCCGAAGGCCCGGGTCCGGGGCACGACCAGGCAGGCGAGCCCGCCGACCAGGGCGCCGCAGCCGGTCAGCAGCAGAGCCGGGTACGTCGCGGACAACGCCGCCGTGACGCACGGCACGGCCCCGGTCGCCAGTCCCGCCACGAAGGCCCACCGCCGTCCGGGCGGCGCGGCCACCCGCAGAATGGCGTCGCCGAACACCCCGGGCCCGGCCTCCAGCGAGAACTCGTAACCCTCCCGGTCGTACGCCCGCAGCGCCAGCGGCTCCTGTTGCTGGCGCACCCGCAGGCCGGCGTCGTGCCAGAGGTCGCGGTAGACGCCGACCAGCCGCGGGAACTCGATCGGCACGTCGCGCAGCAACAGGCTGCGTTCGCGCCGGCGCCCGGGCCGCATCATCGGCGTGACCGCCAGCCGGGTCGAGACCAGGGCCAGGTGCAGCCGGTCCTCCACCCCGCGGGCGACCGGATCGCGGGGCACGGCCCGGCGCAGCGACCGCAGCACGAACGCGTTCCCGGCGGCGAGCAGGGGCAGGGCGTACCAGCCGTGGTGGTCCGGGATCAGGGCCAGCAGCGGGTACAGCAGGCCGGTCGGCAGGGTCGCGGCCAGCGCCACGAACGCCGCCAGATCCGCGTGCCGGGGCGCCAGCCGGCCGGCGACTGTGAGCAGCGCCACGACGGCGACGTAGCCGGCCGCCACCGGGGCGAAAGGGAGCCGCGGCATGCCCGCAGTCTGCCGCCTGGCCAGGGCGGACGGGGGCGAATCGCCGGCCTCACCCGGGGGCTGGACGTGTGTTGGCGCGCGCGCCCGCGCGTGTCAGGATTCCGGCGTGACCTCGCGGGGGGCTGCGGGGCACGGCGACAACTCAGGGGGATGACGGTGGACGCCGACCACGTCGCGGGTGACCTGGAGTCCGTGCTGCTCACCGAGGACGAGATCCGGGCCCGGGTGGCCGGGCTGGCCGCCGAGATCGGCCGGGACTACGCGGGCCGCGACATCGTGCTGGTGGGCGTGCTCGGCGGGGCGGCCACGTTCACCGTGGACCTGGCCCGCGCCCTGGACAGCCAGGTGGAGATCGACTGGATGGCGATCCGGTCGTACACGACGAGCAAGCGCGCCTCGGGCTCCGTACGCCTGCTCAAGGATCTTGATCTGGACATCGCGGACCGCGACGTGATCATCGTCGAGACGGTGATCCAGACCGGCCTGACCATGTCCTGGCTGATCGCGAACCTGCGGCAGCGCCGGCCCGCGTCGATCGCGGTGGCCGCGCTGCTGCGCAAGCCGGACACCCCGGAGCTCGGCGTGCCGATCTACCCGGGCTTCGACGTGCCGGCCGGCCTGATCGTCGGGTACGGCCTGGACTACCGCGGGCGCTACCGCAACCTGCGCTGCGCGGCCGTGCTGGCCCCGCACGCCGTGCGATGAGAGCCGTCGTCTTCGACTTCTTCGGCACCCTGACCGACCCGGCCGCGGAGGCCGGGCGCCTCGCGGCCTTCACCGCGACGGCCGCCGCGCTCGGCGTGCCCGCGGACGCCTTCCGGGCGGCGATGTCGGCCACCTTCGGCGAACGGGCGACCGGGGTCTTCGGCGGCACCCGCGCCACGCTACGGACGATGGCGCTGCGCTGCGGCGTCTCCCCCGCCCCGGAGGCGCTGGAGGCGGCCACGGCGGTGCAGCTGGCCGGCGCCGCCACCGTGCGCACGCCCCGGCCCGGCGCCCTGACCGTGCTGGCCGCGCTGCGCGAGCGCGGCCTGCGGCTCGGGCTGATCTCCGACTGCAGCAGCGAGCTGGCCGAGAGCTGGCCGCGGACGCCGTTCGCGCCGCTGATCGACGTGCCGGTCTTCTCCTGGCGGGAGGGCTGCCGCAAGCCGGACCAGCGGCTCTACGCCACGGTGGCCCGGCGCCTGGGCGTGCCGCCCGCGCAGTGCTGGTACGTCGGCGACGGCGGCAGCCGCGAGCACACGGGCGCGGCCGCCGCCGGCATGCGCCCGGTGCTGGTGACCAACGCCGGCTACCCGCAGGCCGCGGCGTACCGCGACGACCCCGACACCCACGTGCCGGAGCTGGCCGTGGCCGAGCTCACCGAGCTGCTCGCCGTGCTGGACCGGGACCGCGCATGCCCGTGACCAACCCGTGGCTGTCCGGCCCGGCGCCGACCGCCCGCCTGGACCACGCCCGGCTCTCCGAACGCGTGCTCAACCTGCTGTCGTCGCAGAACATGTGCGTGCTGGCCACCGCGGGACCGGCCGGCCCGCTGGCCACCCCGGTGCGCTACTTCCACCTGGACTTCACCCTGCTGTTCACCGCGGCCGCCGGCTCGCCGAAGCTGCGCAACATCGCCGCCGACCCGCGGGTCTCGGTGGGCGTCTTCGCGCCGCTGGTGGGCCAGGCGAGCAGCCGCGGCGCGCAGATCTTCGGCCGGGCCCGGGTGCTGACCGACGCGGACGAGGAGTACGGCGCGTACTGGCCGGCGGTGCGCTGGCAGTCCGACCACGTGGAACGGTCCCGGTCGCTGGACGACCCGCCGCGGGGCCCGCTGGTGGTGATCCCCGCGGAACGCATCGTCTACACCGAACACTGGCTGCGCCGCGACGGCTTCGCACCCCGCCAGGTGTGGCGGCCCGGGCCGGCGTGAGCCGGGTCGGCCGCGGCTCAGGGCCGGCCTCTGCTCAGGGCCGGCCTCTGCTCAGGGCCGGCCTCTGCTCAGGGCCGGCCTCTGCTCAGGGCCGGCCGCGGCTCAGGGCCGGCCGCACACCGAGAGCCGCGACGGCCTGGCACGCCGCCAGGTGTGCCGGGTCAGCCGCTGCTCAATGCCAGCCGCACACCGAACGCCGCGATGACCGTACCGGCGATCCGGTCCAGCACCCGGCGGGCGACCGGCCGCCGCAGCACCGCCCGCATCCGGTGGGCGAGCCCGACCAGGACCGCCGACCAGGCGGTGCCCAGCCCGATGTGGACCACCGCCAGCAGCACGCCGAAGGCGAAGACCGGCACGCCCGGCGGGATGAACTGCGGCAGCAACGCGACGTAGAAGGCGCCCATCTTCGGGTTCAGCAGGTTGGTGAGCAGCCCACGCCGCCAGCCCGGCGCGTCCCCCGCGGCCGCCGGCTCGGGCCGGCCGCGGCGGGCGCCCCACAGCATGCTCAGCCCCAGCCCGACCAGGTAGGCGGCCCCGGCCCAGCGCAGCACGTCGTAGGCGAGCCGGGAGGCGGTGAGCAGGGCCGTGACGCCGGCCGAGGTCAACACCCCCCAGACCAGCGTCCCGGCCTGGATGCCGACCACGACACCCCAGGCGCGGCGCGGGGCGCCGACGGCGGCGGTACGCAGAATGAGCGCGGTGTCCATCCCCGGGGTCAGGGTCAGAACTCCCACCACCACGACGAACGATCCGAGGCTGCCGAGCACCGTCACGCCGCCAAGCTACCGCCTCCTAAGCTCGGCGGATGGCCACGATCCTGATCACCGGGATGTCCGGCACGGGCAAGTCCACGGCCCTGGGCGTCCTGGCCGCGCACGGGCACCGGACCGTCGACACGGACACCGACCGGTGGAGCCGCTGGGTGACGCGGCCGGACGGCTCGGCCGACTGGATCTGGCGCGAACCGGAGATGACCGGCCTGCTGTCCCGGCCCGGCCCGGGACATCTGTTCGTGGCCGGCTGCAAGAGCAATCAGGGCACGTTCTATCCGCTGTTCGACGAGGTGGTGCTGCTCAGCGCGCCGGCCGAGGTGATTTTGGCCCGGATCGCGGCGCGCACCGGCAACCCGTACGGCAAGAGCCCCGAGCAACGCGCGGCGGTCCTCGACCACCTGGCCCACGTCGAGCCGCTGCTGCGGGCCACCGCGACCGCCGCGATCGACGCGTCGGCGCCGCTGGACGAGGTCGTCCGGCAACTGGAGGCACTAGTCCGCCCACCCGGTTAGCGCGACGATCGCGGCGGCGAGGCCGGCGACCGTCCGGCTGTCCGTGGCGACCCGGTGCACCCAGTCCGGGCTCTCCCGCTCGAGCTCCCGCGCCGCCCTCGATGAGGCAGTGCTGGACGCGGGCGGCGGACAACCGCACGTGGATCTCGACGGCGATGGTGCTCTTGCCGGCTCCGGAGCGGCCGCCGAGCAAGAGGACCTCACTGCGCACGGCGCCGGTCACCTCGGCCGCCCTTCCTCTCGGCCGCCCTTCCTCTCGGCCGCCTGTTCATCCTGGCCGCCGCCCTCGTCTCGGCCGCCCTCACCTTGCCCCCGTTTCGCCTTGGGCCGTCGCTCATTGCAGGGCCTTGGCGAGCATGGCGATGAGCGGCTGCAGGTCGGTCGGCTCGGGCAGGTGGTCCGGGTTCACCTCGGTGATGCTCAGCCCCGCGAACCGCGGGCTGGCCGCGAGGATGGACAGGGTGGTGCCGGCCTCGTCCAGGCTGAGGCCGAGCGGCTCGGGCACGTCCGCGAACGGCGCGGCCCCGAACGCCAGCACGTCGACGTCGAAGTGCACGACGAAGTGGTCGGCCGCGCCCTCCGCCGCCGCCCGGGCCCGGCCGGCGGCCGCGGCGGCGTCGGCGTGCACCTCCGAGCCGGGCACGTAGGTCAGGCCGAGGCTGTCCACCAGATCGCGTTCGGGGTCACCCACGGGGAGGTCGTCGCCGTAGACCACGACCCGGTCCGGCGTCAGCATCGGCGTGGCGCCGCCCACCGCGGCGACCTCGGGCGCGGCGCCGGGGAGGCCGAGCATGTGGGCCAGGCCCATCGCGTCCAGATTGCCGTTGAGGCGGGTCTGCGGCGTGTAGAGGTCCGGGCCGCCGTCGACGTACACCAGGGCCGGCGCGCCGGCGCCGGCGACCAGGCCGAGCGTCACCGTGCAGTCGCCGCCGAGCACCAGCGGGGTGCCGGGAACGGCGGCGACAGCGGCGGCCACGTCGCGGGCCACGCGGGCCACGGTCGGGGCGTTCTGGGCTGTCGGGCGGGACGGATCCGGCCGCCAGCGGAAGCCCGGGATGTCGCCGAGATCCGTGACCCCGTCCAGGGATCGCAGCAGGCCGGCGGCGCGGAGGGCGCCCGGCGCCTGCTCGACGCCGGGGGTGTGCGCGCCGGCGCTGGACGGCGCCCCGATCAGACTCCACTGTCGATTCATGGTGTCCAGGATGGCCCGGCGGTACGACACTTTTCCGGTCCGTGGACATCGAGCCGGGCCGGTCCTGGTCGCCCACGACCAGCCCGGCGGCCCTCGCCGAAACGAGGACCACCGGGCTCACCACCGATCAGTAGTCGGCGTTGCACACCTGGGCGTCGGTCGTGCCGGTCGGGATGAACGCCACCGCGTCGAACGCGATGTCGATGTTCCCCTGAGCGCCGGCGGCAACGTTCTTCAGCTGCACCCGGGCGCCCTTCTTGAGGGGCAGGTTGCCGAGATACTTCCACCTGTCGGCGCCGTTGGTGCTCTGGTCGATCGAGCAGATCTTCGGCACCACACCCTTCGGGTCCGGCCAGATGTAGTACCGGGAGGTGTCCCACTCCCCGCCGTGGCTGGGCAGGTGCGCCACGATGTCGTAGCGCGTGTCGTCGGGATAGGGCAGGTCGGGGCTCCACGTCGCGACGATCTGGTGCTTGGCGTTCGAGTCGCCGTCGGGGTAGTCGGGCTTGTAGACGTGGGTGAACCACATGTGCCCTTTGTGACCCGCGCCCAGCTGATGCAGATCGATCTGGGCGAACCTCCATGTCGGGTCCACCGGGTTGGCGTATCCACCCGCCGGGTTGCCCAGCCGGAGCGTGAACTTGCCGTCGCTGGGGCCGATCGGGCACCCGAGGTTGTATTGACCGGTCTCGTTGAGCGTGTAGACGATCAGCGGCGGCCCGATCTTGCGAGGCTCGCGGTCGCCGGTGAAGTTGCCGCAATCTGTGCCGTAAGAGCGTTGGAGAGGTCGCTCCGCGCTGCCCAGCGGGTAGGTGAGCCGCTCGGTGGCGCACGCGCTCGAGCAGATCGCCCAGAACGTCTCTCCGTGCCACCAGCAGTTCTCGTTCCGGTCCGGGCACGGATTGGCCGGCAGTCCCTCCACGCACTTGGCGGACGTGCAGAAGGAATAGATGTTCGGCAGGATCAGCTTGCCGGACGAGCCGAACGCGGGCTTGGAGTACTTGAAGAGCCGTTCGTTGCCCAGCCAGTACCACTGCGGCGTCTCGGCCCAGCCCATGATCAATTCAGGGTAGGTCCAGTCGCCCGGATGGGAGGCGTCGTCCGGATCGGCCAGGAACCGGGGGCGGTTGGCCGGCAGCCGTGGGTTGACCGGATTGTTGAACCATCCCACACCCCAGTTCCCCCCGTGCGACGCCCGCTCGGCATAGGGATAGAACCCACTGTTGTACGCCCAGACGGCTGCGTACCAGTTCTCGATGTACCGCGGGTCGCCGTCGTTGAGCTTGTTGCGCCCGCCGGAGTCCTGGTTGAGCTGGTTCCACTTGTCGATGAGGATGTTCATCGCCGCGGCGATGTTGGCGGCGTAGTCGACCGCGATCCGCACCTTGTCCTCCGGGGTGAAGACGGTTTCCCCCGCCCGCATCCCGGTGGTCACCTGGCCGATGCCGTATCCGCAGTCGGACTTCGTATAGTCGATGACCTCGATGTTGCTGTTGCCGTTGGCGTCGCGATTGCCGTAGTAGTCGGAGACCAGCGGGTTCGCCGTGTCCCCGGGCACCCCGTGCCAGGACGCCTGGGCCATGTTCGTCTCCTGGGACAGGATCGCCATCATCAGCTGGGACGGCACGGTGCCGCCGTAGGCCACCTGATGCGGCGGGAACCGGACCTGCGGCTGATAGGCGTTCAGCCCGGTCTTCAGGTAGTTCGCCGGGCGCTGCACCAGGAGCTGGCCGTGCACCGCCTGCTCGACCGCCCATTCCACCATGTTGTAACTGGGCTGGAGCGGCTGGACCGACGGATTGTTGCGCGGGACCGCGCACGCCGGCGCGTCTTCGGCGAGCCTCGCCGCCGGACCCGCCCGCACGGCCGGGCCGGCCTTCGCCGCCGGCCGGCCGGGCAGCGGCACGCTGAGCGTCGGCCCGCCGCCGGCGCTGATCGATCCGTTGATCTCGCGCCCGCTGTGCGCCGCCCGGGTGGTCAACTCGACCGCCTTGTCGGTGGGCGCGACGCGCTCGACCATCAGGTGTCCCTGCGCCGAGACGGCCCGCACCGGGCGCTCCGCCCGCAGAGTGCTCAGGCCGGGCACCCCGGACCGGACCTTCGTCACGTCGCCGACCAGGCGGTTGCCGCCGGCGCCGCGGAAGAGCTGCAACCGTTGCCGTGGCCCGGTGCCGGTCCGGGTGAGCCGTCCCCCCTGCCAGCGCTGGGCGACTGCTTGCTCGCCTCGCACGGAGACCAGGTCAACGGCGCCGCCGGAGGTCGCCTCCACGGCGAACGGCTGCCCGGCCGGGGTGGCCACGGCGGTCAGCCGACCCGTGGCGCCGACCTTGACCAGTCGGCCACCGGCGATGCCGTAGTCGCCGTCCGGCGCGGGCGTCGGCGTGGTGAGCTGCCGGTCGATGCGGCGGGTGGACTCGACCTCGGCGGTGACCGCGTCGACCGCGAGCAGGTCCGTCCGCTCCCCTTCGCGGCCGACGGCCCGGGTCAGCAGCACCCGGTCCGACGGGCCGCAGGCCGGGTTGAAGTAGGCCAGCTGCACCCCGGTGACGAGGTGCCGGGCCGTGCCGGTGGCCAGGTCCACCACCGACGCGAAGGCGCCGGCCATCGTCGCGGCCGGTCGGTTGGTGGCGATGACCGGGGCATAGACGGCGACCGCGTACCGGCCGGAACCGGTGGTGCACACGTAGCCGGTCCAGGCGCCCAGGTCGGTGCCGGAGGCCCGCAGGGTGGCCAGGGGCGTCCACCGGAAGGCGGCCGCCTCGCGGGCCACGTACAGATGGAACCCGTCGGTGTCGCCGACCCCGGCGACCGCGGTGTCCGACGAGGTCTGCCAATCATCGCCGAGGGCGTTGTCCGGCGCCGCGAAGGCTACGCCCGCAGCGGTCGGTGAGGCGGGCGCGGCCTGCGCCGACGTCGCGGCGGCCGACCCGGCCAGCAGCGCCAGGATCCCGAGGATGCCGATCGAGTTCTTTCGCATCGTCATCGCCACTCGGTGCATTTGTCGTTACCGTTCGGGAGGGGCCGGATGCAGACCCTGATCGAGAAGCCCCAGGGCACCATCTTGGTGTAGAAGGTGTTCCGTCCCCTGCTGGGATAACCGATCTCGTCTTCCGGCAACGGCGCGCCGCCGTAGGGGTACAGCGTCTGGACGAGGATGTTGCTCTGATCGCCGTCGTTCCCGCTCCAGTAGTACCCGTAGGCCGCGTCGCAGGCCGGCGAATAGTAGAGCAGGGCGTGCGGAGCGGGCGGCGCCCCCGGCGGTACGTCCTCGACCGCCACGCCGGCCACCTGATACGCGTCGGCGGCGCAGCCCTGCTCGGCGGCGACCTTGCCGCGGCAGGACTCTCCGCTGCAGGAGGCCAGGGCCGCCGCCGGCGCCTCGGCGACCCGGTCGGGTCCGGCCGCCGCCGCACTGGCCGCACCCACCATGATCGTCGCCACCGCGATGGCTGATGCCGCCATCGTGACCAGATTTCGATGTCGCATGAGTCCTCCCCGACGCACCGATTGATGGGCGGACTGTCGCAATCGGCCCGGGTGGGGAGCAATACGTTTCAGCCGAAGCTGAAATGATCAGGTGAAGGTGCTGGCCTCGTTCAGCCAGTAGAGCATCCACGTCAGCAGGTTCAGCACCCGTTGGCGAGCAGGGTCCCCGACAGCGTGGGTGAGCAGAACCTGTGCCTGTTCGCTGTACTCGACAAGCAGGGCGCGGTCGCGCCAATGTCGGCTGGTCCCCTCGGCCGCCGCGTGCACCGAGTCGGCCGCCCGGATGACGACGGCATCCAGCGTGCCGGTCTCACTCAGGATTTCACGGACGACGCGTTGGACGAGCCGGTGCACGACGAGATGGTCGGTGTCGTCGGCCGGCACGGTCAGCGACCGTCCGGTGAGGATCGCGACCACGGCGTCGACGTCGGCCGGCTCATCGGGATCGGGGGACGGCTCCGCGGCGGTGGCGAGGTGGCGAGGTGGCGGTCGACGCCGGTCGGGGACAGGACGGCGAGCCGGTCGAGCATCCGGCGGGCCTGCTCGCCCTGGTCGGTCATCCAGGCTGAGCAGAGGACGGCCTCGGCGAGGCCGTGCGGGTACGGGTCGCCCTTGGTGCGGGGCCGCAGGCGGCTGGCGTCCATCTGGTTCATGGCCCGTACGTACTGCCGGTAGCTCGGGTAGCGGCGGCCCGGCCCGGTCGTCGAGCCCGATCCGCCGGGCCAGATCGTCCACGGCCTCGTCCGGGGTGAACAGGGTGACGTCGATCAACGGGCCGAGACTGTCCAGCACCCGGTGGGTGGTCGTCGCGACCGTGTGCACTTTCCCGAACGCCGGTGTCCACTCCTGGACGACGTCGGCATCCACCGCGTTGTCGAAAACCGGCAGACACGGCCCGGGCTGGGTGCGCAGCCAGCGCAACCCCGAACGCGCCGCGACCTGCGGGTCGGCTCCGGGCTCACGCACCCCGGCCGCCGTGGCCAGCTCGTCCAGCGCAGCGACGACGCCGCCCTCGGATTCCGCGTTCGCCCACACCACCACCGGCCAGCCGTGCCGGATCCGCAACCGCGCGTAGGCGGCCGCAAGCTGCGTCTTGCCCACCCCACCCCGCGCTGCCCGGCGTGACAGCCGCGGCCGCGGTCGTGCACAGCGCGGTCAGACGGTCCACGAACCGGTCGTCGGGCAGCTCACCGTTGCGGGCGTCGAACGCGTGGACGCCCCCAAGGCGCGCGGGACAGCTCGTTGCCGACATGCTGGGACGCCTCCGCCGCCGGGCTCATCACGACCACCATCGCCGCGCACCCGTCGACCTGGTCGCGGGTGACCAGTTCCCACCGGTCGCCGTACTCGATGCGTTCGGTGTCCGGCCACACCGCTCAGTAGGGGTCCAGCGACTACTTGGCGTTGAAGTAGTTGGCGTCCGGGTGGTGCGTGATGATCGCGTCCGTCGACTGTTCCGGCTCCAGCTGGAACTCCTCCGACAGCGTCACCCCGATGCGTCCCGCGTCCAGCAGGTCCACCACCTTCGCCCGGTCCTCCAGGTCCGGGCAGGCCGGGTAGCCGAACGCGTACCGGCAGCCCCGGTAGTCGTTCTTCAGGATGCCGGCCAGGTCCGACGGGTCGTTGACGCCCACCGTCGCGCCGCCGGGCAGGATCAGTTCCGAGCGGACGCGCCGGTGCCAGTACTCGGCCAGGGCCTCCGTCAGCTGGACCGACAGGCCGTGGACCTCCAGGTAGTCGCGGTACTCGTTGCGGGCGAACATCTTGGCCGTGTACTCGCTGATCGGCTGGCCCACCGTCACGAGTTGCAGGCCGACCACGTCGAGCTCGCCGTCGGCGCCGCGGGGCTTGAAGAAGTCGGCCAGGCACAGCCGCCGCTCCTGGCGCTGGCGGGGGAAGGTGAACCGGGCCCGTTCCGCCGTGCCGTTCTCGTCCAGCACCACCAGGGTGTTGCCTTCGGAGTACGCCGGGAAGTAGCCGTACACGACCGCCGCCTCCAGGACCTTGTCGGCGGTCAGGCGGTCCAGCCAGTAGCGCAGCCGGGGCCGGCCCTCCGTCTCGACCAGCTCCTCGTACGACGGGCCGCTGCCGCCCCGCGCCGCCTTCAGGCCCCACTGGCCCAGGAACGTCGCGCGTTCGTCCAGCATCGAGGCGTAGTCGTTGAGCGGGATGCCCTTGACCACGCGGGTGCCGAAGAACGGCGGCCGGGGCATGTCCACGTCGGTCGCCACGTCGGAGCGGACCGAGGCGTCGTCCAGCGGCGGCAGGTTGTCGGTGACCATCGCGCGCTGCTTCTCGCGGCGGGCGCGGCGGGCGGCCAGCGCCGCCTCGCGCTCCGGGTCGATCACCGGGGCGCCGCCGCGCTTGGCCGTCATCACCTTGTCCATCAGGGACAGGCCCTCGAACGCGTCCCGGGCGTAGTGCACCTCGCCCTGGTACTGCGAGCGCAGGTCGTCCTCGACGTACGCGCGGGTCAGCGCCGCACCGCCCAGCATGACCGGGTACTTGGCCGCGACGCCCCGCGTCGCCATCTCCTGCAGGTTCTCCTTCATCACGACCGTGCTCTTCACCAGCAGCCCGGACATGCCGATGGCGTCCGCCTGGTGCTGCTCGGCCGCCTCGATGATCGCGTTGATCGGCTGCTTGATGCCGATGTTGACGACCTCGTAGCCGTTGTTGCTCAGGATGATGTCGACCAGGTTCTTGCCGATGTCGTGCACGTCGCCCTTGACGGTGGCGAGCACGATGCGGCCCTTGCCTTCCTCGTCCTCGTTCTTCTCCATGTGCGGCTCGAGGAAGGCCACCGCCGCCTTCATCACCTCGGCGGACTGCAGCACGAAGGGCAGCTGCATCTGCCCCGAGCCGAACAGCTCGCCGACCGTCTTCATGCCGTCGAGCAGCACGTCGTTGACGATGGCCAGGGCCGGCTTGGTCTGCAGCGCCTCCAGCAGGTCGTCCTCGAGGCCGTTGCGCTCGCCGTCGATGATGCGGCGCTTGAGGCGCTCCTCCAGCGGCAGCCCGGCCAGCTCCTGCGCGCGGGACTCGCGCGCCGAGGTGACGTCGACGCCCTCGAAGAGCTGGAGGAACTTCTGCAGCGGGTCGTAGCCCTCACGGCGCCGGTCGTAGATCATGTCGAGCGCGACCTCGCGCTGCTCGTCCTGGATCTTCGACATCGGCAGGATCTTGCTGGCGTGCACGATCGCGCTGGTCATCCCGGCCTGCACGCACTCGTGCAGGAAGACCGAGTTGAGCACCTGGCGGGCGGCCGGGTTGAGGCCGAAGGAGATGTTGGAGACGCCCAGGGTGAAGTTGACCCCCGGGTACAGCTCGCTGATCCGCCGGATCGCCTCGATCGTCTCCAACCCGTCGCGGCGGGTCTCCTCCTGCCCGGTGGCGATCGGGAACGTCAGGCAGTCGACCAGGATGTCCGACAGGTTCATGCCCCAGGTGCCGGTCAGGTCCTCGATGAGCCGCGAGGCCACCCGCACCTTCCAGTCGGCGTCGCGGGCCTGGCCCTCCTCGTCGATGGTCAGCGCGACCACCGCGGCGCCGTGCTCCTTGACGATCGGCATCATCCGGGCATACCGGGAGCCGGGGCCGTCGCCGTCCTCGTAGTTGACCGAGTTGACCACGCAGCGGCCGCCGAGCATCTCCAGGCCGGCCTCGACCACCTGCGGCTCGGTGGAGTCCAGCATGATCGGCAGGGTCGACGCGGTGGCGAAGCGGCCGGCCAGCTCACGCATGTCCTGGGTGCCGTCGCGGCCGACGTAGTCGACGCACAGGTCCAGCAGGTGCGAGCCGTCGCGGGCCTGGCTGCGGGCGATCTCCACGCAGGCCTGCCAGTCGCCGGCCAGCATCGGCTCGCGGAACGCCTTCGAGCCGTTGGCGTTGGTCCGCTCGCCGATCATCAGCACGCCGGCGTCCTGCCGGAACGGCACCTCGTGGTAGATCGACGCCGCGGCCGGGGCGTGCTGCGGCCCGCGCGGCGCCGCCTTGAGCCCGCGGACCCGGTTCACGACCGCCTCGATGTGCGCGGGCGTGGTGCCGCAGCAGCCGCCGACCAGCGCGACGCCGTACTCGCGGACGAAGCGGTCCAGCGCCTCGGCCAGCTCGTCCGGGGTCAACGGGTAGTACGCGCCGCCGGCCGCCAGCACCGGCAGGCCCGCGTTCGGCATGACCGAGACCGGCACCTTCGCCGACTGCGACAGGTACCGCAGGTGCTCGGTCATCTCCGCCGGGCCGGTGGCGCAGTTGAGTCCGATCAGGTCGATGCCGAGCGGCTCCAGCGCGGTCAGCGCCGCGCCGATCTCGCTGCCCAGCAGCATCGTGCCGGTGGTCTCCACGGTCACGTGGCAGATGATCGGCACCGTGCGCCCGACCTCGGTCATCGCCCGGCGCGCCCCGACCACCGCGGCCTTGGTCTGCAGCAGGTCCTGGCAGGTCTCGATGATCAGCGCGTCGGCGCCGCCGAGCACCAGGCCGGCCGCGTTCTCGTGGTACGCGTCGCGCAGCGTGGTGTAGTGGGTGTGCCCCAGCGTGGGCAGCTTGGTGCCGGGGCCGATCGAGCCCAGCACGTACCGGGGCTGCTCGGGGGTCGAGAAGCCGTCGGCCGCCGCCCGGGCGACCGCCGCACCCGCCTCGGAGAGCTCGCGGATCCGGTGCTGGATGTCGTAGTCGCCCAGGTTGCCGAGGTTGGCGCCGAAGGTGTTGGTCTCGACGCAGTCGGCCCCGGCGGCCAGGTACGCCTCGTGCACGCCCCGGACCACGTCGGGACGGGTCACGTTGAGGATCTCGTTGCACCCCTCGAGACCCTGGAAGTCGGTGTCCACGTCGAGGTCGGCGGCCTGCAGCATCGTGCCCATCGCCCCGTCGGCGACGAGGATGCGATCGGTCAGCGCGGCAAGGAAGGAGTTCGGCACCTTGCCAGGCTAATCGCACAGGGCCCCGGTACCGAATGTCGGAGTCCGACAGGTGGACACACTGTGACCGGGCTCTCCACGCGAAGCCGGGGGTCGGCGCGGCCGCCGGGTGGGATCAGACGCGGACACGTAGGCTTTGCCTACGTGAGGTACGAAAGGTTGGCACCGTGACAGAGTTCGACGGTCTACCCCTGCTGCGCTCCCCCGTGGCGATCGCCGCCTTCGAAGGGTGGAACGACGCGGCCGACGCGTCGACGGCCGCGGTGGAGCACCTCGAGCAGGTCTGGCAGGCCCGCGAGATCACCACCATCGATCCCGAGGAGTTCTACGACTTCCAGGTCAGCAGGCCGACGATCACCATGACCGAGGGCGAGACCCGCAAGATCGAGTGGCCGACCACCCGGTTCAGCGTGGCCAGCCCGCCCGGCACCGACCGCGACGTGGTGCTGATCCGCGGCATCGAGCCCAGCATGCGCTGGCGCACCTTCTGCGAGCAGATCCTCGAGGTCTGCCACAGCCTGGAGGTCAACCGGGTCGTGCTGCTGGGCGCGCTGCTCGCGGACGTGCCGTACACCCGGCCGCTGCCGATCAGCGGGTCGGCGTCGGAGCAGGAGGTCGCGGAGAAGTACAAGGTCGTCCCGACCCGCTACGACGGCCCGACCGGCATCGTCGGCGTGCTGCAGGAGGCGGCCGACCGCGCCGACGTCGACGCCCTGTCGTTCTGGGTACACGTGCCGCACTACGCCAACAACCCGCCCTGCCCGAAGGCGACCCTCGCGCTGCTGAGCCGGCTGGAGGACGTGCTGGACCTGCCCGTGCCGCTGGCCGACCTGGCCGAGGAGGCCGACGAGTGGGAGAAGCGCGTGCGGGCCGCCGCCGAGCAGGACACCGAGCTCGGTGACTACGTCCGCGAGCTGGAGGAACGGGTCGGCGACGAGGGGATCAAGCCGCTGACCGGGGACGAGATCGCCACCGAGTTCGAGAAGTACCTGCGGCGGCGGGGCGGCTCGGCCGGACCGACCGCCGGCTCCTGGTAATGATGGTCGGCACGGCCTCCCCTGGGTGCGGGGCCGTGCCCTCGATCAACCGCGGTCGAACTCGCCGGCACGAACCCCGGCCCGGAATGCGGTCCACTGCTCGAGCGTGAATGTCAGCATGGGGCCGTCGTTGTCCTTGCTGTCGCGCATGAGAACCGCCTCGCGGTACAGCGCTACTTCGACACAGGCATGATCCGCGCATCGACGGATCCACCGTAGCGAACTGAGCTCGTTTTGCGCCATGACGCCTCCGACCTCGGGACTAAACAGCGTACGTGCCGGCCTGCAAAGGTTGAACTCAGAAATGATAAATGGGCGTCCCACTTGCCCGGGACGCCCATTCGTCACCTACCGCTCGGAGAAGTCACCGGCCTTGACGCCGTCGACGAAGGCCGACCAGACGGCTCGATCAAAGCGGAGAAAAGGCTGTTCAAGGCACTTGGAATCGCGCAGGCCGATCACACCGTCGCCGACTCTGGCTACTTCTACGCACGCACTGTCGGCGCAACGGGAACTTTTGATCCAGTCCATGGATGTCAAAAACTCGCTCTCCTCACATCGTCGGCAAATCGGGCCGAAGCACGCGGCCTTCGCGTGATCAAGGAGGCTCCGGATGCAACGACGGAGGCGTCAACGACTCGCATGCGGCCGCCGTCAGCGATCTCTTACCAGGGACGCGCGCAGTGCGGCTGCCGCGGCGCGGATGAGTCGGAGCGAGTCGGCTTCGTCGTAGCAACGCGACCAGGCGGCCTCGAATCTGGCGCGGTAGTAGGCGACGTCTTTGTCATCCTGGCTGATGTTGTCGGAGGTGTAGAACTCGCGATAGAGAACCGCGTCCCCGATGTCGTCGTCGCTCAGATCAAGAAGGGTGAAAGGACCGAGCATCCCGAGATGCATTCCCTCGGCCAGCCGTACGATGCGGATGTGGATGTTGGGCCGCTGCGCGAACTCGATGGCCGCTTCGAGCTGTTCGGCCATGATGGCGCGGCCGCCGATTTCTCTGCTGAGCGCCGCCTCATCCAACATCAGCAGGTAGGTCGGCGCCCGATCGTCTTCCACGATCCGCTTCGACCGCGCCATTCTGACGTCCAGACGGACCTTGCGGTCGTCCTCGGTCAGGCTTTCACTGAACCAGCCCAACACGTATTCAGCGGTAGCCGGAGTTTGCAGGACGCCCGGGAAGGTGAACGGCTGATAGGCACGAATGACCGTTGCCTGGCCCTCGAACTGGAGCAGCTGCAGGAGCCCGGGGGTGAGGTGCTCGCGGTGCGCGGCCGGCACTGTCCACCGCTGCCGGCGCGAGATTGCCGCATCTCTGGCCAGCGACTCGACGGTGCCTTCGTCATCGACGCCGTAGACGCCGAGGAGCGCATGAAGATCAGTGACCGAGACGGCGACGGAGCCGCTCTCGATACGCTGCACCTTGGACAGTGACCAGTTCAGCCGTCGAGCGACATCGCCCTGCACCAGGCCGGTTTCCAGCCGGGCGTTGCGCAGGGCGCGACGCACACGCTGTCGAGCGACAGCGGGCGGTTCCACGCTCGCGGCTTCCATGCCACCTTGCCTCGCCAAGACACGACGGGCGCCCCCATGAGGAGAGAGACGCCAGCCTGCTACGTTGCTGACAGCAACATAGCAGTTACGCGGCCGCATGGCACGCTCCTGCGCGGGTCTCACCCTCTCAGAAACGAGCTCGGCCCGCGAGGGTTACGGTTGCTCGCGTCCTTCTTCCTGCCGAGCGTGAGCATCTGCTATATGGCAGACAGCTGCAGCGCAATCAGCGTTGTCGCTCCATTGCCCGCTGGACCCCGCGGCACACTTGTCCGAACTCCCGCGGGTCGTCGGAGGCGAAGATGACGACTCGTCGCCCGCGGTAGGTAGCCACGAGTTCGTGATGTGCCGGCGGATCGATCCGCAGACAAATGAAGGCGCACAGAAGAAGCGCGCCCACCATGGCCACGGTCAACGGGGGTGATACCGGCCCCATCACGGGCACCGTGACGATGCCTCCGACCAGCGCAGACACCCCCATAGCGCGACTGCCGAGGGGCTCCGGCCCCCTCCGCTGCACGACCAGATGGAGGTCAATGAGGTCGGCCAGGACATAGCTGATCGATGTGGACCGGGCCACGGTGATGGTGTCCGAAGTGATCAATGCCCGTGGCCCTCTGTAGAACACCCTCATTGCTCCTCCTTCGAGAGGCATATGGAAGGAGACGGGTATTCAGGACCGGCGGTCGACGGTAGCTGGGCGCCTGCCTGACTGCGTTACGTCTCCATGAGGTGACGCACCGCAATTATGTGACCGATATAGGGTTGATCGCCAGACTTCTATCTGCCGTACTGCAGATAGAAAACCGCACCGGCCCGTGGCCCGATCCCCGCTACCGTCGCTCGGGGCCGTCCGCAACAGACTCTGCACCTCACGCGCGTGCGCAGATCAGGGCGCCGGTCCGGGACTGCCTCCGGTGAGCTCGCGCTGCCGTCCTGAAGGGCTAGTGCCAGAAGGTGGCGACCGCGGCGTTGACCAGCGTCAACGCGATGATGCCGAGGAAGTGCCCCCGGTTCACCTCGGCCCGCTTGCGCGGGATGAACACCATCACGAAGATCATGATCGCGATCACCAGCTTGACGGCCAGCTTGACCGGGCTGGGCTCGTCGTCGCCGCCCCCGCGCAGCGGCGCGGACAGCGCCACGCCGGTGAGCACCTGGATGATGGCGCCCCACAGCATCGCCGGGTTGATCCGCAGCTTGCCGGAGACGAACTGGGCGATCGCGCCGCCCAGCAGCAGGGCGAAACCGATCAGGTGCGCGTACCGCAGGATCAACCGCAATGCTTCCACGCGGACAGCTTAGGGGGCGGGCCGGTGGGCGATGGTCAGCAGGTGGCTGCTCGCGCCGAGCAGGCTCGGCTCGTCCTCGACCGCGCGCAGCAGGTCGAGCATGATGCCGGTCAGCCGCTCGTCGGCGAGGAACTCCGTCAGCCGCGGGCCGGTCAGCCAGGCCGGTCCCTCGACGGCGACCGTGCGGGCCCCGGCCAGACCCGCGCCGGTCGCCTCGGCGGCCGGCTCCTCGGGCCGGTGGAAGTACGCGCTGGTGAACCAGCGCGACTGGCCGTCGGCGTTGCGGTGCACGCCGTCGCGCAGCGCGCGCCGCACGATCGGCGGGAACTCCGGCTCGGCGTGGTAGCCCCGGACGAATCCGTCCAGCAGGGACGCGAAACGGCTGATCACCGCGCCGGCGACCACCCCGCCCGGGCGCACGACCCGCGCGGCCTCCCGCCACGCCGTGATCCGGTCGGCCCGCTCCGGCAGGTGGTACAGCGGTCCGAACAGCAGCACGGCGTCCGCGCTCGCGCCGGGCTCGGGCAGGTCGCGCGCGTCGCCCTGGACGGCGCTCACCCCCGGTAGCGCGCCGGCCGCCGCCACGTGCGCCGGAACCGGATCCACCACCCGGACGGTGTAGCCGGCCTCGGCCAGCGGGCCGGCGTAGACGCCGGTGGCGCCGCCCACGTCGACGATCCGGGCCGGCGCGGGCGGCAGCACCCGGGCCAGCACGTCCCAGGTACGCAGGAACTCCAGGCGGCCCGCGCCGGCGGCAAGGCGTTCGTGCTCGCCGCCGCGTTCGTAGTAGGCGGCGATCTCCGGGCTCAGCATGCCGACCATCGTCGATGCCGCCCGGCCGCCGGTCGACCGGATTTCGCCGCGTGTCGCTGTCGACCGGGACACGCCGCGTCAGTCATCCTAGGAACCTAGGGTCTGGAGGTACGCCATGCCGATCAATCCCGGCGCCGCCGAGTTCCCGCACCGGCAGATCGCGGCCCAGCTGCGGGAACGCATCCGCCGCGGGGACTGGAACCCCGGTGAGCGGCTGCCGTCCATCCCGGCCATGGCGGAGATGTTCGGCGTCGCCAAGCAGACCGTGCAACGCACCGTCGACCAGCTCCGGGTCGAGGGCATCCTGATCACCAAGCCGGGCTCCGGCACGTACGTGCGCGGCACCCGGCGCCGGCTCAACCGGCTCTCCCGCGGCCGCTACGGCGCCCACCGCGGTTACCACGCCGACCTGGCCGCCCGGTACCGCCAGCAGCTGGCCGGCGTCGGCCGCGAGGCCGCGCCGCCCGAGGTGGCGGACGCGTTCGGCGTCCGCGACGGCACCGAGATGCTGGTACGCCGGCACCTCGTGCGCGCCGACGACGCCACCGTCGAGGTCGGCGCGTCGTGGTTCCGGGTGACCGACGCGACCGGGACCTCGCTGGAGCGCGCGGAGGCGTTCGGCCGGCCGCTCTACCAGGAGGCCGAGGAGGCCATCGGGCGGCGCTACGCCTCGGCGACCGACACCATCAGCGCCCGCCAGCCCAGCCGCGAGGAGGCGGAGATCCTGCAGATCCGACCGGACACGCCGGTGCTGCACCTGCTGCACGTGGCCTTCGACGAGACCCGCAAGCCGATCGAGGTGGCCCAGGCGACCTGGCCCGGTCCGATGACCACGCTGACCGAGGAGTACCGCATCCCGGCGCCGGTCCCCGACCCGGACCCGGACCCCGGCCTCACTCTCGCGTGAGGCCCCGCTTGCCGACCCGGCGCCCGAGCTCCTGGCAGGGGTCGGTGGCCAGCACGTTGCGCTCCAGCCGCAGCAGGCCGGCCAGTGCCGACCCCTGCTCGGCCGGGGTCATGTCCCCGACGGTGAGCTCCTCCAGGTGGGTCCAGATCCGCTCGACGTGCTCGCGCAGCGCCGCCCCGGCCGGGGTGGTCTCGACCAGGGTGGCCCGCCGGTCGGCCGGGTCGGGCCGGCGGCGGACGTAGCCGGCCTCCTCCAGCCGCTGGACGATCCGGGTGGTGCCGGCCGAGTCGGTGCCCAGCTCGGCCCCGAGGTCGGTCTGCCGGCGCGGCCCGCCGTCCCAGAGCGCCATCAGCAGCAGCTCCTGGCTGGGGTGCAGGCCGACCTCGCGGAGCAGCCGGCCGGCCAGCAGCGAGTGGATCCGGGCCAGCCGGAAGATGGTGTGGCTGATCGGCCCGCCGGCGGCGGCGCCCGGCGCGATCGACCCCTCATCCATGCGGCTCAGCGTAGTCGGGCCGGGGTGTGGGCCTGATCACCCGGCGGGGCGCAATAAATCCGGGACCGGGTCGCTTACCTGTCTTGGACAGCAAATTAGCTGTTGAGGACAGGAGATTGTCATGACGAGTGCATTCGACGGCGCCCGGGTCGGCCGGTACACGACGCGCAACCGGGTGGTGATGGCCCCCATGACGCGCAGCCGCGCGTACGGGCCCGGCGGCACCGCGACCGAGCTCATGGCCACCTACTACGGCCAGCGCGCCGGCGCGGGCCTGATCATCACCGAGGGCACCCAGCCCTCGGCCGTCGGCCAGGGGTACATGAACACCCCCGGACTGCACACCGCCGAGCAGGTCGCGGCCTGGCAGCCGGTCACCGCCGCGGTGCACGAGCGCGGTGGCCTGATCTTCGCCCAGCTCATGCACACCGGCCGGATCGGGCACCCGAGCCTGCACGGCGCGACCCCGGTGGGCGCCTCACCGGTGGCGGCGGCCGGGCAGGTCTTCACCGCCGACGGCCCCCAGGACCTCGTCACGCCCGAGCCGCTGGACGCCGCCGGCATCGCGGAGACCATCGCCGACTTCGCCGCCTCGGCCCGCAACGCGATCGCGGCCGGCTTCGACGGCGTGGAGCTGCACGGCGCGAACGGCTACCTGCTGCACCAGTTCCTGTCGACCAACGCCAACCGGCGGGACGACGAGTGGGGCGGCACGATCGCCGGCCGGATCCGGCTCACCGTGGAGGTCGCCCGGGCGGTCGCCGCGGAGATCGGCGCGGACCGGCTGGGCCTGCGGATCTCGCCGAGCAACCCGTTCAACGACATCAGCGAGGACGACCACCGGGCGACGTACCTGGCCCTGGTCGACGCGCTGGCCCCGCTCGGGCTGGCCTACCTGCACGTGGGCGAGGGGCCGGACACCGAGTTCACGCCGGTGCTGCGGGAGCGCTGGGCGGGCACGTTCATCCTGAACCCGTACACGCCGGGCGCGTGGACCGGGCCCGAGGCGCTCAAGCGGATCGAGAACGGCGACGCCGACCTGATCTCGTACGGCGCGCTCTTCCTGGCCAACCCCGACCTGCCGGCGCGGCTCGCGGCCGGCGGCCCGTTCAACACGCCCGACTACGGCAAGGCGTACGGCGGCGACCACGAGGGCTACACCGACTACCCGGCGCTCGACGCCGCGTGAGCGACGCCGCCCGGCAGCCCCCTCCGGCCGCCGGGCGGCCCCTCACGCCGCTGCCGCCGCGACCGTCCCGGCCGGGAGCTCCGGCGCCTCCCGCGGCCGGCGCAGGTCCCGGCCCAGCAGCCCGTACGCGGCCAGCAGCAGCACCGGCCCGCCCAGCCCGGCCAGGCCCACCGGCACCACGAGGAACGCGGCCAGCCCGGCACCGGCCAGCACCGGTACCCACCACCGGGTCACCCCGTCCACCGCGGCCGCCACGGGCACCGCGACCAGGCCCAGCAGGCTCAGCGCCATGCCCGGCAGCGCCCAGCCGACCGTGAGCAGCGGCAGCCCGCCCAGCGTCTCGGCCACCCGGTCCGCCGTGGCGGCGCCGAGCACCTGCCGCGCGGCCAGGTCAGCCGCGTCGCCGACCATGAGCGCGCTGAAGTTCAGCAGGGCCAGGACGGTGACGCCTGCGGCGACCCGGGTGAACCGGCCGCCCCGCGCCGCCACGAGCAGCACCGCCGGCACGAACAGCAGCCAGCCGTAGTGCAGCAGCAGCGCGCTGACCTGCGTCTGCACCGGGTGCGCCAGGAAGTCGCCGGGCGGCGCGGCGACCACCCCGGCGCCGAGCACCACCGGCGCGGCGTACAGGCAGACCAGGCCGGCCCGGCGGCGGAACGCGCCGAAGGTGTCCGGCTCGGCGGCCGCCGGCCGCGGCCGCAGCAGCTGCCACGCCGCCGCGTACGCGCCGACCAGCACGACCGGGCCGAGCAGATTCACCGGTACGGGCGCGATGGCGAACAGGAAGTACAGCGCCGTGCCGGCCAGCGCGGCGCCGGCCGTCCACCAGGAGACCACCCGCGCGCGGGCCGCGGTGACCGGCACCAGCAGCAGGGCCAGCGCCCAACCGGCCAGGCCCGGCCACTGCCAGCCGGCCACCGTGGGCAGCAGGTCCTGGAACCGGGCGTCCACCGCGGTGACCTGGGCGTCCGGCAGCGTCTGCTCCAGCGCCAGCACGAAGAAGTCGACGGCCATCAGCGCCGAGAACGTCGCCAGGCCGAGCAGCACCGCCACCCAGGCGACCCGGGCCAGGACCGCGCCCCGCCGGCGGACCGGGGCGAGCAGGCCCAGGAACCCCGGCACGAACAACACCCAGGCCCAGTGCAGCAGCAGCGAGTGCCACTGCGTCGCCTCCGGGTGCTGGCGGTAGACGCCGACAGCCTGGTCGGCGCCGAGCGCCGGGTCCACGCCGGTCGCCACCGCCAGCAGGATCGGGGCCGTCACCAGGCTGACGGCGGCAGCTCTGCGCCACATCAAGGGCCTCCTCGTCTCGTCGTCGCGGGCCGCTGTCCCGCGGCCGGCGGCGAACGTTACGAACCCGCGGGCGCGGCGTCGCCCGTACCGGGAGTGATCACGGGTCCCCCGCGCGGGGGACGGCGCATCCGCCCCGAGGTGGTCTCGGCGACCGGGGTCCGGCCCGTACGGTCAGGGGGTGATCCGGACGCTCGCCGGGCGGCTGCGCCCGCTCGACCTCGCCCTGGCCGCGGCCTTCGTGGTGTTCGCCCTCGTCGAGGAGTACGTCGTCCGGATGCCGGGCGCCTGGTGGCCGTACGTGCTGACGCTGTTCGCCACCCTGGTGCTGCTGCGCCGGCTGGCGCCCGTGCTGGCCATCGCCGCCAGCAGCGTGAGCGCCGCCCCGGTGTTCTACGACGACGCGCCGGTCAGCTACCGGCTCTGGCAGCTGGTGGCGATGATCATCGCGGCGTACACCGCGGGACAGATCGTGCCCGCGCCGGGCGCGGACCGGCGGGCCCGGCTCCGCGGGCTCGCCGCCGGGTTCTTCGTGCTGCTCACCGGGCTGGTCTACTGGGCCAACGACCGCACGGACCCGATGGCCGCGTTCTTCTTCAGCCTGGCGCCCTACGCGCTCGGCGTCGCGGTGGCGCTGCAGAACAGGCGGGTCGCGGACACGGCCGCCGTCCGCGCGTCGATCCGCGAGCAGCAGGCCCGCGAGGCGGTCACGGAGGAACGGGTCCGCATCGCCCGCGAGCTGCACGACATGGTGGCGCACAGCGTCACCGTCATGGTCGTCCAGGCGGGCGTGGTGCGGCGCCGCCTCGACGCCGGCCTGGAGATCGACCCGCAGCTGCTGCGGAGCATCGAGGTGTCCGGCCGGGAGGCGGTCGGGGAGCTGCGCCGCACCCTGGGACTGCTGCGCGGCGACGCCGCCGAGACGGCGCCGCCGGCCGGGCTGGACCGCCTCGACGACCTGGTCGCCCAAGTGCGCGAGGCCGGGCTGACGGTCACCGTGCACCGCAGCGGGGAGCCCGCGGCGGTGCCGCCGGCGGTGGACCTGTCGGCGTACCGGATCGCCCAGGAGGCGCTGACCAACGTGCTCAAGCACGCCGGCGCGGCGAGCGCGACGGTCACGGTCGAGCACCGGGCCGACGGCCTGCACCTGACGGTGGCCGACGACGGCCGGGCGGCGCCGGCCGGGCCGGGCGGCGGCCAGGGCCTGATCGGCATGCGGGAACGGGTGATGCTGTTCGGCGGCGAGCTCACGGCCGGGCCGCGGCCCGAGGGCGGCTTCGCGGTACGGGCGCGGCTGCCGCTGCCGGCGCCGGCGGCCCGATGAGCATCACCGTGGTCATCGCGGACGACCAGCTGATGCTGCGGGCCGGGCTGCGCATGGTCATCGAGACCGAACCGGACCTGACCGTGGTGGGCGAGGCCGGCGACGGCGCCGAGGCGGTGAGCGTGGTCCGGCGGCTGCGCCCCGACGTCGTGCTGATGGACATCGCCATGCCGCGCCAGGACGGGCTGAGCGCGACCCGGGCCCTGCTGGCCGCCCCGCACCCGCCCCGGATCATCGTGCTCACCACCTTCGACACCGACGAGAACCTGTACCGGGCGCTGCGGGCCGGGGCCAGCGGCTTCCTGCTGAAGGTGTCCTCGCCCGAGCACCTGATCACCGCGATCCGGGTCGTGGCCGGCGGCGAGGCGCTGCTCGACCCGGCGGTCACCACCCGGGTGATCTCGGCGTTCGCCGGCCGGCCCGGCCCGGCGCCGCCGCCGGAGCTGGGCGAGCTGACCCCGCGCGAGACCGACGTGCTGCGGCTGCTGGCCCGGGGCCGGTCCAACGCCGAGATCGCCGCCGGGCTGGGCGTCGGGGAGGCCACGGTCAAGACCCATGTGGCCCGGGTGCTGATGAAGCTCGGGCTGCGCGACCGGGTGCAGGCGGTGGTGTACGCCTACGAGTCGGGGCTGGTCCGGGCCGGCGACGGCGTCACCGGGCAATGACGCCGTCGTCGCTCATCGCCGGGCCGGGCCGTGACGGGTCGGGCGCCCCCGGGCCGAGGCCGTCAGAGGCGGATGCCGAGCAGCGCGTCCACCGTCCGGGCCATCAGCGCCGGCGCCTGCGCGTCCTCCCCGATGCCCGACACCGCCGCCTCGGACCAGGCGTCCACCAGGGCCAGGGCCGCCGGCGTGTCCAGGTCGTGGTGCAGGGCCTCGCGGACCGCGGCCAGCAACCCCTCGCCCGACGGGCCGGCCGGGGCCGCGGCGGCCTCGCGCCAGCGGGCCAGGCGCTGCTGGCCGGTCTTGAGCACGTCGTCGGTCCACTGGCGGTCGGTGCGGTAGTGCTCGGCGAGCAGGCCGACGCGGACCGCCATCGGGTCGACCCCGTCGCCGCGCAGGCGGGAGACGAACACCAGGTTGCCCTTGGACTTCGACATCTTCTCGCCGTCCAGGCCGATCATGCCGGCGTGCACGTAGTGCCGGGCGAACGGCTCCGTGCCGGTGAGGCGCTCGGCGTGCGCGGCCGAGCACTCGTGGTGCGGGTAGAGCAGGTCGTTGCCGCCGCCCTGCACGTCCATCGTCTCGCCGAGCAGGCCCAGGGCGATGGTCGCGCACTCGATGTGCCAGCCGGGCCGGCCGGGGCCCAGGTCGCCGCCGTCCCAGGCGGGCTCGCCGGCGCGGGCGCCGCGCCACAGCAGCGGGTCGAGCGGGTCGCGCTTGCCGGGGCGTTCCGGGTCGCCGCCGCGCTCGGCGGACAGCACCAGCATCTCCTCGCGGGACAGGTGCGACTCGTAGCCGAAGCGCGGCGCCGCCTCGAGGGTGAAGTAGACGTCGCCGGTGCCGTCGTCCAGCCGGTATGCCGAGCCGTCGTCGATCAGCTCGCGCACGTGCGCCGCGATCGCCGGGATGGACTCGACCGCGCCCACGTAGTGCGCCGGCGGGATCATCCGCAGCGCCTCCATGTCCTCGCGGAACAGGGCCGTCTCGCGCATCGCCAGGACCACCCAGTCCTCACCGTCGCGGGCGGCCCGCTCGAGCAGCGGGTCGTCGATGTCGGTGACGTTCTGCACGTAGCGCACCTCGAGGCCGGCGTCGCGCCAGGCGCGCTGGACCAGGTCGAAGGTGATCATCGTGGCGGCGTGGCCCAGGTGGGTGGCGTCGTACGGGGTGATGCCGCACACGTACATCGTCGCGACCGCACCCGGCGTCGTGGGCTGCACCGACCGGCGGGCCGAGTCGTACAGCGCGGGCGGCGTCGCGGTCCCCGGCAGCGTCGGCACCTCGTGCCCCGTCCATGCGTCCATGGTCAGGAGCCTATCCAGCACCACCGACAGAAACCGCGTGGGCGTGAGTAAAGCCTCAGACCGGCGGCCAGGGCACGGCCGGCCAGTCCTGCGGCGGCTTGGGGAAGCGGGCGGCCCGCAGCAGCCGGCGCACCCGCAGCCGGGCATGCTGGATCTCGGTGAGCGTCAGGTGCTCCTCGAGCGCCTCGCCCAGCGCGCCGTCGAGCTGCTCGCCGAGCCGGGCGAGCACCTCGACCGACTCGGCCGGGATCGGCCGGCCCGTCCAGCCCCAGAGCACCGTGCGGAGCTTGTTCTCCACGTGGAAGCACACGCCGTGGTCGACGCCGTGGATGCGGCCGTCAGGGGCGTACAGCACGTGGCCGCCCTTGCGGTCGGCGTTGTTGATCACCGCGTCCAGGACCGCGAGGCGCGACAGCCGCGGGTCGTCGGCGTGGGCCAGCGCGTACGCGTCGCCGTCCTCGTCGCGGGCCGCCGCCACCGCGAACCAGCCCGGCGGCACGTCGTACGCCGGGACGAAGCCGATCAGCGACTCGGCGTCCTCCGGCTCGTCGATCCACAGCTGGCAGGCGCCCGGACCCAGCGGCCCGTCGCGCAGGATGGTCGGTGGCACCAGCCCCCAGCCGGTCGCCTGGGAGACCAGGAACGCTGACACCTCGCGCCCCGCCAGCGTGCCGTCGGGGAAATCCCACAGCGGGCGCTCGCCGCGCACCGGCTTGTAGACGCAGCGGCGGGTGACGCCGTCCAGGGTGATCTCGGCGCGCAGGGTGGTGTTGGAGGCGTCGACGAGCCGGCCCTCCAGCTCCAGCTCGCCGCGGGCGAGCAGCTCCAGGGCCTCGGACTCGGCGAGCACGCTGGCCGGCTCCGTCGTCACCGGTGGTAGCCGTTGTGCCGGGGGCAGAGGTGGCCGGCCGGGTCGAGCGGCTGGCCGCACAGCGGGCACGGCGGCCGGCCGGCCGCGACCACGCGCCGGGCCCGGTCGATGAACGCGCGGGTCGCCTCGGGGGTCAGCCGTACGCGCAGCCGGTCGAGGTCGTCGTCGGGCTCGTCGTCCTCGTCGTCGTCGGCGACCGGGTCGTCGTCGTCCTCGTCGTCCTCGTCGAGCTCGACCTCCGCGTCGCCCTCGCCGGCCTCGATGGCCTCGATGACGACCGTGGTGGTGTCGACGTCGAACGCCAGCCCCAGCGTGCCGACCCGGAACTCCTCGTCGACGGGGGTGTCCAGCGGTTCGTTGTCGTTGATCGCGAGCACGGGGGCCTCGGGCAGGTCGACGCCGAACCGGCGGCTGGCCTCGGTGAGCAGCTCCTCGAGCTTCTCGGCGAGCAGCGACACCTGGACCTTCTCCAGCGCCACGCTGACCACCCGGCCGCCACCGCGGGCCTGGAGGAAGAATGTCCGGTCCCCCGGCTCGCCCACCGTCCCGGCGACGAACCGCTCCGGCGGCTCGAAGGCATGCACCTGGTGGGTCATGGGTTCGACCCTATCCGCCCGCGTGCGCGATCGCTCAGCCCACGGGCGCGGTTCGCCGAGGGCGCAAAGCACGCGCACGCTGTGGTAACACGCCGGTTACCGGCCGTACTCACGCGCCGCCGCCCGCGCCCCCGCCCACGGCCGCGTCGGACTCGGGCAGCGCGCCCTCGGCGGGCTTCGGGGGAATCAGCGCCGACAGGTCGGCGGTGTCGTTGAGCCGCACCAGGAACGGCCGGGTCGGGGTGTAGCGGATGACGCTCACCGAGGCCGGATCGGCCACCAGGCGCTGGAACTCGTCGAGGTGCAGCCCCATCGCGTCGGCCACGATGGCCTTGATCACATCGCCGTGGCTGCACGCCAGCCACAGCGCCTCCGGGCCGTGCGTGGCGGTGACGTGCGCGTCCCAGCGGCGGATCGTGGCCACCGCGCGCGCCGACATGGCCGCCATCGCCTCGCCGTTCGGGAACACGGCCGCGCTGGGATGCTGCTGCACGACCGGCCACAGCGGCTCGCCGGTCAGCTCCTTGAGCGGGCGGCCCTCCCAGTCGCCGTAACCGCACTCGATCAGGCCCTCGTCGACCTCCGGCACGATGTCGGGCAGGGCCAGCTCCAGGGTCTGCCGGCAGCGGACGAGCGGGCTGGTCACCACGGCGGCGAACGGCAGCTTGCGCAGCCGCTCGCCGACCCGCTGGGCCTGGCCCCGGCCGGCCTCGTCGAGCTCGACCGGGAGCCGGCCGGCGAGCTCGCCGGTGGCGTTGGCGGTGGTCCGCCCGTGGCGGAGCAGCAGGACGGTGGCCACGGCTACTCGGCCACGCCCGACGCCTCGAACGCCTCCGCGACGGTGCGCAGCGTGGCGATGCCGCTCTCCAGATCGCCCACGTACGGGCTGATCGAGAGCGTGCCGACGCCGGCCGCCGCGTACTCGCGGATCCGTTCGGTGATCCGCTCCTTCGGGCCCACCATGGACGTCCGGGTGATGAAGTCCTGCGGGATCGCGGCCGCCGCCTCGCGCGGCTTGCGGTCCAGGTAGAGGTCCTGGACCTGCTTGGCGGCGTCGGCGTAGCCCATCCGGACGGCGAGCTGGTTGTAGAAGTTCTGCTCGCGGCTGCCCATGCCGCCGACGTACAGCGCCGCGTACGGCCGGACCTGGTCGGCGCCGGCCGCGATGTCGTCGCCGATCACCACCGGCACGGTGGGCGCGACGTCGAAGCCGGTCAGCCCGGCGCCGCCGCGGGCCCGGCCGCGCTCGATGTGCTGGAGGTACTCCCCCGCCGCGTCGGGCGCGTAGAAGATGGCCAGCCAGCCGTCCGCGATCTCGCCGGCCAGCTCCAGGTTCTTCGGGCCGACCGCGGCCAGGTAGATCGGGATGTGCTCGCGCGGCGGGTGGAAGCCCAGCCGCAGCGCCTTGCCCGGGCCGTCCGGCAGCGGCAGCGTGTAGTGCTCGCCGTCGTAGGCCACCGGCTTGCGGGCGATGGCCAGCTTGACGATGTCGACGTACTCGCGGGTGCGGCCCAGCGGCTTGCCGAAGCGCACGCCGTGCCAGCCCTCGGAGACCTGCGGCCCGGACACGCCCAGGCCCAGCCGGAACCGGCCGCCGGACAGCGTGTCGATGGTCGCGGCGGTCATCGCGGTCATCGCCGGGCTGCGCGCCGGGATCTGCATGACGGCGGCGCCGACGTCGATCGCGGTGGTCTGGCCGGCGATCCAGGCCAGCATGGTCGGCGAGTCCGAGCCGTACGCCTCCGCCGCCCACACCACCGAGTAGCCGAGCCGATCGGCCTCCTGGGCCATGGCGAGATGGTCCGCGGGTGTGGTCCACGATGTCTGGTATCCGAGGCTGAGTCCGAGCCGCACGGGTCCTCCCGGTTCTGCGCGGGAGCACCGATGCTCCGCGCTACGAAGCCTAGGCGAACACGCTCAGTGATCTTTACGGACTTGGGTCGCGTACCCGACCGATCGCCGCCCTATTGAGCTGCCGGGAGCGTTTCGCGGCCGGGCGTGTCTGAATAAGGTTCACCCATGCAACAGCGACCGCTCGGCCGAAGCGGGCTGGCGGTCTCGCGGCTCGCCCTCGGCACCATGACGTGGGGCCGGGACACCGACCCCGACGACGCGGCCGCCCAGCTCAAGCTCTATCTGGAGGCCGGCGGCACGCTGCTGGACACCGCCGACGTGTACGGCGACGGCGACGCCGAGACGGTGATCGGCTCGCTGATCGACCACCTGGTGCCCCGCGACGAGGTGCTGATCGCCACCAAGGCCGGCCTCGGCGGGTACGGCCACCGCCGCCGCGACAGCTCCCGCGGCCACCTGCTGCGCACCCTGGACGCGTCGCTGCGCCGGCTCGGCACCGACTACGTGGACCTGTGGCAGGTGCACGGCTACGACCCGCAGACCCCGCTGGAGGAGACGCTGTCGGCGCTGGACCACGCGGTGAACAGCGGCCGGGTCCGCTACGTCGGGGTGTCCAACTTCGCCGGCTGGCAGACCGCGCGGGCCGCCGCCTGGCAGCAGGCGTTTCCCACCCGGGCCCCCATCGTCGCCACCCAGGTGGAGTACTCGCTGCTGGAACGCGGCATCGAGCGCGAGGTGCTGCCGGCCGCCGCGGCGCTGGGCATCGGCGTGCTGCCGTGGTCGCCGCTGGGCCGCGGGGTGCTGACCGGCAAGTACCGCAACGGCCGGCCGCTGGACTCGCGGGCGGCCACCGAGCACCTGGCGCCGTTCGTGCGGACGTACCTGGAGCCGCGCAGCTCGAGCATCGTCGAGGCGGTGGTCATCGCGGCCGGGGGGCTGGGGGTGTCGCCGCTGGAGGTGGCGCTGGCCTGGATCCGCGACCGGCCCGGGGTGGTCGCCCCGATCCTGGGCGCGCGCACGGCCGGGCAGCTGCAGGGCGCCCTGCAGAGCGAGGAACTGGTCCTGCCGGGCGAGATCGCCGACGCGCTGGACGACGTGTCGGCCGTGCCGGTCGGCTACCCGGAACGGGAGGGCCTGACCGGCCCGGGGGCTGGTGACATGCCTGGCGCAGGGGCATATTAGGACGCATGGACTACGAGTACGCGCCGCTCCGGTTGCCATCGAATGTCGATCGCTTGACCGCCGCGGCGCAACTGGCGATCCAGGCCGAGTTCTCGGGATGGGAGCTGGCCCGCGTCCAGCTCTTCCGGGACGGGACCAGGCAGGTGATGCTCCGCCGCAAGGTCCAGAGCAACCTGCAGCCCGGCCTCATCACATAGCCACGGACATGGAGCAGCCGCCCGCCTCATCGAGGCGGGCGGCTGTCGCCCTGTCCAACTCAGTGGTTGTGACCGGCGTGCTCGTCTTCCTCGTCCTCGGTGAAGGGGTGCTCGTCCAGGCGGCCGACCAGCTGGTCGTCCGGGGCCGGGGCGAACGGTCCGGCGCCGTCCTCGTCCTCGAACGCCTCGAGGTCGAGCGGCTCGGTGACCTCGCTGACGGTGAGCAGGCCGTCGAGCGGCTCCAGCTCGGGCACGTCCAGCGAGGCGAGCGAGCCGTCGCCGGCCTGGAGCAGCTCCAGCACGGCCTCGCCGACGGACTCGACCTCGCCGGCCTCCTCGTCGGCCGGCACCAGGTTGCGGCGGGCGGCGTCGGCCACCCGCAGCAGCGCGGCGACGCTGGGCACCCGGTAGTCGCGGCGCTGGCGCACCGAGATCACCCGCGGGTGCGGGTCGGCGCCGGCGCCGTCCAGGCCGCCGAGGCCGCCGCCGAAGCGCTGGTCGGCCTCGTCGGGGTCGATCGATTCGACGTCCCACGGCGTGACCTCGCCGTACGCCTCGAGCAGCTGCTCGTCGTACGCGAAGGAGGTGTTGTTGAGGTGGACGTACGCCTGCCACACGTCGTCGTCGTCCACCCGCCCCTGGGCGGCCTTGACCGCCGCCAGGTGGGCTTTCGCGGCCTCGATGACGCGCTCGAGGGCGGCGTCGAGGTCCGCGTGCTGGTCGGTCATGGTGTGAAAAGTCCTCTCATCAGCTCGCCTGCAGCAGTCGGTCGAGCACACGCACGCCGAACTGTAGTCCCTCCACCGGGACCCGCTCGTCCACGCCGTGGAACAGCGCGGAGAAGTTGAGGTCGGCGGGCAGTTTCAGCGGCGCGAAGCCGAAGCAGCGGATGCCCAGCGTGCTGAACGCCTTGGCGTCGGTGCCGCCGGAGAGCATGTACGGCACCGTGCGGGCGCCCGGGTCCTCGGCCCGCAGCGCGGCGCCCATGGCCTCGACCAGCGCGCCGTCGAAGCCGGTCTCCAGCGCCTCCTGCCGCGAGACGTGCTCGATCTCGATGTCCGGGCCGATCACCTGGCGCAGCTGGTCAAGGAAGATCTCGGCCTGGCCGGGCAGGGTGCGGCAGTCGATGGTGGCGGACGCCTTGCCGGGGATGACGTTGTCCTTGTATCCGGCCTCCAGCCGGGTCGGGTTGGCGGTGTTGCGCACGGTCGCGCCGATCAGGTTGGCGATCGGGCCGAGCTTGGCGATGGCCAGTTCCGGCTCGTCGGGGTCGAGCTCTATGCCGAGCGCCTCGGAGACCTGCTCGAGGAAGGCCCGCACGGTGGGTGTGACGACCATCGGGAACCGGTGCCGGCCGACCGCGGCGACGGCCTCGGCGAGCGCGGTGACCGCGTTGTCGTCGTGCACGAAGGAGCCGTGCCCGGGCCGGCCCTTGGCGTGCAGCCGCAGCCAGTCGATGCCCTTCTCGGCGGTCTCGACCAGGTAGAGCCGCAGGTCGTCGTTGACCGTGTAGGAGAAGCCGCCGACCTCGCCGATGGCCTCGGTGCAGCCCTCGAACAGGTCGGCGTGCTCGCGGACCAGGAACTGCGAGCCGTACTCCATGCCCGCCTCCTCGTCGGCGGTGTAGGCCAGCACGATGTCGCGCGGGGGCACGTAGCCGGTGCGCTGCCAGCCGCGGACCACGGCGAGGGTCATCGCGTCGAAGTCCTTCATGTCGATCGCGCCGCGGCCCCAGAGGTAGCCGTCCTTCTCCTCGCCGGAGAACGGCGGCACCGACCACTCGCTGGCGTCGGCCGGGACGACGTCGAGGTGGCCGTGCACGAGAAGCGCGCCGCGGCTGCGGTCGGCGCCGGGGATGCGGGCCACCAGGTTGGCCCGCCGGGGCGCGGACTCGTGCAGCTCGACGGCGATGCCGGCCTCGCTGAGCTGCGCCGCGACGTACTCCGCGGCGACGCGCTCGCCGACGGTGGTGCGCGGATCGCCGGTGTTGCTGGTGTCGATCCGGAGCAGGTCGCGGCAGATGTCGACGACCTCGTCGGCGGCGGAGAGAGGTTCCATGCGCTCTTCTTACCAGCTCAGCCCGGGCGGCGTTTGGCGGGAGATCAGGTACGGGTAAGACCGGCGCGACCTTGCGCACCGTGGAGAGGAAGCAGAGTGTCCGTACCGTTGCCGCCCCTGCCGCCCGTGGGCGGTGAGACGACCGGCCCCAACGTCGTCGACCTCGTCAGCCGGCAGCACCGCGAGCTGCTCGACCTCTGCGCGGAGCTCACCGGCGAGGCGACCGACGCCGCGCGCCGCCGCAGCATCGCCCAGGTGATCAGCGCGGAGCTGTCGCGCCACCTGTCCGCCGAGGAGCAGTACCTCTATCCCGCGGTGCGCTCGACGGTGCCGGACGGCTACGCGCTGGTGGACCGGGAGATCGCCGAGGACCGGGCGTTGCTGGAGGCGCTGCGGCTGCTGGAGGCCGCGGACGACGGGAACCGGGCGGAGCGTGCCGGCGACGTGTGCCGGCGGCTGACCCGGCACGCGGACGCGGCATCGTCCGAGCTGCTGCCGCTGCTGCTGCGGATGGCCCCGGTGGAGGATCTGGTCCGGCTGGGCAACCGGGTGGAGCTGGCCGAGGAGGCGGCGCCGACCCGGCCGCATCCGTCCACCCCGGCCACGCCGCCGTGGAACAAGGTGGTGGACCCCGCGGTGGCCGTGGTGGACAAGATGCGCGACATGATCAGCCGGCGGACGACGTACCCCCGGGATCTCTGAAGAAAGCACAAAGTGGACGGCAAATTTCACTCATAGCGAAAGCAACCTCACTCTACGCACGGGTAAGGGTGCACGGGTTAGCTGCTTCTGCCCTTTTGGTTAACCTATTTGTCACAAGTGGAGGATCTTTGGCTGGCCGAAGGTCTAGCCGATATCCCGCGAACGTCCTACCGTCACGCTATGAACCTGGAGCTGCGGCATCTCAAGGTGGTCTGTGCCATCGCGGAGACGGGCAGCGTGACGAAGGCGGCCTCGCTGCTGGGCCTCGCCCAGCCGGCGTTGACCGCCCAGCTGCAACGCATCGAGCGGACCCTGGGTGGGCCGCTCTTCGAGCGGGACCGGCGTGGCGCCCGGCCGACGGCGCTGGGTGAGCTGGTGCTCTCCCGGGCCCGGGTGCTGCTGCCGGCCATGAAGGGCCTGCAGGACGAGGCGGCCCGACTGGCCGGGTCGGGCACGGACGAGAACGTGATGACCCGCTACCGGATCGGGGCGATCGGCGGCCCGGTCATCGGCGGCATGGTGCACCGGCTCTCCGAGGCCCAGCCGGACGCCCAGATCAGCACCCACGCGTCGTACTACGTGGAGGAGCTGTGCGGCATGGTGCTGGCCGGCAAGCTCGACTACGCGCAGGTCGGCGTCTGCGGCGACGCCATCCCCTCGGCCGACTACGGCATGGTGTGGCAGACCATCGCGGTCGACGCGGTGTGCGTGCTCATGCCGGAGGACCACTCCGCGGCCAAGGGCGTCGACGTGGACCTGTCCGAGCTGGCCGACGAGCAGTGGGTGGCCGGCACCGGCGACGGCTGCTTCGCCGACTGCTTCGCGGCCGCCTGCGCCCGGGCCGGGTTCACCCCGCGCCGGGTGCTGGAGACCGACATCCGCGGCTGCGTGGACATGGTGGAGTCCGGGCTGGCGCTGGCGCTGTGCCAGCCCACGTTCCGGCCACCCGCCGGGCTCACCCACCGCCCGCTGCAGGGCGCGCCGCTGCGCTGGCGCCAGGTGCTCGGCTGGCACCCGGACAGCCCCGCCGCCCGGGTCGCGCCCCGGCTCATGGGCATGGCCGGCGAGGCGTACCACGAGGTGGTGGCCCGCAACCCCCTCTACATCGAATGGCTGGTGGACTACCCGCAGCTCGGCGGGGCCCAGCTGGCCGCGGCGTGAGGAACGCCCCGGCTCCCTGCGGAGCCGGGGCTGCACGTTTCCCGGATCAGGCGGTGGCCGCCGACCCGACCGCGGAGGCCGGCTGACCGTCCACCGCGTCCGCCCGTACCGTCTGGCCGGGCGCAGCTGTTCACGCAGCCGCCGGTCGAGCTTTTCCTGCAGCTCACGGTCCGGCGTTCTTGGGGCGCCGCGACAGGATCTCGACGGCCTGCCCGATCTCGTCGGCCCGGCCGATGACCGGGTCGATCTCGCCGCGCCGGGCCGGCCCGGTCAGGTCGACGCCCCACTGCTCCAGCGTGGACGGGCTGCCGGGCTCGCCGCCGCTCCCGGCCGGGCCGCCCCGGCCCGGCTGTGGCTCGGTCGGCTGTGGCTCGGCCGGCTGCGGCTCGGCCGGCTGCGGCTCGGCCGGCTGCGGCTCGGCCGGCTGCGGCGTGCGCGGGTCGATCGGCCCGGCGAGCAGCCGGCCGTCGAGTCCGGGTGAGGTCCGGCGTCATCAGGACGTGCTCGGGGCCCACGTAGGAGGCGCCCAGCGCGCGCGGGAGCTGCAGGCTCTCCAGCAGCGCGAGCTTGGTCGCGTGGGTCAGCGCGGTCCGGTCGGGCAGCAGGGCACCGGGCACGCGGGACGGGCCGCCGGGCTCGGCGAGCAGGGCGTCCGGGTCGGTGCCGACCCGGCGGACCTGGGCCTGCTGGGCCGGGAGCTGGAGCACGGCCCAGAGCAGATGCTCGGTGTCGAGGTCGGCCACGCCGATGCCGGCCGGCGCCGGCTCCACGGCCCGGCGGGCGGGCGGCGGGCAGGCGGCGGCGGGCCGGCGGGCGGCCGGCGGCCGGGCGGCGGCGGGCGGCGGCGGGCGGCGGCGGACAGGACCTCGCGGGGCGTCCGCGCTCAGGAAGCGGGTGATGTCGATCCGGGCGGCGGCCCGTCGTGGCTCGGCCGCCGCGAAGAAGAAGCGGGCGAACCAGACCGGTCAGCGGCTGGGACAAGCGTCTGATTCCGGTGTGGGACGCTCCTTGCATGAACGTCCCGCTGCTGGTCGTCGACGCCGCCAACGTGGTCGGCTCCAAGCCGGACGGTTGGTGGCGGGACCGCGCCGCGGCCACCGCGCGCCTGCGCGACGGCCTCACCGGGGTCGCCGACACCGGCCTGCCGGGTCTTCCCGGGCCGGTCGAGGTCGTGCTGGTCGTGGAGGGCCGGGCCCGCGACGTGCCGGCCGTGCCGGGGGTACGCGTCGAGCGCGCGGCCGGCTCCGGCGACGACGCGATCGTGGCCCTGGTCGCCGCCGAGGGCGCCGGTCGTGCGGTCGTCGTGGTGACCGCCGACCGCGGCCTGCGCGACCGGGTCACCGCGCTGGGCGCCGGGGTACGCGGCCCGTCCAGCGTCCCCCGCTGAGGCCGGTGGCGTACCCGTCCAGCGTCCCCCACTGAGGCCGGCGGCGCACCCGTCCAGCGTCCCCGCTGAGGCCGGCGGCGCACCCGTCCGCCGTCCCGCCCGGGCGACGGCGCGGCCCGGCAGGCGGCTCGCGCGGAAACGGGCACGCGGACACGACCGACGCATCGCGGACAGCTAAGGTGACTCCTAGCAAGGTGCTACCTATTCCCAGGAGGCTGCCCGGGTGGCCAGCGTCGCCGAGGTCAGAGCGGCCGTCGATGCCGCGCTCCAGCAGGTCACGGAGGGTCAGGCAGCGATACAGGCGGCCCGGGAGAAGCTGGGTGAGGCCCAGCAGAGCCTGGCCGCGGCCCTCGACGGCAGCGTCAACGACGCCGTCGGCGCCGCCCACGCCTCGCTGTCCCAGGCCGATCAGCAGCTCGAGGAGTGCCTGGGCGCCACGCTGCTCGCGGTCGAGCAGGCGCAGACCTACACGGCGACGCTGTAACGCGATGTCGCTCCTGCAGGAACTCGGCGCCCAGCTCAGGGCCACGTCCGACGAGCTGCCCACCGGCCTGGTGTCGGTGGCCATGGAACGCCTGCGCACCGCCACCGAGCTGCTGAACTGGGTGCGCCAGACCTCGGTCGACCCGATCGGCGTGCCGCAGCTCGGCAACGCCACCGAGCACGCCGAGCACGCCGCGGCGGCCCTGCGGCTGGCCCAGGACGCGATCGCGGCGTACCTGGCGGCGCTGGGGCTGGCCGCGGACGCGAGCGCGCCGCCGGACCGCGACTGGAAGGCCGGCCTGGCGAAGCAGAAGCAGCCGGACGAGCCGGCCGGGCCGCCCGGCGAGCAGCACCACCGGCCCCCGCCGGAGAAGCTGGGCCCCTGGTGGCGCGAGCGGGTCGAGAAGCTGACCGGCGAGGCGCCGCCCCCGCCCCGGGAGAACGGCGCCTCCCCGGAACGCCCGGCCGACACCGCCGAGCTGCTGCGCAAGGTGGCCGCCGGGGTGCGCTCGGGCGACCGCGCGCGGCTCGGCCGGGACCTGCACGACGTCAACGCGGCCACCGGGCTCGGGCTGTCCGCGGTCACTCCGCCGGTGCTGCACCGCCTGGCCGGCGACCTGCTGGGCCACGAGCCCGGGCCGGACGACCTGCCGCGGCTGCGCGGCGCCGCCGGCGGCCGGGTCAGGTCGCTGCTGCCCGGCACGCCGCCCGCGGTGCTGGACGCGCTGCTGGCCCGCATCTGCCGCACGCCCCCGCCCGAGCAGCCGCCCGCGCACCCGGCCGACTCGGCGGTCACGGCCAGCGTGCTGACCGGGGTGCTGCTGGCCCGCCTGGGCCGCGATCCGGCGACGCTCGACCCGGGCGCCCCCGAGCCGTTGCGATCCCGCGGCGTCGATGCCTGACTCCAGGGCGCAACAGGTCGTCGAGGTCCGGGCCGCACTGTCGCACGCGCTCGGCGCGGCCGAGGACGCCCTGGAAGCCGCGCAGAACGCCTACGAGCAGGCGGTGACCCGGCGCGCCCGGGTGGTCGCGGCCGCCCGCGAACGCCGGCGGCGGCTGGCCGAGCAGCGCGACAAGCGGCTGCACGAGA
This sequence comes from Actinoplanes nipponensis, assembly GCF_016862275.1. Taxonomy (GTDB): domain Bacteria; phylum Actinomycetota; class Actinomycetes; order Mycobacteriales; family Micromonosporaceae; genus Actinoplanes; species Actinoplanes nipponensis. Next base: position 6,320 of record NZ_BOMQ01000055.1, on the reverse strand, counting down.
TCGACGAGCAACACGAACGGGACCTGGCCGCGCTGGCCGGCGCGGCCGCCGAGACGGCCCTGGCGGCCGCGCCCGGCGCCGCGGGCCTGCCGTGGGACCGGTGGCGGCCCACCCCCGCCGGCACCCAGGCCCCGGCGCCGGAGCTGCGGGTGGGCCGGCTGCTGCTGCCGTACGACGGGGAGGTCCCGGCGCTGGCGCCGCTGCTCGACCACGGGCACGTGGTGGTCGAGGGCGACGCGCGCATCGGCGACGACGTCGTCGCCGGCCTGCTGCTGCGCGCGCTGGGCGGCGCGCAGGCGGGCCGGGTGCGGCTCACCGGGTACGACCCGGAGCAGCTCGGCGGCGGCCTGGCCGGGTTCGCCCCGCTGGCGCCGGCCGGGGTGCTGAGCTTCGTCGGGCCGGGCGGGCTGCCGGCGCTGCTGGACGAGCTCGTCGACCACGTCCGGCGGATCAACGAGACCGTGCTGGCCGGCGAGCACTCGTCGCTGCGCGAACTCGCCGCCGCCACCGGCCGGCGGCCCGAGCCGTGGCGGGTGGCCATCCTGCTCGGCGCCGGGCGCGCCGACGAACTGTCCCGGCACGAGCGGGGCCAGCTGGACAGGCTGCTGCGCACGGGCGCCGCCTGCGGCGTACACCTGATCATCAGAGGTCTCCCGGTGCGGCCCGCCGCCGGCATCGAGGTGGTCAGCGCGGCCGAGGGCGACGCCGCGCGGCTCAGCGGGTGCGGAGATCTGCCGGTGTGCCTGGACGCGGGTCCGCCGGCGTCCGTGATCACCCGCACCGCCCGGCAGATCGCCGACGAGGTCGCCGCCGGGCCGGCCCCCGTCGCGCTGGACAGCCTGCTGCCGGAGCACGAGTGGCAGCAGAGCTCGGCGCGGGCGCTGACCGCGCCGCTCGGCGACAGCCCGCAGGGCGCCCCCGTGCTCGTGACGCTGAGCGACTACCCGCCGCACGCCCTGATCGCCGGCCCGTCGGGCACCGGCAAGACCAACCTGATCTACGCCTGGATGGGCGCGCTGGCCGCCCGCTACTCCCCCGCCGAGCTGGCGTTCTACCTGCTCGACTTCAAGGAGGGCGTGTCGTTCGCCCGGTTCGCGCCGGGCCGGCGGGACCCGAGCTGGCTGCCGCACGTCCGGCTGGTCGGGGTGAACGTCAACACCGACCGCGAGTTCGGCCTGGCCCTGCTGCGCTTCCTCGGCGCCGAGCTGCGCAGCCGGGCCGACGCGGCCAAGCGGCACGAGGTCACCAACCTGGCCGAGCTGCGCGCCGAGGACCCGGCGGGCTCCTGGCCGCGGATCGTGGCCGTGGTCGACGAGTTCCAGGTGCTGCTCTCCGGCCGCGACGCGGTGGCCGCCGAGGCCGTGGACCTGCTCGAGGACCTGGCCCGGCGCGGCCGCTCGCAGGGCATCCACCTCGTGCTGGCCAGCCAGGACGTCTCCGGCATCGAGGCGCTGTGGGGCCGGCCGGCGCTGGTCGCCCAGTTCTCGCTGCGGATCGCGCTGCCCCGGGCCCGCCGGGTGCTGGCGGAGACCAACCAGGCGGCGGACTCGCTGCCGCGCTACCACGCGGTGGTCAACGCCGACTCGGGCGCGATCGAGGCGAACCGGGTGGTCCGGGTGCCCGACGCCGGCAACCGGGAACGCTGGAGCGAACTGCAGCACCGGCTGTGGCGGCACCGGCCGCCGGAGCTGAGCGCCCCGCGGCTCTTCGACGGCGACGCCATCCCCCGGCTGGAGGACAGCCCCGAGTTCCGCACGTTCACCCCGGCCGACACGGTGCCCGCCCCGGTGGTGCTGCTCGGCGAGACGATCGACGTCGCCTCCCGGTCGGCGCAGACGGTGCTGCGCCGGGCGCCGGGCCGCACCATCGCGGTGCTCGGCACCCGGGTCGACGAGGCCTGCGCGGTGCTGGGCACGGCCGCGCGGTCGCTGGCCGCCCAGTTCACGCCGGGCGCGGCGCAGTTCTCCGTGGCCTGCCTGGACACCGACGCCGGCGCGGCGGTCGACGCGCTGAAGGCGTACCTGCCGGCGGAGACGGGCTACTTCGACAACGACAACATCGACGTCCTGCTGGAGGGCGCGGCCGAGCGGGCCGAGTTCGGCTCGGCGGCCGACAAGCCGTGGTTCCTGCTGCTGTACGCGGTCGACGCGGCGCCCGGGGGCACGAGCGAGCTGCTGCGGCGGATCATGCGGCAGGGGCCGGAGCGGCGCATCCACCTGATCGGCTGGTGGCGCGGGGCGGCCCTGCTGCGCGACACCCTGGGCGGCCAGGGCACCAGGACCGACACGGTGGGAGCGTGGGTGGCGCTGGACGTGCACGGCAGTGAGCTGTCGCCGTACTACCCGGGGCACGGTTCGCCGAACTGGTATCCGCGGCCCTGGCGGGCGCTGCACTTCGACCGCTCGGTGCACCGCGGCGCCGAGGTGATCATCCCGTACGGGCCGTCATGACGGGGCCGGAGAACGACGGCACGGTCGAGCGGCGCACGCCCGACTACCGCGGCGTCGTGCGGAAGCTGACCCAACTCGACGACGAGGCCGCCGCGCACCGGGCCGAGGCGCACGCCTGGCACGACAGCCGCGCGCGGGAGGCCGACGAGGCGGTGCGCGCGGCCGACGAGCGCATCCGCGAGACGCAGGCGGCGTGGCGGGCGGCGCAGCGCGACCGCGAGGAGGTCGACGCCCGGTCGGCGGTGCTGTGGGCGGAGTTCGCGCACAAGGTGGGCCGGGTGGCCGAGCGGTTCGGCGCGCACGCGCCCCAGCCGGCCGTGCCGCGCCAGCGGGACCGCGACGCGGACGACTACCTCAAGGAGGCCGAGGCCACGGCGGCGTGGAAGCCCGCGCCGCGCAAGCCGACCCGGGGCGCCTCGCTGGTGTACGTCGTGCTCGGCGCGCTGGGCGGGGCGGCCGGGGTGGCGGCGTGGTCGACGCTGCGCTGGGCGGGCCGGCAGGCCGGTGGTGACTGGGCGGCCGCGCTGCCGGTGGTGGCGCTGGTCGTGGCGCTGCTGGGCCCGATCCTGGCCGTGATCGGCGCGAAGCGGGTGGCCGACCGCAACGGCGTGCAGCTCGACCCGTCCGCGGTGGCGACCGTGCTGATCGCCGGCCTGATCGCCGCCGGGCTGGTGCTGGCCCTGGCCCGGGGCGGCGCCGCGACCTGACCCCGGCCGCCCCGCCCGCGGCGCGGAGCCGGGCCGATCCGCGGCCGTGCCGGAGGCATCGGCCGGCGGGCGGCGGCGGGTCGGGCGGGCGGCGGCGGTCAGGCGGGGACGGCCAGGGCTTCGCGGAGCAGGCGGCGGGCCAGGACCAGGCGGTCCTCGTCGTCGTCCAGGCCCGGCAGGTCGCCGACACGGTGCGGCGCGCCGTCCAGAGCGGTCCGCACGGCCGGCGCGCAGAAGGCCGGGAACCGCAGCGTGCGCCCGGTCAGCCGGAGCAGCACGTGCTCCGGGCCGTCCTCGTGCAGCTGCCAGCGCAGGCCGTCGCGGACCGTGATGCGGTCGTCCGGGCCGAGCCGCTCGGCGAAGGAGAGCTGGGCCAGCGGCCGGAGCGGGGCCGGACGCTGCGCGGGCCAGGCCCGGTCGCGCAGGCGGGCCGCCACGGTGGCCGGGTCGGCGGTGAGCAGCCAGTCGCGCAGGGCCTCGACCGTCTCGGCGAGTTCCGGCGCGACCGCCTCCGGGTCGGCGACGTCCATCGCGTACGGCAGGGTGGCGCGCAGCCGCCGGTCCTCGGCGGCCAGCCGGAGCAGCTCCTCCACCAGCGCGTACCGGGTCAGCGCGCGCACGCCGAAGGTCAGGTGCAGCGACCGCTCGCCCTGCGCCTGCGCCGAGTGCAGCCAGCCGCGGGGCAGGTAGAGCGCGTCGCCGGGGGCCAGCACGACGTCCAGCGCCGCCGGGCCGTCGGCCACCGCGCCCACCTCGTCCGCGTGGCCGCCCCAGGCCTGGCGTTCGAGCGGCTCGGGCAGCACGGGCTCGTGGATGCGCCAGCGCTTGGTGCCGTCCACCTGCAGCACGAAGACGTCGTGGGTGTCGTAGTGGGTGGCGAAACCCTTGTTGCCGGCCGGCGTCAGGTAGGCGTTGACCTGCAGCGGCTGCCGCAGCTCGGCGCCGAGCCGGCGGGCGTAGTCGGTCAGGGGCGGCCAGATCCGGTGCAGGCCCTGCAGCACCAGGGTGGCGCCGTCGGCGTACAGGCGCAGCACCTTGTCGTCGATCACCTGGTCGCCGACCTCGGCGCCGGCGCCGCCGCTGCCGGTGAAGGCCGAGGCGGGCAGCACCGTGCCCCGGTCGGCCACCCGCAGGAACGGCGTCCGCAGCCCGCGCTCGCTCAGCAGCTCGTCGACCGCGTCCACCGACAGCAGGTCGGTGAAGCCGTCCGGGCCGGCCAGCTCGTCGGCCCGGGTGAGCAGCGGCTGGCGTCCCCAGTAGGCCTCGGCGAACTTCGCCGGGTCGACGGCGACCGCCCGGGCCAGAGCCGGGCGGTCCTCGCTGCCGCCCGGCGTGTGGTTCGTCATGGCTTCAGCCTCAGGAGGCGCTGCCGTCGGCGCCGCCGTCGTGGCCGGCCGGGTTCGCGCCGCCGTCGGCCGGGCCCTCGCCCGCGCCGCCGTCCGCGCCACCGTCGTGACCGTTCGGGTTGGCGCCGCCGTCGGCCACACCCTCGCCCGAGACGCCGCTGCCGCCGGTGATGTCCTCGTCGCTGAGTCGCATGAAAGCTCCTTCGTCAGGTTGAGATCTGCTCGTACCCTTCGTGGATCACGTCTAACCGGGGCGCGACGCGGGTAACACCACGCCGTGCTGGTGATGGGGACCTCGGGCTGGCAGTACAAGGACTGGCGGGGCGAGGACCGGTTGTACCCGCCGAAGCTGCCGCAGCGGCTCTGGCTGGAGAGGTACGCCGAGTCCTTCGCCACCGTCGAGGTCAACAACGCGTTCTACCGGCTGCCCGAGCGCGACACGTTCGCCCAGTGGCGGCGGCGCACCCCGGACGGCTTCGTCTTCGCCGTCAAGATGAGCCGCTACCTGACCCACATCAAGCGGCTGCGGGAGCCGGCCGAGCCGGTGGCCCGGTTCCTGGGCCGGGCCGAGGCGCTCGGCGACAAGCTCGGGCCGGTGCTGCTCCAGCTGCCGCCCACCCTCAAGATCGACGTGGCCGCGCTGGACGAGACGCTGGGCCTGTTCCCCCGGGGCGTCAAGGTCGCCGTCGAGCCGCGGCACGACTCCTGGTGGACCGACGAGGTCCGGGACCTGCTGCGCCGGCACAACGCGGCGCTGAGCTGGGCCGACCGCAAGGGCCGGCCGGTGACCCCGCTGTGGGTCACCGCGGACTTCGGCTACCTGCGACTGCACGAGGGACGCGCGCAGCCGTGGCCCCGGTACGGCCGGACGTCGCTGGGCACCTGGCTGGACCGGCTGCCCGGCGTGCCGACGTACGTCTATTTCAACAACGACCCCGGCGGCGCGGCCGTCACCGACGCCGCCGCGATGGCCGCGCAGGCCCGCCGCCGCGGCATCAAGGTCACCCGGACGCCGTAGCGTGGTGGGGTGTTGAACGCCGAGCTCAACGGTCGGCCGCCGGACCTGGCGGAGCTGCACCGGATCGCCACCCTCAACTACGGGCACTACACCTCGCTGCAGGTGCGCGACCATCGGGTCCGGGGCCTGGCCCTGCACCTGGCCCGGCTGGCCGACGGGGCGGAGGAGCTGTTCGGCCACCGCATCGGGGTGGCCGAGGAGCACCAGCTGCTGGGGCTGATCCGGCACGCCCTCGGCGACGTCCGGGACGCCTCCGTACGGGTGACTTTCGTGCCGGGTCCGGACGTGCAGGGCCCGCCGGACGTGCTCGTGTCGGTCTCCGAGCCGGCGCCGGCCGAGCCCGGACCGCCGCTGCGGGTGCAGACCGTGCGCTACGAGCGTGAGCTGCCCGAGCACAAGCACCAGGCGACGATGGGCCTGAACTACCGGCTCCGCGAGGCCCGGCTGGCCGGCTTCGACGACGCGCTGTTCGTCGGTCACGACGGGCGCGTCCGGGAGGGCACGGCGTGGAACGTGGCGTTCTGGGACGGCGGCCAGGTGGTGTGGCCGGACGCGCCGGTGCTGCGGGGGGTGACCATGGTGCTGCTGCAGATCGCCATGTCGATCAACGGCATCCCGTGGCGCCTGCGGCCGGTGGACGCCGAGGAGCTCAGCGGCTTCGCGGCGGCCGCCGCGGTGAGCACGCGGTCGGCCGCCCGGCCGATCGCCAGCATCGACGAGCTGCCGCTCAAGGACGACGGCCTGCTCGGCGAGACGCTGCGGGCAGCCTGGGCCACCGTGCCCTGGGACGAGCTCTAGT